>NZ_CP051157.1 GCF_012277315.1 Wolbachia endosymbiont of Ctenocephalides felis wCfeJ | reverse complement strand
GTATATCTTGATAAAACTTCATCTACATCTAAGTTTTGTAAGCTCAGCACGCTATAAAGCGTTACAAGGCAGCAAAAAGTCCAATACTTGACAGAGATAGTAAATAACTAGCTGTTCTGTGGTCTTTTGTCTTTTTTTATTTAGTAAATTTCTTAATATTTATAGTTGGTTGCAATTTGTGAACAGACATTTGTTTTTACAACAAGTGGTGTCATTTCAGTACTATAGGGTGTCATGCAAGTAGCCGACTGGGATCTGGTTCGTTTTTCAGTCCTGTACAGGCTTTTTAATTACTTTAGCTATATATATTAAGAAATTTACTAAATAAAAAAAGACAAAAAGACCCCATACTAGTGCGTAAAGTTTGCTGTCTAATGTTAAAAGCCATAGGCGCCTTTTGTTTTTTTTATGATGTATTGACGCTTAAGCCTATAAAAAGCTTAAGCTAACTGTAAGCGTAGTTTAGAATGCTGGAGATAATAGCCCTCCTGTAAAGAAAGATTCAGGAAAAGTGCAGAGATGTATGTGCACCTACACGCCCTTTGTTGAAATAGATAGACCTTTTACTGAATTTAGTTATTTAATGAAAAGTCTGCAGACAAAAGTAAATTTTTGAGCTCTAAAAATACCTTCAACTATAATTATAATCAAGTTTAAAAAAAATGGAAGTAATTTTTTCTATAAATTAGAAAAAAAGTTTGCCTATTTTTATTAGGGTCTAGTTTGAAAATTCTTTAACTTAGTATCTTATACCAATTCCCATTACATAGGACAATAACGAAAAAAAGGCCCATGCCCAAGCAAGTAGCATAGCGTGGTAAAGTGGCATCATTGTTTATTTGCTCCCCGTGTAATGGGAATTGGTATTAGCATTGAGTAGTTTGTGTATACCAAAAGAGTATCCATCATTCATTTTAGAAGTTACTATAGTAAAGACTATGTTCCAGTGGCAGCTACTTGGATAATATTAGCAAGTTCAGAATTTGCTATTGATTTTTCACTTAAGTAATTAAAATTTTACTTTAAGATAACTCTATATACATGCTAGTCAAAATAGGTACCAGAGGAAGCAACCTTGCAGTTGCTCAAGCTTTAGAAGCGAAACAAAAATTGCTAGACTCTTTTCCTCACTTGTCTGTTGAAATTGTAAAAATAAAAACTTCCGGTGATAAATATGCTAATGCAAACCTAGCCGAAATGGGAGGCAAAGGACTGTTCCTTAAAGAAATTGAAACTGAACTGCTCGAGAATAATATAGATATGGCAGTTCATTCGCTAAAGGATGTGCCTGCATTTTTCTCGAAAGGTTTAGCAATTCCTTGTGTGTTAGATAGGCTAAGTCCATACGATGCGTTTCTTTCTCATAAGTATGAAAGTCTTGAATCTTTACCACAGCGGGCTACAATCGCAACTTCTTCAATAAGAAGAAAAGTTCAGCTACTAAGTTTGAGGCCAGATCTGAATATAGTACCACTGCGTGGAAATGTAACAACTAGACTACAGAATCAAAACTTTGACGGAATAATTCTAGCTGAAGCAGGATTAATAAGGTTAAAAAAATGTCATTTAATTACAGAGGTATTGTCACCAAAAATCATGTTAAGCGCAGTAGGGCAGGGGACAATTTGCATTCAATGTAGAAAAAATGATGTGAAAATTATCGGTCTTTTAGAGAAAATTAATAATAATAAGTCTTTTATAAGGATAAAATCAGAACGCAGCTTTATGAAAACAGTAAATGGCTCGTGCTTTACACCGCTTGCAGCTTTAGCAGAATATGTGAGTGAAAACATGCTGCATCTTTGTTGTATGTTAGCAGATGAGAAAGATATATACTTTACTGAGCGCATTTCGTTTATAGAAGATGCGGAAAAAATGGGTATGGATGCGGGGTTAGAGTTGAGATCAAAATGCTTATAAGCTTACCTAAAGTACGTGGAATCTATCGCTGTGATGTTTTGATGTCAAAAGTAACATGGTTAAATGTTGGTGGACAAGCTGATGTATTATTTAAACCACGTGATATTGAAGATTTAATATGCTTGATTAAGAACACTGAGTTACCAATTAGTGTTATCGGTGCAACATCCAATATAATAGTGCGGGATAGTGGCATTCGAGGAATAACGGTAAAATTAGGTAAGGAATTTGCATATATTAAACGTAAGAATAACAACTCTATCGTTGCAGGTGGTGCTGCACTACTTAGCAATCTTGCTTATTTTGCCGGAGAACAACAGATTAGTGGACTTGAGTTTCTAGTCGGAATTCCAGGAACAGTTGGTGGTGGAGTAGAAATGAATGCAGGTGCATATGGCAGTGATATTGCAAGTGTCGTGCAGTCGATAAAAGCAGTGAATCTAGAAGATGGAAGTCTATGTGAATTGTCCAGCAAAGAAATGGGTTATGTTTACCGTAAGCATTGTTTGAACGGACGATGGATTTTTGTTGAGGCTGAGTTTCAAGGGATAAGTTCAGAGCATGAAATGATACTCAGCAGAATGAAGGAAATTATTGATAAAAAAAACAAAAGCCAACCAGTAAGAGGAAAAACTGCTGGGTGCATATTCAAAAATCCAAAGGACTACCAAGCGTGGAAATTGATTGATGAATCTGGCTGCCGAGGATTAAATAACGGTGGAGCTAAGATTTCTAAGAAACATTGTAATTTTCTGCTCAATTATAATAATGCAACTGCATCTGACTTGGAAAACCTTGGCAACAGGGTAAGAGATGCGGTAAAGGATAAATTTGATGTTGAACTCGAGTGGGAAATAAGGGTCTTAGGTAGCTATTAGGCGGTTTGCTGTATTTCCCAGTTGTTCAACACTATCTATCTTAATTTCTAAAGTATTCTTTATAAATTTATTAGCCTGGTCTTTGCTCATAAAAACTGTACATTTGTTGGGCATTGATTTTTTAGTAGCTATGTCTTTTTCATCATCTGTATATTGAAGAAGCACATCAACTGCTTTTTTATCTTGATGAGGTATGCAAATATAGCTATGCTTTTTAAGATCTAGAAGTTTAATAAATTTATCACAATCATCTTTATAGCGAAAAGCTATATTCACACCTACAGCTTCCTTTTGATTATATTGAATATCAATTTTTGGTTTATGGCCATAATTTGCACCAATAATCTTTCTTATTGAGTGTTCTACTGTCATTGTTTTTGTTTCTTGTAAAATGTCCTTTATTAATTTATTAACCCGACCTGTTTGTGAGGTATCCTTTATTAACTTGTCGGCTTGGTCTATGTTTATAGTAATTATGAATTTATCTTTTTTAACATGTGGTAAGTAACCACATCCATGTGATTCTAAGGTATTAAAAAAGGTAAGAAATCTACTGAGATTTTCGTGGTGAAAAATTATATCAAAGCTTACAGCTTCTCTTGTTTTTCTATTGCATTTAATATCGACTTTTGGCTTATGACCACAAATTTCTTCAACAAACCCTCTTATCGAGAATGCTATTGCCCTTATTTTTGCTGATTGAAGATCGTTGTCTGAAATAGGTACTGGTGACTTATAGCTTGCAAGAAGCAACTTTTGTTCATACTGCTCATTACATTCTTTTATCCTCTTAAAATGTCTTTCATATGTAGTCAATCCATCTTTTCCTTTCTGCTCTATCTTTTGCAAAAATTCCTTTATCGGTTCTTGCTTTGCTAAAACAATTTTGCGTATAAGAGGAATTTGTTTTTGCAAGCTGGCCCAATATGGTAGGCAAACAACTTTTGCATCTTTTGAAAAAAAACCTTCTAATTTTTTTACTGCATTGTACAAATTTGCTGATGTTGGTTTATAGTGTCCGCTGTTATTATCTATATAAGTTATCTTGCCATCTTTTACTTTCATTAGGCCTGAGCACAAAACTGGTTTACCACCTGCGAGAGTTGAATGACGATAAGCCCATTCACTTTTGTTAACATTAATGTGTTGATGAGTTATCAATTTTCCATCAAGTGTGACCACATAAGCTACACAATCTTTTTTTCCTTTACTAGTCTTACCAGTTGTATCATATGGTTTGCCCTTGAAGCCTTTCAACTTATTGCCTTCTATTTCTAGCATTAAATCTACATATAACTTTCCTTTGTAAGCAATTTTAGTATGCTCTACTTGCTCTTCTGGAGTTAAATACTTAACCTTTGTATTAGTTCCAGGGATTTTTCTCCCTTCAACTCCAACTTCTGGAAATAAATTATAACGTGGGAAAAGATGTGTAAACTTGTTTTCTATCCAATATAAAATTCTATTTATGATACCGAAAGTTTTTTTATTACCCAAATCAATGGAGAGCTGCTGCTCCTTTGGTACTGCTGAGTGATCAGATCTCGTGCCAGCTTTACCAAATTCTCTAGCAGCATGTTTAAGGTTTTCTATTAAGTACTTCTTTCGTTCCTCTGTTACTGATTTAGGTTTTCCTAATAAATGTCTCTTAAGTTTTTCAAATACTGACATTTTTACCTCGCCATCTACTATTTAATTCTATATAATAATGGCTAAGAAGTCAACTATTTTATTAACATGTTAATAAGAAGGAAAGCAGTAACAGAAAGCAAGAATTAGATAAGTCAGAAAGACATATATAAATATTTAAAAAATTTACTTGTGTTAATCAAATGTGAATCATTACAAAGTTAGTAAAGATTCTGGTTTACTTAAAGTTCGTTAGTTGTTATTTTTAAAAACACAATATTTACTCATAGTACCATATGCTTAAGATTTTTTCTGAAGTCTTATTTATACTAATGTTTTTAGTTTCTAGCTTCTTTATTGTGCATGATGTTGAGGCTAAGTCTAAAATAAAACTTAGTGAGAAATATAAGCCTCCAGGTAACCCCGGCGGTGCAAACTTTAATGAGGATGAGGATTTTGCTGAGTCATATAAGCTGTATGAAAAGCGTAGGGAACTTCTAAAGAAAAAAAAGTTGCAGGGTCGAGCTGATGCTAACATGAAAAAAGAGAGTCTAGCCAAAAAGTTAAAGGAAAAAAAGATTGCCATCCTTAATAATGAGCTAAACGATGTAGAAGCCTGTATAATTGACGATGAAGGGGATGCTATGATAAACCAACATGGCATTAATATTGCACGTTTGAGGGGAGCTGTGTTCATAGATCAAGGGTCTATCTCTCAATATGAAAGCGGACAACATGAAGATGAACGACCAGAGAGAAAAAAGATTACTGCAACACGAAGGAAGAAAATTTCTCCTATAAATATTATTATAAAAGACACTCAATCAAAAAAGACTTGTTCACATGATTCTATTGCTGGTCTTAATAATGTTACACAGTATAATACAAATGGCTCGGATTCATTTGGAAGTGTAGCTGATACGGCAGAATAGATTTAATGGCATGCTAAATAAAGATTTGGTGGATTATAGCTTGAGTAACAAGCTATATGAATTATCACCTATTTCTAGACGTAAAACTCATGTTGTAAGGATTGGGCAAGTGAAGATAGGTGGCAATAATCCTATAGTTGTGCAATCTATGGCACTTGGTGTGTATATAGATCCTGACAATATAAAAAGCAGTGCTAAGCAATATGCGAAAGAAATAGTAGAGCTAGCACATGCGGGTTCAGAGTTGGTACGCATTGCTTTGAATTCAGAGGAGGTAACGAAAGCAATACCTTATATAATAGAAGAGGTGAACAAAGAGGGCTTTGACGGTAAAATATTAGTAGGCTGCGGGCAATATGAGTTGGATAAATTAGTTCAAAATTATCCAGACAACATCAAAATGCTAGGTAAAATCAGGGTGAATCCAGGCAATATAGGCTTTGGCAACAAACGTGATGAGAAATTTGAAAGAGTTATAGAATATGCAGTAAAACATGATCTTCCTGTCAGAATAGGAGTAAATTGGGGCAGTCTTGACAAATATTTGCTGCAAAAGCTGATGGATGAGAATTCTTTATCTAGTAAGCCACAATCCTCTGACGTTATGTTGCGCAAGGCACTTGTAATGTCAGCCCTGAGTAGTGCAAAAAAGGCTGAAGAAATTGGTCTCGGCTTGGGTAAAATAATCGTTTCATGTAAGGTCAGTAGAGTGCAGGATTTAATCTCAGTTTACATGGCGCTTGCAAAATCTTCTAACTATGCTTTGCACTTAGGTTTAACAGAAGCTGGTATGGGCAATAAGGGCGTGATAAACACCACAGCAGGGCTTACTTACTTATTACAAAATGGTATTGGAGATACGATACGTGCTTCTTTAACTCAACGTCCTGGTGAGTCGCGAATTAATGAGGTCACAGTGTGTCAAGAGATATTGCAGTCCATAGGCTTGCGCCACTTCAATCCTCAAGTTAGCTCATGTCCAGGATGTGGACGCACAAGTAGCGATCGTTTTCGTATATTGACTGAAGAAGTCAATGATTATATAAAAACTCGCATACCGGTCTGGAAGAAGAGAAATCCAGGTGTAGAGCATATGAATATTGCTGTTATGGGTTGCATCGTAAATGGTCCTGGAGAAAGTAAACACGCAAATTTAGGGATCAGCTTGCCTGGGTATGGAGAAAAGTCTGTTTCAGCAGTCTATAAAGATGGCAAGTACTTCAAAACTTTACAAGGCAATAATATCTTTGAAGAGTTTAAGACAATCATTGATGATTATGTAAAGGAACATTTCGTCGGTAAATCCGAGTATCTTTAGCTATATCCCATATACTAGTCATTTATTTTCAAAGCTTGAATAAAAGCATTATGTGGAATATTTACGTTTCCTATAGAATGTAACCTTTTCTTACCTTTCTTTTGCTTTTCTAAAAGCTTCATTCTCCGCGTTACATCTCCACCGTAGAGTTTAGCTGTTACATCCTTTCTGTATGGATTAATTGTTTCTCTGGCAATAATTTTGCTACCTACTGCTGCTTGAATGGCAATTTTGTATTGCTGGCGTGGTATTAAATCTTTCAGACGCGAACATATTTCACGTCCCCTTTTTTCTGCCCTATTTTTGTGAACAATGCAGGCTAATGCGTCAACAGGTTCTCCATTGATTAAAAAACTCAGCTTATCTATTTGACTTGCCTGATAATCGGAAATTTCCCAATCCAAACTTGCGTATCCCTTAGAAATTGATTTCAGCCTATCATAAAAATCAAAAACAACTTCAGATAGTGGCAACTTATATTTCAGCAGTGCTGTTGTCGTATTACCAATATAGGATAAATCTTTCTGCTCTCCCCGCCTTTCTTCGCATAAAGATAGAATTTCTCCTAAATATTGGTCAGGCACCATTATAATTGCAGTGATCCATGGCTCTTCCACCATCTCAATTTTTGTTGGATCTGGCATATCACTTGGGTTGTGAATATTTAGGGTTTCGCCGTTTTGTGTAGTAACTTTATATATGACACTGGGTGCGGTTGCAGTTAGGTCCAAGTCAAATTCTCTTTCGAGCCTTTCTTGAATAACTTCAAGGTGTAACATTCCTAGAAAACCACAACGAAATCCATAGCCGAGTGCATTTGACGTTTCAGCTTCAAAGGTAAAACTTGCATCGTTTAAATGTAATTTCTCTAGCGCTTCTCTGAGATATTTAAAGTCATCTGTTTTATTGGGGAAGATACTACAAAATACCACAGGATGCACTTCTTTAAAGCCTGGAAATGCTACGCTGCAAGGTCTTTTCTCTTCAGTAATAGTGTCTCCCACTTTGCAGTCTGCCACTTCTTTCATTGAAGCGGTTATAAAGCCTACTTCACCTGCTGAGAGTTCACCTGTCATTACTTTTTTAGGAGTAAAAATACCAATATTATCCACCTGATATGTAGCATTATTAGACATCATAACAATTCTCATGCCTTTTTTTAGCACTCCATTTTTAATTCGTACTAAAATTACTACTCCTAGATAAGTATCATACCAACTATCAACTAAAATTGCTTGCAGCGGAGCATTTACATCACCTTGTGGAGCTGGAAGTTTTGTAACTATTGCTTCGAGTACATCCTTTATGCCAAGACCAGTTTTTGCTGATATTAAAATTGACTCGTCGGCATCAATGCCAATTACTTCTTCAATTTGAAGTTTTACTCTTTCTGGGTCTGCAGCAGGGAGATCGACTTTGTTAAGTACGACTATTATTTCATGATTATTGTCAATTGCCTTGTATACATTTGCAAGAGTCTGAGCCTCAACACCTTGACTGCTGTCTACCACTAACAGTGAGCCCTCACATGCGGCTAAGCTTCGACTAACTTCGTACGAAAAGTCAACATGACCTGGAGTGTCCATGAGATTGATGCAATACCGATTACCATCATTTGCAGTGTAGCTCAGCCTTACTGTTTGTGCTTTGATCGTGATTCCACGTTCACGTTCTATATCCATTGAATCGAGTACTTGGTTGGTCATTTCTCTTACCTCAAGGCCATTACATTCCTCTATTAAACGGTCAGCGAGAGTTGACTTACCATGATCTATATGTGCTATTATTGCAAAATTCCTTATATTATCCATTGATAGTTATTTTACTTTAGTAAAGCTATTTTACATTTTAAGTATCATGAGGGCAATTATTCCTTTAACATCGATAACACTTGCTTTGCGCAGGAAATTGCTTTACTAACCATATAGTTCTCATGATTATTATCTATTTTAGGCAACTCATATAGATAATTTACCATCATTCCAGCTGATTGACTAATGCCCTTTTCAGAAGTGTCTGCCATCCAGTTTAATTGTTTTATTGATGCGCCATTGCTTAAATGAAAATGTGCTACCGGATCATAGGCACTACCACTATTATTTTTGACCTTTAACAAGTAATATGTACAGAGCTTCAGCAGACATTGTTTAACTTCACTTTCGCATTTAATATTAGTTTTTAACTGATCTATATTTTCTAAAATTTCTGCACTAGATTGTTTTATGTCTAGCTTATTGAACAAAGTAATATCTTGGTTTAAATTTTCTTTTAGCCATTTCGTGAAGCCAGGTATCGGAGAAAGCGTTGCATATGTTTTTATACTTTTAAACTCCTGCGACAGCTTTTCCACAACTCTTTTGATTAAAAAATTACCCAAGCTAATTCCGGATAGCCCTGCTTGGGTATTTGATATGGAATAAAATATGGCAGTGCTTGCACTGCTTGGATCATTTACAGGCACTGATTCGTCTAAAAGGTGTTGAATGCTATTTTCAATCTTGTTTGCTAGTGCAACCTCTACAAAAATTAGAGGTTCATTTGGTATTTTGTAATGAAAAAAAGCAAAACAAAGACGATCAGAATCTAGTCTATTTTTTAAATCACCCCACGAAGAAATTTTATGAACAGCTTCATATTTTATAAGTTTTTCCAATAATGATGCCGGTGAATCCCAGGTGATTTGATGAAGATCTAGTAGGTCAACATCAACCCAAGGAAGAAGTATGTTTTTTAATTCACTTTCTAGTCGACTTAGCTCTTTATGTTGATTCCTTAACTTTAGCACATCAGAACGCATATCAACAATAAACTTGAGGCCTTCTGGTAAAGAAATAAATTGCTTCAATATTTTAGAACGTGGTGATTCAAGAATCTTTACCAGGTCCTGTTCGAATTTATAGTTCAACTCAGGATTCCGATTTCCCCTATACTCTTTTATTTTCTCGTCTATTTCCGCTTTATTCGGGTTAAATTTTTCTACCAGGGTTTGCAGAAACTTTATTTTACCTTTCTCTGATAAACTTAAGTACAGATTACCAAGAGATACGGTATTCTTACGTGCTGAGACCTCCCCTCCCTTTGGGTTTAAGCACTCATTCATCTTTGAAACTAAACTGTCAACATCGCGACTATTACTTAAATCTGGGCTAATATTACCAATCCATGATCTGACAGTATCTGCCACTTCACCTAATATCTTAAAAAAGCCTTTTACTGTTTTCTTATCTTCGACTTTCACTGCATCGATTTTAACTAATGATTCTTTCATCATAGGTTCTTTTTACTCCATGTCTATCTTAAATTAAAGAAAAATCTTAGTCTACATAGCACACGCTATTATCAAATTATTAGTAATCTTTATGGTATAATTAACTAAAATGCTGACAGGGACAAACATTATGACAGAAGCAAAAAAAGATCCAATAGCGACATTGAAAACTCAGGCAAAAGATTTTGATTTTAACAAATTGAGAGCTAGTGAAAGTAATGTTGGGGCAAACTCGGGTACAACTATGTATGAGGATTTCCCAAGGATGAATTTTGTTATCAATGAGAAAATTATAGACAAAACTTCAATTCACACGTTGATAGAAAGAGCTTGGAAGCAATATTCATGGAGAGAACTCAAGCACAGTCTAATTGATAAAGGAACTAATACATATGGGAAAAAGATTTACAGCAGCGAAGAGCAATTTTTTCTACTCAAAGAAGAAGTAAAGAAAAACAATAATTATCGCCCAATTGCAAAGGAGATTTTTAAGGAAATGTTTGAGTATGCCAAAGCTCGAGTTCCAAGTGACCCCATTTTAGAAGAGCTAGTTACTAATTGTAATCAGTCTTCTTACTATGGTGGAGGGCTAGTAACAAACGTCCTCGCTCCTGCACTTTTTCCCCATGAACTAATGCTTCAAAGTCAGGGTACTATCCACATCAACTGTACCAATAGAAACTGTGTTAGCATTAAATCCGATAACGAAATATCTATAACAGACACTAAATTGCTAACTGAATTACTAGCTAACGATTGTGACCCAAAAGAAGCAGTTATATGTCAGTTGAATAACTCACTAAAGTTTACACTTGAGTCTCAAGATGGCAAAAATGGTGTAACATATAAAAAAGGTAAATTATCACTTACTATTCCCAAGGAGCTAGAAAGCTATCAAGATGGTGGCAAGAGTCTGTTTGATGTTATAAAAGAATATTTTCAAAAATTCTGCGAAAAGTTAGGATTTAAATTCGAAGCAAAAATAAAACAAAATTTAAGAAAGCAATTGAAAGTAGATAGTCACCTGGAAAGTGTAAAGCCTCCTATTCCCAGTAATAAGCATGTTCATGACAGTTGAGGATTATAGCTAACCCTTCTAACCTTTGCTTCTTAACTTAAGATGCTCCTGCATCATCTACTACTTCTAAATATACCATTGCTAAACATATACCGCTATGTACTTCTATGGATACTTTATCGCTTAGACTTCGATTAAAGCAAGAATTCTTTCCTGGAAAGGTAAGCTTATCAAGATGCAGTTCCCATTTTAATCCTTTAGTTGATACTTGAGCTTTCAGTATACCAAGTAAAGATATTTTAGTGTTTTTAGGCAAAGAAAAATGGATAATACCTTTTTTTAAGACATATCCTACTATAGGAGGTGCGGGTGTATAAAAGATACTGCCCGTACTGAGAAAAATATTGATATTTTGTAATATGTGATCAATTGCTCCTCCAGTAATACCCGTTATTATTGATGGCAGTAACTTCATTGTCTGTAAGTGATCTATTGCTTTGGAAAAGTTGCAGTAATCTTGATCAGGCAAATGTACTGTACTTAGACCAGCGTGTAAATTCGGATTTACGCTATCCAAATCTCCTACTACAAGGTCAGGTTTTACGCCGATTGATAGAAGCCTGTTTGCTCCTCCATCTACAGCAATAATAGGTATGTCTAGTTTGAAAAACGATAGATCAGGTATTTTCCCATTTAGTACCACAATAGAGCGATATTGCTGTTGTATACTACAGTGTAGTATATGGTTATGAAATGCTTCATGCAGATTTTGCATCATAGTAACATTTTTGAACAATTGATATCACACTGATCGCAAATCCAGCAATATTACTAAACATCACAAAAGTTGAGCCTTGGTAGATACTATAGCCAATCCAAGATAATGAACAAACAAGATAGTTTACTAACATTAGCATTGATACATCGCGGGTAAGTTTAGTGGCATATGCTTTATATACCTGAGGCAATAACCCAATTAAAGACGTGATTAGTGCAATGAAACCGAAGAATTCTTCAATATTTATATTCATACATTTTCCTACGCTTGCTTTAACAATATCAGGTTCAAAGGGTTGTACTCATGTACTCTCAGCTTTTTAAAGCACCCCTAACGTACATGGTTTATTGTAATACTGCTTAGTCTACTAGTCAAGAAATATCACAAATTTGTTAGGCTTTTATGCTAATTATTATCCAAACTAATTGTTGGTTGTGCATCTTGTTCAGAGATCAGGGCAACCAGTAAATTGTTGATCAATTGAACTTTTTGCTTGCCGTCTAATTGTACGCTTTTATTCTTTTCAAAGTGAGCTATTACTTCCTCGATAATTCTTATGGCGTTCTGTACTATGTGTTTTCTTGCAGAGGTGATAGCATGTGCTTGTTGACGTCTCAACATTGCTTGCGCAATCTCAGATGAGTATGCTAGATGAGATATTCTGGCTTCCTTAATTTCAATCCCTGCAATATCTAGTCTTTGTTGTAGCATTGATCGCAATTCATCTGAAATTTTATCGGAATTTTTACGTAAAGATTCCTCGTCACTTTCGCTGTCATATGGATAATTGCTTGCTAGTTCTCTTATCACTGAATCGCTTTGTACAGAAACAAACTCATGATAGTTATTAACATTATAATGTGCCTTTGCTGGACTGCTCACTCTCCAAACAATCACTGCTGAGATTTCTATAGGACTTCCGTTTGCATCATTCACTTTAATTTTTTCTGTGCTGATGTTTTGAAATTTTAGAGAAATAACATGTTTGTTTGTAAACGGGATTGTAACAAATATCCCAGATTTAAAATAAGTTCCAATGTAATGACCAAAAAATTCTATTACTCTTGCTTCATTAGGATTATTGATGAAAAACCCTGTTGGTAAAATTATAAATAAGATCACGAATAGGATTAAAAATGGGATTATTAACACTAAGGCAGTGATACCATCCATTGAAAGCAGGTTGCTGTGTATTGAAACTGGAATATCATACATCACAAGCAGTGATAGCGGTACTGCTATTAATATTACCACTAGTATTAATGCGGGAAAAAGCTGGATTTGACTTAAGTTTCTATCTTCTATCGTATTCTTGTCTACGTTGTCTTTAAACTTCTTTTCCACCTGAACCCTCTTTGTTGATCATTTTATCTATCTTATTCACAAATAGTTTAAACTCCTTTAATTCACAATCAACCAATCTTATTTCATTTTTATGCGCTATTGTGAGTGGATCGATATACTTACCATTATATATAACTTCGTAATGTAAATGGGGTCCTGTTGCAACACCAGTGCTACCAACATAAGCGATGACTTGTCCTTGTTTCACTTTGGAACCTGACTTTATATTATTACTAAATCTACTTATATGTGCATAGCAGGTTGAATATCCATTTTTATGTTTTACTTTTATGTATTTACCGTATCCTCCATTATTTCCTATATATTCTATCACACCTTCTGCAACAGCATATATAGGAGCACCGAATTTAGCTGCATAGTCTACTCCTTTGTGAAAAACAATTTTGCCGCGAATGGGGTGCTTTCTATTGCCAAATTTTGAGGATATGCGAAAATCTCCATTTAAAGGACTTACAAAAGCTTTACCTCTTAGGCTGATTCCCTCTTTATTAAAATATTCTTCTTTGCCATTTTGTGATTTATAGTGGTATAAGCTGATGGCTTTTTTGTTTGTTATAAGTGAAGTATACAAAATCTTTTCTTCGGTCTTTTGATCGCTAGTCGACCTCTCAAAAAGAACCTCCAATTTACTTTCTGGCACAATATCTTTTTTAAAGTTTGTACCGAAGCTTTCATATATATCAATTAACTTCATTACTGTATTTGGAGCTAAACCTTGTTCAACTCCCGTAGCAAAAAAGGAAGATTTTATATTGCTGGATATGAATAGCAACTTTCTATTACATATTGAGCTTTCTGTTATCGAGGCAGCTTGACCCATGTCTTTTTTTTTCCTGATTCCGTGCTGGAATAACTCTGAGGGATCTGTTGACGCTCCAGTTGTATATAATGGTAAAGTAAAGAGTAGTATAAATATAATTAATTTCATGATTTAAGTGGTGCCAGCAAAAGCAAAGTTACCCTCAACATACTGGACATCATCATTATCTTCTAACTCTTCAACCAATTTAGATAATTTATCAATTAATTCTTCATCACTAATTTCAATTAGATCCTTTGGCTGCCATGAAAGACGAGCAAGTTCTGGCTCTCCAAATTTTGCATAAAAGGCATCACGCACTTTGCCGAAATCTTTCACTTCACAGGTTATAACATGTAATCCTTCTTTATTATTTTCCTCAACATTCAATACTTCTAATTCGATTCCATGATTGAATAGATCTTCAAAATTTACGCCCTCTGCTTTGTAGACGATTAAGCCTACATGATCGAAAAGGTAACTAACACTTCCTGTTTCTCCTAAATTTCCGCCTCTGCGAGAAAAAATATAACGCACTTCAGAAGCAGTTCGATTGCGGTTATTTGTCAGAGCATGGACAATGAGTGCAGTGCCAGAGGGTCCATAGCCTTCATATTGTATTTCTTCATAATTCTCTCCTGCAACACCACCAGTTGCATTTTTTATCGCTGTCTCTATTTTATCTTTGGGTAAATTTTCCTTGCGTGCAGCAAATATAGCAGAACGAAGGCGTGGATTGAGTTCAGGATCAGGCAGCCCTTGCTTTGCAGCAACTGTTATTTCTCTAATTAGCTTTGTGAATTTTTGAGAGCGTTTTGCATCCTGAGCACCTTTACGATGTTTTATATTTGAAAATTGTGAGTGACCAGCCATATTCAAATAGTTAAAAGCTTGATTATATACCAAGACATGGAGAAAGCTAAAGCAAATTTTCAGGTTTCGCCCAGAACTTCATCTTTCCTTTTGAGTTTCTCTGCTAATATACTTTCATACTGCTCAGCTTCGAAGTCAAGACCAAGAGCTGAATGGGCTGTGATTAAATAGTTCACAGACCCAGAAAAGTAGCTAGAATCTTGGTTGCTTATTATATTTCGAAAGCGCTTAATTGCTGCTAAATACTCACCGCGCCTTAAATAGAACCTACCAATGGAGTATTCTTTTGCTAATATATGCTCTGTGATTAGCTTCACTTTTTCCTTCATCTCCTCTGTATGTTCATTTTGTGGAAAGAGATTAATATACTCAGTGGCCAACTCTAAAGTTTTATATGCAGTTTGTTGTCCAAGCTGAACTTTATTGATTTGCATGTAATAAGATAGGACCCTTAAGTAATACACATACGGTAAATCTTCACCACTTGAATAAATGCGTATATAATCATCCATATCACTAGCAGCACCGCTGTAGTTACCCATGTTATAGTGGGAAACACCAGACAACAATTTTGCCTTCATTGCCCAATTAGAAAAAGGGTACAATTCCTCTATTCTTTGAGCAGCTCTGATGGCTTGTTTATATTTTTTTTGATCAAAAAGTTTGGCTGCTTCCTCATATAGTTCAGTTTCAGTCTTTTCAAGATCGCCTGCATAGGATTGTGTAAAGGAGCAAATCAGTAGAGTAAAGCACATGATTAGAGTCTTATACATAAGATTTTTTTTGATCAAAATAAAGTATAGACCAAATCTCATCTAAATAAACAAATTTCTGAGATTATCACAAAGTTATTGTAAACAAGACGACGGTCCTTCTTGGTTTAGGCTACCATTATTATTTACTACACTTGGGACAGTGTTAATATGTCTAGGACCTTTTTCTTCCACTTTTGGGTCTTTTAGCGTCTTGCTATGGGAATATATAGTCAGTACCTGTATAACCATAAAAAGCGCAATGCCTATCAAACCTAAAGTAGGTCCTACAGCAGGACTTAACGAAGATGCCAGTGCTATTAACAGTATCCTTCTTATTAGGAATACAGAAGCACCAGCAAGTGCTAATCCAGCCATAGACATATTGCTAGTTTTTGCTTGAGATTTCTCATCAAGATTAGGCTTTTCTGTTTCCTTTTTCTTGTCTTTTCTATGCTCATCAATATAAGAATAAAGAGTTGTAAGAAAAGCAATTGCATTGGCAAGGAATAAAATTGCATCTTCTGCCACTTCAAGAGAAGATACTTCACCTAGTGCCATACCTACAATAACGAGTGCAGTTGTTATGGCTTCGATATAGACCAAACACTCGCTTACACTAGGAAGATCATGCCCTTTTTTCTCTGCTTTTTCTCCATCTTCAAGATCTTTCAATTCTCGCTCTTTTTCGGCTATTTTCCTGTTATTATAGATTAAATATAGTGTACAGATAAGAGATAAGACTGTGAAAGGCAATATAGTGTGACTTAATGCACCACTTATAACACCAAGCAATACCTGATTGCTACATACTTTTTCCAGCTCAATAGCCATCAGCAATGCAAATGGAGCCATTGTGACCAATGATACACATTGTCTATATAGCTCTCTTTTTTTTAGCGTTAACAGTTCTTGTTCGAGCTTCTTCCTTTTTTCTGTTGCTTCTTTTTTGTTTAGTATTGATAACTCCTGTTCAAGTTCTTTCCTAGCTTTTTCTTCATGACCATTGACTTTTTCATAGCCATCTGCTGTAGGACTTGCTACGTAGAATGTGCTATTACCCACTTCATATGTCATATCAAT
This sequence comes from Wolbachia endosymbiont of Ctenocephalides felis wCfeJ, assembly GCF_012277315.1. Classification (NCBI taxonomy): domain Bacteria; kingdom Pseudomonadati; phylum Pseudomonadota; class Alphaproteobacteria; order Rickettsiales; family Anaplasmataceae; genus Wolbachia; species Wolbachia endosymbiont of Ctenocephalides felis. The sequence goes on along the minus strand of NZ_CP051157.1, from coordinate 1,185,034 downwards.
CCTATTGACTTATAAACTAATATATTATACAGGATTTCAATTACTTAGTCAATTTTGTTAAAACCTTAACCATTTGTATATTAATTATTTTTCAAGAAATTCAGCCAATTTGTTTGACTCCAGCTAGGACGTAATTATAGCCTGACCACACAGTTATAATTGCTGCAATCCATAGGCAAATTGCACCTACATGTTGAGCTGTTTCATAATCACCCATTATTAGTGCTACGACAGCAACCATCTGCAAAAATGTTTTGATTTTTCCGGCTTTGCTTACAGGCAGGCTAACATTTGTAGCTATTAAAAACTCCCGTAAACCAGAAACTAATATCTCTCTACAGACGATTATGACTGATGGTACTATTGTGAAATCATTTATCTTGTGTTTATAAACTAACATGATTATTGTTGAGACCACTATTAATTTATCAGCAATTGGATCAAATAGCTTGCCAAATTTTGATTGTACTTTCCATGCGCGCGCTAGGTAACCATCGAAAAAATCTGTAATGCATGCAAATATAAAGATTGATATTGTAATCAAGTTTGCATACTTATTTTCTATATAAAAACTTAACATTATTGCTGGCATTGCAAGCGCACGAGAAATTGTCAGTAAATTAGGCAAGTTTTTCTTAAACATGCAGTGTAACTTTAATGCAGTATGGTAAACTTATACAGAAGTGAAGTGCAATTCACAAGTCAATAGTTTGCAATTGAACATTTATAAAAATTTAATATACTTAAAAATTATGAGCTCAAGACATAATGATATAATGATGAACGATGATTTAGATAGTACTACAAAACAAGAAGCACTTAAGTATCACAATAGGGGCAATAATCCTGGTAAAATATCTATCTTGCCAACAAAGCCCTTATCTACCCAGTATGATTTGTCACTTGCTTATTCCCCTGGAGTTGCAGCTCCATGCCTTGAGATAGCTAAAAATCCTGATTTAGTTTATGATTATACGGCGAAAAGTAACTGCGTTGCTGTAATTTCAAATGGTACTGCGGTGTTGGGGCTTGGCAACATCGGGCCTCTTGCCTCAAAACCTGTTATGGAAGGCAAAGCTGTTTTATTTAAGCGTTTTGCTGACATTGACGCGGTTGATATAGAAGTTGGTACAGAAGATATAGAAGGTTTCATTAATTCAGTAAGGTACCTTGGGCCAAGTTGGGGGGGAATAAATTTAGAGGATATAAGATCCCCAGACTGTTTCATAATAGAGAAACGTCTAAGTGAATTAATGGATATTCCAGTGTTTCACGATGACCAGCATGGAACTGCGGTAGTTGTTGCAGCCGGTATAGAAAATGCTCTTGATATTGCAAGAAAGAAATTAGAAGATGTTAAAATCATCATGAATGGAGCTGGAGCAGCCGGTATTGCTTGTTTAGAGATATTAAAGTCCATGGGTGCTAAAAACATAGTACTATGTGATAAAAAAGGAGTGATATACAAAGACAGAAAAGAGGATATGAACGAGTGGAAGGAAAAATATGCAATTGACACGAAAGAACGTTCTTTACTTGATGCAATAAAAGGTGCTGACGTATTTATCGGGCTATCTGCAAAGAATGTGCTAAATGAAGAGATGCTGAAGAGCATGGGTAAAGATCCTATTATTTTTGCTCTTGCTAATCCTGATCCAGAAGTAAGGCCTGAGTTTGCGAAATCTGTAAGGCCAGATGCAATAATCGCAACTGGTAGGTCAGATTACAATAACCAAGTCAATAACGTAATGGGGTTTCCTTACATATTCAGAGGAGCGCTTGATGTGCATGCAAAAACAATAAACAACGAAATGAAAATTGCAGCTGCAGGTGCAATAGCAAAGCTTGCACATGAGCCAGTGCCCGATGAAATGTCTGTAGCTTATGGCGGTCGTAAAATGAGCTATGGACGTGAATATATAATACCTACTCCATTTGATCCAAGATTAATTTCAATAGTCTCTCCTGCAGTGGCAAAAGCTGCAGTGCACTCAGGTGTTGCTAGAAGAACAATACAAGATTGGGATAAATATGAGAATCAATTAACGTCTCGTCTTGCGAGTGCTCTCAGCACAATGAATTTATTGTCTTCACGATAATCAATTGCATATAATTGTTTTAGATTTATAATAAAAATTTAAAGTAAGTTAATGGTTATCGCAATTCATGAATTAGAGAAAATTATCAAGCAATCATTTCCTGATGCTGACGTAGAGATTAACGATCTTGCTGGAGATGATGACCATTACCATTTAAAAATAACCTCCAAGCATTTTCTTGGAAAGACAAAATTAGAACAGCATAGAATGGTGTATAAGGCTTTGGAAGGTCAGTCCATACATGCTTTGCAGTTGGAAACTAATGCTTAAGATTAAGGTGAATTTATGAACAATTTTGAACAAATAAAAAAAGATATAGTGGAGAATGATGTGGTGTTATACATGAAGGGTACTTCTGATTTTCCTCAATGCGGATTTTCTGGGCTCGTTGTGTCGATTCTGAAAAAGTTAAACGTAAGGTTTAAGTGTGTTAACATACTAGAAGATGATGAGATACGTCAGTCCATAAAACAGTTTTCTGATTGGCCAACAATTCCACAATTATATGTAAAAGGAGAGTTCATCGGTGGCTGTGACATTACTCGTGAGATGTATGAAAAAGGTGAACTGCAAAGCCTGCTAAAAGAAAAAAATATTATTGCGGAGTAAAAAAAGATATTATTCACTGTGCAAAGCCAGTACCTGTATATAGACTTGACTTTTTGAAATTTTTCATTGTGCTCAAGCATAATTTACTATTAATAAGGAAATTTGTTTTATGCAACGGCATGTTGCAATATAAATTTTTTGCTTTGGTAGTTTTTTATATTATAATTATAATAGTAGTTAAGTTGGATAGGTATGAAGGCTTTCACAAAAAACCTTAAGAGTAAGGAAAAAAAGCTGGAGGAACTTAATGAAGAAATTGAAGATATAACAACTGCAGCTCAAGATAAATTTGCGCACGAACTTGAAAATGTTACATATGATAGTGTACAGAAGTTTCGCGGTTTGCTTGCCAAGGAGTTAAACACCATCTTCAACAATATTCATTCTCAAAATGTCAATTTGCTGAAATCCGGCCTAGTTGAGTACGCTGTAAGTTCAAACTTTATCAATCAAAAGGGAGAAACAGCTTTAATACGTTCTCTTCTTAATGTAGTAGAGCACACAATAAAGAACTTATAGCAAAACTAAGAATTTCAAGCGTTTAGAGTTGCTACTATACAGGTTTTAACTTAACATTGAACGCAAGAAATGGTATTCCTTTAGCATTGCTCTTCTCATCAGAGTTGTTGCTAGGAAAACCAGTCTTCTTTCTTGTCACCTAGGTACTAGAATTAGAAGTTTTTTTATAGGATGACAGGAAATGGAATTAGCTATATATAAATAAGGGGGGTTATTATGTCTACTTTGCCAAGAATACGTGTACAACGTAAATCCAAACTTAAATCTTTTCCGGTTACTTTAGAGGAAGTTAAGTCTTTCCTACGCATTGAGAGTGATCAGGATGATAAGTTAATTTCAAACCTGATTTTTATGGCAACCGATTATGCAGAGTGGTATATGGAAAAGTCGCTGGTTAAGCAAACATGGCAAGTTTCATGTGAAGGCCATATACCTAATAGAATCTATTTAAGTTATGGTCCCGTGAGAGTAATAATATCTGCTACTGCAACGATGTCTAAAAATCAAGAAAAGAGGACACTCAAGTATTACTTCAGCGACATAGGAGGCTACATTGAATTTTTTAATCACTTGAATGCAATAAGAGTTGAAATTGTGTATGAAGCTGGCTATGATAAAGTTCCTGAGCAGATAAAATTAGGCATTATGCAGCATGTTTCTGCTCTCTATAAAAATCGTGAATCAGAAGTGAATAGCTATTTATCCGAAGTAAAAGGAGTATACTCCCCATTCTGCGAGCTGAAAGTTGTGTTGTAGATAAGCATGAAATGAAGAGGCTATGCAAATAGCTGACACTGGAAAATTAGTCATAAACAATTACACTTGCGGTATTTTTGATCAGAAAACTGGATTGTATCTATAAATCAAAGCCGTAAGGCTATAAAAGGCTTGTATTCGGCGTACTATTGTTTAATTTTCCGAACTGTGTGCACTGCATGTCTTGCTAAAACTTCAGTTTTTACTTATATAGCTAAGGCAACTTAAGAGCACACAGCGTAGGAAAAATGCCAATATTAAAAATGGAGAGTAAATTGTTTTTTTCTGTTTGGGTTATACGAGAAGTCTATTGTATTGGACTTGTTGCAAGTAAAGCGTCTTTTCTCGACTAAAATTTTTATTAATATTATATTAATAAAAACTTAATAATAATCCTTAACAATATATGAATTGACATGTTCGCAATTCCATATGATAGAGGACATAGAAGGATACTTTCTTAGAATAGGCACAAAGAAAATAAAGCTAAGTTCAGCGGAGCTTAGAGATCCTTGTTGTATGTCAAATTTGTTGTCTAATATCATAGAAGGGAAAAACGAATGGGCAAAACTTGATAAAACTGCTCGATTAGAGGTAATTGAGGAATTAAGCAAGAATTTAGTTAATTTAAAAACAAATCTTGATACGCATAATGAAGGTGGGCGTACCCCTTTGTATGTTGCAATTTTGGAGGGTAGCGTTGAAACTGTAAAACTACTAGTAAAATATGGTGCAAACGTCAATGATAAATACGAACGCAATCATACACCACTACATGTTGCTGTTGGACGCAAACAATTAGAAATAGTGAAATTGCTGATAAAAAGTGGAGCACATGTTAATGCAAAAACTAAAAACCATGGTAAAGACGATTTAACACCAATGCACTTTGCAATTTTTGCAAATACACCAGAATTTATAGAACTCTTAACTGACCATGGTGCAATAATTAACGAAAGAGAAAGCACCGAAGGGTATACTCCTCTGCTTTTTGCTGCTTTGTATGGAAGTAAAAGTATAATACGAGCCTTGATCGATAAGGGGCAAAATATTGAAGATACAGATAATAGTGGACGGACGGCACTATTTTTGGCTGCTAGGCAATGTACTGAAGCAGAAAATGATAGTAGAGTAGAAGTTATCAAGTATTTGATAAATGAGCTCGAAGCAGACGTAACAAAAAAAGACAATAACAATAATACGGTACTTTTTCCTGCTGCAAATAATTGCTCTGGGAAAGTGGTAAAACTCATCATTGAACGGTATGTGAGAACCTTTGGTAAAGATCAGCTAGAAAACTTTATCAATCACAAAAATAAAGCTGGAATGGATGCTTTAGATATTGCACTGAATAGTGGAAATGAAAAAGCTATCAAGGTTCTTAAACTGTATGGAGCAGATATTGAAAATAAGATAGATACTACAGTAAAACCAAGCAGTATTCTTGATAAGGTAGAAAGTTACAAAGTAATACTTCCAAGGCAAAAAGTATAAGGTTTTATATAAAACAACTATCAATCCACAATAAATTATAGAGAGGTATGGTGTGCTCAAATTTTTTATTGCCATATTTTCACAACATTGTATGCTAATAATAATATAAGGTGTGTAATATGTTAGCAGGCGAAAATAATAATCAACAACAAGATAGGATAAATAGAGCACAGGCTCTAGTAGAAAGAGTGCAAAATGCTTATAGTAATACTAGTAAAATTAAAAGGTTTTTTAACATAATTTTACTGGTAAGCATGATTCCTCCTTTCTTTTTGCTTGTACAGTTCCTTTTGTATTCATGGTTAGTGGATTATTTTCTGAAACCTGGTGAAAATGAAACAAAATTATCAGCCTGGCCAAAAAATGTCATTAGGTTAATGTTAAAAACTGTTTTAGTTGTATGTATTATTACTTCTTGTATATTTTTAGCATTGCCTGCGCTATTCTTATGGTTATTAAACCGAGCACTCATTGAAGAGATACGGCAATTTTTTAACTTAATGCAAGAAGTTCCAGAGGAAGAAATGCAACTTTTCATGCATGATTTAGTTAATGTTCTGCCTTTTGTTGCACAAACTACTCATGATCCAAACGCGGTTTCTAGTGTAAACTTAAGTGTTGATAAACTTGTAAAAAAATACAAAGAGAACTTAAGCCGGGAGGAGTTTTATATACAACTAAATAGAGGAAATACAACTGATATTGAGGAGTATATTAGACAGTCAAATGAGTTTAAAGCAGATGAAAAGTCTCAAGCTCTTGAGTGTTTGCAGTTTGTCAACATAATGACAGAAGATAGTTTTAAAGACAATTATAGTCAGTTAACACTAAAGCAAGCAGCTATTTTGTGTTGGAAAGCTTGCAGTGACAGAAATACAGGGATGGAGGGCCAAGCAGTTCCTTTAAGCGATAGAGATATAAAAAATAGAAAGGATATGTTTGTAAGAGGTCTTATAGATGCAGCGACAACTTATGGCAACCAAGGTCAAAGTTGTGCTGGTGGAACATACAATAAGCTATTTGAATCTTTAGCTGGTTTGCATCCATTAGTGGTTATTACTCTAGATGAAAAGGAAGCCAGTAGAATGGTGGAGGAAACAATCACTCAAGGATTTCCAGAAATGGCTAGGGAAAATCTCAAAAATTTCTCTGGGAAAGAGCAAGAAAAAATTCGTAATGAGTTACCAGAATTATCACCTGAAACGGTAAGATATATTATAACTACACATTCAGCGCTTGAGAAAAAGTTCAAGGAATTCAGCAGCAAGCTGGATAATAATAAACAGAAAGAAATATCAGAAACTTGTATGAATAATTTATCCTACGTTGAGTTGGGAAATCCTTCAACCGAAAGGGCAAAGTAAATTATACTGCGTTTTAGTCACTCACCTTGAAGCGTAAAACAGAGTTTGTATAATTATTTTCAATTTGGTCTGTCTGTTCAAATCACTTTGTATAGACAGTTTAGTATGCATTATTTATGTATTATGGCCAAGGATCCTTCTTTCGACTTAAAAATGTTGCTAATCAGCACATACAAATGTAATATTAGTTAATATTTATAAATGACACGATTCCATGGAAAGTAATTACAACGCTGATGCAATAAAAATCTTAAGAGGTCTGGATGCTGTAAGAAAACGTCCAGGTATGTACATTGGTGATACTGATGATGGATCTGGTCTGCATCATATGGTATATGAGGTTGTTGACAACGCGATAGATGAGTCTTTAGCCGGGTATTGTGATAAGATCGAAATTAGCATAAATGAAGATGGCTCAGTATCTGTAACTGACAACGGTCGTGGCATTCCAACTGATATTCATGAGGAGGAAGGAATATCAGCAGCAGAAGTAATAATGACCCAACTGCATGCAGGTGGTAAGTTTGACAACAATACCTACAAGGTTTCTGGCGGGTTACATGGTGTTGGGATCTCAGTTGTAAATGCATTATCGAGTTGGCTAGAATTAACCATTTGGCGTAACAAGAAAGAGCACTTTATGCGCTTTGAAGATGGTGAGTCCATTGAACCCTTGAAGGTAGTAAATGAAAACACAAGCAAAAGAGGGACGAGAGTAACGTTCATGCCGTCAACAGAAACTTTTAGTGGCATTGATTTTAGCTATTCTACCCTTGAGAATCGTATCAGAGAATTAGCATTTTTAAATTCAAATATCAAGATCTCTTTGCGTGATCTACGCAACGAACCACATGTAGAGTCTCACTTTAACGATGGCAAACAGTCTGAGGATAATTTCGGCACAGCAAATTTTGTACGGTACTTAGACAAAAACAAGACACACGTTACCAAAATTACCAGCATGAGAGGTGAAGCAAGAGATCTTGGCATTAGCATAGAAATCTCGATGGAGTGGAATGATTCTTACTATGAGAACATGTTATGCTTCACTAATAATATAAGGCAACGGGATGGTGGTACGCATTTGGCGGGGTTCAGGTCCGCACTAACTAGATGTATCAATAACTATGCAACCAATGAAGGGTTTTTGAAAAAGGCAAAAGTGAATTTGACTGGAGAAGATGTAAGAGAAGGGTTAACCTGTGTTTTATCTCTCAAGATGCCTGATCCTAAGTTTTCTTCACAAACAAAAGACAAGTTAGTCAGTTCTGAAGCACGCACAGTCGTGGAAAGCATTGTTTTTGACAAATTGAGTACAATACTTGAAACTGATCCAAAGTTAGCAGCAAGCATAGTAGAAAGAGCCATCAGATCAGCTAAGGGCAGAGAAGCTGCAAGAAAGGCACGAGAATTAGTTAAAAACAAAAACAGTATTGATATTTCTACTCTACCTGGAAAGCTTGCTGATTGTCAGGAAAAAATTCCTGAATTATCAGAGTTATTTATAGTAGAAGGTAATTCCGCAGGTGGTACTGCAAAGCAGGGGCGTAATCGTAAAACACAAGCGGTGCTTGCTTTAAGGGGGAAGATTCTAAACGTAGAACGTGTAAGTTTAGATCGTATTTTTTCATCTGCGGAAATTGGTTCTTTAATTACTGCAATTGGAGCTGGCATAGGAAGTGAGCATTTTGATATTGAGAAAGCTAGGTATCATAAAATTATCATTATGACAGATGCAGACGTTGATGGTTCACATATAAGAACTTTAATTCTAACTTTCTTTTTTCGGTATATGCGTGAAATAATTGAAAAAGGGTATTTATATATAGCGCAACCACCTCTTTATAAAGTCACAAAAAATGCTAAAGATACTTATATTAAAGATGATGAAACTTTTGAAGAGTATATAGTAAACTCAGCAGTTAAAAGATTAACATTAAACGGCGGCACAGATAAAGATTTACGCTTTGTTTTGAATAAATGCCTTTATATTTCAAACATTAGCAAAAATTACGACAGGGAAATACCACAAAACCTATTGGAGTCATTACTAATTTTAAGCAAAAAAAATGCTTTATCATCTGCCGATGAGATATTGAAATATTTGGAGTTGACTCATGGCGAATATGATTGGGAAGTAGAAGTAAAAGATGAAGAAAGAGAAGTTCACATCTCTAAATTATTTCAAGGATTAGCAGACAAATATGTATTTCCGCTTAGCATGCTTGAAAGCAAAGAGGTACGTAACATATTGAGCGCACTTGATGATATAATTGACTTATTCAATGGTGATTCATTGTTAAAATCACAAGAAACTGAAATAAAGGTCAGATCTCCGAGTGCACTTGCAAAAATAATAATGGACTATGGTAAAAAAGGTTTAACTCTACAGAGATTCAAAGGTCTTGGTGAAATGAATGCCGACCAACTTTGGGAAACTACACTTAATCCAGAAACCAGAACTTTGCTAAAAGTTGAAATCAAAGATTGTGAAGAGGCAGACAGCATGTTCTCGGTGCTAATGGGTGATATAGTTGAGCCGCGCCGTGATTTTATCAATAGCAACGCACTTAATGTACATGATGTTGATATTTAAACTTTTTTGATTAACATATCTAGATAAAAAGGCTAAATATTTATATCTATCTATGTATCTGTTCAAGGGCGTGGCTAATATGCAAATATTGAAGCAAAAGTGGTGTTATGCAAGTAGCTGACACTGGGATCTAGTTTCACTTTATGGTTGTGTCATTCCAGTGCTTGACACTGGAATCCAGCTTTTAATGCAACCCCTCACCAAAAATATTGTGTTTTAACATAAGGTTAGCTACTTTTATACTCAGTATCCAATCGAAATCCCTGGATCCCAGTGTCACGTGCTGGAATAACACCCTTTGTTGTAAATTCACTTTTACTCTATGGTTATCTTTTTATACTACCTTGTCTACCTTATTTTGCCACTCTGCTGAACAGATACTCCATCTATTATTTCTTAAGCCACTCCGCTGAACGTACAATGATGTCGACTTAAGAGCCTCAATTAGCAACCTTTCCTAAAGACATGATAGCATTTGGGCTTATCTACTTTATTACAGCTATAGGAAAAACACAATCACTGACATTTTTCCTTAAGTTGACACCATTGTCTGAACAGATACGAAGTGTTTGCTCAAGAGAGGGCTCCTAAGTTACCGCTGGTATCCTTTCAGGGGTGAAAGGCATGATATGAAACTTTAGAAGCACATTTTTCCTACCAAATTTTATAAACTGTTAAAAGCAACACATTTTTCTGTGTCTAGTTTATCTCAACAATTGTGCTTGAAGAGTTTTCTCTACTACACCCCCGAATAGAGATACATTTTTTTGAAAGGCAATTTGTTTAGCACCTAAAAAGGTCTGCATAGGTGTTTTTCCATCGCAATATCCCTCCAAGCAAGATCGTGTCTCATTATAGAAGCATAGCCATTGGTCAACATCCGCTTGCAAATCCTCTAAAGAACTGTAAACCTTCTTTCTAAAAAGAATGTGATAACACTCATCTTGCATAATTTTATGGAATCTCTCACATATACCATTTGTTCGTGGAGAACTGGTTTTAGTGCTAAAATGGTCAATGTTTTCAACTCCCAAATACAGTTGATAAACATGGTTTTCAGGCGGCCTACCACAATACTCTTTGCCTCTGTCTGTTAAAATGCGTGATAATCTAACTTTATGCTCATCAAAAAAAGGAATAACTCTATCATTGAGAAGATCCGCAGCTGCAATAGCCGTTTTCTCCATATACAATTTGACAAATGCAACTCGAGAGTATGTATCGATAAAAGTCTGTTGGTATATCGACCCAATATTCTTGAAATCACCTACATGATAGGTATCCTGACTACCTAAATATCCTGGATATTGAGTCTCAATTTCACCGCGAGCTTCCTTTTGTGCTTTAATTTTCTCTAGAGTAATATGTTATTCTCTTGTTAAAACTATATCACCTTGAGCTACTTTTGCTTCAAGTGTTTTCAATCTCTTTTCAAAAGTTTCAAGACCATTCTTTTTCCATACTGATCTTACCCCGTCAGAAGAGATTGATATGCCTCTTTTTTTTAGTTCTCTAGCTGCACCTACTTGTCCGCGTGCCGGAGATTCTAACGCTACTTCTATTATTATCTTTTCCATATCTTCAGACACTCTATTTGCAAACGACACTTTTCTCTTGCTTATTTCATGTAACACTGTTTCCTCCCCATTTTCACATAATTCCTTGAACCAATTAAATGTGTCCCTTGAGTACCCTTTAGCTTTACATGCTTTAGATGCGTTGTCTAACTGCCTTGCAAGTTCCAATAAACCCAACTTTGGTTTTATTATCCTTTTATCATTCATAACTATCAATTACCTTACTATATTTACTGTCCTTAATCTTACCTCTTTAATTCATCAAATCAAGCATGAATTACCATAATTTTTTAGTAATTTGCACCATCAAAACTTAAAAAGCTTAGAAACCCGCTGTACAACTAGCATTTCAGTAACTATCAACTACTTATACGTATCTGTTCAGCAGAGTGGCAAAATAAGGTAGACAAGGTAGTATAAAAAGATAACCATAGAGTAAAAATGAATTTACAACAAAGGGTGTTATTCCAGCGCATGACGCTGGAATCCAGTGAAAAAAAGAATGGATCCCAGTGCCAGCTACTAAGCCTTATTTTCATTTTTACGCAAAATCGAAAATAAGAGGTCTCTTATGTTCATCCACGCAAATAAGGTAAGCCTTATTTTCATTTTTATATAGAATCGAAAATAAGAGGTTTCTTATTTTCATCAAAGGGTATCATTCTAGCTCGTGACGCTGGAATCCAGTAAAAAAAAGAGTGGATCCCAGTGTCGGGGCACTGGGATGACATTATTAAGTAGCACTGGAATAGCAGAAAAAGGGGTTACAGGGATGACATCCACAACCTTGTCATTCCAGCTCGTGACGCTGGAATCCAGTAGAAAAAAGAATGGATCCCAGTGTCGAGCACTGGGATGACATCATTAGACTACTTGGATGCATCGTAGAGGCTACAGGGATGACATCAACAACCTTGTCATTCCAGCGCGTGACGCTGGAATCCAGCCTTATTTTCATTTTTACGCAAAATCGAAAATAAGAGGTCTCTTATGTTCATCCACGCAAATAGATAAGCCTTATTTTCATTTTTATACAGAATCGAAAATAAGAGGTTTCTTATTTTCATCAAAGGGTATCATTCTAGCTCGTGACGCTGGAATCCAGCCTTATTTTCATTTTTACGCAAAATCGAAAATAAGAGGTCTCTATATGTTCATCCACGCAAATAGATAAGCCTTATTTTCATTTTTATATAGAATCGAAAATAAGAAATTTCTTGTGTTCATCGAAGGGTGTCATTAAAGTAGCTGACACTGGAATCCAGTGAAAAGAGAATGAATGCCGGTGTCATCTACTCGGATGACATCGTTGGGCCATTCGGATAACATCCACAACCCTGTCATTCCAGCCTTTCTGCAGTCTCATTGAAAACGTTGTGTTTTAGTATAAGATTAGCTGCCTTCTATGATCACCAAATCAGTTTAGCAAGCAAACTTTCCTGGATCCCAGTGTCCGCTACTTTGATGACATCGTAGAAGCTACGGGGATGACACCACTTTTGCTTCAATATTTGCACATTAGCCACGTTCCTGAACAGATACCTTTATACGATGTTAGTAAGCCACAAAAGTTTAACAGCTTTTTATGCTTCACAAATTAGCTCATTTCTTAGTTTGAAAACATACTCTTAACATGCAAATTATTGAAAATATTTTTGATAATTATCTGTGTATGGTTTATTTTTTAATAAAATTATTTGCTAAATTTAATTTATTGTGCTAATATTTAGTAAAGTTAACTTTAGGAGTAATAAAATGTTTAGCAATCTTTTTACTAGAATAAGTCAGATATGGAATGAATTTCTCTATGGTCCTTTTTGTACAGGGTTGAGAGATCTGTTTTTTACCGATGATTGTTATATAACAATAGAGTCAAAGCAGGCTGAGCAGAATCAAAGTACAAATGTTACAACTTCTTCATCAGAAATCATTACAGCTTCTGAAAAACAGGACTTGGAATGGTTAGCTCAAATAGACTATTCGTTAGAGAAGTTTAATAAAAGTGGAATTTGTGCCTCTGCGAAAGAGAGAATAATTGCAGCCTGTGAAAAAGTGTCAAGTAAGTTTAATGGAGCTGAAGTAGAAAAAATTAAAAAATTCACTAACGATTACCAAGATAGTGAATGGGAATTTATTGACAAAAATGATTGTAGGTTATCAGAGCAAGAAGATGATACTTGTATCAGTGGTTGGGAAATAATTGAAAAGGCACCAAGTACAGAGATACGTCTATTAGGTATTACAGCAAAGAATAAAGACGGAAAAACATTGTTTGATTTATCAGGGTGTTTCATGAGCTAGGACAGACAACTTTATTGGATGTGTGAGATAAATAAGGGCTTAGCTGAATTTCATGCACAATTACCTTGAGAAGAGAGAACTTTTCAAGAAAAAGCTAAAAAACCCGTTTTGAAGCTAGGTAAGATTTTTAGGAAAGCAACCCATACCTCTAAGGTCAAAGAAGACATAATAAATGCGAGACAACCAAATAACTTAAGACTAGCTGATTTGAGAGAGATCCTAACATTATGGGGTGAGCAGCTAGAAAAGTTTTAGCATCGTAATTGCAGAATTAATAAATTATCAATACAGCTAATTTATATAAAGTAAATGTTATAGAAGAGTAAGCGAGTTATGGTAAACCTAAAAAGTGCTATTAAAGAAAATATAAGTTATGACCTAAAAGGTAATGAGTTAACAGCTCAAGATAAGGCAAGAACCCTTAAGCTGGCGAAGATAATAGAAGAGGGAGAGAGTATTGCTGCAAGTTTCAGACCTAGAATATTTTCATTGAACTATGATACAAATAAAATTCTGAAAACAAAAATTACTTATGAAGGTGAGGAGTTTACACTACTGCATCATGCCATATACCATAAAAATAATGGGGCTGTAAAAGATCTTTTAAAAAAAGCTAAAGACAAAGGGCTTTTAAAAGCAGTATTAAACGAGGAAGTGATAATAAAATGTTCAGACGGAAAAGTAGAAAAGCACGACCCATTTTCTTATGCGGAATCATGCGAAAATGGTGAAGCAAAAGATGCGATTTTAAGGGCGGCACAAGATGGAAAAATCTTGGGAGATATTTTAAAGCCCAATAAAGAACCTATACTCTCAAATACTACAACTGCTACAGAGGAACCAAAAGATACTTATACACTAGAGGATATAGAGGAAGCTCTTGGTGAATGTAAAGAAGTTCTTGATGTCGAAAACCCAAGTAATAATGCAGTAGATCAAGATGCAGACGCAGATGCAGAAATAGAATCATGTAAAAATGTCAGTCAAGATAGTGAAAGTCCTCAATCAGAACATAAAAATAGTAAAGATAATCAAAATACTTTAAAGAAGCAAAAATCAAGTATTCCTAAAAGCCTCTCCTCTGAGCTATATAGTGAATCTTACACAGAAAATTCACAAGGTGAAAAATCACCAAAAAACTTACCTCAATCAATTGCGGCTGGTGTTGTTGGTGCAGGGTTATTGGCTAGTTGTATTACGTTATATATCATGAAGATGCCTGTAGTAGCAGTAGCACTGGGAATAGTTGGGTTAACTTGTGCAGGTTTTGCATTGTATAATTTACTCAAGCCAAAGACTAAATTCGAAGAAATGAAAGATGTCAAACAACATACCGCGCAGCCTCTTCGTAGTTTTTTATGTTGTTAAACTCATGAATTTATTTCCCGGGCTTTTAGGTGGTGTATAGCAGCGATTGCTAAAAGATGTAGAAAAGGGCGCCTAAAGTCTTAAGTGCAATTCTAAGGTCATCTATACGAGACATTTTTTTAGTTACATTCATAAAGTTAAAAAAATAAGATTTATTAGCATATTTTCCAAGTAAAAAATAATTGGATAGAAATCAACATACACGCATATTTCATCGTTTAATCTGCACAGATTGAAGATAGCTCCAGCCATATAATTAGGTGGGCTTACGTGGGTTATCAAGTAAATTATTTTTATAGCTACACTAACTCACACTCAGCAAAAAAGAAAGCGATTTCTCTACGAGCATTTTCCAAGCTATCTGAGCCGTGAACTCTATTTTCGCTAATGTCATCAGCAAAATCACCTCTGATTGTGCCTTTATCTGCCTGCTTTGGATTTGTAGCTCCCATGATTTGCCTGTATTTACTCACTGCATTTTCACCAACTAAAACTTGCACTATCACAGAACCAGAAGTCATAAACTCTACTAACTCCCCAAAAAAGGGTCTATCTTTATGGATTTCATAAAACAGTTCTGCCTGTCTTCTTGTCAGTAACATCATTTTTTGTGCTATAATTTTTAGCCCAGATTTTTCAATGTAGGAATTTATATTACCTGTAATATTATTTCTTACTGCGTCAGGTTTTAATATCGAAAGTGTTCTCTCAATTGCCATATTATTTCCTTATATAAGATCGTATATTTATAGATTTATTCTATTATGAATTTTTATTTCATCAAAATGATTTTTTGTTTATAGTTAAGAATAAACCATCAAGGAAGTATTGTATGGGGTGTTCTAAATGTCCTAAAACTAATAACACTGCTAAACAAGCTGAGTCTACTACTAAACAACCAGTTAAAACTGAACCTGCTGCTAAAACATTCGTTAATAATTTAAAATCATCAATTTTTTGTGGCACAAAGGGGTTTTTAACTTTCAGCTTGGCTTTTTTGAGTTATTTGGAATATAGCTCGCGTCACAATACAAAATTGAAAGAAGGTGCTGCTTTTGCAATGAAAAGGAACACTATTCCATTTTTTGAAATGGCTATCATAACACCATTTGTTTGTTTTGCACTGCCAGCTATGATAGGCATCATGAGTCTTATGCAATGTGCACTTGTATGCGCTGCGTTGATGATTACCACATGTTTTGTTGTGAGAACTTTTCACTTGCGTGAGAAGTTGATGGAAAAAACTACTGACTACAGTAGAGAAACAATAGACAGGGAATTTAAGAAGGATACTATAAAATTCCCTATTTTTGATAAAAATAGAGAACACATTGGGTATAATTCCCCTAACCAAGAACAATCACCAAATGAAGCAAGTAGCTTTTCTTTTCTCAGAGTTTTACTTTTTCCCCTTAAAGTTCTTTTGAAGGTTCTTCAAAGCTGCATCATGCTAGCTTTAGCTGCTATTGAACTTCTTGAAGCAGTGCCAAGCTTTTGCGCTGATCTGATCTTTGATAGAAGCTTTGTATCTACCCAGAGTAGTCTGCAGAGATCTGGCCACCTATTGTATGCCAGTGTGAGAAATTTAGTACCCATATCTGTACTTGATGAGTGTGTAGCTAATTTTATAGGTACCCCTGAAGCAACGTGTTGTAAGTGAAAAAAGCAATCGTCTTACTTAACCTTGGCGGACCTGATTCACCAAATGCAGTCCGTCCTTTTTTATTCAACCTCTTTTATGATAAGAGAATAATTAATTTACCAAATCCTTTTCGTTTTCTTTTAGCAAAGTTTATATCTGCAAAACGAGAAGATACTGCACGAAAAATATATGAGCAGATTGGAGGTAAATCACCAATTTTAGAGAATACAAAAATGCAAGCTGAAGCGCTTGAGCAAGAGCTTAATAAATCTGTGTTTTGTCATCCAAGTAGCATGGAACTGGGATCTAGAAAGAAGAACTGGATTCCAGCGTCACGTGCTGGAATGACACAAGAGCTGGCCAGAGTATTCGTTTGTATGCGCTATTGGCATCCATTTGCCAATGAAGTGGTTGAAAGTGTAAAGCAGTTTGATCCTGATGAAGTAATTCTTCTGCCACTATATCCTCAATATTCCACTACCACAACTTTATCATCCATTGAAAATTGGCAAAAAAGTGCCAAAAAATATGGTCTAAAATGCAACACAAAAATAATCAACCATTATCATAATAACCAAGACTTTATTGAAGCTCACGTTAACCTAACAGCTCAGTATTATAAATTAGCAAGTAGAATTGGTAACCCAAGAATCCTATTTTCAGCCCATAGCTTGCCCTTGAGTGTTATTGAGAAGGGTGACCCTTATGCCTTGCAGATAGAAGAGACAGTAAAATTAATAGTAGAAAGGTTAAATATCAAAGACCTTGATTGGTCAATATGCTATCAGAGCAAGATTGGTCCCGTAAAATGGCTAGAGCCGAGCACTGAGAAAGAGTTATTACGTGCGAAAGCTGAAGATATACCTGTGGTTTTATCACCTATATCTTTTGTTTCTGAGCATTCAGAAACACTTGTTGAACTTGATATGGAATATAAAGCAATTATCAAGGACGGATACTACTTTCGTGTACCAACTCTCAGTACCAATTCTTTGTTTATAAAATGCTTGGCTGATTTATGTAGGAACTGCCCTTAAAGTCCTGATTTATAGTACTTTTCTTTTAAGATTTTATATGATAGAATAATAAAAAATTATTATTTTATTAGCTATTTATGCTAAATGAGCTAAAAAAGAAACCAAGCACATTTGCACAAAAGGTACACGATGCTTACAATCATGATACCAGAAGGATAATTTGTATCACAACAGGTTTAACAGCCTTGTTGTGCAAGATTTCACTCCAATTTTGTTGCGAATTTATTGACAATAATAGCTCCAACATCTACCTTATACGTGAAATTGCCCGATGGGTAAAGTTTCCGACTTCTATTCTATATATTACTCATTCTGCGTTTGCTTTACATGACTTAATCAAGGATTACAGAAATCCTAATGGTAAGAAAGAATTAGTAAAAATTGTGGGCAAATCGGCTAGTCTTGCAAGTAGCTCGATAGAAGCACTAATGATGTTGAAAGTCTTCCATTTCTTGACTGGAAGTAATGCAAGCGCAATAAGTCATATTCACTTAACATCAACAATCCTATTCCTATTCATTGCGGAGCCTATAAGCTATTATTATACATACAAAAAATATCAAGAGGCACATAAAGAATATCAAGATGCATGTAGAAAAGGCGTAAAAGATGCTGGTGAACTTACAAAATGTGAAGCTGAACTTGCTAAACGCAAGAAGAGCCTTGTTATCAGCACACTAACTTTATCATTAGGTTTGTTAAACTTCATATTAAGAAGGATAGAAATTGTAACCACACCGATAAACCTAGGTAATGGTATAATCTATGACTTCAATTTAAGCGTGACAGTTGGCATAATATATAGCGCAGTATTTTTGGCAATCCAGCTTGACAAACTAGTTAACCAACCTATCAATGATGATCCTTCTACTGAACTTGACAATGCTAACCATGCTCAGCATGTTGATTGTGGTAATAATCTATATAATGGCCCTGCTATGTAGAGGTAAGAAATTAGATATGAAAAGACCTCATTTCTACCGCCAATGCTAGCACTGCTAACTTGCTAACCACATTCCAGAGTGACAGGGTTTTATTTTCTATGACTTGGCTAATATCATGAAATTCACAGTCAGTGGCATTCAAGCTGGAATATATGGTTTTTCTACTATTACAGCGATATAAATAGCATGTCGGTGTATTTCCGATATAGTATATTAGCGGCTCTGCAGGACTGCGTTCAAATACATCGATAGTTGGTATACCTTCTTGTACAATGACACTATTGATTTTTATTCCTTCCTTTACTTTTTTCATCTTATGGCGCTTTTTTTTATTGAGGTTTAATATTTCATCTCCGCTTGTTGCTGTTATAATACCCATTCCATATGTTCCATTACTTGCTTTGATAAAAACATAAGGTTGTGTTTTGATTTCATATTCTTCGTATTTTTTGTGTATGAGGGACAACACTTGGTTAACCTTAGTTGCCACTGTTTCCCGCGATGAGTGGTCACTAAAATTAACCTCGTTACAGCTTTTTGTAAATACAGAAATAAGCCATGGGTCTATTTCAAATTCGCTACAAAATTCGGACGCTAGCTCTTGATAGATTTCAAAATGTTTAAACTTCTGCCTACTGTGCCAACCATATAGTGGACTTGGTACTATCTCTTGTTTTACATTTTCTAGCACACTTGGAATGTGGCTTGTCATATCCCGGTTCAGCACAATAACATCGGGTACGAATCCTGAAGTTGTCTTCAGCAGAGAGTTTTCTTTCACAACAGTTTCATATGGCTCTATTGAATTGTATGCTTCGTTATGAAATAGGCCGGTTTTAGTTTCAAAACCCGCTAATTGCAATATTTTTTCTATGGCAAATACGTTTTCTATGTATATTTTATTTCGTGTATAGTTCTCCGGTATTACAAGAATTTTTTTATATCGTTTTTTTTCAAAGTAGCTTCGTACCAGTTTTGCTGCTGTTGTTTTTGATAACTCACTTAAATTATTGAACCCTGCAGGAAACAAATTGGCGTCTATTGGGGCAATTTTATAACCAGAATTTCTGAGATCTACAGAGCTATAAAACGGCAACGTAAAACCGTTAAATTTTGTCTCAAACCAATCATTTATATTTTTTTCCAAATTTGGATGAATTATATTTTGCATCTACACTTTAAATGTTATAAGGAATGTACTATATTATAAGCTGTAACTAAACATATTTAACTACAGTTATAGTATAATGAATTAAAATGACAGAAAAATGATTCGACATGATAACGATAAGATATATGGAACTACCATACTGTCAATCAGAAGAGGTAAAAATGTAGTAGTAGTAGGTGATGGACAGGTTTCACTGGGCCACACTGTTATAAAATCCGGGGCAAAGAAAGTCAGGCGTCTTTCTGGTGACTCTGTAATTGCTGGCTTCGCTGGAGCAACAGCTGATGCATTTACTCTCTTTGAGAGACTGGAATCAAAGCTTGACAAACATCCTGGACAATTAATGAGGGCATGTGTTGAACTTGCAAAAGATTGGAGAATGGATAAATATTTAAGAAAGCTGGAAGCTATGATGATAGTTGCAGATAAATCTATCTCATTGGTTATTACAGGGACAGGGGACGTTCTTGAACCTGAGGATGGGATTGCAGCTATTGGTTCTGGTGGAAATTTTGCTCTATCTGCAGCAAGAGCTCTGATTGATGTTGAGGGAATATCAATAGAGGAAGTTGCAAGAAGAGCTATGAAAATAGCAGCTGATATATGTGTTTATACAAATCATAATGTAGTTATTGAAAAGATAGAGGGATAATATGTCTTCTGAACGAAAAATTTTATTCACTAATTTCTCTGATCAATCTATGACTCTTTCAGAAGGGCAGTCTTGTGATAGTAACACTCACAATAAGAAAAATGATCTCTGCAAAGATACTAAGAGCAGTTGTGATTCAAATAACAAAAATGCTCGGGCTAATAACAGTACACAAGTTTTATTAGATGATCTGCCGCCACAAAAGATAGTTAAGGAGCTAGATAGGTTCATAATTGGACAGAATGATGCAAAGCGTGCTGTTGCTATTGCACTCAGAAACCGTTGGCGCCGTAACAAAGTTCCCCTTCCTTTACGTGACGAAATTATACCTAAAAATATACTGATGATTGGTCATACAGGGGTTGGTAAAACTGAAATAGCTCGTCGCTTAGCAAAGCTTGCAGGTGCACCATTCATCAAAGTTGAGGCAACAAAATTCACTGAAATAGGATATGTTGGACGTGATGTTGACTCGATAATACGCGATTTAGTTGATGCAGCAATGGTTTTGGTTAAAGAGAAAGCACGTAAAGCCTTAGCTAAAAAAGCCTTAGATTTAGCCGAAAAGACAATAGTCGATTCTATGGTTGGTGAGAGTGCAAGCGAAGAGAGTAAAAAGATTTTCAGAGAAAGATTGAGAAATAAAGAATTTGAAAACGGGGAAGTTTCCATTAATGTCAGAGAAAGCAAGGGCGTGTTACCAGCTTTTGATATACCAGGTATGCCAGGCGGGCAAGTTGGTATAGTAAATGTAACAGAACTAATGGGCAAAATGTTCAATGGAGGTAAAAAAACAAAAACTATTACGGTTAAGGTAAAAGAAGCTCGAGAAATATTGATTAATGAGGAAAGTGAAAGATTAATGGATGAGAATAAGATAATCAAAAAAGCCATTGATCTTGTCACTAATGAAGGCATAGTGTTTTTGGATGAAATAGATAAAATAGCAGCACGTACAGAGGTAAAAGGTGAAGTAAATAGAGAAGGGGTACAACGTGATTTATTACCACTACTTGAAGGAACAACTGTTTCAACTAAGTACGGCCATGTCAAAACAGATCATATATTATTTATTGCATCTGGTGCTTTTCACCTATCTAAACCGTCTGACCTTTTGCCGGAATTACAGGGTAGATTACCGATCAGAGTAGAACTTAAGGCACTTACTCAAGAGGACTTAATAAGAATATTAAAAGAACCTGAGTCTAGCTTGTTAAAGCAATACATAGCTTTAATGAAAACAGAAAATGTGATACTTGAGTTTACCAACGATGGTATCGAAACCATAGCTGAAATCGCATTTACAGTTAATAGAGAAGTAGAAAATATAGGCGCAAGAAGGCTTCATACTGTAATGGAGAAGCTTTTAGATGAAATAAGTTTTATAGCTTCCGAGAACAGTGGTGAAAAATTTGTTATAGATGGCAAATATGTGAAAGATAAGCTTCAATCGATCTCAAAGCAGCTAGATTTATCTAAGTTTATACTTTAATTAGGTGTGTTGACATTTTTTACCTAGAGTGTTGCAACTGTTGTGATGTTTGTACAGATTTCATAATTGAATCCGGTGACGTTCCCCGACCTTTTCTTAATTTACAGATATATTGGTCATTTTTCGCATCAAAGCTTTTTCTACTTTTACTCATTTCATTCTTTAAGTCTTTGTATATCTCTTTGAGCGCTTTTTTGTCTTCCTTGTCTGTTATATCACCACTTTGCAGTAGAGTTTTAACCTGATATGCATCATACCTGAGCAAGATCTGTTTATCTTCATATGTAGGATTAGCTCTCTCCAGGATTTCCTGGAGGGATTTATATACAAAGGACCTTGAATTTAAAAAATCATTAGGGTCCTTACATGTGTAATGTACATACAGACTAGGATGCTTTTTTATTACTTTATTTATTCCCTCTAGATATTTATTGTTAGAGTTACTTGCGTCACAAGATCTATCTGCAAAATCTGAAATTTCTAAGTCTTTGTCACTTTCAAACTTTCTATCAAGCTCAACTTTCCATTTAGCTTTCGTTACTTCTGCTAATTGGGAATTTAGCTCCCTTTCTTTAGTCCTATGTTCTTTTGATTTTATAAATATAAATAATCTACTCTGCTGATTGAGCTTAGTAAGCTTCTGTTGCAGGTTATTTTGCCTATTCTGTAGAGCTTTAATCTGATCATCAAGACTAACAATCTGCTCAACTGCTTTTTGAGGTTGCTGAGGTTTACTCTTCATCTGAGGAGATTTTTTCTTTGATAAGACAAAATCTTTTGGCACTTCAGGAATGCTAACCTTTTTCAATTTTCCTAGAACAGGAGGTTTTCTACCATTTGCTGATTTTGATTGAGGGATGTCTTCTGCTACCGAGGCAGTTGGTGTTATCCGACCAGACGGTGTTCCACTATCACTTGATATTGAATTTGTATCAAATACTTCGCTGTCGCTTGTTGTGCTGAAGCTTGACGATATTCCACTATCACTTGATATTGATACTGCATCAGAGTCAGTGCTGAAGGTTGACAAAGAGTGAGCTCTGCCTTTTTCAGAGATTAGGTTGTTTGTTTTAGCCTCTCGTCTAACTTTTATTGGCCTTACTTCGCTGGTTATTGGAGCAGGATTGGGAATAATCGGACTGCTAATATCTGATTTACTGAGCTTATGCCTTGCTTTTTCTGTTTTTTTACTCATTTTAAACTCTCAACCTATTAGCAACATAATCTAATTTTAAATGGTAACTATTAACTATACATGAATGCCATTTTAGGTAAAGTCTCTTGCAATACTTAAAAGTAGAAAACAAAGGCTTGATTTTTGTAGTTAAATCATAGACTATCAAGGGCACATGTGAATATCTACAATGAAAGAAAAAACTTTCACAATCATTGATGGTTACGGCTTTCTTTTTAGAGCTTATTATGTTTTGCATCACTTAACTACCACAACTGGTATACCAATAGGTGGTGTGTATGGCTTTCTAAAAATGGTTCTTAAGTACATTGTCCATTCAGATTACTTGACCATAGCATTTGACTCCGGTAAAAAAAATTTCAGACACACTTTGTATTCTGAATACAAAGCAAACAGAGTAACACCCCCTGAGGATTTAATTCCACAGTTTGCAATACTGAGAGAAGCGGTGGAAGCTTTTAGTCTGAGCTATGAAGAAATTGAAGGCTATGAAGCAGATGACATAATTGCAACACTAGCCGCAAAATACGCCAACCAGCAAGACTTTAAAGTGGTAATAGCTTCGTCAGATAAAGATTTGTTTCAACTCTTAAATTACAACGTTTTAATATTTGATCCTATTAAAGATATGTATATAGATGAGAAACAAGTAGTGGAAAAATTTGGTGTAAATTCAGACAAACTTCTTGATTTGTTTTCCCTAACTGGTGATACATCTGACAATATTCCAGGTGTTCCAGGAATAGGCCCAAAAACTGCAGCTAAGTTGCTAGATGAATTTGGTTCGTTGAATAATATTCTGGAAAACATTAATAATATCGAGCAAACAAGGGTACGTAACATTCTCACCGAACATAAAGAAAAAGCGTTAATTTCAAGAAAACTTTTATCACTATGCGAAAAAGTAGACCTTCAGCACGATATTGAAAAATATGAAGTCCATCCTCCAAATATGGAGAAGTTGTTAGGTTTTTTAAAGAAATATGAGTTTAATTCCTTGATAGGCAAAGTAGAACAGCTTTTTTCTTATAGTAAATCTAGCAAAAAAAAAAAGACAGAATATAATAGTGAAGAATTAGAAAAATTTTTAGAGCACTGTAGATACGAAGGCAAAATTGCAATCTATTGCCATTTTGAAGACGACGTAATCAGCAAAATATCCTTGTCTTACAGTAAAGATAGTATTTTCTATATAAGTCAAGACTACCTACAAAATGCAGTTATTGCGATTAACTCAACTCTTCTTTCAAATGGAGTGCTTAAAGTAATACATGATGTTAGAAAGGTAAGAGAAATATTTCCTGCAATAGAAAAAGTATTGGGCTCAGTTGATGATTTGATGACAATGTCATATAGCCTTGATACAGGAAAGCATGACCATAGCATTTCAAACATAATTGCACATAATTTGAGCGGAGATGTGGGAACCTTCTCAGCAAAAACCTTGATAGCGGTCCATGAAAAACTAACACAAAGATTGTTTCAAGAAAAGCTTTTTACAATTTACGAGCGTTTTGATAAGCCGCTTACGGAGGTAATACTCAACATGGAAAAAAATGGAATATTGCTAAATATTCAAAAACTGCAGGAATTGTCTGGTAAGTTTCAACAGTTACTCGCTGTGCTTGAGGATGATATACATAATTTAGCGGGGGAGAGATTTAATATTGCTTCGCCAAAACAATTAAGTGATGTTTTATTTAATAAAATGGGGCTTAATAAGAAGAAAAAGTTAAAATCTGGATCTTATAGCACAAACTCTGAAGTACTAGAGGAGCTTGGAATGGAGGGGGTTGAAATTGCTAGTAAGATTTTAGATTGGCGACACTTAAGCAAGCTGAAAGGTACCTACACTGACGCACTAGTAAAGCGGGTTGACCCTATTGATGGTAGAGTGCATACAAACTTCTCAACAACTGCAACGGGTAGGCTCAGCTCCAGTAATCCTAATCTGCAGAATATTCCTATCAGGAGTGAGGAAGGAAACTTTATCAGACAAGCATTTATTGCACCAAAAGGATATAAGATAATTTCTGCCGATTATTCACAAATAGAATTGAGACTTTTGGCACATATTGCAAATGTTGCAGCATTCAAAGAAGCCTTTGCAAATGGGCAAGATGTTCATAATATCACTGCAAGACAGGTTTTCGGGGTGCAAGAAGGTATAGAGGTAGATAGACAGCTAAGACAAAAAGCAAAATCTATTAATTTTGGAATTATATATGGCATTAGTCCGTTTGGCCTTGCAAGGAGGTTTAAAATTACCATTGAGGAGGCTGCTGAATACATTAATTATTATTTCTCCTGTTACCCGGAAATAAAGATCTATATGGAAAAAGCAATGTCTATTGCGAGACAGCATGGTTATGTAGAAACTCTGTTTGGTCGAAGATGCTTTGTCAAAGACATACACAATACAATCACTTACCTAAGACAATTTGCAGAAAGAGCAGCAATAAACGCACCCGTGCAAGGAACTGCCGCTGATATAATAAAACGTGCAATGATCCAACTTTATGATCAGTTAAAGGGAGGTAAAATAATCCTTCAAGTTCATGATGAACTACTGGTTGAGGTAGAGGATGATAAGGTACAAGAAACAGCAAAACTTGTGAAGGATATAATGGAAAATGCAGTGAAGATTTCTATACCGTTTGAAGTTGAGGTAAAAATTAGTGACAACTGGGGCACAACCGTATGAACATTATGATTTGTAGGTGGTAGTTTGTATGGCAAGTGGTGTTATCCCAGTAGCCTCTACGATGTCATCAAAGTAGCTGGCACTGGGATCCATTCTTTTTTTTACTGGATTCCAGCGTCACGCGCTGGAATAACACCCTTTGATGAAAATAAGAAACCTCTTATTTTCGATTCTGTATAAAAATGAAAATAAGGCTTACCTTATTTGCGTGGATGAACATAAGAGACCTCTTATTTTCGATTTTGCGTAAAAATGAAAATAAGGCTTATCTTAATGGTGATAGACTTCTTGCATTATGGTCAAAGCTGTACGAATGTTGCAATCAGCAGGTAGTTTGCGTGACAGATGGTGTTATCCCAGTTTTCTTATGATGTCATCTAGGTGTGCCTTTCTCTGTCATACAAGCAGGTGACACTGGTTCACTTTCTGACGGTGTCAGCTTGTATCTACTCACATAACACCACTTTTGCCTCAACATTGACTGCGTACAATACTGTTTGTATAGCCGCGCAACTTACTCAAGGGATTTACTGAGGGGTAAAACTTGTCCTGATATGTCACAGTCTTCAGAAGTCAGTTCTACAAATTTATCTGTTAGTTTATCAGGCAGTACTAGTTCAGGTGTATCCTTTCCAGGAAAGGCTTGCTTATACATTTCGCTGTCAACAGGTCCTTCTGGATACACAGCATTTACACACAGTTTCGTATGTTTTGTCTCAGATGCATATATCTTGACTATGATTTCTAGTGCGGCTTTACTGGCAGCATAGGGTGCCCAATAAGGATAAGAAGATGGAGAAAGTGTCACTTCTGAAGTCATAAATACCACCCTTCCAGAATTAGATTTTTTTAGTACTGGGTCTAAGTTTTTTAGCAAGTACCAATTGGCAGTAAAATTTGTATTCATTATATTCTGCAGCTCTTCAAGCTCGCACTCGTGAACAGGACTTAACTTACCTAAAATTCCAGTACAAGCAACTAATATATCAAGTGCTCCAGATTCTGATAATTTCAGACTCTCTATCATATTTGCTAGTATCTGCACATTTTCAAAGTCTAAAAGATCAAGCTGAATTAGCTTTACAGAGCCTTCTTTGAATTCTTCAAGCTCTTCAATTTCATTATACAGTGGTTTGAGATGATCGATAGACCTCGAAATTAAAATTACATATGCACCTTCCCTGACAAACCTTTTTGCAACTGCAGATCCTATTCCACCTGAAGCTCCGTTAATTAAAGCTATCTTGCCTTCTAATTTGCCCATTTATTTCTCATCAGCAAAACCCATTAGAATATTTTAGCTGAAAATTAAACTTTGCTCCATATATAAAAATTAAACTTACCACATAAAAAAATAATAACGACACTACTATACCACCCAAACTTCCGTATATCAAATCTAGTTGGCCAAAGGAGGCTCGCAAGTATTGCTTGAAAACTGAAGCTGAAAGTGTCCACAGCATAACAGCTACGCAGGATCCAGGAAATACATCCGATAAATTTTGTTTGATATTGGGCAACATAAAATATAGCCAAGAAACTACTAAAAATAGCACAAATTCAACAAGGAGATATTTTGTATAACTCAGCCCATGATAGGAAAACCCTATTAGCATTGGTACTAATGTGGAGAATATTATAGTTAGAGTTATAATGAACGTAATCACTAAAAATTGCAATATGCTTAGTATTCTTCTTAATACATAAGGTGGTGAAACTGGAACCTTGTAGGCTTTATTCAATATCGTCCTCAGCCCTTCAACAGTCGATGAGGCAGTCCAAATAGCTCCTAAAATTGCTAAAGTTAATAAACTGTGCGGCGGGCCTGATATTATTTCCTTAATGCGTGGCATTAAAGATGCCAAAATGTCTTGTGGCATGTTATCGATTATAGATGTCCAGCCAATGTTATATTGATCTAAGAAACTTGCAAACGTTGATGCCAAAGCCATTAAAACAATGAGAAAAGGGAATATTGATAATAGGATCAAAAATGACAAGTATCCCGCATGCTCCATCCCGTCATTGTAAATTGTGTCAATCAAAGCACGATAAAGACAATAAATTATACTGTAGAACTTCTGCAGTAACTTATTCATTACAATATAAATAAACCAAAGTAAGATATTCTAAATAAAATAAAATATATTTTTAAGCAAAAAAATCCTAATGGTACAGAATGTTGTACATCACTGTTCCTTTGTCATTCTAACCTTTTCATTCCAGTGCCAACCAAAAACAGTCGGAGGTTCTCGCATAGATGCAAGAAGTTCAATAATGCATGTGGAGGCACCAGAGATTAAGCTTTACCGTGATTTTTCTGGATCATTAGGAGTTAAATTTGGATCTGATAATTCTGTTCTGACGTATCTGCCTTCTTTATCATATAAATCATGGAAATTACTAACTTGCACGTCAGTTTGCACTTCCATTTCTTTAGTCTCTTCTTGATCTGTTGAAGATGATGCATCAACTCCTGTACCTTTAGTCACTTTCTGTTTTAGCTGCTTATTTTCTTCTTGAGATTTTTTTAATCTTTCCTTCAACTCTTCTATTTCTCTAACTTTTTGTTTTAATTGCTCAGATATAGTTTGCTTATCTCTAGTCAAATTCTTATTTTCTTGTCTTAACCCACTTACTATCTTGTTTGAGCTTTTATCCACAGCTTGTGTATCTTGGTCTCGCGTTTCAGGCATTGTGGTTTCAGTCTCAACATGATGCTGTTGTATACTTGCCTGAATTCCTCTACTCTCATACCCAACTTCAGTTTGAGTTGATACAACTACTGTTTGACCTTCTCCCTGCTTTAATACGTTCTGTAATTCCTCTAAACGCTCTTTGACAGACTCCAACTCTTTCTGCGTATTTATCAACATTTCTTCCTTTTTCTTAAGCTGTTGTGTAAGCCTATCTATTTCCGATTGTTGTTTTCTGAATGATGCCGAATCTGTACTTTTCGTTCTTAACTGTTCAAGCAAATTTTCCTTTTCTTCCTTTAATTTTTCTATTTGGTCGGTTAGTTTACCCTGATTATTGATAAGTTCACTTTCAGCTTGATTTAGTTTGTAAGTTAAACTTTTAATATACTCCTCATCTTTGTTCTTTACTTCTGAATACTTTTTATCTAGAACTTGAAGTTTTCCTTCTAACTTCTGGTTTTCCTTGATTATTTGCTGTATCTTTTCACCCTTTTGTTTAACTTCTTCTCTCAAACTTCCTATTTTCTTGTCTTTATTCTCATCTACTTCTTTCATCTCATCCGCAAGTGACTTCCCACTTACATTAGATTGTTGAATCTCTCTTTCTAAAGCTTCCTTTTCTTTTTGTAGTTGGCTTAACTCCTTAGCTAACTCTTGATTCTTTAATTGCTCCTTGCTTAATTGATCTGTGACATCAGTTAATTCCTTATCTTTTTCCAGTAAAAACTCTGCTAGCTGCTTGTTATGATCATCATCTGAACCCTCTGATATTTTCTTCATATCGTCTCTCAGCTTTGTGTTTTCCGCTTTTGATTTGTTCAGTTCAGCTTCACTTATCTCCAATTTCTCACGTAGTTCTTCATTGATTTTATTTGTTGATTGGGACTTGTTTCTTTCATCTCTTAGTTGAGATTTCAAGCCTAATAATTCAGATTTTAAGTCTGCTATTTCAGTATCTTTGTTTTCTTGACTCTGCTCTAATGCGTTTATCTGTTGTTTTAAGTTCCTATCCTTTCCAACTAATTCTTTTACCTTGCCTTCCAATTCGGCTTGAAGTCTTTTAACTTCCTCTTTCAGTCCTTCAACCTCCTGTTTCAAAGTTTGTTCTTCCTTAATTAATTTACTTATTTGTACATCACCTTCTTCTGTTATTTTTGTATTACGATCTTTCAATTCTGCATTTTGCTGCTTGAGATATGTATTTTCTTTTAGTACTTCATTTGCATCTTTATTTTGATCAGTAAGCGACTTAATTAAGGCATCTTGCTCCTTTATTTTTTGATCTTTCTCAGATATAGCTAGTTGTAAGTCTTCAAGCCGCTTTGCCTGCTTTGCAAAGTTTTGAGCGAGTATTTCTTTTTCTTTTTTTAATTCTTCAATTTCATTTATAATTTCATCTGCACTTGAAGATATCCTCTGAGAAAAAGATCTTTCATCTTTTAATTCATCTTGTTCACATTCTTCTTCACTACTAAACGTGTCATCCTCAAGTTCACTGTTAGTAGATATAGAACTTCTACGTGAAGAAGGTGTGCCAAGAGAAGAATATCCACTGCTATCTTGCATAGGCGACTGCGGCGATATATATGGATCTTGTGTAATCCTCTCTTCAGTTTTTTGTTGAACGTTTACATTCTTGTATATATCAGCGAAAACTTGATACAAAGTTTTTTCATTGATGAAAACTTCTTTATTCTGCTCAACTAATTTCAATATTTCATTTTTTGTTTCTTCTGGTAGTGGATCCATAAACTTTAAATCACCAAACCTTGGCTCACCGATTATCCTTTGTATACCACCAGATCCCACTGCTACAGCAATGCTACAACTTATATCGTTACCTCTAGAATCCTTAGCCTGCCAGTAAATTGCCATTTCACATGAACTGGCACCAGTAAAATTATAGTGCCTCTCATTACTGTTTTTCTTGCACGCAATGATCTGACTATCTCCCCCAAGAAACAGGTTATAAACCTCATCTTCATTGCTAACCCTTAAAATATCACTGATTTTTATTGGCTTTTCCTCATCTTCAAACCTGATGTTAAAGTTATTATCTTTTGTTGAATACGCTGAGAAACTTTGACCTGATAAAATTTTTTCAAACTTGTTACGTATTCCATTCTGCGTTTTAATTATTGACTGTTCAAATTCTTGGAAGTCTGTTCCCCATTTTGAGATCACTTGTCTCCTAATATCTTTATCTTGCAGTAGAGGGCCGATAAAGTACCAGACTAATTTTTCCTTCTCCAACTCTCTTACAGTATCCTTAAGACTGTTGCAAGATTCAATGATACTTAGAATATCATTCTTCTTCTGTTCATCTGCACCTAAACTTTGATTCTTAATTACAAATAAATCTTCCTGCTTCATAGCTTTACATAAAAAAAATATACTATAATATTAACATACTTTTCTAAAAAGTCAACTAATCATCAGGTAAATAAGCTTGAGCATTTGTCTTTAATATTATATAGTAGTTACTCTGAGAAGTGCAATATGGACAATACCATTATAAGAAAATATGATATTAGAGGTGTAGTAGGCAAAGACCTGCAGATCGATGATGGGTATGAGATAGGCAGAAAAGTTGGCCAAACCGTATCCAGTGTTTGCATAGGCTACGACAGCAGAATAGACTCGCCAAGTATAGAAAAAGAATTAATCAGAGGTTTAACCCTATCTGGAGCAAATGTTATACGCGTTGGACTATGCTCTTCACCTATGCTCTACACTGCGACGCAAATTACACAAGCAGACCTTGGTATTATGATCACCGCTTCGCATAACCCCAGCAAGTACAATGGCTTTAAATTTTTCAGCAGTAAAAAAGTCTACTCAGATCAAGAAATAAAGGAGGTTATAAGCAATCCAATCAAAAGCAGTATGAAAATTGGCAGCTTAATTAACATCAATATATACAGTGAGTACATTCTCATATTAAAAAGTGCGCTGAAGAATAATACTACACAAAAGCTAAAAATAGCCTGGGACCTTGGCAATAGCCCAGTAAGTGGAATTGCAAGGTATATTGAAAAGATTTTACCAGGTCATACGCATATCGTAACCAATAACTCTATAGATGGAACATTTCCATTGCACGATCCAGACCCTATAGAAGAAAAAAACCTTGCTCAACTAATTGATATTGTAAAGAAAAATGAATGTGATCTTGGCATTGCACTTGATGGCGATAGTGATAGGGTACGTTTGATTGACAATCAAGGCAATGTTGTTTCCAACGACCACCTATTTATGATTTTTGCACGTGAAGTATTGGAGGAATACCCACAAAGCAAAGTTATTGCTAACATAAAAATGAGCATGAAAGCACATGATTTTGTCAGTAAATTAGGAGGACAAGTAATTACCTGTGCTACTGGACATTCGCTAGTTAAGAAGAAGATGTTAGAGGAGGAAGCAGAATTTGCAGGTGAACTGAGTGGGCATTTTTTCTTCTCTGAACTAGGTTTTGACGACGGACTATATTCTGCTGTTAAAGCCATTGATATTTTACTCAAGACAAATCAAAGCTTATATCAGATCATTGAGGATTTACCGAAGCTATACATTACTCATGAAGTAAAGATTGTGGTTCAAGACGAAAAAAAATTTCAAATAATCGAATCAATAAAGAAAACGCTGGAGCAACAAAGCATTGCGTTTTCAGAGCTTGATGGTATCAAAGTGACCAATAACGATAATAAAGGTTGGTGGCTTCTTAGAGTGTCAAATACACAAAACTGTATTACAGCAAGATGTGAAGGAAATACCTTAGAGGATTTTGAACTTACTAAAAAGGTTTTATTTTATTATATTGATAAAGCAAGGTCGTTAAATTAGACCTATTGGCTATAACACACACAATTAAAGCTGTTACAACTTGAGCACTTATAATCCCATTGTTTCAGCTTTTGACTACAATTCGTACATTTCCAGCATGGTTCAGGTAAAGCTTCTGAGTCCATCTTGTTAAGCCAATAAATTACTTGGTCATACTCTTGTAATACAACCTTGAGCTGTACCATAATAAGATAGATCGACACGTAATTAGCTTTTTTCATAGCATTATCTAAGTGTTGACTTGCAAGATCATATCTACCCAAGCTAATTGAAGATGAAGCAAGTAAACAATAACTAAAATAATAATCAGGACGCAAGTTGCATAGTCTTTCGGCCCCTTTACTGTTTAAACTGATATAAATTTTAGCTAACTGAGAAGTAGGGTTTACTGTATACTCCGTCTCTAGTACTGCAGAAGCTTTTCTGATTTTTCCCAGTCTAATATACAACTCTGCTTTTAAATAATTGATGGGCTGAAAAGTTGCACAATAACTTTGAGCTCTAAATAAAGACTTTATAGCCTCCTTGTAATTCTCTTTACTTTCATATTGCTTTGCTAAAGCGCAATAAAGGACCGCTAACATTTTTTTGCAATCAAAGGGAAGAAAAATATTGAACTTCACGGCTTCCTTTAACTTCAAAATTGCGCAAGCCCAATCTTCTTGCAATATGCAATGCTCTATTTGAAAGGGAATAGACAAAATTTTATTATCAATTGAACTAGAGCAATACTCTATAAATTTTTGAAAGATTGCCTTTTCTTGTTTAAGATCAATGATCAGTTTATTGGCAAGAAGTAGAGCTAGATTGAGGTTTTTATTTGCAATATTTATTAAACCGTGGCTGAAAAAGCTGTAATTTCCTGTCTTAGCTGCATTAAAGAGTTTTATTAAAGATAACTTATCGCTTTCCTCATTTAGATTTTTAACTAGCTTGTGAGCATTCTCCATATTGCCCAAATCCATGCTAAAAAAAGCTTCAAAGAGAAGCAATTCTTTCTTATCCCTTCTTCTGTTTCTTATATTGGTAAATGTTGATGAAATGGAAGAATAAAAGCGTGTTAGTATAATTAGTAAAAATAATAAAAATACACAAGTAAAAATAATGAAATATAGATCAATATTTACGGTGTAACTACCCAATTCTAATCTTACTACTTCGCCACTCACTTTGATCCATATACCAAATAAAAAGGAGAGAATAAAAATTATGAGATAAATCATGAGATATATTGTAATAAGTAGTAATATATTGTTGAAATATTCTTAGAAGCTGCAGTAAAACAATTCAATTTATTTAGCCATGGCTTAAATTCCTGGTGTGTTAAATCACCTGCTATAGTAGCTATGCTCTGCCAATCATTATCATTTATTGACTCCTCGATTTCTGCTAACTTTATCCTTAATGGATCGTTTTTGTCCTTTATCTTTACCCAATTTGAAATGACTTTTTGAAATAGTGTACTTTTGTTGTAATTGATAGTATCAATGGTTTTTTCAAAAGACAATTTCAACTCAGGTAAAGTATCTATCTCTTTCAAATTTTCCAATTCATTTAATGCATTCTCTACCTCTGGATCATCAAGCTCTGATATTAGAGGCTTTATTGCGTTTATATGATTATCAAACTTTGCTTCTTGTAATAATGAATTCTTCATTTTAACCACAAGTAACAGCAATTTTGCGAGGTTCTTCTGCCTTAAATTACCATCGCTTTGTTCACATTGAGTGTGCAGACTTCTCTTTAAATCAAATATCTTTTTTTCTATTCTAGATTGATTAACTTCAAGTAACATTCTGAGTTCATCTATGTTTTCGGTCAAAGTTTTAATGTTGTTCCCGCTTTCTTGCCGATTTACTTTTAAGAATACTATGTTATTTATCGCAATATAACTGGCAAATAATAACGCAATTAAAAACCAGCCTATACATTGTCGTTGAATATCATTCATAGCGTAGTATCTCCGCAGGATCTTGTGCAGCCGCCTGCAGTGCAGGGGCAATCGTCGCCAAAAATGATAAAAATAATGCAAGCGCAGAAACATTCACTACGTCTTGAGGCACCAATATCACTGGCAAACTTGAGAAAAAGTATACCATAGGGTCAAATAGTTTGACGTTAGCAACGTTTTCTAAAAACACCCTAATATTTTCAATGTTGAGAGAAAAAATAACACCTACAATAGAGCCAAGGCAAGTTCCTGTAAAACCAATCAACAATCCACAAGTGCAAAATATGCGCATAATGCTTCCAGTTGTTGCACCAAATGTACGCATGATTGCAATCGCAGATTTCTTTTCTTGCACTATCATCATTAAATTTGAGACAATATTGAATGCTGCCACAATTATAATCAAAGTAAGAATCAAAAACATCACATTTCTTTCAGTTTTTAAAGCATTAAAATAGTGGCTTTGCTGTGATTGCCAACTTTCAGCTTCCATTCCTGTTTCTTTTTCTATAGCATTTGCTAGCTCATTAGCCTTAGTAATGTCATCTACAAATACCTCTATGTTTCTTATACTGTCTTTATAATTAAAAAAAGCCTGTGCTGATTTTATGGGCATATACATTAAAGTATTATCATACTCAAACATGCCCATATCAAATATTGCGACAACTTCATATTCTTTCATTTTTGGCATCTCATCAAACAATGCGTCAAACCCTTCAGGTGATATAAGCACAATTTTATCGCCACAATCAATGTTTAAGGCTTCTGCCAATCGTGCCCCTATTATTATTCCCTCATCGAATTTTTTTACATTACCCACAATTACATTATTTGTAACAGTAGTATTGTTCAATAAGTCTTTAGCTGACATACCTCGCACTACAGCGCCAACAATTCTACCATTTGCTGTAACGATAACTTGATCATTGGTCATGGGAGTAGCTTTTAATACACCTGGAATTTTCTCAATGGACTTTGATACTGCATAGTAATCTGAATTTACGTTTTTATCAAAATAAACATTGATATGACCATCAATGCCAAGTATTGAGTCAAGCAACTTTGCTCTGAACCCGTTCATGACAGACATCACCACTATTAATGTTGCAACTCCAAGAGCAATGCCAATAATAGAAAACAAAGTCATGATAGAGCAAAACCTGGCATTTTTTGCTCGCAAATAGCGAATAGCCATAGTAACTTCAAAGGCAATGGACATTACATTGAGGATCATATTCTCAAGATTTCATATGATTGTAGACTTTTCTTTGCTGAAAAACTAGAGGTTTTTACTTCTTCGAAGTTAACAGCCTATCAATATGTCCTCTTTCTGTCATCCGAGTAGCCTTTTTCTGTCATCGTAATGCCTCTTTTATCAATGAATTACTTAAACCTTTACAGTAATGACATTGTGCGACTTCTTTTGAAAAGTGGTGCTGATCCAGGTTTGAAGGATAAAGATGATAAAAGGCCAATAGGTCGTGTTTCTCCTTGTAGTGATAGTGGAAAACCATTTAACTCTAAGAAAACATTCTGGCTCGGGGCTGCTGCACTATTAGCTACAGCAGGCAGTATTGCTTTGGCTTCTGGAGTTGCTGACGCATACATAGGTGAGGTTTGGTGTTCTGTTCTTGCAGCAGTTATAGCTATTATTGCATTATGTTGTGTATGCTGTGCAGCAAAAACTCGACTTCCTCCATCAGGGCCATCATCTGTGCTCTATGAAACCAGTGAGGAGTTTTCCAATAGTCAGAAATTACTAAGTCCAACAGTTGGGGCTTAATAATTAGAGACTAAAGGAGTTCTTTTTTAAAAAACTTAAGGTATAATATAGGTATTTGATATCTTTTATAGTGATTATGTCGAACTTAAGCTGCCTTTATGGTGACAATGCAGAGTTTGTGGAGGAAATGTATAGCCGTTACTTGCAAGGCGATAAATCAATCGGGGAGGATTGGTACAGAATTTTTTCAAGCAATTTAGAAACAAGTCAGGCAAAGCCCTGCAGTGTGCAGCGTGCAGCAAAGGCAGACAATTCAGCTTCTGATCTGGCAAATTTTTTCAGATCTTACGGTCATTTTTTTGCAGATCTTAATCCATTATCACCAAATGTAAATAAAGAAATAGATTATCAGAAATATTCAAACCTCTCTCCAACACATGACGCTGGAATCTATAGAGATATTTACTGCAAGAATATCGGTTTTGAATTTATGCATATTTCCTCTTATGAGGAAAGAGTGTGGCTGCAGGAGAAAATTGAAAACCAGACCTATACTCTAAGCTCTCAGGACAAAAAAGAGATACTTAGGCACTTGATCGAATCTGAGATGTTCGAACAGTTTCTCCATATGAAATTTCCTGGATATAAGCGTTTCTCTATCGAAGGTGGAGAGTCAACTATTGTTGCAATTGAGAAGGTTATCAGTGATTCTGCAGCTTTTGGTATTGAAGAGGTAGTTCTCGGTATGGCTCACCGCGGACGACTCAGTGTTCTGACCAAAGTTATGGGGAAAGAATATGCGGCAATGCTATCCGAATTTCAAGGCAACCTTGCATACCCAAGTGGTCTTGAGGTGTCTGGTGACGTTAAATATCACCTCGGTTACTCTTCTGATCGCACACTTACCGGCGGTAAAAAAATACATTTGAGTTTATGCCCTAATCCATCTCATCTTGAAGCGGTAAACCCAGTTTTGGTTGGAAGAATAAGAGCAAAGCAGAATATGAGATCTGTGCTTGGAATATCAATTCATGGTGATGCAGCTTTCATCGGTCAAGGAGTAGTTGCTGAAACTCTGACCTTGAGCAATATTGAAGGTTATAAAGTGGATGGCATTGTACACATTGTCATTAATAACCAAATTGGTTTTACTGCGAGCCCATGCTGCGCGCGGTCATCTTTTTATTGCACTGATGTAACTAAATCTATAGAAGCTCCAGTATTTCATGTTAATGGGGATAATCCAGAAGCGGTGAGTTTTGTCGCAAGTTTGGCGATGGAATATAGGCAGAAATTTAAGAAAGACGTGGTGATTGACATAATATGCTACCGTAAATATGGCCATAATGAAGGCGATGAGCCAAATTTCACTCAGCCACTTATGTATAAGGTGATATCAAAGCATAAAACTCCAGGGACACTGTATGAAGAGAAGCTGACTGCAGAGCAAGTGCTAAGTAGTGATGAAGTGAGTAAATTACGCAGCGAATTTAGGTCAAAGTTGGGTAAAAGCCTTGTTGAATCAGCGGTTTACACTCCAAAAAAAGCTGACTGGTTCGGTGGTGTGTGGTCAAAGCTGAGAAGAGCAAAGTTGAACGATTTGAGCGAGTATTATACGGATTCTGGTGTTTCGCTAGATGAGCTGAAAAAACTGGGTGTACACATAAATAGTAATATCCCAAGCAGTTTTAATATCAATAATAAGGTTAGAAAAATACTTGATGGAAGAATAGGTAGTATAAATTCCGGTCACGATATAGACTGGGCAACGGCTGAAAGTCTTGCGTTTGCATCACTGCTTACAGAAGGAATAGGAGTACGTTTGTCAGGACAAGATTCTGGCCGTGGGACTTTCTCGCACCGTCATTCAAGGCTTGTTGATCAAGTGACGGAAGAAGCGTTTATTCCACTGAGTAATATAAATGAGAAGCAAGCTCACTTTGAGGTCATAGATAGCGCTTTATCTGAGTATGCTGTGATGGGCTTTGAATATGGATATAGTCTTGACTCTCCGTATTCACTGGTGCTCTGGGAAGGGCAATTTGGTGATTTTGCAAATGGCGCGCAAATTATGATCGATCAATTTATTGCATCGGCAGAAACAAAGTGGTTGCGATCGAGCGGCCTCGTTTTACTTTTGCCTCATGGTTATGAAGGGCAAGGACCTGAGCATAGCTCCGCGCGTATAGAGAGATTTTTGCAACTTTGCGCAGAAGATAATATGCAAGTAGTTAATTGTTCCACTCCAGCAAATTACTTTCATGTCTTGCGCCGGCAAATTCATCGGGACTTTCGTAAGCCTTTGGTGGTGTTTACACCTAAATCACTACTGCGTCACAAAAGAGCAGTTTCTAACTTGTCTGACTTTGAAGGAAAATTCCTCACGGTAATTCCAGAATATAGAACAGATTTAGTTTCAGATGACAAAATACGCAAAGCCATAATATGCAGTGGTAAAGTTTATTACGATATAATCGAAGCATGTGAAAGACAAAAAGTAAATGATATAGCAGTAATACGTTTGGAGCAATTCTATCCGTTTCCTGCTGATAAGCTAAGCATTGAGCTTGAAAAATACGAAAACGCTGAAATTGTATGGTGTCAAGAAGAGCCAAAAAATATGGGAGGATGGTTCTTTGTCAATCCATTGATAGAAGAAGTGTTATCCAATCTCAATATTCAAACAAAAAGGCCTAAGTGCATTGCAAGGCCTGCTGCTGCATCTCCTGCATGTGGTTATGCTAGTGTTCACACTCAGCAACAAGAGGAGATTTTGAGGCGGGTGGTAAGCTAATTGGTGTTTATTCAGTGTGTAAAGATTACGTAATTCGTTGACAAAAAGGAGCTACTGATGATACCTACTGAGCAGACAATGTTTGTACAGTTGTAATAGCTGGAACTTAGATTTTCATGGTTTAAACGCCGCAGATTTCGAGAGTACAAATCATTTGCACTAATATGAAAAATATGCTACAATTAAAGTGTAGTAAATGTGAGTAGGTCAGTTATGACAGCAATATCAACTTCACAAACAAAGAAATCCTCAAACCAGGCGACTGGTAAAGACAAGGAAATTTTTGAAAAAGAGGAACATCAGTTAATCTATTGCACTTTTCTGGATACTTTAGAAGACCCAAAAAAGCAAATACAAAAGATACGAGAAAAATTGCAAAAAAAGCTTCCAAAGAAACAAGAACAAGAATTACAGAGTAAATTGGAGTCGCTAGGTAAGCTGTCATGTCAATTAGAAAATGAGGATGAAAAGAAGGTTGTAACTTTTGTATTTGAAAATAATGTAAAGATATTCGACAATGTTAATCAAAAAATAAAGTCGCTCAGCGAAGAAAATTTCTGCCAGTTTTTGCTCTCTGTATTTGGAAAAATTAGAGAAAAAAATTTGGCTAGCAAAGAAAATTTAGAAAACGGTGAGATAGAAAAAGTAGTAAAGGAGTGTGTGGATAATATACGCGATACCGAAGCTAAAGATTCACTAAAAAAACTTGTTGGGTGGCCACTCGGAATAAAGATAGATCCTAAAAACTTTTCTGGTTCCTTAAAAGATGGGATACTAAAAAAGGTGCCACTTCTAGGTAAAAAGGAAGAAGAAGATGAACGACCGCTGAGTGATGAAGAGATGGTAACAAAATTTTTGGGTCGGGTTTTTCTACCTATCCTTTTTTCAATTGTTTCGATATCAGTTTTTGGTCCTACTATACCTGCGATGATTGCTGCTGTTGTTGGTGTAATATTTGCCGTGAAAGGGGGCATTGAGGTTCTTTTTTTAAATAACAAACTTGGTGCTTTCTATAGTCCTGATACTAAGGAATGGGGAAAGGAAATTAGTAGCGGTATTAGTAATGTTTTAGAGTCCAAGGTCAATGGAATTGATGAGAGTAAACAACCTAATGGAAAAGGTGCGGAGCAACTTATTGATCCGTCTACTAAACTGAAAGGAGCAGGTCAAGAAGATCTTTTACTACCACAACGCACGAATACCCCTTCTCTATAACTGTATGAGTATTGCAATTTGAGCCTACCAATCAGGTGTCGTGAAGTAAACTTTCGTTGGTGTAGCTGACATGCAAGCCTTGTAGATAGAATCAAAATATATAATATTTGCACGGGAATTTAAGCAAGTCTTGATGCAAAATCACAAAACAAGTTATGCAAGATTCTAATATAACACTTTTGCTGCTTCAATCCTCATAAGACAACTAGCAATTTTAGAGGTAATTGCATAATTTAGCATAAATTTTATCAGCATAATATCTGCATTACGTTGCTTTTACATTATGCTGATAAAGTGCAGATAATGCAACATTTACGAGTCTGCACAACGCCGACTATAAACTCGATCAACAAAGGAAAAAACTATTTTCTGCGGCGCTTACAGCTATTATACGCAGCGGTAAAGGAAGGAATATCTTATAATTGGCTATCCTAGAGTGCTCTAGCCATTGTGCTACCAAATTTTCTTTTGTGGTAACGTGCTTAGCTTTTATTGTGCGTAAAGTTTGCATTTGAGGCAAAATTGGCTATAAAATACACTTGATACAAATACTTTTGTATATTAGCATTAGATACTTCTTTTAGTATAAAGGTGATGTGTACTGAAAATTTTATATTGTAAGTTCTTTAATAAGTTTATGTCTAGAATATCATTTTTATTGATTTTTATATTGGCAGTAGCAAGTTTACCGGTAATAAACAATTGGCTTTCACATCGCAGTCAAACTCTAAGTGATGATCAAATAGGTAAGAGATTAGATGACTATATCAGTAGAAACTTTGATAGGATTATAAAAGCTCTCCGAGAGGAGTCGATTAAAAGCAGCTATACTGCTCGGGATAATGCGACTAAAAGTGAAATTTTACAGTACAAAAGTGAAATATTCGATTCCGCTTATCCTTATTCAGGAAACAAAAATAGTAAAGTTATAGCCGTAGGTTTCTTTGACTATGCTTGTGGATATTGCAAAGCCATCAAAGATGACATAGAGCAGTTGATCAGTGATGGCAAGGTTAAGTATATCTTCAGGGATGCTCCAATACTCGGTAACAACTCTTTAAAGGCAGCAAAGAGTGCTTTAGCTGTCTATTTCGTTGACAAAGACAAATATTTAGATTTTCACTATGCCGCTTTAAGTCACAAAGGAGAATTTTCGGATGAAATTATACTAGGTATAGTGAAAAATATAGGGATTAATGAGGATGATTTTAAAAACTCCATGC
Source organism: Wolbachia endosymbiont of Ctenocephalides felis wCfeJ (assembly GCF_012277315.1). NCBI lineage: Bacteria > Pseudomonadati > Pseudomonadota > Alphaproteobacteria > Rickettsiales > Anaplasmataceae > Wolbachia > Wolbachia endosymbiont of Ctenocephalides felis. The sequence continues at coordinate 1,144,063 of NZ_CP051157.1, read as the reverse complement.
AAAATAATGCAGATGAAATTGAGCAGATGATAAACAGCAGCAGACTTTTAGTAAAGAAACTGGGCGTAGGCGGTACACCCTTTTTGATAATAGGGGATAGTCTGTTTGTAGGAGCAACTGATTTGGATGTATTGCGCAAAAAAGTGGATGAATTAAGCCATAAGCAGGACTAATTTTAACTTGCCATAAAATTTTATTTTTTACTTGACGACACAAGTGAACCTAAGTACAGTAGCTGTAGGTATGGTAATTATGGCAGTTTTATTACTCGAATTGCATTCTAGTAGACAATATATAAACATTGTGGTTTGAGTGTAGTCTCGACCGGAGAAGGGTGTTATCCTAGGTACTAGGATCCAGAAAATTTAACTTAACTTAAAATAAAATCAAGCAGTTACGTAATAAAGGCTGAACTCCAGTGTCAGCTACTTGAATGACATTAGTAGTTGTGCTTTTTGATCGGGTAATTAGCATGTTATTAAGCCAAAATTACTTCAATTCTATTTTCACAGGAGGACATATGTCATTTACAGAAATTAGATTTCCAGAGAATATATCTTACGGCTCCACTGGAGGACCAGAGTTTTCTACTGATGTTGTAACAACTCATAATGGTTGCGAACAACGCAACATTAATTGGTCTCATGCGCGTGCTAAATATAATATAGCTTGTGGAGTCAGGTCGAACGAGCAGCTAACAGAACTTATAAAATTTTTTCATGCACGAAGAGGCAAGGCAATAGGGTTTCGTTTCAAAGATTGGTCAGACTTTACAGTTACCGACCAAGAGATTGGAAGAGGAGACAATAAAAAAACAACTTTTCAACTGATTAAAACTTACATAAGTGGGAAAGACAAGCATATGCGTATGATTAAAAAGCCAGTACATGGCACAGTCAAGATCTATTTAGACGGTAAAGAAGAGAATAAACACTCAGTAGATTATTCAACTGGAGAAATAACATTTATGAAACCACCAGTGAAAGATGCAATAATCACTGCAAGCTTTGAATTTGATGTACCTGTGCGCTTTGACACAGACTACCTAAACACCTCTATTGATAACTACGGTAGCAGCAGTTGGAACAACATTCCACTAGTGGAGGTAAAGCTTAGTTAGCGTATCATGGCGTCAACTTAAGAGCCTCCATCAGCAACTTTCCTAAAGGCACGATGGCGCTTGGACTTATCTACCTTATTGCAGCTATAGAGAGAACACAGTCACTGACGTTTTTACTTAAGTTGACGCCATTGACCGTTCAGCCTATACCTTTGAGAAGAGAGCTCTTATCTAGCAGACAGATTTTATATCTAAGCAGACCACCAAAGTTGTTCCATTCTCCATCTGATGCTTAAGCTTAAAACATTAGATGCTTTCTTCAAGATACAAGCCAACCACTATAAATTTTACGAAAGTTGGCATTCTGTAATGATTCAGTTACCTTATGAAAACGAGGTTTCTGATCAACTAATTAGAATAATAGGTATCAGTGGAGAGATTATATATTCCCTAGAGAAATTTTTCTCTAAAGAGGGTAATGTTGAAATGGTAAATAACCTTGCGAGTCAATTAACTATTTTATCTGTAAGTGATAATACTAGCAATTCCATTTTTAGCGGAAAAATAGTGGTGTTTACTGGAACTTTCTTGACAATGAAGAGAAAGGAAGCTCAGGAAAAAACCGAATCTTTAGGAGCAAAAGTGAGCTCTAGTGTGTCCCAAAATACAGATTTTGTTATTGTAGGAAAAGATCCCGGGTCAAAGTATCAGGAAGCTGTTAAGCTAGGTATAAAAATACTAACTGAAGAAGAGTGGATTAAACAGAGTTCGATCTAGACATCATGGAAACTTTTGCTATGAATGTTCACATCTAAAAGCATCTTAACTTTTTCTCCGCTTTTTTTTGATAAGGTCACTGTCCGTAGGCTCTACTTTCTGGGGCATGCACCACATCTGCTAGCTAAGTTGATTAGCTCTTTTTTAATTGTTATGTGCTAAGTCTCTAGCTTAAGAATGTTTGTTTACAGTAAAATCAAATTGTAGAAAAGATGACAAGGTACTTGTTTGAGATAAGAAATAGTCAAAAAATAGTATCTAATGGTGATAGGGGCCTAACAAAAATAGAGCTCAAGTCTGTACATTACAATAAAGAAATTAAATTCTGCCATGCTAACTTTGGAACATGCGGCATTGATGAAATTGGCAATATACGACAAGTTCTATGTTGGGTTAGTAATAATACTGACAACTTCTGTATGAGTGAAAGAATGCTTCTGCACACTTTGAACTTCGATTCAGTAGAAGCCCAAGTAGTACTTAATGATAACTGTGAGTACCGGATCTCCTTATACGATACCAATGGAGGTGCGAGGGTTATTTTGCCTAGATCGTTGATACTGAATAAGGACATTAACTTAAAAAACTACTATAATAAAAAAATTAAATTAGAGATAGGAGAAAAGATAATTTCAGATGGAAAGTATCTAAATTATTATACACCCAAAGTTACATGTGAAGGAATTGAGATCTGTAAATTGGAATCTATTTTTATAGGTTATGGCCTAAAAGGTCTCTTATATAAAATACCCACAAGTGGTAACCGCCATGATGAAAAAGATCTAAACCTTTATACTTATGTATTGGTTGAAAAGAGGGGCAATGAGTTTTTAGCCTATTTTAGTAACAGCGGAGGAGAACCTATTAATGCAGCAGGAGAAATAATAGACATTAGCGACATTTACAAAGATAGTTTTAATGTCCATTTAAGGTCAGCACTGCTTGAACATTCAAATATAAGAGAAGTTCTGCCTGAATTTAGAGAAGTTCTACCCGAAGTTAACATTGATAATAGCATGTGTTCAGATATAAGGCAATTAGGGTGTTTGGTTGATAATAACATAAAAAAAATAGCAAGCGAATTAGCCACTGATAGCACCAAGAAGTCTAGTATATCAAGAGCAATTGTAGATGAAGAGGATTTTCAAAATGCTGTAAAATCTTTGCTAAACAGAGACGGTAATTTTCGAAAAGCTGTGGCAAGTGATTCAAATCTAAGAACTACAGTGGTAAATCAGTTAAAGGGTGATAAGATATTTCAAGGTTCTGTAAAAGGAGACCCAGGTAAAGATGGAACAAGTCCGAACCCTAGTTTAGTAGCTGCTCAATTACTTACTGGTGATAAAAAAGATACACTAGTGACTGAAGTTGCGGGCAATAAAGGTCTACAAGATGCTGTAGCAACTAATTTAAAAGGTGATCCAGATTTTCAAGGTTCTGTAAAGGGTGAGGATGCTAATCCTTTAGAAATTGTGAATAGGCTAAAACATGACGGTAGATTTAAACGAGAAGTTAGAGGTGAAAAAGGTGAACAAGGTTTAGAAGGCAAGTCTGGTAGTGATGGTAAACCAGGTCTAGCAGGTCCAAAAGGAGAGGATGCTAATCCTTTAGAGATTGTTAATAGACTAAAACGTGATAGTAGATTTAAACGAGAAATTAGAGGCGAAAAAGGAGAACAAGGTCCAAAAGGCGAAGATGCTAATCCCATAGATGTTGCACAAGAGTTAGCCACTGACAGCAGTAAGAGGTATAATATCTCAAACGAAATTGCAAAAGATATCAAATTTCAGAATGCTGTAAAATACTTGCTAAATATAGATGGAGGATTTAAGAGCGGTGTGGGAAATCTACTGAAGTCTGATGAAGATTTTAAAAAGAGTATCAAGGGAGCAAAAGGTGAAGATGCTAATCCTATAGACGTTGCACAAGAGTTAGCTACTGAAAGCAGTAAGAGGTATAATATCTCAAACGAAATTGCAAAAGATATCAAATTTCAGAATGCTGTAAAATACTTGCTAAATATAGATGGAGGATTTAAGAGCGGTGTGGGAAATCTACTGAAGTCTGATGAAGATTTTAAAAAGAGTATCAAGGGAGTAAAAGGTGAAGACGCCAATCCCTTAGAAATTGTGAATAGACTAAAGCATGACAGTAGATTTAAACGAGAAATTAGAGGCGAAGATGGCCAGCCAGGACCAGTAGGACCAAAAGGTAAAGACGTTAATCCTGCAGAGGTTGCTAGAAAATTGGTTCATGACAGCAGTTTTCAATCTTCTATAGCAGGTAATTCAGGTTTAAGAGGTATAGTTACAGATAGTTTAAAGAATGATGAAAATTTTCAAAATTCTATAGCTCAAGAATTAATAGCTAAAAAAGCAAATGAATTAGGTCAAGCTCTTCTTAATATAAAACGCCAAAATAAAGGAGTCTTAGTAAATGATCCAGATTTACAGGAAGGAGTAGCTGCTCAATTACTTACTGGTGATAAAAAAGATACACTAGTGACTGAAGTTGCTGGTAATCAAGATCTACAAAATGCCGTAGCAACTAATTTGCAAGGTGACGAAATTTTTAAAAGTGCCGTAAAAGGAGATTCAGGTCCACAAGGTCCAGCAGGTAAAGATGGAACAAGTGCGGACCCTAGTTTAGTAGCTGCTCAATTACTTACTGGCAAGCAAAAAGATACACTGGTAACTGCAGTTGATGGTAATCAAGTTTTACAAGATGCTGTGGCAAATAATCAGGATTTAAAAGACGCGGTTACAGATACTTTGAAGAATGAAGGAAATCTTGGAGGTGGTGATATATCAAAAATAGTAGATAGCTTAAAACCAAAATTTACCTTGCAAAAAGGAGAAAAATTATCGGAAGGTATCTACGAGGCAAAGGTTATTTTGGACGATAAGGTTGTAGCTACTCTGCCAAAGATAGGTTACTACATGCTTGATGATCAATTAGTTATGTATAATTATGCTACACAAGAGAAAGTGGTTATTCCTGAAGATTTCCTTTGTTTAAAAGTTGTGAGATTGGGCAGTGGTTTTGGTAATGACGACTATAAATTAACCTTTTGTAATATAAGGGGTAATGAGTTTTTTGAGTATAAAAAATATGATCCGGAGTATTCAAGAGTTCCAGATGAGTATAAATTTATCAGTTTAAGTCATGCGAAAAAAGAATATAATCCAAATCTTAGTGAGTTAATTAGCCATCGGCCATTATTCTTGATTGCAGGAGAGCTTGCTGAACAAGGTTCAGATAAATATGAAGCTGCTGTGTTTGAGTTAACACGTGATGGAAAAGGCAAAAAAATGGCCACATTAAATGAATTTGGCTGCTTTAATCAAAATGGCCAGTTTATGCATTGCAATTATCATAAAGAACCACAATGTCGCTCTTATACTTCTGCTGAAATTGATGAAAAATATCAGGTAACAGATGCAGATAGTGAGTTTTACCTGACAAAGTACAACGACATAGCTATTCATACTATTCCCGAGTTGTAGCATATGAATTGTGTGATTCATAGAGGCTCTTACAACTAATAACAACTTATGTTATTAGGAATATAAATAAGAAACATAATAAATTTTCCTAAACCTTCCAACAACTACAGGTAAACCTCTCAGTTCTTTTCTAATTTCCAAATGTGGTCACAATGTACATGAATTTCACTTAGGTTTACAATAATTTAACTAATTTCAATTAAACAAGTAGAAATTAATCAATTATGAGGAAAAGATAATGGCAAAGATTAAATTAAGAAAACTGACTGGTATTAAAGTTGGAAATGAAGAAAATGTAAGTTCAAGTAATTTTGGAAACAATGTTAAAGGGTTATTAACTAGTAAAGAGCAGCTAGTATTTTCAGGGCAAGATTATAAAGGTGTTTTGGATCCTTCAAATAATACGCTGGAATTATATTTAAAGGGACCGGAGGATTATCTAAAAATTAAAGGTATAAATATCAAAGACAACGAAAATCACACACTCTCATCTGTTGATAAAGAGGCAACTATTAACATTTCAGTAACGGCTCTAGAGATATTAGCAAGAAATAATGAATGGTTAACAACCGAATTGGATATGAAAGGAGTCACTGCAGCAAATTCAAGCATAAAATTTGGTGAGTGGAACAATTACGACTTACCAGATAAATTCCATGTTGAGATAGACTTTACATAAATATAATTTGTTAAGGTAGATACAAGCCCTTTTCATGATAGCTTATAAGTAACTGACTCGATCCTTTTTGGATCAACATGAAAGGGGCTGAAGTTATTAATAACCTTACCCATATTTAAAGTATGAAATCACCATAAATTTTCCTGTTATTTCCAAGTTTAGCAATATTAATTTAGCAACCTATCTCGTTAATATATTAACCAACATACCCATATCTAGCAACAAAAACCAAGGGTCGTGGAAATAAGTTTCGCTTAGAATGGGTTGGTATGGACCCAAACTTGTATAGCATCTTCTTTTAAGATAGTAGTAGGTTGATTATTCTTCTAGTTTTTGAATTTTTGAGCAGTACTTTTTGTTCTAGTATTCTCATGCCATTTTTCTCAAACAACATTAAACTTCTTTCAAAATTCATATAGGGAGCTCAAAATTGTGAATGGCAGCATCAAATGAAATCTTAAATCAACCAAATTCGCGTTTATTCACACTTTCAATATATTATTTTATACTCCTTCTCTCAATTTTGAAAGAAGTCTATTGACTCAGTTATTCTACAAACTTGCTTTAATTTTTTTGTAAGTTCTCAATTAGGTGTGTACCTTTACGTAAGTTTAACCCAAGGTTTTCATAGTAGCTTTTTCTGTCGAGCCGTAGAACCTCTCGAGCTGTTCCCATAATGTCGGTATTTTGGTTTTCCTGCAGTCTATCAATTTTAGATAGTCTGATTGAGTTCCATTCAATTACATCGGCTTATTTAAGCAGCACTAACACGATTTACCTCTTTTTGGATGTAAAAGTCTTCTAGGAATTGTTCTCTTAAACTCTAAGATATTTTGTTCAACATTGTAGCCGGATCCCAGCGTCACGCGCTGGAATGACACCTGCAGAAAATGGACCAGCGCTGGAATGACAAGGTTGTGGATGTAATCCAAGTGGCCCTTTTCCTGTCATCCAAGTAGTCTAATGATGTCATCCGAGTAGCCACCTATAATGTCATCCCAGTGCTTGACACTGGGATCTAGTCTGTTTTCTACTGGATTCCAGCGTCACGCGCTGGAATGACAGGGTTGTGGGTTCTAGCGTTACACGTTGTAATGACAGGGTTGTGGATGTCATCCCTATAGTCTCTACGATGTCACCCCAGTGTCCTCTTCTTGTCATCCCAGTACTTGATACTGGGATCCACTTTTTTCGCTGGATTCCAGTATCAAGCACTGGAATGACACCCTTCGATGAACATAAGAAGTCTCTTATTTTCGATTCTGTATAAAAATGAAAATAAGGCTTACCTTATTTGCGTGGATGAACATAAGAGAGCTCTTATTTTCGATTTTGCGTAAAAATGAAAATAAGGCTGGAATGACAGGGTTTAAGAAATTTACCAAATAAGAAAAAAAGCAAAAGAAGCCCCGTTGGTGGCTAATTATTTATATTAACCTTATAAATTGGCGTTTTTTTATTCTTAATGTCTAATCTAGCTGCTTTTAAGCTGCAACTGATCTAAATTTAAACGTTAAGAAATTTACTAAGCAGAAAAAAGGCAAAAGAAACCCTGTTAGCTAGTTATTCACTATCTATCTTTTAATCGGCGTTTTTTACTGTTTTAAACGCTTTAACAAGCGCATTTTAGCTTATATAGGTAAAAACCTTGAAAGTTTATTAAAGACATAAGTGCACATAGTGCAAAAAATTAAACATGAGACGCCAAATACATTGAGTTTTTTGTCATTTTGTCTGCACAGACTGAAGATAGATAAATAGCTCCAGCCATATGATAAGCGGACTTTTTGAAACTGTCAAGTGGTTTTTCAGCGCGCTGCTAAAACTATGTAAGAGGTTCTATTAAAGCGAAAGCATGAGGTCTCTCGACTCTGGAAATCTCATGTTTAGCTGCGAAAACAGATACTTATTTAAAAAATATCCTGTGACTTTTAGCCCTAATTGAAACTCTTGATATGAGTAGCTATTTTGTAGATTGTTGTTATATACGTCATGCAACATTTGCGGAAAAGGCAGCAGTTTATCCGCATAATAATCTCCTACTTCTTTTGACACCGCTCTACCGGTTTTGGGCGAAATAAATTGTAAGTTCTCTTTAGCGCTTGTTACGGCACATTTCGATAGATCTAACTTAAATCCGAGTTGTGTAAGAAGCAAAAGTTCTAAGTTTAGGTAATGGCCTTGCCAAGATTTGTTGTTGTGCTTGATGACATCAATGAAATGTCGAAAATTATCGTACATTGCAGCATAAGGTTCGCTCTCTGGGAGTACCTTTTCTAAGATAGAGGAGAAAGAAACGATAGCAATGCTTTTTAGCCTATTCTGAAAGAAATGGTGGAGAGGGGATTCAATTAGTTCGCACTTGAAAAATCCTAGATTTTCAGGCAATTTAGCGCTCCATTCTGCGTGCAACAGGTTGCTTATTTGAAACTTATAACTACTATCATTTGTTAGCCTAGTTAATCCTCTGTACTTTCCGTGATTTTTTGTAAAAAGAGAAAGAATTAAATTTTTGTCGCCATACTTTTTGGCAGCTAGAATGATGCCTTCATCTTTCCATCTCATTGGAATAGTTAATTATGTTAATCGTATAGATTATATGGTAGTAAAGTCGGTACAGCAAAATTGTATTTCCAAACTCAGAGAGTGCTATTAAGGGTTATGGAACTGGTGAGTTATTGCTTTCTTGTGCTTCTAGCGAGCAAATAGTATCTCTTTAATTGAAAAGGTTTTACGAAATTTAGTCTTTTATTGGACAACAATTTTAGGAGTTGAGCTAAAATTATTGGAATAATAATGTTTATTTTTATATTGACTATTGGGGTTTATTATTTTATAACTAGAACTTGAGTTATTTTAATGAGCTAAAGTTTTTAACATATGCCTACAATAAATCAGTTAGTACGTAAGGGCAGGTTGAAATTGTCCTATAAGAAGAAAGTGCCAGCTTTGGGAAAAAGCAATCCTCAGAGGAGAGGTGTTTGCACTAAAGTGTACACTACAACTCCTAGAAAGCCTAACTCAGCGCTACGCAAAGTGGCTAGGGTAAGGGTTAGTGGGTATGGTGAAGTGACAGCTTATATACCTGGTGAAGGCCATAACTTACAGGAACACTCTGTTGTTTTGATACGCGGTGGGCGAGTTAAAGATTTGCCGGGAGTACGTTACCACATAGTAAGGGGCGCTCTTGATTTGCGTGGTGTACAAAATCGGAAAAAAGCGCGTTCAAAATATGGTGTAAAGAAATCTGGTTAAAGTTTATGGCTCGTCGGAATAAAGCAAAAAAGAGAGAAATAAGTCCTGACTCGCGTTACGGTAGTGTGTTGTTAATGCGTTTCATTAATGTGATTATGAAGTGTGGTAAAAAATCTACTGCAGAAAAAATTGTCTATGATGCTTTATCTTCAGCAGAGAAGAAAATAAATGAGAGTGGAATATCAATTTTTGAAACAGCGATAGAAAATGTTACACCTTCTGTAGAAGTGCGCTCTCGTCGTATTGGTGGTGCGACTTATCAAGTGCCTGTTGAAGTTAGAAAGGATAGGGCAGTTTCTTTGGCGTTAAGATGGATTGCTAAAGCTGCTTCTGCAGCCCGAAAAAAAAGTGGAAAAACTTCTGCTGATTGTCTGCAAGCTGAAATGATAGATGCTTATAATAAACGCGGTGGTGCATTTAAGATGTATGAAGAAAAATATAAAATGGCTGAGGCTAATAAAGCCTTTTCTCATCTTAATTTTTGATGTTAGCTAATTAATGGTGATATGGAAATTGATATATCTAAATACAGAAATATAGGTATAATGGCTCATATAGATGCTGGTAAGACTACTACAACAGAGCGTATTTTGTTTTATACTGGTAAGCAAAATAGAATTGGTGAAGTCCATGATGGTGCAGCTTCTATGGACTGGATGGAGCAAGAAAAAGAGCGTGGTATTACAATAACATCTGCTGCGACGACTTGTTTTTGGAATGGTCATAGAGTCAATATAATAGATACTCCTGGGCACGTTGACTTTACTATTGAAGTTGAAAGGTCCTTAAGAGTTTTGGATGGTGCGGTTGCTGTATTTGATGGAGTTGCGGGGGTTGAGCCTCAATCTGAAACTGTCTGGCGTCAGGCTGATAAGTATAATGTGCCTCGTATCTGTTTTGTTAATAAGATGGATAGAATAGGAGCAAATTTTTATCGATGTGTTGATATGATTAAGGGTAAGCTGGGAGCGGTGCCTTTAGTTATTCAGTTGCCAATAGGAAGTGAAAAAGATTTTAAAGGTATAGTAGATCTTATCTCTATGAGAGCTATTATATGGGAGGAAGAGACGTTAGGTGCTAAGTTTTTCTATGAAGACATTCCTTCTGATTTGCTTGATAAGGCTCAGGAATATCGGAATCTTTTACTGGACACTGCAGCTGGAATGGATGATGAAGCGATGAACGCTTACTTTGAATCTAACGACTTACCGATAGATCTATTGAAGAAATGCATAAGAAGAGGAGCTATTAAAGGGACATTTGTTCCAGTATTATGTGGGTCGGCTTTTAAAAACAAAGGGGTGCAATCACTTTTAGACAGTATAGTTGATTTTTTACCCTCTCCTATTGATGTTGATGAGATTGTTGGAACTGATCCTAAGGATTCGGAGAAAAAAATTACGGTTAAGCCTTCGGAGCAAGAAAAATTTGTTGCTCTTGCATTTAAAGTAATGACAGATAAATTTGTGGGTAGCTTAACATTTGTTCGTATTTATTCCGGTAAATTGAAGTCTAAGTCTACTGTATTGAATGCAGGAAAAGGTGAGACTGAAGGAATTGGTAGAATGCTGCTTATGCATGCGAATAACAGAGAGGATATAAGTGAGGCTAAAGCTGGAGATATAGTTGCTTTGGTCGGATTAAAGAAAACAATTACTGGTGACACTTTATGTTTGCATGATTTTCCTATATTATTGGAGCGCATGGAGTTTCCTGAGCCTGTTATTGAGATTGCTGTAGAACCTAGAACTACTTCAGATCAGGAAAAGCTAGGTATTGCTTTGAATAGATTAGTTGCAGAAGATCCTTCTTTGAGGATGTCAATAAATGCAGAAAGTGGTCAAACTATATTAAAAGGTATGGGTGAATTGCATCTTGAGATTATTACAGATAGAGTAAAACGTGAATTTAACGTTGATGTTAATATTGGTGCACCTCAGGTTGCATATCGTGAAACCATTACTAAGTCTGTTGAGATTGATTACACTCACAAAAAACAGTCAGGTGGTGCCGGTCAGTTTGCTAAAGTGAAGATCTTATTTGAGCCTCTCGAGCCTGGTTCTGGATTTCAGTTTGAAAGTAAAATTGTAGGTGGTGCAATTCCGAAGGAATATATTCCTGGCGTGCAAAATGGTTTAGAATTGATAAAAGAAGGGGGTATGATCTCTGGTTTTCCGGTTATTGATTTTAAGGCTACTCTTATTGATGGTGCTTTTCATGAGGTCGATTCAAGTCCTTTGGCTTTTGAGCTGGCTGCTAAAGGTGCCTTCAAAGAAATGGCAAATAAAGCTGGTCCAAAGATGTTGGAACCTATAATGAAAGTTGAAATTATTACACCTGAAGAATATATGGGTGATATTATGGGTGACGTAAATAGTAGAAGAGGGCAAGTTTCAAGTATGGAAACACATAATAACAGTGCTATAATTCTTGCTTTGGTGCCTCTTGCAAGTATGTTTGGTTATATAAATGTTTTGCGTTCCATATCTCAAGGAAGAGCTCAATATAGTATGCATTTTTCTTGTTATGAACAAGTGCCACAGTATGTGGTTGATGAGTTAAAGTATAATTAGAGGTGATAATTATGACAACAGCAGTAGATACTACAAAGAAAGTAGTAGAAGCATTTGGGAAGCCTCATGTAAATGTGGGGACGATAGGACATGTGGATCATGGGAAGACGACGTTAACAGCGGCGATAACGCACTGTTATGCGAAGTGTAAAGTAAAATACGATGAAATAGATAAGGCACCTGAGGAGAAAAAAAGGGGGATAACGATAGCAACAGCACATGTTGAGTATGAAACAGCTAATAGGCATTATGCACATGTAGACTGTCCTGGGCACGCTGATTATGTAAAAAACATGATAGTAGGTGCAGCACAGATGGATGCAGCAATATTAGTAGTGTCAGGAGTTGATGGAGCAATGCCGCAAACAAGGGAACACATATTACTTGCAAAGCAAGTTGGTGTTGAGCATATTGTTGTGTATATAAATAAAGCTGATGTGGCTGATCCTGACATGATTGATTTGGTGGAGATGGAAGTGAGAGAATTGCTCAACAAGTATGAGTTTCCAGGTGATGATATTCCTGTGGTGGTTGGATCTGCATTAAAAGCGCTGGAGGGTGAAGATAGTGAATATGGAAAGCAGTCAATAGACAAATTGATGGAAAAGTTAGATGAATACGTGGCAGTTCCACCGAGATGTGTAGATTTACCATTTTTAATGCCAATTGAGGATGTATTTTCAATACCAGGGCGTGGGACAGTAGTGACAGGGAGAATAGAATGTGGAGAAGTAAAGCCTGGGGAAGAAATAGAGATAGTAGGTTTGAAGGCGACGCAAAAGACGATATGTACTGGTGTAGAAATGTTTAAGAAGTGCCTAGATAAGGGGAGTGCTGGATTAAATGTAGGGATATTGCTTAGAGGAACAAAGAGAGAAGAAGTGGAGAGGGGGCAAGTATTAGCGAAGCCAGGTACGATAACGCCACACAAGAAGTTTAAGGCGGAGGTGTACGTATTGAAGAAAGAAGAAGGAGGTAGGCACACACCATTTTTTGCAAATTATCAACCGCAATTTTATATCAGGACGACAGATGTAACGGGGAGTGTAAAGTTACTAGAAGGAAAGGAGATGGTAATGCCAGGAGATAATGTAAGTATAGAAGTGGAGTTACAGGCATTGATAGCGATGGATAAGGGGTTGCGTTTTGCAATAAGAGAAGGTGGCAAGACTGTTGGTTCTGGTGTCGTTTCTGAAATTTTGGAGTAAGTATGACAACTCAGGTAAAGCAAAGGGAAATGAATACTGATGTTAAAGTGTATATTAACATTGATGCTTTTGATTGTTCGAAATTGGAAGAGTATATTAGAAAGTTTGTACATAAATTTGATAAGATGTTAGAAAATAGTGTGTTAAAGCGTTTCGGGTTAACATTATCTGGCCCAGTTGCATTGCCGAGGAATAATTTGAAGTTTATTGTTGGTAGATCTCCTCACGTTGATAAAAAATCTCGTGAACAATTTGAAAGGAGAGTTTCTAAGCGGTTAATTGTTTTGCGTTTACGTAATCTTACTCCTGATATAATGCGAACATTTGAAGATCCGTCTCTTTTGCCTGATGAAGCTGGCATCAAAACTTGTGTAACAGTCAAGAAACCAAAGTTGAGAGAAGAGAAATGAAGAGAATAAATTCACTGAGGAGAATTGGTTTATTAATGACGAATATAGGTCATACTTCTCTGTACTCTAATAATAGTCGTGTTGCTGTGACTTTATTGCGTCTTAACGAGACTTATATTATTGATGTGAAAGAGCAAGATAAGTGTGGTTATAATGCAGTCGTTTTAGGTACTGGAGATTTTAAAAATATTGCAAAACCTCAGTGGGAGTATTTGAAGAAGCAAGGCATGGATCGTAGATGTAAATTATATGAAAGCAGGTTACATAATCTCTCAGGAATAGAATGCGGTGAAAAAGTCGGTGTTAACCATTTTGTAGTTGGTCAATATCTTGATATTACAGGTTGTTCCATAGGTAGAGGATTTGCTGGTGTGATGAAGCGGCATAATTTTAGTGGGCTTAGAGCGTCTCATGGTGTTTCCATTGCTCATAGATCACAAGGTTCTACAGGTCAATGTCAGGATCCTGGTAGAGTATTTAAAGGGAAGAAAATGGCTGGTCATTTAGGTAATAGCAGAGTGACGGTACAAAATATGAAGATATTATTTATTGATCATGAAAATAGTATAATTGCTGTAAAAGGTAATAATGTTCCTGGGTTTAGCAATTCTTACGTTTTTGTAAGAGATGCAGTTAAAAAGCCTTTACATAAAGATGTTCCTTTTCCGGTAGGTCTGCTATTGGGTACAAATGATGTTAATGCTAGTGGTTCAGTAAGTTAGTTATGGAATGTAAGTTAGTTAATTTATCTAATGATGATGTGGGTGTTGTTCAGCTTAACCCTTTGGTATTTTCCGTTAAGCAAAAATTGAGTATTTTGCACGATATAGTTAGGTGGCAATTAGCAAAAAGGAGGGCTGGTACTCATAAAACAAAGGGCATTAGTGATGTCTCTGGTACAACAGCTAAGCCTTATAGCCAAAAACGTACTGGTAGAGCAAGGCAAGGGAGTTTGCGATCTCCTCAATTTAGAGGGGGAGGGATTATTTTTGGTCCCGTTGTAAGGAGCTATGCCTATTCTCTTAATAAGAAGGTGCGTAAACTTGGTTTAAAAGTTGCTTTATCTCTAAAATATTTTAATAATCAAATAATTATTCTTGATAGTTTAAATATTGATGTGAAGAAAACATCGGAAATGTGTAAGTATATTAAAAATTTTAAATTTTCTTCCTTTTTGATAGTTGGTGATTATGAAGATAATTTATTGCGGGTTACTAGAAACTTACATCATGTAAACTTAATCAAACCTATCGGGTTAAATGTCTTTGATATATTAAATCATGAATGCATAATGCTAACGAGTGATGCTTTAAAGAATCTTGAAGGTAGATTGTTATGATAAAATATAATAATATAATAAAGTGTCCTATCGTTACAGAAAAAGCTTCTTTTTTGAAAGAGAAATTTAATAAGTATTCTTTGTATGTTTTTGTAAATGTAAATAAGCATAAAATAAAATCCGCAATAGAGTCTTTATTTAACGTTAAGGTTTCTTCTATCAATGTTATTAGAATGAAGCCTAAGCATAGGCGCTTTAGAGGTGTAGCTGGCTATGAAAAACAAAAAAAGAAGGTTTATTTTTCTTTGGTGGATGGTCAAAAGTTAGATATAATGAGTATTTAATATGGGTATAAAATTTCTTAATCCTGTCACTCCGTCTTCTCGTGGGACTGTGCTGGTAAATAAGGTTGGCTTATCAAAAGATAAACCAGAAAAATCTCTTACATTTGGTAAAAAGTCCAGTGGCGGAAGAAATAATTGCGGTAGGGTTACAACTCGTCATAAGGGTGGTGGTCACAAAAAAAAGTATAGAGTTGTAGATTTTAAACGTAATAGAAGCGATCAAGGTATAGTTGAAAAAATTGAGTATGACCCAAATAGAGGTGGGTTTTTAGCATTGGTATTGTATAAGAACGATAATACTAAATCTTATATATTGGCTCCACAAAACATAAAGCCTGGTGATATTGTAATGTCCGGTGATGCTGCTGATATATTACCGGGTAATTGTTTGCCGTTAAAATGTATACCTGTTGGTTCTTTTGTTTATGGTGTTGAATTAAAGCCCGGTAATGGTGCTGTAATTGCTCGAGCTGCTGGTTGTTATGCACAAGTTGTTGGTCGTGATGGCAACTATGTTTTATTACGGTTAAGGTCTAGTCAAGTTAGGTTGGTTTTATCTTCCTGCAAGGCTACTGTTGGTGTGGTATCTAACCCTGATCGTAAGAATAGAAAATTGGGTAAGGCAGGGAGAAATAGGTGGTTGGGGGTTAGGCCTACTGTTCGTGGGGTTGCTATGAATCCGGTTGATCATCCTCATGGAGGAGGAGAAGGAAAGACTTCTGGTGGACGTCATCCTGTTACTCCTTGGGGTGTTGCAACAAAAGGGAAAAAAACTCGAAAAAGAAATAAATTTAGTAATAAGTATATAAAACAGTTAAAAGGTTAGTTTATGAGTAGATCTGCATGGAAGCCACCTTTTTGTCATCCTTCTGTGTTAAAATTGGTGAATAGAGCTTTAAAGGAAGGTGTTATTAATAAGGTGATAAAGATTCATTCTAGAGCGTCGGTAATTCTTCCTAACTGTTTAGGTCTGAAATTTGCTGTTTATAACGGTAAAGATTATATTCCTGTTAATGTTAATGATCAGAATATGATAGGTCATAAATTTGGTGAATTTTCACCTACTCGTAAGTTTAATGGGCATAGTGGTGATAAAAAGGCAGCAAGAAGGTAATTAGTATGAAAAGTAAGTATGCAGTAATTAAGGCTAGTTCTAGGGTTTTAAAATCAACTCCCCATAAGTTAAATTTAGTTGCCGGTTTAGTACGCAATAAAAAGGTTTCTTTTGCTACTGTGCAATTGAGATTTTGTGAAAAGAAAGCTGCTGATCTTATAACAAAAGTATTAAATTCTGCAATTGCTAATGCTCAACATAATTATGGATTGGATGTTGATGATTTATATATAAAGGAAGTTTTAGTGGGCAAGTCTTTTACTTTGCGTAGAGTATGCCCAAAAGCTATGGGTAGGGCTAATAGAGTTAATAAGTATTACAGCAATATAACTATAAAGTTAGAGGAAATTGTATGATTTGCAAGAGTGTAAAATTAGTGAGGAAAGTGTAGAATATGGGGCAAAAAGTTAATCCTATAGGGTTTAGGTTAAAAATAAATACTAATACTTGGGATTCTATTTGGTATGCTAACAAGGACTACAAAGAGAAATTGCATCAGGATTTATCTATTCGCAGTTACATAAATGAATCTTTTAAGCATGCAGGTCTTTCTAAGGTTATTATAGAGCGTAAAGGTGATTTGATGTCTGTAACGATACACTCTTCTAGGCCTGGAGTGATAATAGGTAAGAAAGGTTTGGATATTGAAAAGATAAAACAAAAAATAGCTGAAAAAATAAAAAGTAGTGTGGAAGTAAATGTAGTAGGGATAAAGAGGCCTGAAATAGATGCGACTTTGATATCAAACAACATAGCACAGCAATTAGAAAAACGGGTTTCATTTAGAAGAGCGATGAAAAAAGCCATTCAAAGTTGTTTGAGAATGGGTGGAGGAGGTATTAAGGTAAGTTGTTCTGGGCGTCTTGGTGGAGCTGAGATAGCTCGCACCGAATGGTATAAGGAAGGTCGTTTGCCTTTACATACTTTACGTGCTAACATAGATTATGCTTTTTGTGAAGCAAAGACCATATATGGTATTATAGGAGTCAAAGTCTGGGTTTATATTGTTAATTAAGGTGTATTGAAATGTTTGTTCCTAAAAAGAGTAAGTATAGGAAGGTATTTAAAGGGAGGATTAAAGGTAATACAAAAGGTGGTAGTGCACTGTCTTTTGGAGATTATGGCTTAAAAGCTATAGAGGCAGGTAGGATTCAGTCTAAGCATATTGAGACTGTGAGGCGTGTAATATCTAGAACGTTGAAACGTTCTGGTAAAGTGTGGATAAGAATTTTTCCGGATACTCCTGTTAGCAAAAAACCGGCTGATGTACGGATGGGTAAAGGCAAAGGTAGTGTTGAATTTTGGGTATTTAAAGTTAAGCCTGGTAGAGTATTGTTCGAGGTTAGTAGCGATGTTCCAATGCATTTAGCAAAATTAGCGCTTGAAAAGGCAGTTGCCAAGCTTCCTGTAAGGTGTAAATTTATATCTAATCATAGTTAAGTGGAGTTACGATGGATATAGCTGATATTAGATCGAAACCTTCGCAAGAATTGTATGAAATTCTTGTAAATTTGAGAAAGGAGTTTGTTAATTTGGTTTTTCAAAAAAAGTTGGGGCAGTGTAATAATATTGCACGCTTTAGTTTGATAAAGAGGAGCATAGCTCGTATTTTAACTGTATTAAATGAAAGAAGGATAGAGGAGAGTAATGCCTAAGAGAGTTTTGTGTGGTGTGGTAACTAAAGCTGAGTGCGATAAAACTATCAAAGTCTCAGTGTTGCAAGTATATAAGGATAAGCTGTATAAAAAAGTTATAAAAAAATATAAAAAGTACACAGCACATGATGAAAATAATCATTACAAAAAAGGAGATAGAGTTTTTATACAAGAACATAAGCCTATTTCTGCTACTAAAAAGTGGGTTGTTGTTCAAGTCGAGTAAGGTGTTTATATGATTCAAAAAAATACATTGTTAGAAGTGGCTGATAATTCTGGTGCACGTGAAGTCCTTTGTATTGGCTTGTTAGGTGGTAGGAAGTCTGCATCTATAGGTGATACAGTTATTGTGTCTACCAAGTCCATCAATCCGAAAGGAAAAGTTGAAAAGGGAAAAGTGTACAGAGCAGTTGTTGTTAGGGTGAAAAATCGTATTAGGAAATCTGATAACTCTGTAATTTGTTTTTCTAGCAATGCTGTAGTTTTGGTTAATAATCAAGGCGAGCCCCTTGGTACTCGGGTGTTTGGCCCGATAAAGAAATTGTCGTCTGGTTCTTTTATGAAGATAATGTCATTGGCTGTTGAGGTTTTATAATGAGTGCAAAAATAAGAAGTGGTGATGACGTTATAATTTTAACTGGTAGAGATAGAGGAAAAATTGGTAAAGTAATTAAAGTTGTAACATGTGATACTAAAAAAAAGGCAATTGTTTCTGGGGTGAATGTATATAAGAGACATACCAAGCCGAAAGCTGGTAATAGTGGTGGTATATTGGATAAAGAATTGCCTATTGATATCTCTAACGTTGCAATAGTAGATCCTAAATACAAGGCTTCGACTAGAATAGGGTTTAAAGTTATGGATGGTAAAAAAGTGCGTTTTGCAAAAGTTTCTGGGGAAATAATAGACTAGGTTGATATGTTTAAAGAATTATACAAAGATAGCATAATAAAATCCTTGAAGGATAAGTTCAACTATAGCAACGTGATGCAAGTGCCTAAGCTTGTCAAGGTGTGTATTAATATGGGAATTGGAGATGCTGCCGCAGATAGTAAAGCAATAAATGAGCCATTTGATTGTCTACATTTAATTGCGGGGCAGAAGCCTGTGGTAACTTCTGCAAAAAAATCCATTTCTGGTTTCAAGATAAGGAAAGGTGCTACAGTAGGTTGCAAAGTAACTTTACGTAGGGATAGAATGTATGAGTTTTTAGAAAGATTGATATATGTTACTTTACCACAAGAAAAAGACTTTAGAGGGTTTAGCATAAAGCAATTTGATGGTAATGGTAATTTTTCCTTTGGTATAAAGGAGCATATCTCATTTTTAGAAGTAGATTATGATAAAATAAGCAAAATTAGAGGCATGGATATTAATATTATAACAAGTACGACTAGTGATGAAGAAGCAAAAGAGTTATTGCGAGCTTTTAGGTTTCCCTTTTTTGATTAGTTTGAGAGGATAGGTATATGGCAAAAAAATCGATGATACAAAGAAATCTTCGCCGGGTAAAGTTGTGCGATCAATATAGAGAGAAAAGAGAAAAATTAAAATCTATAATAAATAACAAGGATATACCTATTGCTGAAAGGTTTGCTGTTCAAAATAAACTAATTAAAGAGTTGCCAAGGGATTCTTCTAAGATTAGGATCAGGAATAGATGCGCTTTAACCGGTAGGCCAAGAGGAGTATATAGGAAATTTGGTTTGTGTAGAATTGTTTTGCGTGATTTATGTGCTTTCGGGAAGATCCCGGGGGTTACAAAATCCAGTTGGTAAATATAATATAAGGAGTATATTGTGGCGTTATCTGATGGTATTGGTGATTTTTTAACAAGGATACGTAATGCTCAATTAGCAATGCATAAAACAACGAGAGTTTTATTCTCTAAAGTGAATTCTTCTATACTGAAGATCTTGAAAGATGAAGGGTATATCCTTGATTATCAAAAAGAAGTTGTAGGTAATATACCATCTTTTGTTGTAAAATTAAAGTATTGTGAGAGGTTACCTGTTATTAGTGATATAGTTAGAGTATCAAAGCCGGGTTGTCGTTGTTATTCTAAATACAAGGACATTGCTAGAGCATATAATGGGCTTGGTATTTTTATTATATCTACGTCTAAAGGAGTGATGACGGACTACAATGCGCATAAGTTGAAAGTTGGCGGAGAAATTTTGTGTCGTGTATTTTAAGTAATAGGAGAAATTTATGTCTCGTGTAGGTGCTGCGCCTATCAATATTCCTGCTGGTGTTTCAGTTGAATATAATGATGGTAAGGTATTAATAAAAAGTGCTAAAGCAGAAAAAGAGCTTAGGCTAAACAGTGATGTTATGTGCCGTGTTGTTGATAATCAGGTGTTGCTTTCTGTTGATCAAGACAAAGATAATTATGATGAAATAAAGCCTATGTGGGGTACTTGTAGAAGTAATATTAACAATATTGTCAATGGTATAGTTAATGGTTTTACTGTTAATCTTGAGATTAATGGTGTAGGGTATAAAGCAGAGTGTGATGGTAAATATTTGACTTTATATCTTGGTTATAGCCATAATGTTAAGTATAAAGTGCCTAAGGATGTCGAAATTAGGTGTATAAAGCCGACTCACTTAGTAGTGAGTGGCATGGATAAGCAAAAAGTTTATATGATAGCATCTGATATATGCAAAGTTAGAAAATATGATCCTTATAAAGGTAAGGGTGTTATAATAAAAGGTAAATTTATGTTGCGTAAAGTTGTAAGTAAAAAGAAGTAATTAAGATGAAAAGGTTATATAATTTTTTGAGTAATTTTGAAAAAAGGAAGTTACGTAATAGAAGGAAGCTTAATAATGGTGACAAGAAGCGTTTACGTATATCCGTATTTAAATCTAATAGGCATTTTTACGTTCAATTAATTAATGATGAAAAGGGAGTAACTCTTGTTTCTGCTTCTACTTTGGATGCTAAAGTTAGAGATGTATGTAAAGGTAGAGTCAATGCTGAGACTGTAAGACGGGTTTCTTCTTTAATGGTTGAGCGTTTGTCTGATATGAAATTAGAGCAGGAATTGGTTTTTGACCGTGGGGCCTATAAGTACACAGGGTTGGTTTCTCAATTTGCTGAGGCCTTAAGAAGTTCTGGATTTAAGTTTTAAAAGGTTTTAAATATGGCTGCAAAGAATTTACAAAATAATAATGATTTATCAGAGCTTTTAGTTTCAGTACGGAGGGTAACAACGGTTACCAAGGGTGGTAGAAGGTTTTCATTTTCAATTTTGGTGGTTGTTGGAGACGAAAAGGGTAGAGTAGGATGCGGAATGGGCAAACACGCGGAAGTTGCTGAAGCGAGGATAAAAGCTGTAAATGCTGCAAAAAAATCGATGATTAGGGTGTACTTGCGTGAAGGTAGAACTTTGCATCATGACATTAAAGCTAAGTTTTGCTCTGGTGAAATAGTTTTAAGAGCAGCTAGAGTGGGAACAGGTATTATTGCTGGTGGAGCAATTAGGTCAGTTTTTGAAGTGTTAGGTATAAAAGATGTAGTAGCTAAGTCTACAAGATCGAACAATCCTCATAACGTTATATGTGCAGTGTTCAGAGCTTTTGGTAGTATGTTATCTCCTCGTCAAGTTGCGAGAAAAAGAGATAAAAAGATTGGAGAGATAGTTGGAAATAGGTAAAGTATGAATAGTACTATAAAGTTAAACTCTATATTTAATAAATTATCACAGAAAAAAAAGTCTAAGTTACTAGGTAGAGGTATTGGTTGTGGTAAAGGAAAAACATCTGGTAGGGGGCATAAGGGGCAGAAAGCTAGGAGCGGTGTTTCCATCAATGGATTCGAGGGTGGGCAGCAATCTATATATACTCGTTTACCTAAGAGAGGTTTTAACCTTATACGTAGGAATATATACCCAATAATTAATGTTGCTGATATACAGCACTTAATAGAAACTAAAAAGATAGTAAAAGGCTCTGTTATAGATAAGGAGATGCTATGTAAATTAGGCTGTATAAAGTCTGTCAAGGATAAAGTCAAGCTTCTTAATAAAGGTAAGCTGAACGAGAAATGTGTATTTCGTATTGACTTTGCGTCGGAAGCTGCAAGAAAATCTGTAGCTTCAGTTGGCGGTAGTGTGGAAATACTATCATAAATGATGAGCAGCAAGTCCGCGTTTAATAGTTTGGATCCTGCATTGTTATATAAAGGTGATTTATTAAAGCGTATATTTTTTACGCTGATCGCTTTAATTTGTTATCGTTTGGGTACTTATGTGCCTATTCCTGGAATTAATCTTGATATAATTAATGATATATTTCCTAAAGAGGGTTCAGGTGTTTTTGGAGTATTTAATCTATTTTCTGGCGGTGCATTAGCTAGAATGACAATCTTAGCGCTCAGTGTTATGCCATACATAGTTGCATCTATAGTTATGCAGTTATTATCTTCTGCTATCAAAGGAATTAATGAAGTCAAAAATGATGGGGAATTGGGACGTAGAAAGATGAATTCTTACATACGTTATATGACTGTGGTATTTTGTGTGTTTCAATCGATTACTATTTTAGTTGGATTAGAAAGAATGAATAGGGAAGGAGCGTTAGTTGTAATTGAACCTGGTCTTATGTTTCGTACAGTAGGAGTCTTTAGCCTTTTAGGTGGGACGATGTTTTTGATATGGCTTGGTGAACAGATCAGCACTAGTGGTGTAGGTAATGGTATCTCGTTAATCATTTTTACGGGCATAATATCAGAACTACATAGTGCTTTTTCATCCCTGTTAACGTTGAGTAAAAATGGTAGCATATCGTTATTTATTATCTTTTTTATTTTGATAGCGTTTTTCTTATTGTTGCTTTTGGTTATTTTTATAGAGTCTTCTTATAGAAAAGTCGTTGTTCAATATCCTAAAAGGCAATTTAAAAAATTACACAATGACGATTTTACTTATATTCCATTAAAAATTAATCTATCTGGTGTAATACCAACTATTTTTGCCAATGCAATTTTATTGACACCTATTTCAATTGCAACTTTCTATAAAGGGCATGCTTTTTCTAATTTCATTTTAGATTACTTTATAGCAAATAAGGTGATTTATATTTTAGCTTATTTAGCGCTTATAATATTTTTCAACTTCTTCTATACCAATTTTATATTTAATCCAGAAGAAAATGCTAATTTTCTTAAAAGAAATAGTGGTTTTATACCTGGTAGAAGACCTGGAAAACATACCTCTGATTACCTTCAATATATAGTTTTTAAGTTAACGTTTATTGGCTCTGCATATTTGGTAGTTATATGTGCTGTGCCTGAAATTATAAGGTATTATTATGGTATATCTTTTATTTTTGGTGGAACGAGCTTATTGATTATAGTTAATGTTGTTACTGATACTATTGTGCAAATACAATCCTATGTCTTTTCAAATAGATATGATAGTTGGATAAGGAAATATGAGTCTAAAACAAGGAAATTAAGATGATTATTACAATTTTTGGTCCTCCTGGTTCAGGTAAAGGTACTCAGTCAATCCTGTTAATAGCAAAGTATAACTTACAGTTAATTTCAATAGGGGATTTACTGAGAAATATTATATCTAGTGGTAGTGAGCTGGGTAAAAAGATAAAGAATACTGTAGAATCTGGTAATTTGATTCAAGATGAAGTCATATGTGAACTATTACGCAGCCAGCTTGCATGCGTGGATGATAACTTTTTGTTGGATGGTTTTCCAAGAAATCTAAACCAAGCTCATTTTTTAACTCAAGTTTTGAGGGAAAGATATAACAAAGATGTGGATATTGTAATTGAATTGCAGCTTGACGGTGAGGTGGCGATTAAAAGGTTAAAGGATCGTCTTGTGTGCTTGGACTGCAAGAGTGTATACAGTGCATCTTCTTTCAAGAGTGGTAATAATTTTGTTTGTACAAAATGTAAAAGTACTAGGTTGGAGAGGAGGGTTGATGACTCTGACTTATCTGCGATTAATAAAAGAATGAGCGAGTATCACATTCAAATAAAAGATTTGCGTGAATATTATAAAGACAAGTTATTAACGATTAATGCTAATCTTAGTGTTGTTCAGGTAAAGCAAGAGATTGAGAACAAAATTTCTTGCAATTTAGTTTGACTCTGGATTATTTTATGGTATAAATTAAGAGTTATTATTAATAAAGTATCGGAGTATTAGTGGCGCGTATTGCAGGTGTAAATGTTCCAGTAAAGAAATGTGTTCCTTTTGCATTAACCTATATATATGGTATAGGTATTGCTACTGCAAACGCAATTTGCCATGCTTGTAAAATTGATAGGAATAAGCGTGTTTCGGAATTACAAGATGAAGACATAGAAAAAATCAGCAACTTCATTAGGCGAAGTTATACTATAGAGGGTGAGCTTAGAAAAGAAGTAGCTATGAATATAAAGTCTTTGGTAGAAATGGGGTGTTATAGAGGAATAAGACACAGAAAAGGTTTGCCTGTAAGAGGGCAAAGAACTCATACCAATGCTAAAACTCGTAAGGGTAGGTCTCGTTTACCTATTGCCGGAAAGAAATAAAATTTATTGTTATTAAGTTTATGAAAAAGGTCAGAACAGTTGGTAAAAGTGCGAAAAAGTTTGTTACTGGGGTTGTGCATATTCGTGCAACTTTTAATAATACTTTTATAAATGTAACTGATGTTCAAGGTAACACTCTGTACCAAACTTCTGTTGGGGCGCATGGTTTCTCAGGTTCAAGAAAATCTACACCTTATGCTGCAGGTAAGGCTTCAGAATCTGCTGCAAAGGTTGCAGTAGAGAGGTTTGGTATGAAAGTTGTTTCTGTTATAATACGTGGTCCTGGTTTTGGGGCTGAAGCTGCAGTGAAAGCGCTTCAGAACTGCGGGTTAACGGTAACCTCAATTGCAGATAAAACTGCGATTCCTCATAATGGATGTAGGTTGAGAAAAAAAAGAAGAGTATAAAATATTTGAAAAGGTTGTTTTATGTACCATAATGACAGTGTTGCTGTTTTTGGCGGTTTAGACAAATTGACTAGGCCTAGTTCAATTAAAGTATTGCCAGGTAATTCGAGTGAAAAAGGTGATATAGTACTAGAACCATTGGAGAGTGGTTTTGCCTTAACACTTGGTAATGCATTAAGGCGTGTGATGTTATCTTCTCTTGTAGGTAGTGCTGTTTATGGCATAAAAATTGAAGGCGTAACTCATGAATTTACTTCAATTCAGGGAGTACGGGAGGATGTAACTGATATAGTATTGAATATTAGTATGCTGAGATGTAAATTAAATGGTACTGCTAATAAATGCTTAAGTTTGAATGCTAAAGGGCCTTGTCAGGTATTGGCTGGAATGATAGAAACTGATGATCAGTGTTCTATTGTTAATAAAGATCTGCTAATATGCACACTTGGGCAGAATGTAGAGCTCAATATGACTATATATGTGGCTAGTGGAAAGGGCTACCTTCCTGTTACTAAATATAAAGAAAACGAGCTTTTAAAGCTTATTAGCGAACAGGATCTAAAGGGTTTCATTCCAGTTAATGCTTTGTATAGCCCTGTCAGCAGGGTTTCGTGTAAAGTGGAGAATAGTCGTGTTGGTCAAGTTACTGATAAGGATAAGTTGATATTGTCGATTGAGACTGATGGTACAATTTCTCCAAGTCAAGCTGTTGATTCTGCTGCAAGGATATTACAAGAGCAATGTCAGCCTTTTATATGTTCTGATGTAGGTTATAAAAAATCACAGGCTTCTTCTAGTGGTTATAAGGATTTGGGTTATGATCCTATCTTATTGCGTAAGGTAGATGAAATGGAGTTGTCTGTTAGGTCACACAACTGCTTGAAGAATGAAAATATTACCTATATAGGTGACCTTGTGCAGAGAACAGAGAGTGAAATGTTAAGAACTGCTAATTTTGGTAGAAAGTCCTTGAATGAGATTAAAGCAGTTTTAAGTAATTTTGGTTTGTCTTTAGGTATGGATGTTCCAAATTGGCCACCTAAGGATATAGATGAATTGGCTAGACAACATACTGATGAAGATTAGGTAATATATGAAACATGGAATAAAAAAGCGTAAGCTATCTCGTTGCACTGAGCATAGGTTGTCGATGTTGAAGAACCTATCTATTTCATTAATTAACCATGAGCAGATTATAACTACCCTAGCAAAAGCTAAGGAGCTTCGTCCGTATATGGAAAAATTTATTACAATCGCTAAGAATAAGAATACTTTACACGGTAGAAGACTTTTGCTTTCACGCCTTCATAATAATAAGGTAGCAGTTGATAAATTACTAAACGTTTTAGCTAGTCGTTATCAAGATCGTAAAGGTGGGTATTCTAGGATAATAAAGTTTAATACTCGAAAGGGTGATTGTGCTTTAATGGCAGTAATAGAGCTAGTTGATAGAGACACTGCAACAAAGGGTAAGATTGGCAGTAAAAATAAAGAAAAAGGTAGAGAGGAGAATAAAGTAGTTACAAAAAGTTAATTATAGTTCTCTTTTTTATGACAGGTAAGTTACGCTATTTTATAGGTTATCTTGGTGAGCTGTTAGTTTTAATATATTTAAAACTAAATTGGTATGATATTGTAAGGCACCGTTATCGTTGTAAGTTCGGTGAAGTTGACTTAATTGTATCTAAAGAAAAAAAACTGTTTTTTATAGAAGTTAAAACAAGTCTGCTTGAAAAGGAAATGCCAATATCTTATCTTCAGTGTCGGTCTATTGTGAATACCTCTAAGTACTTTCTAAGTAGGAACCTTAATTTTTTAGATTATTCAGTCAGGTATGATTTATGTTTTCTTTCCCTAAAAAAGGGACCTACTTACATAAAGAATGCTTGGATTGAAGAGTGACGGGCAAGACAATGTAAATTTACCGCAGTCGATTTATGATTTAAAGAGAATTAGGACTTTTCAGTTTGATTTTTTGTTAATAAAATTGTAGGCTTATGTTCTTAACTAAAAACGATGCTTAAAGACTTTTTCTTGATTTTTATATTTGCGGTATCCATACCGCTATCAAAAGCTGATGCAAGGAAATATATCAGAATTGTTGGATCTTCGACCGTTTTTCCCTTTATCTCATATATAGCTGAAGACTTCAATCGTGTATTCTCCTTGAAGACTCCAGTTGTGGAATCGATAGGGAGTGGGGCAGGGTTCAAAATGTTTTGTGCAGGAATAGGGGAGAATACCCCAGATATCACTACTTCATCTCGTCCTATAAAAGATGTGGAGAGGGAACTATGTAAGAGGAATGGAGTAAATGAGGTAGTAGAAATCATTCTTGGATATGATGGAGTTGTAATCGCAAATTCGAATCAAAGTTATAAATTTGATTTTACAAAAAAGGATTTGTTTGAAACTTTATCTGCGTATTCCCAAGAGAATGGTAAACTAGTAAAAAATAATAAGAAATTTTGGTCTGATATAAACCAGGCCTTGCCAAAAATGGAAATTGAAATTTATGGTCCCCATCAAGATATGGGTACATACGACGCTTTAGTTAATTTTGTTATGCTTGATCAATATTCATGCATGCATTCAAGAATTTTCAGAGAAACTTATAACGATTTGGAGGAAAGAAAGAGGGCATGCAGCAATATCAGAGAGGATGGAAGGTACATAAAAGTTGGAAATAATGAAAACATAATAATACAAAAATTAAAAAGTAACAAGAATGCCTTAGGGATATTT
Organism: Wolbachia endosymbiont of Ctenocephalides felis wCfeJ; assembly: GCF_012277315.1. Classification (NCBI taxonomy): domain Bacteria; kingdom Pseudomonadati; phylum Pseudomonadota; class Alphaproteobacteria; order Rickettsiales; family Anaplasmataceae; genus Wolbachia; species Wolbachia endosymbiont of Ctenocephalides felis. The sequence goes on along the minus strand of NZ_CP051157.1, from coordinate 1,116,508 downwards.
AGTTTTAGCTTTTTAATGAGAAATCAAGATAAAATACAAGGAAGCACAATTGCAGGGATTGAGCCGACTTATGAAAATATATCATCGAGAAAATATATATTAGCAAGGCCTCTATATCTTTACATAAAGAAAGAGCACTTAAATACTGTTGATGGGTTAAGAGAATTTATTAGAGAAGTTATAGATTCAATCAGTGCTGAGGATGGGTACCTATCTAGGCGCGGTCTGATTCCACTTTCAAATGAGGATATAAAGAAAATCTCAGCAAGAGTTCACGATATAGTGTAATATTCTTTTATTTTAGAAAGTAGCTCTATGGAAAGTCATCAACATTTGCAGACTTTACGCTCAATTGTATTTATTGTTGGAGTATTCCTGTTGTTGTTTAGCTTAACAATGATTATTCCTGCTATTACTAATAAGTATTTGGGCTACGAATGGGAAAATTTTCTAACTGGGTTTATGGTTACTTGTGTATCTGGTGCAACTTTTGTTTTATTGGGTAAGTTGAGCAGATTGTATAGAATGCCAGCAATTTTTACGGTTACCAGTTGTACCTGGATTGTTTTATCCCTGTTTGCAGCTATTCCATTCTATTTCAGTAGTCTAAGCTATGTTGACGCATTATTTGAAACGATATCTGGCCTTACAACAACAGGAGCAACTGTGTTTGATGATGTTGAAAAGCTATCTCCAGGAATGCTACTGTGGAGAGCAATTCTGCATGGTATAGGTGGCTTTGGTATAATCACTATAGGAATTGCAATTTTTCCCATGCTCAAGATTCTGAGCTTAAATAATTTGCTTTATTCTGAATATTCAGATGCTACAAAAAGAAGGTTACCAAACACGCGAAGTGTAGTTGTTCATGTTACGGTAATATATTATAGCCTAATTTTATTATGCATATTTTCCTATTATCTGGCTGGTATGCCGTTGTTTGACGCTATATGTCATGGAATGTCCGCTGTATCAACTGGTGGATTTGCTAATTACAACGATTCCATAGGGCACTATAATAATCCCTTGCTTGAAGCCATAACAATCATCTTTATGATCTTGGGTTCTCTGCCTTTTCTTAGCTATTTCAAAATTATAAGACGGCTGGACATTTGCCATGATGAACAGGTCTCTTACTTTGTCAAGATAGTTATTATCGCATCTTTGGTTGCTTGTTTTTGGTTATACAAGAATATTAATTTAGGAATATCATTATCATTTAGGTACGGCACATTTACTATTACTTCTTTTATCACATCAACTGGCTATGTGATATGCAATTACGTAGATTGGAGCTTTATTTCGGTTTTAGCTTTTTTTCTAACCTTTGTTGGTGGATGTAGTGGTTCTGCGAGCGGTGGAATCAAAATCTTCCGTCTGATCGTTTTTCTAAGGGCTATAGTAAGTCGCTTTCACCTTTTATTAAGCTCTGATGCAGATAATAAAGTGAGATTTAACGGTAAAACCTTGGCAAATGATGAAGTTCGCTCTGTGTTTACGTTTTTTGCAATTTATATATTAACGTTTGCTGTATCATCGGTAGTGATGTCTTACTTAAGTAATACAGACTTTATAACTAGCATTAGCTCAGTTTCTGCGACGCTTACAAATTCTGGTCCAGGATTTAGTAACTTAATCGGACCTTCGGGCAATTATTCCTCCTTTAGTAATGGAGTAAAACTATTTCTGTCGTTTTTAATGCTGCTTGGCAGGCTTGAAATATTACCAATCTATTTTTGTATCGGTAACTTGTTATTACTTAGTAAGAAGAAATAGTCAGTTTTAGTGAATGTACTGGCAATGGTGTCAACTTAAGAGCCTCCCTTAGCAAACTCTTCTAAAGAGATGATGACGTTTGGGTTTATCTACCTTATTACAGCTATAGGGAACAACACAATCACTGACGTTTTTCCTTAGGTTGACGCCATTGGCTGAACGTATACGATTCTTTAATATCCATTCATTCAACTCCAGCACACCATTTTTATAGTATACATTATTTTCGATTTTGCGTAAAAATGAAAATAAAGCTTTGTCTATTTGTGTAGATGAGCATAAGAACCTCTTATTTTCGATTTTGCGTAAAAGTGAAAATAAGGCTTATCTTAATGGTGATAGACTTCTTGCATTATGGTCACGAACATTACAATTAGCAAGTAATTTGCGTAACAGACGGTGTCATCCGAGTAGCAGACACTGGGATCCACTTTATTTTCACTGAATTCCAGCGTCACGCGCTGGAATGACACCCTTCTATGAACATAAGAAATCCCTTATTTTCGATTCTGTATAAAAATGAAAATAAGACTTACCTTATTTGCGTGGATGAACATAAGAGACCTCTTATTTTCGATTTTGCGTAAAAATGAAAATAAGGCTTTGTCTATTTGTGTAGATGAGCATAAGAACCTCTTATTTTCGATTCTATATAAAAATGAAAATAAAGCTTTGTCTATTTGTGTAGATGAGCATAAGAACCTCTTATTTTCGATTTTGCGTAAAAGTGAAAATAAGGCTTATCTTAATGGTAATAGGCTTCTTGTATCAATGATGTCACCCGAGTAGCCTAATAATGTCATCCGAGTAGCAGACACTGGGATCCATTCTTTTTTTACTGGATTCCAGCGTCGCGCGCTGGAATGACACCCTTCTATGAACATAAGAAATCCCTTATTTTCGATTCTGTATAAAAATGAAAATAAGGCTTATCTATTTGCGTGGATAAATATAAGAGACCTCTTATTTTCGATTTTGTGTAAAAGTGAAAATAAGGCTGGATTCCAGCGTCACGCGCTGGAATGACACCACTTTTGCTTCAATATGTCTCTGAATGGATACAAATTTACCAAATGAAAAAAAGGCAAAAAAACCCTATACTAGCACGTAAAGTTTGCTGTCTAATGTTAAAAACCATAGGCGCCTTTTGGTTTTTTTATGTGCATTAACGCTTAAGCCTATACAAAGCTTAAGCTAATAGTGCTGGACATAATGTCCTCCTGTAAAAAAAGAATTCAGAAAAAGTGCAGGAATGTATGCGCACCTACAAACCCTTTGCTAGAATAGATACACTTTTTACTGAATTTAGTTATTTAATGAAAAGCCTGCAGACAAAGATAAATTTTCAAGAGAGTTGGTCCTTCTGGTAGATTCAAATCAAATATTCGTGCAGCCATAAGTCTGAACCATGAATGCCTACTTCTTTCAATTCAGTGGTAGGTTTTAATATTCTGTACATAATGCCGCTGGCTATCAGCGCGGATGTTACAGAAGTTGCAATTATTGATAGACAAAACGATCCCGAAGCAATACTGAGGATAGAGCCTATTATTGATGTGGCCACTAGGCTTATGTAGGTAATTTTTGATACCAGTGGTTTTTTTTCTACTTTTTCTGCTTTTTCTATTTTTTCCACTTTTTCTAGTGATACTGTACTTGTTTGAGAGTGCTGACTTTTTATTTTTTCTGATATATCCTTGCTTAAGTCTTTTTTACTCTTAATTTTTTCTTCCAAAAGTTTGATTATCTTGTCGTTATTAGCGCACCTAGCAAAAAACAAGGGATCTAATCCGTCTTTATCTTGTGCTTCAAGATTTGCTCCACTTTCTGCTAGGCACTTTACTCCTTTTACACAACCAGACATAGCAGCGGAATGTAAAGGAGTACATCCGTTTTTATCTCGTGCTTCAAGATCTGCTCCATTCTCTAATAAATATTTTATTGCCTTTACACTGTTACGGGCAGCAACAACATGCAAAGGAGTAAATCCATCTTGATCGGTTATTTCTACACCTATTCCACTTTTTATTAGGTGCTTTACCACACTAAAATATTGTGTGCAGAAACTTTACGTAGAGAAGTAAAAAATGTGTCTTTATCTTGTACTTTAGCACCTACTCTATTTTTCGTCGAGCACTTCACTGCCTTTGCATAGCCGTGTTTAACAGCAATGTATAGAGGAGCAAGTCCTTTTTTATATTTATTTGTATAATAATTTGTTGTAGCGTTATTGCTACTTTTATTCCATGCCTGTGCTTTCAGTCTTACTACCATTGATTTCTTTTAATTTTACTACTGTATAGTTTCATAGAGAGGTTAATTTTATTAAAATTCTATATTTGACATGAAAATCAATTATAAATCCTCCAAGATATTAGAGATATAAGTTGGACTACTTGGGTGGCATCTTTCTTCTTGGTACAAATCGACTTGTATCTCAATGTTCATATAGACTTGTGACTGATGTTGGAATAATAGAGGCTACCAGGTCTGTAGTTTACATTTAAATTTTATTTTATATTATTGTAAGTATTACACAACTTTAAGGGATAATTATGGCGGTTATGCCGGATAAATGGATAAAAGAAAAAGCTGAAAGCTTTGGAATGATAGAGCCTTTTGTGGATCACAAAAGCAGTAAAGGTGTTATATCTTTTGGCTTATCATCTTATGGATATGATGCGAGAGTTGGCAATAAATTTAAGATTTTTACTAATGTTAATTCAGCTGTCGTAGACCCTAAGAATTTTTCCGAGAATAGTTTTATAGATAGGGAAACAGATGTGTGCATAATTCCGCCAAACAGCTTCGCACTTGCAAGTACGGTTGAGTATTTTCGTATACCAAGGAATGTACTGGTAATTTGTGTTGGTAAATCAACTTATGCAAGGTGTGGGATTATAGTAAACGTTACTCCTTTGGAGCCTGGATGGGAAGGTCATGTTACACTCGAGTTCTCAAATACTACTCCACTTCCTGCAAAAATTTACGCTAATGAAGGGGCGTGCCAATTTGTGTTTTTAAGCGGTGAAAGCGAGTGTGAAAAATCATACGATGATATGAAAGGAAAGTATATGAAGCAGTGCGGTATTACCTTGCCGCTGGTGAAGTGATTGCTAAAGAATACTAAAAAAACTGTGTTAGACCAATAATATATGGAGACTAAGAAATCGAGGCTTTTGTAAGCTGAGCAGAGCCACCTAAGATGGCGATGAGGTCAGGAAAATGCCCGTATGAATATAAATATAACCTCTATGCTTGATAGAAAAGTGTGTTATTGACAGTATTTATTGATTATTTTCATAGCCTCTTCGTAAATGGTGTCTCTGTGTCCTATTGCAACAGTAGTAACTTCATATTTTGCAGTGTTCACGCGATATATAATACGATAAGTACCAACTCTTAACCTCCTGTGTCCTTTAAAGCCGTAGTGTAATGGTTTACCAAGTTTGACTGGGTCAGCTGTAAGTCGCTCCCTTATCGCTTTTTAATTCTTTTTTTTATAGTTTCTGGTAAGGCTGGTATATGTTTCTTACAAACGTGCTCAAGATGTTTTATGGTATATAGTTTATTTCCAGATTTCTTCACTATCTTCTATTTCTTTCACACCATCAACATCGTACTCGTTAGCAACCACAGATAATAAGAAATCTTCTTCTTCACGCTCTATTGCTTTTTTGAGTAGCCTTTCTGCTAGTTCTTGAGAGGGCTGCTTAGTGAGTTCAACCAGTTTAGCAAAATGCTGTAGAGTTTTTTTACTGAAAGCTACATTAGCGTTTGCCATAAGTTTTACAAAGTATACTACTATAACTAGTATACAGTATCTTTTTTAATTTTTCAATAAAGAATGGATCAGGAGAAGGCGCTGTATAAAAATATATTTAATTGTCTACAGATATATTTATCTATCGTAGATAGTATCTCTATGTCCTATCTCTGTGACAATTACTGTGCGTTCTGATTGATTTACTCTGTAAACCGCGCGATAATTACCTACTCTTAGCCTTCTACGCCCTTTTAAACTATAATATAGTGGTTCACCAAGGTTTATTGGATCAGCTGTAAGTCGTTCATTTATTGCCTTTACGATCCTTAATCTTGTTGTTTTTGGAAGATTTGGAAGATCCTTCCTGATAACTTTTCCTATGAAGATAATAGTGTATCCCAATCTACATCCTCGCTTTTAATCATTTCTGCGCCTTCAATATCACGCTCATCAGAAATTTTAGATACTAGAAAATCCTCTATTTCGCGATCTATTGCTTCTCTAAACAGCTTTTCTGCTAGTTCTTGAGAGGGCTGCTTAGTGAGCTCAACCAGTTTAGCAAAATGCTGTAGAGTTTTTTTACTGAAAGCTACATTAGCGTTTGCCATAAGTTTTACAAAGTATACTACTATAACTAGTATACAGTATCTTTTTTAATTTTTCAATAAAGAAAATGGATCAGGAGAAGGGGCTGTATAGAAATATATTGAAAGTTTTGGATGTACTTACTCTTAAATGTCTTTTCTGTGTTTTATTGAAACAATGGTTACTTCATATTTCACGGCATTTACATGATATATAATACGATAATCACCGGTTCTTAGTCTTCTGTGTCCTTTGAATTTATAACGCAACGATTCACCAAGATTAATTGGGTCGACTGTAAGACGCTCTTTTATTATTTCTTCAACTCTTAACTTTATTGTTTTTGGAAGAATCGGTAAATCCCTTTTACTAACATTTTTAGAAACTTAATCGTATAGCGCTTTAGTCCCACTTGACGTCTTTTAGATCAACTGTTTCTGCACCTGGGACATTAAGTTCAGCAGCGCGTTCGATTAGTATTTTGTCTTCCTCATTTTCAATCGCTTCTTGTATTAGCTCTTCTGTTAGTTCTCTAATGGACTTGTTTCTTATTTTAGCTAGTCCAGCAAGACACTCTGAAATTTCATTGTTGAAAGTTATGCTAAATCTTGAATCTGCCATAAGTTTTACCGAAGTCTATTACTATAATAATTCTACAATATCTTTCTAAATTTTTCAATAAAAAAAGTTGTTAATATGTAGAACGACTGTATGAAATATAGTAACTGTTTTTAGCGATGCTGTTTTTTCTATGCCTTATTGCAGTAATGAGCACTATGTAATCTCGAGCTTTTATTTGGTAAATTATACGATAATCACCAACACGTAATCTGAAATATCCTCTAAACCTGCCAAATAATGGTTTTCCTAACTTAGTTGGATTAACTCTAAGACGTTCCTGTATTGCTTTATTTACTCTTAATTCTATCGTTACCGGTAGAGCTGGAAGATCTCTCTCAATAACGCTCTTTAAAAATTTAATTTTGTAATATTTTATTCCCACTTAACATCTTCATGATTGACACCTCCACTTGACGTCTTCATAATCAACTATTTCTGCATCTGGAGTATTGCGCTTAATGGAAAGCTCAACTAGTGCTGTATCTTCTTCATTTTCAATTGCTTCTTGTATAAACTCTTCCGCTAGCTCTTGAACAGACCGTTTTTTCACCTTAGCCAAGCGAGAAAGATACTTTGAAGTTTCTTTGCCGAGAGATATGTTAATTCCTGAGTCTGCCATAAGTTTTACCGAAGTCTATTACTATAATAATTCTACAATATCTTTCTAAATTTTTCAATAAAAAAAGTTGTTAATATGTAGAACGACTGTATGAAAATATATATTATAGTAACTTTTATTAGTGATACTCGTAACTGTAAAGTTAAAGGTTATAATACTTGAGAATATAGTTGAATTATTGCCGATAATAGCCTGTAATTGTTGCTTTTTTTAAGGAACTGACTAGTGTCTTTTTCAAAATCTTCTGTCCGTTTTTTACTAAACCAAGCAGACTTTAGCTGTATCTTAAAATCCCTCCAGTATTTTCACGTACTAAATTAACTATAGCACTTGATTCTTTTTGAATTTCCTCTTCGGTTAAAGTGTGAGTTGGAGAGCAGAAAGTAACTGATAATGCTATGGACATCTTGTTCGGCTCTATATTATTTCCATGGTATACATCAAACACTAGAACCTCCGTGATGAGTTCTGAGCTTTTTTGCACCATATTGATTATATTACCTGCTGCTACATCTTTATTTACAATAAACGCAAAGTCGCGCTTTACGCTTTGATATTTATAATCGATAAATTTTTTTCTACTTGCAGGTAAATTTCCGATATTTTCTAATATCAATTCAAAGCCTACAACTTTTTGTTTGATATCAAAAAAATCCAATATGCTTGGATGTAGTTCTCCAAAATGACCAACTATTTTACCTTTAAAAGATAAAGTGCCTGACTTCCCTGGATGGTAATATTCTTTTTCTGCTCTCTCTATCGTTAAATTATCGCAATTGACGTTCAGAAATTCCAAAGCCGTTATAAGGTCAGCCTTTGCGTCAAAAATATCTACTTTCCTATCAGTGTTATAATGGTTTCTTGGCAAATTATTTCCTGACCTAATTCCACTTAAAACATATTTAGGCTGATTGAGACTATCGTAAACTGGTCCGATTTCAAAAATTGCAAGATCAGATGTTCCATGAGCAACGTTATCTGTAGTGACTTGGAGTAAGTTTGGTATGACACTTGGTCTCATTATATTGAAGTTGTTATTAAATGGGTTATCGATAATAAACAACTTGTCCGAATAACCAAACTTTTCAGCTGTAGAGTCACTCATAAATGACCAAGTGAGCACTTCGTGAAATCCTCTACTTGTCATTAAAATACGCAAATCATCTTGCGCATTGGTTTCTGCTTCGATATCTCCTGTGAGGGGCTCTTCCTTTATTTTATCATAGCCATATATTCTTACTACCTCTTCAACTAGATCAGCCGATATGGTTACGTCTGGTCTCCAGCTTGGTACTTGTACACTCCAATTACTTTCAGCTTTTTTATCAATGCTGAATCCTAGTTTTGTTAAAATATCGAATGTTTCGTTAGGTGATGCAGACACGCTTCCAAACCTGTTTATGTCTTGGTAGTCAAGGTTCACTTTGGTATCAGCTCTATCTAAATTGCCAGCAGACACCACACTTGAGGCTTTTCCACCGCATAACTCTAAGATCATCTGAGTCGCAAGACTTAGTCCATTAAGGGTAAATCCAGGATCAACTGAACGTGCAAATCTGTAACTTGAATCTGTGGAAATGCCGAGCTGCCTTGAAGATTTGGTAATCGAGATGGGATCAAACCAAGCGGACTCTAAAAAGATATCAGTAGTTTCAAGAGAGCACTCACTGCGCTTGCCACCTATAACTCCAGCAATTGCATGAATATTTTTATTGTCAGAAATAACGCTTATGTCTTTGTTTAATAAGTATTCTTTATCATTTAAACCAGTGAATTTTTCTCCGCTATTTGCTTTGCGTACTACGAGCTCTCCTTCTATCTTTTTTGCATCATATGCGTGCATTGGGCGGCCAAAAGATATCATAATATAATTAGTAACATCAACTATTGCAGAAATGCAGCGCATCCCTATCGACTCTAGCCTATCTTTTAGCCATTTTGGGCTTTCCCTATTTTTTACATTGGCAATGTATGTTCCACTAATAAAACTTTCTCCGTCAGTGACTTTGACATTTATAGAAGAATTCATTTTCATCAAGGTAGCCAGAAACTGGGATTTATCTTGGACTTCAGCGTTACGCGCTGGAATGACACCAGAGTAGGTTAAAGCCTTCAATGTTCCAATTTCAGTTGCTGCCAAATCACGCGCTATTCCGTAAACTCCTAGGCAATCTCCGCGGTTTGGAGTAACATTTACGTCAATTACAGGATCACAATTGAAAAATTTATCTCCTACTTTATAATCATCAAAAAGCTCAATTATTCCTTCACTTTCTTCTTGCACCAGCGCAAGCTCAGAAGCAGAGCAAAGCATTCCTTCACTTAGCACTCCTCGTATTTTTGCGGGCTTAATTGTAAAATCACTTTCTGGCAATGTGCTACCAAGGGACGCAAGTACAGTTTTCATGCCTCCTCTGACGTTGTTTGCCCCGCAAACTATTTGCAGAACTTTACTTCCATCGTCTACTTTACATAGTTTTAATTTGTCAGCGTTTGGATGGGGTGCGACTTCTAATACTTTTGCAACGGCAAATCCAGCCAGCTTGGCGTTGTCGATCACATCTTCTACTTCTAACCCGATGTGAGTTAACTTATCAGTGATTTCTTCTAAACTGGCGTTGGTTTCTAAATGCTCTAGCAACCAAGACAATGTGAATTTCATCGATCTAAAGAGAAACAAAAAAACTATTGTAATATAAAATGCAGTGGTTTTAAAGTTTGTTGTATTGGAATACTTCTACATCACTGCTTGTGATGTAGAAGCTGGTGTAATTTTATATATTCTTGCGTAGCGAATTTATCTTCTTCATATCACCTTTTAGATCCATCTCCACAGAAAATTTAAGATTCATATTGTTGTTATCCTCATAGAAGTTATAAATGTAACCGTCAATAGTTAAGTTTCCTATTGTGTGATGTTTTTCATCTAGTATTTTGCTTCCTATGTGATCATGGCCAGTACCTTCGTTAAAGGAACAATCTGTAAGTTTGATATATCCATTGCCAAATTCCTGTTCTAGGTTCAAAGGCTGATTAATAAAATCTATTTCACTCATGATACCTCACTAAAAAATTAAATTATAATTAAGATAACATGTAAAGTCAAATAGTTTAACTATTTAATAACTCCCTAGGGATTAGGAAAACAGTGAGAGAGGGAGAAAAAAGCTCTTGAATTGTTGTGGTGCTTTAATAAACATCTGATTGCTTCAAGTAAAAGTGGCTTGCAACCATAGATATAAAGCAATATAAATTATCGAAAATTGAGCTCCACTCAATCTATATGTTAAATAAAATAAGGTTTAAAAGTATAGTTGCAGTTTATTTGATTGTAGAGCAAGGCAACCAGACTCTCCTTCTTTTAAGAAGGAATACAGGTTATGCAGATGGAATGTTTGGATTGGTATCTGGACATGTGGAAGAGAACGAAAATATAAGCGAAGCATGTATCAGAGAAGGGCATGAAGAAGCAGGCATGATACTAAGTAGTGAAGACTTAGATTTTGCATATGTATTACAAAGAAAAGAGAAGGAATTAATTATGCTTGATTTTTTCTTTAGGGTCAAGAAATATGAAGGAGCTATTGCCAACAACGAGCCACATAAGTGTGAAAAATTGGAATTTTTTAATGTGGAGAAATTGCCTGAGAACATTATTCCATATGTTAAGTACTCTTTAAATAGAATTAAAATGGGCGAACAGTATGGAGAGTATGGCTTTTAACGGTGCTTAGCATATAGCCTTTAAAGCTATGGGTATAGAAGAAGAGTAATTGTGCCTCAGTGTTGGTATCTGTTCAGCGGAGTGGCAAAATAAGGTAGTATAAAAAGATAACCATAGAGTAAAAGTGAATTTACAACAAAGGGTGTCATTCCAGCGCGTGACGCTGGAATCCAGTGAAAAAAGTGGATCCCAGTGTTAGCTACTAAGCCTTATTTTCATTTTTATACAGAATCGAAAATAAGAGGTTTCTTATTTTCATCAAAGGGTGTCATTCCAGCGCGTGACGCTGGAATCCAGTGAAAAAAGTGGATCCCAGTATCAAGTACTGGGATGACAAAAAATGAGCTACTTGGATGACATCATAGATGGGTAATGGGATGATACTGTCATGAAATGAACCAGTGTAGCTCTATGTAGTATCTTTTTCTGCTGAGTTTAGATTAAGAAAAATCAGATTGTAAGGTTAAGTCTTCCACCCAAATAACTATGCACTCCACCTGCTTATTTGGATATATTTCTTGTACTAGTGTTTTATAGGTCAGCATCTGCTTCTTTATTTCATTTAATGAAGAAACAGAAACTGTGCGGTGTGATTTGTAATCAATCACAATTGCTTTATATTGGGTTAGACATAGCCTGTCTAAGCGTACCAATACTGGTTCGCCATTAATTGTTCCGCTCAGTGCAATTTCTGACTTACCTTCCAAGTCGAATAGATAATCATATTTTTCATTAAAGGCTAATATTTTATTGTAAATTTCATTTTTATCTTCTCTAGTATTTATACTATCAAGGTATTTTCTGATCCAGTTCTTTCTCCTGTCTTTCTCTATCTTAGGTATATATTGTAATATGCTGTGAATTATTAGACCTCTTGTATAGCTGTCTTTCATATGAGTACTGGTGTCATTCCAGCGCGTGACGCTGGAATCTATGTTTCTTTTTTCCTGGATCCCAGTGTCAGCTACTTGGATGACAGGGGAAGGTGCTGACTCTCCTCTTTTTTTCCTGGATCCCAGTGTCAAGCACTGGGATGACAGAGGAGGGTGCTGGGATGACAAAGGGGAGGGTTGGGATGACACTGAAGGCTGGGGTGATAGGTTTGGTGGAGGTGAAATCACAGGAGCATCAAAATAGTTACGCTTTTTATAAACAGAGGGGTAGTTTGCATTCATGCATAATACTTCAACTTTTTCTTTAAATATTGGACGTAAGTCTAGGTGTTTCTTTTCATATGGTTCTCCATGCTTAGTAATTATATCATACCAAGAGTTCTTTTGTACTGGCTCTTTACCCAAAATGTATAACTCGTCTTCAGCACGCGTAAGTGCCACGTATAACAAGCGCAGGTATTCATTATAATCTTCTAGTATCTTCTCTTTTTTTGCTTGATCACAATAAGCATTGTTATTCTTTCCACACCAAAATGGCGCTTCTGCTGCATCAAAAATGATACTTTCACTGTTTCTTGGCACCGTATTTGTATCAACCAAAAACACTATCGGAGCTTGTAGACCTTTTGATTTGTGAATTGTCATTATTCGTACAGCATTACGTTCTGATTGCATATCGTTTTTAATCTCTGGATTATTCTCTTTGATCCACTGGACAAATGCTTGCAGAGATGGACTTTCAAATTGCAGCACAAGATTCATAAATTCATCCAAAATCTCGAAGCACTCAAGACCTAGCCTTGCAGCGAATTTCTTCTTACCTGCGTGTAGTATATGTGTGAACAATGTAAGAGGTAGTACTGTGTGAGATAAGTTAATGAGATAGTTTAACTCACTATAGATAACCTCTGAATAATCTTGAAGTTTTTCCCAGAGTGACTGCTCTTTACGATCGTATGCAATATTAAATAAATCATCCTCTGTAAAATTAAACAGAGGTGATTTCAAAGTATTTGCAAGAGCCAAATCATTCGCCGGAAGAAGTAAAAATTCAGCTAAAGCTATTAAGTCTTGCACAGCTATGTAGTCCATAATCCTAAAATAATCACGTCCTATAACCGGCACGTTTGCTTTTTTGAGCTCACTTATTATGTAATCAACGAGCACATTTCGCTGTCGCACTAGGATCGTTATATCCCTTGGTTCTATATGGCGGTCTTTAGCAACTAAAATTCGTCCTTCATTTAACCAGTTATGAATTTTATGGGCTATTGTCTGAGCAAGTAATCGGTCTGTTACTATGTAACCTTTCCTATGCGTTAAATGAATTTGTAAGGCCTGTTGTTCTTCCTCTGTGTATCTTGGTAATAGCGGCCAAATTTCAATGTATCCTTGATCGTTCTCTCTGTGTGGAATATGTTTTATTTCACTATTGACAAATGATATTTCTTCACGAAAGTTGTTAAATATTCTATCTACAAACAACAGAATTTCCGGAGTAGAGCGAAATGATTTCTCGAGTTGACATGATATCCAATCTCTACCACCAGTTTTTGTGTGAAAGTATTGTTGCATGTAGTTGAATAGGTGAGAATTTGCTCCTTGAAATCTGTAAATAGATTGTTTTACATCACCAACAACGAATAAGGTTCGCTTTTCATCACCGCCGGTGAAAAATTCGTCACATAGATTGGTTATAATTTTCCATTGACTGATGCTATTGTCTTGCGCTTCATCAACAAGTATATGATCTATTTTTTGATCTAAGTTAAATAATACCCAATCTTTATACTCTGGATTGCCGAGAAGATTTGTTGCTAAATCAATTATATCGTTGTAGTCGAGCAATGCATTTTTTGATTTTTCACTATTATACAGGTCAACGTATACTTTAAGTATGTTGAGTAAGTCACTGGTTTTCTTAAATATCTTATAAGAGTTGATATCTCTTGTATGGGTAAACACTGCGTTCTGAATATTTTCTATCATCTGTTCTGCATCTCTGAATTTTTCCAAAGTACTCTTGGTTATGATAGATGATATGCTTTTTTTTTCGTTTGATTCTGATTTTAAAAATACTTTGGTTAGATTTTCTATATTAGTGTCATCCAAGTAGCTGACACTGGGATCCATATTTCTTTTTTTCTGGTCACGTGCTGGAATGACAGATGGTTTACACCAATCGTAGAGCATTGCACTGTAACTCTGATCCCTTTTACTGCCCTCGCTTAATATTTCAGCTACTCTTCTCACATGTTCAATCGTTTCATTCTCTAAGCCATGGACTCTATCTGGGGCGCTGAGTTTATCTCTGATGTACTCCAAATCGGTTGCTGGTGATGGCCTTTTTACACACAAGGTATAAAGCAAATCGCGTAGTTTGTTTTCATCAATTTCGACTGCAATAGAATTTATACTATCTTGCACGGTCTCATTGCGAAGCGTTTTTTCAAATACGATGGAATGTAATTCTTTACATTCGCTCAGCATGCAATTTGGAGCGATACCAGCTTCTACAGGAAAGCTAGAGATTAATTTGTAACAGAAAGCATGTATAGTCTGTATAGTTAAACCTAGATTTTCCAGTTCAGAGAAAAGCTTTCTTGCTTGAGTGAAATAACGATTAAGGATTTCATTTTTTTTGGATCCCAGTGTCGAGCACTGGGATGACAAGGAAGGGTGCTGGGATGGCGTGGTAGGATACTGGGATGGTGTGGTGTGGTCCTGGGATGACAGAGAAGGGTGCTGAAGCGATAGTAATAAGAGATCTAATTGCTCTAAGAGCTCGCTATTTGAGCATGTTGCCCACCTACTCAGAGTACTGTGAATGCGATTTTCCATCTCATTTGCTGCTGCATTGGTAAACGTTAAGCAGAGAATATTTTTCTTGTTTTCTAACAAAAGTCTTAATACTCTATCTATCAAGATTTTTGTTTTTCCTGTACCAGCAGATGCATTTACCCATACAGAAAAATTAGGGTTTATGGCATTTGATCTCATCAGCAGTGTGAAAATCGTATAAAATTTGACTAAAATGGCATTGCATATATAATATACAGAAATGGTGTTAGTGAATATATAAATGAAAAGTTTTTGTGTAAAGGCTCCTGCGAAGATTAATCTTTTTTTGCATATTGTGGGAAAAAAAGAAATAGGTTATCACTTAATTGAAGGCTTATTTGTTTTTGCTAATATTTCCAATTTCTTAGAAATAAAGGTAGGTGAAAAGGATTTTAGATACGACAACTCTACAGTTGAATTTATCAACTCTGAACTTAAAGTAAGTCACAAATACAACACCGTAATGAAGGCAGTGAACCTATTACTTAGGTACGCTCCTGCACGCACCAAAGTTATGATAAAAGTTGTAAAAAATATACCAATTGCAGCAGGTTTGGGTAGCGGTTCTTCAGATGCTGGAGCTGTGATACGTACACTAGGGAAGTTATGGGAAGTTAACAGGTCAATCTTAAGTGAAATAGCTTTAAGCGTTGGTGCTGATGTTCCTGCAAGTATAGATAATAAACCAGTCTTGGTTAGAGGCATTGGTGAAGAATTATGTCCCATAAAAAAACTTTCTTTGCCTACAAATGTAGTACTTATAAAACCGAAAAAAAAGTTTTTGAGTACACCAGAGGTCTTTTCCAGATACACAGGAGATTTTTCCAAACCAATTGAGTGGAATGATGACTCTGAGAAAGATCTGTTGAAGCTTCTTAAAGAGACAAAGAACGATCTTCAAGAGATAGCAATAGGCCTTGTACCTGAAATTAAGGATGTGATATTGGCGCTAGAGTCACAAGAAGGCTCCATGCTATCTCGCATGTCAGGCAGTGGTGTAGCGTGCTTTGGAATATTTGATAGTGAGGAAAATGCAAAAGTTGCTGCAATGAACATCAGAGAAAAGCAGCCAGAGTGGTGGGTGTGCGATACTCAATTAATAATTTAGTTTATGGATATAATGCCTTTAGTTTCTGAGAATAAAAACTTTATAGGCAGTTACGAGAAAGGAAAATTTTCGGTCAACAATCAAGAATATTGTGGTTCAATTATAGTTTTTCCTGAAAAGGTGATCGAGCTCAAAGAAAGTAATATAGATGACAAGGAACACTTTAAATCTTTTTTAACAGAGGAGATAGAAATTTTGTTAATAGGTACTGGTAAAACACGCGATATGCCAAGTCTTTCAGTGAAATCCTACCTCATGGGACGAAAAGGTTTAAATTTCGAGTTTATGACAACAGGTTCTGCATGTAGAACCCATAATGTTTTGATATCCGAAGACAGATTTGTTGTTACTTACCTAAAGGCCATATAGTATGCTTGAAATATTTACACAGAGCTTTTTTATTAACAGCCTAATCGCGATAGTTATAATTAGCCTAGTAACAGGCGCATTAGGATCATTTATGATATGGCAGAGATTATCATATTTGGGTGATAGTTTGTCTCATTCTTCGTTACTTGGCATCGCACTCGCTTTAATCTTTAAGATTAGTCCCTCTATTAGCATAATGCTGATAGCAATTGTGTTTGCAATACTGCTTTCCCTTAATTTCAATAGGTTATATTCTGTTGATACTATATTAAATATCGTTACTAATGTAGTTTTATCGTCAAGTTTAATACTGATGTCCTTTCTTCCATCGAGTAATAGTAGCATTATTAGCTCGCTATTTGGCGACATATTAACGCTGGAACAGGGTGACATAGTATTAATTTTTTTGACTGCAATAATAGTTGTGCTGATATTGATATTCAGATGGCGCTACTGGCTAGTAATTTCAATCAATCAAGACTTAGCAATAGTTGAAAAAGTTCATGTAAATTTGGTTAGGCTAGAATTTTTAATTACTCTTGCCATATTTATAGCAGTATCTGCTCAATTAATAGGAATATTACTCATCGCTGCGTTTTTATTGATACCGGCTTCATCTGCAAGGCTCATCTCAAAAACTCCAATGCAGATGATTATCATTGCAACAGTTTTCTCTGTAATTTCTGGAATCTCAGGCCTTATATTATCTGCAAGTTTTGATTTACTGACAGGACCTGCAATTATACTTATTGCAGCTACATATCTAGTTATTGCTTATTTTATAAGGTTGATGTTAAATAGATTAACTTGACCAACGAGTGTTAATGGTTTAGTAAAGCATGAATTATATGATACAGTTGCTTGAGTAGTTTTTACTATGTTGTTGTTTGTTTATTAATTTATGAAGTATGAGTGAGGAAGGACTTTTTTCTAAGTATATATCTAACCCTGTGAAAAAATTTTATAACTATGTTACAGGAAAAATAGAAGAGTTAGGTGGTGTGCAGAACACGGCAAGTGATGGTGCTATGCAGGAAAGTTCAGAATCTTCAGCTTCTCATATACAATCAAATGAAAACGATATTATATAGAGTGCATGAAAGTTACACCGTCTAAGGTCAAACAATTCCTAGCGAAACCTGATACTTTAAGTGGTGTGTTAATTCATGGAAGCGATAATAATAGAGTTGATTTTTTCGTACGAGAAATAATTGCCAGCTTAGATAAGTATTCTGTTCAAGTAATGGACTTTGCGGTAGTGGATAAGTCACCTGGCTTATTACTGTCTGAGCTGGCAAATGGTTCGCTGTTTACTGACAAGAAATTAATTAAACTGATAAATGTAAGCGGCAGTATGTCTAAAGAGTTGCAGGACGTATTGGATTGTAGCACAGGTGGTCATTATGTAATGATGGTAGCAAGTGACCTTCCATATAATTCTGCAGCTAAAAGTTATATAGAAAATTCAAAAACTTTTGGTGCAATTGCTTGCTACAAGGATAGTAGTAGTAATCTTTATGACATTATATCAAATTACTTGAAACGCAATGGTATAAGATATACAAGTGAGATAATCTACCATTTGCAATCTTATTTTAATCATAGCAAACTGCCTATATATTCAGAACTTGAGAAATTAGTTTTGTACCTAGGGAAAAGAAAAGATCTTAAACCTGCTGACATAGAGCTGTGCCTTTCAACTGCTGGTAATGATTATGTTACACTTGATAATCTGTGCTCTGCTATAGCAAACAAAGATATGGTACAATTCGTTAAAATTTCAGATACACTGATATTGCAAGAGAATTTTTCACCAATCGCACTAATTCGTATCATATCAAATTATTTCCTACGACTTGAGAACGTTTTACTGTTAATACAAAGCGGAATGAGCGAACAAGCTGCAATTGACCAACTGAATCCTCCATTATTCTTCAAACAATTGCAAAGCTTTAAGCCCCACCTAAAAATTTTCCAACTTTCAGAACTGAAGAAGATCTTAAAAAGGTTGATAAACTTAGAAGTTACCTGTAAGAAAACTGATTTAGATCATAGAATGATTTTTCAACATACACTGCAGATAGCTGGCACTAGAGCTTAGTATGTGGTCTAATGATGTCATCCAAGTAGCCCTTTTTTTGTCATCCCAGTGCCTCGACACTGGGATCCATTCTTTTTTCACTGGATTCCAGCGTCAAGCGCTGGAATGACATCCCTTGATCAAAATAAAAAAACCTCTTATTTTCGATTCTGTATAAGAATGAAAATAAGGCTTATCTATTTGCGTGGATGAACATAAAAAATCTCTTATTTTCGATTTTGCGTAAAAATGAAAATAAGGCTTAGTAGCTAACACTGGGATCCATTCTTTTTTCACTGGATTCCAGCGTCACGCGATGGAATGACAGGGTTGTTGGTTCCAGCGTCATGTGCTGGAATGACACCCTTTGTTGTAAATTCACTTTTACTCTATGGTTATCTTTTTATACTACCTTGTCTACCTTTTGCGCTTACCAACCTCAGTGTGCTCTCTGCATTTATGCTTTGCTAATAGGATATTTTCGGATATAATTAGATATATTTGGATAAGGATACGGATATGTTTGACATTTCAAAAATTGTAATCACACCTGAAATGTTGAAATTAGTTACTGAAATTGATGAATTTAAAGGAGCATGGCAATTATTTGGTAATCTAGCCCCAGAACGTTTACAGATGCTCAAGAAAATTGCAACAATTGAAAGTATTGGTTCTTCTACGCGTATTGAAGGAGCAAAACTATCAGACTGTGAAGTTGAGCAATTATTATCCAAACTTGATACGCACTCATTTCGTTCTCGAGATGAGCAAGAAATAGCTGGATATGCATATGTGTGTGAAGAAGTATTTCAAAACTTTGAAAACATTCCATTTACAGAAAAGATTATAAAACAGTTTCACATCTGGCTATTACAATTTTCGCATAAAGATCAAAGGCACATGGGAGAATATAAGAAATTTCCCAATCATGTTGAAGCGTTTGATGAATCTGGAAGAAGCTTGGGCATAATTTTTGAAACAGCTTCTCCATTTGAAACAGTAACACAAATGCAGGAGCTTGTTTATTGGACTAGCCAACAATTAGAAATGCAATCATTACATCCTTTATTAATTATTGGTATCTTCATAGTTACTTTTTTAGCTATCCATCCCTTTCAAGACGGAAATGGCAGGTTATCACGTATTCTTACAACTTTCTTGCTGCTAAAGTTAGGGTATAGCTATGTACCTTACAGTTCTCTTGAGAGTATAATTGAAAATAACAAGGAGAGTTATTACTTAGCTTTGCGTCGTACTCAACAGTCTTTAAAGACTGGCAACTATGACTTTAATCCATGGCTTATGTTCTTTTTAAGATCACTGCAAAAGCAAAAATCTCATCTTGAGCAAAAAGTGTCACATGAAAAAATGTTAAATCTCTATTTACCACCACTTTCTGCTGAAATATTAACTTTACTTAGCAAACATGGCCGTCTTACAATGCGGGATTTAGAAAATATTACTAAAGCAAACCGCAGTACCTTGAAAAAGCACGTGTCTAATCTTGTAAAGAGTAATCACATTACTCAACATGGAAAAGGCAGAGCAACTTGGTATGTAGCTCATGTTGAATTGTAGGTCGATCTGAGCTATGCTATAAGAATGACAAAATTTCAAGCCTAGTATAACACAAAAAGCTTTATGAAAGTTGGAGTAATAGGCTGCTTAGGCAGAATGGGCAAAAAAATACTCAGTGAATTGACCACAAATACCAATGTAGAGGTAGCAGGTGCTGTTGCCCGTGCAGATAGTAAATACGTAGGCTTAGATATAGGGCCAATTATAGGCCACAACTTCAATCTAGGAATCAAAGTTACAAATTCTATTAGTGACGTGTTTAAGTCATCTGACGTTGTAATAGATTTTACAACTAAAGAATGTATGTTAGACTGCCTTAAAGCCGCTGTGAAATTTAAAACGCCGCTGGTTAGTGGTACAACTGGAATAGAAAGTATCGATTTAAAAAAGTATGCTGCTGAGGTTCCAATATTATGGTCAGCAAACATGAGTGTTGGAGTGAATGTGTTGCTGAAATTGGTACAAAAAGCCACTGAGCTTTTAGGTAATGAATATGACGTTGAAATTTGGGAAATGCACCATAGCTTAAAAAAGGATTCGCCATCTGGAACAGCGATAGAACTTGGCAAAGCAATTGCCAGCGCTTCAAAAAGGGATTTCGAGTTCAATCAATATTTATTTAACAGCTCAAATATAAGAGAGAAAGGGAGAATAGGTTTTGCAGTATCTCGTGGAGGTGGAGTGATAGGGGACCATAGTGTAATGTTTGTCAATTCTGATGAACGAATAGAATTAAATCACAAAGCAATTGATCGCACAGCGTTTGCTAAAGGGGCTATACAAGCAGCAATATGGCTGTATGAAAATAAGAGAGAAACTCCGGGACTCTATTCGATGCATGACATGATATGAGCGATACACGTGCCTCTGTTACAAATTTAAATCTCTGGTATGGTTCTAAGCAAGTTTTATTCGATATAAATCTTGATATTCGCAAAAGAAAGGTTACTACTTTTATCGGGCCATCTGGGTGCGGTAAATCGACATTTTTACGTTGTTTTAATCGTATGAATGATTATGTACCAGAGTGTAAAGTTGTTGGTGGACTGATTATTGATGGGCTCGGTAATATATATTCACGTGATATGGATGTTGTGCTACTTAGAGCAAAAGTCGGTATGGTATTTCAAAAGCCAAATCCTTTTCCAAAATCAATATATGATAACGTTGCTTATGGACCTAAGTTGCATGGCATGGGGAAAAATAAGGAGAAACTAGATGAAATAGTGGAGAATAGCTTGACCAAGGTTGGTTTATGGGAGGAATTGAAAGATAGGTTGCAAGATAGTGCATTAAATTTATCTGGTGGTCAACAACAGAGATTATGCATTGCTCGTGCAATTGCAGTGAAACCAACTATTTTATTAATGGATGAGCCGTGCTCTGCGCTTGATCCAATGGCAACTAATGCAATCGAAAATCTTATACAAGAGCTGAAGTTGAGATTCACCATAATTATGGTAACTCATTCAATGAAGCAAGCTAAAAAATTATCTGATAGTGTAATTTTCTTTTGTAACGGCAAGATTGTTGAATCTGGAAGTGTCCAAGAAATATTTGAAAACGCTCGCTCTTCCTTAACAAAGGAGTATATTCTGGATCATTAAGTTCCTAGCTATACACAAGAGTTTTGTATTCAATAATTTCTTTGGCAACAACACGACTTTCAAGATCGATATTTATTATATCAGACAGTGAATTAATATTGGTGTAACTATCAAAACTTTCTATTGTTGACTCTACCACTTTTACTATCTCTAAAAAGCTGATTCGCGACTTCAAAAATTCGTTGACAGCTACTTCATTTGCAACACTTAGCACAATGCTGTTTATGTGTGGTGAAGATGAATTTAACACTTCCATGCTAAGTTTTAGTGCAGGAAAACGCTTGTGGTCAGGTTCTTGGAAGGTCAATTTTTTTTGCTTTGTTAGGTCTAATTTATAGCTCAAAGCTGACCTTTCTGGCCAAGACAGAGCATATGAGATGGGAATTGCCATGTCAGTCTCTGCGAGCACGGCAAAATTGAAGCCATCCTTGTAAACTACAACTCCATGTATTATCGACTCAGGGTGCACCACTGCTTCAATTCTATTTGGGCCAATATTAAACAAGTTATGTGCTTCTATTATTTCTAGCACTTTATTCATCATCGTCGCACTATCAATTGAGATTTTCTTTCCCATGTTCCAAGTAGGGTGGCTTAGCGCTTGATCTGCTGTAACGTTTCTTAATTGCTCAAGGCTATAATTTAAGAACGGTCCGCCAGAAGCAGTGAGTATAATCTTTTCTACGCATCTATCGTCATTTTGCAAAACTTGAAAAATTGCATTGTGTTCAGAGTCAATAGGAATTATCTGTACGTTTTTTTCTTTAGCTTTACGAAGTAACAGCTCCCCACCACAAACAATACTTTCTTTATTGGCTAGTGCAATGGCTTTAGTACCACTCTCTATTATGTGCATGACTGGTTCAAGACCTGCAATTCCAACTACTGCAATAACTGAAAGATCAACAGGTAGGGCAGCAATATTTGCTAGACCTTCAGCACCAACTTCTACTTTAATGTCTGTACCAAATAAACCTTCTTTCAAATCTTTGTAAAATCTTTCATCAGAGATAGCAACATATTTTACATTTAGAAGTTTTGCTTGATGTGC
The DNA here is from genome assembly GCF_012277315.1 of Wolbachia endosymbiont of Ctenocephalides felis wCfeJ. Classification (NCBI taxonomy): domain Bacteria; kingdom Pseudomonadati; phylum Pseudomonadota; class Alphaproteobacteria; order Rickettsiales; family Anaplasmataceae; genus Wolbachia; species Wolbachia endosymbiont of Ctenocephalides felis. The sequence goes on along the minus strand of NZ_CP051157.1, from coordinate 1,093,890 downwards.
TAGTAAAGCAAAATTCGAATGGGTACTAAGTGCTTCTACCTGATATTCTTCTTTTCTCTTCAGTAGTAAGTCTACAGTCTTTTTTCCAATACTTCCTGTTGATCCTAAGACTGAAACTTTTTTCACTAAAACAAACTCACGTTAATTAAACGAGCTAAACCTATTCTCATTTAGCAGTTTCTGGATTTAACCACCAACCTCATGTCCATGATCATCGCCAACAGATGGTGAAGGGCCAGGTGAAAAGGACTGACCATGGTGATCACCTGCATTATGCATGTCATGTAAACCTTCAGCGCTGTGAGCCATTTCATCGCTGGCATGGGGATAATCGTCCGGATGAGGTCCCTCATCACCGTGACCCATATCCATCCCTTCCGATGGCATATCTTCCCCACCTCCACCACCTGAAAAATGTTCTGCAAGATTTTCAAAAAACTTTATGCCAAACATATTACCTGATTTACCGAACAACGTTGCTAAGCTACTACCACTTACCAAACCTTCAAACACGTTGCTATAAGCGGGAATTGCTCCTTCATGAAAGTTGAACATCCACTTCATTCCATCCACAACCGTTGCAACAGAGTCACTATGACCAAGACCAAAGCCACTTTTTCCTCCTTGCTGCTCTTGGTGTTGTTGTTGAGCTTGCCACTCTGAAATGTTTGGACCTTGGGCTTCAGTCATAAACTTTTATTCTAAACCTTAGACTACTATTTTACCACAAATATTGAAAAATATCAATAGGGAACTACCATTTTCTGAACGACAACACGCTTTGAAGCGCTTATTGATGAGACTAGCGAAATGGTTTCACGATAACTGCAATAATTATAATTACTATTAGTACTGTAACTATCTCATTTAGAACGCGGAAATAAACGTGATTTTTCCTATTTAAACCCATTGCAAAATTTTTCCTATGTTTTGCAAGTAGTCCGTGAATAGCGAACATAAAGAACAAAGCTAGTGCTTTTATGTGAAACCACCCCTCACGGTATGCTTCTCTTATCACCATTAATGTAATGCCAAAGCCTAGTGAAAAAAGCATTGCAGGGTTCATAATATATTTAAGTAGCCTCTGCTCCATTGTTTGAAGTAAACTGTAACTTTCCGATCCTAGCTTTACAGCTGCATGATAGACGTAAAGCCGAGGCAGATAGAGCATGCCTGCCATCCACATAATGACAGAAATAACGTGAAAAGCTTCAAGCCAGTGATAATAATCCATTACAAAATGTTAAAAATTTCTGATATTATCTGAGTTTAATGAAAAAGAAATCGATATGAAAGCAGAAAATTTCACCAAAGAACAGGTGATCAGATTCTACAGAAAAATGCTACTCATACGCAGGTTTGAGGAAAAAGCAGGACAATTATATGGAATGGGGTTAATAGGAGGATTTTGTCACCTATCAATAGGACAGGAAGCAGTTGCAGTTGGAACTCACGCTGCATCAAAACCTGGTGATGCTTTTATCACAAGTTACAGAGATCATGGTTTAATGCTTGCCTGTGATTCTGATCCGAATGTTGTGATGGCAGAACTGACCGGTAAAGAAACGGGATGCTCAAAAGGCAAAGGTGGTTCAATGCATATATTCGATATCGAAAAAAAATTTTTTGGTGGACATGGAATAGTGGGCGCACAAGTTCCAATTGGAACGGGGTTAGCATTTGCTAATAAATATAAGAAAAAAGATAACGTGGTATTCACGTATTTTGGTGACGGTGCTGTCAATCAAGGGCAAACGTATGAATCATTCAATATGGCATCTTTGTGGCAGTTGCCTGTGATTTATATTATAGAGAATAACGGGTACGCAATGGGTACTTCTGTAGAAAGATCAACTTTAATAACTGAGCTATATAAAAGAGGGGAGGGTTTTGGTATTCCTGGAAAACAGGTCGATGGAATGGATTTCTTGTCTGTTTATGAAGCTACAAGCGAAGCAGCCAAGCATGTACGTAGCGGAAAAGGGCCTACTTTGCTTGAAATGAAGACATATCGATATCGTGGTCATTCAATGTCAGATCCTGCTACTTATCGCTCGAAAGAAGAAGTTGAAGATATGAAGCAAAATCATGATCCTATCAGCACGTTGAAGAAGTATATGATAGATAATAAGATCGCTTCAGAAGAAGAATGCAAAGCAATCGACAAAGAAGTGCGTGATTTAGTGAAAAAGTCAGAGGATTTTGCTAAAAATAGCAAAGAACCAAGCGTTGATGAGCTGTATACTGACATTTACAAATCTGCTTGACAACCCCCAAAAGTCTGCTTACCATATGATTGAAGCTATTTATTTATCTTCAGTCTGTGCAGATAAAATGACAAAAAAACTCAATGTATTTGGCGTCTCATGTTTAATTTTTTGCACTATGTGCACTTATGTCTTTAATAAACTTTCAGGGTTTTTACCTATATAAGCTAAAATGCGCTTGTTAAAGCGTTTAAAACAGTAAAAAACGCCGATTAAAAGATAGATAGTGAATAACTAGCTAACAGGGTTTCTTTTGCCTTTTTTCTGCTTAGTAAATTTCTTAACGTTTAAAATTAGATCAGTTGCGGTTTAAAAGCAGCGAAATTAGACGTTTAGAATAAAAAAACGCCAGTTTATAAAGTTAATATAAATAATTAGCCACCAACGGGGCTTCTTTTGCCTTTTTTCCTCATTTGGTAAATTTCTTGAACTCTGTCATTCCAGCGCTTGACGCTGGAATCCAGCCTTATTTTCATTTTTACGCAAAATCGAAAATAAGAGATTTTTTATGTTCATCCACGCAAATAGATAAGCCTTATTTTCATTTTTATACAGAATCGAAAATAAGAGATTTCTTATTTTCATCGAAGGGTGTCATTCCAGCGCGTAACGCTGGAATCCAGTAGAGTTTGCTTGCTAAACTAATCTTGTGAACATAGAAAGTAGCTAATTTTAATTTGAAACACAACATCTTAATTATTATGGAAACCTGGATCCCAGTGTCGGAGCACTGGGATGACACCCATAACCCTGTCATTCCAGCGCGTAACGCTGAAATCCAGCCTTATTTTCATTTTTACGCAAAATCGAAAATAAGAGGTCTCTTATATTTATCCACGCAAATAGATAAGCCTTATTTTCATTTTTATACAGAATCGAAAATAAGAGATTTCTTATGTTCATCGAAGGGTGTCATTCCAGCGCTTGACGCTGGAATCCAGCCTTATTTTCATTTTTACGCAAAATCGAAAATAAGAGGTCTCTTATATTTATCTACGCAAATAGATAAGCCTTATTTTCATTTTTATACAGAATCGAAAATAAGAGATTTCTTATGTTCATCGAAGGGTGTCATTCCAGCGCGTGACGCTGGAATCTAGTGAAAAAAAAGTGGATCCCATTGGATGACAAGAAGAGGAGCTACTTGGACGACAGAAAATGGCTACTTGGATGACATCGTAGAGGCTACAGGGATGGACACCACTTTTGCTTCAATATTCGCACATTAGCCACGTTCCTGAACAGACAATGTTCTTAACTTAAGTTTACTTAAGAAGACCAGTTACACCTCTGGTTTGGGTTGAAAATAGGTGTACTTATGGGGTTTCTTTTGCCTTCTTTAGTAGTTGCCTGGCAATGACCACTCAAAGGGGGGATATAATGCCTTGATGGAGTTTTCAAAGTGCTCAGGAAGAAGAGCAGTAATAGTGATCTTTTTGTCACTTGGCAGTTTTAAAGACAAAGAATGTGAATGAAGGTGAATTTTGTTTGCTATTCCTTCAACAAAAGCCTTTCTGCCACCATATTTACCGTCACCAAGGATGGGACAGCCTATATGGGCTAAGTGCGCCCTTAATTGATGAGTCCTGCCGGTAATGGGTCGTAGTTCCAAGTAAGCAACATTGTGCTCTAGCCTTGCTACAATTGAAAAACGTGTGGTGGCACTCCGAGATGAATTTTCATCAATGACCACTTTTTCTTGACCTGAAACATATTTTTTTGTCAACGGATAGTTTATTATTCCTCTACTCTTGTTTGGTATGCCAGAAGTTAATGCTAAATAAGTTTTTTTCACTCTACGTGCCTTAAATTCCTCCATAAGATATCTGGCAACATCAGCATTGCGTGCAAATATTATTGCTCCGCTTGTATCCCTATCCAGTCTATGGACAATTTTAAATGTTTCTCCCTCTCTTATTTGATCAAGCAAATCACTAATGCTAACCGTTACCTTTACACCACCTTGAACAATTACTCCGGCTGGTTTGTTGATAGCTAAGATATATTCATCCTCATACAATATGTTATCTCTCAGTAGATTCACTAATCCTTCGTTATATTTGCGATCGGAGCTGGTATTTCCAATATAATCCAGGTATTTTATTGTTATAGTTTGCCCAGAGTTTACTCTATCACTAGACTTTGCTTTACAAGCATCAACTTTGATCAATCCTCTCCTTAAAGACTTCTCAATTGCAGATTGCTTTAAATTAGGAAAAATTCTTCTTATGTACCTATCGAGTCTAACATTGTTATCTTCTACTAGTATAGTTTTGATATTTTCCATTATCTCTTGCTCTTAACTTCTGTTTTATCTTGTCAATTATGTTACCCTTGCTTAAATCTTTTTCGTTATTAACTTCGTTTAATATTTTTCCCACTGTTCATATCGCATCAGAATTGACCTCTAAGTTTAAATAATATTTTTAATCATTGTGTATTATAGCAAAAAGTCAATCCTTTAAGTGTCTTTCAGTATATTTAAGCAAGCAGTATATAAGAACTGCAGTTGTAGAACATGCGACTGTTAGCAGTGCATTTGACAAAATGCCATAAGAAAAAAATTCTCCTATTATATATATTCCAATAGCCCCAAACATCATGTTGCAGAACGAAAGAACTGCACTCCCAAGTCCTATGCCTTTAATCGTTTCCAGTGCAGAAGTTACGTTGTTGCTTATTACGAGTGCAAGACCTATGTTGCTTGGAATCCAAAAAGTTTGCAGGACAAACATGTTCAATTTGTTTGTAGAGTAAAAATACGCCAGTAAACTTTCAGGTATTATTGGCAACATCAACCCTATTATTAACATCCGGCTAACCCCTATTTTTGGTACACACTTTCTATTAATCAGAGTCCCAATTATGAAAAATATAACTATAATTGATATAAAGTACCCGAAATACTGTACTTCAATACCCATAGACTCAAATATGAACGGGTAGTTAGCAACATATGCCCAAAGCCACATGAAAGTCAATCCATGAATAGTTGAAAATCCAAGAAAACGATAATTTCTAAATATTAATATGTACTGTTTAAAAATACCAATGATCAAATTAGCCACGCTAGTTTCATTTTTACTTACAGTGAGTGTCTCTTGTAACTTAAAGTAAATAAAAATGAGCATAGCAATTGCTGCTAGTGACATAATAAAAAACAAAAATTTCCAGTTATAACCGTGTGAAACTATATAACTACCTACCACTGGCGCTATTCCAGGTGAAAGCGCTACTACCATATTTAACTTTGAAATCACCCGCGAATATTCACTACCTGAGTACATATCCCTTATTGCCGCATAGCCAACAACACTTGCAACACCAGCCCCTATTCCTTGTATAAAGCGAATAAGTATTAAGAGCACAATATTGTCAGCTACGTAACACATAACACTTGCTAAAGCAAAAATTGCCATGCCAATTAGCATTATCGGGCGTCTACCGTAGTGATCAGATAGTGGACCATAAATTAATCCAGATATCGCAAGGCCAACTAAATTTAAGCTAATTGTAAGCTGCACTACACTGCCTTCTACATTAAAATGATTGGCAATACTTGGTAGTGCAACTGAGTACAGGTCAGTTGCCATATCGGCAATTGCTACAGATAATATCATGATCAAAGAGATAATATTTTGTATTGCCACTTAATGGATTCGCTAAACTATAAAGGTTTTATTATAATACATTTTCCCATTGGTTACATTAATTTAACTACTGAAGTTTAAAACAGTTATGCAAGGCATCTATTAAAAGACCTGTGAAAATTTCATAGAATTATCGTATAGTGTAATGGTTGATATAATAGATAGCATGGATAAGTCACAGTTGGTCAAAGAGGTTTTCGATTCGGTAGCAAGTCGCTATGACATAATGAATGATATAATGAGCCTTGGAATGCACAGGCTTTGGAAGGATAAGATGGTAGATAGTGTGCATTTTACAAAAAACTCTAAGGTCCTGGATGTTGCTGGAGGAACCGGGGATATAGCAATAAGAATAGCGAAAAGAGAACCAAGTGCTCAAATCACAGTATGCGATATAAATCAAAACATGCTAAGCAGAGGACGTGATAGAGCTATAAATTCAAATCAGCTCAACTTCAATTGGGTGTGTGCAAATGCAGAAAGTTTACCATTTGAAGACTCCAACTTTGATTATTGTACAATAGCTTTTGGTATTCGAAACTTTTCTAACCGCAAAAAGGCTTTAAGTGAGGTGTATAGGGTATTGAAATCAAGCGGGAAATTTGTCTGCTTGGAATTTGCACCTATGCACTACCAAAATGAGATGTTTACCAAATTTTATGACTTATATTCATTTAAAATAATCCCCAAAATCGGCAGCATCATTGCTAAAGACAAGAATTCTTATGAATATTTAGTGAAAAGCATCAGAGAATTTCCAACTCAAGCTGAGTTTAAAGTGGAAATTGAAGAGGCAGGCTTTCAGAATGTTGAGTTTCATAATATAAGCTATGGGGTAGTAGCATTACACATCGGAACAAAATGAATATCAAACTCTGGTATAGAACACTTGACTACTACCTCATCGTTCCAGTAATTTTTTTACTTGCTATAAGCTTTGTTCTTGTCCATTCAGCGAGTCCTGTAATTGCACAGCGTCTTTCTTTACCACAAGATTATTTTATACGACGTCATATAATTTATATAATTCTGTCGCTGGTTACCTTAATAACATTCTCTTTTCTCAATGTAAAAACCATATTTAACCTCTCATTTGCGGGTTTTACTCTATTTATTATTCTCATGGTAGCTGTGATAATACTTGGTATGGAAGCAAAAGGGGCGAAACGATGGTTACATATTTTCAAAATTTCAATTCAACCATCCGAATTCATGAGGCCGTTTTTTTCTGTTGTCATAGCTAGTATCTTAGCTAGCAGAATGAAGTTTAGAGTGCATATATCAATTGTAGTATTTCTACTAATTTTTGCATTATTACTTTTGCAACCTGATTTTAGTATGTCCATGCTTCTGACATATTCTTTTGTTAGTCAAATGCTCATCGCATGCATACCACTTTTATACTTTCTGTGTATTGCAGGAATAGTCACAACTGGAATCACGACAGCTTACTTATGTTTTCCCCATATAAAACAAAGGGTTTACAATTTTCTCTTCTTTACGCAGCGCGATAACTTTCAAGTTACAAAATCATTAGAAGCATTTAAAAGGGGCCAATTAACTGGAGTTGGGCCTGGTGAAGGTAGCGTAAAAACTTTTCTTCCTGATTGTCATACGGATTTTGTGTTTTCTGTTTTGGCAGAAGAATTTGGTTTGATTATGTGCTTAGCCACATTAATGTTATTTGGTGTCATCTCAGCCCGCTTATTTTACGTTGCATACAGGGAAAGTGAATTATCTAATTTGTTGACGATTCTTGGCATTTCAATGCAATTTATCACACAGTTTATAATAAACATAGGGGTAACGCTGAGCATTTTTCCCACCACCGGTATCACTTTGCCGCTGCTCAGTTATGGTGGTTCCTCTCTTTTATCTTCAAGCATTGCAATTGGTATAATGCTGTCTTTTAGTAGAAATCAGGCCATCGCATTAAACATCCGTGAGCGTATCGCACTTGGAAGGTATATCATAAACCAATAGCCTAACGCTATTAGTTTCCTAACCTCTGAATTTCATCTACAGAAAGACCTGTAGACTCAGCTATTAAGTCCACAGATACGCCAGATTTAAGTAGGTTTTTAGCCACTGCGATTTTAGCTTTCATTTCACCTTTTTCTTCGCCGATTTGGATGCCTTCTTCCCTACCTTTTTCTTGAGCAGTCTCAAGTTTGTATTCAAGGATAGCTTCCTCTTTGTAAAGATCCATTATTCTTTCTTCATATGCCGTTAGATCTTTTTCATTCCAGTTAAACCTGTCTAATTCATCATATGCTCTCTTTATTATAGGCGCTTCTCTTGCAATCTTCTTTAGATCTTTTTCAGTGGTTTCTTCTGCATGCTTGAAAAAGTAACACCAGCGTTCTACTATGCTTGTTAATTGCTCTACTTTATTTTTAGGAAATTTAGGTAGTTCAATAAACACAAATTGAAAATCTTGTAAGTCATGCTCATTAGTCTTCTCATCTCTGATGGTGTGGCTAGATATGTAATTGGACTTATCAGGAAATAAAACACAATTTGAAATCGCAATAAAGAAGATCTTCTGTAAATTAGCGTACTTACCAACTTGCCTTGAGTAAGCTTTAGCAGCATAATATTGAGCGCGTTTTTCGAAACCTTTATCACGAGTAAGCTGCATTTCAACCACAAATCTGTTGCCAACAGAATCCTGACAGAGAACATCAACTATACTTTGTCTCTCAGAGGCAATTTCAGGGTTCAAAATGGTGCTGATAAATTCTATTTCTTGTATAGTATTAACTTCAGTACACCCTAGAATATCATTTAAAAAATGGATAAGGATTTTCTTATTTTTTTCAGTACCAAAGATTTTCTTGAAGGTTAGGTCCAATTTTGGATCGAGAAATTTAGAAAAAGCCATAACAAGTGAACTTAAAAAGTATTAAAAATTATACACAATTATGAGAAAATATTCAACCTTTTTACATATCAAGTCCTTAGTTTTTTAAACTTTAGGCAGATAATTTATACTATCTACTTCATGTAAGAGGTTCAAGTTGCAGTGCTGTTGAGCTAACCATCAATCCATATTTGCACGTATAGGTGGTTAAAACAAGCTCTGCAGCAAATTTTGTACTATATTAAAATTAGCATACGAAGAGAACCAAAAAAAAGTGGTGCACCCTGAGCGACTTGAACGCCCGACCTTTTGATCCGTAGTCAAATGCTCTAATCCAACTGAGCTAAGGGTGCCTTTATATAAAATGAATTTTAACAGGTTTCGTAGTTTGATTCAATCAGTTTGGCTGAAAATAAAATAGACTACAAAGCTGAATTGATGATATGACAAATTTACTAATATTCTTAACTCAAATTTAATAAATGCAATGGAAAATCTAGCATAAAATTATTGGAGTCATAGTGAAAAAATTTCTTGTATTTATAACTTTAATTCTCTTTTTTGCATTTGATGCAAATGCTGCTAAGCAAAATAAAATAGGTGATGAAACATCAGAAGTGATGTGCAGCATAGTAAAATATACCCAAAGCATAGGTGGATCGATGATTACAGCAGTAATAATAGGCGCAGCTTTGCTTGCAATATTTGGTAGAATGCCGTGGCCAGCACTCTTTGCACTAGGTGCATTTACTGCTGTGTTCTTTGGTGCACCTAAGATTGTAACAGCAATAGCACCGGGTACAGTACAGGCATGCATCCCGTAGAAAAAAATATAAGTTTCATGAGCTAAAGAGCCTCAATTTAGGTAAGTGATACTTCTTGTATCATTTACTTAAATTTAATTAAAGCAGAGTAACATACAGCAAAAATTATTGGAGGCATGATGAAAAATTTTCTTCTACTTGTGGCTTTGGTTCTTTCCTTTGCGTTTGACGCAAATGCTGCTATTGATACCACAAAAGATGCAACAGCAGCAGTAATATGCAATATCATACACTATACTAAAACATTAGGTGGACCAATGATCACGATAGTGATAATTGGTGCAGCTTTGCTTGCGATATTTGGCAGAATGCCATGGCCAGCACTCTTTGCGCTGGGAGCATTTACTGCTGTATTTTTTGGTGCTCCCGCGGTTGTAAGTGCACTGATGGGTGGAAACGACAAACTATGTCCTGGCAAACAGACAGTAATTGATGGCTCAAGTGGTGGTGGTACAGCCAGTAAGCCAGCTGAGAAGCCAGCTAGTGGACCATAGTACAGAAGGAGAGATCCTACTAGTGAAATTTATTGTTTGATACACTTAACAGATGTTCGAGTTTTCAAAAAAGTTTTAAGTAAATGATACTTATTGCATTATTTACTTAAATTTAATCAAAGCAGGGTAGGATAAAATATGAAATTATTGGAGGCGTGATGAAAAAGTTTTTTCTACTTATGGCTTTAGTTCTCTCCTTTGCATTTGACGCAAGTGCGGATGATACAACAACAAAGGTAATATGCAATATAATAAACTATACTAAAACATTAGGCGGACCAATGATTACGATAGTAATAATAGGTGCAGCTTTGCTTGCGATATTTGGCAGAATGCCATGGCCAGCACTCTTTGCACTAGGGGCATTTACTGCTGTGTTCTTTGGTGCTCCTGCAGTCGTAAATGCGTTAATGGGTACAAGTGGAGAGATATGTCCTGCAGACAGTCAAGCGATTAGTAATGACTAGTTAGTACAGAAGCAGGATATTGTTTATGCTGCTAATAAAGCTTGGCTTGGTGATCGGTACACTTAATAGATGTTGAAGCCTCAAAAAAGTTTTAAGTAAATGATGCTTATTGCATTATTTACTTAAATTTAATCAAAGTAAAGTAACATAAAAAATAAAAACTATTGGAGGCGTGATGAAAAATTTTCTTCTGCTTGTAGCTTTAGTTCTCTCCTTTGCATTTGATGCAAGTGCGGATGATACAAAAGATAATACAGAAAAGGTAATATGCAACATAATAAGCTACACTAAAACATTAGGCGGACCAATGATCACGATAGTGATAATAGGCGCAGCTTTGCTTGCTATATTTGGCAGAATGCCATGGCCAGCACTCTTTGCACTGGGGGCATTTACTGCTGTGTTCTTTGGTGCCCCTGCAGTTGTAAATGCATTAATGGGTGAGGATAAAAAGATATGTGTTGACGGCAAGCAAGCAATTAAATGACTAGTGTACAGAAGCAGGATATTGTTTATGTTGCTAATAAAGCTTGGCTTGGTGATCGGTGTACTTAATAGGTGTTGAAGCCTCAAAAAAGTTTTAAGTAAATGATACAAAATATCATTTACTTAAATTTAATCAAAGTAAAGTAACATAAAAAACAAAAACTATTGGAGGCGTGATGAAAAATTTTCTTTTGCTTGTAGCTTTAGTTCTCTCCTTTGCATTTGATGCAAATGCTGATGCAACAACAAAGACAATATGTAACATAATAAACTATACTAAGACGCTAGGTGGACCAATGATCACGATAGTGATAATAGGTGCAGCATTACTTGCGATATTTGGCAAAATGCCGTGGCCGGCACTTTTTGCACTCGGAGCATTTACTGCTGTGTTTTTTGGTGCTCCCGCAGTTGTAAAGGCAATAACAGGAAAAGAGACGACTTGCACTCAAGAAGGATGTACTGCGAATAAAGGAACTTGGGATCCAGCTAATAAAGAATGTAACTTTACTTAAAAGTGGCAAACTTAGCCACTTTTAGTATTTACGATTCCCTATTCAAAACTTTCAATATTAAGTTGAGCTCATCTGGGTTATTGTACCGTATCATAACTTTACCCTTAGAATTGTTATCATTAATTTTGATCTTTAACCCAAGTTGAGAAGATATGGTATTTTCTATCGCTGCCATATCTCGATTTTTAGTGTGTTTCTGCTCTTTTTGATCATTGCTGTGATGCAAGTCTCTTATCAACTTTTCCGTTTGTCTAACGCTTAAACCCTGGGAAATTATCTTTTCTGCGATACTTTCTGCATTTTCAACATTAATGAGCGCCCTTGCGTGGCCCATAGACAACTTTTTTTCATTAATCATTTTTTTTACACTGTCAGGGAGCAACAGCATTCGGGTCATATTGGTTATGTGACTGCGGCTTTTACCCAAAGTTGAGGCTAATTTTTCATGTGTATAAGAAAATTCATCTATTAGTTTTTTGTATGCTTCCCCTTCTTCTATCGGATTAATATCTTGTCTCTGTATGTTTTCAATGATGGATACCTCGAGGCATTCCCTGTCACTTAAATCTTTTATAATAACTGGTACACTATCGAGATCTGCAATCTTCCCTGCTCGCCAACGACGTTCTCCAGCTATTATCTCGTAGCCATCATTATTTGAACCCTTGCGTGCTACGATAGGCTGTATAATGCCATTTTTCTCTATGGAACTTGCCAGCTCTTTCAGCGATTCTTCATCAAAGTGCTTCCTGGGCTGAAATTTGCTTGGGTGCAACAGTGAAATAGGTAAATACTCTTGCCGATTTTCTTTGTTATCATAATTATCACCTATAAGACCAGCAAGGCCTCTGCCTAAGCGTCTGTCATCCCTCATACTATACACCCTCACTCACTAGCTTTTTCTCCTTACAGCTACTTGCATGCTTCTTCAAAATCTCCTTGGCTAAACTTATATATGCTTGTGCACCGGGACATTTAAGATCGTATACGATAGCAGGCTTTCCATGAGAAGGTGCTTCCGATAGTCTGACATTACGTGGAATGATGGTTTCATATAATGGGATAATAGTCTTATACACCTTGTCATTTAAATACTGACAAATATCATTTTTTATCTGTTCGCTGAGTTTGTTACGTTTATCGTACATTGTAAGTAATATTCCCTCTATCACCAAAAAAGGGTTTAAGTTATTTCTTTTTATCAACTCTACAGTTTTAACTAGATGACTTAATCCTTCCAGAGCAAAAAACTCACACTGGAGAGGAACAATAATAGAGTTAGCAGCAGTCAAAGCATTGATAGTGAGCAAACCAAGTGACGGAGGACAATCAATAATTATATACTCATAATTGTCGCGTATTTTTTCTAATGTGCTCTTCAATACAAATTTTCCCCGTTCAAGTTGTGATAATTCAATTTCCGCAGCCGATAAATCAACTACCGACGAAATTAGCGACAGATTTGGAATTTCCCTTATATTGAAGATTGCTGACTCTATCAGTGTGTTTTCATTACCTAATAGTATTTTATATATATTTTTTTCTTCTCTACTACGATAAGAAACCCCAAGCCCGGTACTAGCATTTCCTTGAGGGTCAAGATCTACTAATAAAGTATTTTTTCCTACAGCAGCAAAGGCTGTCGATAAATTTATACTGGTTGTAGTTTTACCAACCCCACCCTTTTGATTTACTATTGCAATAACCTTGCTCACGCTCTTTATCTTATGTGTAAAATAACTCTATTGTATATATGCTAGAAACTTTTGCATTAGAAAACTTTTTTATCATCTAAAATTAAACTATTTTTTTGCCTTGTGTAGTACACTTTCAACTTTATTCCCCAATTCACTTAGAGTGAATGGTTTTGGTAAAAAATGAAAATCTTCTATATTAATGCTGTCGTTTTTCAGAAATGCATCCTCTGCATACCCGGAAATAAAAATGACATTGATATCTGGCCTGTGAATCAAGGCTTCTTTGACTATCTCCGGACCACTAACTTCTGGCATTATCACATCAGTGATTATGAGATCTATATGTCGGCTTTTTTTACTTATTATTTCCAGCGCCTGATTGCCCATGCTAGCTTCTATTACATCAAATCCTTTTCTTTGTAATGCCTTAGTAGTAAATTCCCTTACTGAATCTTCATCTTCAATTAATAAAATCGTACCATTACTTTTAACTTCATTTACTATAGGTTTTTCTATTTCTTCGGTGTCTTCCTCTATATTATTTTCATCCGATATGTAAACCATAGGCAAAAATATGCTAAATTTAGTTCCACTGGTCACTTTACTAGAAACATAAATATACCCTTCAGTTTGCTTAATAATACCATATACAGTAGAGAGGCCAAGGCCTGTACCAGAAGTAATGTCTTTAGTAGAAAAGAATGGGTCAAATGCCTTTTGAATTGTATCGCTTGTCATTCCACATCCTGTATCAATTACTTCAATTACAACATAATTTCCATGTTCAATTGCCTCCTTGTCTGGAGAAAACATATTCTTAGGTGTAGAATTTAGTGAATCAATCTTTTTATTAAAAGTGCGTATAGTGAGTTCTCCCCCTTTTTCCATGGCAGCACTAGCATTGACTACTAGGTTAAAAATAACTTGTTCTAGTTGCCCTTGATCAGCCTTAACCATGCCTAAATCTCTACCATAATAGGCAGTAAATTTTATATTCTCACCTATCAACCTTTTTATCATTTCGTAAAGGTTGGCTATCGTACTATTTACATCGATAATTCTTGGCTGCATAGTCTGCCTTCTTGAAAAGGCAAGCAACTGCTTTACTAAATTTGACCCACGTTTTGCATTTTGCTGTATTTGTATTATATCTCCAAAAGATGGATCACCAGCTGAGTGCCGAAGTCTCAGCAAATCACAAAATCCTATTATCCCAGTCAATATATTATTGAAGTCATGTGCAATACCACCTGCCAACTGTCCTATAGCCTGCATTTTTTGGTAGTGTTCAAGCTTTATTTCCAGGTTTTTATGCTCAGTGTTGTCAACAAAATAGCAAAGTATAAACATCATTCTATTATGAAGAAACTTATTGAAATATATCTTCATATTATCGTTATTGCTGAGCTGCACATCAAAAGATGCGTTATTTATCCTGTTACTCGAAAAATATTCGCGTATTTTAATATGATAGTCATCCGATATTAATTTAAAGATTGAATTGTTATCTGGACCTGCAAGTTTTATTAGTGCTGTATTTTTCTTTATGAAGTTGCCACTTGAATCACACTGTGCAACAGCAATTGGTGAATTTGTAAAACATGGGTGCAGTTGGTAATCAGTTATGTTTGACTCAACTGGTGTAACAAAGCCATATATATAGTTATGATTATGTTTATCACAAAACATAGCAGTGTTCATATGAGCCTTAAATGGAACACCACTTACAGTACAAAACAAAATTTCATTGCCAGTTGCTGCATTGCTATGATTAGATTGGAATATAAAATCATTAATTGAGCTACCTTTTTCGAGTCTTTTCAATTCGAATATGTCTAAAAACCTTCTATTTGCAGATAGAATCACCCCTTTAGTATTGGCAATGTAAGTTCCTATATTGTGCTTTTCTATTAATTCTTCGTACACTTGCTCTTTATTCATTTGTGTTGCTTTTAGCACAAAATACCCATGCGGCCTTGCTATTGGCGCTAATGATAAGTTAAAAATCTTATTACTATCCAGGACAACTTGGGGATTATCTGGTATTGGGTCAAAAAGCAAGAAAAAATTGAATGTTCTATTTTTCTTGCTTAAAGTGATGCGTACCTGTACAGAAGAGCTGTTTTTTAGCGCATTATGTAATGCCTTTTTGTCTTTCTCTGAAATATCTCCTGCTTCGAGAATCTTGTCTAATGTAACGTCATTATCTATGTGATCTTTGAACCTTTCATAGAATCTTGCATCAGCATAAACAATGCCCTTGTCTTTGTGCAAAATAAGGCAGAATTCTGTATTATGATTCAGCGCATTTGCAAATATTGCATTTTGAAATTCTATACTATTAAGTAGGTACCTATGACGTTTCACATTATATGCCATAAAGAAAGTCATTAGTGTACCAACCAATAAATTGGCCCCTATATTAATATGCCAGTCATACATATCAAAGAAGTAGAGTGCTGATATTCCTATTGGGGGTAAGGACATAATAATTGCTATAAGGATAATTGACATTCCATGGTTTCTTAATATGAAGTCAACCCTGTTTTCTTTCTTGCTATCTATGTACCTTTTACTCATTTTTGCGTATAAAAATGATTTATTGTATTTATTTAATTATTATAGATTCATTAACATCTTTGATATGTAATTACCATTAAAATTTTATTGAATATTGGCAAAACATTATGAATGAACAAAAAACACAAGCTTTTGAGTGGTTCTGCGCACTAAGAGACGAAATTGTGGAATCTTTTGTGTTGATCGAAAGACAGTTACTCACAGACCCAAAGATTGAAAAAAGACGATGGGATCGTTCAGGTGGCGGAGGTGGTGAATCTACAATCATTTACGGTAACGTTTTTGAAAAAGTAGGAGTAAACGTTTCAAAAGTACATGGAAAATTTGCAGATTCAATTATAAATGAAATTCCTGGTGCCAATGAAAGCAATGGAAAGTTTTGGGCAAGTGGCATATCTTTAGTATCTCACATGCAATCGCCCCTTATTCCTGCAGCACATATGAACACAAGGCTAATGTACACGTCGGAGCAGTGGTTTGGTGGTGGAATGGACTTTACTCCAACATATAAAAACGAAGAAGATTATAAGTATGTTCACGAGTCAATTAAGAAAACATGTGATAAGTTTGATGCTGGATATTATCCAAAATTCAAAGAGCAGTGTGACAATTACTTCTTCTTAAAACACAGAAAAGAACCGCGTGGCATTGGTGGAATTTTTTATGATAATCTTAATTCTAGTAATTGGAAAAGTGATTTCGAATTTACAAAAACAGTAGGCAAAGCTTTTTTAGAAATTTATTTGCATATCATACACCAACACATGCAAAAACCTTGGACAACAGAGCAGCGAGAAGCCCAATTAATAAAACGTGGCAGATATGTAGAATTTAATCTGCTCTATGATCGTGGTACAAGGTTTGGTTTAATGACAGATGGTAATCCAGATGCAATTATGATGTCGATGCCACCTCTCGTTAAGTGGGTGTAGGAAAGCTTTGTTGCACTGCTATTTATGCAGGACTCACTAGAGTTAGGATTACAAACAACTTTGTGGAAGAATCAACGTATCTTCTCGCACATACATAACGTTGAAGGTTAAAATCCCACTCTTGCCTTCCGTAGAACTAGTGAAACCAGGCTTGCTTAAAACCACTTAATTAGGTATAGTGTGAACTTTCAATTGTAATAAAATGATTGCTTTTATTCCCCTAGTTATCTTTTTAACCTTATATCTTGGAAGTGGTACTTATTTTTCTTTTATCGGAATTGACAATCCACTTCGTCAAGTTTCACCAGTCATTTGCTTATTGCCAGCATTGTTTTTTGCTGTTGCGCGCAACACAAATAAAGTTCAACGGAATATTGATACTGTTATTGAGGGTATGGGTGACAAAAATACCCTTACTATGTGCTTAATTTTCTTATTTTCTGGGGCATTTTCTTCTGTTACTCAATCAATTGGTGGTGCAGACACTGTTGCTAATCTAATTCTCAAATTCCTTCCAGCAAGATTATTGTTGTCTGGGATATTTTTGGCTTCTGCTTTTATTTCAACTGCAATTGGCACATCCATGGGAGTTGTTGCACTGATGGTACCAATTGCTGTCAACCTAGCAAAAAGTGGAGCTTTTGGTCTTGAGATAGGTGCTGCAACTGTGGTTGGGGGTGCTGTATTTGGTGACAACCTCTCAATGATATCCGATACCACTATTGCATCTGTTTCCTCACAAGAAGCTACAATAAAGGATAAACTTAAAATCAACTCTAAGGTAGCATTCGTTGCCAGTATTATAACGCTTATCTATTTAGCAATCACTGCAGGTAGTACAGAAGTTGCTGCTATATCAAACTTAGATTATTTATCAGTAATAAAAGTCATTCCTTATATTTCTTTAATAATTATGGGTCTATGTGAAGTTAATACTTTGATAACGATAACTGTAAATATTATCATTGCTGGTGTACTAGGAATGACTTTTTTTGACTATGCTATCATTCAATTCTCTCATGACATATATAATGGCTTTAAGAAAGTAAATGAAATAGTGATCTTTGCCCTATTTATTGGTGGGCTAAGCCATATAATGTACAAACAAGGTCAAAAAGCATTACATAAACTCATCGATGAAAGTAGTATCACAAAAACTAAAGCTGAGTTTGTGATAGCGGGAATAGCATCCATGTTTACTATCTTAGTTGCCAATAATACCATTGCTATTTTACTAAGTGGTGGCATTGCAAAAAGGCTTGCAAAAAAGCATGATATTGCACCATACCGTAGTGCATACTTATTAGATGTTTTTGCTTGTGCTACAAAAGGTGTTTTGCCTTATGGTTCTCAACTACTGCTAGCAGGCAGCATTGCTTCTGTATCACCTATTTCTTTATTAACACAGGTATATTACTGCTTTATTCTAGCAGCAGTTGCAGTAGGTGAGGTAGTTGTCAATAGCAGAAAAAAGAAACATTGCACAGCTACAATTTAACGCACAAGCGTTTATGCGTAACTTAATGCTATACTTTCCGCTCATTTCCGGCAACTTGTTCAACACTAGGCTCTGATAGCATATATGTAATACTACCAACTGTCAGTGCTGCCACCGTAACTGCAGCAATTGCTATTAATATAGATGTTAACTCAACTGCAACCGTCCCGGTTGCGAAAAGTGCCACTGCAACAGCAGTGCTTAATAATGCAGTTAGCAATAAAACTTCTTGTAGTTGCTTGTTGCTTCAGTTGTTTTTCTTCTGCTTCTTTTAGAAGATTCTCTATATCATTCGCAGCTAAGTCTATTGGGATACTATATTCATCTTCTAACAAATCTCCTGGAGTTATACCAGATTCATTCTTTAATAAGTCTCTTGGAGTTCTGCCATGTTTATCCTTTAATAAAGAGTCCGCTCCATTTGCTAGTAGAGCTTTTACTACTTCTATATGGCCCAAAATAGCAGCATCATGTAAAGGGGTATTTCCATCTTTAGCTATTGCATTAACATTTGCCTTTCTTTCTACTAGAGTACTTACTATCTCTACTTGACCATTTTTAGCAGCTAAATGTAAAGGAGTCCATCCCTCCTCAACTACTATGTTAACATCGATTCTTTTTACTTTTAACAAGGCTCTTACTATCTCTGTACGAGCATCTCTAGCAGCTAAATGTAATAATGTTTGACCATTTTCCCTATCTAAAAAAACAACTTGAAACAAGTAATTTACATCAAAACCAGCTCCTTTCCACTTTTTATACTCGTCTCCACCTTCTGCTTTTAATTTCTCTTTTATTTTTTCAATTATGTTATCCCCATTTAAATCTTTCTCTCTCTTAATCGCACTTAATATTTTCCACCACTGCTCATCTCTCATAGCTTTACCCCTGATTTCAATAATATTTGAATCATCATGTGTATAGCTAAAAAAGTCAACTCATCTCTTCCAAAGGCTCTATATTAAAGACAGAGAGTCCAGAAGCGATGACGTGTGCTAAGGCTTGGACGAGAAACATTCTTGCAGCAGTGAGGTTTAAATTGTCTTCCAGTATGAACCGCATGTTTAAGTCGTTTTTGCCATACCCCCACAGAGCGTGAAACGCTTCTGCAACTTCAAGTAAGTAGAAAGTAATTCTATGTGGCTCGTAAAGCCTTGCTGCAATTTCTACTACATCTGGCCACTTTGCTAAGGTTTTTATAAGGAAGAGCTCTCCATCTGTCTTTAGAAGTGAAAGGTCTGCACTTGGAAGCTCTTTTGGAGCATTACGCATTAGTGAATGAGCACGAGCGTGTGCATATTGTACATAAAAAACAGGGTTGTCTTTTGATTGTTCCTTCACTTTAGCAAAATCAAAGTCCAAAACCATATCATTTCTGCGTGTTAGCATTATAAAACGGGTAATGTCCTTGCCAACCTCTTCTACCACATCTCTTGCTGTGAGGAAATTTCCTGATCTTTTTGACATTTTAACAGGTTTGCCATTTTCGAAAAAATTCACAATGTTATGTAGTTTTACCTCTATTTTTGCTTGCTCATCACTCAGTGCAGAAACAACTGCTTTGAGCCTTTTTACATAACCACCATGGTCACTACCAAGCTCTACTATCATATTGTTAAAGCCACGTGATATCTTATCAAAATGATAAGCGATATCTGAGGCAAAATAAGTCCAACTACCGTCCTCTTTTTTCAGTGCACGATCAACATCATCACCAAATTTTGTCGAGCAAAACAACATCTCTTTTCTGGCAGTCCAATTTTTGCTCTCCTTGCCTTTCGGTTTTTCCAAATATCCTTCATACACTAAACCCTTATCAGACAACACCTTTATGCTTTCTTCGATTTTGCCACTTTTTTGTAGCTCATACTCTGAAGTGAAAACATCGTGACTTACTCCCAGCAAGTTCATATCTTCCCTGATAAGTTCTAAGATATAACCTAAAGTGTACTCTCTAATTACTTGATTATCTTGCTTTTGTAGAAGCTCCTCACCATATTTTTTAGCTAGCCCTTCCCCTATCGGTTTTAAATATTCACCTGGGTATAAACCTTTTTCAATGCTAATTTCTTCTCCCAGAGCTTCCCTGTATCGCAAATATACTGATCGAATTAGCGTATCTATCTGTGCTCCAGCATCATTGATGTAATACTCCTTAGTGACTTTATAACCAACTTTTTTCAGTAAATTTGCTAAGACATCACCAAACACTGCTCCTCTTGCATGACCGATATGCAGTGGGCCAGTTGGGTTTGCAGATACAAATTCAACATTGACAGCCTGGTTATTTCCAATGTTTAGAGTGCCAAACTCTGTTTTCAGCTCATTTATTTGTTTGAGGATCCCATGCCATACTTCTATTTTTAAGTGGATGTTGATAAAGCCTGGGCCTGCTATTTCTATTCTCTCAACTTCATCAAAAAGTTGAAATTCTCCTGCTAACATTCCTGCAATCTCAATAGGATTCTTCTTTTCATGCTTTGCGAGCACCATGGCAACATTTGTATAGACATCACCATGTGCTTTATTGCTTGGAGGTTCTACGATAAAATTTGCTGCACTTGTATTGATGATACCCCTTTGCTTTAGTTCATCTAACTTGCTCAAGATTAGCGAGGAGACCCGCTTAAAAATATTCATTAACTAGAAAAACTATGGAAACCTATAGGAGTATAGTGAATAAGTAAGACTAGTTAAAGGGTTATCTTGTGTCAAAATGATTCCTTTTCCGAAGAATTCAAGGAGAGCTTCAGTGTCTTGCCATTCATCTTCGTAAAAGAACTTGTTTTCTTGTAAAGATATTTTTCTGAATCAGAGAATCCAAAAAAAGTTTAGCTATATTAAATAATCCTCTTGATTAATGTAGCCAATAGTTTCATTCTGATCATTAATAACAACAGGAGAGTGGGAGGGTTTTTCTCCAATATTCTCAGGAATTTTTAGCTCTACTTCCTTATCAGAAGTCCATAGAACTTGATCTACTATTTTAGCGTATTTTTGACAATCTACATTATCCCCACAGTCTTTCATTGTGCCGTTAGGGTTTAAATATGGTTTTAATTCTACATAACCTATACCAGTATTATTACCATCTTTGTCTATCACCTTGTTATAGTAGTCAAGAATTACTAATGGTGATTCTAATCTTGCAACTATAGTTTTACCCGCACACTCTTCCAATTCTTTCTCTTTAAGGTCTAATATTAAATTAGGACACTTATCAGTTAAAAAGAAATTTCTACTGTATATATAATCATAGTAAGGTGCATCAGATGAGCAACAAACACTCGTTTTGTGGTTTAAAAACTCCTTTGGACACAACAAACCAGCATCTCCTTGCTTACCTTCCTTATTACACCACATGTTACTAGGTGCACCCCATGTAAAGTTTACGTTGCTTCCACATTTTATATTTTCCTTACACTTAAAAGTTATAACAAATTGTTCTGCATGGTACTGTTGCGTACTTCCCGTATACAAATGATCTACAATCTCTTTTTTGCTCATCAGGTCAGGAAGAAATTTCTCCAAAAGGTCTTTTGTAAACCACGCAGGTTTACCAATATGACTATTGCTTGCTGATTTATAATACCCAACATAACTTCCACAGTGGTTTGTATCTGCAGCGTGTTTTTCGGTTATGAATATACCTTCTACATTTTCATTGTGTGCTACGACCTTACTATCGTCACCTGTGTTATCTTGATCTTTACTATTTTTGTCTTTAGCTTCATCTCTAGTCTCATCTTTATCAAGTTCGCTTATACAAGCTCTTTTTTCTTTTTCTTCGCTTACTTCATTTTCTTGAACTTGTTTTACCTTTTCTTCAAGTTTTGCTCCTATTTCCTGATACTCAGTTATAACTTGATCGTCAATTGGGGTCTGGTCTTCATCTACACCTTCATCATCAAGTTCGCTTATACAAGCTCTCTTTTCTTTTTCTTCGCTTACTTCATTTTCTTGAACTTGTTTTACCTTTTCTTCAAGTTTTGCTCCTATTTCCTGATACTCAGTTATAGCTTGATCGTCAATGGAGTCTGGTCTTCATCTACACCTTCATCATCATAAGAGAATTTGTCGGTGTATAATTGTGTTAGGATAAAACAAGTTATGAAGGCAATGTAAATAATGCCGTGGAAAAAACCAAGGATCACAAGATTTCCTGATAACTATGGAATGATTATAAATTAAAATAGTTAAGAATTCAATAACTTTATCACGGATTTAGCATATCAATCTAATTTACGACAGCATAGTTTGATTTTTTTGATTGATATTATACTTCAATGGATTATTTACTATATTTTTGCTAATTTTGCATACAGTCCATTTTTGTTTAGTAGAGAGTCATGAGTTCCTACTTCTTCTATTTCTCCATGGTTGATTACTATAATCTTGTCGGTTTTGAGTGCAGTTGACAGCCTGTGTGTAATCATGATCGTTGTTCTATTTTTCATTAACTCATTAAGTGCTTTTTGTACAAGGTTCTCGCTTTTATAGTCAAGAGCTGAGGTTGCCTCATCCAATATTAGAATCTGAGGGTTTTTGAGTATAGCTCTCGCTATTATAATACGTTGTTTTTGTCCTTCAGACAATTTTAACCCTCTTTTTCCTACAAATGTGTCAAACTTATCGGGTAGCTTATCAATAAACTCCACTGCATAAGCGCTAATTGCTGCTTGTTTGACTTCCTCAGGCCCAGCACCTGGTTTGCCATACAGTATATTTTCCATTATTGAGCAGGAAAATATCATGTGGTCCTGCGGTACCAAACCAAATAATGACCTTAGGTTACTTAGTGCAATTGACTGAATATTGTGTCCATCAATGGTAATACTACCTTCATTTGGATCATGAAAACGAAGCAAAAGCTTTAAAATGGTGCTTTTACCGCTACCTGACGGCCCAACGATTGAGACAGATTGACCAGCTTCTATAGAAAATGATACATTGCTTAGCGCTGGTTTATTAGGGCAAGATTCGTAAAAAAATGTTACATCGTTAAACGCAATTTCTTTTTGAACACTATGAATTTTTATAGGATTACTGGTGTCTACTATGGAGCTTTTCGTGTTTTTAAATTCAAACAAACGCTCTACAATTCCAAGACCACGTTGTAAGTCACTGATATTATCGCTTAAATTATTTACAGCTCCTGCTGCAAGTGCTGAATAAAACACAAATGAAGAGAGCTCTCCAATAGTCATATTGTTGCCTAGAACTTCTCTAATGCCAAAAAAGAGCAAAACAACTAGCGAACCTATCACACATGAGATAACTAAAGTGACCAAAATAGCGCGCAAGAGTACTAACCTTATGTATGATTTTGATACTGAGTTTAAGTGTTCTTTAAAACGAATTTTCTCATTTTCTTCCAACACAAACGACTTGATGGTTACTATAGACCTAAAGTTTTCCTCACTAAGTGATGCAAGCTCACTTAATTTATCTTGAGCAAAGCGTGCATAATTGCGTACCTTTTTTCCAAGTGAAGTCATGATAATGAGTAGTATAGGTATTATTGCGGCTGCATATGCAGTTAGGTGTATATTTGTATATAATAGCATGGCAACACTACCAATCAGTATTACGAAATTTCGCAATATGGTGAGTAAGCTGCTATTTATTATCGATTGTAGCACAGAGGTATCAGTAATTAGCGCTGAGATAACATCTTGTACACCCGTATTCTCGAAAAAACTTGGTTGTAAATCGGTAATACTGCTATATAAGTCATACCTGATTCTTGCAATAACTTTCTCGCTACCAATTCCAATGAAATAAAGTCTAATAAATGCAGTGAGAGAAATAGCTAAAACTATAAATATAGTGACTACTAATTTAGTAGTAAAATTGTGCTCTGCTCCAGAGTCAATTATGCTGCTCAAACCTCTACCAAAAAGGAGAATCGTTAAAGCGGAAAGTAGAACTGCAATAAAAGCTATAATGAAATAATGTAGATTAGGTTTTATGTAGCAAAATAATTGCCTAATACTAGATCGCATTTTATTTCAAAGTTTCTAGGGTTAAGTATATAGATTTTAGTTTCAGGAGAAAGGGGAAAGGCATGCTATACAAAATTAAGATCTTAGAACGCTCTTACCATTGTCAGTTCAGAGAATTTCTTAGGGGCCAAAATGTAAAAAGGTTGAATCTTTCTACAGAATATTGTATAATTATTAATACTTTTTAAGTTCATTTGTTATGGCTTTTTCTAAATTTCTCGATCCAAAATTGGACTTAACCTTCAAGAAAATCTTTGGTACTGAAAAAAATAAGAAGATCCTTATCCATTTTTTAAATGATATTCTAGGGTGTACTGAAGTTAATACTATACAAGAAATAGAATTTATCAGCACCATTTTGAATCCTGAAATTGCCTCTGAGAGACAAAGTATAGTTGATGTTCTCTGTCAGGATTCTGTTGGCAACAGATTTGTGGTTGAAATGCAGCTTACTCGTGATAAAGGTTTCGAAAAACGCGCTCAATATTATGCTGCTAAAGCTTACTCAAGACAAGTTGGTAAGTATGCTAATTTACAGAAGATCTTCTTTATTGCAATTTCAAATTGTGTTTTATTTCCTGATAAGTCCAATTACATATCTAGCCATGCCATCAGAGATGAGAAGACTAATGAGCATGACTTACAAGATTTTCAATTTGTGTTTATTGAACTACCTAAATTTCCTAAAAATAAAGTAGAGCAATTAACAAGCATAGTAGAACGCTGGTGTTACTTTTTCAAGCATGCAGAAGAAACCACTGAAAAAGATCTAAAGAAGATTGCAAGAGAAGCGCCTATAATAAAGAGAGCATATGATGAATTAGACAGGTTTAACTGGAATGAAAAAGATCTAACGGCATATGAAGAAAGAATAATGGATCTTTACAAAGAGGAAGCTATCCTTGAATACAAACTTGAGACTGCTCAAGAAAAAGGTATAAAGAAAGGGAGAGAAGAAGGCATTGCGGAAGGGGAAAAACAGGCTAAAATTGCTGTAGTCAAAGAAATGCTTGCTGACAAAATGGATATCAGCATTATTGCCAAATTTACTGGACTACATATTAGTGAAATTGAGAAACTTCAAAAGGAGTGAAGTAAAGTGTGAAAACTTAGCTAACTCTTTTGCATCTTCGTTGTCAATTCTTACTCGTTTTAACTGAATCTTGTAATGCTTCCTAAAAAGCTTACGAGCCTGCTTATATCAACTGTAATGTTTGATATTTTTAAAGTGTTACTTACATATTGGTTGCAGTTCATCTTACCCTTCTATTAATATATTATGGGAATATTTTAGTTGGTACTCCAGTAACTGTTAAATGCTTTATATGGTCTTATATAGGATTTTATGTAATTAGTGACGCAATAAGTTTATTATTTTTTTATGGAACCAACCTTTTTTTAGTTATAGTATGGCAAGATAAATAGTTGAGGTAAAAGTATGTCATCTGTATGGTCATTATTATCAGAAGCATTATGCAAAATAAATGAGTTAAATGAGAGTAATATAATTGAAAAAATAAAAGATGGATTAGGGATACACCCAAGCATATATCAGGAATGGGAAGGGAATAGCTTTGATATAAATCATGGGTTTGATAGTGGATTTACGTTGTTAACTGTAGCTGCTGGGGATGAGCTTACAGCAATAGCGAAGCTTTTAATAGGCAAAGGAGCTAATGTTAACGCTAAAAGAAATGACGGGTCGACTCCACTACATTATGCTGCGCGGAATGGTTGTATGGAAATAGTGGAAGCCCTACTAGAAAAAGGAGCAGATGTTAATGCATTAGGTAAAGATGATTTAGTACCACTACATTATGCTGCTATGAAGGGTGAGACAGAAACAGTAAAAGCCCTACTAAAAAACGGAGCAAATATTGATGCAGTAGATAAGAATAAGATAGTACCATTACACTATGCTGCTCAGAATGGACATACGGAAACAGTTGAGGTCCTACTAGAAGAAGGAGCTAATGTTAATGCAATGGAGGAAGGTGGTTGGATTCCTTTGCACTGTGCCGTTCGACATTGTCGAATAGAAATAGTAAAAAAACTTCTAGAAAAAGGTGCAACCGTTAACGCAGCAGATAGAGATGGAAAAGCTCCTTTACATCTTGCTGCTGATAGGAACCATATAGAAATAGTAAAGCTCCTCATAAATAATGGAGCAAATGTTAACACAGTGGATAAATGTGAACGCACTCCACTATATTGGGCAGCTCTTGAGGGCAATGAAAAAATAGTAAAATCTTTGCTTGCCAAAAAAGCAGATCCTTTACTTGGGAGCAAAAGTGTTAAAATGCTCAAACCCTTAGTTGAATTAATGAAAAATGGTAGCTTAAAGCCAGCAAAGCAGGGGCAAGTTGATGATGAATATGACTTGATAAAATATTCATTGCTACTTCGTAGCGATTCCCCTTTCATTGACGTTGTAGAAAGAGGCACATTTGATAAGTTAATACACCCATGGTTTTCTGAGACATCTGATTTAACAGAGGAGCAAAAGAAGTTAAGCAAAGAATTGCTAAGTATGCTTAAAGATATACCATATCTTGCTCGTAATGAGCATGAAAGTCAAATGAAAGCACTAGGTGATTTTTTACGTAAGAACGCAAATAATGGAGATCTGAAAAGAGTTCTGAATCTTCAAAGAGGAGAATTTAAGCTAACAATATTACATATAATGTCAAGTCTGGATTGGTATGAGGCAGGGGAATGTGTAAATTCGCTTGTGAAAGCAGGGGCTGATCCTAACATATGTGATGATACAGGGAAAACGCCTTTACATTATGCTGCTCGTTTTGGTTGTAGTACATTTATAAGTTTTCTCCTTAGCAAAGGAGATCTCAACGTGCCTGATAAAAAAGGAAAAACACCACTAGATATTGCAATTGAAAATCATAACTATCATGTTGAAGTGTGCTTTTTAACTGGTGAACAACAAGATTTAATGGAGAAATTATATAATAACATAACTGATCCTAATAAATTACAAGAGTTATTGAGTGAACATAAGAATAATCAGGATTTAAAAAAGTGTTTAGTTCTTCGTGATCGTGAAGGAAAATCGCAAATTCTTCAACATGCTAGGAATGTTTTATGCAATAATGGAACTCTTTGCAAAAGAATAGAAAGCTTATTGTTGGAAGCAGGAGCAATTGACTATAAAGGATTAGATGGGGAAGAGGATGTACCAAAATCTGATATTATCTGGGGTAATTTAATATCCTACCAAAAAGAGTTACTGAAGGAGTATTTAGACAAGGTAAATAAAGCTCAAAGTATGAGGGAATTGCAACAATTTGTAAATGAGGCCATAGCGAATGGTGTGAGGTTTAATTTTCTTCACCAAGGCAGTCTATATGGAGCAATATACGAAAGCAAGTATAGTTTCATGGATTGTGTAGTAAAAAGAATAAAAGAGATGAGTGAATCTAAATCAGAAAAAAATCCCGAAGTTGCTAGTAAAATAATATGTACATTAGTATCAAGAGGAGCAGTTTCATATAGCCTAAATAGTATAGTTGTGATCGATAAACTAGAATCAGAGTTGAAAGACCACAAGGATAATATGAAGAAAGCTTATTCAGACTATGTAAGTCGCACTAGAGAGTTTGCAAAAGTTGCGAGAAGTGCCGCTACTGGAGAGGTAAAAGATGCAAAATGTGATAATACCACTATCTACTTGGAATATTCGGGAAACAGTGCAGTACGCCCTGCAAAGATTACAAAGGGAGTAAGAGATCTAGGATTAATGCAAGAAAAAACAGGATATAGCAGGAGTATAATAAAGATAGGCAAGGATGAGGTAGAGGTTATAGAGTGTGAAGGTAACAGGCATTATACTGATCTTGCAGATGGTAGTGATATAGCATTAATTTTTTCTACTAGTTTGGGAGAATTAGAGGTAAGATTATATCCTGACAAACTGAATAAAGAACGAGTAATAGTAGAAGTCAGAGACCAAGAAAAGTTAAAGAAATTAAAGGATAGCAACGAAGAAATAGGAAAAAAGTGCTTTCTTGGCGAATTGTCAGTGTATGATGCCATTAAACAAGGATATTTTGAAAAACCTAAAAACCTACATAAGCTTTCTGATCAGCTTTCTGAAAAGATTATGCTACCTAAACAAGTTTTAGTAGAAATCTCAAAAGCAGTGGAAGGTTTAAATAGTGGTGATATGGTGAAGTTTGCACAAAGTAATAGATTCTTTCAAGGAGGGAGTGGGGGAAGAGGAGTATAGGCGAAAATGAAGTATCAGGGAGGTCCTGCTAAACAATCAATCAGAAAATGAAAGCCTGTGTTAGCATTTTACTAAAAACTTTATAATCTTGCTTGGCATAATCGTTTTTTAGTAGTAGATTAAATTAATTATGATGAGTGAGAAATATGGTTTTGAATACTGACAGTAAAAATCAACAAGTTGATACTAATTTGTCTGGTCCTGAGAAATTAAAGGGTTCTATTGATGAAGTAGCAGAGAAGAGGAGAAAAGTGAAATTTAATGAAAAAGTTAAAGTTCAATATATTCCACAGATAGGAAAGACGAAAATACCGGCGAGATAGGGTTTTACTGTTCATATAAAGCAAATACAGCACTTAATGATGTTCAGCAGATGAAACCCGCCAAACAAATGCGTACGCTGTAAACATAAGCTCAAGTTGAGAAAGCAGTTAACATTCTAAAGTTTTTTGTAAGTTCTCAATTAGGTGTGTCCCTTTACGTAAAAAGAAATTGACAAAACACGTTCAATATGTCTAATTTTGTTAAATTAACCACCAGGCGTAAGACGAGTTCTTTTTTGTAGCGTGAGGTGCATCCTATTTTTAAAATACATGGGAAGCTACACTTGAAATTGATATATGCAATACCTATCTTTAAGGGTTAAATACTGAACTATTGTATATGAACACAAAAGACTACTATGAGCTACTGGGAGTGGACAGAAATGCCAGTATTGATGAGATAAAAAAAGCGTATAAAAAATTAGCGCTAAAGTACCATCCAGATAGAAATCCTGGTAACAAAGAAGCAGAGGAAAAATTTAAAGAAATAACGGCTGCATATGAAGTCCTGTCTGACTCGGAAAAAAAGGCGGGTTATGATCGTTATGGCCATGAAGGTGCTTCTGGTGGGTTTGATTTCGGTCAGGGTTTTGGTTCTGCAGGAGATTTTAGCGATATATTCAATGACTTTTTTGGTGGAGGATTTGGTCGCTCAAGTAGGTCAAGGGCAAAAAAAAGCGCAACTGGAGTACCTGGATCAGACTTACGTTATGATCTCGAAATTACCTTAGAAGACGCATTTAAAGGGATAAAAGCGCCTATACATTATGTTACGAATGTAAAATGTGACGCATGTAAAGGTACTGGCAGTGAAGGTGCAATCAAGCCAGTTCAGTGTAATACATGCCAAGGAAGCGGTAGGATCAGGACTCAGCAGGGCTTTTTTACAATTGAGAGAACCTGTACCACATGTTATGGGGAAGGAGAAATAATACAAAATAAATGTAAAAAATGTGGTGGACATGGGCACAGAAGAGATGAAGTAAATATATCAGTTTCAATTCCAAAAGGTATAGAAGAGGGTGCTAAGGTCAGGGTAAGTGGTAAAGGAGAAGCTGGAGCAAGAGGTGGAAAGAATGGAGATTTATATGTATACGTTACAATCGCTCCACACAAAATCTTTACTCGAAATAAAGCAGATTTACATTGCAAGGTGTCTATCAGAATGACACTAGCAGTGCTTGGTGGTGAAATCGATGTGCAGTCAATTGATGGGGCTAAAATAAAAGTCAAGGTTCCAGAAGGCACTCAAACTGGTACCAAACTACGCTGTAGAGAAAAGGGTATGCCATATATGAATTCAAATGTACGTGGCGATTTGTATGTACAGGTAACAGTTGAGACTTTAGACCCAAAAAGTTTAACTAAAAAGCAAATTGAGCTGTTGAAAGCATTTGAGGCAGAGGAAAATGCAAATATGCAACGGCAATCTGAAGGGTTCTTTAGTAAAGTAAAAAAAAAATAAGAAATTTACTAAATAATGTTAAAAGTAGTTAATTACTATTAGTTTTTTGCTTTATCACCAATACCTTAGCGCACGGTTGTACGAGTTGTGGAAGGTCTAGATTCCAGCACCAGGAAGTGAACCAACATTACACGCTGGAATGACAGAGACAGACTACTTGGATGGTTATGAAAGAGGTCTGATGAAATTAAGATAAAACTTTCATATGTATGGTATAATGAATTTTACTGTAGATGTAATATATAAAATTGTGGGCCCAAACATTTTAAAATACAAAAATTATGAACCGAAAATAAACGAGAGTGCCTTCATTGCAGGTGGTTCGCATATCATAGGCAAGGTCGAAATAGGAAGGGATACGAGTATCTGGTTTAATTGTGTGGTTAGGGGAGATGTTGGATCGATCAAGATAGGCGATGAAACAAATATTCAAGATGGCACAGTAATTCATGTGGATAGACATCCAGGTGGTGATACAATTATTGGTAGTATGGTAACGATAGGACATTTTTGTATGTTGCATGCATGCACGGTACATGATAGGGCATTCATTGGCATGGGCTCTACCGTGATGGACCATGCAGTTGTAGAATCTGAAGCTATGGTAGCTGCTGGCTCGCTGGTAACACACGGAAAAGTGATAAAAAGTGGAGAAATATGGGCTGGCAGGCCAGCAAAATTCTTCAAAAAGATGTCAAGTGAGGAAATTGAACATATTAGACAATCAGCACAAAATTATGTTGCGTTAATGAGGGAGTATAAAAATTAAAGTGCATGTATCTGTTCAGGCAATGGCGTCAACTTAAGAGCCTCCGTTAGCAAATAAAAATGAAAATAAGGCTTATCTGTTTACGTGGGTGAACATAAGAAACCTCTTATTTTCGATTTTGCGTAAAAACGAAAATAAGGCTTATCTATTTGCGTGAATGAGCATAAAAAATCTCTTATTTTCGATTCTGTATAAAAATGAAAATAAGACTTATCTATTTGCGTAGATGAACATAAAAAACCTCTTATTTTCGATTCTGTATAAAAATGAAAATAAGGCTTATCTATTTGCATGGATAAACATAAGAAACCTCTTATTTTCGATTTTGCGTAAAAATGAAAATAAGGCTTATCTTAATGGTGATAGACTTCTTGCATTATGGTTGTACGAACATTGCAATCAGCAGGTAATTTGCGGGTGTCATCCCTTTAGCCTCTACGATGTCATCCTAGTAGCTAACACTGGGATCCATTCTTTTTTTCACTGGATTCCAGCATCACGTGCTGGAATGACAGGGTTTATGGTGTCATCCCAGTGCTACTTAATAATGTCATCCCAGTGCCCCGACACTGGGATCCACTTTTTCACTGAATTCCAACGTCATGCGCTGAAATGACAGGGTTGTGGATGTCATTCCCATATGTCTTTTTGTCATCTGAATGGCCCAACAATGTCACCCGAGTAGCTTAATAATGTCATCCCAGTGCTCCGACACTGGGATCCTATTATAATGTAGCACATTTTTTTTTTGCATTTCCATAGCCAGTTCTTGAAATCGAAACACTATGCGCATATCATCGTGGTTAATTTTAATGCTTCTCACTAAGTATAGAATTATACTTAGTTTAGTCTCCCAATCTGCTTGATCAAGTTCTGATCTAATCCCAGAGACAAAGCCTTCTATACTACCTATGGTAAAATCTAATTTCCTCTGCAGCTCCTTTTCATCGACCATTTTTTCCTGCTGCTCTCTAATTACTTTTAGCCTCTTCTCCATTCCCTCAACTTCTTGGTCATATTCCTCCTGGCTTATGTGTCCTCGAGCATAAACATAAGCTAGTCTTTTAATACCTTGTTCTAATTTGCCTCTTTCTTTTTCAAGCTCATCATTTGGTTGTCCATTTTTATGTTCTAAAAGCCTATGTTTATACTCCCTTGCAATTGCATCTGGACCCTTTAGTGTCTTTTTTATTTCGTCCCATACAATTATTTCTAGTATCTCTGCTCTGATTGATTTACTGTTACATACCCTGGTCCCACCGAAACGATTTGCATCTATTCCACTACAACGATAGTATCTGCTTCCTATAGCATTTCTTGCTATATAATAATTATATTTGCAATACCCACATGCTATTAGTCCTTGTAATAAATGCTTTTTTCCACTTTGTCGTACTCTTGCTCTCTCTCTATTTTCATCAAGTTGTTTTTGTACTATATTAAATAATTCGTCTTCAACTATCCTTGGTACTGGTATTTTTATCCGATCCTTTTCATCTGTACTATAAACAGAAAAGTTCAATTGCCGTATTTTCCACCTTGCTCTTATTTCTTGTTTTATTGCTCCTACCTTTGTCTTACCAAATTCCATTTTTCCTTTGTATGCTTTATTTCTCAATATTTTACTAATTGTAGATTTGCTCCATACTTCTTTGCCAGTAGGAGAAAGAATGCACCTATCTTGTAGTCGTTGTACAGCTTTGTGTAAACTTATTCTTTCTAAACCTATCCACTTGAATAGGTCTTTCACTACTTTTGCTTCCTCTTCATTTATTTCAATTTTTGTTTTTTCTCTGTCTAGATGCTTTATAAGGTAATAACCAAAAGACCTATGGCCCATTACACTCACACACCCTTTGCTTGCCCTATGAATTTTTCCCCTCATACATCGTTCTGATGTTACTCCAAGTTCATGCCTTGCTACTGCTCCTTTTATATCCACTAGCAAATTAGATGATGGAGTATCTTCAATCTTACAATCTAAAGAGATTATGTCTACTCCTACACTTTTGCATTTATCTATTATATTTCTTTGATCCCTACCGTCACGTGACAAGCGATCAAGTGAATGAATATATATCTTATTAATTTTTTTTTCTTCTACTTTACTAAGTAACTTTTTTAAACCCTCTCGCTCTAAGTTTGACCCAGTAAAGCCATTATCCTCAAATTTATTCTCATCTAGTAGCTTATGATTGTCTTGGGCAATTCTACGCTCAAGCTCTGCAATTTGACTCTCTATTGTATTCTTCTGCGCTTGGAGTTGCGATGAAACTCTTGCATACAAGGCCACTATTGTCATTTTTTTCTACCTCCTTTTTATTTAAAGATTCCTTTTGCTTTCTTTCAATCATCCGTCTTATTATTATTTCATAAGCACCTGATAAACACTTATCTGATGACTCATCTGGTTCATAATGACGGTGAATAGTAAATGTTCTTTTTTGCATGATTTTTCTCCTGTAAATATTTTCAGGAGCCTTATACCAAGTTTCTTTGATAATCGAACAAATAGAAAAGAGCTCTTTTTCCCTATAATTTAGGGAGTTAAGCGAATTTATCCATTTATTTTTCCAATTTTGGCTCCCTTTTTACATAAATTCATTTATCAGCTGCCCTTATGCAAAAAATGCAACTGTTATGCTAGCTACAGCCCTCCTAAGTTTTTAAAAAGGCTGCAGCTACTCTTTTACTCATCCATAGTTTCTACCTCCTCTTTTGCTAATCTGCTGCTTTTTTTAATATATTCCCTTTGTTTATTTACTATTTCTGCTGTTTTTAATACCTCCATTATTTCTTGATTGTGTCTAGCATAATCCATTGGTGTTTTTCCTATATTACATAGTACATTCGTGTTCGCTCCCCTCCTTATTAATTCTTTTACTATTTTTAATTCTTTTTCTCCTTTTGCTCTTAAGCATACTAGATGTAATGGGGTACATCCTTTTTCGTCTCTCTCATTTACATTTTCTACTACTTCTAGTATTGTTCTCACGTTTCCTACTTCTCTCATAAGTGCTGCATCATGTAAAGGAGTCCTTTTTATATTAACATCTGCTCCTGAACTTATTAATTCTTTTACTGCTTCTTCGTACCCCATAAAGCTTGCACGGTGTAATGCCGTACATCCCCCATCGTTTTTTGCATTTATTTCTGCTCCGCCCTTTATTAGTTCTTTTATGCTTTCTACCTCCCCATTTATTGCTGCTTCATGTAACGGTGTATCCCCGCTATCATTTCTTATATTTACCTCTGCTCCTTTTTCTATCAGAGCTTTTATATTTTCTACCTCTCCACGCAATGCGGCTAGGTGTAAGGGAGTATCCCCCATATCACTTTTGATATTTACTTCAGCTTCTTTTGCTATCAGCGCTTGTATTCCTTCTGCGTCTGATAGTTCAGCTGCTTGATGTAATATCGCAAGACCCCTTGAGTCTTTTTCATTAATATCACCAAATTGACCTTCTAATAATATTTTTAAATACCTACTAAAAGTATCTTTATTTTTTTGATTATATTTTACCATAACATACCCCACTATTCAATTTATTATTTTTCAGTTCCAGGCAAATTTCTTTTGTTTACCTGCACTTATTTAACTTATGGCCTTTTTGGCATGGAAACGGGTTTTTTTTTACACAACATGCATAAAACGCTGTATTAAGATATAAATACATATATTTAACATATTAGGTAAAAAGCAAACCTATAAGTTCCTTTTTCAGTTTTTCATTTTTCTGGATTTCATAACTACCCCATCAATAATTAAAACATAAAACTGCCTAATTTGGCCAACTTTAGCAAGAGGTAAATTTATTATGTTTACCCAGTGCTTCTTCAGTTATACCTGTTTTGATATCGGAAATGCAAGTTTTTTTTTCGTTAATTTACCTTGTTATTTAACTAAATATTAGCGAGATTATTAAGATGTAAATACATATACCTACTTTATTAAACAAACAATCTGTTTTTCCACCCATTTTCTATTCAAATGACGATGTTCGTGCCAGGTGAGGACTCCGGAATAAAATACTAAAATGTAATTTTCTAACTCGTGGATCGGATCTT
This sequence comes from Wolbachia endosymbiont of Ctenocephalides felis wCfeJ, assembly GCF_012277315.1. Lineage (NCBI taxonomy): Bacteria > Pseudomonadati > Pseudomonadota > Alphaproteobacteria > Rickettsiales > Anaplasmataceae > Wolbachia > Wolbachia endosymbiont of Ctenocephalides felis. The sequence continues at coordinate 1,058,744 of NZ_CP051157.1, read as the reverse complement.
TTTGTTTTGAATCTAAATCGTTTTTAAAATGAATGTAGTGTTTTGCTATACCATATCTTATAATTTTTTGATTGGTATGGTTTGCTGCTGTGTAATTATAGGTAACACTGAACCTTTCTAAAATTGGTTTGTATTTTAAATTCCATAGTTGCTGAGATAGCCTATCACTTCCCAATATAAATTTGTTACCTTCTTCTTCTACGCTAGCAACTGGAAAGCAAGCATTTATTTCACCTAAGTTCCAACTATCCGATAATACTATTTCGGCTTTGGCAAATTTAATTTCTGGTAGTAAACTTTGGGGTAGAGGATACAGTGTTTCGAAGTTGTACCATTGATGACCTCTTTCGTAGACGCATTTGTAACTCTTTGTGTGAGGCTCTGTTTCTCCAAGTATAGCTACATCTAAACGATATATGTCATTGCTGAAAGCTTGTTCATAATGGTTCCGTAGATAGCTATTTATAATTTCAACTAGTGGACCTCTAGAACTGAAGAAATTTATTCTTCCAAATGATAATACTGGTCCGTTTTTTTCGACCTTTGTACCAGAGTAGTCTGATAATAAGCTGCCAAATAAACTTTCATCATAATAATCTTTTTTTGTTGGTTCATGCATTAGGTCTTCCGCATCCTTTGATAATTCTTCTGCTATTTCATGTAATGTTTCACCTAAAATGATAACATTTCCCTGTTCACAGTTATATATTTTTGAACTTGATACACCTAGCTTTCCCGCTAAATATTCTTGTGTATATCCTCGTATTATCCTCCACTTTTTTATCTCTTCTCCTTCATCTTGACGCTTGGGTGGTTTTTTCTCTTTGTTATTGTACTCATCAGCTAATAAACCGGTTGCTTGGTAGATAACGTCAGCAGAAAATCCTACTTCAAGCATATTCCTTGCCATTTTTATTCTTGCTGTTTTTGCATTGCTTTCTTTTTGAGCTCGGACAGATTGTGTTAATGCATAGATTGCTTTACGTGACTCTCGCTCTCTTGTTTGTGTGTACCTTCCCATGAAATTATACATTATTTGGTCTTTAACCTTACCAAAACCGTTCTCTTTTAGCATTTTGCGTTTAGGGAATAGGCTTCTGACATCTAGAGCACTTGCTATTTTTTTTAATTCTCCAGTTGGAATGCCACATTTTCCTTGTACATACCTAAGTAGCGTGTAGTATCCTATGCCTGTTTTATTTGATAAATCTTTTACAGTATATTTTCGCTTTAATATCCAGCTTCTTATATTTTCGGCTATTTTGTATCTTGCAAGAATAGTATGCTTATTATAGCTATTATTACCAGTGGCCACTCTTTTTCACAAAAATAAACATTACACAGGTTAATATGAAATTTCTACTAAATGTTGACGTTAAACTTTAGGTTCTCTATTATGTCAAAATGTAGGGGATCGACAAGCTCGTCCTCGCGATATCGCATTTGAGTTTTAACGCTCGTTTTTCTTGAGAGGTTGATCTACTACACTAAAAACAGGTATTTTTAAAGCTTTTTATAGCAGTTAAATCTATGAATTCATTCGCTAGCCTTTTTAGGCATGTTACAGAGGTAGTTGTGAAAGGATGATCCAAACCTACACCTAAAGCCTTAAATGCGATTGTAGAGTTGTCTCTGGCGGTCGTTTTTTTCTTTTATGCACTATAAAGTTTAAAAAAGTAAGATTTATTAGCATGTTACTGTGTATATAGGCACCGATCAAATGGACATCAAAACCATCGCTAAATTTACAGGGCTGGCTACTAGTGAAATTGAGAAACTTTAAGAGGCTATAAGCTCCGGAATAGTGTGAAGGATCATATCGTTGTATTTTGTTAGGTAAAACTCATTATCTGCGTCTGTTATCTTATATTCTTTATCAATTTCAGCAGGATCATAAATTTGATATTTGCTTCCTGTATGGTAATTACAATGCATAAACATGCCATCTTGATTAAAATAGCCAAATTCATCGATTAATATGGCCATTTTTCTGCCTTTTCCAGCAGGTGTTAACTCGAACACCTCAGCCACATGTTTATCTAAATCTGGACCTAGTTCAAGAGACCCTTCTGCAATAAAGAATGATGGTCGATGGCTAAGTAGTTCCCCAAGACTGGGATTGTATTCTTTTTTTGTGCAACTTAAGCTTATGAATTTGTATTCATCTGGAACATTTGAGTACTGTGGATCATATTTTTTATACTCAAAGAATTCATTACCAAGAACATTACAAAAAGTTAGTTTGTAATCATTATCACCAAATTTGATAACTTTTAAATAATGGAAATCGCTGGGAATGACCACTGTCTCTTGCGTAACATGATTGCGTATGACTAATTGATCATCAAGCATGTAGTAACCTACTTTTGGTAGAGTGGCTATTACCTTATCATCCAAGGCAATATTTGCTTTATAAGTATTATCCCGTAATTCTTCTCCCTTTTGCAAAGTAAATTTCGGCTCTAAGCTGTCTATTATTGTTGATATATCACTTATTGTTAAAGGATCACATGTATTCAATGTGTACTGATTGTCACCATATACTGTAATAGGTCTTCCATTTTTATCTGATATATAGATAGTCTTAGAACAATCTATATCATTATCTTTTATTGTAAAATAAAGTTCGCCCTTTTCTTTCTTGATTTTTTCTAGTACTGGATCATTTTCACCATAAAAATTGATAAAGTTCAATTCCCATTTATTAGGTATTAGTTTGAGGTAATAAGAACCTATAACACCTGTTATTTTTCCAGATGCAGTGCGTACTTCATAGGATCTGAGTTCTTCTATAATATTATCCCTACTTCCACCTATCGTAGCTTCTTGTTCTATAATAAGGTCTTTTTCTTCATTACCTTTTTTTGCTTTCAGAGGTAAGTTTTTTTCACATAAAACTATTTTATCACCCTTCTTCCTTAAATTTAAGTCAATAGCATTCTGCACTTTGGCTGTACCAATATGTGATTCAATAGTGTATGCATCACCATTTCTTTTGAGTATGTAATATGCAGTAGGAAGCTTGAGTAGCTTTTTATAAATCGGATCTTTATTATCTGCTCTAAATGTATATTGTTCCATACTACTTTCAACAAATTTGCTTTGACAGCTTTTTTATCTTAAATAGCCGACAGTCTTTTGATTAATAGCACTGAAGCTTTTTGGAGAAGAGACGTCACTCATAAAACTCCTTGGCTTCTCGTTTCTAGCTACTATTCCTTGAGTGTTACTTAGATGCTCATTATTTGCTAATGCTCTTGTATCTTGAAGAAAGCATCTAATGTTTTAAGCTTAAGCATTAGATGGAGAAGGGAAGAACTCTGTTATAGCCCTTAGATATAAAATCTGTTAGCAAGGTAAGAGTTCCCTTCTCAAAAGTAGAGGCTGGACGGTATCGTAGAAAGACCTAAATGGTTCTAATTCTGTATCCACAAGACTAGCCTTACTTTTCATTTTTAATGGTAACGTATGGGGTTATATATGATCAATAACTTTTTGGGCATCGATGTATCAAAAGATCGCTTTGATGTTTGTCTCTCATTTATAAGTAAAAAAGGAAAACGTGAAACTAGGAGAAGGAACTTGAAAAACGATGATAGCGGATTTCAAGGTCTACTGAACTTTCTACAAAAACATAACGTAGAACAAGTGAAAGCTTGTATGGAAGCTACTGGCTGTTATAGCGAAGCTTTGGCTGAATTTCTGCATAATGCTGGACATTTTGTTAGTGTTGTCAATCCTTATTGCATTAAATCTTATGCGAGGAGTAAGCTTGCACGACAAAAGAATGATCAGATTGATGCAGAAATTATTGCTGATTATTGCCAAAGACAGGAGCCTTCACGCTGGACACCGCCTTCTCCTGAATTGAAAAAATTAAGACATCTTTATCGTTGTTTGGCTGCGTTAAAAGATGAATTGACATTAATGAATAATCATCTAGAAAACAAAGAGAGACTGCCTAAAGAAGTTGCAAATGCTTGGGAAGACCTTGCAATAAATATAGCTCAAAAAATAGAAACAATAAAAGACTCCATACGTGAATTATTAAAGCAGCACAAAGAATTGTTGGAAAATTTTCAACTTCTATTGACTATTCCAGGCATAGGAGAAGAATCAGCAATAGCTATTTTAGCTGAAGTTCCTGACATGGAGGCTTTTAGAGATGCTAGACAATTGGCAGCATACGCAGGAGTTACACCACGAAATATAACGTCAGGTTCATCTGTATATGGCAAACCCAGGTTAAGTAAATCAGGTTCACAAACATTACGAAAGGCTTTGTTCTTTCCTGCCATAGTAGCTAAGAATCACAATCCTATCATTATGAGTTTTTGCCAAAAATTAAAGGAAAAGGGTAAGCATAATATGGCCATCGTTGGTGCTGCAATGCGTAAACTTCTGCATATTATCTTCGGTACTTTAAAATCCAAAAGTGCTTTTAATCCTGATCATATCAAAAACTACAGAGCTAGGAGGTTGACTGAAGGTTTAATAATTTAAAATCAAAAGATGCTTCCATTTTATCTTATGTAAAATGGTATCATATACAAATTTATTGAATGTAATTGGTTAGTGTATATGTTGATAAGTAAATTTCTGCTGTCTTATATGTATAAACCAATTTACTTATCAACATAACTATAACTTGTATACCGCTATACAAGGCGTGAATTGGTAGTATTTTTTGATTTTACAATACAGCTTAGGCAATTTAGATCCAATTTTCATAATTTTCTTGTTGACTGGCGAGACGGTATCTACCAAGTAATTAGGTTAGCTATAGCAGTCAATCTATAGTGCAAAATAATTTCCATTAATACTTTTTATTGCATTATATTGTTTGTTTTGGTATAAACACAGAGGAATATTTTTAAAATAGGAGGTAGAAATGCTAGATCACTATGATATATTAGGTGTAAAATTAGATGCCACTCTAAGTGAAATAACAAAATCGTACAAAGCGTTATCTCTAAAATACCACCCAGATAGGTTGCCACCAGAAAAAATAGTAAGGTATAACTACCTATCGCAAAAAAGAAAAAATGATGATCTATCAGAAGTAGAAGAAGAGGAGTTAGATAATTTGGATGGAACTTTTAAAAGGCTACAAGCTGCATATGATACGTTATCTGATCAAAATAAAAGAGATAATTACACGGAAGATTTAAAGTTGCAACTATATACTAAGTTAGTTCAGTTTATTGAATGCAATAGTCTAGAAAAAATAAGAAGTCTGATAGAAAAATGTGGTTCAGTGGCTCACAGGGTTATTAACATACATAAGAATGAAATAAACTGGACAGCATTACATTATGCTATTGAGGCTGGTAATCCAGAAGTTGTAAAATTTCTTACGGAGAAAGGCGCTAATATTGATGCAAAGGACAATCACGGTAAAACACCTTCAAATATTGCTAAAGAAAAAGGACTCACAGAAATTGTGGATATATTGGCTAGTACAGAAAGAAAAAGTCCTACTTATACTTCTCTACATGACGCTGCTAGAGAAGGAGATTTAGGAGCAATAAAATACCTTGTTAGTAAAGGAGCCAATATTAATGACAAAGATAGAAGCGGTTGGGTACCTCTACATCGTGCTTCGCAAGAAGGAGAACTAGAGGCAGTACAATATCTGGTTGACAAAGGAGCTAATTTAAATATAGCTGACATCCATAATAGAATGACCCCACTTCATTTAGCTGCTTATAATGGCAGATTGGAAGTAGTACAATATCTAGTTGACAAAGGAGCTGACTTGAATGCAGCTACTATCTCTATCGGCCACACTCTCTTTTTTACTGCTTCGAAGAGTAGAGCAGCCACTATCACTTATTTTAGCAGAACTCCTCTTCATCTAGCTGCTGCAAAGGGTAGACTGGAAATAGTGCAATATCTAATCGAAGATAAAAAAGTTGATTTGAATGTAGCTGATTGGCTTAATAGAACTATTCTTCATTTGGCTTCTCAATATGGAAAACTGGAAGTAGTACAATATCTAGTTGACAAAGGAGCTGATTTAAATGTAGTTGATAAAGATGGTAGGGCTCCTCTGCACTTGGCTGCTATGATTGATCTTTTCGATAAGGATGATAGATTGAAAACAGTAAGATATCTAGTCGATAACGGAGCTAGTTTAAATGCAGCTGATAAAGATGGCATGATGCCTCTTCATTGGGCTGCTTTAGAAGGCAGATTAGAAATAGTAAAGTATCTAGTTGATAACGTGGCTGATCTAGATGCAGCTAATAAAGATGGCATGACGCCTCTTCATTTGGCTGCTTTAAAAGGCAGATTAGAAATAGTAAAGTATCTAGTCAATAATGGAGCCAATTTTAAGAAAACCACTAAAGATGGTACAACCTCTCTAGATTTAGCAGGGAATCGGCAAGTTGTTAACTTTTTAAAGGAGTGTTATATAAAACGGGCACAGAGAAAAAAGTGTAATATTCAATGTTATGAAAAGCAACAAAAAACATTTTTATATCTATCTAAGTTTGTTTCTAGTTATATTCCAAATTCAGAGGTAAAATCTCTAGAACAAGGCCTCTATCTCCCTTCTTTTGCGGCAAGGAATGTTAAATTTGAAGGCAAGTGTATTGCTATTACTCGTGGCTTATCCCAGGCTTTATTATCACGAAGTGGTGAATCTTTTGTAAGTAATCTAAAAGCTTCAGCCGAAATTTATGAGCGTATAGCGCAGGGCAAACAGGTATCAAAAAGAGAGGAAAGGGAAGCTTTTGCTTTTAGTAAATTACTGAGTAGCTTTGAAAGACAACAAGATTCTACTACGAATAGTTTACCTTCAAGCTTAATTCGTACTCAGGATCATAAGATGTTGAGCGAACTATCAGATTATATAGCTGGAATTAAAGGTGATTTTGCTATTCATCTAGTTACAAGTAACCACGTTGTTGCAATTTATAGAAAAGGTGATAATTATGCCTATTTTGATAGCAATGCAGCGTTTGTTTCTGGACTGAAAAGTATTGATCAACTGATGCAAGTTGTAGAAAAAGGAATAAAATCTGCTGGCTATGAAATGGGAGAAAAGGGTCTGCTTGTTGAGCACTTTGATGTTGCTAGAGCTAACAGCTTACTGTCTGATAAGGATAAGCAAATTTTAGCAAAAGAAATCAAAACAGAGCGTCAACTTCTGGCAGAGCAGGACAAGGAGCTTGGTCTTATTAAGTTTAATGGCCAAGAGATATCCAGAGTACAGCTATATGACTTTGGCACTAAAATTAACATAGGAGGCGGTGTACCATTACTTATCAATGCTGATATGAATTTAAGTAGTAAAAAATTTCAAGAGCACTTAGATAGAAAAGAAATAAGTATGACAGCTAGAGATTATCTTGATAGTTTAAAGAAAGGTCAGAATATGAAGGAAGTAGTGCAAGCAACCAAAGTAATTCCTTTTATAGGTTCAAGACGTGAAATTGAAGAAGCAGAGCAAACGCGGAAGCTAAAACAATCTTTATCAGAGTTGGCTAAAGGAGCGATTAATCATGTACTTGCTACTGTTGCTCTTACTAGTGTTATTCGTTCAGAAGCAAAAACTGGTGGACCTGAATCTCATTTTAGCAGCGTGACCGTGGACAAGCAGTTAAAGAGATCGCCAGGGCATTAAGTAATTTCTTTTTGTAGTTGTTTTATTTCATCTACTGAAAGGCCGGTAATTTGAGCGATAACATCTACAGAGACACCTGCTTTAAGTGAGTTTTTAGCAACTTCTATCTTTTCTGCTGCCCTACCTTCATTAAATTTCTGGTTGAGGCAAGATACATTATCATCCTCATTTTTCTTAGCCTGTCGATATATATCCCGCTCTTCCTTAGTCCAATTATACTCTATCAACTCATTATACGCTCTGCCAATAATCTCATCACTTCCTACTATTTTCTTTAGATCCTCTTCACTCGTTTCACTTGCATACTTAAAGAAATATATCCATTTTTCTACTATATTTTCTAATTGATCCTCTTTTGTTTTTGGAAACTTCGGTAATTCTATGAAAGTAAAACTAAAGTCCTTCAGGTCATGTTCGTGAGTAATCTTATCAAGAGTAACATGATCTGATTTGTAGGCTGATTTATTAGGAAATAGAACAAAATCAGTGATGGCAATGAAGATAACTTCTTTAAGTTCATGATATTTGTCACCTATTCCGGCTTGGCTAAAATAAGCTCCAGCAGCATAGTATTGAGCGCGTTTTTCAAAACCAGTGGTTCTAGCGACCTGCATCTCGCATATGAACTGAACACCTGAAGAATCTCTACAGAGTACATCGACAATACTCTCCTTTTTAGCAGCAATGTCAGGGTTTTGAATGGGACTTAGAAACTTTACATCCTTTATTTTAGCTTCACCAGTGAGGTTTAGAACATCATTGAGAAAATGAATGAGTATATCTTTATTGGTTTCAGTACCAAAGATGCGCCTGAAGGCATAATTATTTTTAGGATCTAAAAACTTTGACAAAGCCATAAGAAGTCAAGTGAAAAACCATTAATAATTATACACAATTCTGAGAAAATATTCAAGTTTTTTACATTTCAAAACTTTTGGGTATGTTAAAGAAAAAAATGAACGCCAGAGATGATCTGAGAAAGGAGTTTGGGGCTTTGGACCTCCTTTTCTATATCTCATCTCAATCGCCTCTATAAGCGACCTAAAAAGCCAGAGAAATGAATTTATGAGTTTAATAGCGTAAAAGACCTCAAAGATGCCAATTATTCTAGATTCAAAAGAGGCTGAGCGGTAAATTTCTCCATATCTTTCGTTTCTTCGGGTACTGCTATCTGCAGTAGTTGGTGCGTTGGTAGGTTATGGTACTGGCAAGTTTTGTGAGAAGGTTAGTAGCAAGCTCTCTGATACATCTAATGAACGTTCTGGACTAGGACAGAAGGTGTAATTCAAATTGTTGAGTGCATGCTGTGAGTTTTTATCCATTTGAGGATAAAGTACACCCAATATCGCGTAACCAATCACTGAGCTCTTCACGTCCTAGTACAAGTAATACTTAGATAATCGATACCAATGTGCTAACTAAGTTGCACGCTGCTGATTACTGCAGCACTGACTTATTGTTACATCAACAAGATATCCTGCTACGCCACCTACCACAGCACCAGTAATTCCTGATAGCACAACTGTTGCAGTTATTCCAATAGCAGCAATTTCAGGTATAATTCCCCTTGTAGCCAGCGTAGCACCCATAGCACTACACAATAATGCTGGAACTATAATCATCCATTTTCCTCTTGAGGACTGTTTTTGTGGAGAGTTATGTGTTGTATTATCTGTTATAGGCTGCTGAACACAATGTAAATCATTGTTAATTGAGTTCTCTTCGCGTCCATTAAATAATTTTACAAGCTTACCTTTTCCCTTTAACTTAGCACAGTGTAATGCGCTGGAACTTGATTTCCCTATTCCTGCCTGAATACAAAACTTAGGGTCAACACCTGCCCCCAACAGTAATTTTGCAATCTCAATATCGTGATTAGTTTCCATGCTGTCACCCGCAGCAATATGATGCAACATCAGATTTTTTGTTGTACTGGATAAATGAGGCAAGAGCATTTCCACTACACCTCTGCTAAATTTTATGATTTCAAGAGAGTTTAATTCTTCAGCCTTAGCACCATGCTCAAGAAGTGCCTTAGCAATATCAATCTTATTTTCTTTTATAGCAATATGCAGCGGTATACACGAAGTACCATGTACATTAGGATTTGCACCGTGCCTTAAAAGTATATTTACAACATCAAGGTTGCCTAGCTCACATGCAATATATAAAGGAGTCTTGTTATAATCACCAATAATATTTACATCTATAGCGGATGTTGGGTCGTGTGTATTATCTTTTGACAAAACGTCGTTAAGAAAATCTATCCAACTAGGATCTTTGCAGGCACTTTTCACAATATAGTGAAACATCCTTTGCTTATCAGATGCGTATGGTAAGAGCATTTCTATTGTACTACGGCTAAAACCTCTGTAGTCTAGGTCATCAGTTTCAGCACTACGCTCAAGAAGTACCTTAGCAATATCAATATTGTTTTCTTTTATAGCAATATGCAATGGTACAAACGAGATACCACGTATATTAGGATCTGCTCCGTACTCTAAAAGCATATTTACAACATTAAGGTTGCCTAACTCACACGCAACACATAAAGGAGTGTCACTTTGACCATTTCTCCTATTCACATCTATAATTCGATTTTCCCTGTCTGAATTATATTTTAATAAAACTTCAAGACATTCTATCCAACTAGGATCCTTGCAGGCACTTTTCACAATATAGTGAAACATCCTTTGCTTATCAGATGCGTATGGTAAGAGCATTTCTATTGTACTACGGCTAAAACCTCTGTAGTCTAGGTAATCAGTTTCAGCACCGTACTTAAGGAGCGCTTCAACAAAGTTAACTTTGTTTGTTCTTAAAGCATAATACAGTGGTGAATCACTATGATATACATTAGGATCTGCTCCGTACTCTAAAAGCATATTTACAACATTAAGGTTATCCAGTTCACACGCAACATCTAAAGGAGTCTTATTATGATCATTCATAATATGTACATTTATAGCTGACATTGAAGTGTTTGAATTAGATTCTGATAAAACTTTTTCAAGACATTCTATCCAACTAGGATCCTTGCAAGCTTTTTCCACAATATAGTGTAATATCTTTTGCCTATAAGGTATATATGGTAAGAGCGCCTCTACCGCACTCTTACTAATACGTTTTATCTCTTTAAGACAGTTAAACTCTTCAGTTTTAGCACCGTGCTTAAGAAGTGTCTTAGCAATATCAATTTTGTTCGTTCTTAAAATTGTTTCACATTCATATTGAGCCAGGGCTTACCAGTAGCAAGAGCCAATCCTGCATGGTAATTTCGGGAGGCAGACCAACCCACTTTGAACAATCCACTCTTGAACAACTTATTTCACCTACCATAAAGCTACCAAAACGCTGTAGTTTAAAACGTTATACAATTGGAAATTTTTACCTAGAGACATGGTATAAATAAACGTGTACATATATATACGTAACGAATCGCAAATTCGTCCAAAAAAAATGCAAAAACTTGAATTTTTTTTATAGTTTTTGTACTTCCATGCCAAAAGACCAACAATCTCTCAATTGTAGGTTTCAGATTGTTGAGCTTTTATTTATAAAAACTCTAACTAAAGTATTTTAATATTCATGCCAATTGCAAAGCATATCTTTCAAACATTTCAGCTACCACATTCAATGGGTTATTTGGATTTTGTTACAGAGGCTCTTTGGGTGAGGGTAGTCAAGCCCACCTAAAGTCATTAGTAGTTTTAAAAAACGTATTAAAACTTACTTGTGTAAATTCCTACTAGGTTTGTTCATCAATATCCATGCTCATATTCGAGTTTTAAAGGGTGTTACAGACGATCTTTGAATAAAACTATACAAACCAAACCCCCCATATCTAATTACAAGTGGCTCTATAAATGCCCTCTAAATCGTTTTAAATGGCTATCACGTTTTTACCACCTTGTAACAAGTTTTTTTCTTTTCTCTCCCCCTTATAGCTCATAGCTTAAGCTTATAACTTAATTAGCTTTATATTCATAGTTTTATTTTTATAGCTTTTATATTTTTATATTTATTTATATTTATATTTATTATGTATATAATATTTACATATATTATATACATATATAAGATTTTCGGAAATCTGAAATCAGCCAGACTGGCGGGTTTGAACCGTTTCCAAAATGTAAAATTTAAAATGATGGAAATGCAAGATTTTTGCATATAAGACAATCAGGAAACATAGAACTTTAATATCTTAGGTGTAACGTACTATGCGTTTCCAAATTTGCCAAAAATCCCGAAATCCCAAAAACCGGAAATCCTATTTTAGTACCCTTTTCTTACCTTTTAGAGCCCCTTTGTGATCTCAAAAAAGAAACGTTCTCTGGTTGAGCGACTACCTACTTAAAAACGTATTTTTTAAGGTTTTCTTTACAGTCCTTTCAATCTTAACTTGTGTAGCTGTTTTACTACTTTTGCATTCTCTTTCACATACTGTAAAATTCAGGTCCATTGTTCCTGTATAGATGCCCTAACAAGGCTGTGGTTGCTTAGGACTATGGCTTTTATCAGCATTATCAACTTTCGTACTACTAACTAAGCTATCTGGCTGTTTACCACTTCCATCTGGAAAGAAGCACTCAATTACCTTATCGATCACAAAACCTAAAAGATACAAAACAGCTAAAGCTGCTACCAGAGTTACGGCACATATAGCTGCAGGTGATGTAAGTCCAAGAGCAACTAGTCCTGCTCCGATTCCAAAGGACACAGCAATATTAGCAATATGCCTGACACAACTCTTAACTTTATACTCAGTGCTATTGTAATATTCTGTTAAAATTTGTTGATGCTTTGAGGACATGACTTCTTTATTTGATAACCATGGTCTGAAACTATAACAAGCATCGATTACAAACAATACTAACGGTATAACAGAACCAATGATTCCACCTGCAATGAAAGGTGATAAATTAACATAACTTAGAGCTAAACCTGTAAGAGTTCCTATACCAGCTGCAATTCCTGTTACTGTTCCTACTGCTGTTCCTAAAGATAGTACTAGCATAAATACCATTGCTGGGCCAAGTTCAAAACATTCTTTTACAAAACCATTTTTCGCTTGAATTGCTTCGTTTAATTGTTCTCTTGTATAGGCCATAGTTAACTTAAAATTAATAATCACAATAATAACATTTTTGGTTCATACAGGCAACTTATCTTACAAAACCTCTTTAAATCTAAAAATTTTTCTTTTAAGGAGCATAAAAAAGCTATTAAACTTAAATGTAATTTTACTCCGTGACAGTGTAAGCACTAAGAGTGCCTCTTAATAAAATTTTAAGGTATGTTATAGGCGTTTTTCTATCCTAAAAATCTTACCCAGCTTAAAAAGAGGTTTTCTAGCCTTTTCTTAAAAGATCAAGTTTTAAGCATATAATGGAGACAAAGATTTACATTTATTATTTTACGTCTCCAATTTTATCACATCTGTTGAAGAGATTTTAAGTTGGCAGTTCTTCCACTCAACTACTAATATATACTATGAGTAATAACATAGTATATATTTATATATATAGCTTTGTGCCATCTTGCCAACTTGCCTAAGTCAGCCATAGAAGAGGACTTTAGCCATGCTGTTAAGATGGCAACTTTTTGCCATCTTGCCAACTTACTATTTTCTTAAACTGTTGATTTCCTTGCATTTTTATTAATCTTAAGATGGCAAGATGGCGAATTCTTGAGTTTGCCATCTTCTTTTATAGCATTATGTACAACCCAAATATCTGGATTTTCAACTGGTAGTGGTACCCCTTCATTTGCTGAAATATAATAATCTGGTTTTACCAATACATAATTATCTTCAGAAACTTTTAACTCCATGTCTTTCACACATAAATAACCATACTTTGATTTAGTGTTTGATGATTTATATCCAATAGCTTCTTTAAAGAATTTAATATATCCAAGGGCTGCAAGATGGCTTATCCTTTCACGAATACTACGTTCGCTTCCAAGACCTAACTTCCCTTCAAAGCACTTGGCAAAGTGTGCAGCAGTATAAATTTCACCTTTATATGCCTCATTAGCAATTAACTCTAAAATAATGTCATGTCTTCTTGACCGTTCTAAATCAAGTTTTCGACTATAATTATCTCTTACTACTCTTCCTGGATCAAAGTTTATACCATGCTGCATAAATGATCCGTCTTGCCAATAAAACAAAATTTTATCTTGTACAGATGCAGAATAATTAGCTTTCATTCGACTAAGAACACGATCATTAGGGCTAGTACCAGCTTTTTCTGGTCTTGATAAATACCATCTAGATCGAACAGAATTATTCCATGCTGTTGAACCTCCTGTACCTGTTTTTCGTACTATTCCTGAGTCAGAAGGATGAGCACACAACAGCACAGCTCCTTTTATTACTTCTGCTATTCGACCACAGCAGTTTTGAATAAATTGTCTCACATGGGAACGATTATTTTCATTACCTCCGAATAGATCTGCTGCTGTATCTAAAATTACTAGTTTTGGCTGAAATGATTCGATATCCTCAAGTAGTTCTTGAAAGTAAGGAGTTAATTGACCTATATCTTTGTTATTAAAAACCATCAGTACATTATTTTTCCATACTCGAGATGACAAGCGAACATTGTCATGAAAATCAGAAGATTCCATGTCCAATTGATATAGTTTATGTATTGCACATTGCCTACGCCAAAGCTCTTCCTCCTCATCCTCACAAAACACACCATATGTTTTTATCTGTTCAATATCTATACCAAGCCAAGATTTGCCAATACCAGCGGCTGTTATTAATTGTTGAGCAAGGAGAGATTTTCCAACACCACCATCACCATAAAGAGCTGTAACACTTCCCACAGGTAGCCAGTCCTTAATAATCCACTTTCTTTCTGGAGGAGTGTTGGTCCAAGTTGTGGTATCAATTGTCTTTGACTTTCTGGGAGTTTTATTTTTAAGAATAAATTCTTCAACATTTACTCCCTCTAGTATACAATCAGCAGCATCCCAACCTTTTGGTTTATCCTGTGGAATTCTGAGCGTAACAAGTGAGGTAACTCCTAGTTCCAAAAGCTTCTTTTTAGCATTTTCAGCATATCTACTTCCTGCTTCATCGTTATCTGGCCAAATAATAATATGTTTACCTTTTAGTGGTGACCAATCAGTTTTTTCAACTGGTGCTTTTGCTCCAAACATTGCTGTTGTTGCAGTAATTCCTTGTTGTATAAGCGCTTCTGCACACTTTTCCCCTTCTACAAGCATAACCTTTTCAGACTTTAGAATACCTGGAATATTATAAAGTGGCCTCACATCTGGTTCTTTAAATCTCTGTTCTTTGACATCAAAAGGGCGATATTCTTTTCCTTCAGGTGGATCATAGCGATAAACTTTAGCAATAACCTGATTATTTTCATCTAGATAACTCCAACTACAAGTTAGGTATTGTTCTAGCTCTCTGATGCTCTTTTTCCCTTTGGGGTGCTGTCTGCCAAGCCATTCTCCTATTGAATTTATAACCTGAGGAAACTCTGTCCTTGTACTTTTCCCATGTACCGCTGCCCAAAGATCGATGATGTCACCTTTATCTTCAGTCGCAAAGTCATGCCATAATCCTGCTTTTTCACCTCTTGTTTCTACTACCAAGCTTTTTCCCTTATCTCCCCTGATGTTACCAACATAGAATACCCCGTTACGGAAAGTGCCATTTGGTAGTAGATAAGACAAACACAAGTTTATTCTTGAGAGTAGCTCCGCTTTCACTTCTGCTGCTTTTTCAAATAAAGTTTGCTCAGCGTGCATATTTTTTTCTCCTTTTAATAAATGTTAGATTAATTCCTTAGTGAAAATTCTTTTGACAATAGTGTGATACTTTAAAAGGTAGTTTTACCTCAGACATAATGAGTGGAGAGATGTTTCTACACCCTATACTAAAGTAATACCGTGTTTCCTACGGGCCTTTATGAAAATAAAGAAAATTTTTTTCAATGCTCTACTTTTTTATATTTTGGTAATAAAATTACTGAGTATTCGATAGACGATAAACTAGATAACAATAAGTATTTTCAAGATTTTTTATACGACAAGGCGGTTGTTATTCCATTGATAAAGTTGACAGCAGAATTTGATAAACTGTGTAAAAATATAGCAGAAAAATAACTCAAGATATCTTTTCTTCAAGAGTACTTTTGCTTTAATTATCTTTAAACTCCAACTTTCACACGCTGTGATAGAATTTTGTGAATTTTTGTTTTATAAACTAAGCCATTGTAATCTTATCACAATTAAATATAGATGTCAATATTTTCTAAATCTATTTTAAAAGATGCAAATCATTGTCAGGAAAAAATTAATCAATATATTCATGGGCACAAGCATATGAGATGTAAGAAAGTTGACATAAGTAGAGTTGCTTACTCAAATAATCCCTTTATTTCTTATACCAGCAAGTGGTTATCTATTAAGGGTCTAGTATTTTATACCTTTGGTAGCTGTGTTCAGCTTTTTACACCTAAAGAGATTTGTTTAACAGTGTGCTAAGACCTTCTTTCCTTTAAATTACCTTCCAGAATAAAAGCCCTATTTGTTAAAGTTTTAAACAGTATTACGGTAGGCAAGAAACATTCAACTACACTCACATCCTTCATAAGCAGCTATACAACATAAGACAATTAATTCCTTAGTTTTCCATTGATCGAGCTTGGCATAAACTTTCTACCTTTGTGTCGCTCAGACTACTACTGCATCTCTCTGCTTTGGAAACAGCAAAATATTTAGCGCTGCTTTTATCTTCTTCAAATAAAGCTTTTCTCTTTATTCCTTTAGGTAAATTCTCTGTTGCTTTGTTTAAATTTTCTATATCATCATTTGTTAGGTATCTAACTATTTTTTCACTGACACTACTTACTTCAGGTAAATGCTTTCCACAACCAATATTAACAATTTTTATAATGCTGTCCTCACCCTTATCTAATAAAATTGCTCTGTCTTTTCCTTTCTTATACTGACTTTGTATTTTACTAGCATATATAGGAAATTCTGTTTGATAATTTCCTGTTTCTAGCCTTTTTTTTATGTTTTTATTCTTTATGTAAGATGCTAATTTATTGTCTTTGCTTATTAAAACGTCATAAAATGTTATACCCTGATCGATCTTTTCTTCTTTCATTTTTTTCACTTCATTTAGACATTTATCCCAATATTCAGAAATTTCTCTATGCTTTGTTAGGTAACCTGGCTTTTGTGCCTTAGAACCCTTTAGTTTAATTTCATGTGCTATTAGAAACTTTGCTACATCTAATTCACTAATTTGAGCAGCTAAATGTGAAGCAGTGTTGCCGTTATTATTTATTATATTAACATCAGCCCCTTTTTCTACAAGGTATTTAACTATGTCTAAGCAGCTTGTGAGAGTAGCATAATGTAAAGCAGTGTTGCCGTCATTATTTGCTTTATTGATATCAACATTTTCTTTGTCTACAAGGTATTTAACTGTATCTAAGTGGCCATTCAAAGCAGCCATATGCAACAAAGTACATCTAATATCAATTTGGTAATGTAGTGTATTCAACAATACGTTGAATAGGTGGTTCACATCAAAGCCTTTTCGTTTCCACTTTTGATATGTGTCAAAGCATTGTTCTTTTAATTTTGCTTTTACCTGTTCAAGTACATCACCTGGGTTGTTGTTGAATTCTATCGCATTTAGTATTTCTTTCCACTGTTCCAGCGTTAAAGCCATATCTTCCCCTTAAATATCAATAGAGTTTCATTATTACACTTCTTAAACACGTGAGAGTCAAAATTTGTCTGTATGAATTTTTAGTTTATTATAGCTTAGTTAATACAAAAATACACGCCAATATTTGTTTTGATACGAAGAAGGGATATTGATTTTAGTTCTACTGAATATAGTAAACTACCGGGTAATTTCTTCCAGCAAAGGCTAATTGTTAAGTAGGGATCGAGCTACACCAGCAGTAACTTTACCAAATTGATAGAGCATTTAATTAGCATTTTTGTTTCTTACCTACCTATTAAGATTATTTCCAAAGCCACCTACTTCTACATTAGAAAAACAAGTTGACACTTTGTCTTCTCCAAACACATTTTTACAGAAACATTTTTTACATTCTTTTAGAACATTATCCAATCCAACATTACCACTAAATTCAACTCCTCTTCTTAAGCTGTCTTTTATTTTCGGATATGCTCTTTTTAGCTCAGCACGTACTATAGCTTTTTCTTTTGAACCCAAATTGCTTATTTCATCTTTTACAAATGAATTAAATTTCTTAAGAGCAAACTGAACCGCAACACTGGTATTTGGTATAACCTCAATCCCTTGACTTGTTAACTTTTGATAACGTTTACTTGGAGCGTCATCTAAAGCATCTAGAACATCTCTCATACAAACAACAAGAGCAACATTTTCACTATTTAGAAAGCTACCAGCATTACTAGTTTTAACTGTCTTATTATGTTGTGATATACCAGGCAAACTTTGTTCTCTAGAGTTCCCTAATTTTTCAGGTACAACAGCTTGAAACCCAAACAACTCACCTATAGAACCTTTTGCCCAACCAAATAAACCATTTATCCATAAAGATGGCTTACTCCCTCTACTTGTAGCTTGATTATTTTTTATCATGATATTGTCATCCTCAACACTACGTCGACTACGAGTATCTGTTGACAAGATTTCCTCTTTCTCTTTTCTCATACTTTCCTCTAACAAGCTAACTATTTCTATATGATTTGCTTT
Source organism: Wolbachia endosymbiont of Ctenocephalides felis wCfeJ (assembly GCF_012277315.1). Taxonomy (NCBI): domain Bacteria; kingdom Pseudomonadati; phylum Pseudomonadota; class Alphaproteobacteria; order Rickettsiales; family Anaplasmataceae; genus Wolbachia; species Wolbachia endosymbiont of Ctenocephalides felis. The sequence goes on along the minus strand of NZ_CP051157.1, from coordinate 1,040,370 downwards.
TGCAAGATCTAAAGGTGTTTTACCTTCATTATCCTTTGCATTAACATCAGCTCCTTTTTCTATGAGAAGCCCAACTAACTTTAAATTCCCTTCTTGGGCAGCATAGTGAAGTGCTGTTCTATGGCGATTATCTTGTACCGTTGCAAGAAAACTAGCTACTTCTGTTTTACCATTCTTACATGCTAACTCAAAAGGTGTTTTATTATCATCATTTTTAGCGTTAATATCAGCACCCATATCTATAAGAAGCTTAGCTATATTTCCTGTATTGGAGACAGCAGCGGAATGTAAAGGTGTCCAACCAAACCTGTCTTTAGCATTAATACTAGCACCTTTATCGACAAGAAACTTTACAACTTCCAAGTTACTTAATGATGCGGCGTGATACAGTGATGTACGTCCTTCTTTATCAGTATCATCGCTCGCACCACTGCTTAAAAGAAACTCTATAATATCTGTATTGCCTGTAATTGCAGCAACATGTATAGGTTGTTTGCCAGAATCATCCTTAGTAAGAATATCAGCCCCTCTACTAAGACATTCTTTAACCCTATCAAGATTACCTTACTTTATAGCGTTGAACAATTTCCTATCAACTTCTCTCATAAACCCTCCTATGATACTAGTCTTTCTTTACGCTATAAAATTGTTATTAAATTATGTAAATTTCAGTATACGTAGCACAGATATTTTTGGCATGCAACAAATTTTTTTTCTGCACGAAATTACCATTACAACTATATGCGATTCTTTTAGAGGGTTTTAAAATAGAGCTCTAGCATAATCTAAAAAGAATAGTGTAGGTGATATAAAAAACATTAATATGAAGTTCTCGTAAATTCTTATACAACAAAGCAATTGACAGTTGCTGAAACGCTAACTACGTTATACCTATGTTAATTGGGGGGTAAAGTGAATTTTAATCAGTACGTAAAAGGTGACGCTTTAGAAGTATTATATGTAAAAATCAATGTAAACGAGCTGGTAAATTTTTTACAAAATAATACACACATTATAAGGCTTAGTTTAGAACGAGCAGGAATTGATGATGAAGGTGCAAAAAGATTAGCCGAGCTTACACATCTTACTTCGCTTAATTTAGTAGGTAATGAAATTAGTAACAAAGGTGCAGAGGCTTTAGCTAATGGAAATCTTTTAAACCTTACTGAGCTTTATTTATCACATAATGGTATAGGTGACAAAGGTGTAGAAGCCTTAGCTAAGCTTACATATCTTACTTCACTTGGTTTGGGGTGGAACAATATTGGTAATAAAGGTGTGGAAGCCTTAGCTAAGCTCACACATCTCACTACACTTAATCTAGAAAGTACCAAAATCGGTAACAAAAGCGCTGAAACCTTAGTCGGGCTCACACATCTTACTGCACTTAGCTTAGGATGGAATAATATTAGTAATAAAGGAGCAGAAGCTTTAGCTAAACTTTCAAATCTTACTTCACTTAGTTTAGGGTGGAATAGTATAGGTGACAAAGGTGTGGAAGCCTTAGCTAATGGAAATCTTACACAACTTACTGAACTTTACTTAAGTAAAAATAATATTAGTGACGAAGGCATAAAAGCTTTAGCTAATGGTAATATTTTGAGCCTTACTAAACTTAATTTAAGGTATAATAGTATAGGTGACAAAGGAGCAGAGACTTTAGCTAATGGCAGTCTTTTAAACCTTACTGAGCTTTATTTATCATATAATAGTATAGGTGATAAAGGAGCAGAAGCCTTGGCTAATGGAAATCTTACACAACTTACTGAACTTTATTTATCAGATAACAGTATAGGTGATAAAGGAGCAGAGGCCTTAGCCAATGGCAATCTTTCAAACCTTACAAAACTTTATTTACATTTCAGCAAAATCAGTGACAAAGGTAAAGAGGCTTTGGCTACCCTTTCACATCTTAATGAACTTCACTTAAGTATAGGTAGCGTTGGTGACGATGATGTAGAAACTCAAGTTAGGTTTTCAAGATTTACTAAACGTGATTTACGTAGAAGAAATTTTAGGACCCGGTATATAGAAGATATCTTTACTTTACCAGAAAAAAGATATCTAGAAGAAGAGTTCAAAGAAGAAGGTATAAACCAGATAAGAGAAACGGAAGAAAGTTATCAAACTGAAATAACAGCATTAAGGGAGGAGAATCAAAATATAGCTAGAGAATTAACAGATAGTCAAAATAGAGCAAGAGAAATAGAAGAAAGGTTAGAGGAGGAAAGACAGAGCAGAGCACGGGAAATAGAGGAAATTCAAAAGAGAATAAAGAAAATGGAAGGTAGGTGTCAAACTGAATTAATGAGCTTAAAAAAAGAAAGTCAAAATGAATCAAGAGAAATAGAAAAAGTCAAAGCTCAATACACCCAATTTATAAGGAGTGTTATACAAAATGCTACAGAAGTCTTACAAAAAGTAAGTGCTGGCCAACAATGGACTCGAGATGCTGCCAATGATCAAACTACGTATCCAGGCAGTCAACTAGATGAGGTACAGCCAATGTCGCGTAATCAGTTACTGAACTCTTTATGTTCTAGTGGCAGTGGAGATTAACAGGCAGGTCTTGTTGCATTGCTAATTATATAAAGTATGCAATTCATGGAGTGGAATTGTTTTATGAGAGAAGTTAATTAAAAATTATAGTCAATCTATAATCTTGATAGTTCAAAGGTTTTTTAATAAAGGAGCTGATGTTAATGTTAGAGGATGGTAAACCTTTGTGTGTTGCTAGAGAAAAGAGGCATATAGATGTAGCTACACATCTTAAAGGTAAAATGGCTGAAATATTATATAGCCAAGGTAAATATAGTGAAGCTTTACAAGTTTTTACAGAGGTGTTTAATACTCAAAAGGTCAAGTTAGGACCTGATCATCCCGATGCTTTAATAACTTACCACAATATGGCAGCAGTACTTTACAAACAAGGTAACTATAGTGAGACTCTAAGAATTCTTCAGGAGATACTCAACATTGAGAAGGTTAAGTTGGGGCCTGGTCATCCTAGTACTGTATTAACTAGCTGTAATATTGAGATAGTATCAAAGCAACAGGCAGAAACCCGGCTATCAGAGGAAACGGATGATAACCATGAAACTCATCTAAAAGATCTCACACTGGAGAGATAGAATAAGCTATTAACAATAGCTGATAATTACCGCCGATTAAGGTTGAGTCTATGATCCTAGTAGTTTCCTCGGGATGGCTTTGTAGCATCGCTGTCTATAATAATTAATTTTTTACGAAAAAAAAGTTGTTGCATACCAAAAATATCTGTGTTACTTATAGTAAAATTTACATAATACGGTAATAAAAATGAGAGAAATCGATCAAGAATTATTTGATGCTGTAGAAGAAGGTAATCTCAGTAAGGTTCGAGAGTGTCTTAAGAAAGGGGCTGATATTGGCACTGAAGATGATTACGGTATAACGCCTGTGGACTTTGCTAAGCAAGAGGGGCACAGAGAAATAGTTGGATACCTGTTATTTAGTACGGCTAAGATGCTTAGTGAACAGGGTAAATATAATAAAGCTCAGCAAGCCTATCAAGAAGCCCTTGATATTCAAAAAGTTGTTTTAGGTCCTAACCATTCTGATACTTTAGATACTCGTCATAATATGGCAGTAGTGCTTGAAAAACAAGGTAAATACAGTGAGGCTCTGGAAATATATCAGACAGTGTTTGATATTCAAAAGAGAAAAGATGTTTTAGGTCCTAACCATCCTTATGCTTTAATGGTTCGTCATAATATGGCAGTAGTGCTTTCCAAACAAGGTAAATACAGTGAGGCATTTAACCTTTATCGGGAAGTATTTGAAAAAAGAAAAGATGTTCTAGGTCCTGATCATCCCGATACTTTAGATACTCGTCATAATATGGCAGTAGTGCTTGAAAAACAAGGTAAATACAGTGAGGCTCTGGAAATATATCAGACAGTGTTTGATATTCAAAAGAGAAAAGATGTTTTAGGTCCTAATCATCCTGATACTTTAATGACTCGTCATAATATGGCAAGCACACTTGATGATCAAGGTAAATACAGTGAGGCATTTAACCTTTATCAGGAAGTACTTGAAAAAAGAAGAGATGTTTTAGGTCCTAATCATCCTGGTACTTTAATGACTCGTGATAATATGGCAGGAGTGCTTGAAAAACAAGGTAAATACAGTAAGGCTCTGGAAATATATCAGACAGTGTTTGAAAAGAGAAGAGATGTTTTAGGTCCTGATCATCCTGATACTTTAAGGACTCGTCATGGTATAGCAGTAGTGCTGAAAAACCAAGGTAAGTACAGTGAAGCTCTGGAAATATATCAGACAGTGTTTGAAAAGAGAAGAGATGTTTTAGGTCCTAATCATCCCGATACTTTAAGTACTCGTCATAATATGGCAGCAGTGCTTTTCGAGCAAAATAAATATAGTAAGGCTTTAAGAATTTTTCGGGAAGTACTTGACATTCAAAAGGCTAAATTAGGTCTGAACCATCCTGATACTTTATTAACTAACCGTAACATTGATGTAGTATTAGGGAGACAGAAAAGACAAAGGGAACAAAATAGTGATAATTACAAACCAAGAGCGGCTTCGTCAAGTAGCAAGCCAAAAGAAGTACAGTCAACGGATAGAGAATATAGGGACGAGGTAATTGAAAAGGTTAATAGCGTATTGCGTTCTTACGTAGATCGACCGTATGAATCTTTAGACATCCTGAATACATTATTGGAAAAAGCAAAAAACCGTTTAGGTTCTCGAGATTACTGTGTTTTAGGTATTCGTCACAGTATTGCAGTAGTGCTTGTCAACGCATTGGGGATAAATGATGAGGCTTTAAAGATCTTACAGGAAATACTAATTATTCAAAAGGAGGAGTTAGGTTCTGATCACCCTAGTACTTTGATAACTAGCAGGAATATTGAAATAGTAAGAGAGAACATGAGTATAAGGAGCCAAAGGAAATTGCAAAGTCAGGACGATAAATGTCCTATACAATCAACAAACTCTAACAAAGCGCAACAAGAAAAGTTTTTGCATAGTATTTCTAACGCGAATGTAATACGAGTAAAACAAGGTCTATATTGGCCTTCTTTTGAAGAAAGGAACGTTAAAATTGATGGTAAGTGTGTTGCTATCACTCGTGGGTTATCTCAGGCTTTATTATCACAGAGTGGTAAATCATTTTTAAGTAATTTAAAAACTTCAGCTAAAATTTATGAGCGTATAGCACAGGGTAAGCAGATATCTAAAAGGGAAGAAAGGGAAGCTTTTGCCTTAAGTAGGTTACTTAATAACTTTGAAGGACAACAAGATTCTGCTACAAACAGTTTACCTTCAAAATTAATTCATACTCAGGGTTATAAGACATTCAGTGAGCTTTCGAGTTATATAGCCGGAATTAAAGGTGACTTTGCTATTCATTTAGTAACAAATAATCACGTTGTTGCAATTTATAGAGTTGGTGACAGCTATGCTTATTTTGACAGCAATGCAGCGTTTGTTTCTGAGATAAAAAATGTTGAACAGCTTATGAAGGTTGTAGAAAAAGGAATAAAGTCTGCTGGCTATGAAATGAGCGAAAAAGGCTTTCTTGTTGAACACTTTGACGTTGCTAAAGCTAACAGTCAGTTATCCAATGAAGACAAACAAATTTTAGCAAAAGAAATAAAAACAGAACGTCAACTTTTAGCGGAGCAAGATAGGAAATTTGGTCTTATTAAGATTAATGGTCAAGAGATATCCAGAGTACAGTTATACGATTTTGGCACTAAAATTAGGATGGAGGGTGGTGTACCATTACTTATCAGCGCTGATATGAATCTAAGCAGCAAAAAATTTCAAGAGCACCTAGATAGAAAAGAAGTGAGTATGACAGCTAGGGATTATCTTGATAGTTTAAAGAATGGTCAGAATATGGAAGAAGTAGTGCAAGCAACTAAAGTAATTCCTTTTATAGGTTCAAGACGTGAAATTGAAGAAGCAGAGAAAACACGTAGGCTAAAACAATCTTTATCAGAGTTGGCTAAAGGAGCGGTTAATCACGTACTTGCTACTGTTGCTCTTACTAGTGTTAGTCAGTCAGAAACAAAAACTGGTGGACCTGTATCTGGTTTAAGTGGCGTGACAGTGGACGAGCATCTGAATAGAGCGCATGGGCATTAAGCAATTTCTTTTTGGAGTTGTTTTATTTCATCCACTGAGAGGCTGGTGATTTCAGCAATAACATCTCAAAATAACATAGGAGAAATGCTTAATAAGCGAGGTAAATACGAAGAAGCATCGAGAATCTTTCAACATACACTTGATGAAAGAAAAGGCGTTTTAGGTTCTGATCATCCAGATACTTTGGAAGCCTTTCAGGAAGTGTTTGAAAAAAGAAGAGATGTGTTAGGACCTGACCATCCCAATACTTTATTGACTCTTCATAGTATGGCAGTAGTGCTTGACAACCAAAGTAAGTACAGTGAGGCTTTCAGAATGTTTCGTGGAGTGCAAAGTACACCCAAAGCCTCAAATGCGATTGTAGAGTTGTCTCTGGCGTTCATTTTTTCTTTAACATTCCTTAAAGTTTTAAAATGTAAAAAATTTGAATATTTTCTCAGAATTGTGTATGATTATTAAAGAATTTATAGATGTTGCACGATAAGAAAGTAAACACGAAGGCATAGCGGAAGGTGAAAAACAGGCTAAAGACCCATTGCCTGAGCAAACACTATTGATAGTTCACCAAGTTGATGTATTATAAGCGTTAGCATGTCTATAGCAGGTAATATATGAGCTCTATCAGCAGTCAAGAAAAACAAAATATTATAAGTCACTTAGAGGAAGTTAACCGCAAGTTACAAGGCGAACGTGTAAACTTCAATAACAAAAAAGAATCTATAATAGTGAAACGTCGCAAACCTGCTGTTGAAGGAACGTTAAAGCATTTGAAAAATTCTTCCACCACTAATTGCAATATTATGATTGATGCAGAGACTGGGTTTGGCAAGACTTATGACATAGGATTGTGGAGTTATGTATTGACTCAAGCAGGATTCCATCACCTTATTGCAGTACCTAGTGATAATTTGGTTAATCAAGCTAAAGAGATGATAGGTAGTGCATTTACTGTAGATATTAAGACACCCAAAACTATGCAGGAAATTAAAGATACGCTGAGAACTGCTGAGCCTACAACAATTATAGTAACGCATGATCTACTTTTACGACAAGAGAACGATCGGAAATTTAAAGGTCGAAATGGTGAAAAACCTAAATTGTGGGTAAGTATTGATGAAGCAGACAGCATTAACAGGAAACAAGATTTTGACAATGTATGCGAACTTGATGAGGAATATCCTACAACTTACCTAACTGCAACACCAAAAAGAAGAATTTTAAACAGATGTAGAAAAATTATCAGCCCTATTAGATCAAGCAGACGTTGCATCGCAAACGTTGTTAGAACAGAGGGTGTTATTACAAAGACTAATAGAAAAGAAAAATTTATTCAGGCGTTAGTAATCAATGTTGCCGTTTATTCTGTATCTTTGTATACGTTATTTCCTGTTGTAAGGAATCATGTTATTGCATGGACTACAAAAATTGGTCTTATTACAAATCATTGGTTGAATTCTTTCTTGATTTTCTTCTTAGCAGATATAGTTTCTTCGCTTATTTTTCATGTTGTAATAATAATACCGCTCTTGTTTTTGATTGGAAAGATTACTGGTGTAGGGGTAAAGGCATTATTCTCAAGATTTGCCGCTAATCTAGCCAATTTAGTTGATAAAGAAAAATCTAGTCCAGCACATGGATATGTTGAAGAGTGCGAGGAGATTTTTAACTATAATAAACTTGTTGATACTGATGACTTGTTAACATCGGTAAGGTGGAATATACAAAGCCCGATTGGAGAAAACGCTCTAATTTTAGTAGATGATATAGATAGTATAATAAATCTTAATTTTGCGTTACAAGGCAATGGTAGATCAGTAAGTAAAGGTAATAAAATATATGAGCATCTTAATGATAATTTAGTACGTGAAGATGGTAAAATATATACTCGTTATAAAGTTTACGATAAATTTAAACCTGAGGGAGCACTGTACCGAGATTACAGACTCCAGTTACGTCAATCAAACTTTATAAACTGCATCAAAAAGCAACACCCAGGTCTAACACAAGAGCAGATATCTGAGTTAAAAGAAAAAGTGGATTTTAGTAATACCGCTAAATATTTAAAGTACAGAGTAATGCATTCAATAATCGACCTTACGTTATCATATTTAACAAAGCACGACAATATTGCTTTGGATAAACAAAGAAGAGATAACCTAGATGAGTTAGTAAAAGATGTGAGAAGTAATGCTATCACTTCTAGCAATCACATTATAAATTTTTTAAAGGAAAGGGGGTTTAGTGAGCAATTTGCTATAGACAAACTTTTACCACAAATAAAGACAACTATTAAGGCATTAGCTCGAAGTAACGATAAGCAATATAGGCTGATAGTGGATAACTGGCACTTAAGTAAAGAGTTACATGATCTGATAGAAAAGGAAAACGGTACATTACATGATCTCAACGATTTCTGTGAAAAAAATAAATGTATTTTTGCAAGAATGGGGAAAAATAATCTTGGTATTGATGAGGGGAGACCTTTTTTTAGATTATACGACTATGAAATTACGCCTGGCAAAGATAAGTGTAAGGCTGACTATTGTAGTTATGATCAGAGTGACTTAAATGCATTAGCTAAGCATGCGTTAACAACAATTGTGGATGGATCAAAAGGTCGTGGATTTGATAGTGAGTATAATCATATTGCATCGATATTTGTAGATTCGACTAGTCAGTTTAATAACCCAGCTGAAGTTCTACAAAATCTTGGAAGAAATAGAGAATTCAATGTTAGTAGGCAACCGTGGTTTTTTGCAGCTGCAGGCAAAGGAGCTGAACTGTTTATAAACAAGGTTTTAGCAAAGTTAAACAATGCACCGCGGGATTTCTGTAAGAAGCTTTTATTTCCTGCTGCCAACAGATATAATAAGCTAATAAAGAGTAGAATGGGAGTTGAGCTCGGAGAAAAAATAGAGGCTTATATTAGTGAAAATATAGATGCATTGGGAAACATTGATGCACAAAAATTAAAGGACTTCTGTGAAGATAAAGTAAGTAAAGCATATGAAAAAGTGCATGATATAAATGATTTTGACACTAAAAAGACAGAAAAGGATTTACGTGAGATTTTAAAAAGTGCAGAAAAATATCTTTGCTCGTGTGAGGATAGGATAAAAAACAATGGAAAATTATCCCTTATGAACAGGGGAATTTTTTTTGCTACGAGTATCATATTCAAAGCTGTTTACTACATATGGTTTGCTTTCGATTATGTAATTTTTATGGTTAAATCATGTACTTTGAATGAAAAAAACGATGGACAAAATGTATTAACATATGCTCATATAATAAAAAACTATAGCCTTGAGACCGTATTAAGGTCTGAAAAAATCCTTTATAAAGCTTTTGAAGCAGCTGAAGACACTCATCAAGATTGCAAAAGCAAGTCTTACTATATTTCCAACCATTCTGAGTGTATGGAAAAAATAGTAGATCTTTTTCAAAATAAAATTTATATTAACGCACTAGATAAGTTGTTTTCTCCATTCTTGCTAAAGAAAGAAGGTGATAGCCATTTGTTAACAACGCTAAATGCAATTTATCCTGATGAAATAGGTAATGAAGAAAAGCGGGGGAAAATTATCAATTTCAAAAATGATTTAAAGGAATTAAAACGCGAAGAATTAGTAAGAAAATACTGTCAAGGCAATACTTACCAGGATACTAATCTTTGTAAAATTGTAAAATGGATAACCGATATTAACAAAGAGGTTACTAAGTGCCAAGCTTATTACCATAGCGTGAATGAATTGATTAATGTTGATGAGCCAAGGTTAAAAACTGATCACCATTTGTTTAATATCAGAGTTGTATATAGCCAAGAAACACTTAGCAAGTCTTACAATAGACTTCGTTCTGAACATCCTAAATTGTTATTTTTTGCAAGATTAAATTGTTTAGCAAGATATATTATCGTTGTGCTTTTATTCCCATACCTACTTGGGTTTGTTACTCCAATAGGTTCTACCGTAGTAAGTATAGCACTTGTAACATTAACCATTTGTTATCCAGAAAAGTTCAGGGAGTTTTTATTTGATGGCAATATTCAAAATGAATCGTGTTCTGCAGTTAATGAACTAGATCTATTTAGTAAACAAGATGAAGTCAAGTGTGTGAGAGAAGCAGCTAATATGGTTGCCGCTACTAATTTGTCTTCAATTTTGGTGCAGCAACAGTCCAGAAAAGGACAAGAAAGTTGTCAAGAATATTGCTAATGTGGAAAGTCAAGTTAAAAATGACTTGAATAAAAACGTCAAACCTCTTACTACTAAAGATATCCTTTCACCAAGTACTAAATTTGTTAATCCCATAGTAAAATCACTTAGTGGAAAGGTATATGAAGATGGAGGATTTAAATTTGTATACGGAGGATGAAGTACTAAGTTATAGAATATAGGCTATGTTAGTGGATTCACCCGCTTGACAGGTTGTTTTTTTACTATACACTACCTTTTGAATAAAGTTTTAATATTCTATCTTAGGAGTAGAGTGTGCCAGTGGATGTTTTAGGGCAAGATTCTTTTACTAGAGCTTGGAAAAAAGGATACAAAGGTTCTGATGAAGGGTTTTCGAATACGATTAAGGGGATTATTGATGCAAATTGGCAATATGTGTGTCACCATCCATTAAAAACAACTGCAGTTATTGTTGGTACAATTTCAGTTGCAGCACTCACAGCTGCTTACTTTACTAGTCCAGCTTATGCAGGTTTTGTTAATACAACAGCACAGTCATCTTATGCTGGTATGGTGGCAGGAGTTAAAGGATTATATGCACTTGCAATGACTAATCCTGTATTTACTGGTCTGCTAGCTGCTGCAATAGTGGTAACTATAGGTGCTCTTATATACATGAATTATAGTAAAGCAAGCCAAATTGAGGAAGTAAAGAAAAAAATACTTGCTGGTTATGGAGATGATGAAGGTAAGCTTGAGATTGATGGGGAGTGTGGTGCAACATATCTTACAGATATTCCAGGAGTTAATCCATTACGAGTCTTACGTGAAGTTGCAGGCACAGTTAAATTGCCAATGGAAAGGATTTAAACGTAAAGGTCTCTACCTATAGTGAGGAGGTATTTTGCTTCCATGTTAATATAGCGCAGAAGTATTTGAAACTTTATAGCGGTGTTAGGTTAACAGCTTAAAGAATTTTTGAAGAAATTGTCCTATATAGACTTTTGGGAACGTTTTACCGTACTGTATTCACAAAAAATTGGATAGCAGATTGTTTCACATCTTCAACTTTTTCGGTATCTATTCAGCCAATGGTGTCAACTTAAGTAAAAATGCCAGTGATTGTGTTCTCTCTATAGTTGCGATAAGGTAGAGCATTCCAAGCGCCATCATGGCTTTAGGCGAGTTTGCTGACGTAGGCTCTTAAGCTGACGCCACTGGCTGATCAGATACAAAAAACACATCAGGTAGCAATACTTACCCAAAAACATAAATCCTAAAAGGAAAAAATTGAAGCTAATAAAACCTACTTAAGACTGGTGTTTTTATTGATATTATCTCAAAAACAACCAGTCTTTCTGTAGACGAAGCATTTGTTACTTAGAAAGAAACAGACTAATGGTTTATAGACCTTTCTAGTTGATCACTTATCGTGATACCATTCAAATAAGACACAGGATTATTGTTTGCTTTATCAGTAGCTTCTAATGATTGACTTTTTTGCTGACCATCACTGGCAGTCAGTTCATTTCCTTTACTGGATAATTGACTGTTAGCTCTATCAACATCAAAGTGCTCAACAAGAAAGCCTTTTTTCCCTACTTTATGTTTAGCAGACTTTACCCCTTTTTTTACAACTTGCATAAGCTGGTCAACGCTTTTTAATCCGGAAACAAACGCTGTATTACAATCGAAATAAGCATAATTATCACCTGTTCTATAAATTGCAACAACGTGATTATTTGTTACTAAGTGAATAGCAAAATCACCCTTAACTCCAGTTATATAATTCGATAGATCACCAAGCGTTTTATAGCCCTTAGTGCAAATTAAGTTTGAAGGTAGACTGCTCATACGAGAATCTAACTGTTGTTTGAAACCATCAAACAATTTACTAAAAGCTAAAGCTTCTTTTTTAGATACCTGCTTACCTTGAGCTACATGTTCATAAAGCCTTGCTGAGGTGTTATTCGAAAGTAATTTGTGTTGATTAAGAAACAAACCCTGGGAAAATCCACGAGTAACAGCAGTACACTTACCATCCATTTTAATTCCTAGTTCCTCAAAAGAAGGCGAATAGAGGCTTTGTTTTACTGGTTGAATTGATGCATCCTGAAAATTATTTGATACGAATTGTGACAAGTGCAAATATGCTTCCTGTTGTTCTCGACAAAAGTCTATTTGATACATCCTTCTATACTGTTGTGTTACACGCGCACGTGAATAACCTGAAAGGTATGGGTGTCTCTTCGTACTCTCTCTTCCGCACTCACAACCTCTACATGACGATATCCAGAATCGAATCCAGCTATCGTTGCTCCTACCACTACCCCTACGACTCCTACCACTCCTCCAATCACTGGTAATCCCACTGTTGCAATTATTGCCCCTGCTATCGCCGATGTTCCTGCTATATTTCCTCCTCTAGACTGGCCTTGACCCATAAATCCTCCAAAAAATAACAATAGTTCTTTAACTTTACAATAATCATTACTAAATTATGTAAACTCATTATCTATAGCACAAATATTGTGATATGCAACAAATTTTTTCAAAATTGTAAGTTTAGCATTATGGAGAGAAATAGCAGAAAAGTTTGGTTTTAATGGGCTAATATAGTGAGAAGACCTATTTGGGTGCTTATTTTCGAGATATACATTTTAACTTGTAAAATTAGTTATTTTATTATGGATTGACAGCTTTCTAGTGATGGTGTATTAAGTGGCTAAGGTACGAGGCGCAATCTTGTACCATCAGAACTAGGTAAGTGTGAAAGAAGGAGGTTTTTATGATGGTCTTTTTTATAACACTACTGATTGTACTTCTTATTATTATTTTTGATAATACATTGAACTCTTAACAGAAGCTTCCCAAAAATATGGTCTTTCAAATAGCCTGAAGATCCTGTAAGTCGGTTGCTTGTTGTATTATATTAATTGGAACACCTACCTACTCAACTTACAATTTTCTTATTTTAAAAATGTATGGTATTAAGACTCCATAGACTTTAATAGAGGAAGATATGGCTTTAACGCTGGAACAGTGGAAAGAAATATTAAATGCAGTAGAATTCAACAATAACCCAGGCGATGTACTTGAACAGATAAAAGCGAAATTAAAAGAGCAATGCTTTGACACATATCAAAAGTGGAAACGAAAAGGCTTTGATGTGAACCACCTGTTCAACGTATTGTTGCATACACTACACTACCAAATTGATATGAGATGTACTTTGTTGCATATGGCCACTTAGATACAATTAAATGCCTTGTAGAACAAAAAAATGTTGATATCAATAAAGCGAACAGATACGGCCGCACTGCTTTACATTGGGCTGCTGAAAATGGTCAGTTAGATACAGTTCAATATCTTGTAGAACAAAAAGGAGCTGATATTAATCGAACAAATAACGATGGCTTAACAGCTTTACATTTTGCCGCTAAAAATAACCAATTAAATACAATTAAATATCTAGTAGAACAAAAAAGTGTTGATGTTAATCAAGTAGATAACTATGGCTTTACTGCTTTACACGTTGCTGCTTTAAATGGCCGTTTAGATACAGTTAAATACCTAGTAGAACAAAGAAATATTGATGTTAATCAAGTAGATAACCATGGTGATACTGCTTTACATTGGGCCGCTTCAAATGGCCACTTAGATGTAGTTAAATACCTAGTAGAGCAAAGAAAGGTTGATGTTGATCAAACAAATAACAATGACTTAACAGCTTTACATTTGGCTGCTCTATTAGATGAATTAGATATAGCAGAGTTTTTAATAGCACATGAAATTAAGCTAAAGGGTTCTGAGGCACAAAAGCCAGATTATCTAATAGAACATAGAAAAATTTCGGAATATTGGGATAAATGTCTAAATGAAGTGAAAAAAATGAAAGAAGAAAAAGTTGCTGGAGATGTGACGTTTTACAGTATTTTGCTAAGCAGTAGTATTGATAAGCTAGCATGCTATATGCGGAATGAACAATTCACCAAAGTATTAGAAAGAAGTGACTATCACAATAAATTTCCTATATACGGCAATGATCTAGACTATTTATTCAAAACAGCAAAACAAAGAGTAGAAGCTTTAAATATAGGTGAAATAGTCATTAAACACTTTGATGGCTTGAGTAAGGGAGGTTCTGCTCATTTACAGATTGCTGAGTATTTAAGTAATGAGGACTTAAAAAATTTGAGAAAAGCAGCAATACAAACTATGAATGAAGAAGATATATCTCAGTCCCTAGGAAGTGATGTACATGTAGAGTCTGTAGCGAAAAAACAAGGTATGCAAATGTAGATTTAGTAATTTAAGAAGTCTATACAGCTAGCTTAATTATGGAATTTATCTTGATTACCCTACTTCTACCACATCTAGACACGAACCAATTTGCTTAACTTTGCCACAACTTCAAACTTCTATTTTCACCAACAAGTTCTAGTAAATATATGGACTTTTTTAGATTTTTGAAGGAATAAATAGTCCAATTCTTTGTGACACTAATTATTCAGTGTGTTACTTAATTAAATTCTAGCGGATTACTACGTAAAGTATAAGAATATATGAACCTTGACTTTCTCCACTAAAATATTTATGGTTAAATTATATTCTAGGATAGAGGTAGCTATGTCTTTAACATTAGAACAGTGGAAGCAGGTACTAAATACATTAGAGCCCAATAACTCAAATAAGGGTACTATACTTGACCAAATAAAGGCAAAATTACAAAAACAACATCAAGGTATACATGAGGAGTGGGAAAAGGAAAGCTTTGATGAAAACTACCTGTTCAATGTATCGTTCACCATAAACAATTGTCAGAGTCGTGAAATGCTTACATTGTTGTAGTTGCTTCAAATGGCTACTCAGATACAGTTAAATACCTTGTAGATGAAAAAGGGGTTGATTTTAATCAAGCAAATATTAACGGCAAAACTGCTTTACATTGGGCTGCTTACAATGGCCACCTAGATACAGTTAGATACCTTATAGATGAAAAAGGGGTTGACGTTAATCAAGCAAATGTTAACAACGAAACTGCTTTACATTGCGCTGCTTACAACGGCCATTTAGATACAGTTAGAGACCTTATAGATAAAGGGGTTAATGTTAATAAAGCAAATATTAACGGCCACACTGCTTTACATTTTGCTGCTTTAAATGGCCACTTAGATACAGTTAAATACCTTGTAAAGAAAGGGGCTGATGTTAATATAGCAAATAATTACGGCTGCACTGCTTTACATTTAGCTGCTTTAAATGGCCACTTAGACATAGTTAAATATTTTGTAGGCGAAAAAAAGGTTGATGTTAATAAAGCAAACGCTAACGGCGGCACTATTTTACATTATGCTGCTTTTGGTGGCCATTTAGACATAGTTAAATACCTTGTAAAGAAAGGGGCTGATGTTAATAAAGCAAACGCTAACGGCGGCACTGCTTTACATTTAGCTGCTGGAAATGGTCACTTAGACATAGTTAAATTTATAAACGAAAAAAAAGAAGTTTCCTCTATATCAAATGTGCAACCACATAACCCACATAGTACAAAAGGTAGTAAGTTACATATTATAACCGCTTCCGCTGGCTTACTGTTAGGATTAGGCATAGCATATCTTGCAGGTGCTGCTGCTTTAACTCCTATTGTTGCTGCTATTGTGGTATTTGTTGTATCTGCAGTAGCTGGTGCATTGGTAGGTTATGGTATCGGAAAAGTTAGCCAAAAGCTCTTTGTTGAATCTGCCAATGAACATTCTAAACAAGAATTGAAGGTGTAATTCAAATTGTTGAGTGCATGCTGTAAGTTTTTACTCGTTTTAGCATACATTTGAGCATCCTTTTTCTAAAAACCTCAAAGCGGATGCAGCAAGATATTATCTGGTAATTGAGGCAAGAGGTTAAGAGAGTCTCCAAAGTATGTAGCTCCCATATCCGTAGTATATATGGGTTGATTATTAAATTTGAACTTTTCCAATATGCGTGTATTATGCTAATAAATCTTATTTTTTTAAACTTTATGAATGTAACTAAAAAAATGTCTCGCATAGACGATCCTACAATCGCATTTGAGGCTTTTTATATGCTTTTAATCATCTTTTTACAACTACCGCTGTAATGTGCCTAAAAATACCAGGAAATGAACCTTGCGAATTTGGTAGCATAAAAACCACCTTCATCGTAAAAAATTCGAAGTTTAACATTAACATTTAGGAGAAATTTCATGTTAATCTGTGTAGAGTGACCACTGGTAACAATAGCTATAAGGTTGTTGAAGGTAATAGTATGGAAAAATATACGTTTAAAATAGATAACAAAAATCTGCTTCATAAAAAGCTGCTTAAGCTTCCTACTCAATATTTCAAACTAAGTAGTGATGACGATGGATATACTCTCTATTCACATAACGGTACGAGTAAAGTGAGAGATTTTCACAGTATGAAATTAAAGTGGGAAAATAATCAAATAGTTTTAAAGGTTAAAGAAAAGGATGGAGGAGAGAAGGATTATATTATGGAGCAAGAAGCTATTATAGACAGAAACAGGAATGACACTATAAGCAAGCTCCAAACGCAAGGAACAATGCATACTGTAGTTGGAATATTCGAAAGTTTGCCAGGAGATAAGGTAAATTATTGTATCAGATTCTACGACAATATTAAAGATAGAAACTTTGGAGTACTAAACTTCATCAATTTTAATGATGAAAATGACCCAGTACTACAACATATCAAGAGCAAGAAAGGTGCACTTTACTTTACAATAGAAGGTGATAGCATCTATATGTCAGATAAAGATGGAAAATGCCTTCAAGAAGACATCTGCTATCAGTATCAATACACAAAAAATCCATGTGATGTGTTAGAAATAAGTGATATATCAACAATAATAGATAGCTTAGAGCCGAAATTTGCTTTGCAAAAGGGAGAAGAATTACAGGGTAATACTTATAAAGCAAATATCGCCTTGAATGATGAAGTAATAGCCACTCTACCAAAAATAGGTTACTACATGCTTGATGATCAATTAGTCATACGCAATCATGTTACGCAAGAGACAGTGGTCATTCCCAGCGATTTCCATTATTTAAAAGTTATCAAATTTGGCGATAATGATTACAAACTAACTTTTTGTAATGTTCTTGGTAATGAATTCTTTGAGTATAAAAAATATGATCCCCAGTACTCAAGCATTTCAGATGAATATAAATTCATAAGCTTAAGTTGCACAAAAAAAGAATACAATCCCAGTCTTGGGGAACTACTTAGCCATCGACCATCATTCTTTATTGCAGAAGGTTCTCTTGAACTAGGTTCAGATTCAGAGAAATATGCGGCTGCTGTGTTCGAATTAACACCTGCTGGGAAAGGCAGACAAATGGCCACATTAATCGATGAATTTGGCTATTTTAATCAAGATGACATGTTTATGCATTGTAACTACCATACAGGAAGTGAATATCAAATTTATGATCCTGCTGAAATTGATAAAGAATATAAGATAACAGACGCAGATAATGAGTTTTACCTAACAAAATAAACGATATGATCCTTCACACCATTCCGAGTGATACTTCTCTGTAAAAAACATCCTTGACTTTTTCTCTGGTAAAAAATAAGCAACAGTCCTATGCATTGCCCGGATTATGTAAAAAGTCTATTTTGATAATAGGCTGCTGCACACTTTCAACTTTTTCGAATTTGGTATTAGGCTTTAAAGTATTGTACAGTGCAAAACACATACAAACCAGCCCAACAATCCCGCCAACTACTGCTATAACGTGCATTTTCAGGATATACAATGTAAGACTATTCGCTAGTAACACCACACCAACTAAACCAGCTACGATTGCTCGCTTTTGTTGAGTTGCTTTTGGTAATGATTTTTCTTGTTCGTTAGTAGTACTATTATCAAAACATGGCTTTGTTTCAGCTAAAGAGAGGTTGTCAGAGGCGTTTGGTGTTTTATCTACAGGAGCAGTGAGTAAAGTGGCTTGGTCTTCTATTGTTGTTATATCACTATTTTCGCATGATTCAACTATGTTGGTTTCAATATTAACAGCAGCATCTGTTGTAGCATCAGGGGAAAGGGTTTGTTGTTCCATGGTTAGTTCTGCGTTAAGAACATCTCCTAAAGGTTTTTCGGATTCTTCTAAAAATTCCCTACCATTAGAAACACTTGATCCTTGTGTAGCAGTTTCTTTTGCAGCAGCGATATTCTTCAAATTTCTTAATTTTTTGACAATAGCTTTCCTTATTCTTTTTGGCATTTTCATTATATCTTCTCCTTTTATGTTAAAATTTGTTAATTGAGGAAATGGCAACAGGATTAGCTGCCTACCCCATAAGTTTGGTGTGCTTTTTTAGTCAAAGGTATTTTGCTGTTCTTTCGCTGTAAAATGGTTAGCTTACTCAAACAGCACTAACACGATTTGCCTCTTTTGGGATACAGAAATTTTCTAGGAATTGTTCTCTTAAACTCCAAGATATTTTGTTCAACATTGTAACCGGATCCTGGGACCCATTCTTTTTTTCACTGGATTCCAGTGTCAAGCACTGGAATGACACCTTCAGAGAGTGGAGCAGTGTCACATGTCGGAATAACAGGGTTGTGAATGTCATCCCTGTAGTTTAATAATGTCATCCCAGTGCTCCGACACTGGGATCCATTCTTTTTTTCACTGGATTCCAGCGTTACGCGCTGGAATGACAGGGTTTATGGTGTCATCCGAGTAGCGGATAACTGGGATCCATCCTTTTTTTCAACCTCCAGCTTTGCTACAACCGTATTACAGTTGTCTGTTTCGGTTCTTGTGTTTCATCCACTTTAGTACTAGGTTTGAGTGCATAACTATGTAATACCACCAGCTACCAACACAGATGCTGCGGCTACACCAACTATTGCTAACATAGGTAATTTGGTTGTATGCCCAAGCACAGCAGCAAGTAACAACCCAGCAGCAAGACCAACACCAACGGTAGCAGTGTACACTGGAGCTTTTGATTGTTCAGTTGATTGTTTTTTAGCTTCTAGTTCTTTATTTTTCTTCTGTAACTGCTGAACTTCAGTGTTTTTAGCTGCCAATTTTTTCTCTAACTCCTGAACTTTAGCATTTGATGGCTGCTGTTGTAGTTGTGCTATTTCCTGATTTTTAGCTTCCAGATCTGCCTGTAATTTTGTAACATCAGCATTTAATAGTTGCTGTATTAGTTCTGCTATTTCCGTATCTTTAGCTTTTAACTGCTTCTTTAACTCCTCAGTTTGAGTATTTAGTTCTTGTATTTTATTGTTTTGCTCTTGTAACTTAACTTGCAATTCTTGCTGTTTATCCTCAGCTTGTTGCTTTGCAGTTTCTAATTGTCTTGCTAGCTTCTGAAGCACGGGTCCAAAGTGCTTAAATATTTCTATTTCTCGCTTATTTGTTGTCTCGCTAAGACCCAACAGTTTTTTTACTTCTTCTACTTCTGTTGCTTTTTCCCAATTATTATCGCCATTGAGGGTACTAACTGATGTTACCACTTGATAAGCGATGTTTTCCTGATTACTGCCTATATAAATACGTAGCAACGTATTGTCTAGCATACAATACGTATAGTTACTCTTTTGATCGCTTGATGGTATTGTATATTCTTCAAGTTTTGGATCGTTTGTATGGATCTTTATCTGATTGTCGCTAACAAGCGATAGAGTACCCTTTAGTGTTCCGTTAAGCATAACAAACCTCAAATTTAAATGTATTACATAATGCCTTCATAATCTAAAGTCAAGTAGTATTTTTTTGACACAAAAATTTGTGGTAGCACATTTGTAAACGAAATTACTAAGTAGGCAGGTGAAACAGCAATAGAGCACATTAAAATTGCCGTAGCTGCTTAATTGTGTTAACTTAGAGCTTAAGATTGAGAAACATCATGTTAGAAGAAAAGTACAGCTTTAAAGAAGTTGAAGACAAATATAACATATTGTGGGAAAACAGCAAAGTTTATCAATGGAATGGTGAAAAGGATAATACTTTCACTATAGACACACCTCCGCCGACGATATCGGGGAAATTGCATATCGGCCATATATTTAGTTATTGCCACACGGATTTTATTGCAAGGTTTCAGCGCATGCTCGGGAAAGATATATTTTATCCAATTGGATTTGACGATAATGGACTTCCTACCGAAAGATTGGTTGAACAAACCTATAAAACCCGTGCAAAAGAGGTTGGCAGAGAGAAGTTTGTAGAGATGTGTCATGAAGTTATTGAAAAGTCAAAGCAAGAATTCAAGGAATTATTTAAATCAGTCGGTATCAGCTACGATTGGAGTTTGGAGTATCACACAATCAGCAAAGAAACTGTGACGCTTTCTCAAATGTCGTTTATCGATCTATATAATAAGGGGTATGCATACAGGAAAATGCAACCTATCCTTTGGGATCCGGTTGACAAAACTGCAATTGCGCAAGCAGAAATAGAAGATAAAGTTTTTGAATCATCTTTAAATACGATAGTTTTTTCCACCGAGGAAAACGAGCAGATCAAAATTGCAACTACACGTCCTGAGCTCCTTCCAGCATGTGTTGCAGTTTTCTGCCATCCAGAAGATGCGCGCTACACTCACTTGATTGGAAAAACAGCTACAGTAGCAATAACAGAGGAAAAAGTTCCAATTATAGCTGATGATAAGGTAAAAATAGATAAAGGCACCGGGCTTGTTATGTGCTGTACATTTGGTGACGAACTCGACATATATTGGCAACAAAAACACAACTTGCCGATGAAAATTGTCATCGATCAGGATGGAAGAATGAACCTGCGTGATGTCATTCCAGTGCGTGGTCAGAAAAAGGAAGAATGGATCCCAGTGTCAGCTACTCAGATGACAGGCGATATACTAAATGAAATAAGTGGCTTAAAGGTTAAAGAAGCAAGAAAGAGGATGATCGAAATCCTAACTGAAAGAGGACTTTTGATAGAGAGCACTAACATCTCTCATTCTGTTAAGTGTGCAGAAAGATCTGGTGCACCGCTTGAAATATTACCTACTTATCAATGGTTTATCAAGACCTTAGATCAAAAAGTTCAAGTATTAGATAAAGTAAAAGAGTGCAATTGGCATCCAAACAACATGCGTAAACGTATGGAAGTGTGGATAGAAGGGCTAAATTGGGACTGGTGCATTTCAAGACAGCGCTATTTTGGTGTGCCATTTCCGGCGTGGTATTCAAAACGCAAAGGAGAGGAGGGCAAAATCATCCTACCTGAAGTAAAGGACCTTCCTGTGGATCCGCTCAAAGACTTGCCAAAAGGGTATCGCAAAGAAGAGGTTACTCCAGATCAAGATGTGATGGATACTTGGGCTACAAGTGCGATCACTCCTCAATTAAATGCACTGGCAGTAAGCGGTGAATTTTGTTTGCCAGGTCATCGCTATGACAAGATATTTCCTGCAGACCTGCGCAGCCAAAGCCATGAGATAATAAGAACTTGGGCATTTTATACGATTTTAAAGGCACATTATCATGCAAATTCACTACCGTGGAAAAATATTATGATCAGCGGTTGGTGTTTGGCTGACGATAAAAAAAAGATGAGTAAATCAAAAGGTAACGTCATCACTCCTCATGTAATGCTTGATACCTATGGAGCTGATGTAGTGCGCTATTGGGCAGCAAATTCAAAGCTTGGAGTTGATACAGTCTACTCTGAGAATATATTCAGAATTGGCAAGCGCCTCGTTACAAAACTTTGGAATGCCAGCAAGTTTGTCTCCATGTTTATAGAAAAGCATCAAACTTTAAGCATAAATTCCGTCAGTGAGACGATGGATAAATGGATATTGTCTAAGTTGTACAAAGTTATAGAAAAAGCAACAAACAGCCTATTACAGTTTGAGTATTGCGAAGCTTTGGGTGCAGCAGAGGAATTTTTCTGGAAGGATTTTTGTGATAATTACTTGGAGCTCGCAAAAAAACGTGCATATGGCGATGGAATAAATAGTGAAGCAAGCTTGAGTGCAAAACAGAGTTTGGCATATGTATTAAATATTATTTTGCGATTATTTGCACCTTTTTTGCCATATATTACGGAAGAGATATACCATCAGTTGTATAGTTATAACTCCGTACATAATAAAAGTAATTGGCCAAGTAAGGAAGAACTTATCTATGATAAGCATTCTGAAGAAATGGGAGACAACCTCGTGCAGATATTAAACCTCGTGAGGAAAGTAAAGGCAGATAATAATGTATCAGTAAAACATTTGATAAAAAAATTGACGATAAAAGCAAACCTGCAAGAGAGTAAGCTGGACCAATCTGCGCAGAACGATCTACAAACGGTTTGCAATGCTGAAGTAATAAAGTGGAGTGAGGATTTACAATCAGGACTTGAATCTGAAAATGGGAAATTTTTTGTCAGTGCAGAGCTATAAAAAATAATTTTTCTTCATAGACAAGAGAATTTTAACGAGTATACGACATTATTAACTGTCTTTATGGTAAAAATAATGAGTAACTTGTTTAAAAAAGCCAATGCACCTTATCTTATAGCTAGTTCTTTAGCTACTCTTACATTAGTTTCATCTTTAGTGCTTGCGGTAACTTCTAATGTGCCTCTCCTTCTAATTCTCACTTTGACTACGTTATCTGTTTTAGTGGTTGCACTTTCGTATAAAATGATTAAAAATAACAAAAAAATAGAGAATGATAAAGATAAACCTACAAAAAAAGAGCAAGAGTTGGAAAATAAAATAACTTTAGCAAAAGGAGTGGGAGAATCTACAAATAAACAAGTGGAGAAATTAAATAGTCAGGTACATAAATTAACGCAAGAAAAGGAAGATTTAGATAAGAAAGCACAAAGGTTAGATTTGAAATTAAATGAGTTAGAAGCTCAAAAGGATGTCCTTTCTCAAGAAAAAGAACTCTTAGAGAAAAGGTTGGAAGCTAGAATAAACTATATAGGTGAATTACATAAAATGATAGAGAAATTAACAAATGAATTAGGTCACGAACAGCAAAAAAAAGAGTTACATCATAACCGACCAAAGAGGTTAGGTTGTTTTAGACTAGTGAAAGGCAGTCTGCCTATACTAAAAAGTAAACCTGTTAAAAAAAATGGATGTATAGTGGAATCAGAGAAGAAAATGAGCAATATTAAATATGAAGAACCAAAAAATAGAGAGTCAGATAAGAAAGAAGAAAAATTGCGAGTAGAATTAGATGAAAAAAAACGTGAGGTTGCAAAGCTCATAGAGCAAAATAGAGGTCTGTCTAAAAAGTTAAGAGATGCAGATGATCTTTTTAATCAGCAGTCTAAAGAGTTAGACGAGATAAATAAACGTTATGATGATAAGGTAAAAGAATTGAAAAACCTGCTTTTGAGTAACTCTCTTGAAAAGGAACAATGTAAGGAAGCTTTGCTAAAAAGGAAAAAAGAAGAAATGCATTTGATGCAAGAAACGATAGAATATGTGATAAATAACATAGAGGAATCGGTGAGAGGCAGTAAAGAGATTGTAGATAATGATAAAAAAGTGATATTAGAAATAATTCAAAAAATAGGGTTTGTATTGGCAGAAAAAGTTGCGCAATGTCTGCCAAATGACACTTTGTATGTAGAAGGTTCTGGATATAGTAATATGTATTCTACCCCAAGCAGCCAGTTTCGCAATACTCGAGTAAAATGTCTTGACAACAATCAAGAACGTAAAGGTATACAATGAACCCAATAGTATGTGCACTGGACACGCAGGATTTGAATGAAGCCATATCTTTGGCTAATGCCCTGCGTGACAAAGTTGGAATGATAAAGCTGGGGTTAGAGTTTTTTGCTGCTCATGGTCCTTCTGGGGTAAGAGAAATTGCAAAATGCAATATACCAATTTTCTTAGACCTGAAATTGCATGATATTCCAAACACTGTAGCTAAAACGGTTGAAGCAATAAAGGCTTTAGGTGTTGAAATACTAACACTGCATATCAGCGGTGGCACAAGAATGCTAAAGGAAGCTCTAAGTGTGGTGAAAAATACAAAAATGAAACTGATAGGGGTAACTGTGCTAACTAGTATGAGCGATGAAGATCTAGGCGAGCTTGGAATGACAAGAGAAACAAAATCACAGGTAATTTTGCTGGCAAAGCTTGCAGAAAAAGTTGGAATGCATGGAATAGTTTGCTCTGCATTAGAAGCTCAGGAAGTGCGTAAAGAGTGTGGTAAGGATTTTAAGATTATTACTCCGGGAATTCGTGTGGGCCCCAGCCATGATGACCAAAAAAGAACGGCAACGCCAAAAGAAGCGGTGAATTCAGGAGCCGATTATATCGTGATCGGTAGACCTATTACAAAAAATAGCAGTCCTGCAAATAGTGCAGAATTAATATTAAAATCACTTATTTAATTCGGCTAAAAAAAAATTTAAAAAAATTTCAAAAAAATGCTTGACATGAAAAAATAAATGTTATAGAGTAACATTATCTTTCATATTTCTCCTCACTTAACTAAGTTAAGTGTAAATATCAAATTAAACGTGTGGTGTTATTTAGGTAGCACCACATGTTTTTTTTGATTTATGTTTTCAATACATAGGTAATTGTAGTGTAAGGGTAGTTTCTATTAAGAGAGGTGCCAGCTACTCGGCTTACCACGCAAATAAATGCAATCAGTTGTGGGAAACACTGGTAGGTGTTTATCTTATTTTCATTTTATTTTATCTTCAAAGGGGGCTACTATGTCACTCACCGATATTACTTGTCGTATTAATGAATTGGCTTCATCATGGGAGCAATTCAAAACAATAAATGATCGCAGGCTCAAAGAAATTGAAAACAAAGGGCGCGCTGATTCTGCGACAATTGAGCAGATGTGCAAGATAAATAGTAATATTGATAATTGTAAAGAACGCTTAGATTTAATTGAAACTGCTGTTCAACGTCCAGAAATCAGTACAGATTTTAACACAAGTGATAAATATTTTTCTGATTATGTCCGCAAGGGAATAGAAAGAGGTTTATCGCAAAAAGCTCTCAGTGGAGATGATGGAGATATTGGGGGATATTTAGTTACTCCACATATCGTGAAACGCATAAACAAGCGTGTGACTGATTCATCTCCAATGCGGCAAATATGTTCCACTCAAAGAATCTCTACTGAAACATTAGACTATATTGTAGAAGACTGTGACTATGCTAGTGCAGGTTGGAGTGGTGAAACAGTAGATGATGAAGATGGTGGCAGTAAATCTAAGTATGATTTTGCAAAAGACACAGATACGCCTAAAATTCAAAAGATTTCCATCACAACTTATGAGTTATACGCTCAACCTCAAATATCGCAAAAGCTGCTTGATGATGCGTTTGTCGATGTTGAAAGCTGGCTAGTGGAAAAGATTGCCGAGACTTTTAGTAAGGAAGAAAACGAAGCCTTCATTAAAGGTGAGGGCGCTTTTCAACCCAAAGGAATTCTAGCTTATAAAGATGGAAACAGTTATAATAAAATAGAGCAAGTTAAGGCTGATAAACTTGATAGTGATGCGGTAATGATGTTGTATTACTCTCTGGATGAATATTATTTCAAAAATGCATCGTTTTTGATGAATAGAAGTACATTGAAAGATATTAGGCTGCTTAAATCTCAAACAGGTCAATATCTTTGGCAACCAAGTTTATCGTTGGAAGCCCCAGATACTTTAATGGGAATACCAGTATATCAATCTGCCGATATGCCACCTGCAACAAACAAGCTGCCGGTAATTGCAATAGCGGATTTTAAACAAGCTTATAAAATCGTAGATAGTAGAGGGATGAGAATACTGAGAGACCCTTATACGAATAAACCTTATGTTAGATTCTTTATCACGAGGCGTGTCGGTGGAGAGGTTGTGAATACCAGCGCTATTAAATTGTTCAAGGTTACAAGTTCAAGCAATAAGTAGAAACTTCTACAACATCATCTTCAGAACCGTTTCACGTCTTCTTGTACCGTACTCTTGAATTACATCCGGTATTAACACGGTACCTTGCTGGTGGACTCAAATCATAATGTTCATACAGCCACGTGCTTGACATCAGTAAATCTTATCTATGTTATCTTTACGGGAATTGATTATGAAAAAAATTCAGACTATAAGTGAGCTATACAATAGCATTTATGCAGCACTAAAAGCAGACTCTGGGCTGAGGAAGTATGTTACTAATGTTTATGATTACCTACCAAAGCAGGTCTCTATTCCTTACCTGAGATTGCGCATAGTAAGTTATAACAACTTGCATATGCTATCCAACTTTGCTATAAAGGCAAGATTTGCGTGCGATATATATACTTACAGTATAGGTAGTATGTTTGCTGCTATGGAGCGTACAGACTTGGTGCTTAAGAGCATTAAAAGTTTTGATAGTGAAACCATTTTAGAAAGTGGTTGTGCTATAGGTCAGCACAACGACATCTTACATTCAATTATTGGTTTTGATATTTTTATAAAAGGAGGCGATAATGAGCAAGTTACAGCTAAAAATTAAAGGTCATGACAATAATTTTGTTGTGCTGAATAATATACGGAATTTAAGGTTTACTTTGCGTAATAACAAAGAAGAAGTAAGAGACATTTCTTCTTTTGGCTGGAGGAAAGTGCTTGATTGTGCTGGAAACAGGCACATCACGATAAAAATTAATGGAATTTTAAATTCCGTACTTGCCGATGAATTATTACGTAATTCTGCTATACTAAACTCTAATAACGATTATGAGGTTAGTTTTAATGCTAAGGAAAAGATAAGGCTTAAATGTTCGGTTGAACTATATGAAAGGTATTACGACCCTGCTGCTTTCGATAGTTTTACCGTAGTTTTAGCTAGTGCAGAAGTTGTCAATACCTTTCATTAATGTTAATTTAATCTTTTCGTGTACAATAGTAGAATTTTAACTAAATTATGAATGATGATTATCTTTTTGAAAATGGCAGTGAAGAAAATAACGATGACAAACGAGAGAGGAATTTGCAGAATGAAAACCAGATAAAAGAGCAGCAGGAAAAGATAGAGCGGTATGTTCAAGACTATTTAGAAGCTTTTGAGGCTATTTTAAACCAAGTCGACGAAGAGATTGATAATCTAGATAGCTATGAAAGAACTATGCAAGTAAAACGAAGTATAGATAGGCTCATAGAGACCTTATATAGTCAGGCAGCATCCGAGGATATTGATGCAGAATTTGAAACCACAAAACACACTCGCGACAGATCAGAGTCCATGAAAAGAGTTGCAGAGAAGAGAAAAAAACAAATAATGGAAGAAGTGTTAAGCAGTATGTTTGCTCAACAACAAAAGGAGATGATGAACGCTAAGCACTTAAGTCACAGACACGAAACAACACCACATGACGAAGATGTGCTCAAAGCGAAGGCACGAATAAAGTCCTCAATCAAGGGAGTGTTGTTTTCAGTTATTGCTCATAGAATGGATCCAAGGAGGAGGGCAGGGGAAACTGCTGACAGTAATGAAAGGCAAGCTCGTATATATGGCAGGGAAGCGGTTGGTGGAGCTCTGAGTGCACTGCTAAAAACATTTTTAACTGCAGTTACTGCGGTTATCCGTGAAATTGCTAAGCCACTTCAGCACACGAACAAACAAGAAACATCTTTTGCAAAACAAGTTGAAGAAAGCAGAAACATAGACCCACATAAAGGTCGATCTATGTAGATTTTTGCGTGTAAGCTTAATCCACTTTTAACTCCTCGGCGTGTAAGCTACGTGGTAAAGATTCTAGTTCCTTTGCAATGCTTAATTCTTTGTTTTTGGTATGTATACCGAACTTATTGAACTCCCGAGCGGCAGGAAACACTCTTGCTTCGAGCGAGCCGGCAGTTTTATTGTAATGATCAACAGCACTTTTTAAGCTTTTACGCAAATTATCAAAATTTTCGCCCATTGTGCAAATGCGCTCATATAAAATGTGGCCTAGTTCACTGATTTTTTTTGCACTCTCGGCTATTATCTCTTGTTTCCACCCATATGCTATTGCCCTTAAGAGTGCTATTAAAGTGATTGGCGTTGCAATAATCACTTTTTTCTCTATTCCAATCTCTATCAATGCAGGTTCGTGCTCCAGTGCTGCGCTAAATACCCCTTCTCCTGTGAGAAAAAGAACCACGAGTTCTGGTGTATTTTCAAATTGATTCCAATACTCTTTTCTGCCTAGATCATTTATGTGTTTTTTTATTGCCAAGGAATGACTCTTTAATTTCTCTCTTTGTATCTGCAAGTCATTTTGTGACATAGCATCAAGATAAGAATCAAGTGGCACTTTAGCATCTATTATTATTTGCTTTCCAGATGGCATCTTAATTATCAGATCGGGGCGCAATAAATTATCCTCATTTTTATCAACTACTGACGGCTGAGTAAAAAAGTCGCAATATTCAATCATCCCCGCCATTTCCACTACTCTTTTTAACTGCATCTCACCCCATTTTCCCCTAACGTGGGGTTTTCTTAAAGCATTAGCAAGGCTGGAGGTTTGGTTCATTAACGCTCCAATTTGTTCTTTTAAACCTTCATAAGCTCCTACTCTCCTTTTTTCCAGCTCACGTATTTCATTATCGAATTTTTCTAATTTTTCTTTTATTGGGGTTACAACTTCGTTGATTGTTACTTGTCTTTTTTTGAAATCACTTTCTGTTTCTTTTAATTTGTTATCAATGACTTCTTTTGCTAAGTTTAGAAAATTATTGTTGTTTGTCTGCAAAGCATCAAGGGACAGCGCTTTAAAGGTGTTTACGAGTCTTTCCTCTGCTTTTGTTAGTAACTCTATTTCCTTTGTCTTTTCCTCACGTTCTTTTTGCAGAGTTACTTCAAGTTCTGCGTTTCTCACTTTTAGATCTACTATTTCTTCATCCTTGCTCAGTAAGATCTGTTTTGTTTCTTGAAGTTCACTCTCTAACTTACATAAATTAACTTCAAGATTTGCTGATCTTGTTTTTTCCTCGCTTAGTTTTTTATTTTTTTTTATGCTGATGTAGCAGCACAGCAGCAAAGAGAGAGAATTTAATCCAAGAAGTATAGAGTTGAAAAGCATCAGAACACAAAAAAAATCCTACTCATAATGCTATCTAATTTTTGTTCAAATAGGAAAGAAAAAAGGAGCACCTAAAGAGCTGCTCCTTTTTTGAAGGATTTTACAGAGATTATTCACTATGTACGTGTTGGTTACCGTTTACAGCTAGTGTTTCAGAATTAGTCATGTCTGGACTTGGTGTGTTACCATCTTCAACAGTCTTAGGAACTGTAATCGGATCTTTAGATATATGAGTTATAACAACAGGACTTCCACCTTCGCTTAAACCTAACACATTTCTCATATCTTTCAGTTCACTATATAAGATGTGATGATCATAGGGTGCTATTGAGCATACATTAAAGCTTGTATAAAATGCATTGCTGTTACAAATTCCTGCCTTCAGGATAACTTTGAATACACCTTTTTTACACTCGATGTATACATGATATTCTGATAGATTTTTATGGTCAATATCACTAAGAATTTTTGATATACTATTTTTCGCTACGTGTAGCACCAGATCTCTACTATCACCTTTTTTAATAACATCAAAAACACCAGGTTTATCTTGATCTTGTAGTAGATTACTCACTCTGTGGTCCGGGAGGCTACTTACTTGCTGACTAGTACTTTTTGCTTGACTCCCTTTGTTGTCAGAGCGCTGACTTGATGGGAAATTTCTCAAAATCCATGAAATGCCTGTGTGGTTAGCAATCCACTTGGAAAATTTTTTTATGCTTTTCCACATATTTTACTCCTAAATTTAATAATAAATTTATTTAATTATTACATATAAAGTTTAATATGTCAACTATTTTCTACTTTAAAGGTAAAATGTGGTATAGAAAAGTCAACTGGTTCTTTTTCTCTAGATTCCAGGTGCTGTCTTTACGTAGTCTCGTTGAAAACGTTGTGCTTTAGCATGGTTAAAGCACTGGGATCCTGGTAGGCTCAATGTTCATGCAGTTGTGGGCCTAAAGTGGTAGCTCATA
This sequence comes from Wolbachia endosymbiont of Ctenocephalides felis wCfeJ, assembly GCF_012277315.1. Lineage (NCBI taxonomy): Bacteria > Pseudomonadati > Pseudomonadota > Alphaproteobacteria > Rickettsiales > Anaplasmataceae > Wolbachia > Wolbachia endosymbiont of Ctenocephalides felis. The sequence continues at coordinate 1,010,000 of NZ_CP051157.1, read as the reverse complement.
AGTCTAATAAAAATTCACATATACAGGAAAGATTGGTAACATTACCTAAATAGAGATCGTCATTATAATTATGCCAAAACGTACAGATATGGAATCTATATTAGTAATAGGAGCAGGTCCAATAATTATAGGCCAGGCATGTGAGTTTGATTATTCAGGAACTCAAAGTTGTAAGGTATTAAAAAGCGAAGGTTATAAAGTCATTCTGGTAAATTCCAATCCTGCAACTATAATGACAGATCCCGAATTTTCTGATGCAACTTATATTGAACCTATACTACCTGAAATCATAGAAAAAATCATAATCAAAGAGAAGCCAGATGCGATATTGCCAACGATGGGTGGACAAACTGCTCTAAACTGTGCAATGAAGCTTGCAGATGATGGGGTATTGGATACATATAATGTAAAGCTAATTGGCGTAAATAGAGAGGCAATAAAAAAAGCGGAAGATAGAGAATTATTTCGCCAGTCTATGGATAAGATAGGACTAAAATATCCTAAAAGTATCATTATAAAAAATCACAGGCAAATAAAGGAAGCTCTAGATTATGTTGGATTACCCGCAATCATCCGTTCATCATTTACTCTTGGTGGTGCAGGCAGTGGTATAGCATACAATAAGGAGGAATTTTTCAACATTGCAGGGAATGCACTGAAAATTTCACCGATAAGTGAAGTTCAGATAGATGAATCAATTATCGGTTGGAAGGAATATGAGATGGAAGTCATTCGTGACTGTGAAGATAACTGTATAGTGGTCTGTTCAATAGAGAATGTTGATCCCATGGGAGTTCATACAGGTGATAGCATTACTGTTGCTCCTGCCTTAACTCTACGTGATGCAGAGTACCAACAAATGAGAAATGCATCTATAGCAGTGCTGAGAGAAATTGATGTTAGCGCAGGTGGTGCAAATGTTCAATTTGCAGTCAATCCTAAAGAAGATGGCAGCCTCGTTGTAATTGAAATGAATCCAAGGGTTTCTCGCTCTTCCGCGCTTGCCTCAAAAGCAACTGGCTATCCTATAGCAAAAGTTGCAACTAAGCTTGCTGTTGGCTATTCACTTGATGAGATACGCAACGATTGTGCTCCAATTATACCTGCTGCATTTGAACCAGTGGTTGATTATATAGTAACTAAGATTCCTCGTTTTGAGTTCGAAAAATTTAAGGGGACGGATTGTGAATTGTCAACTTCTATGAAATCAGTAGGAGAAGTGATGTCTATAGGCCGCACTTTTAATGAATCACTACAAAAAGCTTTTCGTTCACTTGAAACTGGTCTCACGGGACTTGATGAAGTGTTTTCTGAAGGCACAGATGTTGATCATATAAAATCCCAATTAGCAAAACTGTTACCAAATAGATTGCTGGTTGCTGCTGACGCGATGCGTCATGGCATAAGTATAGAAGAAATAAATTCGATTACAGGGTACGATTTGTGGTTTTTGCAAAATATACAGCAAATTATCTTAGCGGAACAGAAAATTAAAGAAACTGGTTTGCCTGAGACTGCACACGAGATATTAGAACTAAAAAAGATGGGGTTTTCGGATGCGAGGCTGGCAAAGCTAAGTAATGGATCTACCTCTGTCACTCCAGTTGAGATCCAAGAAAAAAATAGGTGGATTCCAGTGTCACGCACTGGAATGACACCAGAGCAAATTGAAGCAATAAGGAAAAAATTTGACATCCATCCAGTTTACAAACGCGTAGACACTTGTGCGGCTGAGTTTGAATCAAGCACTGCCTATATGTACGGCTGTTATGAGGGAGACGTTATAAATAAGGCAGAGTGCGAAGCAAACGTTTCTGACCGAAAGAAGGTTGTCATTTTAGGTAGTGGACCAAATCGTATTGGTCAGGGTATCGAGTTTGACTACGCATGCGTGCATGCAGCTTCTGCTGCTAAAGAGATGGGATGTGAAACAATAATAGTTAATTGTAATCCTGAAACTGTTTCAACTGATTATGATACTGCTGATCGTTTGTATTTTGCTCCGCTAACTGCAGAGGATGTACTTGAAATATTAAATAAAGAGCAGGAGAATGGCACACTAATGGGTGTCATAGTTCAAATAGGTGGTCAAACACCTTTAAAGTTAGCCAAAGTGCTAAATGAAAGAGGTTTTAATATCCTTGGCACATCTTTTGATTCTATAGATCTTGCTGAAGATCGTATGAGATTTAAAAACCTTGCTTTGCAACTTAATTTAAAACAACCTGAAAATTCTATCTGTCATTCAGTGGAAGAAGCGTTAACCAATGCAGAGAGAGTAGGGTTTCCATTAGTAGTTAGGCCATCTTATGTTTTGGGTGGTCAATCCATGTCGATTAAGTACGATATTGAGAGTTTTAAAGAATATGTACTTGGTCGAACTAAAATTTTTGAACATGGGTCGTTGCTGCTTGATAAGTTCTTGGTGAATGCAGTTGAGATTGACATTGACGCTGTATGCGATGGAGAAAAGGTCTTCATTGCGGCGATTATGGAGCATATTGAAGAAGCTGGTATCCATTCTGGCGATTCAACGTGCTCAATACCGACAAATACATTAACTGATGAAATCATACAAGAGATCAAGCTACAAACTGAAAGAGTAGCTCTTGAATTAAAGGTCAAAGGCCTGATAAACATTCAATTTGCCATTCAAGAAAATGACATATATATACTTGAGGTAAACTTAAGGGCCAGCCGTACGGTTCCTTTTATTTCCAAAGTAATCAATGTTCCTATTGCAAAGCTTGCTACTCAGGTGATTTTAGGCAAAAAATTAGACCAAGAAAAAAAATCTTTTGATCATTTTGCAGTCAAAGCTGCTGTTTTTCCATTTACCCGTTTTTCAGGAGTTGACACTCTACTTGGTCCTGAAATGAAGTCAACGGGAGAGGTGATGGGAATTGACTCGTCTTTCGAAGCTGCACTTGCAAAAGCGCATATGGCTGCAGGATATAAGCTGCCAACAGAAGGAAAAGCTCTGATTTCGGTAAAAGATGATGATAAAGAGTATATACTGCCCGTTGCACGAATGTTGAAAGAATTGGGTTTTGAGATATATGCTACCAAAGGCACAGCTTCATATCTGAACAATAATGGTATCGTTGCAAGACCTGTAAATAAGGTGAGAGAAGGCAGACCTCATATAGTTGATATACTCAAAGACGGAAAAATAAATCTAATAATTAATACCTCAAAAGGTGTCAAATCAGTCTCAGACAGCAAGGATATTCGCAGAACTGCTATTTCGCAAAATATAGCTTACAGTACCACAGCTTCTGGTAGCAAAGCGCTAGTGCTTGCAATTCAATATTTAAAGAATAGCAAGCTGGAAGTAAAGTCATTGCAGCAGATACAAAATGCTGCTTATGTGAACTAAAAATAGACTTTTGCATAGCTTTTAGCAGCGCAGATAAGGTAAGCCTTATTTTCATTTTTATACAGAATTAAAAATAAGAGATTTTTTATGTTCATCGAAAGGTGTCATTCCAGCGCGTGACGCTGGAATCCAGCCTTATTTTCATTTTTATACAAAATCGAAAATAAGAGGTTTTTTATTTTCATCCACGCAAATAGATAAAGCCTTATTTTCATTTTTATACAGAATCGAAAATTAAGTCTTATTTTCATTTTTGTACAGAATCGAAAATAAGAGGTTTCTTATTTTCATCAACGGGTGTCATTCCAGCGCGTGACGCTGGAATCCAGTAAAAAAAGTGGATCCCAGTGTCGGGGCACTGGGATGACATTATTAAGTGGCGCTGGGATGGCAGAAGAAGGGGCTACTCGGATAACATCTCAACCTGTCATTCCAGCGCGTGACGCTGGAATCTAGAAAAAAAAGAGTGGATCCCAATGTCAGCTACTAAGCCTTATTTTCACTTTTACGCAAAATCGAAAATAAGAGATTTTTTATGTTCATCCACGCAAATAGATAAGCCTTATTTTCATTTTTACGCAAAATCGAAAATAATGTATACTATAAAAATGGTGTGCTGGAATTGAATGATCGGATGACATCATTGGGCTACTCAGTGGCATCATGATGATATACTTTTCCAAGTTGATAAAAGGCAAATATGAATGAAAAGTATTTCCCTTGCTATAAGAAATCTGTTACAATTATCTTAAATTACTGGCTCTCATTCTCTGGCACGTTTTTCTTTAATAGTTAAATGGCTGTTTTACAATGAATTTTATCAGTAACTATAAGTTGTTGGTTGCCATGCAACAAGACTTGCTAAGGTCTAGGCTTTTTTAGGCTAGATTATGTGATTAAGCTGCTGACGTTAGCTATATGTAGGTAATGTAATATGAAAAGGACCCAATACAATAATTTAATTTCATCTTATGCCAGGGCGCTGTTTTATGTCTCAGAAGACAAACTGGATGCTATAAGAAAAGAAGTAGAATTTTTACTGGCTTTTTTTAAGGGTCAACGTGATATTCTCATATACTTATCCCATCCTACGATTTCTCTTGCACATAAAAAGGAAGTGATACTTTCGATAAATAGAGACTTGAGTGAAAACTTAGTAAAATTTATTATGGTTGTATCTGTAAACAGACGTTTTGATTTATTAATTCCTATATTAGAAAAATTCTTAAATTTTGTGAAAGAAAATAAAAATGAGTTAGAAATCACTATAAAATCAGCAGAGACTTTAAAGGAGTCAGATATAAAAATAATTGCTGAATCTTTGAGCTTTCTTGGTAAAATAATAAAAGTAAATAACGTAATTGACCCTACTATAATAGGTGGTTTTGTGGTGAAGTATGGTTTTAATTTGATTGATGCTTCGCTGAAGAGCTACTTAAATAAGTTAGTTGGTTTAAGTAGAATAGAAATGTTGAAAATAGGGAATTGTGTATGAAAAGCGGTATAAATGCTTCTGAGGTAGTAAACATAATACGGGAAAAGGTTGAGGCATTTGATAATCCTATAAAGAGAGAAAACATAGGTGAAGTGATTTCAGTAACCGATGGTATTGCACTGGTTTACGGGCTCGCAAAAGCAAAATTCGGTGAAAAAGTATTTTTTGCAAGTGGTGTAGAAGGCATAGTTCTTGATTTAGATCATGATATAGCTGGAATAGTGGTGCTTGGTAATGATCGTGACGTAAAAGAAGGGGAAATTGTAAGATGCAGTGGTGATGTTGTACAGGTGCCTGTAGGACATGAATTACTGGGAAGAGTTGTAAATGCACTGGGCCACCCTATAGACAACGGTGGAGAAATTAGAGCCAAAAACAAGATGGATATAGAATCTAAAGCACCAGGTATTATTGATCGCAAATCTGTACATGAACCTTTGCAGACCGGTATTAAGATTATAGATTTACTAATTCCAATAGGAAGAGGACAACGTGAATTAATTATTGGCGATAGACAAATTGGGAAAACTACCATTGCCCTCGATACTATCATCAATCAAAAGAAGATTAATGACGAGGTGGACGAAAATCAAAAAGTTTACTGCGTTTATGTTGCTATTGGACAAAAAATTTCAACGGTGGCAAAAGTAGTAAACAAGTTAAAAGAAAGTGGAGCATTAGAGTATACAACTGTAGTTGTGGCTAGCGCATCTGACTGCGCACCTATGCAATTTTTAGCGCCTTATGCTGGTTGCACTATTGGAGAATTTTTTCGTGATAATGGAATGCATTGCTTGGTGGTATACGATGATCTATCTAAGCACGCTGTAGCATACAGGCAAATGTCCTTATTGCTGAGACGTCCTCCTGGCCGTGAAGCTTATCCTGGGGATATATTCTATGTACATTCTCGGTTACTTGAAAGAGCTGCTAAAATGTCTGATGAAAAAGGGCAGGGGTCTTTGACTGCTTTGCCGATCATTGAAACTCAGGCCGGTGATGTATCTGCATATGTTCCAACTAATGTAATTTCAATTACTGATGGACAAATCTTTCTTGAGTCTGAATTATTTCACAAAGGATTTCGCCCTGCGGTGAATATAGGTTTGTCAGTTTCGCGGGTTGGTTCTGCTGCACAGCTAAAGTCTGTGAAAAAAGTTGCTGGCTCCATAAAGCTGAGTTTAGCTCAGTATAGAGAATTGGAAGACTTTGCAAAGTTTGGTTCTGATCTTGATGCTAGTGTTCAACTATCCTTAAATAAGGGTAAATACCTTGTTGAGTTATTAAAGCAAAGACAGCATTCACCTATACCAATAGAAGAGCAGGTGGTGCTGATGTACATCTTTTCTAATCTGTATGATCAATTAAGTAAGATACAAATAAGCAACGTCAGTAAATTCGAACATGATCTCATCAATTATCTTCATAATGCATATCCTGAAGTTTTAAAAAAGTTGTCAAATAGTATGGATGATGGTATAAAGAACGATATTTTTAATATCGTGAGTAATTTTGTTACTCAATTTAATTGCGTTTAGGTAGTAATTATGACTTCATCCGTTGTTAAGAAATTTCCTATAACAAAGGAAGGTTTTGAATATATGCAAGCCGAGCTTGAGAAACTAAAGGAAGAAAAACCTTCTGTTATACAAGCCATTTCTGATGCTCGTGACCACGGTGATTTGTCCGAAAATGCGGAATATCATGCTGCACGAGAAAGATTAGGCTTTATTGAGGGCCGTATAATGGAGCTAGAGAATAAGCTTTCGCATGCAGAAGTAATAGAAGTGAAAAATTTGTCTGGTGACTCAGTATTGTTTGGTGCAACCGTAACATTAAGCATGTTAAATGATGATGGTAGTGAAATAGAATATGTTTATAAAATTGTAGGTGAATACGAAGCTGATGTTTCAAAACAGTTGATATCTACTAGCTCACCTTTAGGTAGTGCTTTGATTGGCAAAAAAGTTGGCGAATATGTAGAAGTAGTGGTACCAAATGGAGAGAAATTGTATAAAATAGTTAAGATTGAATTTAAATAAATTATGGTACAGGTCAATTGTGCACCAATGAATCTATCTGGTATTTCTCCTGTAGAAGATGTACTAGAGGATGCTCGATCTGGTAAATTGTTCATTTTAGTTGATGACGAAAATAGAGAAAATGAAGGTGATTTGATTGTCTTAGCTGAAAAATTAGAGCCAAAACACATAACTTTTATGGTTAGGTATGGCACTGGCATTGTATTTTTAGCTATGACAAAACTTCATATGAGTAGACTAGGTCTTGAGTTTATGAGAAGAAGCAATGTGGACGAAAAGCTTACTCCCCACACTGCATTTACTACATCAATTGATGCACGCTATGGTATTACAACAGGTGTTTCTGCTAATGATAGAACGCGTACGATACTTACTGCTATTGACGAAAAGAGTACTAAGGATGATATTATCACTCCCGGTCATGTTTTTCCTATCATTGCAAACGATGGTGGGGTTTTAGCACGCAATGGTCATACTGAAGCGGGTGTTGAAGTAGCAAAGCTGGTCGGCTTTAATCACGCTGCTGTAGGGTGTGAGCTAGTTAACGATGATGGCTCTATGATGCGCTTGCCTCAGTTACTTAAATTTGCTGAACAACATAAGATTAAGTTAACTACTATCGATAGACTTATTAGCTACGTTAAAAAGTTAAGCTAGCGTTTATAAATTCGTATAATTTAGGTGTTAAAATGTAAAATTCCTAAAAATTATACAAGCACGTAATTTCCATGTCTAAAATTATTAAGTTTTTTACCTTGTTACTTTTTTTTATATATTGTAATAGCGCTTATTCTGTTAACATTATTAGAGATAGTGAAGTGGAAACAGTGGTGAAAGAACTGGCACATCCCTTATTTTCTGCTGCAGGTATTGATGGTGAACGAATAAAAGTTTTCATAATTAATGATAATTCAATCAATGCTTTTGTAATTGATAATAATAGCATTTTCATTCACTTGGGACTTTTGCAATATTCAACAGAACCTTACGTTCTACTTGGTATACTAGCACATGAGATTGCTCATATATCTGCTGGCCATGTATTACAGATGAGTGGTGCTGTTGGCTATTTTCACTCTATAGCAATGATTAGTTATGTGGTAGGACTGGTTTCTACTATTATCATTGATCCCCAGGTTGCTAGTGCAATTTTGCTAAGTGGTGTAGCGCTCAGCTCCAGGCTGTTTTTTAACTATTCTCAAGAGCAAGAGAGTGTAGCAGATAGCTATGCTTTGAGGTACCTGGATGAATCTGGTTATGATAATTCAGGTATGAAAGAGGTCTTCAGCTACTTTAAGAGTATTGAACACGAAAATGCTGAAAGGTATTTCCGCACTCACCCGCTTAGCGATAAGCGCATACTTGCTGTACGGAATTATAAAGTTAAGAACAATGTAAAACCGATTCTTGCGGATAAATTACTAAAGTTTAAGCGTATGGTTACTAAGCTAGATTCTTTCTTTTCCCCTATCCACGTGTTATCTAATAAATATGAAGATAATTCTGAGTATGTAAATGCTATAGTCCGCTATAGGCAAGGGAAAATGGAAGAAGCCATTACTACAATTGATTCATTAGTTCAAAAATCACGCGATGATCCATATCTATATGAACTAAAAGCAGAAATGCTATATAAGATTGGGAATCTAAACGAAGCAATAAAAATGTATGAAGAATCACTAAAGTATTTACCTGAGAAAAACAGCTATTTAGTAAAACTTGCATTATCCCATACTCTATTGTTGTGTGGCGATGTAAAAAAAGCAATTTTCTACCTAGAACAAACCGCAAGTATAGAACCAAATAGTGCTTTCGTCTGGAAGTATTTAAGTATCGCATATAAATATAATGCTGATACGGCAATGCACTATTTTGCTTTAACAAAAAAGGCTTGTATTGAAGGTAATTTAAAACAATTTATAAAGTATGCTGAGCTAGCTATTGAGACTTTACCAAAAGATAGCCCTTACTTGCTACAAATTGAAGACATGAAGCAATTCAATGGATGACAAAAAGCACTTTAGCATGCTGCTTTTTTATGGTTTCTTTGTCCCACAGCTTTTCAACATCTCTTCTACCTCAAGGCTCTTAGGCATAATATTCATTATAATCGTCTTGGCACCAAAAAATACGCCGCAAAACATACCTAAAGCGAAGAGAGCTGGCCAAGGCATTCTGCCAAATATTGCAAGTAAGGATGCACCGATTATTACTACGGTCATAAGTGGACCACCTATCCCCCAAATGTACCCAATAATATTGCATATTACTTCGGTCGTACTGTCCATTCCACTGCTAGCTTCAGAAGCAATTGGGCAACACGAGAAAAGTAACACCACATACAAAACGTTAAAAAATTTTCTTATTATAGAGCTCATTTTCTTGCCTCAATAATAAACTAGAGTGATAAAATTTATTTTACATATATACATTTTAAAGTAAAATTTATAGCTTGTCTACAAATAAGGTGTCACTGCATGAACAAACCGCCATTAATATTCAGCACATGACCTGTGATATACTTTGCCTCATCGCTCGCTAAAAACAAGACACCTGTTGCTACTTCTTCCACTGTTCCCATTCTTTTCATTGGAATATTATCTAATATTTTTTTCTTTTGCTCTTCAGCTAAAACTCCAGTCATTTTAGTATCTATAAACCCAGGAGCAATACAATTTACGGTTATATTGCGACTTGCAACTTCTTTTGCTATAGATTTGCTCATAGCTATTACTCCAGCTTTTGATGCTGCATAATTTGCTTGCCCAGCATTTCCTGTTAACGCTACTATTGAGGAAACATTTATAATCCTCCCCCAGTTATTCTTAATTAGTTTTCTGCACGCTTCTCTATTTAGCTTAAATGTGGAGCTCAAGTTAATATCAATCACTTTCTGCCATGCTTCATCTACCATTCTCAGCAGTAAACTATCTTGCGTAATGCCTGCATTGCATATAAGCCCGTCAAAGCCCTCCATTAACTCACTTGCTCTATTTACTAGCTGACTTACTTCCTCAGCATCTGACAAGTTACAAGGAAGTGCATACACGTTCTTTTCATGCTGTTTAGCAATTTCTTCAAGAGCCTCTTTTTTTGTGCCAGAAATGCATAAAGTCGCTCCGGCTGCGTACATAATCTTTACAATTGCTTGACCGATTCCGCCTGAAGCTCCAGTAACTAAGAATTTCCTGCCTTCTAATTGAAACATAATAACCTAATTTTTCTGATTACTAACAGAACATTGTCTGGTTGGCAATAGATTTTTTCGTAATATGGGCAGTTTTCATACCCACTAAGAACTTAAGTCAGGTCAAGATATAGCAAAATTGTTACTAAATGGTTTATTCTGATGTTCCACAATCTTAATATAGATGCTTAAACCATAGATTCCTTGTTTTTGTATGTTATCTTAATGCCAACGCAATTCACAGTAATGTATGATAAGTAAGTTAAAAAAACTTAGCTCTGGATTTTCTTTGACAGGTCTACTTGGTCATAGTGATAATATAAACATGAAAGGAGCAAAAAAGAAAAAGTATCCGAAGTTTTTAGATAAAACATTTGCATTAATTGATGCAGTGACAAGCTTTATTTTAAAACGCGAAGGTAATAACGTAAATGAGGTCCTGAGAGTAACATGGGGACCACTATTTTTTGGCCTGATAGTAATACTCATTTTTTTTGGAATAGGTGGTATTTGGTCAGCTATAGCTCCAATTGATGGGGCAGTGCATGCCAGTGGAGAAGTTATTGTATCTTCAAACAGGAAAATAGTTCAACATCTGGGTGGAGGAATAATAAGCAAAATTTTGGTCAAAGAGGGCCAAGCAGTTAAAAAAGATGAACCTTTAGTTTTGTTAAATGATGTTAATGAGAAGGCGAATTTAAGTATAATCAAAGAAAAGCTCTTGTCACTTTTGGCAACTGAAGCAAGACTTATTGCTATCAGGGCAGGCTTGGATAAAATTGAGTTTCCTGACGAAGTCAAAAAAGTATCTAACAGTGAGGTTGCAAATAAAGTAATGAGAAATCAGATAAAACTATTTGATTCTCAGCGCAAGAGTATATTAGGAAAGACTGACATACTCCAACAGCGTATAAAGCAGCTAAATGACGAGTTAGTGGGGCTGAATTCTCAATTGGATGCAGTTCTCAAACAATATGACTTAATAGCTGAGGAATTAGAAACAAAAAGGCAGCTTCTTAATAGTGGCCACATAGGCAAGCCTCACATCTTGGCTTTAGAAAAACAGTTTGCTGATATTGAAGGTAGAGTCGGTCATTACCGTGCTGCAATATCTCAAGTACAACAAAAGATTGGAGAAAATGAGTTAGAAATTATAAATGTGCAGAATGATGCTCAAGAAAGAGCAAACACTGAACTTAAGGAAATCAGTACATCTATTGCTGACTTAAGGGAGAGGTTTATGGTTGCAGAAGATGCATTAGCGCGCACAGTAATTAGATCACCCCAAGATGGAATAGTTACAGATATAAGGTACCATACAGAAGGTGGCGTTATACAATCTGGAGTGCCAATTATGAGCGTAGTACCATCGAATGATGATTTAATAATAGACGCTAAAATTCACACTAGAAATATAGAGGAGATAATATCGGCACAAAAAAAAGATAGCAATATAGTCTCTATTGACGGATTAAAAGGATTAAAAGTTAAAGTAAGACTGAATGCTTACAGTGCACGTCGTTTAAGTTTAATTAACGGTATCGTAAGCCATATTTCTCCTGATGCTCTTGATGATCCAAGATTAGGACGTTATTATTCAGTACGTGTAGTGATACCAAAGCCGGAGCTTGCTCAGTTTAAAAATGTATATTTATATCCTGGTATGCCAGCAGAGGTATACATAGTTACTCAATCTCGCACTCTCTTATCATTCCTGTTTACACCTATAATTGCAACAGTTGATAGGTCTTTTATAGAAAGATAGCTACTTGCTCAAGTTAAGATGCGTCTCTCCTAAAAATTTCTTACTATAATGCAGGAGGTCTTACATTAATTATTTTCTATAATATACAAACCTTATATGCTGCCATGAGTATTAAAAGTTAGTTAATAAAGTATAGTTTACAATATAATATAAAGTAGGTTTTTATTTATGAACAAATAGACATAAAGTTTAATAGTGTCTGTTACTGCTTTTAGGTGTGAGGCTAGAGGGTTATTAGCAGTAACAGACACTATTAAACTTATTATAGAATTTACTTAAAGTAAACACTCAACTTAAAATATTATAATATTTTAACTTAAAATAGATCTATGTAAACACTTTCTCCCTCAAATTAGTACTGTACCATTATACTTATTGAATGCTAAAAAATTATTAAACACCACTAATCTCTGTTGCATAGCACACTTATGTATACTATTATACAGTTAGTTTTACAGCAAACAAATATGGTGACGTTATTTGCATTATTGATAATGTTTTACTCGAATATCTCAGTTGCTTCTGCTCCTGCTTCTTGGCAATTTGGATTTCCTACACCTGCAACTGAGATAATGGAGGTTGTAGTTAAGTCACATTCGTTTGTAATGAGTGTGATGACTGCAATAATGCTTCTCGTATGGGCGCTGCTCGCTTATATAGTATTTCGCTTTCGTAAGAGCAAAGTGAAGAATGTAAGTAAAACAAATCATAATATACTTTTAGAAATTGTCTGGTTTGTTATACCAACAATTATTGTTGGTATATTGGCTTTTAAGAATGCTCAATTAATAAAACTGCAAGAAAAAGTACCAAAGGCTGACATCACACTAAAAGTTATTGGCCACCAGTGGTATTGGAGCTATCAATACCCAGAATATCAGGGTGTGTCGTTCGATAGTTATATTAAAGGAATAGATGACTTTACCGCAAAAGATTTGAAGTTACTTTCTGTTGACAATAACGTTGTTTTACCTATCGGTACTAATATTCGTTTACAGGTTACTGCAGGAGATGTAATACACAGTTGGGGAATACCAGCTTTCGGTGTAAAAATTGATGCAATACCTGGCAGATTAAACGAAGCGTGGTTTAATGTTAAAAACCCTGGTACTTACTATGGGCAATGTTATGAATTGTGTGGTCAAGGTCATGGATTTATGCCAATTGTTGTTGAGGCAGTAAGTAAAGAAGATTTCAACAAGTGGATCGAAAATAAAAAATGAGTGAGTTAAATTTGGAGTATAGATATGAGTGACGTACCAAAAGGTATAAGACGTTGGCTATTTTCTACTAATCATAAAGACATAGGGACACTGTACATTATTTTTTCCATATTAGCTGGAATCATTGGTGGATTGTTATCAATAGTCATTCGCACTCAGCTAATGCACATTAATATACTTAATAATAACTACCAGTTATATAACGTAATGGTTACGGGGCATGCTGTAATAATGGTGTTTTTTATGATCATGCCAGCCTTAATGGGAGGATTTGGTAATTGGTTTGTACCTCTTATGATTGGCGCACCAGATATGGCATTTCCTCGTATGAATAATTTGAGTTTTTGGTTGTTAGTATCATCTTTTATTTTGCTTGTTCTCTCAGTATTTGCTGGTGAAGGTCCTGGAACAGGATGGACTTTATATCCACCTCTGTCGCAAATTATGTCCCACCCAGGTGCAGGAGTTGACCTCGCTATATTTGCACTCCATATTGCTGGTATGTCAACAATTGTTGGAGCAATCAATTTTATAGTCACCATATTCAATATGCGTGCAAAAGGCATGTCATTAACCAAGATGCCACTATTTGTTTGGTCTGTTTTACTAACGGCGTTCATGCTAATTGTAGCTTTGCCAGTGCTTGCTGGTGCTATAACTATGCTGCTTACTGATCGCAATATTGGCACTTCCTTTTTCGATCCCGCTGGTGGTGGTGATCCTGTATTATTTCAACATCTGTTTTGGTTTTTTGGTCATCCAGAAGTTTACGTCATTATTTTTCCTGCATTTGGCATCATAAGCCAGGTCGTGTCAACTTTTTCTCATAGACCAGTATTTGGTTATATGGGTATGGTTTATGCAATGATAGGTATAGCAGTATTTGGCTTTATGGTTTGGGCTCATCACATGTTTACTGTTGGGCTTAGTGAAGATGCTGCCATATTTTTTAGCACTAGCACAATTTTCATTGGTGTTATAACTGGTGTCAAAGTCTTTAGCTGGATTGCAACTATGTGGGGTGGAGCGATTGAACTTAAAACCCCTATGTTATTTGCACTAGGTTTTATTTTCATGTTTGTTGGTGGTGGCATAACTGGAATAATTCTGTCTCAAGGTGGAATAGATAGGCTTTTGCACGACACTTACTATGTTGTTGCTCACTTTCACTATGTTATGTCGCTTGCTGCAATATTTGGAGCTTTTGCTGGTTTTTATTATTGGATAGGTAAAATGTCAGGTAGGCAATATAATGAATGCCTGGGAAAAATACATTTTTGGCTTACTTTTATTAGTACCAATATCACTTTTTTACCTCAGCATTTCCTAGGATTAGCTGGTATGCCAAGACGTATACCTGATTATCCTGATGCATTCATTCCTTGGAATTATGTATCTTCAATTGGTTCATACATGTCCTTCATTTCAGTTATGCTTTTTGTGTTCATAGTTATCCACCTTTTTAAATGGGGCAAGAAAGCTGGAAATAATCCTTGGGGAGGTGATACCTTAGAGTGGACAATATCTTCGCCACCACCTTTTCACACTTTCGAAAAACCGCCGGTGATCAAATAGAATGTATACAAGTGCCTTGTTAAATGTTGAATCAACAATACTGGACTTTTGGCATTTGCTGAAGCCAAGAATAATGTACCTTGTAGTATTTACTGCAGTTGCTGGAATGGTTGCTGCACCAGGTAGTATACATCCCTTTCTTGCGCTGGTATCTCTCGTATGTATTGCTCTTGGCTCGGGATCTGCAGGTGCAATAAATATGTGGTACGATAGAGACATAGATCTGCTCATGAAAAGGACAAAGAATCGTCCTATACCATCGGGTAGAGTCTCTGCGGCAAGTGCACTTGAATTTGGTATAACCCTTGGAATATTGTCAGTATTTATCATGGCAATAGCAGTGAACTACATTTCTGCTGTTCTGCTTGCAATTAGCATATTATTTTACGTCTTCATATATACAATTTGGCTTAAGAGACGCACTCCACAAAATATCGTTATCGGCGGTGCATCAGGCGCTTTTCCTCCAATGATTGGTTGGGCAGTTGTAACTAACTCTGTAAGTTGGGAAAGCTTTATCCTATTCTTAATAATTTTCATGTGGACTCCACCGCACTTTTGGGCCCTATCTTTAAACAAGTCTGATGACTATGCGAAAGCGTCGATTCCAATGTTTAATGTTGTTCATGGTCCAGAGAAAACAAGAAAACATATATTAATTTACAGTGTGTTGCTGGTATTAACCAGCTTAATTCCAGCACTATTTTTGAAAAAGGCTTTACTTTACTTAAGTATGGCAATCCTTGAGGGTTGCGTTTTTATTTGGTATGCTATATCTATTATTAAACTTAAGAACCACAGCTCACAGAAAAAAATGTTTTCTTATTCAATTTCTTATCTATTTTCTCTATTTGCTAGCGTTATTTTTTGCTCTATTGACTTATTTTAGCTATGAAAGAACAGCAGAAACGTAAAAACTATTTTTTATTCTTCCTTCTCATAGCATTTGTTGTTGTGCTTTTTTTTGTTTCTATAATAAAGTTCAAGGGTGCAGCTTAAACTGCCTTGCGCCTATGAGTTTCATTAAAATTGTGCTTTCATAGAAGCAACTATATACTTTATTAATTTATATAGTTAAAGATGGATAAAAAAGAAGTGACAATATACACAGATGGAGCATGTTCTGGTAACCCAGGAACAGGAGGATGGGCAGCGATCATATTATTTGAAAATCATAGAAAGGATATTCATGGTAGAGAAGAAAATACTACAAACAATAAAATGGAGTTAACAGCAGTGATCAATGGACTAAAGGTACTAAAATTTTCTTGTAATATAAATTTGTATACGGATAGTCTCTATGTTAAATATGGTATAACAGAATGGATAAATAAGTGGAAAGTGAACGGTTGGAAGACAAGTAACAAAAAATCAGTAAAAAATATGGAGTTATGGAAAGAATTGGATAACGTTGTTTCGCAGCACGAAATTAATTGGAAGTGGGTTAAAGCACATGATGGCGATAAGTACAATGAGGAAGCCGACAATTTAGCAAGAAAAGCAATAATCGATGCTTAAAAAAATCACTATATCATTTTCTATAGTTTTGTTATTCGTATTATGCTCCTTTATCTTGTTAAAAGGTGAGGACCCTTTAGAAATCAATATCAGTTACATCAATTTCTATGTAAAGAAAAAGGTATCGAAAATATTTGCCAATTCGAATGTCAACATGGAGAGCACTTCGATTATCTGGCAGAAAGATGGCAAAGATCCATATTTAGTTATTACAGATTTAAAAATAGCAAACTCTGACTTTACTATAAAAATCCCCAACCTTTTCGTACATTTCAAGTTAAGCTCCTTGCTTAAAACTAATGTAAAATTTTCCCAGGTTCTAGCTGATAACGTACATGTGCATATCAACAAGAAAGAACCTGACTCTAAAACAGTTGATGTTAATTTGAAAAGCTCCTTGAAGAAAGTGAGAAAATTCTTTTTTAATCTCAATGCAGATTCAAAGATTGAAATTACTAACATTGCCATTAGTAAAAGCACGGAAGATGAATTCTTTATTAATAGAGTATATGTAGGAAAGGGGGAAGACTTTAATGTTTTGGACATCCGCGTTCACACAAAAGATGAAAGAGGGTTTTTGGATGATTTGTCTATTACAATAAAAAATCGTAGTAATTTGCTCAATGTATATGGGACATTTTACAACCTAAAATTGGAACTATTTAATGAGTTTTCTACGTTAGTTAAAAATTATAATTTGGATAAAGACATAGGGTTCAAAGGAAACTTTTCAATGAGAATCAACGGCAAGGACGAAGTTGTAGATGGAAACATATACGTACTGAATACAGAGAACCACTTGAATAAAAACTTGTCCATAACTAACGTAAATGTAAATTTAACATATAACGATGGAGTCATCAGCGTAAAAAACTTCCATTTCAATCTAAATGGTACGTATCTCTCTTTGATGGGCAAAATGAACTTTAATACAAATAATGTTTTACTTAGGGTTAACATTAGTAAACTCGCCGCAAAGGATTTGTGCACTTATATACCAGATGGTGGCATCATAAACAACAAATTCAAGAAATGGTATTGTGATAATATTGATGGAGATATCGTAAATACAATTATAAGCTTCAACGGCAAAATCAATAGCTTAATTGATAATGATCTATCAGACATTATAATTGTTGCTAATATAGAAAACGGCAGCGTAAAATTTGACGAAGATTTTGAACAAGTGAAGGAGTTAAGTGGTGACTTGACTCTCAAAAATAACAATCTCAAAATTACTGTAAGTAGTGCTAAGTTTCAGAATTTCACTATTGATGGCGGCTATATTGAAATGAATTCTCTCGATAAGGAAAATTCAGTGCTAAATATTAATGGTCAAGCTGTGAGCGATGCTTATGGGTTATATGAGCCTATAAAATTTAAGCTAGATGATATCATTAAGGTTACAAGGGACAAGATAGGTGGAACGGCAAAATCTGTATTCAATTTTCGTATTTTTAATCTAAACGCTGATAGCAAAAAAACAGACTTTTTAGCTAAGTTTCATTCCAAGATTGACAATCTAGTTGTCTACGATGCAAGCCTTGGTAAGTATGATATTAAGCTTGATTTTGGCAAAGATTTCATTAATTTAAATGGAAGTGGTATGGTCAATAATACGCAGCTATTATTTGACCTCAAAAGTAGCAACAAAAATAAAAGTTTTGCCTGGAACTTAACCGGGGATTTGCCGGCTCAAATACTTAATTTCGATGGTGGCTATGTCAGCGCAAATGTAGAGTCAGTAATAGATCAAGATAAGACAGGGTATATTAATGGTAGTATAGATTTATCAGAACTTGAGCAACGTTCGAGCTACTTAGGGTGGAAAAATTATTTTGAGGATCATAATAAAGTTTTGTTTTCTACAAAGTTAAAAGGAGCAGGTGAGTTGCTAATAGATAGATTAGACGTTGTAGGAAATGACCTAGATATAAAATTCAGCGGAAAATTAGAAAATGGAGATTTATATCTAAACTCCAGCAATTTCAAACTACCCGATAATGACCTTAGCATGGAAATCAAATTAGGTAAGGAGAAAAATGCTATAACCATACATGGTGAGAAAATTAACTTAGGAGATACTTTGAGTTTACTTGGCAAAGATAGTAGTAGATTAAGCAACAATATAGAAGTTAATATGAACGTTGACAATGTCATTATGAAAGAAGGCATTATTATTAAAAATGCCAAGCTAAATTTAGCTTGTACTAAAGGTGATTGCAGAGGAAGTCAATTTACAGGGCAGTTTCTGGAAGATAATAGTAATATATTGGCAGAGTATAGTGGAATAGGTCTTGAAATATATGCGGATAATTCAGGTATGTTTTTGCGTTCTTTTGGCATTAGTAAATCAGTTAGAAATGGCAAATTATCTTTTTATCTATCTCCTCAGAGAGAAAGTGGGGAACATTATGGTATGTTATCCATTAGCAATTTCTATATCAAAGATGCTCCACTGCTCACTACTTTATTGTCGATGTCTTCGTTCCATGGTATTGTGAATGCCATAAAAAATGAAGGTGTATACTTTTACAAGTGTAACGCACCTTTTTTATACAAAGATGGCACTATTGAAATTGAAGAGTCTTGGCTTGAAGGAGCGGGATTAGGTATCAGTACTAGTGGTAAGCTTGATATTAAGGATTATAAATTCCAGGTTGAAGGACAAGTAATACCAGCATATTCAATCAACAAATCTCTATTAAAAATTCCTATAATTGGAAAACTTCTTACTGGTGGAAAGAGCAGGGGCATAATTTCAATAGACTATAAAGCAAGTGGTGATGATAAAAATAGTAACGTGTCTGTTAATCCCATCTCTTCGCTAACTCCAAGCATATTTAAGAGGTTATTGGGAGTATTTGACCGAGTTATGACAAGGACTAACGAAGCTATTATAAAAGGTCTAAAAGGTAGTTTAAAAAAGAAACTCAGCTAGATATGGCCAATTGCTCAACCAAATTTTGGTGTATCTGTTCAGGCAATGGCATCAACTTAAGAGCCTCCAGCAATTGGTATTAGCAAACTTTCTGTTCCTTTATTTTCCATAATATCTATTATGTAATTTTTAATACTAGAAAAACTATTTCCCAACCTTATAGAAAGCAGCACATCGAACCCCCAGATTAGCACTTAATATGAATTCTCAAAGTACTCATATCACATAAAACTATGTATTCCACTGGGTTATCAACATGGTTATCCACAATGTCGTGAATAACCCCAGAGCTATGTTTAAAAAGGAAAGTGGTGACATAAAGGAGTAATAAAATGTTAGGTAATTGATAGTACAAATTATCTTTTATCAATAAGAGGATCACATGAATGAAAATAATAATGTTAGCAGCAACCCTTCAACCGACCCACTTCTAGCATGGGTGGATGACAATTGTCAGGTTGTCAAGGCCCTACCAGAAAGTAACATAGAAGTTTATAATGGTAGCTGCAACCCTTTAGACTATCTAACCCCAGAACAACAAACGGCCTGTGATCGCTACAATGATCTAAAGCATCATCGTGACTATGTATTTAACTATCTATCCGCAGTAGATAATTCAGACAAAACGCACTGCCTTAATGCACTTAACGATGAGTTGGTCAGACTCCATCATGCCTGTCCAAACTTATTAATTCTTGATGATCCTATTATTAACATATAAATTATCCTTGAATCATTATCAAACAAGTTACAACTTGGTGATTCTGATAATAACTTGTAAGTGAATCAATGCATAGTATCTATTCAGCTTGTTGAATAGATACTCCTGTTGATTGAGATGTCAGAAGCAACCTTTTATACTCGTATATTCAGTTATCTGTCCTTTGCTTTCCTTTCAATATACCTACACACTAGAATGGATAACTCATATAGAATCAACATCGGTATGGCGAGTCCTACTTGACTCAATACGTCAGGTGGAGTTAAGATTGCAGCGATAATAAAAATTACCACTATTGCAATTCTGCGCTTATTCGACAAACTTTGCGCGGTAAGCAGCCCTACCCTAACCATTAATGTGAGTATGACCGGAATTTGAAATGCGGTGCCAAATGCAAACATGAATTGGAGAACAAGATCTAAATATTCACTAACCGATGGCATAAACTCTATTGGTATACCGAAAGATTTGCCGCTATGTTCAAAAGCAATAAAAAACTTCCAGGCTAAAGGAAATATATAGTAATAAACCACAGCAGCTCCCATTATGAACAAAACTGGTGTTGCAATTAAATATGGCAATAACACTGCCCTCTCGCTTTTATATAAGCCAGGTGCTAAAAACATATAGAATTGCCATGCAAACACGGGAAAAGAAAACAAAAGCGCGCTCATTAACGCAACTCGGAGATAGACAAAAAACGCCTCTGTTAAGTCTGTATAGATTAGAGAAAAATCATCACTATCCTTTGTAACTTCTATTAAAGGTGCAAGTAAGAACCGATATATGCTTTCTTTAAAGTAGTAGCAGAAACTAAAAACAATAAGAAAAAACAAAAAGCAAAAAATAACCCTTTTTCTGAGCTCTGCAAAGTGCTCATAAAAAGAAGCGTATTTGTTTGGATTTTTGTTCATACTCCATTATAGCACAATAATACTATATCTAACATCCTCAATGAGAAAGCCCATTCGTTATCGTACCATGCTGCAACTCTACAGATATCGCCCGTGACGTGGGTGCCTGCTAGATCTACAACTGCACTATAGAGGTTATGAACAAAGTCTATTGAAACTAAAGGTTCCTTGCATATGGAAAGCACATCGTTTGTTGAATTCTCGAATACTTCATTTATTTCTTCAGCCGTTGCTTTCTTATCGGTGGTAAATTTAAAATCAACCAGAGAAACATTGCTAACTGGAACTCTGATAGCAGTACCGTCTAGCTTTCCCTTCAATTCAGGAATGACACAACCAATCGTTTTTGCTGCTCCAGTTGTAGTTGGCACCATAGATAACCCACAAGCCCTTGCTCTGCGTAAGTCTCTATGATTGCCATCAAGAATATTTTGATCATTTGTATAGGCGTGTATAGTAGTCATAAAACCACTTTTTATACCTAAATTAGAGTGTAAAACCTGCACAATCGGAGCTAGGCAATTTGTAGTACAAGAACCTGCTGATATCACTTCATGCTCTTTCCTAAGCATAGTGTTATTTACACCATAAACTATAGTTACATCAGCATCTGAAACCGGAGCAGAGACAATCACTTTCTCCGCATTATGCCTCACTGCTTCTACACGTTTATTGAATGCACCAGTACATTCAAGTACTATATCAACATTCCAAGGAATATTTTCAGGGCTCCGTTCTCTATATAGAGAAAATTTTCTGCCATTTATAGAAATCCAATTTTCAGATTCGTTAAAATCAACATCGCCATTAAATTTACCATGAACAGAATCATACTTAATCAAATGTGCGTGCTGCTTGGCGCTGAGAGACCCGTTCACTGCTACGACTTCTATTTGTTTGCCATATTTCTCAACTTCAAAAATAGCACGTAATACACTTCTGCCTATTCTGCCAAGACCATTAATCCCTACACGAATTGTCATCTCTTTTCATTCAAAAACTTAATTATAAAAGATATTGTTCAGTATTTCATTCTATTCTTTTGACCACTGACTGGCAGTTTTAGTAGCTATGCAAAAGCAGGAAAATTTCTATCTATTTTTTGCCCTTTCTGCACGTTTACGTTCATTCGGATCGAGGAATTTCTTGCGTAAACGTATAGATTTTGGAGTTACTTCCACCAATTCGTCATCATCTATATATGCTATCATCTCTTCCAAAGTCATTATTTTTGGTGGAGTGAGCTTTATAGCCTCATCACTACCTGCAGCCCTTACGTTTGTTAATTGCTTACCCTTGAGTACATTTATCTCCAAATCATTGTCACGGCTATGCTGGCCAACAATCATGCCGCAATACACTTTGTCTTGTGGCTTAATAAACATGATTCCCCGATCTTGTAGATTGAAAATTGCATATGCCACAGCTTCACCTTTGTCTGTGGAAATTAATACTCCGTTGCGTCTTCCAGAAATTTGACCTTTATACGGAGCATAACTATGAAATAAACGGTTGATTATACCAGTACCACGAGAATCAGTTAAAAATTCTCCTTGATAACCGATTAATCCTCTTGATGGCACCAAGAACGTTAATCTAGTTCTGCCGCTACCAGAAGGCCTCATGTCAACTACTTCACCTTTGCGGAAGCTGAGTTTTTCCATGATAATTCCACTATACTCATCATCTACATCAACTACGACTTCCTCCATAGGCTCAAGTTTTTTGCCATCCTCTTCTTTGAACAGCACTCGAGGACGTGAAACAGAAAGCTCAAAACCTTCCCTTCTCATATTTTCAATTAAAACTCCAAGCTGTAGCTCACCGCGTCCACCTACTTCAAATGCCTCGCCACTTGGCGTCGGAGTTACAGTAATTGCAACATTTGTCTCTGCTTCTGCATATAAACGGTCCTTTATAACAGTTGAAGTAAGTTTTGTTCCCTCTTGCCCAGCAAAAGGTGAGTCATTAACGCTTATAGTAATTGCCATTGTTGGCGGATCAACCGGAGTTGAGTTTACTGCAGTTGTAACCTCTGGCGTTGCTATAGTATCTGAAACTGAAGCTTTCTCAAGCCCTGCAATAGCGATTATGTCGCCTGCAACAGCTTGCTCTACTGGAATACGTTTTAAGCCAGAAAATGAAAGCAACTTTGTCAGCCTTCCGCGCTCAACCACCTTACCATCAAGATCGAGTACCTTGAGGTCTGAATTGACTTTTGCAACTCCTTGATAAATTTTTCCCGTCAAGATTCTGCCAAGAAATTTATCAGACTCAAGTAGAGTGACCAGCATAGCAAAAGGTGCATTTTGGTCGTAAATAGAAGGTTTTATATAGTCTATAATCGTTGAAAATAATGGGCTTAAATCTTTTCTTTCGTCAGAAAGTTCTTTAACACACCAGCCATTTCTACCAGAAGCGTAAAGTACTGGAAAATCTAGCTGTTCGTTAGTTGCATCAAGGTTAAAAAACAATTCATATATTTCATTTAACACTTCATCGATTCTGCTATCTGGTCGATCAACTTTATTAATTATCACAATCGGCTTCAAATCTGCTTTCAGTGCTTTTGATAGCACGAACTTAGTCTGTGGCATGGGACCTTCTGCAGCATCAACTAGCAGCAACACGCCGTCTGCCATGCACAGCACCCTTTCCACTTCTCCACCAAAGTCCGCATGACCCGGTGTATCGATAATGTTAATCTTTTCATCATTCCACATTATTGATGTGCATTTTGCAAGTATTGTAATGCCACGTTCACGCTCTTGATCGCCGCTATCCATCACTCGTTCTTGAACGTCTTGGTTCTCACGAAACGTGCCACTTTGTTTTAACATGTTATCGAGTAAAGTAGTTTTCCCGTGGTCAACGTGTGCAATTATTGCAATATTACGGATCGATTTAAATTCATTCATTTCTTATCATTTCAAATTTAATTTAGTAATAAGTATACATGTAATATATCTGGAGTAAATAGACCTCTTACATAGTTTTTAGCGGCACATTGAAAAGCGAAAGAAAACATTTCCCTTAATGTTGTCTCATAAAACTGCCTTGGAGTGGATTCAACACATTAACTAGACCATGTAAAAGAGTACGAATGTCCATTTCACTACTTGCTTGATTATTTTCGGACTTTCGGAATTCACTTCTAAGCCTTTTAAGTACAGTTGTAAAATCTGACATAGTAAGCTTTATATCATCTTCATTTGCCTCTTCAGTTCGGTATATAACATGAAGCTTTACTTCATTCACCAAATGACTAATATCAGCTCCAGAAAAGCCCTTGGTTTTGTCTGCAAGATCTTTAAGATTTAACTCTTCTGTTGGTAAATCCTTTATATAAAATTTTAATATTTCTTTGCGTAAACCCTCATCTGGTAAAGGAATATGAATTTTTTTAGAGAAGCGGCCAGCTCTGAGTAATGCGCTATCTAAAGTTTCTATACGGTTAGTTGCGGCAATTACTACTATATCCTTATTATTTTTAAATCCATCCATCTCGGTTAGCAGTTGATTCAGAGTCTGATTTTGATCTCTACTTGCACTGTTATTGTCAGAAGAACGCTCTCCGCCAATGGCATCTATTTCATCTATAAAAATTACGCAAGGAGCATTTTGTTTCGCTTTTTTAAAAAGGTCACGTACATGACTTACACCGTGGCCTACATATTTCCCAACGAGTTCAGAACCTGAAATACTTATAAACGATCTATCAGTTTCACCTGCAATTGCACGAGCAAGAAGAGTTTTGCCAGTTCCAGGAGGACCATAAAAAATGTAGCCTGCTGGCGGCTTATACCGCAACTTTTTCATTTTTTCCTGCATTTTTTCTGATACGTTATTGCATATTGCTTTTAACTCTTTCTTTAACTCGTCTTTGATTACAATACTACTAAGTGTTATTTTTTCATCTTGATCAACTAGTTTTATTAAGTCTTTTACTTCTTGCTCATACCGATTATCAGGCAAATCCTTCTTCTTCTCCATTATAAAGAATCTATTTTCATGAGTTAATTTTACCGGATTAGCTGATTTTTCTTTATTCTCTTCCTCAGTATTTGTTATACTTAAAGCTTGCACTTCTTTGGTATCGTCTATTTTAGCACTAGGTTCACATACTCTGTATGTAATATACCTAACGATAAATGCGAACACAAGCACAGCCGCACCTATTACATATAATACCTCTGGCGCAACTATAGTGGCTGCAATTATACCAGGTACTTTCATATCAATCACAAAAGTTGATATTACTACTGTAGCACCCAATGTTACCATTAAGTAAAAAGCAATATTACTTCTAGTGGTTGCTTTTTTCAGCTTCTTTAAGTATCCAGATCCATTTGGATATTTAGATGTATAAATCTCTACTGGAGTTTTACCATTACGATTCTTTAACCAAGGATCAACATTCTTTCCTATCAGAGTTAGTATTACTTCTTCACTACAACTATCAGCAGCATAGTGCAAAAGATTGTTTCTTTGACTATCTATTATATCAGTACCTTTTTCTCTATCTAAGAAAGACTTTACTATGCAATCTGCTACCTCGGTACGTTTTTCTGTAGGAGCTTCTTCTAAGAGAGTACTTATATCTCTTTTGTTAATATGTGTTTCTTCTTTTATCAAAAGCCTCACTAGCTCGATATGAGCGTTTTTAACAGCTAAACATAAAGGGTTATTACCGTAACCCAGATTAACATTTGCCCCTTTTCTCATTAGAAGCTCCGCTATTTCCTTGTAACCCTTCATAGCAGCTAACTGCAAAGGAGTGAATTTATCAAGATAGCTTTTGGCTCCGTAATCAACATCGATCCCTTCTACTTCTAATAGAGCCTTTACTAAATTTGTAGAGCAAATTGCAGTAGCTATGTACAGTAAAGTAACTTTGTTTTTACCTCTATCAGGATAACCACTTTGTACGGTAAACAGATGATTTATGTCAAATTGATCCTCCTTCCAATTTTGATATGCAACTTTACTTTTCTCTTTTAACTTATCTTGTATTTTTTTTACTACATTGCTTCCACTTAAGTCACTTTCATTATTTATTGAAGCTAATATATCCCCTAATCCTAACTTATTGCCCATAAACTTTCAAATAAATATTTGATTAAGTATTACGTACTCTAGAAAAAAGTCAAGATTTATATATTTCTTTACATCATATATAAAATTATCAATAGATGATTTACCAAGTTTTATTGGTAATGAAACAAATGAAAAAGAGCTCTTTTTGCCTATAATTGAGGGGTTTAAACTCGATACCGGTGTACAAAATAGCAAGCCTCCAGTTAGAAGCCTGCCATTTCTTGTCGATTACTTTATATCAATTTTTTTGATGTGCTTTTCAGACTTAGGTATACTTATATTAAGGACCCCATCTGAAAAATTAGCAGATATTTTATCTTGGTCTACATTTGCTGGAAGTTGAACAGATCTATAGAAAGAGCCATAATACCTCTCACGATGGTAGTATTGTTTATCCTCTGATTTATTATCGTATTTTTTTTCACCTTTCACTATTAGGTTGTCACCAGACATACTAATGTCCACATCTTCTTTAGAAATACCTGGCAATTCTAAAGATAAGCGATAATCCTTTTCTGTTTCATAAAAGTCACAAGCTGGTAATATACCACCACCTCTTCTGGAAGATTCTGGACTCAATCCCATAAAGAAGCTATCAAACATATCATCAACAGCTTTTTGTAAACCCCTTATGCTAAAATTATCGCGGTTATTATTTTTATTTGAATGAACTATGTTACTCATACTACACCTCCTTATCGTTATTTATACTTTACATAATCATTCTATTTACTAATTTCAATACTTTGTCCTATAGTTAAAATAACCTCTGTTCCTAGAATTTTTTGCCTCAAATTGTGGAAAGTATTAAAAAATCAGCCACATTACGCCGTATTTGATATGTTTTATTCTAACAATTTTGCTTGTTCAATCATTTTTCTGCTGCTCCGTTGAACCAATACGCTAAAAATGTTTTCTTAGTTCTTTGATAACAAAAAACACGGAAGTCAAAAATTTATGTTGATTTTACTATATTTAGTATTAGTATAATTGGCATAATCATAAGTATGGTAAAGCAAATGAAAGTTAATTTATCTAAAAAGAATAGTGAGAGAGTCTTATCTAGTACGAAATGGATTGCTAACGCTGGCCAAAACTATCTTGCATCGCTGAATGATAGTACTAAACCAATTAGTTCCTGGAAAAAACTAATCAATGCTGTTTTACTTGTTCCAATCATCATACCTACTGCTGCAACAGTGGCATCGATTATTTGCACCTACTTCTTTTTGAACGCTGTTAGTATTCAAAAAGACGATACCAAACTATCTAAAACAGCAAAATTCATCGCTCGAATATTAATCTATGTTATTGCTGCTATAATTTTAATTCCTTGTATTATGTCAAATATAGTAGCTTCATTGATACCTGCACTTATTTTTTATTGGATCAATAGAGATTTCTTTAATCAAAGAGATATGAATATAGAAGTAAATGAAGTTAAGGCAACAAGTAAAGAAGAGTACAACAAGTGCATCAAAGAAGAAGTTAGTAAATTAGAGCAGCAGGACGATGCAGATCAAGGTCAGCCAGATATAAAAGTAATATCTCAAGTAATAAAAGGTGAGCAGGCTATAGACCGGACTGTTGTAGCAAGGATTGCAGATGACGATATCGAAGACGGCAAAGGAATGATACGAACAACTGCAAATGACCAAAATGTAGCTATGAAGGGAATTATTGCTGGAAATCTTTCTAGTCAAAAAGAGGGCTTTGCTGCTGGTTTTGGCTTGCAATGTAGCCTTGTTGAAGATGGTGTAGATCTTCAATTTGGTTTTAATGCACGTACTGGAACTGACAAAAAGCAGGCAATTGAATGCCTAAAGAAAAGTGAATCAGCACGAACTTTACTCTCTGGCGATGGTGGCATATTGTCTATAGAGCAATACAATAGCGCACAACAGAAATAGGACCTGCGGCCTCGTAGTGATAGTGAGGCTTTATGAACTATACGCTCAAACCAGGACTCCCTGCGCATTACCATCTACTTTTGTTTCATCTACTTTGGTGTGAGGTTTTGACAGCATATATGTGGTGCCACCAACTGCTAGTGCTGCTATTGTAACTGCAGCTACTGCTATCATTATGGGCATCAACTCAACTGCAATCATCCCGGTTGCAAAAAGTGCCACTGCTACAGCAGTACTAAGTGCTGCAGTTACACAGCCGGCAAAAACCCCTTTTGTAGCTGCTGGACCTGTTTTTTTGCTTAGTTTTTTAAGCTGTTTTTCTTCTGCTGCCTTCAAAAGCTCCTTTATATCATTATTTTCAGCTAAGTCTCTCGGGGTTTGACCTTCATTATTTTTCGCATTAACATCAGCTCCTCTTTCTACTAGAACTTTTATAATTCTTTCACTTCGATAACGTGAAATGGCCAAATGTAAAGGGGTATTTCCATCTTTATCTACCGCTTTAACATTTGCTCCTGCCTCTATTAGAGTTTTTGCTGTCCCTTCATCCTGAGCATAATGCAAGGGAGTGCGTTCATTTTCATTTACCGCATTAACATCAGCCCCTTTTCTTATCAGAGCTTTTACAATTTCTTCATCGTGATAACGTAAAGCAGCCAAATGTAAAGGGGTACTTCCATTTTTATTTACCACTTTAACATTAGCTTTGTTTTTTATTAGAGCATTTACTATGTCTATGCGACCATGTTTAGCAGCTAAATGTAAAGGAGTACACCTATCTTGATTTTCTGCATTAACATCAGCCCCTTTTCCTATCAGAGCGTTTACAGTTTCTTCATCGCTATAATATGAAGCAACCAGATGTAAAGGGGTATTCCCATCTTTATCTACCACATTAACATCAGCTCCTCTTTCTATGAGCATATTTAAGACTTCTTCATTGTTCCAATCTGAGGCAGCTAAAAGTAGAGGAGTTTTGTTATCTTTATCCATTGCATTAACAATAATGCCTTTTGCTTTCAGTAGAGCACTTATTGCTCCTTCACTGCCAACCCGAGCAGCACAATGCAAAGGGGTTTCATCATCTTGATTTTTTACATTAACATAAATGCCTTCCGCTTTTAACAGAGCACATATTGCTTTCCCACTGTCGTAGTGAGCAGCTATATGCAAAGGAGTACATTTCCTACAACTTTCTGCATTGACATTTATTTTTTCTGCACTCAATAAAGCCTTTATTACCTTTTCACTATTAAATTCGGCAGCTACGTGTAAAGGAGTCCACTGAGATAATCTACCCTCTACCGCATTAACATTAATTTCTTCTACTTTTGATAGAGCATTTGCCACATTTTCTAGGTTATCGCGGGCAACTAAGTGTAATAACGTATATTCATGCTCAGGATCTTTAAATAACAATGGAAGATCGGACTTAAAAACAGTGTGAAACAGATGATTTACATTAAACTCAGCTTTTTCCCAATTTTCATACTCATCTCTGCTTTTTTCTTCTAATTTCTTTGCTATCTTTTCAATTACGTTATTTTTACTTAAATCTGCTTCTTTATCGATTGCACTTAATATTTCTTGCCACTGCTCATATTTCATTGTCATAACTCTACCTCTGACTTTAAATAATATTTTAATTATTACAGATCACAACAAAAAGTCAACTCATCTAATTTTTATTAGTCAGCACACTAACTATGAAACAGTCTATGTTACCATCAAAAACGGAGTTTATATTGCCCACTTCATGTCCGGTTCTTAAATCCTTCACCATTTGATATGGATGCATAACATATGACCTGATTTGATTGCCCCAGCCTATATCGCATTTTTTGCCATACTCTTGGGCCATCTCCCGCTCCTTTTTTTCCAGCTCAATTTGGTATAAACGTCCTTTGAGTAACTTTAATGCCTCGTGCTTATTTTGATGTTGGGAACGGCTGTTTTGGCACTGAACTATAACACCCGTTGGGATATGCGTAATGCGCACCGCGCTTTCAGTTTTGTTTACATGCTGACCGCCTGCTCCAGAAGCGCGGTAGGTATCAATCTTTAAATCCTTTTCATCCACAGCAATATCAATTGAATCTTCGATCACTGGTGTCACTCCTATGCTCGCAAAACTGGTATGACGTTTGCTATTTGCATCAAATGGTGATATTCTAACCAGCCTGTGAATGCCACTTTCGCTTTTTGCCCATCCATAAGCTTTTTCTCCGATAACCTTTATCGTTGCAGATTTTATACCAACTGATTCTCCTTCTAATTTTTCTACAACTTCAACTTTAAAGTTGTGATAGATTTCTGCCCACCTTACGTACATGCGCATTAGCATTTCAGCCCAATCATTGCTCTCTGTTCCACCAGCTCCTGAGTGAATTTCTAAGAAGCAGTCATTGTTATCTGCTTCGCCAGTAAATAAAGATTCTGTTTCTTTACGCTGAATTAATTTTTCCAATTTTATTAGTTCATTTTCAACTTCAGAGAAAAATTCTTCGTCATTCTCATCAATAGCAGATTTCATTAAGGTAATAGCATCATTATAATCACTTTCCAGCTTTAAAAACGACTCTACATCGTTCTTAATTTTAGAACGCTCTTTTAAAATTTCCTGTGCCTTTTGGTTGTCTTGCCATAGATCATCGTCTGCAGCTTGAGATTCCAGTTCTGCAAGACGCAACTTCAATTTTTCTACGTCAAAGACACCTCCTGATAACAGCAATACTTTTATCTAAGCTCTGAAAGTGCTCGAGAATTTCTAAACAAGTTTTCATTACGCCTTAGATTTTAATATGTTCACTATTAATAGCAATAATAGTACACAAAATAGAAATTTAACCATATAGTAGTTAATTTGAAACAACCTTATTATACTCTGATGTTTATAAGGAATCAAGTGCGTGTATTTATTAAGAAGTAAGGTGAAGATATGAATGTTGAAATAAACTCCCACTATGGCTTAGACAAAAAAGTTATTGATGACTTAACTGAGTCACTTGATAGCGAACAGTTAGAAAGTGCCTGCGAGATTGTAAAAACAATAGATAGCATTCAGTTGGCCTATTTTTTGTCTACTTCAATCAGTGATCACAGGGAAAAATTAGTTAGTATTTTAGATCAACATTCATTAAGTGATGCCTTGGTGCATGTAGTGCCAGATTTACAAGTGGAGATCATAGAAACGCTGGGAATAGAAAATACTGCAAAGTTATTAATGCTTCTTGATGTAGAAGACATAGTAACCATAGTCAAGGGTTTGGACAGAAAGTCTATAGAAAACATACTTAACCACTTACCCAGTGCAACTCAAAAGTTAGTGGAGGAATTGCTATCATATCCGGAAGAAAGTGCGGGAAGGTTGATACACAAAAATATGGTTATAGCACCATATTACTGGACAATAAATGAGCTAACAGAATTTTTGCGCAACTATAAAAAAATACCAGAAACATTCCACCAAATCTTCATCATCAACTCGAAGCTGGAGCCTATAGGTAGTGTTAACTTAAATAAGGTAATATCCCACTCAGGAGAAACAACGATAAAAGAGATAATGAGCCAGGATATAAAGATCATCAAAACTGGAGTAGACCAAGAGGAGGTAGCAAGAATATTTAAAGATTACTCTCTACTGTCAGCTCCGGTAGTAAATAAGCGTGGTAAGATTATAGGTGTAATCTTAATCGAAGATGTAATAAGAGTTGTTCAACAAGAAACAGAAGAAGATGCGCTTAAAATCAGCGGTATGTCGTCTAAAGCCGATATAAATGCCCCCATACATAAAACTATAATTCAAAGGTTACCTTGGCTACTATTTAATCTTTTGGCTGCAACAATGTGCTCCATAGTAGTTGGCTTTTTTGATAATGTAATAAAGAGCTTTGTAGTACTGCCAATAGTTATGCCGATAATTGCATCAATGAGTGGAAACGCAGGATCCCAAACAGTAACGCTAACCATTAGGGCAATTGCCACGAAGTATTTAACTGAGCAAAATGCAAACAGAATATTGATAAAAGAATTTTTTATAGGTCTGATAAATGGAATAATTCTATCTACTATTTCACTCGCAGTATTAGCAGTGAGGTTTCACAGCTTCAAAGTGGAGATCATTTTTGTAGCCTCCATGATTATGATGTCGATCATTGCAACATTTATTGGAACTTTCATTCCTATAATGCTCCATCGTTTAAAATCCGACCCTGCAGTTTCCTCTTCAATTTTAACATCAGCAACAACCGATATTCTTTCAGCTTTTATATTTCTCGGCTTAGCTACGCTCTTCCTGCTAAATAGCTAAGTTTTTCTAAAGCAGACCTGGTGCACAGCGTCAACTATATCTTCCACTTGTGGTAATGCTTTTTTCTCCAGATTTGCAGCGTAGGGTAAAGGGACATCCTTGCCAGTTACCCGTACAACTGGTGCATCAAGGTAGTCAAATCCATGTTCCATAACGATAGCTGAAAGCTCTGCGCCGATTCCCGCAAATGGCCACCCCTCCTCTACACTAACTAGCCTATTAGTCTTCTTGATGGAGTTAGTGACAGTTTCAGTGTCAAGTGGCCTTAAGGTTCTCAGGTCAATAACTTCAGCTTCTATACCTTTACTAGAAAGTAAATCTGCTGCATTTAAAGCGTCCATTAATTGCAGTGAGAAAGCAGTGATAGTTACATCCTTTCCTTCCCGTATAACAGCAGCTTTGCCTATCTCAAGTAAATGGTCTTTATTTGATAACTCAGAGTCAGGAACTTCGTGCTCATGCCCATAAGCGATCTCGTTTTCTAAAAATATCACTGGATCCGGATCACGAATTGCAGCTTTAAGCAGACCTCTGCAATCGGAGGCAAAATAAGGGGCTATTACTTTGAGCCCTGGTACATGCGAATACCAAGATGCAAAGCATTGAGAGTGTTGTGCGGCAACTCTCGCTGCAGCACCATTTGGTCCACGAAATACTATAGGGCATCCAAGTTGTCCACCTGACATATAATTGGTTTTTGCTGCAGAGTTCACAATTTGGTCGATGGCTTGCATAGAAAAATTAAAAGTCATAAACTCAACAATTGGCCTAAGTCCAGCAAACGCTGCTCCAACAGCAAGGCCAGCAAATCCATGCTCAGTAATGGGTGTATCAACCACCCTACTCTCTCCAAACTCTTTCAGCAACCCTTTCGTTACTTTGTAAGCACCGTCATATTCTGCAACCTCTTCACCCATGATAAATACATCAGGGTCATTTTGCATTTCTTCTCTGATTGCTGTGCATAAAGCTTCTCTTACACTTAAAGTTGCCATTTATAAACTTTTATAGATTTTAACTAGAGTAACTATATCAAAGTTACCAGGTGCTAGTAAAGCAGATATTACTGTAAATCATATGCATAAACAACCATACTGTTGATCTTGAGTAGTTACTTCTTTCAATTCAGTGGCAGGTTTTGGCATTGCGTATACAATACCACCAGCTATCAATGCAGATGTCACAGAAGTTGCAATTATTGATAGAACAAACAATCCAGAAACAATACTGAAAACGGAACATGCTATTGATATAGATACAAGGCTTACGTAGGCAATTTTTGGTAACAGTGGCTTTTTTTCTACTTTTTGTAATGACACTTCACTTGTTTGAGAATGCTGATTTTTATTTTTTTCTAATTCGCTATTAAGCGTTGCATTTTCACTTTTTAGATTTTTTATTTCTTGTTCCAGCAATTCACTCTCTTCTTGGTTTTGTTTTTTCAATGCTTCTAATTTAGCCTCAT
The DNA here is from genome assembly GCF_012277315.1 of Wolbachia endosymbiont of Ctenocephalides felis wCfeJ. Classification (NCBI taxonomy): domain Bacteria; kingdom Pseudomonadati; phylum Pseudomonadota; class Alphaproteobacteria; order Rickettsiales; family Anaplasmataceae; genus Wolbachia; species Wolbachia endosymbiont of Ctenocephalides felis. The sequence goes on along the minus strand of NZ_CP051157.1, from coordinate 976,459 downwards.
GCTCAGCTATATAATTAGAATGCTGATCTCTGTTTTTTTCTAATTCATCCTTAAGTGCTGTATTTTCATATTCTAGATTTTGTATTCGTTGTCTTAATGATCGATTTTCTTCATCAAGCTTATCAAGCACTTCCAACCTAGTTTCATGTTCAGCTACAAAATTTTTTAATTCTGCTAGATCCTTTTGTGCTTTTTCCAGTTTTTCCTCAACCTGCTTTAATTCCTCATCTGAATCTTCCAATTCTTGGATTCGACTCTCTTTATCACTTAACTTTTTCAGAGTATTATCTAATTGTTGTTGTGCATTAATTTGCTGTTCTTTTAAATCATTCATTTGCTTACTTAACTTTTCAGCTTTGCTTTCTGAATCTTTCTTCTCTTGAGCTAATCTATTCAATTGATCATTTAATTCCCTTTCGCGCTTACTTGAAAAATCCACAACTGCAGCAACATTTTTCTGTGACTTCTTTAACTCATTTTCTAATTCCCTGATACATGTGGTCTCGGGTTGTTCTGATTTTAGAGATTTTATAATATTTACATATTTATTAATAAAATATAAAGGAGTATATCCATCTTTATCTTGTATATTAATGCTTGCTCCGCTATCTGCTAAACATTCTATAATCTCTACATAACTATATTTAGCAGCAAAATATAGAGGAGTACGTTTATCTTCGTCTTGTGTATCAACATTTGCTCCATTTGCTATCAAAAGTTTGACTAATTCCTCATTTCTAGCTGCAACGGCATAGTGCAAAGGAGCCAGCCCATCTTTATTTTGCATGTTGACATTTGCTCCATGCGCTATCAAAAGTTCTACTAGTTTCTTATTGTTTTCTGCAATGGCAAAATGTAAAGGAGTCCTTTCATTTTTATCCTGTGCATCAATTTTTGTTCCATGTTCTATTAAAAGTTTTATTAGTTCCTCATTGTTCCCTGCAACAGCGAAATGTAGGGGAGTCTGTCCATCTTTATCCTGTGCATTAACATCTGCTCCACGTGCTATCAAAAGTTTTACTGATTTTTCATCGTTTATCTCAACAGCAAAATGTAAAAGGGTGCATCCATCTTTATCCTGTGCATCAACATCTACTTCATGTTCTTCTAAATATTTTGCTAATTCTTCATGAGCCTCCTCTATGGGAGTACATATTCCACTGTCATCACGAGTAATACTGCCACTTGAAGAAGTATTTTCATCATTACATGTAGCACCGTATTGTCTCAAATGTTGATCGTGACCAATTTGTTTTATGTGCTTCTGATTATTGGAAGGTTGTTGTTTTGTCCTTTTCAACCCTTTTGCTGCAGCACTTTTATTTTGCAATGAATTAAAAAGGTTTATTAGATCCCTAACGCTTAAGCGTTGATCACTACTTTCACCAGTAGTCGAATCAGAAAAGATCTGTTCACTCTGAACACCACTATTCTGCCTTTTATCCCACGTTTGTATTCCTAATAACATAATCCTTCTCTCTTAGTCTATTTATCATTGCCATATGGTTGCACAGAAAGATTAAATTTATTAAAATTCTATATCTGATATAAAAATTGGGCGTAAACATTTTTTTGTGCTACTGCCTGTCGTTCAAGTAGCAGATGCTGAGATTGAGAAAGAAGGCTAGATTCGAGTGGAGTGAAAGCGGCAGGAATTAATGTCGTTCCAACATGTGATGCAAGACATTTATTTTCTTTTCATCCGCTCCACATTTTTCCATAATGGAAGTGCTTCCGGCACCGCCTATGCCACTAATTAACCTCGTCACGATGGCTTTCGCGCCAAAAAACACAGCACAGAATACACCAAGTGCGAAAAGTGCTGGCCATGGCATTCTACCAAATATTGCAAGCAAGGCTGCACCTATTATCACTATAGTCATTAGAGGTCCACCTATTCCCCAAACATATTTTATGATGTTGCATATTACTTTAGTAGTTGCATCAAGATCATCTGCAGCAGCACTGCTCATGTGAGAAAAGGAAATGAGTAATACTAGAAGAAACACACTAAAAACTTTCCCAATTGTAGGGTTCATCCCTATACCTTAAATTTTAAACATTGTAATTATATCTAAAATACTATAATTTTTAGTAAAATTAGCATAAAGATTGGTAAGCTTGTACAGCAAAATTCCAGTGCATAAATATAGCTAAAGCAATTCAAAAATCTATAACTGGTATCATTCCAGCGCTTGACGCTGGAATCCAGTAAAAAAAAGAATGGATCCCAGTGTTAGCTAATAAGCCTTATTTTCATTTTTACGCAAAATCGAAAATAAGAGATTTTTTATGTTTATCCACGCAAATAGATAAGCCTTATTTTCATTTTTATACAGAATCGAAAATTAAGTCTTATTTTCATTTTTGTACAGAATCGAAAATAAGAGGTTTTTTTATTTTGATCAAAAGATGTCATTCCAGCGCTTGAACCCTGTTATTCCTAGTGCTTGACGCTGGTTCACTTTCTGAAGGTGTCATTCCAGCGCTTGACGCTGGAATCCAGTGAAAAAAAGAATGGATCCCAGTGTTAGCTACTAAACCTTATTTTCATTTTTACGCAAAATCGAAAATAAGAGGTTTCTTATGTTCATCTACACAAATAGATGAGCTTTATTTTCATTTTTATACAGAATCGAAAATAAGAGGTTTCTTATTTTCATCACAGGGTGTCATTAAAGTAGCTGACACTGGAATCCAGATTGTAGTCGTTTCATTTAAAATGCTGTACAGCGTACTTGTTTACAACCAGTTTTGCTGGATCCCAGTGTCGGGGCACTGGGATGACATTATTCAGTAGCACTGGGATGACACCCTAGTGGTAGGCTCAAATCACAATGTTCGTACAGTTGTGCATCATGCGTTGGGATTACATCCTACATTTGTACACCTTGAACTTACATGTTCAACTCTATTTTCTTCCATCTCTCTATAACTTGGCAATGTAGAATCTTTTATGTGCAATCCGGTACCTATTAGAACTAAAGCAGCAACAATACCGCAAACCACTGCACCAGCAACAGATGGAACCATTACAGCAGCAGCAATTAATAATCCTGTAATAACAACTCCAATAACATCATTCCTTAATGAGGTGTGAAAATTTTCTTTGCTTTCTTTATATCTGGTTTCTTTTTCATGTGGTGAAGAAAATTGAGCATTTATGAAGCCGTGAGAATTGTTACCACTGCTTGGTGTAGGAGTTGAGCCTATATCTGTTTTTTTTGTTGGTATAGGAGGCACTGGTTTATTTTCTTTTACGTTAGGTGTTTCTGATGTAATAAAATCCAATTTATTAAATTTACCACTATTCAAGAGTATCTCTATAACGTCAGCTTGTTTGGTTCCTATAGCTTCACTCAATCCAGTCTTTAGACATTTGTTTTCAGTAGCAGTATCAACTTTCGTTTTCAAACTTGCGAGTAATTTAACAATTTGTAGAAATATAGTACGATTATGGGTGTGTGTAATATTAGGTCCTTTTGAAGCAACAACATATCCAAGCAAAGTATAGTGATCTCCTCTTACTCTTTTTATATTCCTACCTTTAAGCTCCTTTTTAAACTCTGCAGCAGTTATATTAGGGTTGTGAGTTACAATTTCTTTTATCTCTTCATAAGTTAAATCGTTAGTCATGATTAGGTCTTACCACATATTGCTATATGTCTATTATACTAACTATCCCATAATTAGTCAAGACATCTTGCAGTTTCAAATGGCATGATATATATTTGGTGCTTTATTTATGATCCTTAAGCAGATGATGGAAGAGTTAGCTTACAAATTAGTCAAAGTGACTGAAGCTGCAGCACTTGCTGCACATAAGTTGGTAGGCTCCGGTGATGAAAAAAAGGCCGATCAGGTTGCAGTTGACGCGATGCGAACGATGCTAAACTCCATGGAAATAAATGGTACGATTGTAATTGGTGAAGGTGAAAGAGATGAAGCGCCAATGCTATATATTGGAGAAAAGGTCGGCACTGGAGGTGGGCCTGAAATTGACATTGCCGTTGACCCACTTGAAGGTACTACAATTTGTGCCCATTATAAACAAGGAGCAATGTCTGTTCTTGCCGCAACAAAAAAAGGTGATTTTTTACACGCACCTGATGTTTATATGGAAAAAATAGCAGTGGGAAAAAATCTTCCAGAGGGTGTAGTTTCACTCAAAAATAGTATTGAAAAAAATTTAGATAATTTAGCTCAGGCAAAAAACTGCAAAGTAAATGACTTAGTAGTAACGGTGCTTAAACGTGAAAGGCATAATAAATTAATAGAGAAAATTAGGCAGTTGGGAGCAAGAATTAAGCTGATAGATGATGGTGATATTGCTGCTGTAGTTTCGCTAGTAAATGGCAATCATGACATGTACACTGGAACCGGAGGAGCCCCAGAAGGAGTGCTCGCGGCTGCAGCGCTAAGCTCAATAGGCGGACAAATGGAGGGAAGATTAATATTTGATACAGATCATCTAAAAGAAAGAGCAAAAAATGTGAATATCGATGACCTGGAAAAAATCTACACTGTAAAAGACATGGCAAGAGGCGAATCAGTGTTTATTGCAACTGGAGTAACAAGTGGTGAACTTGTGGACGGAGTTAAATTTAGTCATAACACCTATTCAACTAGTTCTTTAATTATTCTACCTAACAAGCTGATAAAGTCGCAAACAATGCGAAATTTATGCTAAATTATTTAATGTTGACATGCTTAAATTTTAGTCCTATCCTGATAGGGTTGAGGTGTAATGGATTTATCTTTTTTAAATAAATAATGGAGGTGTGATATGCATTCTAATTCTTCCCCTATAACAGCAACCTCTGCTCCTAATCTGGGTGGTGGAGATTCTAACTCAAAAAGCGAAGAAAAAGTAATTATGGGAAATGATAAAAATAAGGCAAGCAGTGTAAATTTAGATTCTACGAAAGAATATCCTAAGAATGAACCTCAGTTTAGTAGTAGTGAGGTAGAAGCAGTATTATCAGACTTTAAGAAATTGAATTTTGAAGATAACAAATGTTTTAGCAAAATAGTAGATGATTACCAAAAGAAGAATATTTCCCTTTTTAACTATGTGATATTGAATAAGCGAGAAGAGGTAATAGACATATTAGACCAGAAACGTACTCCCAGTGATCAGGAGGAATTTAGAAAGGAGCTTGGTAGATATCTTCTTCAAATTGATGGGGGAGCAAGTTATGGAAAAAAAACTTCAAGATGAACTCCAGTTTAGCAGCGATGAAGTAGAAGAAGTATTGTCAGACTTTAAAAAATTGAATTTTAATTTTAAGGATAATAAATGTGAAGATCCTTCTGATTCTATAAATTATAATAATAGCTGGCCGGCAGACCCATTTGACAAAATAGCAAACTATTACCGAGAGAACAAGAATATTTTCCTCTTCAATTATGTGGTATTGAGTAAACAAAAAGAAATAATGAATATATTGGACGAGAAGCTTTCTTCCAAAAATGAAGGTCAAGAAAGGTTAAAAGAAAAAGAAGAGAAGCAAAATAAGTTTAAAGAAAGGTTGGGTAGATATCTTCTTCGAATTAGTGAAGGGATGGATGATGGAAAAAAACTTCTAGGAAATGACAACACAATCACTTTTTTTGATGGGTGCTATGTAGCATGTAAATACGCAGGACGTGCTCTTAACCATCATGACCTTCTTAATATTAATATTATCAAACCTGGACAGACTTTGGAAACTAGTCGCCTTTTCACCGAAAAAATAAAAAAAATGGAAGAGGAGAAAAGCGAGGTAAAAAGAGCAAAAATATACGACCACGGTAAAAAGATAGTAACAATTGAGAAGAATGAGAAACAACAAAGGAATTACTCCTTTACGAAACTTGCAATATGTGACATTGAAATGAGTTGGAATGCAAAAGACACTTCAGGGAAAGATCTTAGTTGCGTTATTGTTCTAAGTATAAATTCTGGTCAAGTGAGTATTAAAAAATCAACTATTAATGGTCAAAATATTGAACCAAATAACATTTTAGAACTCGCTAAGCAAAATGAGGTTGCACTTATAGAGGATAAAGCTTTACATGAAGTTCTAGGAAAATGCTTAGCTCAGCAAACGCAACCTGAGGAGAAAAAGAGTACACAGCCACACGAGAATATCGTTGTACCTGCCTCTGCTCTTGGTGGAGTAGGAACTCCAGAATTAGTAGCTCCTTCCCTTCAGAATACTATACATTAAACCTAAAGTGCATTATGTCGCCATCTTGCACGATATAATCTCTGCCTTCGAAGCGAATTTTTCCTGCGTCTTTGCAGGCTGATTCGCTTCCATGTTTTATATAGTCTGCAAAGTTTATCGTTTCTGCTTTGATAAAGCCTTTTTCAAAATCAGTGTGAATTACACCTGCTGCTTTATCAGCTGTTGACCCTATTTTTATTGGCCACGCACGTGCTTCTTTTGGTCCTACAGTAAAGAAAGTTATCATACTCAATACTTCGTACATAATACGCGCTACTCCATCAAGACCTGACTCTTGCAAGCCAAACTCTGACAAGAAACTCTGTTTTTCTCCTTCGTCTTCAAGATTTGCAATCTCTGCTTCAAGTTTTGCTGAGATACAATAAAACTTGCTCTTGTTCTCTTCTGCCATCTTTTCTACTTTTTTAGATAGCTCGTTGCCAGTTAGGATGTTGGTATCTTCAACATTGCAGACGTACATAACAGGCTTTGTTGTCAGCAATTGAAGCGTCTTCATTTCAGCTTCGTCCATGTTTCCCAAACTTCTTGCAGGTCGACCCAATTTTAGGATAGATAAAACCTCCTGCATTAAATCAAGCTGTCTCTTTAGTTCCTTATCGCCTTGCTTTGCTTTCTTTTCCAACTGAGGTAGCCTTTTTTCTATGCTATCAATATCGGCTAGTATTAATTCCATTTCCACCACTTCAGCATCTGATATTGGGTCTATTGTATTGTGTACGTGGCTGATGTCGTCATCCGTAAAGCATCTGAGCAGGTGAACGATAGCATCAACCTCTCTGATATGACTCAAAAACTTATTACCGAGCCCTTCGCCTTTGCTTGCACCTTTTACCAGACCTGCAATGTCTACAACTTCTAATTGATTGTAGATTATCTTTTCTGAATCGGCAATGTTTGCAATTTGTTTCAAACGCTGGTCTTTTATTGGCACTTTACCAACATTGGGTTCAATTGTACAAAAAGGATAATTTGCAGCTTCAGCCGCACTTGATTGTGTAAGTGCATTAAATAAAGTTGATTTGCCTATGTTGGGTAGTCCTACTATGCCACAGTTAAAGCTCATATTTACTATGTAAAATTATAATTGTTGCATAATTTAATAATTTTTGCTATACTTAATTGTCTACTTATTAACAACTTTGTTAGTGTAGTAGTGTATAGCTTGAATTAAGGTAAAAATTATGAATGACAAGCAACAACTGTTACAAGATTTACGTAGTATTGAAGCTGGTATTGTTAAACAAGAAAAAGACTTCGACATAAAGACTCAGCTGATAGAGATTTTCAAAGTTTTGTTTAGGTTATTTCAAGGTAAAGAGAGCGTTTCTAAAGAGAATATAGTCAATGTAGCAAATAAAGAAAGTAGAAACCGAGGGATAGGAGATAAATACGATAACTGGAGTGAGATTTTTGGTTTAGAAGAAAAAGTTGTCCAAAATGTGGAGAAACAAAATAATACAGAACAAAAATTAAATGGAAATCCATATCCTGATAATTTCCATGTAGGAAAAGCAATTGGTGATGGAAGCTGTTTTTTTGACTCATTCAGGCAAAGTTTAGAACAGCAGAAGGGCATAGAAGTTACTGTAAAGCAGTTGCGAGAAAACTGTAAAGAATTTGCACAAAACAATCCGCCGGAATGGTTTAAGGGTGCAATTGCCAATAGTTATGATAACAATGGCCAGCACCGTAGCGAAACTTTAGATGCTTATGCAGCAAACATTATGCGCAATGACAGATGGGGTGATCCTGACATTGAAGGCAGAATACTTTGTGGAAAGTATGGTGTGAAGTTGCATGTTATAGAGAACCAGACCGTTAATAACCAAGATCTGTCTTTGCATCAATTAATAGACAATTCAGGTTCAAAAAATGCAGGTGAATACAATAAAGTTAATTATAACGATAGTAGTGTCTTGCATATAATAAATAAAGGTAGTGCTCATTTCGAACCATTGCTTGATAAAAATAAAAGTTTAGCAAAACAACTGCAAGAGGAAGCTAGGCTTAAACAAGAACAAGAAGACTTTCTGCTAGCAAAACAACTTCAGATAGATGGGATCTTAGAATATTGTAACCTTTCAAAGGATATTTCTAAGAGGGCAGAGGTTGAAAAGAGATTTGATGAGTTATTGAAAAATAATCCTGAAGGGAAAATTAGTGATGTTGTAGAGCAGTGTATTAGTGATATAAAGCAACGTACTCAACGCTCTGAAGAGCAAAGCCCTTTACCAAGTTGTGGTATGGAAGAAACAAGAGTAGAAAAAACATTTGGTCAACAGCAAACACCACAACTGGAATCTTGTTAGCCCTGTATGTTTTTATATAGGGCTTTTTGCAAAAGCTTTGCATTTCATGTAATATGAGTTGCAATACATGCTAACCTAAATGCAAGTTGACCATGAAACTAGTTTAATCATTGATGCCATAGAGAAATTTGGTGGTGAGGCAAGGCTTGTCGGTGGATGTGTTAGGGATTCAATTTTGCAGCGCGACGTTCACGATATTGACCTTGCTACCAATCTTCTCCCTAATCAAGCAACTGAGGCACTAAAACTTCATAATATAAAAGCTATTCCAACTGGCCTAAAACATGGAACTATCACTGCAATTTTAAACAAAAGGTCCTTTGAGATCACGACGCTAAGGTATGATGTAAAATGCGACGGCAGACATGCAAAAGTAGAATTTACCAATAGTTGGCAAGCCGATGCTTCAAGACGTGACTTTACATTTAACGCTCTTTATGCAGATAAGTATGGTCAGATATATGACTACTTCGGTGGCACTCAGGACTTAAAAGCGCGGAGGTTAAATTTTATAGGTAATGCTGAAGATAGAATTAAAGAAGACTATCTTCGTATTTTAAGAGTGTTTCGGTTTCACGCAAAAATATGCGTTGGAGATTTGAGTGACGAAATATTGGATGTATGCAAAAAACATTCGCACATGATCCAAAACCTCTCTGGAGAAAGGATAAGAGATGAAATGTTTAAATTGCTAGAGTGCGATAATCCGGCTCCAACACTTAAGAGCATGCAAGAATCTGATGTTCTGCAAAAAATTATTCCACAAGAAGTAAGAGGGGAAATTCTGTCTTCGTCGCTGCTTTCTGACTCAGGTGCAATAGTAAAACTAGCGTTACTCCTTAGAACTACTGAAAAGAATGATAGGATAAGTCTCGGGAAACACGTGAGCAAGTTTTTACGTCTTTCAAATAAGCAAAAGAAAAAACTGTTATTTTTATTATCCAACAATATCAAAGCAGAGCTTTCAGAAAAAGAGCAGAAAAAATACATATTGTCATTTGGTAAGGAGTTATATTGTGATTTAGTGAAAATTTGTGGTGTTGAGTCTGGAACAAATGTTGATCAATACATCTCATTTTCTCAGGCATTCGACATCCCGAAATTTCCTTTATCTGGCGATGATTTAATAAGTATAGGTTATCAGTCAGGAAAAAGTTTAGGTAGGAGCTTGGAATTGTTAAAGCAACACTGGGAAGATAGCTCCTACACTTTAACAAAAGAGGAATTGTTACTTTATGCTCAGAACCTACTCTAACGTTCAATGAGTGCATGCTTGCTCTGATGTACAAAGGGTGTCACTCCAGCGCATGACGCTGGAATCCAGTGAAAAAAGAATGGATCCTAGTGTTAGCTACTCTGATGACATTATTGTACCATTCAGATGACAAAAAGACATATGGGAATGACATCCACAACCTTGTCATTCCAGTGCTTGACACTGGAATCCAGTGAAAAAAAAAGAATGGGTCCCAGTGTTAGCTACTAAGCCTTATTTTCATTTTTACGCAAAATCGAAAATAAGAGATTTTTTATTTTCATCCATGCAAATAGATAAGCCTTATTTTCATTTTTATACAGAATCGAAAACAAGAGGTTTCTTATTTTCATCAAAGGGTGTCATTCCAGCGCTTGACGCTGGAATCCAGGAGAGTTTGCTTGCTAAACTAATCTTGTGAACATAGAAAGTAGCTAATCTTAACTTAAAACACAACATTAATTATTATGGAAATCTGGATCCCAGTGTCTGGGCACTGGGATGACATTATAGATGGCTACTTGGATGACATTATAGATGGCTACTCGGATGACATCCACAACCCTGTCATTCCAGTTAAAACAACATCCTAAAAAACTTTTCTATATAATTTAGTTCCTGTACGTCATTTACTGCATAAAGTGGAGCACTTTGCTGCTCAGTGCCCGGTATTTCTATAAAAACCTTGCCAACTTCCTGTCCTTTTTTGATTGGCGCAGGTATCATATCTTTATATTCAACGTGTACCTTAATTTTGTCGTGCAAATGACGGCTATAGGTTATGATGACGTCATTTGCAACTGTGACGGGTACTTTTCTTTCTTTTCCATATAGAACGTTCATTTCTTCAACTACACTATCCTTAGCGAATATTTTCTTAGTATTAAAATGGTTTAAAGAATATTGTATCAATCTTTTTGCCTCTTCTATTCGCTCTTTCTCAGTGTTTAAACCATTTACGGCAGCAAAAATTCTTCTGTCGTTTCGTTGTGCTGATACTACAATTCCGTAACCACCAGCGTTTGTATAACCGGTTTTTAAGCCATCAACGCCAATGTCATGAAAAAGTAGAAGGTTTTTATTTTTTTGTAAAATGTCATTATATGTCAGGTATTGTTCAGAAAATAAGCCATAATACTCGGGGAAATCAGTGAAAATCCTCTTTGCTAGCGTTACCAAATCCTTTGCGCTCATGAAATGATCTTCATCAGGCCAGCCGCTTGAGTTGACAAAATGGCTGTTGCTTAGGCCTAATTTTTGTGCAACCTCATTCATTTCACTTGCAAAATTTTCTTCTGATCCCGCAATGCCCTCAGCTAGCGTGATGCAGGCATCATTACCTGAAACTATTGCAATTCCTTCAAGTAACTCCTTCACCGTAACAGATTGACCTTCCTTCAGAAACATGGAAGAGCCTTTCCTTTCCCATGCTTTTCTACTCACCCGAAACTTGTCTTCCATGCCTATTATTCCTGCTTTTAGGTAATCGAAGGCTACATATAAAGTCATTAATTTGCTCATTGAAGATGGAGCCATTTTTTCTTCGGAATTGTGCTCAAAAATAAATGAATCTGAAGCTAAATCTAGGACTATTGCTTGTTTTGCTTTGGTTCTAAATTGGTATGAATATGAAGAAAGAGGGAGTGAAAAGACCAATAGCAAAGTTACCAATTTGCTCAATACGTTCATAGTTTTAAGTTTATAGTGCACTAGTATAATTTTGCAAGAGTATTTCAATAGATCTCTTGTATAACAACGCATTGAAAAAACCACTTGACAGCCCTAAAAGTCCGCTTACTATGACATGCAGTACAAATAAGAGGTTTCTTATATTCATCCACGCAAATAAGACACAGATACATCTAATCATCTTCAAGCAAAGGTTTTGTAAGCACATCTTTTGCCTTTTTTATTGCTCTTATCAACATCTTCTGCTCGTTATCCTGACTTTTTACATTAACTACCTGAGCAGCTAAATTTGCAGGAAAAGTAACTAAACTGATCTCCCATAATTCTACTTGTTTTAATACTCTTGCTCCACTTTCATGATCAATGTCATATTTTATAGGCATATAGCCAATTGAGAGCCCATTGATTACTCCAGTTTTGAGCATTAAGTAAGCCTCTTCTGCTTTTTGAATACCCAAAAGTAAACGTGCAGTTATATAAAGACCAATATCATTCTCATAAAGCTCTATAATATCGCCTATGGGCTCGCTCGGATTGTGCTGCCAGAGAAGTTTTATTTTATCTTTATTCAAGCTTTCTTTAAATGCTCCGGGTGAGATCAGGTCATTCTGTTTATCAACAATGTTAAAAACACTTGCATAGCCAGAAAAAACACCGTTTTCCCCTATGTTTTTTATTGACAGTGGTGAACAGAGAAATTTCTTGTTCATAAAGCCTCCTTGTAGATTATTGAAAATTTTATTTGAAATATATGCTGGATGCTAACCATAGTATACACGATACCCCAGAAAGAGGAAGTGCTTTTTTAGCAGGTTAACAGGTGAAAGTTGACTTCAAACGACAACACCCGTACAGTACGTACTGTACAACACTGAAATCATGATATGATCGATGAAAAAATCGTAAGAGAGAGATTAGAAAAAGTCATAGAACAAAAAGGTGTTGGCATAGTATCCTCAATTGTTATAAAAGGTAGAGATGTTGGCTTTGCACTTGAATTTTCTGATGACACACAAGCAAGTGAAGAATTAAGAAGAAGTTGTGAACAAGCTGTCAAGGCAATACCAGGGGTAGAAAAGGTGACCGTGGTTGCTACTGGACGAAAACAAGCTGCAAAGCCGGTAACCAGACTGCATATTAAAGGAGTGAAGAATATAATTGTTGTAGCCTCTGGTAAAGGAGGAGTGGGCAAGTCTACAGTTGCGCTAAACCTTGCTCTTTCACTTGCAAAACTAAAACACAAAGTTGCGCTAGTTGATGCAGATATATACGGTCCTTCAATTCCTAAAATGCTTGGTACTGAAAAACTAAAGCCAACAATACAGGAAAATAAAGCAATGCCTATAGAAAAGTATGGGTTGCACACTATTTCAATCGGCTACTTTATTGATAAAGATCGTGCAGCAATATGGCGCGGACCCATGATCACAAAAGCACTTTACAATTTGCTGGTGGGGACAAAGTGGCACGATATAGAATATTTAATCGTTGACACACCACCTGGAACTGGTGATGTACATCTCAGTCTGATGGAAAATTTTAACTTAACTGGTGCAATAATAGTTTCAACTCCGCAAAAGCTCGCCTTAATTGATGCACGCAAAATTTACGATATGTTTACAAAGCTCAATGTATCGATTATTGGCATTGTAGAAAACATGAGCTATTTTATTCAAGACAATTTAAAAATACATATATTTGGAAAAGATGGTGCAAAAAAAATGTCCGAAGAGTTAGGAATCAAACTTTTGGGCAGAGTTCCCCTAGACCCGCAGATATGCAGTGCTTCCGATTGTGGAAATCCTTTCATGCTGAGTGAAGATTTAGCAGAAATTTATCAAGATGTTGCTTTGGAAATAGTGAAACAAATGTGTGCTTGACACTGGGATCCATTCTTTTTTTCACTGGATTCCAGTGTCCGCTACTTTAATGACACCTGCAGAAAATGAACCAGCGTCAAGCACTAGGAATAACAGGGTTCAAGCGCTGGCATGATACCCTTTGATCAAAATAAAAAAACCTCTTATTTTCGATTTTGCGTAAAGTGAAAATAAGGCTGGATTCCAGTGTCACGCTCTGGAGTGATAGGGTTGTGGATGTCACCCGAATGGCCCAATGATGTCATCCAAGCAGTCTTTTTTTCTGTCATCTCAGTGCCCTTTTTTTGCCATCCCAGTACTTGATACTGGGATCCATTCTTTTTTTTACTGGATTCCAGCGTCACGCGCTGGAATGACACCCTTCGATGAACATAAGAAATTTCTTATTTTCGATTCTGTATAAAAATGAAAATAAGGCTTACCTTATCTGCGTGGATGAAAATAAAAGACCTCTTATTTTCGATTCTGTACAAAAATGAAAATAAGGCTTACCTTATCTGCGTGGATGAACATAAGAAACCTCTTATTTTCGATTCTGCGTAAAACTGAAAATAAGGCTTATCTATTTGAGTGGATAAAAATAAAAAATCTCTTATTTTCGATTTTGCGTAAAAATGAAAATAAGGCTTAGTAGCTAACACTAGGATCCATTCTTTTCTTACTGGATTCCAGCGTCACACGCTGGAATGACATCCTTTGTTGTACTGAATTTGATTATTGAATAAAAAAGCCTGCAGACGAAAATAGATTTCGAGCTCTATAAATAGCTCTGCTATTAGCAGAATAAGATTTTTAGTATGTGAAAGTATTTTTTTTAGCTAAATACATTTAAGTCTTTTGTGTATAATCTGCAAATAAACTACTTTCAAAGTTTTACAAATGAATTACGATGTAATTATCTCAGGTGGCGGGTTACTTGGTCTTATCACTGCTATTGGCCTTGGCAATAACTCTGTATCCGTAGCTGTGATTGAAAAAAGTAGTTTGCCGCGTGTAATTGATGACAATCGAGCATTCGCTATTTCCCAAGGCTCGAAAAAAATATTGGAAAAATTAGGGATTTGGCGGTTCATAGAAGGCGAAGCAGAACCTATACTTGATATATGCATACTAGATGGGAATAGTCCGATTACCGTACATTATGATCATAAGATGGTTGGTGAAAAGCCAATGGGCTATGTTATCAACAACACTACTATATGGAATGCAATCAATAATAATTTTTTGCATAAACTAACCATATATTCTCCGCACTCCTATAAAACAGTTGCCTGTGATGCAGGATACGTTGAAGTAATCTTGGACAATGACCAGAAATTAATATCATCACTACTTATCTGTGCTGAAGGCAAAAACTCCAAACTACCGGAGTTACTTTCTATGTCGGTAATGAAGTTTGATTATAAACAAAGTAGCATAGTATTTAATGTAAAACATGAACTATATCACCAAAACTTAGCTGTAGAGCGGTTTTTTCCTGGTGGACCATTTGCAATTCTGCCGATGAAGGGTGGCTATACTTCTTCAATAGTTTGGACAGAAAAATCTGAAACTTCGAGAATGTTAATGAGTTTATCCGCAGAGGAGTTTGTTGTAGAGCTGAAAAAAAGGTTTGGCTCTTATTTGGGAGAAATCAAATTGGAAGGTGAAAGAAAATCTTACCCTTTGAGTTTTGCATTCGCAAAAAAGCTGCATAAAAGTAGAGTTTTGCTCATTGGTGATGCAGCACATTCGATTCACCCAGTTGCGGGTCAAGGGCTCAATCTTGGAATTAGAGATGTAGAAAGTGCTATAAGGCAAATCACTGCTGCGAAAATAGCTGGTATTGACGTTGGCAGTAGTTACCTGCTGAAAAAAATTTCACGTGATAGATACTGTGACAACTTCACTATGGCACTTGCAACTGATGGATTGAACAGGATATTTTCCAACAGAATATTTTGTGCTAAAGCACTGAGAAATCTTGGCTTAATGGCAGTTGAAAATTCAGATTTCCTCAAAAAACGCTTTATTCGTCATGCTATGGGATTGAGGTAAGGCTTATGCCAAAAATCTTTAAAGATATCTATTCAGGTGCATGGTTAATGTTTAGGCAAGTCACCCAAGCAGCCTTTGATCATAGGGTCGGAGAGAAGTGGTTTTTCAACGTGCTGCTAAACTATGTGAGCAAAAGAACCATCTGGGTTTTCACAATAGCCTGTTCTCTTTGAAACTAAAATAGCTATCGAATGTGATAATAATGTGATCTATTAGTTCTATTCCTACACCTTTGCAGGCTTCTGCTAATTGTCTAGTTAGTGATATATCGCTATTTGAAGGCTGTTTGTCTCCACTTGGATGATTATGAGATATTACAATGGCTGTTGAGCCAATCAAAAGAGCACGTTTGATGATTTCTCTAACATAAAGGGGTGTTTGATCGATTGTGCCGATATTTTGCAGGTCTTCTGCTATTAGACGATACTTCTTATTCATGTAAATGACACGAAAATTTTCTTTGTTAAGGCTTCCTATACTTATCCTCAGGTAGTTAAGCAATTTTTTCCAGTTGTTGATTATAGGCAGGTCTTTTATCTCTTCTCTTGCAGAACGAACAAAAGCTTGTTTCACGCAAAAGATGGCAGATATAGCAGCATTGTTAACCCCATCGATGTTCTGTAGTGCTTCTAAATCGGCATTAAAAACTTTATTCAAACTACCAAAATTTTCTATTAGGCTCTTTGCGATCGGTTTTACATCAATCCTACTGTATGCTGAGTACAAGATGTGCTCTAAGACTTCATAGTCAAGTAGCGATTGTCCGTTATCTGAAATGATTTTCTCTCTCAGGCGCTTTCTGTGCCCTTTTTTATAATCCTTCACTATAAATAAATTGCTTGTTGTGTATCTCTTTTATAATAGTAAATTAGACTTTTGAGTAAAATATTTAATAAATCCTTTGCTATTTCAGCATGTAGCACTGAAGACCATATTTTCAAATTTTTATGATATATCTCAGTAATTGAGCTATTTAAGGTTATAAAAACTTGACTTATGCACTTTACGTTCCTAAAATTTTTATTTTCAGTCCTACTTAATAATGTTGATAGCAATATTGAGCGCATTCCAAATAATATTGGTTGTGATTCTAGTAATTTTAGTCATTTTGCAGCCGCCTGGGAGTAGCTCGCTAAGTGGTTTTAATAATTCACAGCAGGGGCTCGATTCGATGATTCCAGTGAAATCTTCTGCGAACCCGCTTAGCAAAATAACGGCTATAGTTGTTGGCTTATTTATAATAAATACATTGTTATTATCGGGATTGTGTTCAAAGGATGTACACAAAAAGTCAATTGCAGAAAAAATTATATCGGAAAAAAAACGAGAAAATGAATCCACTTCTGTTCCTTTTGAAGATTAATGAAAGAAGCTAGATTTATCTTCGTAACAGGTGGGGTTGTTTCATCACTTGGCAAGGGTTTAGTTGCTTCGAGTGTAGGTGCACTTCTTCAAGCTCATGGCTTTAAGGTACGCATCAGAAAACTTGATCCATACCTCAATATAGACCCTGGAACAATGAGTCCAACTCAGCATGGAGAGGTGTTTGTTACCGAAGACGGTGCCGAAACTGATTTAGATCTTGGACACTATGAACGCTTTACTGGTATCAAAGCAACCAAGGATGACAATATAACAACCGGTAAAGTATATCATGAGTTATTGAAGAAAGAGAGGCGTGGTGATTATTTGGGCAAAACTGTACAAGTCATTCCTCATGTAACAGATTTAATTAAGTCGTTCATTTTCAACGGTACAGAGGGTTTAGATTTCATAATATGTGAAATAGGTGGAACTGTAGGCGATATTGAGAGTCAACCATTTTTAGAAGCCGTACGTCAAATTGGCTATAAGCTCGGAAAACAAAGAGTTATCCTTATTCACCTGACCTTGATACCATATCTTACCGCAGCACAAGAATTAAAGACAAAACCAACACAGCATTCAGTTCGAGAGTTAAATTTTGCAGGGTTACAGCCAGATATTATATTATGTCGTAGTGAAAAGGAAGTCTCCGATAATCAGAGAAGAAAAATAGCCAACCTTTGTAATGTTTCTTTATCTAATGTCATACCTGCGCCTGATGTAAGTCATATATATGAGCTGCCAATTCTATATAATCAATGCGGACTCGGTACACAAATTCTGGAACATTTTCATTTAAGTAAACCACAACCAAGTCTAACCGAGTGGGATCAAATAGTACACTCTATGAGCAACTCAACACAGGAAGTCACTGTATCTATAGTAGGGAAATATACTGAATTTCCCGATACATACAAATCATTAGTTGAAGCATTAAATCATGGTGCAATTAGTAATAAGGTCAAGATAAAGGTAAATTGGGTTAACTCAAGAGAGAAGAGTGAAGATGAAAAATTCATAGGAGAGAAATTACGTAATTCTCATGCAGTTCTTGTCCCAGGTGGATTTGGTGATGATGGAGTAGAGGGTAAAATATCGGCAATAAGTTATGCTCGCATGAATAATATTCCATTTCTTGGAATATGCCTTGGTATGCAACTTGCGGTTATTGAATTTGCTCGCAGTGTCATTAAGCTTGAAGATGTACACTCCGAGGAATTTTGCACCTGCAGACATCCAATCATTAAACTAGCTGGTGGCAGAAACGTTGATCTTGGTGGAACCATGAGACTTGGAGCATACGAATGTAATATAAGCCCGAGTTCTAAAATGGCAGATGCATATGGTAATACCACTATCTCGGAAAGACATAGACACAGATACATAATTAATTCAGATTATAAAGATGATTTAGAAAAAAATGGGTTGATATGCAGTTGCATATCAGAAGATAGAACGTGTATAGAGGCAGTGGAGCTAGAAAGTCATCCTTGGTTTATCGGCGTGCAATTTCATCCAGAGTTTAAGTCAAAGCCGTTTTCTCCCCATCCTCTTTTTGTATCGTTTATTAAAGCAGCAGTTAACACAATTTGAAAAAGAAGATTAGCAGAGGAAAGTGTTTCAATATCGATACATGGAACTTGCCATAGAGCAAGCAAAACTTGCTCAAAAAAATGATGAGGTTCCCATAGGTGCTGTAATAGTAAGTGAAAGCAGTGTTGTTTCTTCTGCACACAATATATCCAGCGATCCAACTGCACATGCAGAAATGTTAGTGATCAGGCAAGCATGTAAACTGCTTTCAACACCGATGCTTTGTGCTGCTGATATGTATGTAACATTAGAGCCGTGTCCAATGTGTGCTCAAGCTATCTCCTTTGCAAGAATTAGACGATTATACTTTGGAACTTACAACCCAAAAGGTGGGGGAATTGAAAATGGTGTTAAAATATTTCAATTTTGCAATCATATACCTGAAGTTTACGGGGGAATATTAGAAAAGGAATGTTCTTTTCTGCTAAAGGATTTTTTTGAAAAGCTGAGGACCTAACGTAGCCACCTATAATGTCATCCAAGTAGCGGACATTGGGATCCATTCTTTTTTCACTGGATTCCAGCGTCATGCGCTGGAATGACACCCTTTGTTGTAAATTCACTCTTACTCTACGGATAACATTAAACTTCTTCTTTGTCATCTCAGCGCGCCGCATTAAGCCAATTGATTTTTTATCTTGCAATTCTTTCAATTTCACTAACAGAAAGACCAGTAAATTTGGCAATAATGCTGATATCCATTTTGTCAGCAAGCATTTCTTTGACTACAGCAATTTTAGCCTGTTTTTCGCCCTCTGCAATGCCTTCTTGTCTGCCTTTTTCTTCGCCGATTTGGATGCCTTCTTCTCGACCTTTTTCTTGAGCAGTCTCAAGTTTGTATTCAAGGATAGCTTCCTCTTTGTAAAGATCCATTATTCTTTCTTCATATGCCGTTAGATCTTTTTCATTCCAGTTAAACCTGTCTAATTCATCATATGCTCTCTTTATTATAGGCGCTTCTCTTGCAATCTTCTTTAGATCTTTTTCAGTGGTTTCTTCTGCATGCTTGAAAAAGTAACACCAGCGTTCTACTATGCTTGTTAATTGCTCTACTTTGTTTTTAGGAAATTTAGGTAGTTCAATAAACACAAATTGAAAATCTTGTAAGTCATGCTCATTAGTCTTCTCATCTCTGATGGTATGGCTAGATATGTAATTGGACTTATCAGGAAATAAAACACAATTTGAAATCGCAATAAAGAAGATCTTCTGTAAATTAGCGTACTTACCAACTTGCCTTGAGTAAGCTTTAGCAGCATAATATTGAGCGCGTTTTTCGAAACCTTTATCACGAGTAAGCTGCATTTCAACCACAAATCTATTGCCAACAGAATCCCGACAGAGAACATCAACTATACTTTGTCTCTCAGAGGCAATTTCAGGATTCAAAATGGTGCTGATAAATTCTATTTCTTGTATAGTATTAACTTCAGTACACCCTAGAATATCGTTCAAAAAATGGATAAGGATCTTCTTATTTTTTTCAGTGCCAAAGATTTTCTTGAAGGTTAAGTCCAGTTTTGGATCGAGAAATTTAGAAAAAGCCATCAGAAATCAAGTGAAAAATCATTAACAATTATACACTATTCTTGAGAAATATTCAACTATGTTCTTTAACTGACAATTTTGAGCTTAACTTGACGTATGGTTGATACCAGAAATTTTACCAATCACATCTTTTATCCTGTGGTTTTATTTGCAATATTGCTACCAAACTAACCAATAAGCAGAAGACTATATAAAGCCCAGCGGCAAAGTTTATTTGAGGAAATGTTATAGTAAACCAAGTGCATATCATAGGAGTGAATCCCCCGTGCAAAGCATAAGAGATGTTGCGCGATAAACTCACTCCGCTGAATCTAACATTAGTGGGGAAGAGCTCGGATGCAACTATTCCTATAGGATTTATACCCTTTTCTATTATAGAAAGAACCATGACACTCAGCATGATTATAAGATAACTTTTGTAGTAGTAAGCAATAGATAAAATAGGACAACATAGTACCATTGTAATCACTGTAAATAAGATTGCAGTGCGCTCTTTACCTATTCTGTCAGCCAACATTCCTAATACTATTGCAAATATCAGCATCAATATGCTGGTTATAATGAGCACAATCTCATTGATATATGTTGTTACATACGTCTCAACCGATACTATTTCTTTTGCGATTGTCCTAAGAAATATGGTAAACCCAACAGCAACATTAACGGGTACAGATATTAAAATAGCAAGTGTAAGAGCTCTCTTATAGTGTTTTATAAGCTCTATTATTGGCAAATCAGGTAGATTTCTTTGTTCTCGATTTTTTTCATATGCTGGAGTTTCTCCCAGCGTGTATATACTACATGCACTAATCAGTCCCAAAACAGCTGAAAAAGTAAACGGTATTCTCCAACCCCAAGCGTTAAAGTCAGTGTTTTTTTTACAGATGATTACCATCGCCACAGAAAGCAAAACGCCAATAGAGCGACCAAAACTTATTACTCCAAAAAACATTCCTAGCTTTTTCTTATTAGGTAAATGCTCTATGAGATAAACAGAACTGCCTCCTTGCTCAGCACCCAGCGCAATTCCTTGTGTTACATGAATTGCAAGAAGCAACATGGTCGAAGCTACACCTATCTGGCTATAACCTGGAATAAATGCAACAAAACTAGACGGAATCGATATTAGCAAGATGGCAATCGTTAATGCTATCCTCCTTCCATATCTGTCACCAATGTGACCAAATACAAATGCGCCAAGTGGCCTTACCATAGCGCCCAGTCCTGCAATTCCAAACAATTGCAATATGTTGTAGTAAACATCTTTTGCAGAACAAAACTCTCTACTGATTATATTAACCAGATCAATGAAGAGCATATGGTCATACCATATTGCAATTCTACAGAGTATTGTTGCTATCAACGCCCTTGTTTGCTGATTGCACACTAAATTTAATTCGTAAATGTTTGCCCATTTTAGCCAGTTTTTAGGGTCTAGTAAAGCTACAACTAAAGTATGAAGTTGACTTTTTTGTCAACGCGTAACCTTTACAGGAATGACACCTTCAGAAGGTGAACTAGCGTCACGCGCTGGAATGACATCCTTTGATCAAAATAAAAAAATCTCTTATTTTCGATTTTACGTAAAAATGAAAATAAGGCTTAGTAGCTAACACTAGGATCCATTCTTTTTTTCACTGGATTCCAGCGTCACGCGCTGGAATGACATCCTTTGATCAAAATAAAAAAACCTCTTATTTTCGATTCTGTATAAAAATGAAAATAAGCCTTTACCTTATTTGCATAGATGAAAATAACACCTCTTATTTTCGATTTTGCGTAAAAATGAAAATAAGGCTTAGTAGCTAACACTGGGACCACTTTTTTTACTGGATTCCAGCGTCACGCGCTGGAATGACATGGTTGTGGATGTCATCCGAGTAGTCTAATGATGTCACCTGAGTAGCCATCTACGATGTCATCCCAGTGCCCCGACACTGGGATCCACTCTTTCCACAATAATTAATGTTGTGTTTTCAATTAAAATTATCTACTTTCTATATCCACAAAATTAGTTTGCTTGCTCACAAGCAAACTTTCCTAGATTCCAGTGTCAAGCACTGGAATGACAGGGTTGTGGATGCTACCCGAGTAGTTCCCCTTCTTGTCATCCAAGTAGCAGACACTGGGACCATTTTTTCACTGGATTCCAGCGTCACGTGCTGGAATGGAACCCGCAAATTACCTGCTAATTGCAATGTTTGTACATCTGTACACGTAACGCTGGAATCTAATTTACACATTTAGATTTAACACTAAACTGGGCTGCTACTAACTTTGCAATTGGTACTCTATAGGGTGAGCATGAGACATAATCAATCCCTGATTTGATGAAAAACTCTATAGATTTTGGATCTGCTCCGTGCTCTCCACATATACCAAGCTTTATTTCTTTTCGGGTTTTCCTGCCTCTTTCAATAGCTATCTTGACTAACTCCCCTACCCCTTCGGTGTCCAGCACCTCAAATGGATCATTTTTGAATATGTTGTTTTTCTTATAAGAATCGAGAAAGTTAACCGAATCATCCCTTGAAAGCCCCATGGTTGTTTGCGTTAAATCATTGGTACCAAAACTAAAAAATTCTGCATATTTTGCTAATTTATCAGCAATCAATGCTGCTCGTGGCAGTTCTATCATCGTTCCGATTGAATAAGCCTTACCTGATGTCATTCCAGCGATGACAGAGGATTCTTTCTTTATTAACTCGCATATCAGTACAAATTCTTTCTCATCCATAATAAGAGGAATCATAATTTCAGGCTTAATTTCTGCCTTTTTTTCTTTTCTTAGCTCATCCGCAGCGCTGAGTATTGCTCTAATTTGCATGCTATATATTTCAGGGTGAGAAATGGCAAGCCTGCAGCCTCGGTGACCAAGCATTGGATTTTTTTCTGATAACTGTGCTATTTTATTTTTTACCAATTCAACTGGCTTATTCAATGATTGAGCGATTTTTTCTATGGTGGACTGATTGTCTGGTAGAAACTCATGCAGAGGGGGATCAAGCAAACGTATGGTGACCTCCCTGCCCTCCATGAGAGAAAATATTTCTTTGAAGTCAGACTTTTGCATTTCCTCCAATTTGCTCAGTGCATTCGCTCTTTCAATTTCGTCGTCAGCTATTATCAACTTTTGAATAAACTCAATCCTGTCACTAGCAAAAAACATATGCTCCGTGCGACATAAACCTATTCCTTCCGCGCTAAACTCTTTAGCGATCTTTGCATCTTTCGGAGTATCAGCATTTGCTCTTACTTTGATCGTTTTAATTTCATCTATCCACTTAATTATTGCTTTGAATTCTTGCGATAACTCAGGCGAAATCGTAGGAAGAATGCCAAGCATCACCTCTCCTGTTCCTCCGTTGATAGTAATTGGCTCACCTTTATTTACTTTTGTATCTCCTACAGAAAAGAAATTTTCATCTTTGTCGATATATAGTCCACTTACACTGCAAATGCATGGCTTGCCCATTCCACGGGTTACAACAGCAGCATGTGAAGTCATTCCTCCCCGTGCTGTTATTATGCCACTTGCAGCATTCATTCCATTAATATCCTCAGGGCTTGTCTCTGATCTCACTAAGATTACTTTTTTACCCTGCTCTGCAGCTTTTTCTGCATCACTTGCACTGAACACTACATGCCCTGAAGCAACACCTGGAGAAGCCGGCAGGCCCTTTCCTACTACTTCTTGATCACTTTTCACATCAAGAACCGGATGCAATAAAATATCAAAAGTTTTGGGGTCAAGCCTTAGTATCCCTTCTTCTTTTGTAATTATTCCTTCGTTTACCATATCAACTACTATACGAACGGCAGCTTCAGCCGTGCGTTTGCCAGACCTAGTTTGCAAAATCCACAACTTGCCATTCTGCACAGTAAACTCGACATCCTGCATATCTTTGTAGTGTACTTCGAGTTTCTTACATACATCGCACAACTCTTTGTATACGCTTGGCATCAGTTTTTCCATGGTACTCTCCTTCTCCCCATTAACTGGCATAGGGGTATAAACGCCAGAGACCACATCTTCACCTTGAGCATTGATTAGAAATTCACCAAAAAGCTTTTTTTCTCCAATTGAAGGATTACGTGTAAATATCACACCTGTTGCAGAATTATTATTGAGATTGCCAAAAACCATCGCTTGTACATTTACTGCAGTTCCAAGATCTTCAGAAATACTATGTATTTTTCTATAGGAAACAGCTCTGTCATTCTGCCAAGAAGAAAAGACTGCATTTACTGAGCTGAGCAGCTGCTCTTCAACGCTCTGCGGAAAATGTTTTGCAGTTTTTTTGTACACTATCTTTTTGAAATCGTCAACGATCTTTCTTAAGACATCAACATCGAGATCAGCTAAACTTTTTGCTCCACCTTTTTGCTGTTCATTATCGATAACGTCTTGAAATAGGTGATGGTCAAGCTGCAGTACAACACTTGAATACATCATGATGAAACGGCAGTAGCTATCATAGGCAAAACGTTCTCCACTTTTTTTTGCAAGCCCGACAACAGTTGCATCGTTTAAGCCAACATTTAGGATTGTATCGAGCATACCCGGCATCGAACTTACACTGCCAGAGCGTATGGAAACCAGTAAAGGGTTACCTGAATCTCCGAATTTGCAACCGATATCACTTTCGAGCATCGCCATGTATTTTTTGATTTCGTTACGTAGATTATCAGACAATCTGTTGTCTTGCTTACAGGCAGAGGTTGAGATTGTGAAACCAGGTGGAACGGGAATACCAACGTTGCACATTTCCGCTAAGTTTGCGCCTTTTCCTCCTAGCAGATTTTTCATTGCTGCATTGCCTTCACACTTGCTTTGGCTAAAGTAATATATTAACTTTTCTCCCATTGTTTTCTCCGTATTTTCACTCGCAAACATATTATACATATGATTCCAATAAAATTGTCAGGGTTTGAAATTCCAGGGTAATAAATTTTGCAAAATTTGGCAACAACGTTCCTTTGAATAGTGAAAAAGTTAAACGACAAATTATTGAATTATTGTCAATAAGAATGTATAATGTAAGGGTGTTTTAAAGGTTTTTTATGGCTTTTTCTAAGTTTCTTGATGCACGAAACGATTACGCTTTCAAAAGGATATTTGGTACTGAGAGAAATAAAGATATTCTCATTCATTTTCTCAACGATATTTTAGGCTTTACTGGCTTGGCTGCTATTCAGGATGTTGAATTCTTAGCTACCGTTTTGGACCCTGAAATTGCCGCTAAAAAGCAGAGTATTGTCGATGTTCTTTGTAAAGATTCCCTAGGCTCCAGATACATAATAGAGATGCAGTTCACTAAGACCAAAGGTTTCGAAAAGCGCGCTCAATATTATGCTGCTAAAGCCTATTCAAGTCAAGCTGGCCAGGGAGATGAATATCATAACCTCAAGGAAATTATCTTCATAGCTGTTGCTGATTGTATTATTTTTCCAAATAAGGCTGAGTATAAATCAAATCATACTATTCGGGATGAGAATACCAATGAACATGACTTAAAGGACTTCTATTTCGTATTCATAGAACTACCGAAATTCACAAAAACAAAAGAAGATCAATTGGAAAATATAGTTGAAAAATGGTGTTATTTTTTTCGATATGCAGCAGAAACAAGAGAAGAGGACCTGGATAAAATAGCAGGCAACGATATAGTAATAAAACGAGCTTATGAAGAGATGAACCAGCTTAACTGGTCGGAAGAAGAATTGCTAGCATATGAACAAATGAAAAAACGCATAATGGATGAAGTAGCTGCTTTTGCCCAAAAATTTGATGAAGGTGTTAAGGTTGGGGAAGAAAGGGGTAGACAAGAAGGTATCCAAATCGGTCATCAAAAAGGTATTGCGGAAGGCAAGGCAGAGGGCGAAAAACAGGCTAAAATCACTGTGGCTAAAAATCTACTTAAAGCTGGCGCATCTGTTGACTTAATAGCAGATTCTACCGGTCTTTCTGTCAATGAGATCAAAAAATTAATAGAGACGATTCAAGTTGAGGCGGCAGATTTTTAATATTAAATAATAAAGCTAAATCAATATCTTATCTTGGATTATTTAACCTTTGGTTCAAGTTTGAATTCTTATCTTGGGATGCATTGATGTCATTCAACACTTTAAGTGGTTCACCTAGACTATGTTCCACTTTTGTCTCAAAATTAAAGCCCAATTTTTCGCAAAATTTCTGAAAATGTTCAACGATAACGTCCAGCAAATTCTTACCACTTACTTTGTAATTTTTTAGCTCCTTAGGAATAGTAAGAGATACCTTACCCTCTTCATATTTCACATTTTCACCTTCACATTTTAGTTTAAACTCTACTGAAGTATGTAGATTGCATACTAAATTCTGGTTATTATCATATATACCATCACTTGCATTAAAACTGAATTTCAGACAATTTGAGTCATCACAATCCATACAAATCTTTTCTTTGTAGGAAGGGACTAGAGGCTTGAAGGAGTACATGCGTAATTCAAAAGGACGAAGTAGATCCTGGAAAGAAACAGAACTCATATGCCCAGACCTGTTAAATAAGTTATCAATTCCTCCATAATGGAGTTATTAGGAATTTTTGCACCAGCACGCCAAAACATTTCTGTAAAAGCTGCTTTAAGAAATAAACGATAATTCTCTTTTCCTTTTTCATCTTTTAAAATTAGATTCTTATGTTTTGGATACAGATTGTTAACGTAGTCACTAGTTACTACCTTTCCATTAATAACAAAATCACGGGCAAATTCATATTCGCCATTAAAATTCATATCTAGGTACGTTCTATCACCAGAACCAAGTGTCTCTTTTGCAGGCCTTAGGTTGGTGTATTCGCTTTTCTTCACTTGAGTTTTCAACTCGTTAACTATTTTCTTTGACATTATAAACCCCCACTACAGTATTTATATTTACTATAGCATGAATTTATTAAATTTTAATTACTGGAGAAATTTATCACTTTTTCTTTCTTGTTATCCAATGAATCGCCATAGGTTATTGCTCGAAAAAAAACACTAAGTCGCCATTATGTTGCCTTTCGAAATTAAGCACTACATAGTAGTGCTTAATTTTTATTTATTTTTGCTTCCGCTTGGAGAAATATTTTTCTACCTCGCATATGCATATATAGCCAGGAGATTTACGGCATACATGCTCACTTGTTGATTGCTTCTTTTGTTGGCTTGCACTTGCATTTTCAGCAACTTTTCTCTTTTCACCACTGTGTTCCCCATTATCTTTATTACCTTTTTTATTATGAGATTCACCTGATACAACATGCATAGTGTTACCTACAGTAAAAATAATATGCTATAATCAGTTTTATATTATGTAAAGAACATTTTGATATATATGCTAAAAAGTTTTTCAAGAGTCCACTGTAAATCATTTTATTTCAACCACAACTTCTCTACCATCATCTGGTCTATTTTTACCTTGTCTAGCTTGTTATCCACCTGTTCATGGTATAGCTTCTCCCCTTTAGTCCAAGATAAATCACTTCTTCCTACAATCTCAATAGGATCATAGTTGCCATTATTACAACTAAACAAGAATAATTTACATGCGCTTATTGGTCTCTTATTTCTTATGATCTTAGCTTCAACTCCACTTAATATGCTTGTTTGAGCCAAATTGAGAACGCTTATAGATTGTCCAACAAGGTTAAAGAGTTCGATATCGTATAGCTTCGGTATCCCCTCACTCTCAAGCTGGGAACTATATTGAAATATATCATAATAATAACTAAAACATTTACCTGATAAGCACCTTTTGAAGTATGCTTTCACTTCATTCAAGATCTTTTTGTGACTCAGTATTTCACTTTTATATCTGTAGAAAATCTCAACTATTACACCTGAACTGTTTATCACAATGCAATCATTGTTAAAAAAAAGCCGAATGATTTTTTATATTTATTATAATCACTATCTATCATATTTGCTACACTAAGGCATGTACGTTTTTCTTTTTTATTAAGAGATCTGAGTGTAATACTTCCTAACAATATTTTTTCAGGAACTGTTACGTCTTTTCCTATATGGTTGGTAATGGCGTTTAAAGAATCAAAGTCTATATATATTCCACCTTCGTGTTCTGTAAATTGCTTTAAAAGGGCAAGAGCAATTAATCTAAAAGTATCTATTTCAATGGCAAAGTATGTTCTTTGTTCATCTGTCATATTATACATATTTTCAAAGAAATTCTTAATACTGATATCTTTGCCATCCATCTTCCATCCTTTATCTATTTTACTCCAGTCGTATTGGTGTAAATCTACAACATACACTCCTTCAATTTTTTCTAGTTCGCTTTTTAAACCATTTATTTGACTCTGTCTGAACCCTGGGCCATTGATAACCAAATATATCTCCCTATCCTCTTTATTTTTTAATTTATGATTTTTGATTATATCTAAATAATTAAGAGAACTATTTTTACCATCCGGTAGAGATGCACCATGTACTCTCGGTACCCATGTAAGTATTATTGGTGCAGTATCTGGTAATTTTCTTGTGTCACCGATCATTGTTCTACCTCGGCACATTAATATACCTAATACTATAATCAAACGATAGCAATGTACAAATAAAATTTTAATAGCCTACAGGAGCTCAAACATTCCCGCTTTCGTATTATCCAATGAATCGCCATAAGTAACTGCTTTGAGGTGAAATTTTTTCCCTCTTGGTACTTCAAAAGATATTATTGAATCATCAAGTAGAGCAAATTTTTCACCTGCGGTGTGCTCATATTCTTTGGTGCCCTCTTGCCCTCTAATTAGGTTATTAAGCTTATATTTATTTTTGTCTTTGACACTTTGGAATTTAATTATCTCTTTGCCAATTAATGCTAAATTCGAGTGTGAAATTGCAGACAGTTTACCAAAGCGTAATACTACTACAATTTCTTCATTGGTGGATTCCACTACATATCCGTAAGTGGACTGTTTGTTTGTGTTTGCAATAGGTTTATAATCTTTATTATCATACGAAATAAAAAGCGTTGCACCCTTCCAATTCTCTTCCTCACCAGCTAAAGTAAAGCTTACAATATTGCCTTTAACATGCCGTAAATCAATCATTTCTATGATGGTTTTGCTGATGTGAGAAGGAGAGTATTCTTTAAGCATAAGTGATCTTGTTGAAGGAAAAGAAAGTTTATATATAGAGCAGTCATAACCAACACCACTTACTTGAATAGACATGCTTGCAAATTTTGTTTTTATAATTCTTATCGTATGCTTTTTCTCGCCATCTGAAATTGTTATGACATCGCTTGGTGCAAGCCACGCATATTTTATCGGCAGCTTAAAATTGTATATATTTCTCTCTTGCCATGAAGAATAAAGTAAGACTTCAGCTATATTCTGCGCTTCTCCTTCCTCCATAATGAGCGGTATTTCAATTGTTGCAGCAGTACCTTGTTTCGGCAGTTCAGCATATTTCACATCAATTGGATAGCCAAAGTTGCGGTTAAAATAGACAACATTGATTTTACTGTTTAAATCTAGCTGACTAACATTAACAAGTTGTATCAGTCTTGAACTGTGATTGAACACAACCTCACCCACTGGTATTTCAGTTGTAGCTTCCCTGCCCTTTTGGACAAATTTCAGTTTAGAGTTTTGCTCAACCACATCAAAAAAATAGCAACTTTGCAGCATTTGAATAGCTGAGCGTATTGGGTGTTGATCGTTTATTACATATCCAGATAACAGCCCTTTAACGTCACTTGTATCAAACTGATCACTTTTTAAACCCGCCTTCTGCAATAGGTCAGACAAAACATCGGAAATATTAAGTTGTGGAATCTTTCCCTGAATCCAGTGTCCTGTTTGCCAGTTACGGCAGTCAGCCCATATATTACATAAATTAGGAAAATAAGGAAATGGTCTTGCATCCCATGCCCAGAGGAACATTTTTTCCACCATTTCTGAATTTTGCCATTTTTTCAGTGTTCCTTCGATTGCAATTTTCTGCGAAAGAAAGCTCACCTCTCCGTTTGAATATCGCGGATATTTACTCTCTATACTGCCTTTATCAACAAATACATTTGGCTCATTAGTACAACCGTTCATGCTGGGAAATCCATACTCAGTAAACCATATTTTTTTCATTTTCGGTTGCCATTTTGTTTTACTACCATCTGGATTTACATGAGCTGCGCTCCACCATTTTTCTATGTTTTTCCAGGCATATTTGCTGCCATTATATTTTACTTTTTCAGGATTACTCTTTGAGTAATCATAGAAATAGTCATACCCAACTCCGCTGCTCCAACCATCGATTACATCCTCTACAGAATAGCCAAAAGGAGGTTCTGGGCCATCAGTTAGCGGAAAATAAGCATCTATGCCAACAACATCGATGTAC
Source organism: Wolbachia endosymbiont of Ctenocephalides felis wCfeJ (assembly GCF_012277315.1). Classification (NCBI taxonomy): domain Bacteria; kingdom Pseudomonadati; phylum Pseudomonadota; class Alphaproteobacteria; order Rickettsiales; family Anaplasmataceae; genus Wolbachia; species Wolbachia endosymbiont of Ctenocephalides felis. Next base: position 946,170 of record NZ_CP051157.1, on the reverse strand, counting down.
TGCGAAGACCACAGTTTATCCATGTTATACCAACCATCATATGAGTGATATTCGCTCCAATCGGCAGCGTAAGTTACGTTTACTTCTTTTCCGAGCTGAAGTTTTATTCGCTTTGCAAGCTCAGCTAGCTCTATAACTGCAGGATAGTTATCTTTTGCATCTTTTACTCTGGTTAGCTGTGCAAATTCAGATCCGATGATAAACCCTTCCACTTCAGTCTGTTTTGCAATGCTCGCGTAATGTTCTATGAATTTGTTATACTGATCCTTAAAAAAATTACTTATATCTTCAGGAGTCCCGCTCAATTTTCCTCGCCACTCTTTATTTTTTGTATCGAGCAAGGGCATCGGATAGAGCATTACCTTATAACCTCTGCTGTGCAACTCTTCTATGTATCTGATTAACGCTGAATCACTAACTGTACCACCATATCTTGGGTTTCCATCAGCATCTTTTGAAATTAGCTGAGCATTGTCTCTAGTTATGTTTCCTACTTGCCAATCATTAGGCACAATTGCGGAATCATCTTGAAACTCAACTGCAGGATATACTTTACAATCTTTAATATTTAAACTGCTTGCAAACCAGTTAACTACTACTGACACCCACTCAACATTTGGCAAACCTTCTTTTAGTTGATCCAAGGAAAGCATAGCATCGCTTTCTTTAGTGTGATTGTTGTGGTTTACCCTTTGTGCCAGTCCATATGGGATATATTGGCTACTGCTTATTCTTTCTTGCGCAGTTTTCTTCTGTATTTTTGTATCATACACAAACTCCCCTGAACCTGGTATAATATTGATATTCCGAATATTTTCTGCTATTGAAAATCCACTGGACTTCAGCGTAGTTTGCACTTCAAATGTAAACACTGGAACGCGATTGTTATAGTCCACTAGAGGAAAATTCTTGATAACTATATAGGATATTCCTCTGTAGGCTGGCACATTTCCTTCGCCTTCGATTGATGACATAAGTGGATCAGGGTTTTGGTCCTCTGTACCACTATAAAAAGTATAATCTATTTCATCAAAACTAAGCGACGTTGTATCTGCCCAGATTCTATTTAATTTTTTCACTTCCCCTTTGTTATCTAAGTGAAGAAGGTCGCCCTTCCTCACTCGACTTCAGAACCGTACTTGAGACTTTCACCTCATACGGCTCCTCTATAATTTGGTGCTTGTCATGCATACTTTTGTGTAATTCATCATGACAATGTCCATGCAACAAGGATAAATTTCTGTTCATATTATTGCGCCTATTACGGTCTTTATGATGTATCTCTAGAATATCCTCATTCTTAAACCAAAGTTGGCAATGACTACATTTACCTTGTTGCAATTTCAGTAATTTTATTACTCTTGGTCGCTTACCTGGAATTTTCTTTAGACGATTACCCCAATAAACCCAATCCCCATCATACGGAGATTTAGTTCCTTTCACTTTGACATGCCGTTTAATAGTATAATCTCCGTGCTTAGTAAGGTATATTTTGTTACTTGTCATAAACCTCCAATTATCGTTTTTATACTTTTTAAAGTATTTTCTTTTAATCCAGCTTCGTCCTTTGTTTTGGTGTCTAACAACTGCCCATTTCCAAAGCTTTCTAAACATTACACTACCCATCAAATTAAAGGTCTTATTCGAAACTACCGATAAGTAGTATTGGCTCCATCCTCTGATGATAGGATTGAGTTCTTTAATTACTACCTCTTGCATTGCTCCTCTTAATCCTCTAAGCTTGCGTTTAATAGTAATATTGTGCTGTTTTATAGATTCACGACTCGGTTTGATAAATAATTTGTAACCTTTCTTACTATTTCTTGTTCGATAATGTCTTATTGAAAAACCAAGAAAATTAAATCCTGGCTTTTCTCCACTTAGAGTGTGGGAAATCCTTGTTTTTGAGGGTTTTAATTCTAATCCGATGGTTTTTAGCCATTCTTCGATTAGTATTTTTGCCTTAAGGATGATTTCCTCACTCTCATGCATGACAACAAAATCATCAGCGTAAAAAATTATACTGAGAGTTTGCTGTGCCCGTTGATGCGATGTTGTACCAAATTTTTTCTTTCTATATAGAAAAAGTTCACTCTTTAATGCTTCTTTAATATATTGTTCCAGACCATGTAGTGCTATACAAGCTAATAATGGAGAAATAGTCCCTCCTTGAATCGTACCACTTCTAGTTGGTTGGAGAGTTCTGTTTTCTACTACACCTGCTTTCAACCATCCTTTTATAATGCTTCTTAAAGTTGGTGTGGTATTGAGTTTTTCAAGCAACGCATAGTGTTTTATATTGTCGAAACATCCAGAAATATCAGCATCTAAACAATATGCTGTTTTCTGTTTGAGTGCACTGAATATGGCTTCAATAGCATCATGGCATGACCTACCAGGTCTAAAACCATATGTGTTCTGCTCAAATTTTGCTTCCCACTCCGGTTCTATCACCATTTTAACAAGTGTTTGTTTTGCTCGATCTGATATTGTGGGAATACCAAGTGAGCGATGCTCCGATGGCCTGCCAGGTTTTGGGATCAAGACCCGTCTTGATGGTTTTGCTTTTTCTCTTATGTCTAAAGAATTTGCTAATAACAATCTTTCTTTTTTACTAAGATTGGACTTTCCATCGACACCTGCAGTCTTTTTCCCTCTGTTGTCCTGAGTTACCTTTCTAACAGCGAGTATTTTTGCACTTGTTGATTTGAGTAATAACCTCTGAAGATTATGCATCTTTTTGATATCATTACATTGTGAAGCTCGATAAATTCGTTTTTGTAGCTTGAATGAAGATTTCTCCAGCTTACGCCAAGGAATTTCATTCCATTCATACCTAACTTTTGTTGGTCCATAACATATACACTACTACTCACAACTTTACCTTCCAAATTACAGTGTTTACGTCTGCATATCCCAAATATTACTTTGGGCTTTAGCTTCTTAAACAATCCTTCCACATAAATGCTTGCGGCTGGCTACCTACTTATATCCGGATGAATATAAGAGCATTTATATGGTTACCCCGTTCCATGATTTTGTTTCCCGTTAGACTTAGATCCCTACTATTTACCGGAAGCTGAGAACACCTATAATTAAGGATCGGTACCCTTAATTCCTCTTTGCTTCATACCTTTTGGTCAATGCGTAATCAACCTTATTTCGCATATTAATCGTCACGATAATTCAAACATAGGTTCTTCTCATAATCATATCTAACTCTTTTTGCAGGGATTTACCATAAGGTTAGGTATTACCTGCTTTTGTCTCATGCTTGCACCTCAAAGGTTGCCACTCTCTGAAATGTGAGACATACTTTATCTCCGATGTCTAGAGAAGATGGAATTTAACCATCACAAAATCATGACTTCGGATCGCACGCAGATAGCAATTGCAAGCGTTGTATGGTAGTTATATACAACATTTATGCCTCTTCCTATTTTAGTAGTGATGGCTTCTTCTTTGATTGGCTGTGCCCAAATAATATTTCCTGCAACGCGAGCAGTACCGTAGATAATTGCGATTGTTCTGCCGTAGGTTGAAGTTTGAACTTGCAGATTTTTTAGCCTTGCCCCATACGTTACCTTTTGCTCGGCATCAAGGCCGAATATTGCATTATCGAGCTGTGCACCAAGCAAAGCACCAAGTTCCGAGCCAATAACTTGGCCAATTGGACCAAAAATACTACCAGCTTGACCTAAAATTGATGATAGAATTATTGTAGACATGATAGTCCTCCTTTTAATAGATTTTTTTGAATTTGTTAAGACCCAGTATTAAGCACTAAATGTTGAGTGCCAAAGTAGGGTGTCATGAAAGTAGCTGACACTGGAATGACAGGGTTGTAGATGTAATCCCTGTAACCCCTTTGTCTGTTATTCCAGTGCTACTTAATAATGTCATCCAAGTAGCCATTTTCCTGTCGTCCAAGTAGCTCCTCTTCTTGTCATCCGAGTAGCGGACACTGGGATCCACTCTTTTTTCTACTGGATTCCAGTGTCGAGCACTGGAATGACACCCTTTATAGACTTTTGAATTGCTTTAGCTATAAATATTTAAGTAATTTACCAAATAAAAAAAGGTAAAAGAATCCCCGTGGGTAGCTAATTATTTATATGTACTTCAAAATATCAGTTTCTGTTCAGCTAAGTGGTTTGAACGTGACTTCTTTTTTGAGCTGCGCAATTTCAGCTTTAGGAAGACCAGTGGATTCAGCTATCAAGTCAACAGATGCACCAGCTTTAAGTAGGTTTTTTGCCACTTCAATTTTTCCCTTTTTTGCCCCAATTTTGATTCCATATTCTTGACCGATTTGGATGCCTTCTTGTCTGCCTTTTTCTTCGCCGATTTGGATGCCTTCTTCTCTCCCTTTCTTTATACCTTTTTCTTGAGCAGTCTCAAGTTTGTATTCAAGGATAGCTTCCTCTTTGTAAAGATCCATTATTCTTTCTTCATATGCCGTTAGATCTTTTTCATTCCAGTTAAACCTGTCTAATTCATCATATGCTCTCTTTATTATAGGCGCTTCTCTTGCAATCTTCTTTAGATCTTTTTCAGTGGTTTCTTCTGCATGCTTGAAAAAGTAACACCAGCGTTCTACTATGCTTGTTAATTGCTCTACTTTATTTTTAGGAAATTTAGGTAGTTCAATAAACACAAATTGAAAATCTTGTAAGTCATGCTCATTAGTCTTCTCATCTCTGATGGTATGGCTAGATATGTAATTGGACTTATCAGGAAATAAAACACAATTTGAAATTGCAATAAAGAAGATCTTCTGTAAATTAGCATACTTACCAACTTGCCTTGAGTAAGCTTTAGCAGCATAATATTGAGCGCGTTTTTCGAAACCTTTATCACGAGTAAGCTGCATTTCAACCACAAATCTGTTGCCAACAGAATCCTGACAGAGAACATCAACTATACTTTGTCTCTCAGAGGCAATTTCAGGATTCAAAATGGTGCTGATAAATTCTATTTCTTGTATAGTATTAACTTCAGTACACCCTAGAATATCATTTAAAAAATGGATAAGGATCTTCTTATTTTTTTCAGTACCAAAGATTTTCTTGAAGGTTAAGTCCAATTTTGGATCGAGAAATTTAGAAAAAGCCATAACAAATGAACTTAAAAGGTATTAATAATTATACATAATTCTGTAGAAAGATTCAATCTATTTGTTTCGAAAAGCAAATAGCAAGACATTAGCTATAAGAAATCTACCAAATGAAAAAAGGCAAAAGAAGCCCTGGTCAGTATTTATTTTCAGTATCGGCGTTTTTATGTCTTAAACGCTGCAATTTAGCTGCTTTTAAACGCAACTAGTCTAAGCTATAATATTTAAGAAATTTACCAGACAGGAAGAAAAGACAATAAAACCCCGAGGTAGCTAGTTATTCCACTCTCTATTTTAAAATCCGGCGTTGGGTGATGTCTTAAACGACTTATAAGCGCGTTTCAGCTTGTATGGGCAAAAACCCGAAGTTTTAAAAAGACATGCAGTGCACATAGTGCGAAAAATTAAACAATAGTACGCCAAATACAAGTTCTCTGAATCCTGTTACAATGTTGAACAAAATATCTTAGAGTTTAAGAGAACAATTCCTAGAAGACTTTTACATCCAAAAAGAGGTAAATCGTGTTAGTGCTGTTTGAGTAAGCTAAACATTTTACAGCGAAAGAATAGCAAAATACCTTTGATTAAAAAAGAACACCAAGCTTATGGGGTAGGCAGCTAATCCTGTTGCCATTTCCTCAATTAATAAACTTTAACATAAAAGGAGAAGACATTATGAAACTACCAAAAAAAGTAAAGAAAGCTATTGTCAAAAAATTAAGAAATTTGAAGGACATCGCCGCTCCAAAAGAAACTGCTACACAAGGACCAAGTGTTTCTAGTGGTAGGAAACTTTCACCAGGACCAGAAAAACCTTTGGAAGATGTTCTTAACACGGAAACAACCATTGAACAGCAAACCCTTTCCCCTACTGCTACAGTAGATGCTGCTGTTAATATTGAAACCAACATAGTTGAATCATGCGAAAATAGTGATATAACAACAATAGAAGATCAAGCTGCTTCACTCACTGCTTCTGTAGATGAAACACCAAACGCCTCTGACAACCTCTCTTTAGCTGAAACAAAGCCTTGTTTTGATAATAGTACTGCTAACGAACAAGAAAAACCATTACCAAAAGCAACGCAACAAAGGCGAGCAATCGTAGCTGGTTTAGTTGGTGTGGTGTTACTAGCGAATAGTCTTACATTGTATATCCTGAAAATGCACGTTATAGCGGTAGTTGGCGGGATTGTTGGGTTGGTTTGTCTGGGTTTTGCACTGTATAATGCTATAAAGCCCAGCACTAAGCTCGAAAAAATAGAAGATATGGAACAACCTGTTACTGCTTATCCTCCTTTGAATCGGGCATAAAAGGACATTTCTAAAAAAACATAAGCATTGAGCAAGCTTCTTAAAACACTTCCTTGAAATATTAAATAGGTAGTGCTGTGAACATTGAACATGTCATCCTTTTACCCTATAGTACGGCTTGTTGTTTGTTCTGAACTTGGTACTTCACTTATTCTCCTACACCACTCTCCTTTTTTCTGTTCATCAGGTAAGATAATTTTTTCAGAAGGTTGGCGCAGTTTTTCTGGCCTTTCAAAATATCCTCGTTCAACAGCGTCGTACACTGAATACCTACCCAGTGAGCAATTTTTTCCTATTTCTTCTTCACAATTCTTTAATTTTTCCCACATTTCTTGATCTCTTACTTCTACCTTTACTAGGTTCTTATTTTGCATATCAGGGTACAGTCTCACTTCTAATTCTCCCAAACTGGTATAGAAAATTAATACTATATCACTACCATCTATAAGGTCAGTATAATGCCTGACGCCATTTACCGTTATAATTTCCACCTCACTTTTACCGATCTTTATTATATCTTTTCTAGATTGTATGTTTTTCTGGTTTGGTACCAAATTTTTTTCTTCATCTGTGATCATTGCAACATTTATTGTGCTATCTTCTGAATATTCTAAGTAAAAAGTAGTGTTATCTATTCTCACATCATTCAGCCTACCAGTGGTTGCTTCTCTTGCAGCTTTAATAAATTTATTAGCATTATTCCTATGACTTGCATAAGTTTTGTCCAAATTAGCTCTAAAATCTTTAAATTCTAATTCCAGTTCGTCAATTATATCCATACTGTTTCTATTATACAATACTGCCCCCTTTGAAATCAGTTTACATATTATATCACTAGCAGTTTTAGGATTCCCTTTTAACTCACCAATTCTTTTTATCACATAATCTGCAAAACTATGCCAATCGTCTGGAAAAGGGCACTGTGGAGAAAAGTCTTCGTTAAAACCTAGTCGCACCCCAGACCTGATGGCCTCATCTACAATTTTTTCTAGCTTGCTCACACATTCAACTTTAGATATTCTACCTAAAAAATCATCTAGTTTTTTTTGTTGGGCTGGCGTTAAATTACGCCATAAAGTGCAAGGTAGTTCTTCCTTTACTAGGCAATGACGTATATCATCTGATGCCCCTGCCTCTAAAAATAAGTTTCTTATTTCTACACCAATGGCTTCATTAACATCAGAAATACCTGCATTAGCATAACAAATATTATCAGCAAGTTCAAGAAATAACGCCTTACTTCCTGTTCCCCGAATATTTAGTACCACTTTTAGGTCTGGGTTACTCTTATGTTCATCTAAAAACCTTTTTACAAGCTCTTTTAATTTATTTAAGGCAAAAAGATCTGTATGATTGAACCAAATGTTACATAATTCTTGCCTCAGCTTCTCTTGTTTCTTAGTTAAAAGGGACCATGCAACATTGTAGTGACCACCAGCAATTGCAATCTGTTGTGGAGTTTTTCCTTGTCTATCACACATACTTGGATTAGCACCAGCCCGAAGTAGTGAGCTTACACCTTTATTATTACCAATAGCAGCAGCATAGTGCAAAGGTGTTTCTCCTTCATTATTCTTTGCGTTAGGATCTGCTCCTGCTTTCAAAAGTAAATCTACAGCTTGATCTACCCGATCACGAATCGCTTCCCTTGTACGAGCTCTTGAAACCGCATGCAACACCGTTACCCCGGATTCTCCCCTTGGAAGGTCAAGAATGACTTTTAGATTTGGGTCATTTTCATTACTTTTTAAAAATTCTTCAAGTTCAACAGCACTGCCATTATCATAATCAAAAATATTATCCTCGTACCAGTCTAGGTATTTTAAAATACTTAGTAGTTTTGCGTTTAACTCTTTTTGACTTCCCTTGAGATCATGCTCTTGAGCAAACCAAACACATACTTGTTTTCGTAGTGAATCTCGATCATCCATCAAGGATGGTGGCACCATATTATAACTTTCAAATGGCAAAATGACTGTTTGAGTCCACGAGGTTTCTAAATGATTATTACATGAAACTTGTAACAGGTATTCTTCTTTAATTAACTCATGTCCATCATCAAATGGTTCATCTGTTTCCAAATACTCTTGCCCAGTACTTAATTCCTCTTCTTCATGTTTTTTTAACTTTGTAGTAGAAGCCATACCACCTCCTAGTCAAAACATATAATATATTATGTGTAATATATTATATGAGTCAAGCTAATTTCAACATAATATTTTTATTATTTTGCAATTTTTGAGTTTCTGTAGTAAGATTAGGTGTTTACATAAACTCTTAACGTAATAAATATATTCATGTTAGTAATCCATAAATTGGCAAAGTTCATCTGTAAACGCTAATTCTGGATTAAGGAAGGAAGAATAGGAAATGGAAGGCTTTTGAGGTTTCATAGAATAAGAAATGAGAGTAGAAAAGATATGAACCAGAAAATTAGCAGGAGATCTATGACGAGTATGTTCAACCTCAAGTCTATTTTTGAGGTAGCCAAAAACCGTTTCAATAATAGACCTTTTTCTCAGCAAAATCTTCTCATTTAGGGAAATTAACGTATTTTTCATACCCTTTTTACCTTGGTAACAAGTTTCAGTCCTCGATCAAACAGCTCTTTTGCAATATAACCTTTATCTCCAAATAACAGATCTATTAATTTTTCCGTGAGGTTTGGAACTGGCTTCCTATCGTCAACATTGCCTGTTGTCAGAGTAAGCGCCTGAATTTCACCATTTTCATTGATTACCATATGTAATTTAAAACCAAAAAACCAGCTATAGGAGCTCTTGCTTAATTTTGCAATGCCAGCAAAAACTTTGTTTATGTATATCCTTTTTGCATGACAGACTGCAATAGAAGTTGAATCAATATAGGATATACCTGTTTCTTTTGCTTGCTCACATAACCATTGCAGCAACATTGCTAAATGCCACAAAACTCTAGGTTTTAGAGCAACAAACCGAGTGTATGAAGGCAATTTTGGAAACTCTGATTTGTAAGTGGATGTTAAGTGATATAGATAGAATGCTTTAAAATTTTTGCATGGAGATTGTTGATAGAGGAGAACTATTGTCACGATCTCAGGAAGCGTAATTTCAGTTACTCTTGTCGGTTTTCGAGCATTCGATAGTAGCTTATCTGCAAAATTTTCCTCTATAGATTTACAAAAGTCATCGACTAAGCAAAACAGTTCAGTTATATCTTGATTCATGGGTGACCTCGCTTACATTTTTATTTGTCAATATTAGCTGAGTTTACCCTATTTTCCTGCTTTTTTTCTCTCTTCTCATCCAGAATTAGCGTTTGTTTGGTGAAAATAGGGCTGTGAAAATAGAAGCTTGAAATTGCGGCAGCAAAGTTAGGCAAACTAGTTCGTATATAAATTTAGTAAAAGTGAGCTAACATGGCTAGTTTTAGCGAATAGCAAAGTTACAATAAACAAAAGTTCGCAAGAAACTTGCGGTAGACCAACCCATCCCAAAGAAAACACTTCTCACCACTTTTGATTTTGAGCACTGGAAATGGTTAATTTGCTTGAGATCTTAATAATATATCTTGCTAAATTAATAGTATTTTACTTGCGGAAGAATTAATAAGCGTATGATAAAAACAGAATTTAAAAAAATGAAAGATCAGATTGACCTTATCAAGAGGCTCTTATTGAAAATTATTGCAAGTCTGAAATTTTCTATAATATTACTGGCCCTTTAATTTAACCAACAAGTAGTAAAATCTTTTATAGATATTAATCCATTTTTACCTTTTAGTGGACTTATTTATTAATATTAAATTTTGCATTTCTTATAATATTATTCACAGTTTCAATATCATCATTAAAAGAGCGATATGCATTTTCTACTGAAGTTTTATCATCAACGAAGTAGTTATAAGGATTTGTCATACGTGAATGAATGTCAAAGAAAACGCACTTGCCATCAATCATACCTCTGTATATATATGTATCATAAGCAGTACCTGCTGCACCTTCACCTGTATAAAGATATATAAAGTGATACCCATCTATCAATATTTTATCTGGTAACACTTTTTCCTTACTGTTAAAACTCATGAATGTTGGGTAACTACTATAACATGTTTCTTCTAAAACATCACCCTTGCTAATTAGCACATCCCCTCTTATGCAGTAGTGGTAGATATCAGACTTATCAATTTCGAATGAGACAACTTTTCTTGAGTCTTTTATGAGAGAGTCATTTTTGTAATGAGCTATCAGGGCAGTATTGTCATCATCTATAATCATGTTACCAGGTAGTGGTAGCTGGAAACCACTGTCTTGATCGTAAAACATATCTGTTTTTTCCTGTGCAAGAAGCTGCAAATTAAAAAAAAGAACGAAGATCAAAATTCTAAATAAAGAAATACTATACATCTGCAAAACTAAAGTTAAATTAAGAAAAATCTCTTTCTAATCATACAGGTTACTTTAATTCTCTTCTACTCTATTTACTGATATGCGTTGAACCTATAGTTTGAAAAAATTTAAACCAAATTCCAAAAATGTGTATAGCTAATAAAAGACCTTATATAAGCCTATTAAGAGCCTTTTACTGAAAACCACTTTAGGTTAGAAAATTTTTCTAAGAACCTGTTTAAAATCTTTTGAGGAGTAAAGCAGAGAAAGCAAGAACGACCATTTGCAAGCTAGTGTTGAGTTTACGTTCGCAATTTTTCCATAGCCGTCTACACTTTTCCAACCAAGCAAAAGACCGCTCGACAACCTATCTTTTTGGCAATATAGCAAAGGTATGTAATTCTCTTCGTTTTATTATCTCAACAGTTGCACCGATAGTTACTTTTATTTGAGTTGCAAAATTTTCTCCTGTATAGCCAGCATCAACAAGTGTATTTTTAACTTCAGAGAGGCTTTCTTTAGCATTCTCAACCATTTTCACAGCACTGCTACGATCAGTTGCTTCTGCAGTTGTCAGATGAATTGCGTGTGGTAAACCTTGAGTGTCAACTGCAATATGGCGCTTTATACCAGAGATCTTTTTACCAGCATCATAGCCTTTCTTTTCAGCAGTATCTGTGTTTTTAACACTTTGAGAATCAATTATACAGAAGCTTGTTTTCTCTTTCCTACCATTGTTTATACGGACCTCTCCAACTAATCTTTTTTAAAACTAATTCCAGCAAACTTTGTTCTGCTTCATTCTTTTTATTCCACATTTGAAAATAGTAATACACATTCTCCCACCTTGGAAAATCTTTTGGCAGCATTCTCCACTGGCAGGCACTTTTTAGAACGTATAGCACTGCACAAAATACTTCATATAAATCAAGCTTTCTTGGTTTTGTTTTCTTCCTGCTACTTTCCAGAATCGGTCTGATCTTTTCAAATTGTTCTCTACTTACATCGCTTGGATAACTTTTTCGCATAGATATACCTCATCTTTAATCTATGCCTATTCTATCTCATCTATCCGAGATTCTTAACACGTTCTAAAATAGTGATTGACAGGTTACAAAGGTGTAGTATAATGTTGAAGTTAGTATAGAGTTTATAAATTATTATAGCTCTGTATCTTACATATGGTTTTGTTTGTGAGGTAAGAATTATGGACTTAGATGATCTAACTAAGGTAGCTTTTTCTATTATTAAGGATGACGATCCTTATAAAGAATCTAAACAACTTCAAATAAAAAATTGGGGGCGTGGGTACTTAGAGACTATCAATACTGAAAACCTCCCTTTTTTCCTTGACATATTGTCAAATGAAGAGTGTTGGGAAAAAACTAACACAATACATGGCATTAAACTCAATAGAAGAGTAGTAGCTAAAAAGATGATTGAACCCCAGAGTTGGAAGGGTACAAATAATCCGCTAGATGACTTTGATCGTTACCAAATCGCATGTTGGTGTTGCTTAGAAGAGGATATAATCTCTCTATTTGAACATTTTAAACAGGAAGATAAAATAAAAGATGGAGATTCAGATGCACTAAAAAAATTAGTTAAATCAGTAAGTGGAAGTTGGTATACAGATGCAATGATGCAATTTTGGTCACATTTCATTAGTGGATACATTTCAGAGTTAGATCTAGAAGGTCAGCATCCTTATGTTTTTGGTTTACATCGTGCAGCAATAAGTTCGAGGAGAAGACGTGTAGAAGCAGTAGAATTCTTTTGGGATAAGGTTCGTTCATTACCTGAAAGTGAATTAAGTGCTCGAGAGAAAGATGAAGTTTTCATGAGAATTGCAGTGCATGCAGCACATGATAGTGGCTATCCTGATGTGTTTGAATTTTGTTTAAGTCAGATAAGTCCTGATAGATATCCAGAGCTTTTGAAAAGAGATTTGGAGAGAAATACTGAATATGCCTCTTTATACAGAATGCTAGAAATGTTTAATTTTGATCGATTTCAGAAGTTATTTGATTTTTTGAAGCCATGCAATATTCCAGAAGATGATTACTATCTCTGGTTAAAATTAATGGTAAAGGAATGCCCAGAGCATTATTTAAGCACAGCTATGGGAATTTTTATACATGTATGGACAAGAGAGGGGTTTGATGATCATCGTACCTTCACATTGAATAAAGAAATGATGAATAACTCTGTTTTTCAAGGGAGATTTTTAGTGCCTTTAGTTGAAAAAGGTTTTATGAAGCCAGTATGGGCGATGTTAGATAAGGCTAATTCTAGCCAAATCAAGGAGTTTATGTCTTCTGAGGAAGCAAATTACATACGTTCTATATTAGAGCGAGGAGATCATGTTTCATTAAATAAGTTTTTAGCCTATGGTAAGGTTGCTGATAAAGAACTCGATCAAAAAAACATACCTGGCCCAAGTGGTGATTTAGCTGAGGTAGAGATTAGTAAACAATCTTATGTGGGGTTAGGTGATCATTAAAAAGTTCTAAAAGGAGGGTTATATGCCAAACGAAGAAAAACCACAAGATTTTGAGTTAATAGAGTTATTGATTAAAGAAGCAAGTTCTGTTACAGGTACTGGTGTTGTCAATCATCCGGCTCGACGAGGCGATGAATTTGAATCTTTCGAAGCAAGGTTTCAATCATATATTGATCAGATTCCATCATATTTACATTCAGTAGGTAAAGAAGGATTTTTTCCTCATTTCTTTTTAGGGAGCTTTTCTACTTTTATAGACACAAAAGCTGCAAAGGAATTAAAGATTAAAAAAATGTATTTTCGCTTTGATGGTCCGAAAATTTTGAAGGTTGCTGTTGTAAGAGATGGGGGGAATGAAAAGGAATATAAAGATAAAGGTTATGATGATTACGAAGTTAATTTAAGTCTTTTTGTGATTTTAGAGTCTGGTGAGACTGATAGTAAGAGTAAAAAGTTTACCTATGATGAGCTAGAAAATATACTTAATCAATTAGCGCTGCCGGCACAGAGTACGAGTATAAGAAATGTTGGACATAAACTCCAAATCAGATCAATAGAGATTGCTAAAACTACGGGAGAAATATCTATTAAAGTAGAAAATGAGAAATTGGGTAAAGTTGCTTCTGCAACATATGATTTTAAGGAAATAAAAAAGGGGTTATGGAATAATCCAGAAAGTGATATAGCAAAACTGACTAATTCTAATGCAGGAAAAGTAAAGGAATCTGTTGAAGAAATTTTTAAAAAAGTCAGTGGAATCCATTCTGAACATGAGAATTCACTTATCTATGGTAAAGAGGTACGAGAAGCAGCACATCATGGATTTATAGCAGGTGCTTTAGTAAATTTCCGCTATAGGCATAATCTGAGGGTTTACCTGGAGCAATTTGCAGGAAGAGGTTATGCTGATATTGTTCTAGTGCCTCGTGGTAAGAATAGATTACCGAATGCTGTTCCAATTATTATTGAATTGAAAGCAGGAATAGGTCATGGTAAAGAACTAGATGATGCATTAGAGCAAGCAAAAGGTTATGCAAAAGGGTTTCAGCCAAATACAACGCGTGTTTTGACTATTTCAGATAATGTATTGTGTGTAGGGTTAAATTTGGATTCAACTAAAAAGTTTTCAATGCATATATCACCCCGTGAAGATAGAGAAATTGCTCCACCTACAATGCAAGCACTCTTGAAGGAAGCTTCAGACTGGAATGGAAGACAAGATACGACCACTAATGTTAAAGAAAAAATAAAGCAGCCACTAGAGCGTATTTATCACACATTTCCTGGTACGCCGGAGAAAGGAGGTAATTACTTTAGTAGATTCCTGTTAGGGCAACTTCTCCTTGCTAATGAGTTCAAGAGAATTAATTTAGAGAGATCCGTATTTTTATATGATGAGTACCCACTTGCTTCTTCTACAAGGTCTGGTGCACAATCAACTGAAAGACCTGTGACAACGTTCATGCTGACTAAAGGAAATCAGGGGCAAAATAAAGAGGTATTTATTTTTCATATTAGAGAAGGGGGAAGAGGAGATCGTAGCAGTAAAAAGATACCTACACCTGATGATCTACCGGAGCAAAGCAAAATTACAGAGGTATACGTAAGTTTACAAGAAGGGAAGAAGTCTGATTTTTTTAACATAGAGGAGGTTAATAGATATAATTCCTTAAATGAATACAAAGAAGGGAAAGAGTTTTTCAAAGGAGAATTAAAAGATGTTCCTTACCCTAATGGACTAAGGGAGGCATTTGATGATGCACTTAAGTCTCAAGTTACTCCTGCAGCAGGGCAGTCTCTACCAGTAGATAAATATAATTCATTACTAAAGAAAATTGGAGAAGGAATGTTTCCTTTTAGGGATTTTATTAATGAAGAGGCTCATTTTCAAGGAGCGTTACATGGAGTATTCAGCCACTATAGTGATATAAGGCTGGGGGAATCACAAGAAAACAGAGCATTAGTATTAACAGAGCTTCAAACAGGTAGAGGAAAACGTATCGATATGTTGGTTCATGGTATTAAGTTTGCAAGCCGAGATGGAAATGCCAAAGAATATATTCCTGTGGGATTAGAGCTTAAGGGACCAAGAAAAGGTGAAAAAGCTGATGCATTAGTGAAGGAAGCTGATGAGCAAATACGCACAGAATATAAGGAGGGTGTTAGTTATAAAACGCTTACAGATGGTGATAAAGTAGCTTTTATAGGAGTTGCTTTTGATGAAAAAGCTGAAGATAAAGGTTCTCTTATTTTAACAGGAGAAGCATTTCAAGAAGTGGAAGTTAGGCACAGCTCTGTCTTTAGGGTCAGTCAGCTGTGCAACCTAAGAAAAAACTTAATCCAAATAGTTGTGTAAAGCAAGGTGGTAGGAGTAGAAGAAGTATCAGTTATTGTTTATTTGCAAAAGATGATGTGGAAAAGTTTAGTAAAGGAAAGGTGGATGAAGATAATGTAGATAAGGTTATAGTTGATAGTGAAAAGTTCCTAACTTATGTTAAGAGTAGTAAAGATGAAGCGAAAAATGCTCAGCTAATAGAGTTTGTTGGGGATAAAAATATTGAAGGTGATTACAAATACTTACTTGATAAGGTTGTTGGAGATCAAGGATATGAGCGCTATGTCCAGAATGAGCGTATTAAAGATTTGCAAGGTGATGTTTTACAACAAAATAGTGGTTTAACAAAAAATCCAAAATTAAAAAGCAGGTTAATGAATGCTGCAGGTGGAATACAATTAATAAGAGGAATCCATGGTGCTATTGTATCTTGTAAAGATGGAACAGCAACGGATTGTGGATTAAATCTAGGCGGAATAGGATGGTCTTTTGCATCTCAACCAATTGAGAATGTAATGGTTAAAATTACTCCAAGAGTTGTAACATCAGCTGAAAAGGTTATAGGAAAAATTATACCAGGTACTTTAGGTAAACAGACAAAATTTGCTGTCCGGGTTGCAGGAGTAAAATTTGGAAGCACAATAGTAAAAGGTGTGGCAGGGGCTGTAGGTGGTGTATTTGATATTATTGATATAGGCATATCAGCAAATAATCTTGTAGACTGTAAAAATAGAGAAAGTAGTGATAATCCATGTGGAGAGAAAGAAATAAGGGATAATATAGCATCTATATCTTTTTCTACTGTGTCGTTTGTGTCTGGTGTTGCTCTTACAGCACTTAGCATGCCTGGAATCGGCATTGCAGTTGGAGTTGCATTGATGGTAGCTTCGGGGGTTTATAGTGGTGTTAGCAATATCGTAGAGTACGAGAAAAAGCACGATACAACCCATGATGAAAATTGGCGTATTTTTTGGCATACAGTTGCTTTTCAACCTATACCAGAAGATGTGCAACATCTTGCAGCCAGAAAGGAAATGGTTAATAGTCTCACTAAAGAAGCGTGGCAAGCTTTAAATAATAGCCCTAATAGTACTGTTGCTTATGGTATTGGTTTTGGAAAAGTAAGTGGTAATACCCTTCGTCCGGATTATGCAAAGATTCTTATGAATAAAGAAGAAAGGGCTAATACAAGAAGTCTTTCACGTGTTATACCTCATCGTATTGAAGATGCTAGCAGAATTTGTTTACCACAGGTTACTGACCAAGATTATGAAAAAGAAGGTACAAAAAATTCATTCGACTTTGCTTCGTATTATTGTAAAAATTCAATGGTTATTAGTCACGATAATAGGGTAAAGGGGAAACAAAAGGATAAAACAATTGTTTATGATTTAAGCAATGTAAACAAAGGTACCGTCGTTGGAAATAACGAATGGAGCAATAATTTTTTAATTGACTCAGGTACAGCAGAAATAACTGGTGGCAATAAGGTAGTAAATAGGTTTGTTGTAAACAACATTGACTTTTCAGGTAAAATTATTGGTGGAAGTAACTCCATTAATATACTTGATTTAAGCCAATTGAAAGATAAAGTTATAGAAGTGAATGTTAATTATCGTTTTAAGCCTAATGCCTCTGGGTCATTAAAGGCAAGAGTAAATGGTCGTTGGCTAATCGATGATCAAATTGATAATAATGGCGTCTTTAACTATTACTATGTTGGAAGGAAGAACAAGGTGGATAAGGTTTTGTGCATGGGTTACTCTGAGCACTTTACAGGAACCGATGGTCGTGACGTTATCATAGATAGTGGTGGTGGTTCTAACAAGAACGAAAAAGATATAGTCGAAAATTGCAAAAAAGTAATTATTTCACCGTATACTACAGTCAAGGGTGGAAAGAGCAATTATACTTTTTACGTAAAAAGTGCAGATTATAAAGGTAGGAGTTTATATTCAGAAATTGATGTAGATGGAACAGGAACTATAATTTTTCCGGAAATCGATTTATTAGGTGATTGTGATCAAATCACTTATTCTACAAGCAGTAATACTTTATCTTTGAAAATAAATTTTGGTCAAAATAATCAATTTACTCTCGATATAAAAAATTACGTCGAGCAAAGCAGTAATAAGCCTCACTTTTTACTAATAGATAGAAATGGTAGTAATATTGTTCCTAAGATTGAAAGATCAGGCTCATCAACTATAAAGATTAATTCATTTGAATTACATTCAGAACATTCTTTAGATAATTTTAAGGATGTTGAAAATCATTACAAAAAGATTCTAAACAATAATAAGGATTATAAAGTTTTGGGTGTTATTAGAGGAAAAATACAAGGTCAAGATAGTAGTGTAGTTCCACATATGGTTTTTGGTTCTTCAGGAGATGATATAATAAACTTTGATCAAGGTACTATGTTTGCTAGAGGTGGAAAAGGAAATGATATATATGTTATTGGTGACAGTGTAAATAATAGAGAAGTTAAAATTGATAATAATTCAGAGGATGGAAAGCTAGATACAATATTTATGCGAGAAGTTCCAATGAAATTTCTGATGAAGGGGTGTGATGTACACCTCAATTATAATAATACTAATATTCAAATAAAAAATTATCTAAAGAGTAACAATTATAGACACCTTGTGGTTATGAATAGCAAAGGAGAAACCTTTATTCCTCATGTACAATCAACGTCATGTGTTGATTCTTCTATGGAAGATGGTGAACTAATTCCTTTTTTACAAGCTACACAAACTCAGATTAGGTTTTGGTTATCTGGGGATTTTCAAGGCGATTATGTGGTGATTGATTCTAATCTTAAAGATATTGAAAAATATAAAAATGAAGATGATCTTTTATTAATAAGAAAAAATGAAATTCCCTTTATTATTAGAATAGAAGGATTTTACACTGATCGAAGTAAATGGGAAAATATTTCTTACTCTCTATGGAATAACAATGATTTTGTGCCATCTCCTAGCTTATTAGAGGATGTTGATGATACAATGGAGTATAAAGATAAACTCAGAGATGATTATGAAAGAACTGTAAAAGAATATAATGAGGACTTTAGTAACTCTACTAGTATTATTCAGCACAATCAAAAGTTAGAAAAAAATATCTCTGTTCCTGTAAAACAGGATGAGGAACGCATGGGAGTAATGGTACTAAAAAATATTATTCCGGATCAGGTAGAAGTTTTCAGTAGTGGTAAAGATTTGATATTTCGTGATAAGAGGTCCAACCATACGATTAACGTAAGAAATTGGGATAATTCTGAATCTTATAGAATCTCTACATTAGAATTTGATCTAGGCTTAGAACCAATAACACTCCGTAAATTAGGTGG
Organism: Wolbachia endosymbiont of Ctenocephalides felis wCfeJ; assembly: GCF_012277315.1. Lineage (NCBI taxonomy): Bacteria > Pseudomonadati > Pseudomonadota > Alphaproteobacteria > Rickettsiales > Anaplasmataceae > Wolbachia > Wolbachia endosymbiont of Ctenocephalides felis. The sequence continues at coordinate 927,181 of NZ_CP051157.1, read as the reverse complement.
ATTTAGCTTATCTGAGGTAGGAAAAATACAGTATTTAATTCGTAAAGCTTCAGAAAATTATCAAAATAGGGATAAATATACTCTGAAAGTAGAAAACGACTTTAAATGTTTAATGTCAGTTGATGATTTTGAAAGAGGAAATAGAGATCCAGTACATCAGTGTCTTGGTTTTCCTTCACTGCAAGACCGGGTTAGATTTACAGAAAATTCCTGTAGTTTAGAGCAAATTGAGGAATTAAAAAATAAAACGCCAAGTAGTAATCAGATTTTAATATTGCTTGAAAAGTTAGAAAACAACCTTTTGCTGAATGGTTATGATTCAAACATAATAGATCAGTGCAATAAGTGGATGATAACTTCAGGATTGAGGGTATTAAAACCATTGGTAAGCACAGCAGTTGATGAAGGTAAATGGGATGAAGTTGAAACTCTCCTTGATAAGACTGCTAAAAAAAGTAAGGCTGCTGATGTTGAACATAAAATTCAGTGTTCACAAAACTGGACGGCTTTGAATTATGCTGTTTATAACGGTAATGTGGAATTAAGCCAAAGTATATTTAAACCGTTTTTAAAAAAGAAAGGTGACATTAATGCCTTAACTAGTTGCAACGGTGATAATTGGGCGCTTTTACACTATGCTGTTCACTACGACAATCTTGATATGGTTAGCTTTCTTATAGATAAAGGTGCTAAGGTTGACATTCAAAGTAAAAAGGGTAAGACGCCTCTATATTTGGTTATTGAGGAAGCCAAGCAGTTGGATATAGTTAAGCTTCTCCTTGATAGAGGTGCAGATATCAAGATTAAGTACAATGGTAGAACACCTCTGTACTTAGCTGCTTATAATGGTAATTTAGGTATAATCACATTTCTTTGTGATAGGATTAAAGCTGAAAGTAACAACTCATTTAAAATAGAACAGATTAAATTTTTAAAGGAGGAAGTTGTTAACCAAGCGAATATTCCATCCGATACAAAAAGATTGGTGGAGTCTTGTATAAGCAGTTTAAGAGGTTCGATAAAAAGTGAAGCAGAAAGGGCGCTAAAGGATGGTATGCTGAATGGTCGTAGTGCTTCAACCATTGAGTTTGTGAATAAGGTATATAATTTTGATAAAAATTTATTTGGTGAAGCAATTAAAGAAGCTGTAAATCGCACATATTCGAGTGTAGGTATAGAAGGAATATTAAAGTTTATAGGCAGTCACCATTATATTAGTCAGTTTATTCCAGGTTACGTAGCTATGTTTGACAAAATACCAGAGAATGATGGTGCAATGTTTAAATTAGCTTACTCTATTAGAGAGACCATGAAAATGCCTAGGGTCAGTTCAGAAGAGAAATCTGATCTTGAAAGGCTAAAAAACAAATTACCAGAATCAGTCAGAAATGCAGTATTTTCATCAGCGGTATGTATTAAAAATGTTGAGTATGGAAGGTACTTATATTCACCTAATAGTGCTTCTAATTTCCAATTTGACGATGAAAGACGTTATGTGTTTACCTGGTCTTCAAAGATGGACAATGGTAAGTGGAAAGTTGAGCTTAATGGCGATAATGTGTATCTACGGAATGTTGAGTATGGAAGGTACTTATATTCACCTAATAGTGCTTCTAATTTCCAATTTGACGATGAAAGACGTTATGTGTTTACCTGGTCTTCAAAGATGGACAATGGTAAGTGGAAAGTTGAGCTTAATGGCGATAATGTGTATCTACGGAATGTTGAGTATGGAAGGTACTTATATTCACCTAATAGTGCTTCTAATTTCCAATTTGACGATGAAAGGCGTTATGTGTTTACCTGGTCTTCAAAGGTGACAATGGTAAGTGGAAAGTTGAGCTTAATGGCGATAATGTGTATCTACGGAATGTTGAGTATGGAAGGTACTTATATTCACCTAATAGTGCTTCTAATTTCCAATTTGACGATGAAAGGCGTTATGTGTTTACCTGGTCTTCAAATGGAAAGGGTGGTCAATTTAAGTGGAAGTTTGAAAATTGTGGATCTACTCGCAGTAGGCGTAGTATACAAGAGTCAAATGGTTATAATCAAACTGTGGTAGACTATAAGTCGGTATTGACTGAAGAAGATAGTCAACAAATATCAAGTAGAATATCTGCTATGGTTGAAGATGTTGAAAGGCACACCTTTTTAAATCAGTCAAAAAATAAGTTAGATTTAGATAGTTATTTAAATAATAGAGGGAGAAGCAATGCTGCGGATTCTATGAGGAGAGATGTATGTAGTGAACTCAATGCAAGTGGGAGAAGAAATATTGTTCTAAGCGGAAACGATGTATGTGCAATTACTTCAGGTCATGAAACACTTGATATTGAAAACTTCCCTATTCAAGAAGTAGTGATTAATGATGATGCTAATGGAAAGAAAAGTTTAAGAAGTACATTAGACCTACATCAGTTGGTGCAGCAGATAAATAGGGATTTGAGTATAAAACCGATACCAACAGTTATTAAAGGCAAAAGTGATTTATTAATTAAGTTATCTATATCAGCCACCGACTTGCGGCAAGATGTAATAACAGTTAGGCTGAAAGATGCACTTATAAATAAGTGGTATAAAAAATTACAAATTATTTTTGATAATGCCCCTGTGGAAATAGATGATGGTTTAGGTTTAAAGTCTTCGTTCTTTATTTCTGATGAGAAAATTATTGTAGTAACACCTCAAGACGTGGAAGAAAAGAATAAACTAATCATATCTAAAAAAGCAGGGCAGTATGCCTATCTTCATGATAAATATGATTTGATAGTTACCAATGCCTTTAATGCTGATATAGAAGCAAGTGAGTTGTGTATTATACATTTTAAAGATTTCTATAAAGAACCTAAAATGGAAACATTATCTATAAAATTTGCTGACAAAGAAATATTATTAAGTAACGAAATAGATAAAATACGTAATTCAGATAGTATTGATAAATTAAATAATGTGAGTTCTATTGTTAATTCACAAGGGAGTTTTATACATTCAGAGGTTCCAAACAGTGGAGACATAAATGCTCAAGGTAAACTTGACAGAACACTGTTGCATCTTGCTTCCGAGGCTGGTGAATTTGATAAGGTTAAACTTCTTCTTGATAGAGGAGCTAATATTGAAGTTCAAGATAAATTTGGGTACACACCAATATTTCTTGCTACTCAATCAGGTAAATGGAGCATAGTAAGACTCTTACTTGATAAAGGTGCTAATATTGATGCTCAAGATAAGGAAGGTCAAACACTTTTACACTTTGCTGCGTCAGGGAATAATTTAGATATGGTTCAATTTCTTCTTAATAGAGGTGCTAATATTGAAGTTCAAGACAAGTTTGCTTGGACACCAATACTTTCTGCTGCTCAGTCAGGTAAATGGGACGTAATAAAACTTCTTATTGGTAATGGTGCTAAATTTAATAATGAAATAACGATTCAAGGAACACCTTTACATTTTGCTGTACAAGAGGGTAATTTGGATATGGTCAGATTTCTTCTTGATGAAGGTGCTGACATTGAATCTCAAGACAAAGATAATAAAAAGCCTTTGCATCTTGCAGTTGAAGCAGGTAGGTTAAATGTAGTCAAACTCCTTCTTGATAGAGGTGCTAGTGTCAACATTACGGACATGAATAGCCAAACGCCTTTAGGTTTAGCTACTAAAGGAAATATGATAGAAATTTTGAAGAAGGCGGAGTTGGATCAAGGGTTATTAATTAATGCAAGGGATGGTAATCTTGATAAAGTAGTAGAATATTTTATCGGGAAGAGAGTCAGCTTAAAGGTTAAAGACAGAGATGGTAAAACACCTTTAGATTTGGCTAAGCAGAAGGGTCACACAGATATAGCAAAAGTGATAAAGCAGATGCAGTTAGAGTTGGATAAAAAACTGTTATCTGCAGTAAAAATGGTGATCTTAATAAAGTTGAGGATTTTATTAGCCAAGGTACTAGCTTAGAGGTGAAAGATAGCAATGGTAACACTCTTTTACATTATGCTTCTCAGAATGATCATTTGGAAGCAGTAAAATATCTTATCAAAAAGGGAGCTAGCTTAAAAGCTAAAAATAAATATGGTAAAACACCTTTAGATTTGGCTCTTCAAAAGAATTATATAAGTATAATAGAATTTTTGAAAAAAACACAATTAGATTTAGATGAAGAATTGTTAGCTACAGTAAAAGGTGACGATCTTAATAGAGTCAAAGCTCTTGTTAGCCAAGGTGCTAGTTTAGAGGCGAAAGATAACAGTAATAATACTCCTTTACATAATGCTTGTAATAATGGTCATGTAAAAGTAGTAGAATATCTTATCCAAGAGGGAGCTAGCTTAAAGGCTAAAAACAAAGATGGTGAAGCACCTTTACACGTAGCTGTCCAACATGATGGCACACTTGAAGTAATTGAGTTTATTTTGAGCAGAGATCTTAGTGGTATTAATGATATAACTAATAACGGTAAAACGCCTTTACATTTAGCTATACGAGAAGATAAGCCAAATACGGTTCAATTCCTTCTCAGAAAAGGTGCAAGTATTGCAGTTAAAGATAAAAATGGTAAAACATCTCTAGATCTGGCCAAACAAGAAGATTACACAAATATAGTAGAAATGATAGAAAAAGTACAATCAGATTTAGATGAAGAATTGTTGACCGCAGTACAAGATGGTAATCTCAATGAAGCTAAAGGTCTTGTTAGTCGGAATGCTAATGCTAATGTTAATACTAGAGATAAGTACAGTTGGACACCACTACATTGGGCTGCGTATAAAGGTCATTTAGAAGTTGCAGAGTTTTTAGTAAAGAAAGGTGCTGATGTTAATGCTGCAAGTGAAAATCTTTATGGCAGCAGACCTATACATATTGCTATTGAGAACAATAATAAAAATATTATAGAGTTTCTTCTCAGCAAAGAAGTAGGTGTTAATGATACTGACAAGCAAGGTTATACGCCACTGCACTATGCAGCATGGAGAGGCCGCTTAGAGGTTGCAAGGTTCTTGATAGAAAAAGGATCTGATATCAATGCTGCAGACACTTCTACTGCTGGTAAAAAGCCTACACATGTTGCTGCTGAAAATAATAGTGAAAGTGTTATAGAGTTTCTTCTTGAAAAGGGAGTGAGCGTTGATGAGGCTGATAAAAATGGTTGGACACCACTACACTATGCTGCTAGGTTCGGCCAACCAGAGGTTGCAAAATTTCTGATAGAAAAAGGAGCTGATATCAATGCTAAAGATAAGAATGGTGGAACACCGTCAAATATCGCGATCGATCAAAAATATGACGATGTTGTAGAGTATTTACAACAAACACAATTAGGTTTAGATAAACAATTGTTGGCTGCAGTACAAGGTGGAGATTTTAGGAAAGTTAAAGATCTTGTTAATCAGGGTGCTAATGTTAATGCTAAAGGTGAGGATGGTGAAACACCTTTGCATTTTGCCGTTCAGGAAGGCAATCTGGATATGGTTCAATTTTTCCTTGATAAAGGTGCTGATATTGAAGTTAAAGACAGATATGAATGGACACCTTTACACTTTGCTGCTTCCAGTGACAAATTTGATGTAGTTAAGTTTCTATTTGATAAGAACGCTAATATTAAAGCTAGAGATATATACGGCAATATGCCTCTACATGTAGCTGCTCGGTATAGTAATAAGTTTGAAATAGTTGAATTTCTTTTAGATAAGGATGCTAATGACATTAATGACGTAACTAATGATTGCTCGACGCCTTTGCATGCAGCTGTGCAAGGAAACAAGTTAAGTATAGTCGAGCTCCTTCTTGATAGAGGCGCTAGCATCAGAATTAAAGACAAATATAATAGAACACCTTTAAACTTAGCTGCTAAAAAAGGTTACGTAAATATAGTACAAGTAATAGAACGAATGCAATTAAATTTAGATGAAGAATTGTTGGCTGCTGCAGAAAGTGGTGATCTCAATAAAATCAAAAGTTTTATCACTCAAGGTGCCAATTTAGATGCTAAAGATAGTAACGGTAGTACTCCTTTACATTATGCTTCCTGGAATGGTAATTTGAGCGTTGTAAAACATCTTGTGGAAAAAGGAGCTAATTTAAAAATTAAAAATCTTGATAATAGAACTCCTCTGTATGATGCTTCTTTAAATGGTCATTTAGATATAGTAAGGTATCTTGTTGAAAAAGGTGTTGATGTTAATGTTGCTGATGAAGAAAATAGGACACCACTTCATTGTGCTGTATCGGAAGGTCATTTAGGTATAGTCAAGTATCTTATAAACAATGGGGCTAATTTTAATGCTAAAAACAGTGATGGTAAAGTACCGTTAGACATTGCTAAAGTTAGTGAAGGAAGAGGAAAATCCGCACAACGCAAATGCCGTTATCATCATGGGGGTCACGATTGTTATCATGGTCACTTATCAAGTAATCAACCTGAGATAGCAGCAAGTAGTAGTACAAGACCATCTTTATGGATAAATGGTTTATTTGATTGGGTAAAGAGCTCAATAGGTGGATTGTTAAGTTCTAAACCTGTAGGAACATCAAATACTATAAATTCAATCTCACAAGCTGATGCGCAAATAGATGTAAATGGTACAATAATGTTACTTGATTTATTGATCAGAAAAGTTACGGGTCAAAAGTATATTTCTACAGAAGATCAGTCTATATCTCCACCAGAAGCACAGGGCTATGCATTAAATATTACGGAGGAATTTAAGAAAGTAGTAGAGCAAGCTGGATTAAAAAGTGGTGTATCAATGCATCGATTAAATATTGATTATATGGGAATGCAGAAAGAGATTACTAGAAAAGTTATGAGTGGTAAATTTAATGAAATTTCAGGGATTTTAAAATCTTATGTAGAGAAAGCGTGTCCTAGTGAAGAAGCTGGTAAATTAAGTCCGAAGAAATTTGACAAGTTTATAGCTCAATTTAATAAGGGTCTGCTAAATCAACCAATAGAGCAGATATTACACAACGGAGATGATAGATTAGAAGTTGATGGTGGAAAGCAAATGAGTTTAGAGCCTCAAAGTTATTTAAGTAATGCTTCTATTCAAAGCCATTCGAAGGACAAAGTATCAACTTGTCTTTCTGATGTAGGAGTAACCAAGCTTGGAAATACTTTGAGTAAGTAGATGAGAATATGGAAGATATGATACGTCAAATAGTGAAAAGATTATAATAGAATTTAAAGTAAGGGTAGCCAAAATAATTAGGGATACCAGACCAAGTTTGATGGTTCTAATACTAAAATGGGTGAAGTAGACATTAAATGCTAAGTGGTTAATGTACTTTCCATATTAAACTTACAGCACGTAGCTTTGATATAGAAGTTTGGGTAACGTTATGATAGTAATTTATATAATTCTATGTGCAATCTTTATAGCCATTTTAGACAGTTCACTAGATTCTTAATTACGGGATATATCTAACTTAGGAAAGGTTTTCATAAATGTTAAAGTGAATAAGTAAATATTATGTTTTTTCTTTGAGTTGTAAAATTTCAGAATGAGAGAGACCAGTAATTTGAGCTATAACATCTATAGAAACACCGGCCTTGAGTGAGTTTCTTGCAACTTCAATTTTACCTTCAATTTTACCTTTTTCATGGCCGATTTGGATGCCTTCTAGTCTACCTTTTTGAGTAGCATCATCGAGTTTTTGAGCAAGGACAGCCTGTTCGTCACGAATGCGCTTGATCTCTTGTTTATAGGCAATAAATTCTTTTTCTGACCAGTTGAACCTATTTAGTTCTTCATATGCTCTTTTAATTATTAGATCACTTCCTATTATTCTCTCTAGCTCTTCTTCACTAGTTTCATCTGCATATCTAAAAAAGTAGGCCCACTTTTCAACTATACTTGAAAAAAGAACATCAACAATGCTTTGTTTTTTAGAAGCAATATCAGGGTCTTGAATAGTACCTAAGAACTCTATATCCTGTATTGTACTTTTGCCAGTGGAGCCAAGAATATCATTAAGAAAGTGAATAAGGATATCTTTATTTTTTTCAGTGCCAAAGATGCGCTTGAACGATATATCATTTTTTGGATCGAGAAACTTCGAAAGAGCCATGAGAGAGTAAGGTAAAAAGCATTAATAATTATACACAATTCTGAAGAAATATTCAACTAAAATTAAACTACAGGAGAGCTTGCCATAAAATTTTGGCCTGGGTTTTTTACAATTATTTCTGTTTTGAAATTAGTGAAGATGCCTAATAGAGATTGATTTTTATTAACATTAAAGCTATATCTTCATCAGACTGAGAATTGAAAATATGGCAATAATTCTTTTAGACACAAAAACTATAAATCGTATAGCAGCGGGAGAGGTAATAGAGAGGCCAGCAAGTGTAGTAAAGGAATTAGTAGAAAATGCAATAGATGCTGGAAGTGCAGAAATAGAGATCAAAATAGAAAGTGGTGGGCGTAACTTTATCACTGTGACAGATAATGGAAATGGAATAGAAAAGGAAGATTTGGAACTTGCGTTTATGCGCCACGCTACTTCAAAATTAAGCGATAGTGAGTTAATAGAGATCAAGCACCTTGGGTTTAGAGGAGAAGCTTTACCTTCAATTGCAGCAGTAAGTAGAATGAAATTATCATCTAAGGCAAGTGGAGCAAAGGAAGCATGGTCTATAAGATATGAGGGAGGAGAAAAAATAAGAGAGATTACCCCTTGTTCTTTGTTGCAAGGTACATATATTGAAATTCGTGACTTATTTTTTGCCACACCAAATAGATTAAAATTTCTAAAAACCGAGAGGGCAGAAACACAAAGCATTGTTGACATTGTAAATAACTTAGCGATGATTAACTATAGTATTGGGTTTACTCTCACTTCCGGTAATAAAAAGCTCTTAAAATATGTTAAGCAAACTTCATTATTTAACAGATTATGTGAAACAGAAGAAGAATTTCAGAGCAATTCGCTGGAAGTTAAAGAGGAAGAAGACGGCATCAAACTTACGGGACACATCTGTAAACCAACTATCAATCGAGGCAATTCAACTCAGATCTATACGTTTGTTAATAGAAGGCCAATAAAAGACAATCTACTTGTTGGTGCAATTCGATACGCATATCATGATTTGATTCCAAGCGACAGATATCCTTTTGCGGTGCTGCACTTAGAAATACCATACGATCAAGTAGATGTAAATGTGCATCCAAATAAATCAGAAGTAAGATTTCAGAATAAGAGGCTAATATATGAAATAGTGAGAAGAGGGCTGATTAAGACATTATCAAAGAGAATAGGTAGTCCTGCAGCAAACGATGTTGGCGGATTAGGAATGACAGAAAAAATTGTGAGAAGAGCAGCTTTTGATGCTAGAGAAGGAAGCAATGAATTAATTAATAATATAAAGAACAGAAAAGAGAAAAGTAGAAAAGAGTTCTACGAAAGGAGACCAAGTTCTGTAGAGAATCGACTAATAAAAGAGTTTGCTGCACCGAATAAAGGTTTGTCAGAAGGGTCAGGATTGCTTGAAATGCAGAAACTTGCATCACAAAAGGAAACAATAGCCAAGGAAGAAAAACAAGTTAATTTAATAGAGAGCTACCCTCTAGGGTTTGTACGCTGTCAGGTCTACAACACTTATATAATTGCTGAAGGTCTAGACAAACTAGTTGTAGTCGATCAACATGCGGCCCATGAGAGGTTAGTGTATGAGTGCTTAAAACAAAAATCAAACATAAAAAGGCAAGAACTGCTTTTTCCTGAAATAGTTGAAATTAAAAATCAAGCAGGAATGGAGATGGTTGAAATTTATAAAGATAAGCTTTATGAAATGGGTTTTGAGATTGAGATCAAAGCAGAGAACAAAGTTATAGTGAAAGGGTTTCCAGCAATTTTGGGAGCAATAGATGTAAAAGAGATGCTGATAAATATAGTTGATAGATTAACAGAAATAGAAGATACGCTGCCTATAGAAGATAAAGTGAACAAAATATTGGCCACAATCGCGTGTTACGGATCAATTAGAGCAGGAAGAAAAATGAACTTTGAAGAGATGAATGAGTTGCTAAGGCAAATGGAAGAAACACCAAATTCTGGGCAGTGTAACCATGGCAGACCAACGTATATAGAAATGAAACGAAGTGATATTGAAAAATTATTTGAGAGGAGGTAAAAGAGCTCGAAATTTAACGTCAACATTTAGTGGAAATTTCATATTAACCTGTGTAATGTTTATTTTTGTGAAAAAGAGTGACCACTAATCACGATTCCTTAGACTATCAAGTAGGACAAAAAGTAAAATATTGGAGGTTGAAGCGAGGTTACACTCAGGAGGCTTTAGCTGAAAAAATTGGTACAACACGTCAGATAGTATCACAATATGAAAAAGGCACCCGTAGAATTTCGATTGAGAAACTATATGCCATAGTGGAAGCATTATCAGTAAGTATTAAAGATCTCATCCCAATACCAAAAGACTACCTTGCAAATGAAGGAGAAGAGATATCAAATCTGATGAAAGAATATAAAACAATTAACGATCAAGAGTTACGTAAAGTATTTTATTTATTAACCAAATCTACCCAACTTAGTGAAAAAAATAGTAGAAAAGCAGAAAGAATAGAAATAGCAAAAAATTTAACTAAAGCAGGAATTTCTGTTGATGTTATCTCAAAAATAGTCGGATTATCTGTTGATGAATATACCAAGAAAAAAAGCGGTTTTTCATTCTATAAAATAGGAGCAAAAATAAAGGAATGGAGGCTGAAACGTAAATATACTCAGGAAGATTTAGCAAAGAAAATTGGTGTAACACGTCACAAAATAAGCAAATACGAACAAGGAAAAACTACTATTCCACTTTATACATTATACGATATAGCAGAAGCATTATCGATTAGTATTATAGATCTATTACCTGAATTAACAGAAGACGACAAAGTAGAAAATGAGCTACCTAGTATAATTGAAGAATACAAGAAAATTGAGAGTCAGGAATTACGCCATGCGTTAATCAAATCGTTGTCTAAGGGCATACGAATTTATGAGAAAAAAATTAGAAAAGCAGAGAGGATAAAAGTCGCCAAGGATCTAGTAAAAGAAGGAATTTCAATCGATACTATTTTACAAACAATAGGTGTCTCTTTTGGTGAAATTCAATGAGCTGGAATTATTAATATTTTCTACCTTTACATAAAAAAATAAATAAAAAAATCTGAAAAATTGACTTGACTTCGCCCGGAAACCACGGTTTTATGCCAACGCTACTAAAAAAACAGTAGTAAATAATTAAAAATAAACAGTATTTAAAAAGAGGTAATTTTTATGAATAATAATAAAAAAAGTAAAGATAGTCGTAGACAAGAAATAGAGTTCAGAGCACTAGAAAGCGAAGGACAAGCACTACTTGATCGTGAAATAGTGGAAACATTTCTGAGTAAAGTGCATGACAATGAAGAAGCCCGCATTATTGCTAAAAGACTAATAGATAATTTTGGAATGAGAGGAATTTTAGGTCAGGAAATAGATGACTTAAGAATTGCAGAGGGAGTAAATGATTCCACAGTAGCAATAATTTTATGTCTGAGAGAGGCTTCAAAAAGAGCATCAAAAGAAGAATTAAAAAAAGGACCTGTGATGGATAACCTGGAAACCATTGTAAAATATTTAATAGTGAGTATTGGCTATTCAGATAAGGAAAAGGTAAAAATATTATATTTAGATCACAAGGGCTGTTTAAAAAGGGAAGAAGTGTTTACTGGTACAGTAGATCAGGCACCAGTGTATATAAAGAAAATAGCAAAAAAAGCATTACTACAAGATGCAACATCAATAATAATGGCACATAACCATACAGAAGGAAGTGCAGAACCATCTGACAAAGATAAAGCAGCAACTAAAGGCTTAGCTTCAGCATGTAGTACTGTAGACATTAGATTATTTGATCACATTATTATTGCGGGAGAACACTACTACAGTTTTAGGGAAAAAGGACTGTTATAGTTGAAAGAGAGAAGAATGTTTCTTATCTAACTGGAGAAGCTCTAAATTTCTCTCTTGAACAAAATGGTTGCAACAATGCTCACTTATGTTTATAATGAGCATAATAGTGTACACTTAAGTTAATAATAAAGCAACAAATGGTATCGTATACTTAGATGATACTTTAATATTGGAGGTTAGTATGGTCAAAATAAAAAGCTTAAAAGGCTTGAATAAAAAGCAACGGGATAAGTTACATAAAGATATATTAGCTGCTATGGAAAATAGCACTAATGTATACCAACCAATTGCTATAAACAAGGTTAATGAGGTTAAAAGACCTATGCCTTTTCCTAGTGGAGATAGCTTCGAAAACCAAATCAACTTGGGAAAAGGCATTGATCGTATTTATGGCACAAAACCTACGAAAAATCAAGAAGATTATCCGGAGGGTTTAAAAGCGTTACTTAGTAAGGTGGCAGAAGGAAAAATCAATAAGATTTATATTCATGCACTTGATCGTTTGTCACGTGATGGTAGAGATCAAAGAGATGTAATAGATGAATGTAAAAGAGCACAAGTAGAAATAATCTCTTTAGATTGTAAGATTGATAATACTCCATCATCCAATTTGCTAGTGGATGTAAAAGGAGCGGTAGCAAGGCATGAACTTAGACTAATCTTGGAGAGAAGTATGAGGGGAAAACTTCATGCTGCAAGAGAAGGTCGTATAAGTGTAATAGGTAGTGCGCCTTTTGGCTATGATCGTGTTAGGCATGTAGACAGAGAAAAAATAAAATTTGAAATAAATGAAGAGGAAGCAAAAATAGTGCGAGACCTGTTTAAGTGGGTAGGTGAAGAAAGAATAAGTATAAAAGAGGCTGTAAGAAGACTGAAAGAAAGGTGTATCCCTTCCCCGAGAGGTAAGAGAGTGTGGAATGTATGTACAATTCATAGAATATTGAGGAATCAATCATACAAAGAAGAAGCAGCATATGGTAAGACAAAAGTAGGTCCACTAAGAAAAGCAGTGAGAGCAAGGTGGAGAGTGCGCAAAAAAAAATATTCTGTGTATAAGAACAAAGAAGAAGATTGGATAAAAATAAGAGTACCAAGGATAGTTGAAGACGAATTATTTAATATAGTACAAAAACAACTTGATGAAAATAGAGAGAGAGCAAGAGTACGACAAAGTGGAAAAAAGCATCTATTACAAGGACTAATAGCATGTGGGTATTGCAAATATAATTATTATATAGCAAGAAATGCTATAGGAAGCAGATACTATCGTTGTAGTGGCATAGATGCAAATCGTTTTGGTGGGACGAGGGTATGTAACAGTAAATCAATCAGAGCAGAGATACTAGAAATAATTGTATGGGACGAAATAAAAAAGACACTAAAGGGTCCAGATGCAATTGCAAGGGAGTATAAACATAGGCTTTTAGAACATAAAAATGGACAACCAAATGATGAGCTTGAAAAAGAAAGAGGCAAATTAGAACAAGGTATTAAAAGACTAGCTTATGTTTATGCTCGAGGACACATAAGCCAGGAGGAATATGACCAAGAAGTTGAGGGAATGGAGAAGAGGCTAAAAGTAATTAGAGAGCAGCAGGAAAAAATGGTCGATGAAAAGGAGCTGCAGAGGAAATTAGATTTTACCATAGGTAGTATAGAAGGCTTTGTCTCTGGGATTAGATCAGAACTTGATCAAGCAGATTGGGAGATTAAACTTGATATAATTATAAAATTAGTTAGATACATTAAAATTGACCAAGATGATATGCATCTAGTGTTTCGATTTCAAGAACTCGCTATGGAAATGCAAAGAGAAAATGTTCAACATCATATCGGGATTCCTTGTCATTTTAACCTGCACAGATTGGGAAGTTAAACAAATAGCTTCAGTACTATGATAAGGGTAAGGGCGGAGGTTGTCAAGTAGTTTTTTATGCCGGAACTCTTGAACAAGTTTTTGTTCCTCCTGAGTAAATTAATGCTATTCTTTTATTACTGGTCTGAAGTTTTTTTATGTTCATACACTTGCGCGTTCACAGTGTTTATTCACTGCTTGAGAGTTCGGTTAAAATTGAGGAGCTGATAGGCCTTTGTTTACAGAATAAAATGCCGGCAGTTGCAATTACTGATTCAGGTAACCTGTTTGGTTCGCTCGAATTCGCAGAATATGCAGCAAGTAGAGGAATACAACTAATAGTAGGATGTAATATTGTAGTTCGCTACTCAGAACAAAATTTACCCATATTGCTACTTGCAAAAAATGAGCAAGGATACGCTAATTTGGTCACTTTGGTAAGTGAGTCCTTTAGAAAGCGCGAAAATAGCAACGATATTCCTTACGTTGATTTTGATGAGCTACTTAGTTTTAATACAGGGTTAATTGCTTTAACCGGTGGATATGATGGCATATTGGCTCAACTGCTATTTAGGCAAGATAAAGAAACAGTTGAAAAACTGCTTTCAGCATTCAATGGTCATTTATACGTTGAATTGCAGCGTCATGGGCTGAGTAAAGAGCTGGAACTTGAAGAAGTCTTTATAGACTTTGCTTACCAGCATGATATACCGCTGGTTGCAACGAATGATGTATTTTTTCCCAACAGGTCTGACTACGAGGCTTATGATATATTAACGTGTATATCAGAAGGAAGTTATGCTCTCGAGAATAACAGGAAAAAGCTAACCACTGAGCATTATTTCAAATCTGTGGCGGAAATGGAGGAGCTATTTAGCGATATTCCCGAAGCGATTCATAATACCTCAGTAGTAGCCAGACGGTGCTCTTATATGCCAAGAAGTAGGCAGCCTATTTTGCCTAAATTTCCTTGTCGAGAGAATAAAACTGAGAATGAAGAACTGAAGGAACAGGCAATTGCGGGGTTGAAGCTGCGTATTGCAAAATCCTCTTCTGTCACCAGAACACCCTCCACTGTCATCCCAGTACTTGATACTGGGATCCAGAGAGATTCCAGCGTCACGCGCTGGAATGACACCAAACCAGATGATGACACACAACATGATATCGATATCAAGCAATACTACGACCGGTTAGATTATGAACTGAGTGTAATAACTTCAATGAACTACGCTGGCTACTTTTTGATAGTTTCTGATTTCATTCGTTGGAGCAAAGCAAATGGCATTCCGGTTGGTCCAGGAAGAGGTTCAGGTGCTGGATCAATTGTTGCCTGGGCTCTGCAGATTACAGACCTCGATCCAATAAAATTTGGTCTGATCTTTGAGAGATTTTTGAACCCTGATCGTATATCAATGCCTGACTTTGACATCGATTTCTGCCAAGAAAAAAGGGATTTAGTTATTGATTATGTTCAAAAAAAGTACGGTTATGTCGCTCAAATAATCACCTTTGGAAAATTACAGGCAAGAGCCGTGCTACGCGACGTTGGAAGGGTATTGCAGATGCCTTATGCTCAGGTGGATAAAATATCTAAGATGGTTCCGTTTAACCCGGTAAACCCTGTAACTCTATCACAAGCGATAGAGTTTGATCAAGATCTGCAGAAAGAACGAGATAGTGATGAGGTAATTGCAAAACTCCTTGATATCTCTCTTAAGCTTGAAGGAATATATCGTCACGTTTCAACTCATGCGGCTGGAATTGTGATATGCGATCAAAAGTTAGAAAATTTTGTTCCTATTTATTACGATCCAAATTCGGCTCTGCCAATTACTCAATACAGCATGAAATATGTGGAGAAAGCTGGACTAATAAAGTTTGATTTTCTCGGACTTGGTACACTGACGCTGATAGATCATGTATGTCGTTTAATTAATCGTGATGAGAAAAAAATTGATATTTCTTCAGTTCCTTTGAATGATCAGAGAACCTATGAAATGCTCTCAAAAGGTGATTCAATTGGAGTATTCCAGCTTGAAAGTTCAGGCATGAGAGAGGCTTTAATCAAGTTAAAACCAGACTGTATTGAAGATATTATCGCTTTGATTTCCCTTTACCGCCCAGGACCAATGGATAATATTCCAACTTATATTGCAAGAAAACACGGGCTTGAAAAACCGGATTATATTCATCCGTTGCTTGAAGGAGTATTAAAAGAGACATTTGGAGTAATAATCTACCAAGAACAAGTGATGGAAATAGCACGTATTCTCTCTGGATATAGCTTAGCTGAAGCAGATCTACTAAGGCGTGCTATGGGTAAGAAAATCAAAGAAGAGATGGACAAACAACGTGAACTTTTTATCCAAGGAGCAACAAAAAATGGTGTTGACTATGATCGGGCAAGTTATATTTTTGACCTTGTTGCGAAGTTTGCCGGTTATGGATTTAATAAATCTCATGCGGCCGCATATGCGGTGATATCTTACCAAACAGCTTATCTTAAGGCTAACTATCCGTTAGAATTTTTTACGGCCTTAATGAATCTAAATATTGATGATAGAGATAAGCTAAATTTATTTTATCATGCTGCAAAGCTCTGTGGAGTCGTTGTCCTTCCGCCTGATATAAGCAAGTCTCAAGCTGAATTTTCGATAGAGGGTGAACACATACGCTACGGCATTGCTGCTTTGCGTAATGTTGGCTTCTCGATAGCAGAAGAAATAGTAAACGCACGTTCTAGTGCTTGTAAGGATATATGGGAATTCATTCAAAATTCAGGACATATAATAAATAAAAGAGCGCTAGAAAGCCTGATTAAATCTGGAGCGTTTGACAGTGTACATCAAAACAGAAAGCAGCTATATGAGTCAGTAGATACATTGATTTACTTTGCAAATAAAAACAGGCAAGATAAGGAATCGAATCAAGCTGTTTTGTTTGGCAATCTTGATGTTCTCAAGCCGAAACTTGAGGATGTAGAAGACTTCAATGAAGAAGAAAAATTAGAACATGAGTTATTTTCGCTGGGATTTTACTTAACTAATCACCCACTTGAAAAATTTAGAACCCTTTTGAAAAAACTAAATATCGGATTTATCGGAGAGAGTAGAACAGCAAAAACTGCTGGTGTAATATTAAATGTGCGTATGAGAACCTCAGAGCGTGGAAGATTTGTCATACTCACACTTTCTGATCCACATAATGTTTCTGAAATAGCGTTTTACAATAATGAAATAATAGAAGAGAAGAGGAATTTATTTTTACCCGGAACATTTGTTATCATTGACCTTGAGACTTCAGAGAATACGACAAGATTAGCGGGAAAGGATATATCTGAATTTACGGAAAGGATCACTTCTGTAATGAAGAGGTTAGTGTTAACTGGGTGTGCAAATTCACAAACAGTTGCTAAGGAATTAAGTTCGGTACTGAAAGATGGAGGCAGAACCAAAATCATGCTGGAACTTCTGCTTGAAAAGCATAAAGTGAGTATTTTGTTACCAGG
This sequence comes from Wolbachia endosymbiont of Ctenocephalides felis wCfeJ, assembly GCF_012277315.1. Taxonomy (NCBI): domain Bacteria; kingdom Pseudomonadati; phylum Pseudomonadota; class Alphaproteobacteria; order Rickettsiales; family Anaplasmataceae; genus Wolbachia; species Wolbachia endosymbiont of Ctenocephalides felis. The sequence goes on along the minus strand of NZ_CP051157.1, from coordinate 909,857 downwards.
TGCATATTCAATTACCCCTCAAGCTGTTTGTGAGATATCCAATTTAAGCTGGATTAAAGGCATAGAAATTGATACAAATAGCTTGCTTATATAAAAAAGCTTTATATAATGAAATATTTAATCGATATTAAAGGAAAGTATAGTGAATCTTTATGAATTTACTTTTATAGCACAACAGGGCTTATTACAGCAAGAAGTAGAAGAAATGGTCCAAGAGCTAGGTGTTTTATTGAAGAACATTAAAGCAGATGTTATGCTTCAGCAAATCAAGGGCATTCTCAAAGAAGGAAATAGCAAGCTTGCAAAACAGGAGTCAGAGGTACGTGCTAAAAACATACAAGAAAGTTTAGTTGATTATTCTAATTTTTTGGAAGATTTTGCAAAAATTTTATGGGTTGAGTTGGAAGAAGGTTTTTCAAATTTGAAAGAAGTAGAATCAAAAATTGATAAGGAATTGAAGGGTAGTCTAAAAGGTTTAGGAATAACACAAGATTTTATAAAACTTCCGGAGAGTAACAAGCAAGTTGCTAAGGGTGTATTTATTCGCAACACAGTAAATACTTTAAAGGAAAATATTTCAGAGCATCTAATGAAAATTTTTCAGGATGTTTTAAAAGATTATGAGGGTGCGGGTCTAAACCGGTTGAGTAAAGCATTAGAAGTGCTTTTAGGAAATATCGAGGCTTCAGGGTTGATAAAGTATGAATATTGGGGTCTGTTAGATTTCGCATATCCAATAAACAAGATGAAAAGTGGTCATTATTGTATGATGTGCATAAGTTCTACTTCAAATATTATGGATGAATTTGTGCGTAGAATAAAACTTAATGAGAATGTTATTCGCCACTTATCTGTACAGGTTGATAAATTTTTTGAGGGTAAATCTCATATGATGAATAAACAAGTTGAGGAGCAAAGCGCATAATGACAAGAAGAAGAAGTAATTTTAATGATTCTTATGTATCTGTAAATAATAGGACTGGGTTTAGGCGTTCTAAAGCTTGTCCTCTTGCTGCATCTGAAGACGAGGATATAGATTATAAAAATATAGACTTGTTATCTAAGTTTACCTCTGACTACGGTAGAATATTACCCAGAAGGTTAACAAGTGTGTGTGCAAGAAGGCAAAGGAAATTACGCTTGGCAATTATAAGAGCACGTTTTTTAGCCCTTGTTCCTTATTGTACTAAAAAAGTTTAGGTGATTTATGTTGGTGATTTTAAAGGAAAATATAAGAACCCTTGGTAAGTTAGGCGAAATTGTGAAGGTGAAGCCTGGCTACGCACGTAATTTTCTTTTTCCGCAAAAAAAGGCAGTTAAAGCCACTAAAGAAAGTATAGCAAAACTGGAGGAGCAGCGTTCCTTTTTAGAGGAGGAAAATATAAGAAAACTGAATTTAGCAAAGGAGCTAGCATCGTCTCTTGCTAATAAGTTTGTAATATTGGTGAAGCAAGCTTCTGAGGATGGTAAAATTTTTGGTTCTGTAACAACAAGAGAAGTTGCAAGGTCTTTGTCGCAAGAATGCGAGGTAGATCACCGTAAAATATCTTTTAATGGAATACAGATAAAAAATTTAGGTGAGTACCAAGTGAATATAGAGTTTCACAGTGAAGTGGTAGTACCAATTACTATGCATGTTGTTAGATCAGAAACAGATGCACATGAGTTGAGGCAAGTAAAATTGCAAAGTCAAAAGTCACAACAGGAGGGTCAGGAGCAAGAAGATACAAATAATGGTAGTAGTGAATAGAGATATATCAACTGTCCATGCCATTCTACTGCCTTCTCATGTCATCCCAGTGTCAAGCACTGGGATCCAGTTTTTTTCACCATGGACATTATTTTATACTTCTAAAATCCATTGTCCATTGAATAATTTGCAGATACTTTTATATCTGAATTCCAGTGTCAAGCGCTGGAATGACGCCATTTGCTATGTAAACTTCTTTCAGAATTACGGTGATTATATAGTTATTGGAAGAAATCAAAAATGATCCCACGCTATAGCCGAAAAGAAATGTCTTCCATTTGGGAGGAAAGCAACAAGTTTAGTATATGGCTTAAAATAGAAAAATTAGCGTGCAGAGCTCAAGCAAAGTTAGGAGTGGTTCCAAGTGATGTCGCTGAAAAGCTTTCTGGTGCTATTAAATTTGATATTGAGCGTATCAATGAAATCGAGTCCACTGTAAAACACGATGTTATAGCTTTTCTCACATATATTGCTGAAAAAGTGGGAGTTGACGTTCGTTATCTCCACTACGGGATGACGAGCTCTGATATATTAGATACGTGTCTTGCTGTGCAACTGAAAGAGTCATGTGATATTCTACTTGAAAATCTAAAAAATTTACTTGCAGCATTGAAAAAAAAAGCTGAGGACTATAAAGATATCGTCTGTGTTGGGCGCAGTCATGGAATTCATGCAGAGCCAACAACACTTGGATTAAAGTTTGCCAGGTTTTATGCAGAATTTAAACGCAACTACCAAAGGCTAATTAATGTACAAAAAGAGATCTCAACTTGCAAAATATCAGGTGCAGTAGGTAATTTTGCGAATGTTGACCCGTTTGTTGAAGAATATGTAGCAAAAAAAATGGGACTTATACCTGAGACTATATCCTCTCAAGTAATTCCTCGTGATAGGCACGCTGCGTTCTTTTCAATTTTAGGGGTGATTGCAAGTTCAATGGAAAATGTTGCTGTTGAAATTCGTCATTTGCAAAGAACTGAAGTTGGAGAAATTTTTGAGTATTTTTCCACTGGACAAAAGGGAAGTTCTGCTATGCCACACAAGTGTAATCCTATTTTAAGTGAAAATCTAACTGGACTTTCACGTTTAATACGTAGCTACGTATTTCCTGCACTGGAAAATGTTGCATTGTGGCACGAGCGAGATATATCACATTCGTCTGTGGAAAGATGTATTGCTCCTGATGCTTGCATAGCAATGGATTTTGCTTTAGTGAGATTGACAGATTTAATAGATAAATTAGTAATTAATGAGGAAAATATTAAAAAGAACTTAAATTCAGCAAAAGGTTTAATTTTCTCACAACGTGTATTGCTTGAGTTAGTAAATAGTGGTCTAACTAGGGAAGAAGCGTATAAAATTGTTCAGAGCAATGCAATGAAAGTGAAACAAGGCAACAGTGATTTTCTGTCCGAATTGAAGCAAGATAAATCCTTGCTTGGAGTTATTGACTTTGAAAAACTTGAATCTTTGTTTGATTTTGCTTATTATACAAAGCATATAGACCATATATATAACAAGGTCTTTAATTAGGCTGAGTAGCTCAGTTGGTAGAGCAGGAGGATCATAATCTCTTGGTCGTGGGTTCAAGTCCCTCCTCAGCCACTTATGTTGATATATCCGGCAGAATATTTGATTTGTATATTTTACGAAATTTGCACGTAGGTGTTATTTGCAATATATACTTGAATAAAAGTGAATAAGAAACCTTATTATACAGGTTTAGAGTTATAATTTATTTTTACATCTACACCTTGACCCAGTGTAACCAATAAGTTAAGCAAGTATTCTAGAGAGAATCCTTCAATTTTTGATTTATTAATCTGGGATACTTTAGGTTGATCTATTTTTAGAGCAGTTGCTGCTTTTTTTTGTGTTCTATATCTTTTATTTATTAGTTGTGCAACAATCTTTATCAATTTCAGTTTTGTATCTTTTATATCACCTAGCTCTATCACTATTGGATAACTTAATTGTAAATTTTGCATAACAAAAACTTCCTCATAAAAAAATTACTTTAATTTTTCTTCTTTAAATACTACATGCTTTCTGACTACTGGGTCATATTTTCTAAACTCCAGTTTTCTAGTAAGTTTTTTTGGGTTACGCTTTTTTACGTAAAAATAGCCCGTAGATTTTTCTTCGCCGGTACTTGTTGTCTTAGTTGCGCTGCTAACTAACTTAACAAGCAAAGAAGCATTTTTTTTTGCCATACTTAGTATAATAATATAAATTCTGTGCGAGTTTATTACATGAAACACTAAAAGTCAACTACTTTGTATCTTTGAAACAGTGTAGGTTGCAAAATTCTTGACAATCGACAGTACATCGAATAACATGAAATTAATTTCAGAACGAAAGGCAAACGGTAAATAAGTGGCAAATAGTGGTAAAAGGTTACTATTAATAGAAAATTCTATCTGCTCTGATGAAGTGAGAGTTGCTTTGTCAGTCAATAATAAGGTTGTAGAGTTTGAACAGGAATTCAAGGACAAAAGGCAGTTAAGAGGTAATATATACGTTGCTTATGTAAAGCGTATAGAGCCCTCTTTACAAGCCGTATTTATTGAGTATGGGAAAAATAAGCAAGGTTTTTTATCTTTTTCCGAAATATCTCCGGATTTTTTTAATATTCCAGATAAGGAGAAGGAAACTTTTTTTGAGAGCTGCTTAAAAGATGATTGTACAGAGGAGAGTAGCGGTACATCAGCAAATATTTTTTCAGATTCTATAGCTAATAAGAATGTCAATGAGTCTGGTAATGGTTTTGTGAGGGAAGTATCTCTACATAAGAAGTACAAATTACAGGATGTTATTGCAGTCAATCAAAAGGTGTTAGTTCAACTAACTAAAGAAGAACGAGGCAATAAAGGGGCATCATTTACAACTTACATAACTTTAGTAGGCAGATATTGCGTTTTTATGCCGAATTCCACAAGTAGGGGGGGAGTATCTCGCAGAATTGAAGACGCTAACATCAGAAAGCAGTTAAAGGATGTGCTTGATTCAATAGACTTGCCAAAAAGGTCAGGTTTAATAATAAGGACTGTTGGTGCAGGAAAAAGTAAAAAAGAAATTGAACAGGATTACAATTATTTATTTTCATTGTGGCAGGACATCCACAACAAAGCCTTTTCTGCAAATGTTCCATCGTTGATTTATAACGAGGCAGACTTGATTATGAGGTCTATTCGTGATTTTTATAGCAATGGTGTAGAAGTTATAGTATCTGGAAGGGAAGCTTTTGAAGCAGTAAGACAATATACTAGGAATGCATTAAAGGGTAGTAAGCTACGTTATAGGTTGTATAGGGGTTCTGTCCCAATCTTTACTTACTACGGAGTCGAAGATCAAATTTCTGAGTTATATAGCAATAGGGTAAAATTACCATCTGGTGGGTCCTTGATAATAACTTTAACTGAAGCATTTGTTTCAATAGATGTAAACTCGGGAAAAATGACAGGAGAAGACAGTATAGAAGAAACAGCTTATAGAACCAATATGGAAGCAGTGCCTGAAATATCAAGGCAGGTGAATCTGAGAGGCTTATCGGGATTAATAGTAGTAGATTTTATCGATATGTTAAGATATCAGTACTGTAGGGCTGTCGAGTCCGCTATTAGACAGGCGTTTAAGGATGATAAAGCGAGAGTCCAGTTTAGCTACATAAATGACTTTGGGTTAATGGTATTTTCAAGGCAAAGGATTAAGCCAAGCATACAGGAAATTAATACCACAGAATGTCCACATTGTATGGGAGTCGGAAAAGTAAAATCAAATGAAGTAATTGTTGCATCGATATTAAGAGACTTACAACACTTTGCTACTAGAAATCGCAATAGATCATTTGATTTGGCAGCACACGGTTCAATTATCTCACACATTTTCAATAATAAGCGCGATACAGTTTTTACGATCGAAAAAGAGTTTAATATTAAATTGAACGTTATTGCTGATAACGGTTTGAGTATTGACACATTCATTTTAAAACGAGGGGATGACGTTAGCGTAAATGATTGTAAGCCGCTACAAAACTCTGGTTACAAAATTGAAAGCGGTAACAATGAGAAAACTGATAATTCCGGTGGGTTACAAAATAACTTTTGGTTAACTAAGTGGCTTTCACGCCTTTTGAGTTCTAATAGTTAGCTAAGAATCCTAAAAGGGACTTGTAATTGACGAATTTCATACTTATATATTCTCATATCAAGTAATATTTATAAGGGAGTGTTCATTATGGGAAGAGCAATAGGTATAGATCTTGGAACGACAAACTCTTGTGTTGCAATAATGCAAGGCAAGGATACGAAAGTAATAGAGAATAAAGAAGGGGCAAGAACTACTCCATCTATAGTTGCATTTACTTCATCGGGAGAGAGGTTGATTGGTGCTCCTGCAAAAAGACAAGCAACTACAAATGCAAGCAATACCTTTTTTGCTACTAAGAGATTGATAGGTCGTCAATATAGTGATCCCGAGATAAAAAATCTAAATGTGCCGTATAAAGTGTTTGCAGCAAAAAGTGGTGATGCATGGGTTAAAACAACTGATAATAAAGAATACTCTCCTAGTCAAATTGGTGCATTTATACTGCAAAACATGAAAGAAGCAGCAGAGGCTTATCTTGGGGAAGAAGTAAAGGATGCTGTAATAACGGTACCAGCTTACTTTAACGACTCTCAACGCCAAGCAACAAAAGATGCAGGAAAAATTGCTGGATTGAACGTACTTAGGATAGTGAACGAACCAACTGCTGCAGCACTTGCTTATGGTCTTGATAAGAAGCATGGGCACACAATAGTAGTATATGACCTTGGTGGTGGTACATTTGATGTTTCAATACTTGAAATAGGTGACGGAGTTTTTGAGGTAAAAGCTACGAATGGCGATACTCATCTTGGCGGTGAAGATTTTGATAATGCAGTAGTAAATTATTTACTAGATGAGTTCAAAAGAAGTAATGGCATTGACTTAAAAAATGATCCGATGGCTATGCAGAGAATTAAAGAAGCTGCAGAAAAGGCGAAAATTGAGCTGTCAAGCGCAATGGAGACAGAGATAAATTTGCCATTTATTACAGCTGATGCAAGCGGTCCAAAGCACTTGAATATGAAATTAACAAGGGCGAGGCTTGAAAGCTTAGTGAATGATTTAATTGAGAGAACTATGGTTCCTTGCAAAAAGGCTCTTGAGGATGCTGGTTTGTCTGCTGGTCAGATAGGTGAAGTGGTGCTTGTTGGGGGCATGACTCGTATGCCAAAAGTAATAGAGAAAGTTAAAGAGTTTTTTGGCAAAGATCCTCATAGAGGAGTAAATCCTGACGAAGTTGTGGCAATTGGAGCTGCAATACAAGCAGGAATTGTTCAAGGTGATGTAAGAGACGTACTATTGCTTGATGTGACACCACTTTCTCTGGGTATTGAAACTTTAGGGGGAGTGTTTACTCCGCTTATTGAGCGTAATACTACGATTCCTACTAAAAAATCTCAGGTGTTTTCAACTGCAGAAGATAACCAAACAGCTGTTAACATTAAGGTTTATCAAGGTGAGAGGAAATTGGCAGTTGATAATAAACTACTTGGCCAATTTAGTTTGGAGGGGATCCCGCCTGCTCCTCGTGGAGTGCCTCAAATCGAAGTAACGTTCGATATAGATGCAAATGGAATAGTGCATGTTTCTGCGAAAGATAAAGCTACTAAGAAAGAGCAGAAAATACGTATTCAGTCTTCAGGTGGTTTGTCCGATGAGGAAATAAATCGCATGGTAAGAGAAGCTGAAGAAAAAGCACAAGAAGATGAGAAACGTAAGAAATTTATTGAAGTGAAAAACCAAGCAGATAGCTTAGTTCATTCTACGGAGAAGTCTCTGAAAGAATATGGTGATAAAGTTTCACCAGAAGATAAATCTGCTATTGAAAATGCAGTTAATGAGTTAAAAGAAGCTAGCAAGTCTGATAACATTGATGACGCTGATTCAATACAGCAGAAAGTTACCAGTCTCTCTCAATTATCTATGAAGCTTGGAGAAGCTATGTATAAAGAATCTCAACAACAAGGTAGAAAAAACTCTGCCAATTCATCCACAACAGGTAGTGAGGAAGAAAAAGTGGTAGATTTTGATTATCAAGACATAGATAATAAAGAAGAGAATAAATAAGGATGATAAGGGGAAGATGTTTTGATGACAGGAGAATAATGCAAGAAATTTATTTCAATCTTTGACTTTTTTGAAAACAATATAAGCTAAAGTGACTGAGGTTTACAATGATTTAGTGAATCATCATTACAGCTTGTTGTATGTATTCTTACGTAATAATTCTTTCATGAGTTGGTATTTCCAACGTATAATAAGAACATTTTCGTTGTGGTAAGGATTTCTAGTATGTATATTAATAAGTCTTGTATTCAATAAGTAATGAAAGTAATAATTGTTATGATAATGTTATTGTGTAACAGTTACGCAATGGCAAGCGAAAGAATAAGTCTAGTGGGTAAAAAATTGTCTCAAGGGTATGTAGCTCCAGTGCTTACAGAAAACAGTGTTATTCTGGCAGATAAGTATGGTACTTTATATTCTTTTGATGTTAATAACTCAAAAGTTCTGAATTGGAAATTGCACCTTCCACACAGAGAAAAAATCGGTAACATGAGTCTATCACGCTATGGAGGAAATGTTTTCCTTATAGTGGATAACGTTCTACACGTAATAGATGCAAGAACTGGTGAAGTCCAATGGGAAAAAGAGTTGAGAGCTCCAGCAAGAGGAAAAGCAGCAGTAATAAATAATAAATTGGTAGTATTAACCATTGATAACTACCTACATGTGTTTGATATAAAAGATGGCAACTCTATTTGGGCTTATCAAAATGGTATTAATGAGGTTAGGGGTTTATATTCTGTATCGCCTGCAATTTCTAATGATAAGATAATAGCGCCATTTTCAAACGGTGAGCTAATAGCTTTTGATGAAGATGGCAAAAAATTGTGGAGCCAAAAGTTGGTTACAAATCTTTTGGATACACAGCTTACAGATGTAACTACTACACCAAGAGTGCTCGGTGATATTTCAGTAGCAACAAGCAATTCCTATATCTATGGTATTGACGTAAAGTCAGGAAATATTTTATGGTCAAAACCCTTGCAAGCGAAAAGCGTATCAGATATTTTGTCATATTATAGTCCTCTTATCCCTGCGGATAAACAAAAATCCGGCGGTAGAATTTTTATAGTTACTAAAGATAATAAAATAATTGGCATTGATATACAAAACGGAGAAACAGTTTGGACGTCCGATTTAATAGAAAACACGCAATTGTTTGCTCCAATTATATATGCTCATACGTTATGGGTAACGAGTAATAAAGGTTCTATATTCGCTTTTCCTGGATCTAAAAGCACAGGAAAAGCAATCGAAGTACCTGGTAATGTGTTTCATGCTCCAGTATTTATCCATGACAAGATATATATAACAACTGAAGGAAATGGTGTTTATTCTTTAGAAAATAGGTTTGTTTTTTATGACTGATTATGATCTGATTGTTATAGGTGGTGGCCCAGGCGGTTATAAGTGTGCTATCACTGCTGCAAAGCTTGGATTGAAGGTTGCCTGTGTAGATAAGAACAGTATTTTTGGTGGCACGTGTTTGCGAGTCGGGTGCATACCGTCTAAGGCGTTACTTCACTCCTCTTATCAGTACGTTCACACGAAAAATGACCTGTCAAAACTTGGCATAAAAGTTAAGGATGTGAGTTTTGACTTAAAAGAAATGTTGAAATACAAGGACGCCAGAGTTCAGGAACTTGGAAAAGGCATAGAATATCTGTTCAGTCTTCACAAGATCACTAAAATCAACGGACTTGGGAAAATTACTGCTTTTGATCGGGATAATCTTGGAGTTTCAGTTGAAGGCAAGATGTTGAAGACAAAAAATATAGTAATTGCAACCGGTTCTGATGTTAGTTCTCTGCCAGGAATTAATATTGACGAGAAAAACATCATTTCTTCCGCCGGAGCATTATCTTTAACTGAAGTACCAAAAACTCTTGTTGTGATTGGAGCGGGAGCAATAGGACTTGAAATGTCCTCTGTATGGAGTAGACTAGGATCTGAGGTTACTGTGGTTGAGTTTCTTGATAGAGTTGCTCCAGCAATGGATAGAGAACTCAGTAAGTCTCTACTTTCTAGTCTGCAAAAACAAGGAATAAAATTCTTACTCAGCGCTAAAGTTGAGGAGATAAAACAAAATAGTAATTCTCTCAGTATAAAAGTTTGCTCTACTCAAGATAGCCAAATAAACACTATAGAGGCAAACAAGGTGCTCATTGCAGTAGGTCGCAAACCATGCACCGAGGGTCTTGGTATTGATGAGAAGGTGGAGAAGGATAATCGTGGTTTCATTCAAGTTAACAGCGGATATGAAACTAATGTGAAAGGAATATTTGCTATTGGTGACGTGATTGGTGGAGCAATGCTTGCTCATAAAGCAGAGGAGGAAGGAGTGGCAGTTGCAGAGATAATAGCAAAGCAGTCACCTCATGTTGACTATGGGATCATACCATCTGTTATTTACACTCACTCTGCGGTTTCTTCAATTGGTAAAACCGAAGAAGAGCTGAAAAGTACTGGTCGAAAATATAAAGTTGGCAAATGTCAATTTGCCGCAAATGGCAGAGCAAAAATCACCGATGATGCCGAAGGATTCGTGAAAGTACTAACTTGCAGCGCTACAGATACAATACTGGGTGTACATATCATCGGAGCATATGCTGACACACTCATTAACGAAGCAGCAGTTGCAATGGCATACGGCGCAGCAGCAGAGGATATATACAGAATTTGTCACTCTCACCCTGATATAAACGAAGCTTTCCGCGACGCATGTATCGATGCCTTCTTCAAAAAATAACCTCAGTTCGATCATCGAAAATTGGCATGAGTGGCTGAGGTGCAATAGGTCTTACTCACCTAACACTTTAGAATCATACATGAGGGATTTGAAAGATTTTATAAATTTCCTCGGTACTCATATTGGTGGAGAAGTAAATGTTGACTCTTTAGAAAAATTGAGCGTACCTGAACTCAGAAGTTGGCTGAGCTTTCGTTATGCGAGAGGCGTGAATGCGAGATCTAACACTCGTGCATTGTCAGTAATCAGAAATTTTTTCAGGTATATAAAAAACAATTATGAAATAAACAATGAGGCTGTATTTTCCCTATCAAGGCCGATTCAAAGAAAAACTTTGCCTAAAGCATTATCAATATCTGATATAAAAACTTTAGTAGACTTCTTCTTGCATAACTATTACTTGCAAGGGACTCACTCTTCTTTGTCATTCCAGCATGTAGTGAAGTTATCTGACCTTGGCAAACCTTGGGTAGTAAAAAGAGAAATTGCAATTATTGTTTTGTTATATGGTACAGGTCTGAGAATCAGTGAAGCGCTGAGTCTTAGAGTCAGTGATGTAAGTGGCGAGAACCTAATAATTACGGGTAAGGGAAACAAACAAAGGCAGGTATTTATTCTTCCGGTAGTAAAAAAGTGCATACAAGAGTATATAAAAGCTTGTCCCTATTTTGGCATTGCTAATGAAGAACAATATCTTTTTGTGGGAGTAAGAGGAAAAAAATTGAAAAGAACTTATGTCGCTAATCGTTTACAGAAAATAAGAAGAATATTAAATTTGCCAGAAATCCTATCTCCACATGCATTCCGTCATAGTTTTGCTACTCATTTGCTTCAGGAAAATGTTGACATAAGGTCTATACAACAACTGCTTGGCCATTCAAGCCTTGAAACTACCCAAGTTTATACTCACCTAAATTATCAAGATGTTTTTAACATGTATAAAAATTTTCAGAAGAGCTTGGAGAAGAAGCCAAAACCATTTTAATTCGAGGATTATCAGTAATGCCACTAGGTCCTATGTCTTGCTCATTTTTCTTGCATAAAAGATAACACCCTATTAAAAAAAGGCCCAGTGCAACAACAGCAAGCGGAATACATATTTCCAAGTCAGGTATTGTTAAACATGCGCCAACAGTAAATGCCCCAGACAATATAAAAAATACAGAAGCGTGGTTACTTTGCCTTTTACCAGGAGCGCTTGCCTCTGAGGATTTTTTGTTTTTAAAATTTTGGTTTTGAGCTCGAAGTTGAGCATTTTCTTTAGTAAGTTGATTTACCTGATTAGTAAGAGTCCTTATTCGTTTTTCTTGTTTTTCTTGGTTCAAATCTCTTGCACTATTTGCTTCTTTATGTATAATCGTGTCCAGTTCTTGCTCTTTTTTTGCAAGGTGAGCCTTTGTTCTTTCAAGTTCATCTCTAAGATTTTCAAGTTGACTTTTTTCCCTAGTCAGTTGGATTACTTGATCTGTCAGAACACTCATTCTTGTTTGTTGATTCAATTTCGCCCGTTTGATACTATTCAGCTCTCTTTCCTTTTCTGCAAGTTGAGCTTTTGCCTTTTCAAGTTCGTCTACAAGTTCTTGTACAAACTCTTCAAAACCTACTGGTGTATCATTCATGTCTGCTAAAGACTGTTCCACACTTGCAGGAAATTTTTCATTTAAATAATTCTTAATAGATTTAATTGGATCGCCAACATCTTTCAACGCAACAACAACAATTGCATAATTCATAAAGCGATTATCTTCTACTAATTTTTTCACATCATCTAAATCCTTGCTATTAATGGCATCAGTCAATTGCTCTGTCATAGCTTGTTTGATTATTTGTTTTAACCGTGGATTTTGCTCTATAGCTTGTATTGGTTTCATTTGACTAAAATCTAGCTCTTTATGTTTTAAAAGTTTAGTCAGTACTTCTTCTTTATTTCTCGTTACTATTTGTAAACACGATTTGATAATTAGGCTAAGTGGTGTTTCTATTTCTCCATTTTTGTTTCTTTCCCAGCAGTTAGGATTAAGCTTTTGGCTCAAAAGCATTTTCGCTTGGTAAATGCTTTTGCCAGCAAGAGCATCTAATAACTGCTTTCCTTTTTGTGCTTTTTGTGTTTCTACTGTAAGATGCGAGAAGTCTTTTCTCTGTTCTCTTCCAATTTGTTCAACATATTCTTTGGGAGTATAACTCCTGTTCATCCCATAACAATCATTATAATCATTTTTAATGTCTGAATTCAAATTAGGATGTGTAAATAATATCTGTACAAAATTCCTATTTTCCATGCGGAAGGCTAGATGTAGAGCTGTATTATTTTCTTTAGGCTCTTGAATATTAACATTTAAATCTTGATGCTGTAAAAGTAACATCATCATTTTCAAGCATATAGGGCTGTTATTGTTACTTATAATAATAGTCATTAGTGGTGTATATCCATCATCAAACGCATTAACATCTGCACCTTCTGCCAGAGCTTGCTTAAAATCTTCTAGGTTTTCAGCATCAATAGCGCCAAATAACTTTTTTGTTGATTCATCTAAATTAGACATATCAAATCCTCCTAATAACTCACTAATATCACCATACAATAAAAAAAAGAAAATAACAATGAACCTTTATTTCCTTTCAAAAAGAGCTATCTAGTATATTTTCTATTTTTTAACTCTTTGATCACTTACACATTCTAGAAATTTTTCTGCATCAAGTGCAGCCATGCACCCAGTTCCTGCGGCAACTACTGCCTGGCGATATATTTTATCCTGAACATCACCTGCAGCAAACACCCCTGCTCTACTAGTTAAAGTTGTTCCAGGTTTTGTAATTATATAACCCTGCTCATCCATTTTAACAAAGCCCTTAAAAACACTTGTATTTGGTGCATGCCCAATGGCAATAAATACCCCATCCAGTTTCAATTCCTGGATTTTATCGGTTTCCGTTGATTTAATTTTAATGCCAATCACTTTTTTTGGATTTTCTTCTCCATGAATTTGCTCCACAGTATGGTTCCAGATGACTCTTATCTTATCGTTTTTAAAGAGTCTATCTTGCATTACTTTCTCTGCTCTTAATTTGTCGCGCCTATGTATTAATATAACTTCTTTGGCAAATCGAGTTAAAAATATCGCCTCTTCAACAGCAGTATTTCCACCACCTACAACAGCTACAATTTTATTCCTAAAAAATGCACCATCGCAAGTTGCACATGCTGAGACTCCGTAACCTTGAAATTTCTTTTCACTCTCCAGTCCAAGCCATTTCGCTTGCGCACCAGATGCAATTATAACTGCATTTGAATAATAGTCGTGAGTATTACCGAAAGACTTAAACCTATGTTCATTAGAGCCGTCAAGTTGTTCGACACTCTTTATTTCATCATCTATTATTCTTGCCCCAACTTTCTCTGCATGCAACCTCTTTTGCTCCATAAGCTCTGGACCTTGTATCGAAATAAAACCGGGATAATTTTCAACATCTGTAGTAATCATAAGCTGACCACCAGGTTGCATTCCTGTTATTACAATCGGCTCCAAGTTCGCACGTGCTGCATATATAGCAGCAGAATAACCCGCTGCTCCAGAGCCAATAATAAGAACTTTTGTACTAAGTTGCCCCATCTATAATTCTTCACTATATGAATTTAGATAGTCGGCTACTCCTTCATCGCTTGCCTGCATTGCTGGCTTACCTTTCTTCCACCCTGCTGGACATACCTCACCATGCTTTTTGTTATGCTTAATTGCATCAATAATTCTAATAAACTCATCGATATTACGTCCTAAAGGCAAATCATTTATCGACTGATGACGCACGATAAACTCATCATCGATAACGAAAGTTGCTCTCAGTGCAACTGAGTCATCGTGTAATACTCCATAATCTCTTGATATAGACTTTTTGATATCAGACACCAAAGTGTAGCTAATTCCTCCAATACCACCATCATTAACTGGAGTTTCTCGCCATTTATGATGTGAGAACTTTGAATCTACGCTTACTCCTATAACTTCGACATCACGTTTTGAAAAATCCTCTATTTTGTTACTAAACGATATTAACTCAGTTGGACAGACAAAGGTGAAATCAAGTGGATAGAAAAAAAGGACAGCATACTTACCTTTTACATGCTTACTCAGACAAAAGTCATCAACCATTTCTCCGTCAGAGAGAACAGCCGGAGTAGTAAAATCGATAGCAGATTTTGTCACAAGATTCATAAACAACCTCTTCATTTTAAAACAACTGTAATTTTATACCATGATGAATTTATATGCAAGTTTTCTTTATCCTTTAAGAATTTTTCTAATTAGTCAGTTCTACCAATCCAGAAGATACCTCAAGCTAGCAATGGACCATCAGGTATATTACCAATTACATTAATTTGATTTAATATTTTATTAGTGGGGTAGAAATAGTTTTTTATAAATTCCTTATATATAGTTGTCAATTTGTGTATATCGTCCACTGACACGCATTCGTTTACCTGATGTGCAGTTTTATTGATCATCCCAAATTCAATCACTGGGCAAACATCTTTGATAAATGCAGCGTCAGATGTGCCGCCACTTGTGCTCAGTACAGCGTCGATATTGGTAACTTTATTTATTGCATCAAGCATAATATCAGTATCCCTCTCGGGAGTAGAGAGAAAAGCGTCCCTACTGTTATACATGGAGAGTTTATAATCGTTAGTCACACTGGAGCATATTTCATCAATTAACTTATATAAACCGCCAGGTGTTTGCATATTGTTGTAACGAATGTTGAAGTTTGCAGTTATTGAATCAGGTATTAGATTGTCGGTATCATTTCCAACATCAATAGTAGTAATCTCGCAATTTGAAGGCTGAAAATATCTATTACCATGATCAAAAGTAGTATTTTTCACCTTATCTAATATCGACATCATCTTATATATTGGATTATCAGCCAAGTCTGGGTAGGCAACGTGCCCTTGTTTTCCATGGCAAATTAATTTGAATGTTGCAGAACCTCTTCTGCCTATTTTTATAGTATCACCTAGTTTCTCGCTACTGGTTGGCTCAGCAACTATGCAATAATCTATCTTTTTTTGCTTACTTTCCATCCATTCTAAAACTGCCTTTGTTCCATATTCTTCCGTACTCTCTTCAGCGCTGGTAATCAATGCACTTATTGAACCATTGAATTGAAACTTTTCCTCAATTAAATTTACCATGGCAGTAATAAATGCGGCTACTCCACTTTTCATGTCAGATGCTCCTCTTCCATACAACATTCCATCCCTCACTTCCGGCTTAAACGGATCGGACTGCCAATCCTTCAATTGGCCTGGCGGTACAACATCAACATGGCCCGCAAAACATAAGTTTGGCACCCCATTTATATATTTAGCATATAGATTTTTGACCTTAGTTTCACTATCACCAAACTCTAAAATCCTACAGTCAAAACCACTTTTCTTGAGAATTGCTGCTATATGCTCTATTGCTCCATTATCCCTTGGTGTTATACTCTTAAAAGAAATCAATTTCTTAGTTAGTTCTACAGGGTCAATCTTCATATCAACCTTGAAATACTGATATTACTATATTGTAGACATCTTATGCACTATTTAAAGCAAATATTACACCAAGCCAAGCAAACTCTTATAAGGGAAGTAATAGTAGATCATCACCTCGTTGACAATATCTATGAAATATGCACACAACACGGAAATGATATTTTCTTAGTTGCAGACGAGAATACGGTAGAGCTTTTGAATAAAAACGTACTTAATAAAATCTCTCATCTAATTGTTCCTAGTAATACCATTAGGCCTCTTGCAAAATCCTATATCATCTCGGATGCTTCCAAAATTCTGTTATCCCAGTGCTCCGACACTGGGATCCAAAAAAAAGAAGTATGGATTCCAGTGTCAAGCACTGGAATGACACCAGGTAGAGAAACGACACCGAACAGTGTTGCTTCTCTCGAAACCGTCAATCTAGTTAGAAACAAGGCAAAAGATAACGACTTAATAGTTGCATTTGGTAGCGGCACTGTTAATGATATTTGCAAGTATGCAAGCTACCTCGAGAAAAAAGATTACATATCGTTCCCAACAGCAGCTTCTATGAACGGCTATACCTCTGCAAATGCTTCAGTATTAGTAGATGGGCATAAAAAATCGTTCGCAGCACATCTTCCCAAGGCAGTATACATTGACATCAATATAATCGCCAATGCACCACTGTGCCTTACATTAAGCGGATTTGCGGATTTTATCTGTCGTTCAACAGTAGAAGCCGATTGGCTATTATCTCATCTGCTACTTGGCACAGAATATAATGCATTACCTTTCGCACTTGTTCGCGATCTGGAGAAAATTTTGCTTAGAGAGCACCTAGCACTTGCAAAAAGAAGTAAAAAAGTGGTCTTATTGCTTATGGAAGCCTTACTAATCTCAGGACTGGGAATGGCAATATCAAAAGGTAGCCATTCTGCAAGCCAAGGAGAGCATATGATAGCTCATGCAATGGAAATGGTAACAAAAGATTATTCTTCACTACATGGTGAAAAAATTGCTGTTACAACGCTCACCATGGCTAATTTGCAGGAAAAGATATTATCAATACAAAATCCTACCATGAAACCAATAAACTACTCTGGTGTCATTCCAGCGCGTGACGCTGGAATCCAGAAAATAAAGTATGGATCCCAGTGTCTGGGCACTGGGATGACAGAAGATTTAGCAGAGTACTTTGGCAATACCGAATTTATAAAAATTTTAAAACATAAGCAAATTCTGCAGCAAAAAATTGGAGGGATCCTTCATAAAGAATGGAATAATATTTCCAGCTTGATTAAACAAAATTTACTGCCTGCAAAACGCCTACAGAAAATATTTGAAGATTTATCAATTCCACATTTGCCAGAGCACCTAAGTTGGAACAAAGAGCAATATTGCAAAGTGGTCAATCTTGCATTTGCAACAAGAGACAGGTTCACCTTTCTTGACTTGGCTCACTGCATAATAGAAGAAAGTGAAGTTTTGTAGCAAGAACAATCAGAAAATTATTGACACCTTATTCCCTGGTGAACGCTCTACTTTACTTTCCAGCTCCAGTTCTAAGAGAGCCATTAAAGCCAAATTTGTGGACAGTCCACTTGTTAAGATAAGCTCATCTATATCAATGGGTACTGAGTTGATATGACTCACTATAACGGACTTTGCTTGTTGCAATTTTTTCTGTTTCCCATTTTCCTGGTTAACGTGCTCAATATCAAATAGGCTCTTTTGCCGAGGAGGTAAACTAAACCTAATACTCTCTATTATATCGTCAGCGGATTCGATAAGTTTAGCACCATTCTTAATTAAATAATTGCTACCACTAGAGCGCAAGTCCAAAGGAAAACCAGAAACTGCAAACACTTCCCTTCCCTGATCCAAAGCAAAATTTGCTGTTATTAAAGAACCGGAACTTTTTGATGCTTCAATCACTGTTACACCGAGTGATAAACCAGATATAATACGATTCCTTTGAGGAAAATACTGAGGCTTTGGTTTAGTTGCAAATGGAAGCTCAGTTATAACCAATCCACCATCTTCAGTGATTTTCTTGTATAGATCAGAATTTTCTTTTGGGTACACTACATCAATTCCACTTGCTGTAACAGCAATGGTAGGATGATTTTTGTATATCACACTGTTCGCTGCAGTGTCGATTCCCCTTGCAAGCCCAGAAACAACAATGAACCCTGCTTCACTCAAATCAAGTGCCAGCTTGCTGGCAAAATTTCTCCCATTCACCGAAGAATTACGACCACCGATTATTGCAATTATCTCACGACTTAATAACGACACATCGCCAAGTGCAGTTATTACAGCAGGACAACCCGGTATATTTCTTAAAATGTCAGGGTAATCTGGATCACATGCAGGTATGATTTTAGCTCCAATTTTTTCCGCACTATCGATTTCTTTTCGTGCATCTTGAATGCTATATATCTTTTTATCGTTAGTAAGCCCATTCAGATATTTTAATGCTTCCTCCAACGATCCACACGCCCTTAGCACACTATAAAACTTCGTTGGTCCTAAAGCCCTAGCTAGGCTCAACCATATCTCTAATTTTTCATTATTCAATTTATTTATCTTCATAAAGGGATTTTCTTTCAATTACTTAGAAGATACCCAATATTTATTAGCATTTAAACTATAATAATAACCAAAAGACTTGAATTTCTTATTAGTTTAGTGTACCCAAGATGTACAAATATACATTACTTTATGACACATTTTGTTACGGATAAATGCATAAAATGTAAATATACAGATTGTGTAGAAGTGTGTCCTGTTGACTGCTTTTATGAAGGCAAGAATATGCTCGTGATTAATCCAGATGAATGTATTGATTGCGGAGTGTGCATACCCGAATGTCCGGTAGATGCAATTATAACTGATGATTCAATAAAAGAAATTTTAGAACTAGATGAAGAGTTACTGAGCAGTGAACAAAAAACTTTCAAGTTGTTTTATGACATAAATGTGGAATATTCACAGAAGTGGCCAAACATCACGGCTAAAAAACAACCTCTGGATGAAGCAGAAGAGTATAAAGAAAAAAAAGACAAAGCAGCTTATTTTGGCGAAAATCTAGAATAATGCTACTGAAAGAAAAGGAAACTCCCACGGTTGTTGTTTTTGATTGCTGGTAGTGGGGGTGTTGTTTATGTTTTTAATATTATTCAATACCAACTAATCCGTTAAAGCATAGTAGAACGGAGATTTGTCAAATCATCGGTAAATCTCAGTTACTTTAGCTATAACAGTAGGTTTCTATTGAAGGTAAGAGCACCTTTATGTATGCTATATAGTAAAATATAGAGTGACCATGGTTCTAACTATAGCAATTTTGAGTGGTGGATTCTCTCGTGAAAGGGAAATATCACTGATGAGCGGAAAAGCGGTAAAAAAGGCGCTCGACAACCTTTCGTATAATACAATAGAAATAGATGTTGACAGCAACATTACTGAAAAGCTGAAAAAAATTAATCCCGATCTTGCTTTTATTGCTCTGCATGGAACTTATGGTGAAGATGGCTGCATTCAGGGTTTATTAGAAATTTTAGGTATAAAGTATACACACTCGGGAGTCATGGCTTCAGCTATTGCTATGAATAAAGCAATGTCCAAGCATATATTCCGGTCCCTCGGTATTGATACTCCAAAAGGATACATAATTAGTCGAGAAGATGTACTAAAAAACAATATTAAAATTGAATATCCGTACGTCTTAAAACCAATTAATGAAGGCTCGAGCATTGGAGTGCACATAGTTTTCTTGCATGATGATTATTTAAAATTAAGAAACATGTTTTGTTCCATTCCAATGCGTGACCAGGAAAAAGAAAAACGGATCCCAGTATCAAGTACTGGGATGACAAAAGACTATTCAAGAGATTTGATGATCATAGAAGAGTATGTACCTGATGTAGAGTTACACACTGCTGTATTGCTAGATGAGGCAATTGGCACTATGGAAATACGACCAAAAAATAAATTCTATGATTATGAAGCAAAATATACAAATGGATTTGCAGAGCATATATTTCCTGCTGAAATTCCTGATGATATATATAAAATGACCTTGGAATATGCATTGAAAGTTCATCAGTTTCTAGGATGCAAAACTCTTTCTCGTTCAGATTTTCGTTATAACCCTAAGGATAACACTCTCAAAATGCTTGAGATCAATACACACCCTGGTTTTACTGAGTTATCGTTAGTGCCAGAAATTGCAAAGTTGACAAAAGGAATCAATTTTAATGAATTTGTTAAAATTATCGTTGAAGATAGTTTGCAGCATAAAAGTATTGGAGACCAAGTGAATGCTAAGCAGTGTTACTAGAAGCCAAAGGAGTTTTCTCCGTAAGTGTGCTTTGGTTATCATAACAGCACTCTTTCTTACGCTAGTACTCTATAGCTCACTTGATAAAATCACAAATCGATTTAATTATTACCTCACTTGGTGTAATGATCATTTATCCAGTTTGTTACTCAGCAGTGGATTTTCAATCGATGAAGTAGTTGTAACTGGCAATAAATTCACAAACGAAAAGGACATTTTAGGTTTAGTAGATAAAACGCAACCGATTATGTATGTATCGCTTTCAAGACTTGCTGATAACATACAGTCCGCAAGCAAATGGATAAAATACGTAAGAATTTATAGAACTTTGCCCAACACCTTACATATTAACATAGATGAACATAAACCGTTTGCTCTATGGAAAGATGGTAACAGGACTTCAGTAATCGATTACGAAGGTAAAGTGATTGTAGATGACTATCCAATAGATAATCTTGTTGTGATTACAGGACAAAACTCGCTATCGAACCTAAAATTTGTTCAAGATATATTAAAGAGCAAAACTCAATTAAGAGACCATATTTCTTCTTGTGTTTATGTAGGGGGAAGAAGATGGAACATCATACTTGATAACGGTTCCACAGTCAAACTGCCTGAAGATAATCCTAATGGCGCATGGGATTACTTAGGCCATCTGCAGAATACAACTGATTTCACTTTTAGCGATTGGAGCATAATTGATATGCGTATTATTGATAAAATCTTTGTAAAACGCTAACTCTACATCTAATGCTTTAGTGTGTCCAGCTCAGAAAAGTTACCGTCTTTATCTTTTACAGAGGAAGATGGTGTACTATTTCCTGTATCGTTCTTGATTGGAATAGTGGGCCGTATCAAAGCAATTTTTATCACTTCATCAATGTTCTTGACAAAAACTATGTTGACCTTTTCCTTAATATTTATAGGAATTTCTTGTATATCCTTTTCATTTTCGCTAGGTATAATCACAGTTTTGATAGACCCTCTGAGTGCTGCAAGCAACTTTTCTCTCAAGCCTCCAATAGCCAAAACTCTACCCCGCAACGTTACTTCACCTGTCATAGCAACACTTTTATCAACTGGTATATTTGTCATAAGAGAAACAATAGACGTACATACTGCGCTACCAGCAGAAGGTCCATCTTTTGGTACAGCACCTTCAGGTATATGCAAATGTATATCGTTACTTTTAAATTTTTCAGGCTTTATTCCAAAAAACAGACAATTTGACCGGATATAACTATATGCGGCTTTTATAGATTCTTGCATCACCTCTCCAAGTTTTCCCGTGTATTTTATTTCTCCTTTACCTGGAATCAGGACTGACTCTATCGTTAAGATATCACCACCTGTTTCAGTGTAGGCAAGTCCAGTTACCACTCCTACCAAACTCTCATTTTCTGCAATACCAAAGGTATATTTACGTACCCCTAAATAATCCTGTAAATTGTCAGTTCCTACAGATATTTTCTTACTTTTATCAGTCAATATTTTTTTAACTGCTTTTCTCATGAGCTTCGCAAGCTCCCTTTCCATACTACGAACGCCACTTTCACGTGTGTACAAACGTATCAACTTATAAAGCGCATCGCCAGTAATACTCCATTCCTTTTGACGCAAACCATGCTCTTCCTTCAACTTGGGAATCAGATGATATTTAGCAATACTAACTTTTTCATCCTCAGTATAACCAGACAATTGTATGATTTCCATCCTATCACGTAAAGGATACGGCAAGTTTAAACTGTTTGCTGTAGCTACAAACATCACACTTGAAAGATCAAACTCAACTTCTAAGTAATGGTCCGTAAAGTGCTTATTGTGCTCAGTGTCCAAAACTTCAAGCAATGCAGATGCAGGGTCACCACGCGAATCAGAACCCATCTTATCTATTTCATCAAGTAAAAAGAGCGGATTGCATGAACTGGCTTTTTTCATGTGTTGAATAATTTTGCCAGGCATTGAACCAATGTAAGTTTTCCTATGGCCACGTATTTCAGATTCATCACGCACACCACCAAGAGCGATGCGGACAAAATCTCTTCCTATTGCTTTTGCCATAGATTTAGCTAAAGAAGTTTTACCAACACCAGGTGGTCCAACTAAACAAAGTATGGGACCCTTTATCTCTTTTACCCTCTTTAATACTGCTAAAAATTCTATTATCCTATCTTTTACTTTCTCTATACCATAATGATTTTCATCTAGGATTTTTTTAGCTGCGTTTAAATTAATTTTTACATCCTTGTATTTGCCCCATGGCAGGTCAAGTAACCAATACAGATAATTAGATATAACTGTAGCTTCAGGAGAAATGGGATTCATTTTCTTATATCTCTTCAACTCAGTGATGACTTTTTCTCTTGCTTCCTGGGAAAGTTTTGTTTCACTTATTTTTTTCTCAAATTCATTTATTGTATTTCCTTCTTCTCCATTTTCAAATTCGCCTAATTCTTTCTGTATGGCTTTTAATTGCTCGTTAAGATAGTAAGCTTTCTGAGTGCTCTCAACTTGTGATTTAATTGTTTTATATAAACGGTTTTGTGCATTCAAAATGCTTATTTCTCTCTCAATCAAAGTAAAAGCTTTTCTTAAACGCTCTCCTGGACCGTAAGTCTCAAGTATACTTTGTTTATCTGATGCTTTTATATTTAAATATGAAACTATTGTGTCCACGAGCTGATCAATTTCTTTGATTTGCTCTATGGGATTGACAACAACTTCAGGCTGATTTTTCTTGTTCAGCTTGCACCAACTATCAAATGCATTTATAACAGATCGCCTCAAAGCCTCCAGATCAACATTATCTTCATTTTCTTCACATTCATCATGATGACTTAACTCCACTTTAGCTTGCAATAAGGTATGAGAGCTAATATACTCTAAAATTCTTCCTCTACTTACTCCTTGGATTACAACTTTTACTGCATTGTCAGGTAATTTTATTAATGGTTGTACAATATTTGCTAGCACGCCTACTTCATAAAGGTCTTGTGGCCCTGGATTATCAATGGAACCATCTCGCTGCGTCACAAGAAAAATCTCATTTTTACGACAAACATTATTAATTGCATACTCCAACGCATTAATAGATTTTTCTCTGCCTATAAATAAAGGAACCACTATATTTGGAAAAATTACTACATCTCTTAAGGGTAACACTGGTAATACAGCAAAACTAGAGTCTACAGCACATTCAATGTTCATAACACATGCTCCCAATTAATCATTAACTGTTATAACACTGCTTTTGTTACCATGATTAATCACTGCTTTTCCTAATTCTACCATTTCCTTAGTGATTATTATTGTACTGCCTTCAAGACCTCCATTTCCAGCTGTATACATAACATCAAGCAAAAGTGATTCTAAAATAGCACGTAACATTCTTGCGCCTGTTTTATAACTCATAGCCTTTTTAGCAATCGCAGATATTGCTTCATCTGAAAACTCAAGGTTTACTTTGCTAAACGCAAGTAATGCCTTGTATTGTTTTATTAGTGCATTTCTTGGTTCTATTAATACATGTATTAGATCTTCATGATCTAACTCATCTAAAACAGCAGTTATTGGAACCCGCCCCACAAATTCCGGTATTAAACCAAATTTGATCAAATCTTCAGGTTGAACATCATGTAAGGTATTTTTTTTCCTTTGCTCTTTAGACCGGCTGATATCCGCCCCAAAGCCAACTGATGTTCCTCTTTCTCTCGCTTCAATGATTTTATCTAAACCTTCAAAAGCTCCCCCACAGATAAACAATATATTATTAGTGTCCACTTGTATAAATTCTTGCTGTGGATGTTTCCGTCCCCCATGCGGTGGAACATAAGCAACCGTGCCTTCCATAATTTTAAGCAAAGCTTGCTGCACTCCCTCACCTGAAACGTCACGTGTTATTGAAGTGCTCTCAGATTTTCTTGTGATCTTATCTATTTCGTCTATAAACACTATACCGCGCTGTGCTTTTGCAACATCGTAATTTGCAGCTTGCAATAGACGTGACAACACACTTTCTACATCATCACCTACATAACCGGCTTCTGTCAAAGTTGTTGCATCAGCCATAGCAAATGGTACGTCTGAGACTTTAGCGAGTGTTTTAGCCAATAAAGTTTTACCAGAACCAGTGGGACCGATGAGCATTACATTCGATTTTTCGATCTCAATGTCACTTATAGAGTGAATTTGTGCCATGGATTGACAATGGTTATACATAGCTACGGACAAAACATGCTGTGCATGTTCTTGACCGACAACATGTTTGCTAAGAAAATTTTTTATATCCTCAGGCTTCTTTAGTAGCAACTTTACATCAGACATATAATCTGAATTGAAAGGTCCCCCTTTCTTTTGGCTTATTGCTTTATGAGATAACTCTATGCACTCATTACAAATAAACACTTTCAAGCCATCCGAAGAGTTAGTTATTAATTTATCTACTTCGTTTTGTGCTTTGTTGCAAAAAGAACAATAGTGCAAATCATCATTGTTATCCATTAACTCACCTTCTACTCAACTTTAATATCTTTACGCTCAGCTATCACTCTATCAACCAAGCCAATTTTCTTAGCTTCTTCAGAATCCATGAATTTATCTCTTTCCATCATTTCTTCAATCTTCTTTAGTGAATTTCCAGTATGTTTCTCATAGATCTGATTCAGCTTTTTCTTAACTCGCAAAATTTCATTAGCATGTATTTCTATATCAGTTGCCTGGCCCTGATAACCCCCAGATGGCTGATGTATCATAATTCTTGAATGAGGCAAAGAGTAACGCTTACCTTTTGTGCCCGCTGCAAGTAACAGAGAACCCATAGATGCAGCTTGGCCTATACACAGAGTTGAAACATCTGGCTTTATATACTGCATTGTATCATAGATCGATAAACCAGCAGTAACAACACCACCTGGCGAGTTAATATACATATAAATATCTTTATCAGGGTTTTCCGATTCTAAAAACAAAAGCTGTGCCACTATTACGCTAGCCATATTATCTTCAACAGGACCAGTTACAAAGATTATTCTTTCTTTTACTAACCTTGAATATATGTCATAAGCACGCTCACCACGACTAGTTTGCTCAATTACAATTGGTATAAGAGTCATACCCTTCCCTACTAAATATTATCAAATAATTCTTTTAACTCTTTCACAGAAATAATCTGTTCTTCTTTATTAACCTTTTCTATTATATAATCTGTAACTTTATGCTCAAGGGCTTGTCCCCTAACTAACTCTTGAAACTGCCTGTCTGATTTAAAATGCTTAACCACTTTATCAAACGGCGCACTTTTACTTACATACTGATTTATAATAATATTTAAAACATCATTCTGAGTTAACGATATTTTATGTTCTGTACTAAACTTCATAAATAACATTGCAAGTTTTACGCGCTTTTCAGCCTCTTTATAAGAGTCATTTTGAGAGTTCAATTCTCCTTCCACTCTCTGTTGCTCCTGTTTTACCACGTCTTTAGGTAAATCAAAACTATAACTAGAATCCAAATAGTCAAATAGCTCCTTCTTAATCAAGAGATCTCTCATTTCTTTACACTGACCACCAATCACTTTTTTTGCATAATTTTTCAGTGACGAATAATCTTCAAACCCCATTCTCTTGGCTGCTTCATCATCGCTTCCAGCGTCTTGGGTAACTTTAATATCATTAACTAAAACGGAAAAATCAGCCTCCTGTCCTGCAAGAGAGATTGCCTGATAATCTTGAGGAAACTTCAACTTAAAGCTTTTCGTTTCTCCTTTTGTCATGCCAATCAATTGATCTTCAAAACCATTAATAAATGTACCAGACCCCAAAGTAACCTCAAAATTCTTTCCACTGCCACCTTGGAAAAGTTTGTTCCTAATTCGTCCTTCAAAGTCAATTGTCAGCTTATCCCCATTTTGCGCTTGATAAGAAACGTCGTCAACAGAGACAAGATCAGGAAACTCTGTCTTTATAGAGTCAATAAATTCTTTGATATCCTCCTCTTCAATTTTTACCTCGATTCTCTTCAAGTTTATCTTATCAAGATCTATTGCTGGCACCTCCGGCATTGATTCAAAAGATAGTTTATATACAAAACTGCCCTTCTCATCCTTTTTATCCAGATCTGGTAATGATATAACATCAACCTTAGGATAAAGGTGAGATTTAACCTTGATTTTTTCCATTAAATCATTTGAGCAATAGTCAATTGTATTATTTATCACATGGTTCAAAGCTTCACTTTTGTAATTTGTCACAATAAGATCGTAGGGCATCTTTCCAGACCTAAACCCAGGCAGCTTTGCGTTTTTTGCTATTTCTTCTAATTTAGAATCCACCTTCTGTTCTATATAGCTACTATCCACTGTGATTTCATACTCATGCTTAAGTTTATCTACACTGAGTTTCCTGTAGGTATATATGCTACCTGATGTATCTATTTCGACTGCATTTTGAGGTGTATTACTAGACATTACAATCCATTTATAAATATTTTAATTCATATCCTAACAAAGCCATTTTACCAGAATTTAAGTTAAATACAATCCTTAAGAATGGGTTTTTTATATAACTAAAAATGTATTCAGAGATTATAAATTTTTTCTTAAAATACAATGGATTTCTTGCATAATCTAAGCTAAACGGAAAAAAAAGCGAACTGGTTGGTATCTATTTTAAAGTTTTTTGGTTTTTAATGCTAGCAGTTTTTAAACTGCTTTACTCAAATGCCTAGAAATTTTACCGAATGGGAAAAAGGCAAAAGCTTGTTTGTATAGCTACTCATAATTTTAACTGAGGCTTTCAACCGGACGGTAAGCTATCACTAAATTCATTAAATATTTAGCTGGGGCTATTAACAAGATATTAGAAAGTTAATAATCAAGGGAGGGTTAACACTAGACAAAGTAGCTCTTTCATGCACCCCTTAACAGATATATACTGAAAATGAAGTCTGTCATTTAATTTGTACTAAAATTTTTTCATTTAATAAATGCAGTAAAACAACAAACTTAGCAAACATACACAATATCTTTACCATTATGCGATTGGACTATAACCTGTTCCAGCGTTAAACTCCTGCATTTGGCATCTTTGCTGTGATTTTCCTTCAGAACATTTATCCTTTCCTGTTTTATTTCTTCAATAAATTTTTCATTAATGTTTTTAGTTTCAATCTTGTCTTGAGAAGACATCAGGTTAGTACAATTTGTTTTTCTATAGTAATGTACGCCAAGGCATATGATGAATATTGCAAGTACACCTGATCCTATAAGCAATGATAATCCCACATTATTAGTCAGAGGATTACGGTAAAATTTTTGTACGTTATCAATACCATCAACAGCAAGTATTCCTAAAGGTAACATTATGTTTGTAGCAACTACACCGGTTAGTAATGCAACAAGTAGAGGCCTATCATTGATGATGGATTCTGTTTTAGTGGTTCTACTGATTACCTTTTTGTTAATCTCAATGAAACCATTTTTAGATTCCAAAG
This sequence comes from Wolbachia endosymbiont of Ctenocephalides felis wCfeJ, assembly GCF_012277315.1. Taxonomy (NCBI): domain Bacteria; kingdom Pseudomonadati; phylum Pseudomonadota; class Alphaproteobacteria; order Rickettsiales; family Anaplasmataceae; genus Wolbachia; species Wolbachia endosymbiont of Ctenocephalides felis. Next base: position 881,845 of record NZ_CP051157.1, on the reverse strand, counting down.
CGTTGAGTGTAAAATTTGAATGAGTGCCATTACTATATTTCAGCCTTATAGATTTTATCACTTTGTCTTTTGGCTGACAACTCAACACTTTATCTAAAATTTCATCTGCATCTTTTCCTTGAATTTGACACTCCTCAGTATCTCTAAATTGATTTATTGCACAAAATATTGAACTAGCTACAAGCAACGAAACAAGTACAATGACTGGTATAGTCACATAGCTTGGACTGTTTTTGAAAAACGCAATGAACTTTACTTTGTCTTGCAAATATATTGAAGCTGTAGATATGCCAAGTATCAAAGCACTTGTACTCAAAACTATAAAGCCTTTCTGCTGCAGAGCATATTTTATTCTTGGCCAGATTCTGTTTGTTTTATTTGGAGCTTTATTTGCATTCACATCTGACCCACCATCTGAGGACCAAGACTTTCCAAGCTTATATGTAGTTGTTCCCATTGTTGTGCTTTAATTACTGCTTCTACTATCCTATTATCTAAATTCATTTCCAGAGGTTTTGAACTTGGATTCATAGTTACATAAATAGGTTCTTCTGTCAATTGTTCTTCTTTCTTTGCATACTCCTTCGAGATATCAATAAATGTTGCTACACTAGACTTCAGTCCACTGTCTTCTTTTTTGAGAGCCTTTACATTACTTAAAATGAGCTTCAGTGTAGGTACATCCGTTTGATAGTTTAAGTTAATTAAAACAACTAAATTACAAGTATCCAGAAGAATATTTAAGCATTTAATCGCATTGCAAGCAGAGGTTTGTTGAATATCTAGGCTCTGTGAACAAAATTTCGTCATGAAAAAATAAGGAAAAATGTAGTAAGATCTTAATGGTGACAGACTTCTTGCATTATGGTCACGAACATTGCAATCAGCAGGTAATTTGCAGGTGTCCATCCCTGTAGCCTCTACGATGTCATCCGAGTAGCCCAATGATGTCATCCAAGTAGCCTAATAATGTTATCCCAGTGCCCTCTTCTTGTCATCCCAGTACTTGATACTGGGATCCACTCTTTTTTTCACTGGATTCCAGCGTCACGCGCTGGAATGACACCCTTTGATGAACATAAGAGACCTCTTATTTTCGATTTTGCGTAAAAATGAAAATAAGGCTGGGTTCCAGCGTCACGCACTGGAATGACAGAGTTGTGGATTCTAGCTGTTACACGTTGTAATGACAGGATTGTGGATGTCACCCGAATGGCCCAGCGATGTCATCCAAGTAGTCTTTTTTCTGTCATCCCAGTACTTGATACTGGGATCCACTCTTTTTTTCACTGAATTCCAGCGTTACGCGCTGGAATGACACCATTTGATGAACATAAGAAACCTCTTATTTTCGATTCTATATAAAAATGAAAATAAGGCTGGATTTCAGCGTCACGCGCCGGAATGACAGAGTTTAAGAAATTTACCAAATGAGAAAAAAAGGCAAAAAAAGCCCCGTTGGTGGCTAATTATTTATATTAACTTTATAAACTGGCGTTTTTTTATTCTAAACGTCTAATCTCGCTGCTTTTAAACCGCAACTGATCTAAATTTAAACGTTAAGAAATTTACTAAGCAGAAAAAAGGCAAAAAAAACCCTGTTAGCTAGTTATTCACTATCTATCTTTTAATCGGCGTTTTTTACTGTTTTAAACGCTTTAACAAGCGCATTTTAGCTTATATAGGTAAAAACCTTGAAAGTTTATTAAAGACATAAGTGCACATAGTGCAAAAAATTAAACATGAGACGCCAAATACATTGAGTTTTTTGTCATTTTATCTGCACAGACTGAAGATAAATAAATAGCTTCAGCCACATGATAAGCAGACTTTTTGAAACTGTCAAGTATTTTATTTCTATGACTAAGAATCCGAATGCTAGTTAGCTACTTGGGCAACAGGAACGTTGATTACGCCAGCTCCATCTGCTATATATAGTCTTTTAAGAAAAAGATAATATGGATGAATATGATATTGCAGTGATGGGTAGTGGCCCTGGTGGCTATATAGCGGCAATTAGAGCAGCGCAGCTTGGGTTTAAAACTGCAATTATTGAAAAAGAAAAGAATTTAGGTGGTGTATGCTTAAATTGGGGATGTATACCGACAAAATCTCTGCTTAGAGCATCTGAAGTCTATGGGCTTATAAAAAAATCGGAAGAATTTGGTATAAAAATAAAAGATGCAAGCTTTGATATCCAGTCGATAGTGAAATACTCAAGAAACGTTGTTGATAAGTTATCAAAAGGTGTTGCGTATTTGATGAAGAAGAATAACATCAAAATTCACCAAGGACTTGGTAAACTTGTAGGCAACTGTACTATTAGGATTTCTAATGATAAGAAGAAACAAGAAATTTCTTCCAAGCATATTATTTTAGCAACAGGTGTAAGAGCGCAAAATCTGCCTGGAATAGAGGTGGATGGAGAATTAGTATGGAATGCGCAACATGCTATGGTTCCAGATAAATTACCAAAATCACTACTAATTATAGGATCTGGTGCAATTGGAGTAGAATTTGCAAGCTTTTATAATACTTTGGGAGTTGATGTTACAATTATAGAGGTAAAAGACTCTATTTTACCACTGGAAGACAAGGATATTTCAAGTTTAGCGCAAGAGATATTTACAAAACTAGGAATAAAAATATACACAAGCAATAGTGTAAAAACTTTTACTAAAAATAAAGACTCTGTCAAAGTGCAGCTAAGTAGCGGTGAGAGCAAAGAATTCGATAGAGTAATTGTTGCAGTTGGCGTTCAGGCAAACACTGAAAACATAGGGTTAGAAAATACAAAAGTTAAATTGAGCTCTTCTGGGTTTATTGAAACGAATGAATGGTATGAAACAAGTGAACCTAATGTGTATGCGATAGGCGATGTAGCTGGCCATCCATGTTTAGCACATAAGGCAAGTCATGAAGCTGTGATCTGCATTGAAAAGATCGCTGGTAAAAATGCCCACATATTGAAAAAAGAGTGCATACCAAATTGCACTTACTCTCACCCGCAAATAGCAAGTGTTGGCCTAACTGAAGAACAGGCAATAAAAAGTGGGTATGATGTAAAAATAGGGAAGTTTCATTCTAATTTTAATGGTAAGTCTATTGCACTCAATGAAACTGAAGGGTTAATGAAAACAGTAATAGATAAAAAAACAGGCGAACTTCTTGGCGCTCACATGATAGGAGCAGAAGTAACAGAGTTAATTAGCAATTTTGCTCTTGCAAAGCAACTAGAAGGAACAGACTCCGACATAAAGTCTACGATCTTTCCTCATCCGACCATTTCAGAAATGATACACGAATCGATACTTGCTGCAGATAATGAGTCATTAAATAGTTAAACTAACGTTCTATTACTTTGGAGCTGCCAACTTCTTTGGTAGTAGTTTTATTAGGTACCTCAATTTCAGATTGATTACTAGTATCAGATTTTTGCCACTTTTCTTTCAATCCTTTAGCTGCTTCTTTCACTTCAAGCTTTGCTTTTGGATTAAGATCTTCTGGACTTTTTCCTTTACTATCTGTACCTTGTTGTCGATCAGTACTTTTCAATTTATTGTATTGCTCTTGCTGAGGTAGATCAACGACCGAATTGAAGAGAGCTTTTATTATGTTTCTTAGCAATTCTACAAAACCTCGGCTTCTACTTTCTCTTTGTTCTTGAGGTTTACTTTTCTCATTTTTACCATTATTTTCGGACATTGTTAATTCTCTATACAAAGCTTAATAAAATTTTACGTGCAAATTATTAAATAATGATTAACAATCTAGTATAAATTTAATATACACAGATGGATATCATTCTTGCAACAGGTGGCACAGGCGGACACATTTTTCCAGCTATAACCTTAGCAAGAGCACTAAAGATACAAGGATATAATAGCACATTATTTACTGATAAAAAAATAAGTAAATATACTGATATCAAGAACTATACCCTCCCGCTATGTAAACCAAGTAACAACAAATTTAAATTTTCCCTTTTGTTAACATATAGCTGCATGTTAGCATTATATCAAATGAAAAAATTAAAACCAAAGCTAGTTATTGGCTTCGGTAGCTATGCTTCTTTTCCAACTCTTCTTGCAGCAAAGATTCTTTCTATACCTATAATTTTGCATGAACAAAATACAGTGTTAGGGAAGGTAAACAGATTCTTTTCCAAAAGTACAAAATTAATTGCAACTAGCTTTCCAGAGACTAAATATACGAGGAACAGTAAATGTGTTTTTACAGGGAATTTCGTTAATATAAAGGCGCAAGGCTATTCTTGTACTGAAAAAACCCTAAACATATTAGTAATAGCAGGTAGTCAAGGTGCAAATTTTTTTGATGATGTAGTAAGTGACGTGATTTGTAGTCTGCCTACTGAAATGAAAGGGAAGATTAGAGTAACACAGCAATGCACGAAGAAAAATATGGATAGAGTTAGGGGCCTATATGAAAGTGAAAGAATCGATTGTGAATTAAGTGAGTTTTTTGACGACATGGAAAGTAGGTTGGCAAGTGCTCATTTGGTAATTAGCAGAGCAGGAGCAACCTCGATAGCGGAAATCACTCTTGCTGAGCGCCCCGCTATATATATTCCTTATCCTCACTCAAAAGATAGTCATCAATTTCATAACGCAAAATATATTGAAGATTCAAGGGCGGCTGTAACAGTTGAGCAAAACAGTGAAGTGAAAAAAAATTTAAGAGAGTTGCTAGTTGATCTATTACAAAATTGTCAAAAATTGCGTGATATGGCTAGTAATACTAAGAGAACAAAAATAAGAAATGGGGTCGCTGAATTTATTAAGATACTAGCTCAAAAATTTAGTTGGCAAATATGACTGTTTGCTTTTTTTTCAAACTCATCCCATAGTTCTTTTTCTAGCGATATATTATATAATTTGTTAATGTAAACTACCCCCGTAGGTGAAGTTGTGTTAATTTCGAGAAGAAAGTCACCTATAATATCAATACCAACAAATATTAGCCCTCTTTTCTTCAATTCAGGGCCAATTTTATTACATATTTCATTATCTCTGTCATTCATTTTGGCAGGTTCAAAACTCGCTCCAAGCCGCAAGTTTGTTCTGATTTCTCCATCTCTTGGAACTCGTTTCATTATTCCAATTGGTTGGCCATCGAGTAACAATATTCTTTTATCTTTATCTATATTTTTGCAAAACGCTTGTGCAATTACAGGACATTCATATTTTGCAATCATAAGCTCTACTACTACTTGAATACTATTTTCATCCTGTATTCTTATTACATCGTTTCCTCCATAGCTATACAATGGTTTCAGAATAATATCTCTGTAATCATGGTAAAAATCTCTAATCATCGATACATTCTCAGTAATTAAAGTTGGTGGAGTTAGTTCTGGAAACAGTGAAGTAATTAGTTTTTCGGGACAGTTTCTTATCTCCGTTGGATTATTAATTACTAGTGCGCTAGTTTTTTCTAAAATATAGGTGGTTGTAATATAACGAACATCAAAGGGTGGATCCTGTCTGATAAATATGATGTCCATTTCATTCAAATTGATGGTTACATCTTTTTTAGGGGTGAAACTGGAATCATTAGCACTAACTCTCTGAGCAAGAGCAATTGGCTGGTTTAACTTTAATGCTAAATTGTTAGGGACATAGATAAAAACTTCGTGCTTCCTTATTTGCGCTTCCTTTATCAATGCAAATGTAGTATCGGTTTCAAAGTTTATGTTTTCATCCATTTGAAAAGCGACTTTCATTTACATACCATCCTCAACATAAAATTGTCATTTAGAGACTAAGTTTCCATTAATGACGTAGCTTGCTGTGCCTATAGCGTACATAACTTACAACTTGTTTTACTCCCTTTACCTTTCTTGCAATTGCTATTACAGCTTTGAGTTCTGCTTTACTTTGAGCTATACCCATCAAATAAACAACTCTATCAACCGTATTAACGCTATAATTAATTGATTTGATATTTCTTTTCCCTAAAAGTCTTGTTCTTATTTCCGCCGTTATCATACCGTCTACGGTAGTGTCAAGCATGGAAGTCGTTTGAATTGGTGTTACTCTTATTTCATTTATTACTTCTTTAACTTCTTTTTGTTGCCAAGCTATTTTTTCTGCTGTAAGTTGCTTTTCAGGGGTATCAACATTTCCAATGAGCAATACTCTTCCTTCGCTTACTTTAACCTTTATAGATGAAAATAGTCCATGTTTTAAGAGACACTTATTGATTCTGATTACCATAGTTGTATCGTCGACAATATTTCCCAGAGATTTGTCTTGCATTGCTACTGCTGTCGCTGTTGTAGCCACTACACCACCTATTATAAGGGTTGTACACCCACTCTGTGTAATCAAAAAAATTACGAGTAAAAAGCTTGCTATTAGTCTCATTGTTGATTCTCAGGGTTTAGAATTTCCATTAAGAAATGTTAATAAGCTTTTTTGATTGTGTAAATACCATAAATTGGGTAAGACTTTAGATCTTGAATATTTTGGTATAGTACTTATAATGTAAGTTGAAGTAATTTAGGCTTGCTTAAATAGTGAATTAATCAAATTGTAAGTTGTCATTCCAATGTACAACACCGGAGTCTAGCCTTTAAATTGGATTCTATCATAGGATGACAGAAATAGTTTTGTTAGCCATAAATTACTGAAAAGTTCTTGCGGATATGGCGAAATTGGTAGACGTGCCAGGTTTAGGTCCTGGTGAGCTTGCTCGTGGGGGTTCAAGTCCCTCTATCCGCACTTAAAGTCATATTAGACATACTGTAATTGTTGTTAAGCATGAATGCCATGACCTTAGCTCTCATACCTTATGTTATGAAGATACAAGCGTTATAAGTGTTGTGGGTACGATAACATAGCTATGGCCAACTCCTTTTTTTGTGTATAATCTTAAAAAAAACTTTTTATATAAAAATGAAGAGAGCTTTAATATCAGTTTATGATAAAACAAATATAATTGATCTTGCATCATTTTTAGCAAAGCAGCAAATAGAGATTCTCTCAACAGGGAATACATATAAAATTCTATCTGATGCAGGAATAGAAACGCAAGAAGTCTCAGATTACACACAATTTCCGGAAATGCTAAGCGGTAGGGTGAAAACTTTACACCCCAAAATTCATGGGGGAATACTATGCGATCGGGAAAAGCACAAAAAAGAAATGCAAGGTCTAGGAATTAAGCCTATAGACCTGCTGATCATTAATCTCTATCCATTCTGGGAGACAGTAAGTAGTGGGTCAAATGAGGAGCAAATTATAGAGCAAATTGATATAGGCGGAGTAGCGCTAATTAGAGCTGCAGCAAAAAATTTTCATTTTACTTCGATCGTTTCTAGTATCCAAGACTATGAAACATTGAAAGCTGAGATGGTCAAAAATAACAATAAAACAACATTAGAATACAGAAAACACCTAGCAACTAAAGCATTTGCTCTTACTGCGTACTATGATTCTAATATTTATAGTTGGTTTCTATCCCAGAATAAAAGCAATGAGTTACCAGAGTTTTTTACCCTATACGGACGTAAAGCACAAGAATTAAGGTACGGCGAAAACCCACACCAAAAAGCTGCATTTTATAGCAATCAATTTACCAGATATCCATTGGAAAAACTACATGGAAAAGAGTTGAGTTATAATAACATAGTAGATATAGAATCTGCACTTAACATAATTTCTGAGTTTCAAGAACCTGCAACAGTGATAATCAAGCATAATAATCCATGTGGGGCTGCTATTGGTGATAGCGCTCTGGCAGCATATGAAAAAGCTCTATCGTGTGATGAAATAAGCAGTTTTGGCGGTATAGTTGCTTTAAATCGGGAGGTAGATTTAAATCTAGCAGAAAAATTAAGTGAGATATTTTTGGAAGTAGTAATAGCACCATCAATAAACAACGAAGCATTAAAAATTTTACAAAAAAAGAAAAATTTAAGAGTAATTATTTATACGCCTTTTCAACAAGATGTGAAATATCAAATCAAAAATGTTGTTGGTGGGTTTCTAGTACAAGAAAATAATAACCACACAATAAAGGTAGAAGAAATGAGCCAAGTAACAGAGCACACCACAACGGAGAGAGAAGATTTAATTCTCGCTTGGAAAATATGTAAACACGTGAAATCCAATGCAATAGTCATAGCAAAAGGCGGTTGTACCATTGGTATTGGTGCAGGACAAACAAGTAGAATAGATAGTGTAAGCATCGCAGTAAAAAAGGCAGGTGAAAGATGTAAAGGTGCTGTTCTTGCTTCGGATGCATTTTTCCCATTTCCAGATAGCATAGTAGAAAGCGCAAAACATGGAATCACAGCCATAATTCAACCTGGGGGCTCACTGAAAGACCAAGACGTGATAGCAGCCGCAAATGAAAATAAAATCGCTATGTTTTTCACCGGCGTTCGTAGCTTTTTTCATTAGGTTTTGGCCTTACCCAGAAAAAGTTTCAAAGTTTGTCAAGCAATTTTTTATGAAAAAAATGAGGCGGGTTAAATTCTTAACTAATCCAAAAAAAGACAAAAGGAACCCCGCAATGTGAGTTGTTTACTGTTCTCTCAAAAACTTAGCGCCCAGTTCTCTCTTACATCGCTTATTAGGCGAGGTCCAGCCAATGTAGACAAAAATTTATGAAAGACATGCAGTGTCCATGCTGCAAAAATTAAACATAACACTCCTTGTTTTATACTGTGCTTTTGTCACTTAATACAAAGATTAAAGATAAATTTTAGGCCTAAAACACCCATAATTCTATGATAAAAGGCTTGATGAGGATTGTCAAGGGGTTTTTATTCCAATTACTACTTTATTAATGTTGTTTTTTTACCCACAGTTTATACCTCAGTTCCGCCTACTGTAATTGCGTCAACTTTGAGTGTTGGTTGACCAACTCCAACAGGCACGTTTTGTCCATCTTTTGAACATGTACCAATACCAGGATCTAGCTTTAAGTCGTTGCCAACCATGGATACTTTTTTCAGCACTGTTGGACCGTCACCAATTAACGTTGCCCCTTTGACTGGCTGAGTAACTTTGCCGTTCTCTATCAAATAAGCTTCTGAAGATGAAAAAACAAATTTTCCTGACGTTATATCAACCTGCCCACCACCAAAATTTACTGCATATAGACCTTTCTTCACGCTAGATATTATTTCTTCCGGTGTATGTTTCCCTGGCAACATATAGGTGTTTGTCATGCGCGGCATAGTAACTTCCTTATAACTTTCCCTTCTACCATTACCAGTTGGATTTACCCCCATGAGTTTAGCATTCATATGATCCTGCATATATCCTTTGAGGATTCCATCTTCTATCAACACATTATAACCAGAAGGAGTACCTTCATCATCTATGCTAATAGAACCACGCAAATTAGGCAGAGTTCCATCATCAACTACTGTGATGCCACTAGCTGCCACTTGTTTACCAATAGAATTTGAAAATGCTGATACTCCTTTACGATTAAAATCGCCTTCGAGTCCATGACCCACAGCTTCATGTAACAACACTCCTGGCCAGCCTGGACCCAAAACAACTGTCATCTCTCCAGCCGGAGTTGGCACTGCTTCAAGATTTACTAATGCTTGTTCTAAAGCCTGTTTTGCAACTTCTTTCCACTTTTTCTCAGAAATAAACTTACTATAAGAATCCCTTCCACCGTGTCCTGCAGAACCTTTTTCAATGCGACCGTTTTTTTCTACAATCACTAGCACATTAAAACGTACTAGAGGCCTGATATCACTTAATCTGTGATCACCCTTTATTACTTGTACGACTTGCCATTCTCCACTTAGAGTTATTTTTACTTGCTTCACGCAGTTATTTTTGGATCTTACATACTCATTAACTTCGCCAAGCAGCTTAATTTTTGAGCTTAGATCTATTGCACTTATGGGATTAATTCTTGGATATAGGCTTTGTGTCTCCCTGTTCAAGCTTATTGAATTTGTCTTATTTAAAGACACCGAACTCTTTACTATAGAAGCAGCATTACTAATCTCTTTTTCGCTGATCTCAGAAGAACAAACAAAAGACGTACTGTCCTCGCAAAAAGACCTCAGGCCAAATCCCCTTCTGGTATTCAAATCCATGTGTTTTAATATATTATCGTCAAAGACTAAGGACTCTGATTGGCAAAATTCTAAAAACAGTTCACCACCATCACTATTGTTCAAAGCGCTGTTGACTATTTTATATACGTTATTAATATTAACATTGTTTTGAGCAAAAAATATTTGATCTAGGTTTGTATTGTCTGGCATCATCTTTGGACTAAAAATTGCTTAAGTATATTATTTAATTTTAACATAGTAAACTATAAAAAGCCCGGGTGGCGGAATTGGTAGACGCGCTAGCTTCAGGTGTTAGTAACTTTTCAGGTTGTGGAAGTTCAAGTCTTCTCTCGGGCACTCTCAGTTTCCAATTTGATTTTTGAATTAATTAATGCCATAATGGAATATATTAAGCATACCTAAGTTTATGGGCTATGAAAAAAAGAGGCTTGTTGACAGAAAGAAAATACGCGCTTATTCAAAATGCCTAGTTACCACCCTATCCATTGCCTCTTTTATTGGGTATATAGCATCACTAGTTTTTGGTCTTCCTAGCTTAAACTTGTGCTCTGCTGCTTTGAGTATTGCATTAAGTATAGTTTCACTCAGTTTGAATATGTGGTCATATGTTGACCACTGTCGAAAGTGCAACCTTAATAGTCAGCTTGGTATAGGAAACACTTCAGGACAAGAAAAGCTAACGAAAATCCATATCAATATTGCGTCTAGCGCCTTGTTTCTCATAGGGGGGGTTGTACCTATATTACCTTTTGAATCCCCTATTGTCCCTTTCATTTCTATTACTTTTTTCATTTTGGGCTGTGCTGCTATGGTGGCTAATATCGTTCGGACTATGGTCAGTGAGCTAAAGGTAAAAGAGTTGAGCAAAGAAGGAAATCTCCAAGAGGTGTGATAGCTGGAACCTAGTCGCTAAATCACTAATAAATTAACTTATTTGACTTATATGGAAATATTGGTTATTATATTAATAGTTTATTAATATAATAGGTCAATATTATGATAGATTTTATAGATTCTTCCACAGAGTTTTCTGAGGAAAATATTAGTTCAGTTGAGCTTAATTACGCAGATTATACAACTGAATACGACAGTTTTTCTGACAACTACTGTAACTTTTTTGCAAAAGATACAAGTTATGTCGTGTCTAGGTTTGATGAGAATAATCAAAAATCCACAGATGACGCATATACAGTCATTGAGCACAATAAAAATGGTTTGACATTGAAAAATACATTAGAAACAGAGTATGGAACTGTAGAAAGGTACATAATACTTGATCTAAAATCTTCAATAATGGAAGAATGGATGGAAGTTAGCAACGAATATGGATGCCACATAAGTGGATACTATAAGATGGAGAAGATAAATTTATCTTCGGACGAAAAAGAACTAACGTTTGTGCTTAAAACTAGAGATAGCTTACAAACAGTAATAAAAATTGGAAAACTTTAAGCTCATAGGAGTACCAAGTATTCCTATCGTTGTTATAGCTTAAAAATTTCTATTCAGTAATTTATTTATAAAGGTATTATCTTTACCTAGAGTAAAGCAGATTAGAATGAAGTCTATTTTATTAACAAGGCCTTTATTAGATTCACTGAATACAAGAAATACACTGAGAAAATGTGGGTATAAAGTATATATAGAACCAATATTCACGGTAAAGTATCTGCATCCTGACATATCTGCATATGAATTTGACGTTGTAATATCCACAAGCAAGAACAGTGTGAAAGCGTTTAGTCAGATATGCAAAGTAGATAATCTTACAATCGTTACAGTTGGTAATTCAACGATGCAAACCGCAAAGGATTTAGGATTCTCTGATATCATATCAGCAGACAGTAATGTTGATGGGCTGATATCATTTATAAAAAATCACTACTCAACAGAAGTAAAGTTTTTGTATATAAGGGGACAAGAAGTATCATGCGATTTAAAAAAAAGGTTATCTGAAGAAGGTTTTAATGTAAGAGAAGTTATACTCTATAAGACAATTATTAAAAGGAGTCTAACTAACAGGTGTAAAAATTTGCTATCAGGTGGCGAAATCAATAGTGTTGTTTTTTTTTCCTCACAGACAGCAAGAATATTCTGCTCCTTGGTTCTAAAAGGTGGTTTATCAAATGCAACAGGTAATATAATTGCATATACTATGAGTAAGAATATTGCTGACAGTTTAAAGTCAGTTAAATGGAAAAAAATTGTAACATCAAGATTACCTACTCAGGAGAGTCTAATTGATATAATTAATAAGGATTACTGATGTTAAAAATTGCAACTTGGAATGTGAATTCTATACGCAAGAGGGTTAACCAAATTTATAATTTTATAGTCGATAGTCAAATAGATATAATTCTACTGCAAGAGATAAAATGCACAGAAGAGCAGTTTCCTTATGAAGAGGTAGAAAAGTTGAGGTACAAGTGTGCTGTCTATGGTCAAGTTGCAAGAAATGGTGTTTGTGTTTTATCTAAATATCCGATACTAGAGCAATTTAAAATCGACATTGTAGAAGGTTACCAAGAAGCACGTTATATAGAATGTTTAATCAAGCAAGATAATCAGAATGTAAGAGTAGTGAGTGTATACGTTCCAAATGGTCAGAGTCCGGACTCTCACACGTTTGCATATAAACTCAAGTTTTTTGATAACCTACATGAAAGAATGGGCAGTTTATTGAAAAATGAGGAGTTAACTATCGTAGCTGGTGATTATAATGTTGCGCCAGATGAAATTGATGTTTTTGACCCAATTTTATTAAATGGTCAAGTGTGCTTTCATATAAAAGAACGTGAGAAGCTAAGAGCAATTTTGAATCTTGGATTTAAAGACGCATTTAGAATATCTCATCCGAGTTTACAGCAATTTACTTGGTGGCACTACCAAGGTAATTCACTCCGAAATAACCAAGGAATGCGAATAGATTATATGCTGTTATCACCGCAAGCTGCTGACAGGTTAGAAGCATGCTACATAGATGACAGGTTGCGTAAGTTAGAAAATCCCTCTGATCATACGCCTGTTGTATGTGTTATGGAATAAGGAATTATTTTAAGGGAAGAAAGATTGCATATTTGAATTATCCGTTGTAACAACAACATGCACCCTAGACCCTAATAAAAATAGGCAAACTTTTTTTTTCTAATTTATAGAAAAAATTACTCCCATTTTTTTGACTTGATTATAATTAAAATCAGAGATATTTTTAGAGCTCAAAAATTTATCTCTGTCTGTAGACTTTTCATTAAATAACTAAATTCAGTAAAAAGTGTGCCTATTCCAGCAAAGGGTGTGTAGGTGCATATACACCCCTGCGCCACACTTTCCCTGAATCTTTTCTTTCACAAGAGGGTCATTATGCCTAACATGCTAAACTACGCTTATAATTAGCTTAAGCGTTAATACACATAAAAAACCAAAAAGCGCCTATAGTTTTTAACTTAGACAACAAACTTTATGCAATAACACAGGGTTCTTTTGCCTTTTTTCATTCAGCAAATTTCTATATGTTTACACTTAACACACTTCTGCATTATCTATTACCTTTTAAGTATACTATCGCTAAACATATAAAGCAAGACTTTTTTTGGAAAAATGAGCTTATTAAATAGTAACATCTGTGAACAACTAGATATCACACTAATCCAGCAATATAGTTTTCTAAAGACATATTAAAGGATGTAAACAGCCTTTCTTTTTTGACTCCAGACTTGAGGAACTTATCAAAATTATTATCTGTTGTAATCCCAATAAAATCTATACCGCAATATTTTGCTGCCTTATAATCCCATTCTGCGTCTCCAACATAAATGATCTTGTTGAATTCTCCGTAACACTTCTTAAATTTATCAATCGTATATTTTATAATATCCCCTCTTGTCGCACCATTTTCCGAAAATCCACCTATAAATCCACTACCCCAACTTACATTTAATGATAACAATTTTAACTTAGCAATTTCCATCCAATTACCAGTTGCAATACCTGCCTTCATATTTTTAATTCTGATTAATTTATTGAGGAAAATAGACGCTCCATGAACCTCTCGAAATATTTTTGGGTTATGGCTTAAATCTTTTTTAAATCGTGAAAGAATATTATTCTTAAAGCTATCTAGTTCAACTACATTTGGTGACCTTTTAAAATTTGATTCGAAAATTTCTTGGAATATTGCTGTGTCTATTTTATTTTTGTAGTTGGACCAATTTGAATAAATAGGTTTAATTTGAAACATTTCACTGAGAGCTGTTGTCCAATAGTTGGTTTCATGCTTATTATGCTGTAAAAGGGTTCCGTCAATGTCAAATAATAAAAGAGAATTCATAACGAACTACCTCATTTAATGTACTTAGAATTTCAGTAATATTGTCTACTCACTTTGAAATAGCAGAAACTTACAAAAATTGACTGTGAGTTTAGCAAGGTAAGTCAATATCGATACTGCTACCAGACTACCAATCCATAAAACAACAAACCACAGCCATTGTTTAGTCTGAGGATGACGCTTTAACCATGAGATTACTAGCTTATTAATATGTGTGTTCATTACTTGATTTTCCACGAAAAACATAATAGGAATACCCAGTGTAAGTTAAAATAAGCGGTAAAAGTGGTACCGTAACAACCAACATCAAAGATAAACTTGGCCCAGAAGCAGCCGCATCAAGAATAGTATAGTGAAAGGGTATAATCCATGGATAGATACTAATTCCTAAGCCTAAATACCCCATAAAAAAAATAGCAATACTGAGAAAAAATGGACGGTACTCCCGTTTAGCATCCTGGAGATCAAGCCACAATATGAAAAATAGCAAAGATGTTAGTAGTGGAACAAAAAATAAATAATAAAAATTCGGTACACTAAACCAAAAGTTTTTAATACCCTCATTTAAAAATGGGGTCACTATACTAACTAGTGCCATGAAAATGCCCACAAAACTAAGTGTATAGGAAGCAACCTTGCGTGCCCATTTCTGTGTTATATCTTCTGTTTTCATTATGAGCCATGTAGAACCTAAAAGCGCATACCCAAACACTATAGCAATGCCTGTCATTACACTAAAAGCGCTCGCCCAATCAAATTGGCCGCCAGAAAAGTTGCGTCCGGTTACTTTTACACCATGTATAAATGCACCTAAAATCATGCCCTGACAAAATGCAGCGCTAAGCGATCCATAATGAAAAGCATATTTCCACAATAGTCTAGATTTTCCTTCTGCCTTAAAATAAAACTCAAAAGATATACCACGCATGATAAGGCCAAGTAGCATAATAATTATAGGGATGTAAAAAGCAGGCATTAATATTGAATATGCGAGAGGAAAAGCAGCAAATAATCCCGCACCACCTAGCACCAACCATGTTTCATTTCCATCCCAAAATGGTGCGATTGAATTTATCATATGATCACGACATTTATCTGACGGGGCAAAAGGAAGTAAAATACCAACACCTAAATCAAACCCATCCATTAAAACATAAAACAGAACAGCTATAGCTATTAGTAATCCCCAGATTAATGGTAAGTTAATTAATGAAGAAAAATCAAACATGATCACTGCTCTTTTCAGATGTACCGGCTTCAATTACTGAAGCTCCAATACCGTGTTTATAAAATTGCTCTTCTTCTTTAATGACAGGAATTCCTTTGTATATCAGCTTTAAAATATAATAACTGCTTGCTCCAAATATATGGATATACATAACAATAAATGCAATTAAAGACCATGCAACCTGAGGACCAGTAATTGCAGGTGAAAATGATTCGATTGTACGTAGAATTCCATATACAGTGTAAGGTTGACGACCAATTTCAGTAGTAAACCAGCCCGCAAGTAATGCTATAAATCCAGAAGGCATCATTAACATCCACCATCCATGCAGAAAACAACTTTGGAATAATCTGCCACGAAAATATTGTATAGCACTAATTAACCCAATCATAATCATTAAGAATCCGATTCCAACCATTGCACGAAAGGACCAAAACACCCATACTACAGGTGGTCTATCCTCCTTTTTCCATTCTTTTAACCCTTTTACTTCTCCTAAAAAATCATGTGTTAAAATTAAGCTGGCAAGATTAGGAACTTTTATCTCATAGTGATTAATTTCATTCTGTTGATCCGGATAAGCAAACAAACGCAGACCACCACCCTTCTCGGTTTTCCATATACCTTCCATTGCAGCAATTTTAGCAGGTTGATGCTTTAATGTATTGAGTCCATGTATGTCTCCCACAAGCAGCTGAAACGGCGCAGTCAAAGCCACCATAAAAGTTGCCATACTAAGCATGATTTTTGCTTGAGGAACATGTCGCTTTTTCCAAAGATAAAATGCCCCTACACCGCCCACCACAAACGCTGTTGTAAGGTAGGCTGCTGTTACCATATGAACAAAACGATAAGGAAAAGAAGGATTAAAAATAACTTCTAGCCAATTGGTTGGGTATAGAAGTCCATCCTCGCCAACTGAGAATCCAGCAGGTGTTTGCATCCAACTATTGGCTGCAAGAATCCAGAAAGCTGAAATAAGTGTCCCCACTGCAACAATACAAGTAGAAACAAAGTGCATACGAGGACTTACCCTATTCCATCCAAACAGCATAATGCCCAAAAAAGATGCCTCTAGAAAGAAAGCTGTTAAAATTTCAAAGCAAAATAGAGGACCAAGAACATTAGCTACACGATCAGAAAAGACCGACCAGTTAGTGCCAATTTGATAAGATAGAACAACTCCAGATACTACTCCCATGCCAAAAGCAACGGCAAAAATCTTGACCCAGAATCTATAAACATCACGAAAATGCGTATTATCAGTCCTAAGCCAACGCCATTCTAAAAAGGCTAAAAAACTCGCAAGTCCGATTGTGAAAGCAGGAAATATAATATGAAAGCTTATTGTAAAAGCAAATTGAACCCGAGCTAGCAGTAAAGGATCAAATTCAAACATTGTATCTAATATCTACATATCACAAGTAATAGCTAAAATTGCCTATAGATCAACTCTTTTTTAAAAAATATTATAGTCAAACCATCATGCCAATTTAGTGCCATGTATGGCTTAATTATATGAATGTAGACCTACAAACACTAATTTCACTCGGGTGGTACTGGAATGAAACTAAGTATCTTGAAGAAAGCAAAAAAGACAATAAATCCTTAGAGTAGGTAGAATATAGAGAGAACTAGGACAGTGAACTTAAGTTGTGCGAAAAGTTATATGCGGGAGTGATGAGACTTGAACTCACGACCTCATGCGTGACAGGCATGCGCTCTAACCAACTGAGCTACACCCCCCATTGCTTTTATTATCTTAACTTTAAAACTAATGGATGTGCTCTCTTTTGTCAATATTTTTTGTTTGCATTTTGTTGCCTTTTATATTACTATGTAAATAATTTAATTTCACACATGGCTTATACAAGTAGTCCTATTTAAGGTAATGCCATGGAGGGTAAACTATTTGGAGGAATTAATATGGTAAACTTGCCTGAGGTCACTATACGTGATTTAGCTGGATCTGGTGTGCATTTTGGTCATAAGATTAGCCGATGGAATGCAAAAATGGCTCCATACATATATGGGGTACATCAAGAGAATCGCATACATATAATTGATTTGCGAAAGACATTACCGCTGCTGCAGGTAGCAATGAAAGCTTTATGTGACGTTGCATCTCAAGGTGGTCGTATTTTGTTTGTTGGCACGAAATTCCAGGCTATGGATATTGTTGCAAGTGAGGCAGTTCGTTGTGGTCAATATTACGTAAATTATCGATGGCTCGGTGGTATGCTCACTAACTGGGGAACTGTTTCTTCTTCGATAAAAACTCTAATCCAATATGAGAAAGTTCTGAGTGATGAAAATAGCGCTTTAACGAAGAAAGAATTAGGAAATATTGAAAAGAAAAGGCAAAACCTTGATAAGGTACTAGGTGGCATTAGAGAAATGGGAGCAGTTCCGGATATTTTATTCGTCATTGATACTAATAAAGAGCACATTGCAGTTAAAGAAGCTAAAAAGCTGGGAATTCCAATAGTTGCAGTACTTGATACTAACTCTGACCCAGATGATATTACTTACCCTATACCAGGGAATGATGACTCAAGAAAATCAATAGAGCTTTATTGCAGGTTAGCTGCTGACTTTATATTAGCTGGAGTAGAATCTAGTTTGGCAAAATCTGGAGTTAAGGTTGGTGATATAAAGGGCGATGAATTTATTCAAGAAAAAGGAGATGGCATTGTGCAAACCAAAAGGGGGCATAATAGGGTTCATAAAGAAGACGAAAAGGAGGTAGTAACGAATGAAGATGAATCTAGATAGTGTAAGAGAACTACGTGATAGGACAGGACTTGGTTTGAGTGATTGTAAGAAAGCGTTAGAAGAGTGTAATGGTGATATTAAAAAAGCCATTGACAAGTTACGCACGATAGGGCTTGCTAAAGCTGATAAAAAGGTTGACAGGGTAACTTCAGATGGGCTAATTGCTATGCATTTGAATGAAAATTGTGGTATATTGGTTGAGCTCAATTGTGAAACTGACTTTGTTGCAAGAAATGAAAGATTTATAGAATTAATCTCAAATTTAGTATCAGTTGCTTATCGAGAACGCTGTACTAGTATTGATGAATTAAAAAATGCTAAGTATGAAGATGTTGGTACAGTGCAGGAAGCTATTATGAATGGTACATCGGTCCTTGGTGAAAAATTAGAGCTAAGCAAGCTTTGTTGCCTAGAAGCTAAAGATGGAGTTGTTGCTGGCTATGTGCATGGTGATATGTGTAACTTAGGTAAAATTGGAGCTTTAGTTGCGTTGCAATCATCAGGTGATAAGTCAAAGTTACAGGAGATCGGTAAGCAAATAGCAATGCACATAGTTGCTATGAAGCCTGAAGCTCTCTCTATAGATGACTTAGATCAAGCAAAACTAAGCAATGAACGTTCTATAATTGAAGAACAGGTAAAAAGCTTAAATAAACCCGAAGAAGTCACAAGAAAAATAGTAGATGGCCGAATGACCAAGTATTATGAAGAAGTTGTTTTACTGGAGCAGAAATTTATCAGAGATGATAAGATGAAAGTTTCTGATTTCATAAAGTTAAGTGAGTCGAGTGTAAATTCTCCTATTAAATTGTCTGATTATAAGTTACTTATTTTGGGTAATTAAAAATTAAGTAGTTAGAAATGACTGCCGCAGCAGATGAAGAAAGTAAAGTAAAATACTCCAGAGTGTTGTTTAAAATCTCTGGTGAAGCCCTGATGGGGTCACGACCTTGTGGTCATGATATGGAAACTATAGATCAACTATGCAAAGGCATAGCAGATGTTCACAAGCTCGGGGTTCAGGTATGTATTGTTGTTGGTGGTGGTAACATCTTTCGTGGTGCATCTGCATCTTTAAGTGGCTGTGAAAGGGCGGGCAGTGATTATATTGGCATGCTTGCAACTATAATCAATGCTTTAATTTTGCAAAACTTTTTAGAAAAAAATTTAGTAGACTCTAGGGTGCTTTCCGCAATACCTATGGCCACTGTATGCGAGCCTTATATAAGGAGGAAAGCTATTCGTCATTTAGAAAAAGGTAGAGTGGTAATCTTTGCAGCGGGTACGGGTAATCCATTTTTTACTACAGATACAGCAGCAGCTCTACGTGCTGTTGAAACGAATTGTGATGTTATTCTGAAAGGTACACAAGTAAATGGTGTATATTCCGCTGATCCGGAAAAAAATGAAGATGCTGTAATGTATGATAGGCTCTCTTATATGGATCTGTTAACGCGTGATTTAAAAGTTATGGATGCGTCAGCCGTCTCTCTTGCACGTGAGAACTCTATTCCGATCATAGTTTTTTCTTTGAAAGGGGAAAAAATAGTCAATATTATTAAGGGTCTCGGTACTTATACTATAGTTTCAGATTGTAAATGATAGGTAATTTATGTTGAATGAAGTAAAAACTAAAACGAAAGAAAGGATGCTAAAAACTATTCAGTCCTTTCATAATGATATTAAAGGTATACGTACCGGTAGAGCCAGTGCGTCATTACTCGACGGCATAGTTGTAAACATCTATGGTGGACATCAAAAGTTAAATCAGGTTGCAGGTGTTTCAGTCACGGACAATAAAACCTTATCAATCAAGGTTTGGGACATTAGTGTTGTAGGTGAAGTAAAAAATGCTATACTGAATGCTAATCTAAATTTAAATCCTGCTGTCGAGGGTAACACTATACGTATCACTCTTCCAGATCTAACACAGGAAACCCGTGAAAGATTAGTGAAATTGTTGCACCAGTTCGCTGAAAATGCGCGGGTCGCTGTTAGAAATATACGCAGAGATATTATGGAAGAGATAGAGAAAATGCAGGAAAACAAAGAAATCTCAGAAGATGATTTTCATAGTGCTAAAAAGGAGATACAAAGCATTACTGATGATAATATCAAAAAGATTGATAGCGAGTTATCTATTAAAGAGAAAGATATACTGAATCACTAAGTTGATATGGAAGAAGCCTTCAATAGTAAAAAAGAACGAATTACATGCAAAGATATCATCCGAGTAGCTGACACGCAACTGTACGAACATTTACCCGTGGAGGCAGTGTGTTAGCCGTTTTTGCCTCAGAAACAAAGGTGTCATCCCAGCGCTTGACACTAGGATTCAGCTTTTCATACAATCTCGTCAAGGACGTTTGTTTTAGCATAAGACAGTTATTTTTATGCTTATCAGCTCAGCGTGCTTACTTGCAACCACATTTCTGGATTCCAGTGTCGGAGCACTGGAATGACACCTTCCTGGTAGTACAATGTTCGTATAGCTGTGTATCAGTTACTTTTATGGCATCGGGTGAACTCTAAATGTTAAATTTTGAGTCTCTTCCAAAACATTTAGCAATTATAATGGATGGTAATGGTAGGTGGGCAAGCAAGCAAGGAAAGATAAAGATCGATGGGTATAGAAAGGGTAGTGAAGTTGCATATGACATTGCTAGGTATTGCATAACTTTAACCATACCATATTTAACTTTGTATGCATTTTCCATGGAGAATTGGCTTAGACCTAGAGAAGAAACCGATCATCTATTTGATTTATTTTACTCTGTTCTCACTGATGAAGACAAAGTTAATTTTATTTGCAACTATAATATTAAATTGAACTTTATTGGAAATTTAAGTTTATTGCCCCAAAAAGTACTTGATCAAATAAAAAAAGCAGAAGAGATGACGCACAAGAATGATGGCTTATTGCTTACTGTAGCAGTCAGCTATGGAGCAAAACAAGAAATTGTACATGCTATAAGTAGCATTTTAAAAGAAAATATTGATTGTGTGTCGGAAGACGAATTTGAAAAATTTCTATATACTAAAGATTTGCCAAAATTGGATTTATTGATTCGTACTGGTGGTGAAAAAAGGTTGAGTAACTTTTTATTATGGCAGGCAGCTTATGCCGAATTGTATTTTTGTGATACTTTGTGGCCTGATTTCTCTTGCCAAGACTTGAGTAGAGCATTAGAAGATTATATAAAAAGAGAGAAAAAGTATGGTAGATAATAATTTTATAATTAGAGTACTGTCTTCAATAGTAATATTGCTTATATTCTCTCTTGCTACATATTTCAGTGATTTGTCATTTTACCTATTAATTTTTTCGATAGCAGTTCTATCTTCCTTTGAATGGTACAACCTAACTCAGGGGAACAGAATCTTATATGTTTTTGCGTTGTTATTGATTGCGCTACCGAATGCTTCATTGATATACCTATATAATCTACCACAGGGAAAGTACACATTAGTATGGCTCATCTTAACCATTTGGAGTATCGATATTACTGCTTACCTGTTCGGCAAGAGTTTTGGCGGAGCTAGAATTTGCCCAATTATTAGTCCTGGCAAAACCTGGTCAGGACTTTTTGGTGCAATTTTAGCTGGAACAGTATGTACGATTTTTGGATCGGTATTTTTAGGCCTATTTCCAATTTTTTATTCTCCGATAATTGGCTTTGCAATTGCTGTTCTAGCGCAACTTGGCGATTTTACTGAATCACTCATCAAGAGAGTTTATAATGTTAAAGATAGTGGAGGTATAATACCTGGCCATGGAGGAATACTCGACCGTATGGACAGCTTCATTTTTACTGCTCCCCTTATTGCTATTTATATAAGTTAACTAACTTATTATAAAGTATCATTAAAGCTCATCCTTAGACATTACTTCCTCTTTAACTGCTTCTACAGTACAGTCATGGATAAACGTCTTTTCACAATAGGGACAGGCTATTTCCTCTTCTTCCCCCATGTCTAAGTATATTAGTGGGTGACCAGAACCATCATTGCCTCCATCCCCATGACAACAAACTTTTCTTTTATTAACCCTCACTTCTTGCATGTTGCTCCTTTAGTTCATAAATTTTATGTATTAAATATACATGTTTAGGAATAGAAAATAAACATTATTCTTCATTTCTTACCATGTTCATATTTAGGCTAATCAATTCTTTCTGAACGCCCTCTGGCGCGAATTTGCTCACATCTTCTCCTAATCTTGCTATTTCTTTCACGAAGCTTGATGAGATAAATTGAGTGTCTTCAGAGGCAGGAAGAAATATGGTCTCAATTTCAGGAAGAAGTTTATAATTTACCCAACTCATTTGAAACTCATAATCAAAATCTGACACTGCTCTGAGTCCTCTAATAATAACAGAAGCATTTTGCTCTTTGGCAAATTTCATCAACAATCCATTAAAAGACACAACATCTGCACCGATTCCTAATCTTGTAATTTCGTTTTTGGCCATGCTTGTGCGTAGCTTTGCATCAAAAGTAGTACACTTATTAGTATTTTCTGCAACGCCAATTATTAGCTTATCAACTAGCTTACATGCTCTCTTTATTATGTCAATATGTCCAAAGGTTATAGGGTCAAATGTGCCAGGATAAATACCTATTCTATTATTAATGCTCACTATTTATTTTTATATAAATTACTTTAAAAACTTTTGATAGACATGATAACATTTTTTATCTAAAAATGGAAGCATATGGTTGGCCTGATAGCTCAGTTGGTAGAGCAAAGGACTGAAAATCCTTGTGTCGCTGGTTCGATTCCTGCTCAGGCCACTTCTATTTCTTAATAAATTTACTCTTCTATTGTAAAATATTCTACTATATGTTATGATATTAATATTTAGTGAGGTAAATTATGTTATATAAATGCTATAGTAAAATATTTAATATCTTATTAAGTGCAGTACTGTTGTTTAGTAGTATTACTTATGCAGGCACTAGTGAAAATTTGCGTTCAATAAATAGTGACGTAGTTGTTGGTTTATTGAAAACAGAAGAAGAAACATATCCACATGAGGTTGGCTTATCTCAAAATATCTATGAGATGTTTAATAATTGGGGAGTCAAAACTGTACTCATTGATTATAATAAGATAATTAGCCTTAAAAAAATTCAGGAAGAGTCACTTAATCTTGCAAAACAAGACGAAATATTGGCAAGAAAGTTGACATTAGACAGAATAAAAGTTGAAGTTGCAAGGTTTATCAAAGAGCACAAAATAAATAGAATATTCATTCCAGGGAATTACTATAATTTACACTCAGAACCTTTTCCTCCTACTCCTTGTCGTCAGCTTGTTACTGAAGCAATTGTGAAAATAGTGGATGATAATCCTGCAATTCATTTACTTGGCATATGCGGCGGTTTACAAGGCATCATGAATGCAAAAGGAATTGAAGTAGTGAGTGTAGCGAATCTCGTAAGCGATGAAGAGAAACAAAGATCCCATTTAAAATCAGCACCTAATCCACAGCAAGAGGGTATACCTCTCCAGCAGATAAAGATAGTTCCAAGCAGTCGTTTAGCAGAAGTGGTGGCTAAATTTTTACCACCTGATGAAAATGGGTGGTTTTCAACATGCTTTCCAGATGCTCATTCAGGAGCAGTAAGTAATATGCCAGAAAACAGAAAGAAATTGGAGTTGCTTGGATACAAAGTTGCAGCATTTTCCAATGATGGGGTAATAGAGGCCATTGAAGATAGGCACGGTAATATTTACTTTCAAAGTCATCCAGAAGCGCTTGCTGTAAAATCGGATAAAAATCTCTATTTATCCAATCACAAAGCACGTCAGATTTCAACGTTGGTTGCTATAGCTATTATAAATGATTTTCTCTATCGTACTTAGCGGATGTTTTTTGTATAACCAAAGAAAAAGGCAATCACGTCATACCGCTTCGGTACAGGGCTAACAAGGAAGCTGCAATCTGACACTAGGATCCGGCTTTCCTATAAATAGTACATTAAAAATTACTAGATTCCAGCGTCACGCACTGGAATGACACCGTCAGAAAGTGAACCAACGTCACGCGCTGGAATGACACCCTTCGATGAACATAAGAAATCTCTTATTTTCGATTCTATATAAAAATGAAAATAAGGCTTATCTATTTGCGTGGATGAACATATAGAGACCTCTTATTTTCGATTTTGCGTAAAAATGAAAATAAGGCTGGATTCCAGCGTCACGCGCTGGAATGACACCCTTCGATGAACATAAGAAATCTCTTATTTTCAATTCTGTATAAAAATGAAAATAAGGCTTACCTTATTTGCATGGATAAATATAAGAGACCCCTTATTTTCGATTTTGCGTAAAAGTGAAAAAAAGAATGGATCCCAGTGTCGAGCACTGGGATGACAAGAAGACATATGGGAATGACATTCACAACCCTGTCATTAAAGTAGCTGACACTGGAATCTAGGAAAGTTTGCTTGCTAAACTAATTTTGTAATAACAAAAGTTGGTATCAGTTGTACGAGCCTCTATAAATCATACAATTCATATGTTATAACTCCGGAATGGCGTGAACAGCTATGTTGCCGTATTCTGCCAGATAAAACTCACTATCTGCATCCGTTACCTGATATTTTTCATCAATTTTAGCAGGAGTAGGAGTATAAGAGCGACATTTCGTTTCTTCATGGTAATTGCAATGCATAAACTCACCATTTTGATTGAAATAGCCAAATTCATCGATTAATGTAGCCATTTTTTTGCCTTTTCCATTACGCGTTAATTCAAACACAGCAGCTTCATATTTATCTGAACCTTGTTCAGCAAGCTCTCCTGCAATCAAGAATAATGGCCGATGGCTAATTAACTCACTAAGATTTGGATTATATTCTTTTTTCGCATGACTTAAACTTATGAATTTATACTCATCTGGAACTCTTGAATACTCTGGGTCATATTTTTTATACTCAAAAAACTCATTACCCATTGTATTACAAAAGGTTAATTTATAGTTGTCATTACCAAAACCGCTGCCCAACCTCACAACTTTTAAGTAATGGAACTCTTCAGGAATAACCACTTTCTCTTGTGTGGCATAATTATGCATAACTAATTGATCATCAAGCATGTAGTAACCTATCTTTGGCAGAGTAGCTATAACCTTATCGTCCAAAATAACCTTTGCCTCATAGATACCTTGCGATAATTCTTTTCCTTCTTGCAAGGTAAACTTTGGCTTTAAGCTATCTACTATTTTTGATACATCAACACCTCCATCATTTTTCAAATTACCCGCTACAGACTTTTGTAGATTTTCATTATTTGCAAGATCCATTGCTAATGCAGGTTCACCATCTTTTTTTATATCCAAAATGGCTTGACTTAACTCATTTGCTTTTTTAGTTATTAATTCTTGAGCTATAGAATTAACATCTGGGCTAATCCCATCTTCACCTTTTGCCTTTCCTGGATTTGCTCTTAGCTCTTCTGCTACTCCTTCTTGTAAATTTCTATTACTAGCTATAGAAGCTTGAAATTCGCTGTTATTTGCAAGATCCGTTTCTAATGCAGGCTTTTCAGCACCACCAACTGTTTTTTTTACATTTAAAATTGCTTGACCCAATTGATCTGCTTTGGTAGTAACTAATTTTTCAATGATTTCATCACTAAGAAACCTGTTAACAATATCTTCGACTGCCATTCTTGCTTTATTTTCATCAACTATATAACTCCCATCTCTCTGTCTTGTTTGAAATTTAGCAAGCTCAAGTAAATACTCAGCCAGCTTTTCTCTATTGACTTTTTCTTCTACTAACTGATTAGCGTCGTCAGGTTGATTATAACGACTACGTAAAAGAAGGTACTTTGCTAATCCCCAGTCACTCGCTTTCTTGTGTACAAGTTCATCAGCATCATTTTGATTTATTTCACTTCTGTTAACAAGCAACTCAGCAAGTTTTCCTTCAAATACCGAGTATTTCTTAAAGGCTTCAGGGTCTGGATTATTTGCTTGCATAGCCTTGCTCGTTATCGTATCTATAGTCGATTGTAAAATGTCTTTTAAGTCACCTTTAGTAAGTTTGTTAGCTATCTCTGCAGCAAGATTTTCTACATTCACATCTACAAAGTTCTGAAGCCCCACTTTACTAGCAACCTGAGTAGCAAGATTTTGACCACTACTATCAGTTGCATCAAGTACCGTTTGCCCTAATTCTTCTTTTTTTTCAGTAATTAATTCGTTTGCAATTTTTTTTATAGTACTTTCTTTATTAACCCAACACTTTAGTTGCTTTGTATCTATTAAACTTACGTCGTAATCGTCAATCTCCAATTCAGGTAAAACTTCCTTTATGTTTGAATTTTTAAGCAGTGCCAGTTCTAAAGAGTCTTTAAGATAGTTGAGGGCTGGTACAACATTTCCTCGTTGATCAGATAAATAGATCGAAAGCTTATTGTCTTCATCTTTTTCAATAACTAATCTGTGATTGGAAGGATCAAATTCATATCTTCCTTGAATATCATCTTTGAGAGCAAATATATCAATTATATTAGTATTACTCTTATTCTTCAAACAAACTGGAAGACTTGCTTGCATTAATCGACAAACTGTTTGTTCATTATGCTTAATATAAATATTCCCACTTTCACCTGATAAATTAAGATTTTTACCGTAGTATCCCCTCAAATTATCGTTATTGGCACCATACAATGATGACCTAGGTAAAATAATCCACTCATTATTATTGAGAGACAGGGCAATTCTATATTCACATTGGTTATCAAGTATTACTTTTACTTTAACTTCTTCAGGATCGATAGAATCAGATAGGTAAGCTTCTTCATCTGAGCTATCTTTTATCCGGTGTACAAAAAGTCGAAACTTTACTGTATCTTCCCCATCCGGTTGAAAGATATTATAAGCCCCAAAGTAGCAACCATGAAATTTTATTTCTTTACCATTGTCTTCAGTTACGAGCTTTACCTTGTTTACTCCTTTATACTCATTACTTTGACCACTAAACTGTAATTCTTCGCCACATTCAAATTTGAAGATGTACTTACTATTTCCTATGACTAAGACACAAAGATACTTGGAGTTCTAGCACACAGTACTTAAAAAAGAGCTAAACTGCTTTGCTAATCAAGAAGCTTGCTCTCTCGACAAAGAAAGAATTTTTTTCACATCACCCTCTAAGTTTACCCCCATACCATAATGAATATTGATTTTGTAGTCGTCGTAATTAAAACTCCAAAGAGGTCCTTGAACATCCAAGTTTCCTATTATATTAGAGTTTTTGTCTAGTATTTCCCCTTTTACTTTATACCATATTGCTCCTTTTGTTTCCCATTCTCCTTGATCAACAGAATACTCTGTAATATTGAATCTATCGCTAAGGCTAAGCATTTTCTGCTTCCAATTAAAAGACTGGTTAACTTCTAAGTCTATCTCTATGTCATATGTGATATCGATCTTTCTATCATCGTAACTTAAATAACAAAGATGGCCTTGTATATCTAAATTTCCCACTACATTAAAATTTTCATCTAGTATTTCTCCCTTCATTTTATAACGATTACCATCATTTAGTGCTTCTCCAATCTTTTTATAATCAAAAGAACACTCTGTAACCTTGACATACCCGTCGCCAAAGTGAAATATTTCTTGCTCTAGAAAAGAACACCCTTTAATGCTGATACATCCATCACCAAAAGGGAAAACTGCTCCTTCCCATTCTGGATCAGACAAATATTGATCTATGCTGATAAAATCTATTTCATTCATAATACACCTCACTAAAAAATTAAATTATAGTTTACATGACATGTAAAGTCAAGTTATTTAACTATTTAATAATTTTTGTCTAAGAACTAAAGAACGCTAATTTCACCTTGTGAGAGCAGCACAATAGTTATCAGTTGATTCTTGTAGTTTGAAAAAAAGTATCTCTGGGGCTATACAAGTTTAAAAATTAATATCTCTAGAGCTAGTCAGTAACCACCCTATTTCTGCCACTATTTTTTGCTTGATATAAATATCTATCAGCACGCACTATGAATTTTTTGATATTCTCAAGATCTGATTTTTGCATTTCTGCAACTCCAATGCTCACAGTTACATTATGGGTTATGTTCCTATCCGAGAGTGTGAAAGGTTCTATAGCAATAATTTCGCGTATCCTCTCTGCAACAGTGTACGCATCTGATATATTTGTATCTGGCATTACAATAACGAATTCCTCACCACCAAACCTAGCCAATAAATCCGTCACTCTGATATTTTCAGAAATTCTCTTCTGTATTTGCTTTAAAAGTTCATCCCCAGCACTATGTCCAAAATCGTCATTTACTACCTTAAAATAGTCTATGTCAAGTATCATAAGGGATAGTCTTCTATCCTTTTCTACAGAGTCCTTAACAATGTTTCTTAAGTGTGCATCAAAATATCTTCTGTTATAACAGTTAGTTAGTGGATCTTTTATAGACATCTCCACATTATTAAATAAATTCATTCTCAAAGCATCTTGATACCTTTTGCGTTTCACTTGTAAATTAACCCTTGCTATTAACTCACTCTCATCCAAAGGCACTGTTAAGTAATCGTTAGCACCTACATCCAGTGCTTTTACTAAATTGTTTTTGTCATAATCTTCAGAAAGGATCAGAATTGGTGTATAACGTGTTTCTACTTTACTACGAAATTCAGAACACAAACGTAGGCCATCGGTTTTTGAGAATTGCATGTCAGAAATAATCAGATCGTAATTATTCTCAATACCAACCTTCAACGCCTCCATCGGATCATTCAGTATTTTAATTGACTTAAAGCGCTGCTTTAGTACATTATATATCTGCTCTGCTTGAAAGATGTCCTCATCAATAACAAGTATGTTAGCACCAAAAATCTGATTAGAATAATCCATGATACTGCTTCCTGCTACCCCACCAATCTCAGCATTAGTTTCTCCTCTCAAACGCAACTCATCTATTACCATTTTTAAGCGCGTAAGAGACTTAATTCTCGCAGACAAAGCAGTTTCATCTATTGGTTTAGTTAGGAAGTCATCTGCACCAGCATTGATGCCCTGTACTCTATCGTGGGTGTCATGCAATGCAGTTACCATAATTATTGGAATATGGGTTGTCAAGGGATCACTTTTTAGGTTCTTACAAACCTCAAAGCCATTTATTTTGGGCATCATAATATCAAGCAATATGATATCGGGCTGTTGCTTTGCCACTAAATCTATGGCTTCTTGACCATCATGAGCTACAACAACTGTATAGTACTCTGCTTTTAGTCGAGCTTCTAAAAGCTTAACATTCGATAGCACATCATCTACTACTAGAATCCTTGCTGTCATTGCTTTCAGATGTATTATTTATATTGTAACTAGGATAAAACTTACCATCTTTCCCAACTATATAATTTACCTTTTCAGTGTTATACTCCTTGTATAAATCTTCAATTCCAGCGTCTTTCAATAATTTCCTAGTTTTTAACTTTACAATCATTAAATACCTATATATATTTCGAATAAGATCAATAAATACAGGTACCTTATTTTTATCAAGCACAACGATACTCACTAGAACCACAACTAAAATCTCCGAAAGACCTATACTAAACATTTTTTCCTATGAAGAGAGCACTTTAATTCTTCTAATTATAAATATTAATTTGCTTAAATCAAGCTTAGAAGCAACCATGTCATCTAAGAAGCTATTATAACGTTCTACACAATCCTTATCATTAAAAGCCCAAGTTTGAACCTTATCTTCACGGTTATCAGTGGATTTTATGACTTTGACAGTTAGCTTATAATGATAACTGCTTAAATCATCCAATAAATCATTAATTAAGCTGCGATCCCAATAGGAAGAATGACCTTTCATTTTGATAGCAATTGTTCTGATTAGATCGAATCTTAGTAGAGATTTTAATTCGAAGTATATTTTACCAGCGTCAAGAATAGGCAAAGATGTTTGTTCAGCAATGGACACAACGTCCAGTGCATAGGCTAAAATACACAGGTTAGCAACTTCTTTTGCTAGATCTTTATTCACATTAAGCTCGACCAAAGAAGTGGATCGATGGTAGTAGACTTTTAATAGGTGTTCATCTAAGACATCAGTTAAGTTCTGGCCCAAAGTCTCAATTGCATCCTTAAACCTGGTCACATCATCCAAATCTACAAAGCTAAGTTTGCCCAGATTTTTTACTAGCCAAAATGATACCCTACCAATGAACTTTTGTACACTTCTCACTACCTGCAAGTACGCATTAACATCTATCTTTCCATCCAGTTCATCAATTTTCTGCCACAGGCTATTTAAATTATATAGGTGGTTAACAGCAATATACACATTGACTGCTTCGTATACTTTAATTCCGGTGTTTTCAACCAGATTATTAATAAATATACACCCCATCCTATTCACTACATCATTTGCAATACAAGTAGAGACAATTTCTCTGCGAAGTTGATGTTTCAATATGAAATTCTTGAACTCTGTTACCATCTTTTGCGGAAAGTAATTTAGTAAATAATCATGGCACAAGGAATCTTTTTCAGGTAAGTCAGAGTGTATAATTTCATTTTTTATTGCTGTCCTAGTATAGGACATTAGAACAGCAAGCTGAGGAGAACTAAAGCCTTCTACTCCAGTCAACATTCTCGCTATTTCCTCGTCAGTTGGAAGAAACTCTCCACTTCGATTTAGCAATCCAGATTTCTCTAAACTGAGTAATAATCTATGGTGCTGTTCCAACCTTTCTTTAGCTTGCAGACACTCAAGTAGTAATGCTTTTGTTTCAATCCTGTTATGGTCTTCAAGCACCTTAGATGCAACCTCATCTACCATGCTAGCCAGTATTACATTCCTTTTCTCTAAGGAAATTCCCCCCTCTTTCATGATTGAAACAAATGCAATTTTGATGTTAACTTCAAGGTCGGAACATATTACTCCTGCTGAATTATCAACAAAATCTGCATTAATATATCCGCCCTTCTCTGCATACTCTATTCTTCCGAGCTGCGTACAACCAAGATTGCCTCCCTCGACAAACACAGAAGCTCTAATATCTTCGCCATTTACTCTCAATTCATTGTTTGCTTTGTCACCGACCATACCATGACTTTCATTTTTCGCTTTAACGAATGTGCCAATTCCTCCGTTCCATATAAAATCTACTTTTGCTTTCAACAGACACCTGATCAAGTCATTAGGAGATAACACATCTTCGGTTATATCAAAGCATTTTTTCATTTCTTGAGAAATATTGATTTGCTTGCTGCTACGCTCAAACACCCCTCCACCTGGCGAAATTAAATCTTTATCATAATCCATCCAGGTTGAAAATGGTAATTCAAAAAGGCGCTTACGCTCTGTAAAACTCCTCTCTGCATCAGGATTTGGATCGATAAAAATATGTATATGGTTAAACGCCCCAATTAGACGTATATTTCTCGAAAGCAGCATACCGTTTCCAAACAGGTCACCTGCCATATCCCCAATCCCAACTACAGTTACATCTTGGTAAATATCCTTATTCATTCGCCAAAAATGCCTTTGTGCTGCAATCCATGCACCTCTTGCTGTAATACCTATCTTTTTGTGGTCATAACCTGCCGATCCACCAGATGCAAATGCATCGCCAAGCCAAAAATTATACTCAGAGGCTACTTGATTAGCATAATCAGAAAATGAAGCAGTACCTTTATCTGCTGCAACTACTAAATACGGATCGTCTTCGTCATATCTAATTACATTCTGCGGTGGAACTATTTTACCATCAACTACATTATCAGTAATATCAAGCATTCCTCTGATAAAGTCCTTATAGCACTCAACACCTTTTTCTCTTAAAATATTTTTATCTCTATAAACTTTCTTTATTACGAATCCACCCTTTGCGCCAACGGGAACAATAACTGCATTTTTCGTCATCTGAGCTTTCATGAGACCCAAAACTTCAGTGCGGTAGTCTTCCGTCCTATCTGACCATCTTAAACCACCACGCGCTAGTTTTCCTCCTCTTAAATGTATTCCTTCAAAAAGGTTTGAATAAACATATAATTCACGATATGGACGCGGATCAGGCAAACCATTTATCTTACTTGAATCAAATTTTGTAGATAAGTAAGGTTTATCATCTTGATAATAACTGGTCCTTAAAATGGCCATTATTAAATTAAACATTGAACGTAAAACGTAATCATGTGAAACATTGCTAACTTCCTTTAGGAGTTCCTCAATTTTTTCTCTAAAGATGTCAGTGGTCTCTCCTCTATCGATATCTATATGGGGATTAAACCTCACATGAAACAGCTTTATCAAATACTTTACTATTTTGGGATAATCTGAGGTTACTTTTTGTATATATTCTGGGTTGTAGTTAAATGACGTTTGCTTTAGATAAGCACTTAGCGCTCTAATCAAAAGCACTTCTCTCCACTCGAGCCCAGCAATAATGATTAAACTGTTGAAATAATCATTTTTAATTTCTCTACCGAATACTTTCGTAAGCGTTATCTCAAATTGTTCCTTAAGAGTAATATTGTTTATTAATTCATCTACTCTTGATAATACAAAATGGTGTATCCATATTCCGCCGTTAATTTCTATATAATAACCATTATGAGATAGGATCTTTGCTCCCAAATTTTTAATAATTTTCAATATTTTCGATAATTCAAGTCCCCCATTGCTTGGAGTGTAAACTTTTAATTGATAATTAAGATTGTCACGAGTAAGCCTTAAATCAACCTCGCTAACCCTTTTCTTCCTCACTATCTCCAATTTTTTCATATCATAATATGCATCGTAAGGGTCAAAACTCTCTTGATAGCTTATTGGAAATGCCTTGCAATAGCGGATAAATACATCTTCAACAGTACTGAAAGTGTTATATAGATTGTCTATAAAACGATCTTCCCACTTTTCTGTAATGTTCCTTAATTTGTTTTCGATACGCAAAACTTCATCATCGAAAACATCGGTACTTTTAGTCTTTAGCACCACATGTAACTTCATCAAATTATATTCATTAATAATGTGATTGTTATAAATATCTGAACTTTCTGCATCTGTTTCATCTTTCAGTATATCACGTATCTTGAACATTAGCCTAGCACTAGCGTAACGCATCGGTATCAGTACTATGCAACTAACAAAATCTCCTACTTTTCTTAAAAATAATTTGACTCTTGGCCTGATCGCAAGAGACATAATCGAAGTACAAATCTTAAACAACTCGTCTTCATTTGATTGGAATAATTCATCACAAGAAAATGCTTGTAGAATAGAAACTAAAGCTTTATTGTTGTGGCCACCAGGCACAAATCCTGCTCTTTTCTCTATTATTTTAACTTTATCCTTTATTAACGGAATAGTGCGAATATCCTGTACTTCTGCTACAGAAGTGAATAATCCAAAAAAACGTCTTTCTTTTATTAATTCTCCTTGATTATCAAACTCATTTATTCCTATACAATTCATATATGTACGGCGGTGAACTATTGAGACCAGATCTGACCTCAATATGTACAAATGATCAAGGTCCTCACAAGGAATCAATACGTTTTGATACTCTTCACTTGCTCTTATCAAACCAAGATTTTCCTCACCGCTTGGAACAAGCTTTCCATTTTTATCAGGAGTGCATTCTTGATAACCTAAAAATACGAAGTTATTATTCTTTAACCAAGCTAGAAAATCTTTTTGCTCTTGATTTCGGTCTGGTGTCGTTCCAGTACTTGACACTGGAATCCACGTGTCCTTTTCCTGGATTCCAGTGTCAAGTACTGGGATGACAGAAAGACTTGCTTCATCAAGCTTCTTGAGCATTAATGGCCAGTCTTTCACAACGCAATTAACCGCTTTTAGTGTTTTTCGTAAAGATTCTTCTAGTGTATCAACAAAATTATCACTTATGCCTTTAATAATTAAATATATTACTGACTCCTTGACACAACTATCCTCTTTTAAACAACCAATCTCATCAATCAGACCATTTTTTCTCTTAACATTAATTACACTATTGCTATAATAGCATACAGTTAAACCGTGTGATTTAATAGTTGCAATAACAGAGTCAACCAGAAAAGGCATGTCGTCATTCGTTATCTTAATTATAGTAAAACTGCCTTCTATCCCTGGTATGTTGTGCACATTGTTTATTTTTAATTTACTTTCTTTTTTTTCCTTTTTGAGAATGAAGTTGTATGCATCTTCTGCAATGTACAGAAGGAATTTATCATTGACCTTTAAATCACTGTTATAAATAAAATTATAAAAGTATTTTATAAACTCTTTAATTTTTTCCTTTTCTTTCTGATCTTCTCGATTAACTAACTTAAATAAAGACTCAGTGTCAACATTATAATCTACACACATTTTTTTTACGCAAACACACAGTGAATTTAAACCTTTTTAACTAAGATTTCATTATTAAGAGTGTACACTATTAGCTCATCGCCTTCTGTGACTTCTCCCGATAACACTAATTTAGCTAGATTATTTTGAATACATTCTTGTATTACCCTTTTCAGGGGTCTTGCTCCATATTCAGAATCATAGCCAGCTTGTGCTATCAGCTCTTTAGCCTCTTGTGATAAACTTATCCTTAGTTTACGCTTAGCAAGCGTTTTTTGTAAATAAGAAAATTGAACATCTACAATTTTATAGATATCGTCCTTGGTTAAATTGTGGAATATAATAATTTCATCCAGTCTATTTAAAAATTCTGGACGAAATGCTGATTTAACTATTTGCATCACTTCGCTTTTTACAGAGTCTATAGTTCCTTTAAGCATTATCTCAGCACCAAGGTTAGAAGTTAAAATTAATATGGTATTGCGGAAATCAATTAATTTACCGTGGCTATCAGTAAGTCTGCCTTCATCCAAAATCTGCAGTAACAGATTGAATATATCTGGATTTGCTTTTTCTATCTCATCAAATAAAATTACCTGATAGGGTCTTCTTCTTACTGCCTCAGTCAACCTGCCGCCTTGCTCATAGCCAACATACCCAGGAGGAGCACCAATTAGCTTTGAAACAGAGTGTTTTTCCATGTACTCTGACATATCAAAGCGCAGAAGTGCTGATTGATCGTCGAACAGGAATTCAGCAAGAGCTTTTACAAGTTCGGTTTTTCCAACTCCAGTTGGTCCCAAGAATAAAAATGAACCGAAAGGTCGATTAGCATCTTGCACACCAGAGCGAGAGCGCCTAACTGCATTACTTACTGCCTCTATTGCATTCTTCTGCCCTATTACTCTTTTTCCTATTTCATTTTCCATGTTAAGAAGTTTTTCTCTTTCGCTGTGCATCATACTATCAACTGGAATTCCCGTCCACTTTGAAACAATATTTGCAATGTCGTTCTCAGTAACTTCTTTCTTTAGAAAACTGTCAGTAACTTTCTCCTGGTTTTTCAACTCATTTTCAAGTTGAGGAATCACACCATACATCAATTCCCCTGCTTTTCCTAAATCTCCATTGCGTTGAGCAAGTTCCAGATCTTTTCTAGCACTATCTAATTTCTCAGCTGTCTCTTGTATTCTAGCTATTTTGTTTTTCTCCATCTGCCACTTGCTGTTTAAGTCAGCAAATTTACTATTGAGGCTTTCAATTTCCTCATTTATCTTTTGTAAACGTTGCTTGGAGTTTTCATCACGTTCTTTTTTTAGAGCCTCTGACTCAATTTTCAGCTGTATAATTTTTCTCTCAAGCTCGTCAATGACTTCAGGTTTGCTATCCATTTCAATCCTTACCCTGCTTGCCGCTTCATCAATCAAGTCAATTGCTTTATCAGGTAAAAACCTATCTGTTATATACCTATTCGATAACGTTGCAGCAGCAATTATTGCACCATCTGTAATTCTTATACCATGATGCACTTCATACCTCTCCTTTAAACCCCTGAGTATCGAAATAGTATCAGTTTCAGTTGGTTGAGAGATAAACACAGGCTGAAACCGTCTTGCGAGTGCAGGATCTTCTTCTATGTGTTCTCGATACTCATCTAACGTTGTCGCTCCTATACAGCGAATTTCTCCACGCGCAAGAGCAGGCTTTAGCAAATTTGAAGCATCCATTGCACCGCTTGTTGCTCCTGCTCCAACTAAAGTATGAAGTTCATCTATAAACAAGATAACTTTCCCCTCTGCCTTTGAAAGCTCGTTAATAACCGCTTTTAGCCTTTCTTCAAACTCCCCTCTAAATTTCGTTCCAGCAATTAAGCCACCTAAATCCAAAGCTAAAACTTTTGCATCGTGCAAACCAAGCGGCACATCATTTGCAACGATTCTGTTTGCTAGCCCTTCAACTATTGCAGTTTTTCCAACACCCGGCTCACCTATCAGTACTGGATTGTTCTTTGTTCGCCTTAGTGATACCTGCATAGTTCTCCTGATCTCTTCATCACGACCAATTACAGGATCAAGCTTCCCTTGCATAGCAAGCTCTGTAATATCTTTTGTATATTTCTTAGCAGCATTTAAATTTTCCTCGCTATTTGGTGAGTCTGCGTTTCTACCTTTTCTCATTTCTGCAATAACCGAGTTCAATTTTTGCGGTGTGACACCATTTTCCACCAGAATTTTGCCCACAGTCACATCTTTTTGTGCAGCCAGGCCCTGTAGTAAACGTTCAAAAGTGACAAATGTATCTTTATTTCTTTTGGCAATACCAATTGAATCCTCAAAGATTTTTGCTACTTCTCTTGAAAGCTGGAGGCCACCACTTCCTGGACCTTCAACTACTGGAAATTTCTTTATCTCACCATCCACAGCATCGGAAATATTTTGTACATCTCCTCCACAAGCACATATCAAATCCTGAACTAAACCTGATTCATCTTCGAGCATTACTTTGAGTAAATGCTCAGGCGTAAAAATCTGATGCCCAGCTCCCAATGCTCTCATTTGAGCACTCTGAACTAGGCTTTTCGCTTTTTCGGTAAATTTATTTAAGTCCATGATATAAGTTTAACTCGTATTTATTGGTATATATAGCAACTACTTTCTCAATTTAAAACCTAAAATTTATCGATTGACAAAGGTTATAAACGAAAATTTCCTGGACTCGCCAAAAATCAAGAGAAACTAGTTCTCAATAAAAAATAAAATTCATTAAAATATTAACAACATTACTTGCCTGCAAATTAAGTTTGTGTTAAGTTATTGATAATATAGTTTAACTTTTTAGGAATAATAATGACAATCTATCACCATACTATAGAGCACTTAGAAGTGCCTGATGTGCAGAACATAACACAATCAGTAATGTCTATAGTGCAAGAAGTAAGGAATAAAATGAGTCTTGTCTCAGACATAATAAAACCTGGAATACAGGGTATATTCTATACTACAGGAGGAGCATTATTTACATACGCTTATAGGTTTTTCACACAACAAAAAAGTTACGAAGATGGTTATATGAAG
This sequence comes from Wolbachia endosymbiont of Ctenocephalides felis wCfeJ, assembly GCF_012277315.1. Lineage (NCBI taxonomy): Bacteria > Pseudomonadati > Pseudomonadota > Alphaproteobacteria > Rickettsiales > Anaplasmataceae > Wolbachia > Wolbachia endosymbiont of Ctenocephalides felis. The sequence goes on along the minus strand of NZ_CP051157.1, from coordinate 844,012 downwards.
GGTCAAATAGATGGTTATAACAAAGGCTACAGAGAAGGCTTTAACCAAGGCTATAATGAGGGCTTTAATCAAGTTGCCTTAATTGCTGGAGCTGCCTGCGTTGGAGCCGCTGTTGGAACTGCAGCTACTATGTGTTATGCTCAGCATAAACAGCAGAATACCCAAATGACTGATGCTCAAGTATGTGAGATACGTAGTCTGCCATCTCGAGCAATGTAATAACTCATTGGCTTTAAATGAGGCTAGAGACTTATTTTTTCAGTAAACTTCTCTGAATCATAAATGTCACTGGTTCATACTCGATCCTATAGCTTAAGCATAAATTCAACACTCGGTGTCAACTATTTAGAATCTTCTGCCCCAAATGGTTTACGTTATTATGCCTTGGAATTTTGAAGACGATCTAATATCAACGACAAGCTCTGAGCCTGTTAAAATCTTCTTCAGCGTGGTATGATGATCTCGTTAGTGGACTTGATGCGACCACTAAAAATCCCTTAGAGTAAGCAACGTATTTATAATGCTCGAATTCTTCTGGGGTAACATACCTATCAATTTTTGCATGCTTTGGAGTCGGTTGCAGGTATTGACCGATTGTCATAAAATCAACTTCAGCACTTCGTAAATCGTCCATAACCTGAAGTACTTCTTCTTTTGTTTCTCCAAGGCCAACCATAAGCCCTGACTTAGTAAAAAGCTTAGGATTAATTTGTTTTACCATCTTCAGCAAATATAGTGAATGAAAATAACGAGCCCTTGGCCTTATTTTTGCGTATAGTCTTGGTACTGTTTCGATATTGTGATTATAGACATCAGGTGATGCAACAGCAATCGCTTCAAATGCTCCTTTCTTATTTAAAAAGTCAGGAGTTAAAATCTCTATTGTTGTTTCCGGAGCAATTTTTCTAATTTCTTCTATACACTTTATAAATTGACCTGCACCACCATCTGGTAAATCATCACGGTCAACAGAGGTAATAACAACATGTTTTAAGTTTAACTTTTTTATTGCCTTTGCTAAATTTTCCGGCTCGTGAGGATCCAATTTATCAGGAATACCAGTTGCAACGTTGCAAAATGCGCAAGCACGAGTGCAAACAGAACCGAGAATCATCACAGTAGCGTGACGTTTGTTCCAGCATTCGCCAATATTTGGACACGCAGCTTCTTCGCACACTGTATGCAGATTATGCAGCTTAACGGTATTTAAAGTTTCATTAAATATTTCACCAGTTGGAGCTTTTGCTCTGAGCCATGGAGGCTTACTATGCATCTGAAACGGCTAATTCTACCTTTTGCTTTGCCAAAACTTTTCTTAACCTTCTTTTTATCTTTTGTGCCTTCTCGCTTAGTTTGACTGTCCTAGTGTTGAGCAGAAAAGCATCGAGATCACCTTTATAGTCTATAGTCCTCAAGGTCCTAGCTGCCACGCGAAATTTAAATTTTTTGTTCAATATGTTACTCATCAACGTAACATTATGTAAATTTAAGAAAAAGGTACGTTTAGTTTTACGGTTTGAATGTGATACCTTATTACCAAAAGATTTCTTTCTATTTGTTAGCTCGCAAACTCTACTCACTTTAACATACCAAGTTATTCTATGTAATTAGATTATCCTATACAGCAAAATAGTCAATACTTTCCTGCTTAATTTTTATACCATATACTGCCTTATAACCAAAAAATATTGTGATCCTTTCTACTATAAGAGAGATCATATGCTGAATTTCCAGTGCTTTACTGCCATTTGTCACTATCAGATGCAAAACACCCGAATTTATATTTTGTGCATATGAGATCTTCCTTGGCTTTGTACACTTTGCTATTTCTTCCCCTACTATATTTCGCCAGTTTAAAACAAGACGTATTTCGTTTTTGCTCATCCTGCTCTTCATACACTTTAACGCATAATTTTCTACTATAGATTTTAATTTTTTTGGTCCGCTGTGTTTAAGCATTTTCCTCCTATGAATCAGATTTTTCCATGGTTACAACATAGTGTGATGGATACTGTTTATAAGCTCCGGTAGCTGTATCAATAACAAAACCAGGCCACCACAATAAGTTTAACAAAGCAACCTTATTAAAACTCTCACCTACCATCACATTTAATTGCCTGTAACCTGCTTTTGTACAATCAATAGATAATGGCCCTGACCCTCGTTGAATAAGCACTACTCTAGGATTAGATGTAAGAGAATGGCTCATTCCTGATGGATCATATATAGTACATTTAACTTTTTCTATCAAGTTACCTTCATCATCTACTACCTTAATTCGAATTGTCTGCGTAAGACCAGAAAATATTGTTGCAAAACAACCGGTTAGTAATACAGTCATAAACAATATTAAACAAGTATTTAGTAAATTAGAAAGTATATACCTCTTAAACATAATAATCCCAAATTTTATAATATAAATTTAGCATAAATGCGATTGTTTGTCAATCCCAGCATGGGGATCTGAGGGTTTCTTGTCGTTTAATCTGCACAGATGAAGGTAACCGAATACCTCCGGTACCGTGACAAGAGAACTTGCTAGGGTTGTCAAGTAACTTTTTTCGTTCAGCTTTTATGACTAAAAGAGCCTGTTTGATTTATTGTAGTTCCGAGCTATGTTAACTCAATCCAAGCTGTTTGTATGGCTTCAAGTATTTTTTCATTACAATGCTTTTCATCGTCATCAAACCCCTCTAAGCTCAGGACTTTTTTTTTAAGCTCAATAAACCTGATATTAATTACATCCTCATCTGGAAATTTTTCCTCTAAGGCTTCTGCGATGTCTTCTATATCAAGCCATTTCATATCTTGCACCTTCTCAATAAACTAAATTGGTGCCCCAGTAATATCAAAAACGAACTCCTCTCACAACCTTTATTTTAAATAGGTAAAATTAGCCATATTTCATACTTTTTTATTAACTTTTGGTTACTTAAAGGAACCCACCTAGTTGAGAACTAACAAAAAAATTAAGGTAAATTGATGCGACAAAATAGAATTGAAATTTTAACCGAGTCAATAAAAGATTTTTTGTCGTCATTAACTTCAACCAAGTTTCTACGGTCTGCTATTCTAACTAATACCAATACACAGGACAGTTAATGGCATCAACTTAAGAGCCTCCATCAGCAACTTTCCTAAAGGCACGATGGCGCTTGGACTTATCTACCTTATTGCAACTATAGAGAGAACACAGTCACTGACGTTTTTCCTTAAGTTGATATCATTGGCTGAACAGATACAGATAATTATGAAATGCAGATTATTGCTGGAGGGTTTTCTTGTACGCTGTAGTAACTATAGTTTAGTTTTTAGATATTAATAATTTAACTTATTTGACTTATAAATGGATATTAGTTATTATATTAATAGTTTATTAATATAATAGGTTAACATTATGACAGATTTTATCAATGATTATACAAATTTTTTTGAGGATGGCGCTTATTATGAGGTGTCTAAGTTTAACGCAGATAATTCAGAATCCTCAGAACTTGAACTTTTATCTTTAACCCGTAATGCATGTGGATATGGAGAGGTTCAATTTGCAAATTGGCATAACAAATTTGGAATGGTAGAAACATTTAAGCCACACTCTATATTATTATATCCAGAATTACTAGAAGAATGGGAATGCTCTAACGACTGGACAAGCTGTTCTATCAACAAATACACATTAGATAAAGGAGCTTTATCTTTAGATGGAAAAGAATTAAAATTTAATATAACTCTGAAAGAAGGCAGGCCTTCAAAAGAGTTCAATGTAATTAGCATTAGAAAGTTTTAATGTTAGAAGCTTTGAACCTGTTGGTAGGAGTAGCTTAATTACTTCTATTTCAACTATATCTGTTCAGGCAATGGTATCAACTTAAGAGGCTCAATCAGCAAACTCTCCTAAAGAGATGATGTACCTTATCGCAACTATAGAGAGAACACAATCACTGACACTTTTCCTTAAGTTGACGCCATTGACAGAACAGTAATGTGGCATATCCGATCTCTGTGTGGTGGAAATTTGTAATAACGAAGTTTGGCATTAGCTGCTTTGCTATTTCAACTGCCATAACTAAATCAACATATTTTTATATAAGGAGAACTATGAAAAATACCGAAGAAAAAACTTATGAGTTTAAAATAAACGGTTTACCTCTAGTAAAAGCTGTAGAGCTCACACCTAAACTTGTGGTTAAAAACAGAGTTCAAAACCCTTCAATAACAACTATTATAGAACCTATCTATATACCACAACCTTTAGCTGAAGACAAGGAAGAAAGCCAAAATGATTCAATAGAGACTATTATAGAGCCACCTTCCGTTGATAGTGAAACTAATGAGCAAGAGCAAAACATTCCTGATAGTTCTTCTGCTAATGAAATAGAAATATGTTTTGATAGTACAGACAGTTCTGAAGGTGAAACATCATCAAAAAAGTTATCTCAATCAATTATAGCCGGTATCGTCGGTATAGTGGTATTGGTCAATTGTATTGCATTATATATCATGAAGATGCCTGTAGCGGCAGCAACTCTAGGAATAGCTGGATTAGTAGCTAGTATAGGTTTTGTGTTGTATAACCTTTTAAAGCCTAGTACTGCACTTGCAGAAATTAAAAATGTGAACCAACCAATCCTTCTTGAATCCAGTAATACATACAATAATCATCAAAATCTTCAGTAAGCAATTAATAATCTGTATGGTCCCAGAGTGTGATGGTATGGGCTTAGCTGAATTTCATGCACAATTACCTTGAGAAGAGAGAACTTTTCGAGAAAAAGCTAGAAAACCCATTTTGAAGCTAGGTAGGATTTTTAGGAAACCGTACCTCTAAGGTCAAAGAGTACTTGTAATGTTCCTTGGAATGCTAAGAAAGATATCTTTAATGATCTTGCTGTCACGGGGTAAAACTACACTTAAGTTTAATAGCTTTTTGATCTCTTCAAAAGAAAGGTTTACACCACAATTAGCAAGCCAGCTAGTTCCAATAAACCTTAAGATAAGTGCGTAAATAATTGATTTCTTAATAAAAATTGATTTTTTTAAAATTTTGTGTATTATTAAATTAATACAGTGAGGACTATAGCATGAAGTAACAGAAGAAAATACTATAAAAACTAGGGAAGAGTTCATAAACACTCAAAATGGAATGCGAATTCAAAAGATAGTGATGTCAAGCTCAAAGATTAATATAGATAATAAAGAAAAGAAGCATATAGTTTACTTCCCGGGGCTTACATATACTTTTGAAAAGGAACCAGATGAAGACAAAGGAGAATGGAACTGGGCTGCTGAAGCAGGTATGGATGTTCACTTTATTAATTTTCCTGGCTCTGGAAAAAGCAAAGGTAATTCTTTAAATGGTCAGAATCGAGTAAATGCAGGTATTGAAGTCATTTCAGATCTTTTAAAGCAAGGTATTCGCCCTAACAACATAGTGTTATATGGTAGTTGCGCTGGAGGGCTAATAGCTGCCGAAACTTACAAGAGATTTAAGGATGACAATGTCCATTTAAGGTGTATCATCAATAAGTCTTTCAGCTCGTTCAAAAAACTTATAGTCAAATTACTACACGTATCAAAACCAAAATGGCTATTTCCTCCTATAATAAAATTTATACTCAAATGCTTTGGATGGCATTTTAAACCACACACAATAATTAACGATATTACTCCATATACAATCTGTTTCAATTTAGAGAATGATGGTTTTATTAATAAAAAGGCAACTATAGGTGCTAAAATTGCTGATATAGAAACAAGCGATAGGAAAAAAGACTATCAAAAAAAAGAAATCTTTGAAGGTTTTGAGGAATACAAAGAATTTTTTATAGAGCATACTAATTTAACTAAAATACCAAAAACAAAAAATCCTGAACCCAAGGTTGGAGTAATAAAAAAATGTTGGAATAAGTTTTTATCGTTGCTACCTATCAAAGCAGATGATATTCATTTTTCTCCGATTACAGAGTTATGCTCATCAAATGAACATAATTATACTCTTCCTGAATTGATTTCACTCTTTTTAGAACTCACAGATAATTATTTTGAAAAGAAAGTATCTCTTAAGCAAGAACATGAAGAAAAACCATCTGCACAAGAACAAGGACATAAAGTTTGTTCTGAACAGGAAACCTTAATCTCAGAAGTAGGTATTACAAAAGCAAATCCACCTACAATAAATAGTATGATTTGCAAAACCTGAATAATGGAGACGTAAAACAAGAAATATAAATCTTTGTCTCTGAATGCACTACCCAAAGCCTATTTATGGAGACGTAAGCTAGAAGAAGGGAAATACGCCAGTGTAAAGGAAATGAGCGTAAAATTTAAGATGAGTATGAGAAGAATACATCAAATTTTAAGGTTAAATTATTTAGCTCAAAAGATCAAAGAAGATATAATAAACAGGAGACAACCAAATAACTTAAGACTAGCTGATTTAATAGAGATTCCAACGTTGTGGAGTGAGCAGCTAGAAAAGTTTTATGGACTCGCTGCTTAATTTATACAGGAGAAAAACATTATGAAAACACCAAAAAAAGCATGGAAAGATATTGCCAAAAAGTTAAAAAATAGGAAAAGTACTTCTTCTGCAAAAGGGACTGCTATAGAGAAATCAAGAGCTATGCCAACAGATGTTGAAATTGCCTGTGCTGTGTTTATTAAACAGGCCAGCAGCTAGAATGCCTAGCATTATTGTGTTGTTTACTACAGTAGTGTTTATTTCTGGTAAAGCTGTAGCAGTAGTATTACCATGTCCTCTAAAAGTAAGTAGAGCTGGAGATTCTGTGGGTGATATTAAACCCTTGACCCAATTAACAATACTATTGTTTGTCCATGAATTGCTTGATACTACATCACGGCGATTACGATTTCCATGCTGATAAGACGACAGAAATTCAACAATTTGTGAATAGCCTTTACTTTTTGCAACATCTAATGGCGTCTGACCAACCCTATCTCTAGCTTTGACATTGACTCCTAGCTCTATAAGATATTTTACTGTATCTAACTGATCATCATTAGCAGCAATGTGAAGAGGAGTATACCCATCATTGGTCTTAGCATTAATATCAGCGCCTTTCTCTACAAGGTATTCTGCTACATCTAATGTACTATCATGAGCAGCAATATGAAGAGGAGTAAGCCCACCACTGGTCTTAGCATTAACATCAACACCTTTCTCTACAAGGTATTTTACTACATCTAATTTACCATTAAAAGCAGCATAATGTAAAGGAGTAGACCTATCATCGATCTCAGCGCCTTTCTCCACAAGGTATTTTACTATATCCAAATTGCCTTGCTTAGCAGCCAAATGCAGAGGTGTGTAGCCCATTTCATCTTGAGCACTAATATCACCACTTTTTTCCACAAGATATTTCACTGCATTTAGGTCACCTTGTTCAGTAGCTAAGTGTAAAGATGTATCGCTATATTCCTCTGTAACCTGTTCTTCACCTGTTTCAGTAGACAAAATTTGTTTGAGATCATCTATAAAATTTTTTAAATTTTCTATATCTTCTACATCGCCTAAAAGTTCCCTAACTGTTTCTAGAGCTTGCTCCTGTCCACGTTTTGTACCTAAGTACCGATTGGCTACCTGTAAACCATGCTCCCAACCCAGTTTATCTACCAGCTGATATACATGATACATAAAGATTACTGAGTAATATATACCTTTTCCTGCACTTCGCTTTGAACGACGAAGCTCACCCGTATTATCTTCGCTTGAGCTTATAATATCGTTTATTAATCTGCTTACTTCTGCCTGACTAATTTTGCCACTAAAATTACTTTGCTTTAAAATGCCAGACTGTAGTAGCTGAATAACAATATCTTTTTTAATTGTATTACTTGATTGTTGCTGATTCACATGCATTTTAGCCCCCTAAGTATAACTAAAAATTACCTACACTAAAACTAAATGGCTATAAACAATTTATGTAAATCTCAAATATAGCCTTACTTGTAACACGAATATTTTTAGTGTCAATAACTTTTTTAGTAAAGTTCATATAGATTAAAAATCAAAGAAGTTGTGCCAAAGCAAGCAATGTCATCGTAAGCAGTTACGCAGTTTATTTGAAAATATAGTCTAGAGCTGGAGTGAGAGGAACTATGTTAATTACAATCAGCATAATCAACTTGCAGCAGAGAAAAATTAGCTTCAAGGTTTATAATCTATTGCCACTGTATTTACAATTTTATCATGAAGAAACTGCTTTCGTCGGTCAAATATTGCACATATGAAAATTAGTATTATGCCCACAAAGATTAAGCCTGATGAAGGGTCAAGCCACCATTCGGAGGTATAATTATTAAAAATTTCCCTTCTCGTGATGAGTATAGGGAAGTGAATAACTTCAAAAGGGGCATGCCTAATTATCGCTTGCATTAGAGTAATATTGTTAAGTGTATCTGCACCTTTTATATGAATGCCGCATAACAATTGTCCTGGAGTGCCACCAAATCTTCTTATCATGAATACTTCAAATATTATTGATAGCAAGCAAAATAAACAAATATAACTATACACAATTAATGGTTTAAATTCAGCAAGACCCAAAGTCATTTTTGCAAAAGAAAGAAAGGCTAAGAGAGTTCCCATAATAATAAAATGGTCAATAACATATGCTATAGTACGCCTAGTTATTCCTACATAATTTAGATTCAAGTAGCATTTTTCAGACCTGTAACTAATTACTACTGTTTTTGCAATTTTATCATAAAAAGTCTGCTTGTGTTGATCAAATATCAATAGCTAAGCACTGATAAAAGTCCCTTAACAGTACTTCTTATCATTACTTGCTTTAAAGCACCATTTTCAAGTGTATTTGCATCTTTTTGGATGTAAAAGTCTTCTAGGAATTGTTCTCTTAAACTCCAAGATATTTTGTTCAACATTGAAACAGGATTCAGTATACTCAATCTAAAACTAGCATGTAATTATTCATAATTCAACCGCTTTATTTTCAATGCTTTAGTAAAAATGCTATATCAATTAGCGCCACAAGCATTTTAAATATTGACTTTTACCAAAACCGCAATAAAGCATGTATCTTTGAGAGAGCTTGTTTGGTAAAAATAAGGTTGCGAAAATAGAGGCTTGAAATTGTGGTAGCGAAGTTGGACAAATCAGTTCATATCTAGATCTGGCAGAAGTAAGGTAATCAAGATAATTGACGTATCCTTTTGCGTGTAGACTTCTTAAATTGCTAATAATGCCTACCTTGTTTTTTCGCTGCAGACTCTACACGCACATTACTTCTTAGGGACTGAGATACATTTTCTTCATCTATAGTTTGTATTGCCGCTTTTCTCAAATTTTTTAAGTCCTCATTACTTAAGTACTCAGCTATCTGTAAATGAGCAGGACCTCCCTTACTCAAACCATCAAAGTGTTTAATGACTATTTCACCTATATTTAAAGCTTCTACTCTTTGTTTCGCTTTCTTGAATAAATAGTCTAGATCGTTGCCATATATAGAAAATTTATTTTGATAGTTACTTCTTTCTAATACTTTTGTGAATTGTTCATTCCACATATAGCATACTAGCTTATCAATACTCTTGCTTACCAAAATACTATAAAACGTAATATCTACACCGACCTTTTCTTCTTTCATTTTTTTTATTTCATCTAGACATTTATCCCAATATTCGGACATTTCTCTATGTTCTACTAAGTAATCTGGCTTTCGTATTCTAGAACCCTTTAACTTAATTGTGTGTGCTATCAGAGACTTTGCTACCTCTACATGAAAACATTCTACAGCTTCGTGTAAAGGAGTATACCTATATATGTTCTGCAAATTAACCTTAGCCCCTTTTTCTATCAAAGTATCCACTACATCCTTATGGCCATTACTAGCAGCCGAATGTAACGCAGTATTCCAAAAATAACCTCTTACATTAACATCTATCCCTTTTTCTATCAAAGTATCTACTACATCTTTATGGCCATTACTAGCGGCTAAATGTAAAGGAGTACCTTCATCCCTGTTATGTAAATTAATCACAGCCCCTTTTTCTATCAAAGTATCCACTACGTCCTTGTTACCATTACTGGCAGCTAAATGTAAAGGGGTATTCAAAAGGCAACACTTTACATTAATCACAGCCCCTTTTTCTATCAAAGTATCCACTACGTCCTTGTTACCATTCCGAGCAGCATTATGTAAGGGAGTAAATCTTTTATTATCTCTTTCATCAATCTTAGCTCCTGTATTTAATAGAGTCTCTACTATGTCTTTGGAGCCAAGGCCAGCAGCCAAATGTAAAGGCGTAGTTCCATAATTATCTTTTTCGTCAATCTTAGCTCCTGCGTTTAACAAAATTTCTACCACATCTTTATAGCTGCTAAGAGCAGCCCTACGTATAGGACGATTACTGAGAGCAACACAATGTAGAGGAGTAAATCCACAATTATCTTTTTCATCAGCCTTAGCCCCTGTGTCTAATAGGGTTTCTACTATATCCTTGAAACCAAGCCCAGCAGCCAAGTGTAAAGGAGTAGTTCCATAATCATCTTTTGCATCGATCTTAGCTCCTGCGTTTAATAGAGTTTCTACTATATCTCTATACCCATTAAGAATGGCTAAATGTAAAGGTGTAAATCCATAGTCATCTTTTTCATCAATTTTAGCCCCTATGTTCAATAGAGTCTCTACTATATTTTTATGACCACATCCAACAGCTAGGTGTAATGGTGTAGATCCATGATAATTTTTTGCGTTAACATCAACTCCATGTGATGCTAGATGTTGAACTATTTCTAAGTGGCCACTTTGAGCTGCTGAATGTATGTTATACGGTTTGCTTGCTGATCCAGATTGCATAAACCCTCCTTAACATAATAAGTGTATTTAATCTAAAATTAGCATGGAATTATCCATAGCTCAACCACTTTATTTTTATTTTAGCAAAAATGCTATATCGGATAGAAGCTTGAAATTGTTTCAAAAAAGCTAAGCAAATTAGTTCGTATCTAGACTTGGTAGAAATAAGCTAATATAGATGGTTTTGCGTTGTATTAAATTACTACAAATAAAAGTTCAAACAGGTTATGCAAGAAATCTAACACTTAGTTCTCGTAGACAAAAGCTCTGTCATCTCTTTATAACCATGATAAATAGCATAATGTAGAGGAGTTAACCCTTCTTTATCTACAATATTAGCATCAGCTCCCTCCTTCAGTAAGAGCTCTGCTATTACTTTATCATTAATCTGCACAGCAAAATGTAAAGGAGTACATCTATTCTCATCCAGTGCATTAATATTTATTTCTTTTGTAAGTAAAAACTTCACTATTTCTTCATGACCTTTCGAAGCCGCTGAATGTAAAAGAGTAAATCCTTCTTTATCTACTGTACAAATATCTGCCCCCTCCTGGAGTAAAAATTCTACCATTTCTCTTTTGCCTTGGTGAACAGCATGGCGTAAAGGAGTCCAACCATGCTGATCTTCTGCATTGATGTCTCCTCCTTTTTTAAGGAAAAATTTTACTAACCCTTTGTCGTTATTTCCAATAGCAAAATGTAGCAGAGTATATCCTTGCTGATATTTTGCATTAATGTTTGCTCCTTTTTCAAGTAAAAACTCTACCATCTCCCTATAATCTTCCGAAATAGCATAATGTAAAAGAGTAAATCCTTCTTTATCTACTGTACAAATATTTGCCCCCTCCTGGAGTAAAAATTCTGCCATTTCTCTATTGCCTTGGTGAACAACATGATGTAAAGGAGTCCAACCACGATGATCTTCTGCATCAATGTTCACTCCTTTTTTAAGTAAAAACTTCACTAACCCTTTCTTATTATTCCAAGCAGCAAAATGTAATAGAGTCCCACCTTGATGATCTGCTACATTAATGTTTGCTCCTTTTTTAAGTAAAAACTTCACCATTTCCTCATGACCTTCCGAAATAGCATAATGTAACGGAGTACATTGCTCTCTATCTACTGCATTAACATTTGCCCCTTTTTCAAATAAGAACTCCACTATCTCTTTTTTATTATTAAAAGCAGCAAGATGAACAAGAGTACATCCATCCTCATCTGCTAAATTAACATTCACCCCCTCTTCTATTAGTCTTTGAACTTGCTTTATATCTCCTTCCGTAATAGCAGCAAAAAGTTGTTCATTTGACTTCACAGGTGGTATATCTACATGCGCATTCCAAAACTCAAAGCCCTTAGTATGACTTTGGGCTCCCTCATAAGCGTGATTTAAAAAGGTATCTATATCCGATAAATTTGCTGTTTTTATTAATACAGGTTGGTAAATAGCTAGACCTTCTTTACTTTGTGCTGAACGGTAAGGTATCGCAAAAACAAGAGTTATTTCTTCTGGATCTCTGATATCATATGCCTCAAAAAAGAGCGATTCATCACGCTTATCATTCTGCGTCAAAAAACCATCATAGGCAAATAGAACATAATCATTGCATGGAGAAGAAAGCATAGACTGCAGTCGTTCTCGAGCTGTGGCTACTGCTCGTTCGTATGAGGTATCATCTGGCACTCGTTCAAACTGACGTTTGCCTGCATTTTGTATAGCAATTAGTGGTACAACATTTTCACCAGACTCTAACTGCCAAACCATATGAGCTGTGAAAAAACCAACAAATTGTGCAAAATCATTCATATGTAAAATTTATCACTGTATGCAACTGTTTATACAAAATTTGAATGTTCGTAAAACAAACAAGCTCTTTTGCCTACTAATGTCTACAAACCAGCGTCGTAAAGTTTTTAATTTTCTACTTTTACCAAAACCGCAATAAAGTATGTATCTTTGTGAGGGCTTGTTTGGTGAAAATAGGGTTGCGAAAATAGAGGCTTGAAATTGTTGCAACAAAGTTAGGCAAATTGGTTCGTATGTAAATTTAGTGAAAATAGGATAATATAGCTGATTTCAGCGCATAGCAAAGTCACTATAAACAAAAGTTCGTAAGGAACGAGCGATAACCCATTCCAAATAAACTTTCTCTAACAGAGTTACCCTTTTGGTACTGGAAAGTGGATATAAATCTCGAGATGTCAAGAATATATATTATTAAATTAAGCAGCGTCTTAAAAAAGATGCAAATCATTTTGGCTATCATAATCATAAATATTAAGCTTAACTAGTGGGATATAAGACTGGTGTACATTTTCTCCCGTTCTTCCTGTGTCAGACCAAAATGACCACAATATAAAACCACTAGTAGACGGGGCTAGTTGTTCATTGCTTGAGGCTTTAATAGCGTGTTTCATTGGATGCTGACTTTCTTTACTACTATCTTGTTGTAACTGAATATCGTCATTGTCTATTGATTGGGTTAGTCGTTTGTTGGTTAAATTATTGTCGACATCTCTTTTACTTCGTAATAGAACTTTTATTTCTTCGTCAGTAGCCAAATTTAAAGGGGTTTGTCTATCTTTATTCCTAGCATTTATATAAATATCTTGTTTAATAAGATCGTTCACTTCAGTAGAATTACCTTCTTTTACTGCGACAAATAACTGTTTTATCTTTGATAAGAAATCATAAACTGCTTGATATTCAGTACTAAGGTCTAAAGGTGTATCACCATCTTCATTCTCAATATCAAAATAAGCACCTTTTTTTATGAGCTTTTTTACTATTTCTAGGTAACCTCTATTAGCAGCTAAATGTAACGGTGTGTATCCGAAAATGTTTTTCGTATTGACGCAGATTTCTTTTACTTCTAATAGTTCTTTTACTATATTTTCGTAACCCTCTCGAGTAGCAAAATGTAAAGGGGTATCTTGATGCATGTCCTCTATGTTAACATTTGCTCCTTTATCTAATAGAGCTTTCACTAACTCTAAGGCTTTTGTTGCATCCAAATTCTTAGCAGCCCAGTGTAAAGGGGTTTGTCTACCATTATCTTGAACATTAACATCAATTTCTGGACTTGCTAATAGAATATCTACTACTTTTTTATTGCCGTTTTGAACAGCTAAAATTAAAGGGACATTCCCAGCAATGTCTCGAAAATTAACATCAGCTCCTTCACGTATTAGACGTTGTATTAGCTCAATATCACCTGTATTATTGTGAATAGCATTTAATAATGCAATACTCTTTTCATTGCTCATTGCAAATTTCCTTCATAAAATTGTGACTCTATCGTGAAATCACTAATAATCTGTAAACCAAAACACAAGTGCAAGAAACCGTAATTATAAAAAGGAATTTATATCATGCTTGCTGGTTTCAGTTGCTGGAAATGGCACTTTATCAAATTATTAGCAATATATATCAAAGAGCTAGCTGATTCGTTTGGGAATAATTAACAAACTCATGGTAATTTTATACTTCAAACAGTAATGAGATTCTCATTTATTAGATTGTCCTTTTTGTAAACAACATTCCTAACTTGCTCGCCACTTTTTCTAGATAAGGCCAGTTAGAAGCCTGCCATTTCTTGTTGGTTACTTTATATCAATTTTTTTTATTTGCTTTTCAGATTTAGGTATGCTTATATTAAGAACCCCATCTGAAAAATTAGCAGATATTTTATCTTGGTCTACGTTCGCTGGAAGTTGAACAGACCTATAGAAAGAGCCATAATACCTTTCACGATGGTAGTGTTGCTCACTCTCTGACTCATTATTATGCTTTTTTTCACCTTTCACTATTAGATTATTACCAGATAGACTGATATTTACGTCTTCTTTAGAGATACCTGGCAATTTTAAAGACAGACAATAGTTCTCTTCTGTCTCATAAAAGCCACAAGCTGGTAATTTACCACTACCTTTTGTGAAAAGTTCTGTACCCAATCCCATAAAGGAATCACCAAACATATCATCAACGCCTTTTTGTAGACCACTTAAGCTAAAATTATCGCAGTTATTATTTTTATTTGGATGGACTTCATTACTAACATCATCAGGGGGATTTGGAGATTAGTGGCGTATTGCTACTGTATTCACGATTATATCGTAAAAAAGCCGCTTATGTCTATCGAACACTGCTGATATGAAAATTAGTATTATTACTACAAATGGTAAGATTGGGAAAGGTTCAGATAACCATTCAGAAATAGGCTTATCAAAAAATTCTTTTAGAGTAACTATACAACTTGCTACAAACATCAAGCAAAAAATATGTCTTACTATCGCTTGTAACAGAGTAATATTTTCAAGTGTACTTGCATCTTTTATGCGAATATCCCACAACAATTGTCCTGGAGTGCCGCCATATCTTCTTACCATGAATACTCCAAATATTATTGATAGCAGAACCCATGGCAGAAACCATAGGCAACTGAATGGTTTAATGTCATTAAGACCAAAAGTAATTTTTACAAAAAGGTAAAAAAGTCTAGAAATCAACCTAATAATTGCTAAATCACTAGACCATACATACGCACGTTTAATTATTCCCGTACAGTTTAGATTTAAGTGAAGTTTTCCGGGTTTGCAGTCAATTACTGCTGTTCTTGTAATTTTATCATAAAAAGTCCGTTTATGTTTATCAAATCTTGCAAATACTAAAACTAGAATCGGTAGAATCAAAAACCAATCAGAAATAAAGCTAGGTAACAATAAAAGTACCTTAAGAGTACTTCTTATCACTATCTCTGTTAAAGCGGCGCTGTCAAATGTAACTGCATTTTTTATGCGTATACCAATTAGCAATTTTCCTGGAGTCGAACCAAACATTATTATCATTAATGTCTCTAATACTATCATTAGTGCCATACACAACAATGATCCTAGTACTTCTTCTTGCAATGGCACAGAAGTTGTATCAGAAGAGATATAATCAAAAAATTCAATAAGGGGTTTACC
This sequence comes from Wolbachia endosymbiont of Ctenocephalides felis wCfeJ, assembly GCF_012277315.1. Taxonomy (NCBI): domain Bacteria; kingdom Pseudomonadati; phylum Pseudomonadota; class Alphaproteobacteria; order Rickettsiales; family Anaplasmataceae; genus Wolbachia; species Wolbachia endosymbiont of Ctenocephalides felis. The sequence continues at coordinate 828,206 of NZ_CP051157.1, read as the reverse complement.
TGATAATATAAATAGAATAGAAAAAACAAGTAAATAAAAGGATAGATATATTATTTGATCAACTACACCTGCTGCAACACGTTTAGTGATCTCTACATAGCTTGCCTTAACATTCACTTTCTTACCTAACACCATTATCTAATATTAGCAATTAATTGAATAATAGTAAAGTTAATCATTTTGATTAATCTATTTACCAATATGGCAAATCTACTAAATTAATATTAGTCAGGTAACAGACTTATTTACAATCGAACACTTGTACCAAGTCTTATTGGTAATAGAACAAATAGAAAAGAGCTGTTTTTGCCTATAGTTGGGGAGTTAAGCGAATTTACAAGATGTCTCATTTGTTTTCCCAATAACGAATGTTGGTATTAGTTAATAACTTAATAATATAGATTACTGAACTAACATCGCTAAACTTGGAAATAACAGGAAAATTTATGCTGATTTCATACTTTAAATAGAATGAAATTTTTTGTTCTCATTTATAGAAAACATTTCTCAACTTTTTCACCGCTTTTTCTGGGTAAGGTCAATTAATACCGGTAAAGCCTAAGACATCATTTAAAAAGTGGACAAGAATATTTTTATTTTTTTCAGTGCCAAATATTTTTTTAAATGTTAGGTCGCATTTTGGATCTAGAAACTTAGAAAAAGCCATAAGAAGTCAAGTGAAAAACCATTAATAATTATACACGATTCTGAGAAAATATTCAAGTTCAATATCGAATTTAGCGTTCAGCTATATTTACACAAAAAACAGATTCTCTTCAGCGTCATAAAAAATTTAATTATTTACTTGTTTACTTTTCTCAAAATTGCAAAAAAGTACCCACCTTTCTGAGAAAAATAGCTAAAAGTTAACGGATTATGGAAAGAAAACAAGAATTTTTGGCAAATAACTAGATAAAAAAGCCATACTTATAGATGGTTAAAACAGGCTACTGTGGCGGATTTTGTGTCACAGCAAATTACTTTGAGAAAAGTTCGTAAAATACAAATGGTGCCCATGGGGAGACTTGAACTCCCAAGGTCGCAAAACCCACGGATTTTAAGTCCGCTGCGTCTACCGATTCCGCCACACGGGCTCTTTTTATTTTACCTAGAATAGAACTCTACCACCAAATTAACTTCCATGTCTGCTGAGTAAGGAACTTCAGAATACTGAGGTACTCTTAAATATTTCACTGAATGCTCTTTGTTGTTCGTTTCCAGATAATCCGGAATCTTGCGTTCTTGTTTTTCTGCAGCCTCTATCACTACAGGAATTTTTGTTGCCCTCTCTCTTATTTTTACTATATCACCAGGTTTGACTCGATAACTTGATATGTTTACCACCTTATCATTAACTGTGACATGCTTATGAGATATAAGCTGTTTCGCTGAATAAATTGTTGGTGCAAGACCAGAATGATATAAAACAGAGCTTAACCTTGATTCTAAGATACCAATAAAATTATCAGCCGTGTAACCTTTTCTGTTATAAGCATCCAAAAATATACGCCTGAGCTGCTTACTTGAAATTGCATAATAAAACTTAAATTTCTTATGTGCAGCGAACTGCTTACCAAAATCAGATAACCTTTTAAACCCAAGAATACCGTGCTGACCTGGAGGATATTTTCTCTTATTTACTGGATCTTTTGCCCTACCCCACAAATTTATACCGAGCCTACGGCTGATCCTATACTTTCTATTGATAACAGTTGTCATATAAAAACTCTCACAATTTAACTCTAGATTATTAAGGATTTTAGCATTAAGTGTCAACTTGTTTTTGCTAGTATGATACATTATACTTCATTTTTAAGTTTTTCTGCTAGTATATGGATCATCTACCTTTGGAATCTATGGCAAACGCCATCCGCTTTTTATCAATCGATGCAGTGAAAAAAGCGAACTCTGGACATCCAGGTATGCCACTTGGCATGGCAGATGTTGCAACTGTTTTGTTTGCTAAGTATATAAATCATAACCCTGATGATTCCAAATGGTTCAATAGAGACCGTTTCGTTCTATCAAACGGCCATGGTTCAATGCTGCTATACTCCATATTATACCTGACAGGTTATATTAATATAGATGAGTTAAAAAACTTTAGGCAACTCACATCCAAAACTCCAGGTCATCCAGAATTTGGCCTGACTCCTGGAGTGGAGGCAACAACAGGCCCGCTCGGTCAGGGATTTGCCAATGCTGTTGGCATGGCACTTGCTGAATCGATTCTTGAAAAACAATTTGGAATTAGTCACTACACTTATGTAGTGTTAGGAGATGGTTGCCTTATGGAGGGAATAAGTCACGAAGCAGCATCACTTGCTGGACATCTTAAATTGAACAAACTAATAGCCCTTTTTGACGATAACGACATTTCTATAGACGGTGCTACTAGCCTTTCTTGTTCTGATGACGTAGAAAAGCGTTTTTCAGCTTATGGGTGGAATGTTAACAAAATTGATGGTCATGATTTTAACTCCATATCGCTTGCAATAGAGCAAGCGCAAAAATCTGACAAGCCGTCGCTTATTTGCTGCAAAACCATCATCGGAAAGTTTTCAAGCCTTGCTGGCACATCTTCCGCTCATAGTGGAGCTTTTACAGAGGAAGATATAAAAACAATGAGAGAGAAACTAAATTGGAATTACGAGCCGTTTCACGTACCAGAAGATGTGAAAAATGCCTGGATGAAAACAGTTGAGCGAGCAAAACAAAATTACAGTTCGGTGTCCTTGACTAGTGAGAATAAAGAACTTCACAGAAGACTTGATGAGAGTGCACCAGATTCGGTGTCATTCCAGTGCTTGACACTGGAATCTAGGAAAGAAGGAAAAGAATGGATCCCAGTGTCCGCTACTCGGATGACAAGAGAAAGTATTGTGATGACAAAGAGTGAGACTGGGATAACAGAGGAGTTTCAAAGAAAACTTAATAAGCGTTTGCCGGATAATATCGCTGGTGTTTTAGCTGACCTGAAGAAACAAATATGTGAGCTAATGCCAAACGAAGCTACACGTTCTTCTTTCGGCATGGTAATGGAACTTTTAACACAACATGTGCCAGAACTAATCGGCGGATCTGCTGATCTTACTGGGTCAAACTGCACTAAATATAAGCATATGAAGATAATAAATAGAGACTATTATAATGGTTCTTATATGCACTATGGAGTAAGAGAGCATGCTATGGCAGCTTGTATGAATGGCATGGCTCTTCATGGTGGAATTCTTCCTTATGGCGGCACTTTTTTGGTATTCTCTGACTATTGCCGTCCTGCCATACGCCTTTCAGCTTTAATGAAACAGCAGGTTATATATGTAATGACCCACGACTCAATTGGAGTAGGAGAAGATGGTCCAACTCATCAACCGATAGAGCATTTAGCCTCTTTGCGTGCTATACCAAATCTATATGTTTTTAGACCAGCCGATGCGGCTGAAACTTTAGAATGTGTTAGCGTTGCACTGGAAAAAAAAGAGGCACCTGCACTATTTGCACTCTCAAGGCAAAATGTCAATTACATGCGCAAATTCCACTTTGATGCTCACCAATCTGCCAACCTATCGAAGTTTGGTGCATACATTTTATGTGAATGCTCAGAGAAATTAGAAGTGACGATATTTGCTACCGGATCTGAAGTTGAAATTGCCATTGAAGCAAGGGAAAAACTGCAGGAAAAAGGTATAGGCACAAGGGTTGTCTCTATGCCATGCTGGAGGCTTTTTGATGAGCAAAGCGATGAGTATAAAGCATCAATATTAAATAATGACAGCATTAAAGTTGCAATTGAAGCTGGAAGTGAAATGGGTTGGCATAAATATATAGGCTTAAATGGTATATTCATTGGCATGAAAAGCTTTGGAGAATCAGCACCTTATAAAACACTTTATGAGCATTTTAATATCAACGCCGACCATGTAGTAAAATGCGTGTGCGAGAAATTAATTTGTGCTCAGTAGATTTCTTGCATAACAAACTAATTGTTGGCAGCACACCAGGCATGTATTTAACAGAAATGAAAAAACTACTTGGTAAGCTTTGGCAGTTTCATTACCGCAGTAATAAGGTTATTTCTGACTCAAAACTTGTTTTTGATCTGCAGGCTCAATGACAAAATTCAGTAAAAAACTCGGAGTATTTTTTGAATGTCATTCCGGTGCTTGACACTAGAATCCAGTTTTTCGTATAATTTTATTAAAATATGTTGTGCTTACTTGCTATGCGCTGGAGTGTTTATGCGCTTATGTGAAAGATTTTGAAACCAAATGATAAAGGTATGAAAGGCCTATACATCAAAACTTATGGCTGCCAGATGAACGTTTATGACTCCATTTTAATGGAAAATATAATCAAACCGCTGGGGTTTAGTGTGGTTGGCGATGCAGAAAAAGCCGATTTGGTGATACTAAATACTTGTCACATTCGAGAGAAGGCTGCAGAAAAACTTTATTCGGAGCTCGGAAAGATTCATTCATCACAAAAAAATAAAGACACTACTATAGTAGTAGCTGGATGTGTAGCGCAAGCAGAAGGAGAAGAAGTGTTCAGGAGAGCTCCATTTGTAGATATTGTTGTTGGCCCACAGAGTATCGCTACTTTGCCGGAACTAATAGTCAAAGCAAGCAGAAGCAAAGGTCATGCAATAAACACCGATTTTCCTGAGGTTGCAAAGTTTGATAAATTGCCAGATGAATGTTATGGTAACAGTCAAGGATCTTCCGCATTTCTTTCCATACAAGAGGGCTGTGACAAGTTTTGTACATTTTGTGTAGTGCCTTACACTCGTGGAGCTGAGTATTCACGGCCAGTAAATGAAATATTTCGTGAAGCGCTAAAATTAGTTGAAAACGGAGCAAAGGAAATTAATTTACTTGGCCAAAATGTTAATGCTTATCATGGAGAATGTGAAGGGGAAGTTTGGGATTTAGGAAAATTGATTAGTCATATTGCTAAAATTGAAAAATTAGAGAGAATCCGCTATACAACTTCTCATCCAAGAGATATGCATGAATCTCTCTACTTAGCACATGCAGAAGAGCCAAAACTTATGCCATTTATTCACCTACCTGTGCAGTCGGGTTCGAATAAAATATTGCGCGCGATGAACAGGAAACATACTGCAGAGGAGTATTTGGAAATAATAGCAAGATTGCGTAATTTGAAGCCTGAAATTGAATTTTCTTCTGACTTTATTGTTGGTTTTCCTGGGGAAACTGAAAAAGATTTTGAAGAAACTGTGAAATTAGTGGAACAAGTAAGGTACGCTCAGGCTTATAGTTTTAAATATAGCCCAAGACCGGGTACACCAGGAGCAGAAAGAAAGGATCAAATACCGGAAGAGGTGAAAACAGAACGTCTTCTCCGTTTACAGAAAGTAATTAGTACGCAACAACTTGAGTTCAATCAGAATATGGTAGGTAAAACTATACCTGTTTTGTTTGGCGCTAAAAAAGGTAAACACCAAAACCAAATTATTGGTAAAAGCCCATATATGCAATCAGTTTGCATTAATGATCATGAAGGTAAATATAGAAACAAAATAGTGAATGTGAAAGTATTGGAAGCTTGGCAAAATAGCTTGCTTGGGTGTAGTGCGTAGCAGTATCTCTGGAACCATACATCAACTATATAGGTATGCAATAAACTATCAATTTTAAGTTTGATTGAGCATAGCTTAAACAGTGAAGATTTTTAATAGCTTGCCAAATAGAATTAGCATCTTCTGCACCTATCTTTACTTATATTTTTTTTTGTGTAGGCTATTGTTGACCTCTCTATCAGATGTTTCTAGTATGAATTAATAGGAGTAGCTTATGAAAAACGAAGAAAAAAAACAAATACAAGAATATGAAGGTGGCTGTCTCTGTGATAACACTACTTTTATAGCCAGAGGTGAGCCTAGTAACCCACATCTATGTTCATGTACTATATGTCGAAAATCGTCTGGTGCACCAACTATTGCTTGGGTTGAATTTCCCTCAAAAAACTTTGAATGGACTAAAAGTCAACCTAGTTTGTACCGATCTTCAGAAAGAGCGCAGCGTTACTTTTGCAAACAATGCGGTAGCCTTCTTGGTGTTATTGCTGAGGGATACGAAAATATTATAATAACTATAGCATCTTTGAAAGATCCTAATGTAATAGTGCCAAATGAAAACCATAGTTACAAGGAAAGTGCACCTTCGTGGTGGGGAGTTCATATTAAAAGGTAGGAAAAAAAGATATTAATAAGGTTTTTGCCAAATGCTTTAATACGATACCTTGTGATGATAAGGTTGTTTATACTATTGCCCAATCTGGTGCTTTTCTGCCCTTTTCCCATTTGGCAAACCTCATTTTTTCCTGTAGGTAATATTCTCTATAGGCTTTTATGGGGTTGCTACATTTGTATCGATCAGGCAGCGCCTGTACAAAGGGTTGCATATCAGCTGATTGAAAAATGAGCAAGTCCTTATTACTGTCACACCAATCTATCACTTCCTCTGATTTATGTTTTCTTTTATATCGCCAAGTATACTCTTTGCACAATTCTTTTCCGTACTCTATCAGCCAATAAAAATTCCCTTTCGACTTTCTGGCCCATAAAGAACAAGGATGACTATTATGAGTAAGTTTATATGGAACTGTTATATTCTGATCTGTGATACTGACAAAAAGATTTGGTACTTTTAATGCTGTTGAAAAAACATTACTCAATAATTGAGCGGTCTCGAGTGGCATTTTTACTATATGCTTATCACATAACATTTGTGCTGCAATGACTGGGTTTTCATCTAATACAAAGATATTCATCTAGGCATTCAAAGATAAAATCAGCTTAAGTTTTTGATTTAATCAGCTGTAAAGTCAGTATACATAATCCCTCCTTCGTATCAAACAAATATTAGTGTATGTTTGTATCTGTTTAGGAACGTGGCTAATGTGCGAATATTGAAGCAAAAGTGGTGTCATCCAAGTAGCCTCTACGATGTCATCCCAGTGCCCTTTTTTTGTCATCCCAGTACTTGATACTGGGATCCACTCTTTTTTCACTGGATTCCAGCGTCACGCGCTGGAATGACAGGGTTGTGGATGTCATCTGAATGGTCCAGCGATGTCATCCCAGTACTTGATACCGGGATCCATTCTTTTTTTTTCACTAGATTCCAGCGTCATGCGCTGGAATGACACCCTTTGATGAACATACGAAACCTCTTATTTTCGATTTTGCGTAGAAATGAAAATAAGCCTGGATTCCAGCGTCACGCGCTGGAATGACACCCTTCGATGAACATACTAAACCTCTTATTTTCGATTCTGCGTAAAAATGAAAATAAGGCTTATCTTAGCTTCCACTAATTAGGCGAACATAATTTCTTTCTGATATGCAAGAATGATTTGCATCTTTCTAAAATAAAAATTCACAAAACTCTATCATAGCTTGTGAGAGTTGGAGTTTACAGATAATCAAAGATAAAAGTGTTCTTAAAGAAAAGATATTTTTGGCCGTTTTTCTGCTACAATCTTACACAATTAGATACTTCATCAAGTTCTGCTGTCAACTTTTCAATACTGACTTGATTGAGTTTACTTAATGCTTTACCAGAACTTATATCAGACCTAACTGTTGTTAACACATCTATTGCTGTTGCAATGCTTAATATTTTTACATCTCCTGTAGATTCGAACATTATCAATGGAATGACGGCTGCTGCCATTCTTGCCGTATCATTATAGAAAAAATCTTGAAAATACTTATTGTTATCTAGTTTATTGCCTGTCAAATACTCAGTAATTTTATTACCAAAATACTTGGATGCCAGTAGAGAACCAAGACGCATAAACTTTACTATAGTAGCAAAGTAAAACACTGGATCTTCATACCAACCTATATCCTGCTTTCTATAATTAAAACACATATACTCAGCAATAAGCGTAGAAGATGCAAAAAAGTAAGTTGCCCTCTCCCAAATTTGAAGTTTTGATATTTGTCTTTTTTCTTTATTGGAAACAATACTTTCAAAGTTCGCGATTTCTGTGCCAGTAAGCGTTTCGTATATTCTTTTAAGATCACACTTTTTATTTTCCTCAATTCTTTTATACAGTAAGTAAAAAATACGATTAACATGTTGATTATTTATTGCACTATCACCTGTAAGTATTCTGTCATACACGAAGTTTCTTAATTCACAGTTCACAAAACTTGCAACCTTGCTTTGTTCTTCTACTATACCAGTAGGGGTAAACCAACGCATTGCACTCCACCTTAATATTAGATCTTTAGTGTCATCTTGAACTAGGTCAATAGGTTGTAATAAAAGGTTACCAATCCATCTAAACATGCCAGCACATACGTATACCATCCCATTAGAAAAGGTAGGAATGTTTTTATCCAAAAGTTGAACATCAGCAACTCTACTGGTTGTAATGTTGTAGGCACCATTTGCTTTTTTACCCTCAAAGACATAATTGCGGATATCTCTTGCCTTTTTCGCTGAGAATATGATTTGTGGGCAAGACACAACAATTTGCAACATAGCAAGAATAGTGCTAGGTAAAGCAACTAACTTATACCATGCTTCGTTATGCTCATCGTCTTTTGCATATCTTGCACATGTTATAGCAGCTATATAAGCAACATAGGTAGCTGCTATTTTCCCAGAATGTTTACTTACTTTATCTGATATTTGTAATAATTTATCAATATATCTGTGTTCAGAACTGAACTTTTTGCTTGCATCCTGTATATTTGAAGGTCCTGTAAAATTCTTAAGTTCGCGAGAAAAAATTAAGCAACGACTTTTTTCCTCTTGATAATTGTTTTGCGCAGATAAACTCGAGTCCTTTGCACAGACTATTGCTTTAGCCAGATAACGAAACAAAAAATATTTCTCAGTCAGAGGATATGCTATATCTTCTAATGTCTTTGCTTTTTCTATAATGTGCTCTTTCTCTTCATCATCATGCCCTTCGAGTAATTTCTCGGCTACAGACTGAAATTCACTAAATTCTGTTGCTTTCTCAAGCTCTAAATTATTCTGAGTAGCATTAAATGATTGAAAATATCCTCCTAATTTTTCTTTTAGTTTTTGTTCCAAAAATTCATCTACATAGTTAGGTACTCTTCCGTCATTATCATTGCTGTTGACTATCTCTTTTAACCCTTGTGCTAATAAGATGTTCTTTTCCTCTATGGGTACTGTATTACGTACAAAGCACTCCTTTAGTGCACCACCGAAGTTAATAGTCACTAAACATTTAAAAACATTCCAAAGCCTATGCGTTACAGTCTGTTTGTTATTATATAAGTTAAATAACTTTCTTATTGACTCCACATCTTTATCATGCACAAGGGCGACCTATATATTACACTAAATTCCTCTACAATAGTCCACTTCCTAGCCTAAGAAGATTTCATTCTATAATCTAAACTAGCTTAAACTACATTAAACTGGCGTAATCTTGAACCCAATTTCTTAAAACTTTTTGAACTAATTGAGAATGGATTACGCATATCTTATATAAGATCTTTTGGGCAAAAAACAAGCGAATCTTGCATATGTATTATAGACTCTTATAAAATTACACCCTCCACGGACTTTTGAATTGCTTTAGCTATAAGCATTAAGAAATTTACTAAGCGAGAAAAAAGGCAAAAGAAGCCCTGGTCAATATTTATTTTCAGTATTGGCGTTTTTATGCCTTAAACGCTGCAATTTAGCTGCTTTTGAAAGCAACTAGTTTAAGCTATAATATTTAAGAAATTTACCAGACAGAGAAAAAAGACAATAAAACCCCGAGGTAGCTAGTTATTCCACTCTCTATTTTAAAATCCGGCGTTGGGTGCTGTCTTAAACGACTTATAAGCGTGTTTCAGCTTGTATAGGGAAAAAACTAGAAGTCTAGGTAAAATTAATAAAGACATAAGGTGCACATAGTGCAAAAAATTAAACATAAGACGCCAACCGTGATACTTTCGTCGTTTAATCTGCACAGATTGAAGCTAAATGAATAGCTCCAATGTAATAAAGGTAACAGCGAAGGTTGTCAAGTAAATTTTGTATTTAATCCGTTTCTATTCTACTTGGATGACATTGAAAATAGGGTTACTTCGTACAATTACCTAGATATTCCCTGCTCCCTGGCTTAGTTATAGGCAGTTGTTTCAGTTCCTCAGGAAGCTCTTCTTCGCTATAATTTTTAATGTTAAGCTCAAGCAAAGATATAATAGGAAAAGGCAATTTTGCTTCACTATTCCTCTTGATTAGAGCAGCTTCAGCAACGACTTTACCCCCCTTCCCTTCTGCACATTCTACTGCTTCTAGTGAGGATTTACCCGTGGTTATCACATCTTCAATCAGTAATATTTTCTCACCCTTTTTGATCTCAAATCCGCGGCGCAGTTCAAACTCGCCATTAACGCGCTCGCAAAACATCGTCCTGATTCCAAGCTGCCTGCCAATCTCGTAACCCACGATTATTCCACCAATTGCGGGAGATAGTATTAAATCTATTGGGCTACTTATTTCCTTTTTTATCTTGTGTGCCAGTAGTTTACAAACTTTCATGGCTCTGCTTGGATTCTCAAAAATCTTAGCGCATTGTATATATGTATCGCTATGTAGCCCAGAGGATAAAACAAAATGCCCGTGCAAAATCGCTCCTGCCTCCTCAAATTCCTTTATTATTGGGTTACCTTTATCTAATGTCATTTTTTAAATTTCATCCTTATATTCTTTGTTAATAATTTGAGTTACGCAAACATCAGACCATACGTTTATCGCAGTTTCACACATGTCAATGATCGTGTAAATAGGCAAAATCAGTCCCATAATATACAAAGGAACGTTCATCGATACAAGATAACTAGTTGCCATAAAATAGCACCCCATCGGCACTCCAGCGTTACCAATTGCAGCTCCTGTAGCTAAAAAAATCCATATAAACATTTCGCTTAAGGAAAATGTGTGTCCATTCATCTCTGCAACAAACATTACTGTGATCAGAATAAACGCAGCACATGCGTTCATATTGATCGTTGTGCATATCGGTAAGATAAAAGACGATAATTTTTTTGGCACCTTCAGCTTATTTTGCACGCAGTTTATAGTTGTTGGCAGTGTTGCACTGGATGATTTAGAAAAAAACGCAAGCGTGAGTGCTGGCATTACTCCCTTCAGTGTTTGAATTGGCGATATGCCTTTATACCACATAAGTAGCGGTAAAACCAGAAACGCTTGCACGAAATTTGCAGACATTATGCAGGTAAAATACCACAATAGGCTATAAAATTCGCTACCACTTTTTAATTCGTGCAGAAAACATGTAATAAAAGACCATACAGCAAGTGGAATGAACTTTAGTAACCCTTGGGCGATTTTAAGTAACGTGTCGAAAAGTGCAGAAAACACCTGATGTAATATATCCTGTTTTTCTTTTGAAAGTGAAATGACAGCTCCACCCATTAAAAAAGCGATCAATACGCTACCAATAACGTTATTTTCAAGAAAGACTTGTACAAAATTTGAAGGAATGAGTGATTTCAAGTATGCAAAGTAATTATGGTTGCCGTCATTCACACTTTCTATCGCATTACTTATGAAGTTTTTTCTTACTGGATCTATTAGCAGATAAAACGATAATGCAACAAATGCAGCTATAATGGTTGTAAGCAGCGTATAAAATAATGTTTTCTTAACTAAGGTTTTAATTGCAATTGAGTCTTTAAGCCCTGAAATTGTGGACACTATAGATAGGAAAACCAAAGGTAAACTGATTAGTTTGAGCAAACTGATGAATATATCACTAAATAGCTTTGCTACTTCAAATATCACTTCATTGTTTAAATAGTAAGCACCTATTGCAAGCAGTATAGAAAAAAGTATCGCAAGCTTATGCATTAGAAATAAAACCTCAAAATGATATTATACAGCAATTTTGCTATTTTGGAACCAGGTTGATAGGCAAAATAACTTGACAAACAATTAATAATAAAATATTATTTTATTATTAAACATCTTAAAGGAGAATCATGAGTAGGGAAACACTTGAAGTAATAACATTTTTTGCGGGAGTAACATTAGCAGTAGGTGGGACAATAGGGTGTATTACAGGTCTTATTGGTTCTGCTCTAGGTTTTACAGCTTTTTTGCCCATTGTTTTAGGCAGCGCCATTATCGCCTCTGCAGCATTATCCTCTACATTAATTTTTTGGTTACTTTTCACGTTATATCAAGCAGGTCACGAAGAGCTACTTGGGTCATGGAGCTTATCACATATTTCTAGCATAGCAATTGGAGTTGGCCTTGCTGCATCTGTGAATACAGTTTCCCTTGGTGCGATGTCAACAATTGGAATAGGTATAATAATAGGAATTGGTATACCACTTTTAGCTTGTGTTGCAGGAGAATTTATAAAGGCTACAGTTGAAGTAGTAAAAGAACACTTTTCTTCGCAGGAAAAGAATGACAATTGCACTACAAGTGACCCTAATGTCAATGGACGACAACCTAGTAATACTCTTGAATCGGTTGATCCTTCAGAAATTAAAGGTGAAGATAAGAATTTAGTGGCTGCTAAAACTTAAAGCACCAACTTCTTCGGATCCACACACAACTCTATTAGAAGTTTTGTGACTGTAATTGCAGAGAACATTGAGCATAAGATGCCTATTGACAAAGTAACAGAGAAGCCTCTGATTGCTCCGCTGCCAATGGCAAACATTATCCCAGCAGCAATTAGTGTGGTGAGATTTGAATCAAGGATTGTCTTTATTGCGTTTTTAAAACCCTCTTCAATGGCACGGACTGTTCTTTTTCCTAACTTCATTTCCTCACGAATGCGTTCAAATATCAAAACGTTTGCATCAACCGACATACCAACAGTCAGCGCAATACCAGCAATTCCCGGTAGAGTAAGAGTTGCTTCAAGTAGAGTGAGGATTAACAATATGGAAATTACATTAAAAAGCAGTGCAACAGAGGCTAATATGCCTAACTTGCCGTAAGTAACAATTATAAATAAAGCAACAGCTACGATAGAGATCATCGCTGCTATTTCTCCTGCTTTTATTGACTCTTCTCCCAGACTTGGGCCAATATTTTTCTCTTCTATTATTTTAAGTGGTGCTGGCAGTGCCCCAGATTTTAAAAGTATTGCAAGCTCACTTGCTTGTTTTTCAGTGAAATTGCCACTAATTTCTCCCTCTCCATTTAAAATTGGTTCACGTATTGTTGGTACAGTTAAAACTGTGTTATCGAGAATAATTGCAAAGGGTTTTCCCACGTTTTCTTTAGTAATTTTTGCAAATCTTTTACTCGCTATGCTGTCAAATTTAAAATGTACTGAGGGTTTTCCTAGTTGACCAAATCTAACTGATGCATTAACTAACGAATCACCGCCTATTTCAGTTTTGCGGAATATTGGATAAGAGTTACCTAAAGAATCCTTGAGTATGACGGTAGTTTCGTGGTCTATATCCTGCATTTTAGCGACATTAGTGTTTGCCAAATGGAAAGCTAGCTTAGCAGTTTTACCAAGCAGAGATTTTATTTGTTCAGTGTCTTCTACTCCAGGCACTTGGACTAATATCTTATCCTGTCCTTGTTTTTGCACACTTACTTCCTTTGTGCCAAGCTTATCCAAACGCCTTTGGACATTACTTATCGACTCTGAAACTACTTCATTGATTAGGGAACTTTTATAATGAGGCTTATATGAAATGAAAATCGAAGCATCTTTCCTATTTAGCTCTAAATTTGGGTTTATTTTATGGACTAACGTTGAAACTTTCTTATGGTCATCGATATTATTCAAAGTTACAACCACTTGTTTGTTACCTTCTACGCTAGATTGAATGTTTTTTGTTGGCAGACTTTCTCTTATCTCGTCAGCTAACATACTCAGTTTTTCTTTAAAGTAAGAATCCAAATCTACGTTAAGAAGCAGAGATGACCCACCTTTCAGGTCAAGCCCCAAGTTTATTCGCTTTTTTGAAACAAGAAGCTTATTATCGAAGAAATTCGGTAATATTATATATAAAGCAAGTAAAAGGATGGACAGCACCGAAAAAGATTTGATTATAAGCCTATTACGCATAAGTTGTAGGTTTAAAGTTATAGTGTAAGTTAAAAATGGATTTTTGTAAATTTCCTATTGCCTACCGTCTTCCCTGGTGCCAAAATGGTATGCTTCCCACATTAACCCCCCTTCTTCAGAAGCTTTTCGCCTCTTTGCATACTCAGGATCTATGTAATTTTTACCTTGCGTTGCTTTATGAATAATGCTTAAAATTCCATCTTCTTCGGATCAAAACAAATATTAACATATGTTTTTGTATTAATCAGGTTACAGTGAACTGAGGTAGCAAGTTTATATATAACATACACAAATCTTGACTTCTCATATTTAAAAAGTACAACTCTATTAATCTTTAATAGGAGGAGCTACACTTTTGCTTCAATATTCGCAAATTAACTACGTTCCTGAATAGACACCAAAGCTTTGAATCTAAACACAACCTCAACTCGCACCTAAAAAGGTGCGAAGTAGGAGGCTATTATGTCTAATAGCCACATATTATTTGGCTAATAAAAGATTTGCAAATGTTTTTTCAATTAACTATGGAAAAAATTTGTCTGCGTGAGAATTTTTCATAGCATTCAACGTATCATAATCTGTAAAATCTAATTTTATTGGTGTGATAGTGATAAATCCTTCTTTGATTTTGCCTACACTGCCACTACCTGAGTGCTCTCGCGACCAATTTAAACTTAAAGAGCCATCGAAATTTTCAGTGAAAGTTAAGTCTCCATCAATGTTATATTCGCCTTGCTCAGCAAATTCTACTCCTTTCACTTTCTCTGTAGCAGGAAAATTTACGCTCATTGCTATATTTTTAGGCCAGCCAATTTCAACTAGTTTAGCGATAATCTTGGGTGCAAAAACCTTTGTATTGTGCCAGTGTATCATACCATTATGATACACCTGACTTAGCGCAATAGAAGGTATAGATCTTGCAGCGCTTTCCA
Organism: Wolbachia endosymbiont of Ctenocephalides felis wCfeJ; assembly: GCF_012277315.1. Lineage (NCBI taxonomy): Bacteria > Pseudomonadati > Pseudomonadota > Alphaproteobacteria > Rickettsiales > Anaplasmataceae > Wolbachia > Wolbachia endosymbiont of Ctenocephalides felis. Next base: position 813,195 of record NZ_CP051157.1, on the reverse strand, counting down.
TTACAGCACCAATTGTTCCTGAATAACAAACGTCATCTCCAACGTTTGAACCAATATTTACTCCAGATAGTACTAAATCTGGCTTTTTATTCATAATTTTATTCAGTGCAATAATAACACAATCTGCAGGGGTACCAGATACACTAAACTCCCTTTCACCACGTTGATTTACTCTAATAGATTGTCTTATTGGGTAATCAAGAGATCTTGCTGCCCCACTCCTGTCAGTATCTGGTGCCACTACCCATATTTCTGATGCAAAATTTTGCGCAACTTCTTTGAGTAATTTTATTCCTTCACTTTCAAAACCATCATCGTTTGTTATTAATATTATCATACAAAATTTATACAGCTCCAAAGTTATGATAAATAATTCTGGTCACTGGTTGCAAATAAATCTATCGCTTTTACCTACTTGCAATACTTCTCTTGATTTTTTAGTACTTTACCTCTACCATACATTGAATTTACAAAAATTCACGGCTTGACGGAAAAACTAATCTGACTTCATATTTATGCACTAGTTCCTATGTTCAAAGAGATATGACTAATTTAGAAGATTTGCGACGAGAACTTGCTGAATTGCAAATGAAGATGAGTTATCATGATGTCTTGTATCATCAAAAAAATAAGCCGGAAATTACCGATGCTGAATATGATGAGCTGAAGCGAAAGGCAGCTGAAATAGAAGCACAACTTCCAGAAACTGATGTAACACAAAATGGCGTTGGTGCTGCACCTGATGAAAGATTTTCCAAAGTGGAACATCAGGAACCTATGCTTTCCCTTGAGAACGCTTATGATGAGGAAGGTGTAGAGAGATTTTTATCTAAGATAAAGAGGTTTTTAATTGAGGATGAAATAGAGATATTATGTGAGCCAAAAATTGATGGGTTGTCGTTTTCTGCAATTTATGAGGATGGAAGATTCGTTAGAGCCGCAACTCGAGGTGACGGTTTCATAGGAGAAGATGTCACTCATAATGTTGCAACAATAAAAGGCTTTCCTAGAGTTTTGCCTGGTGTAAAAGGCAGATTAGAAGTAAGAGGTGAAATATATATCAGTAACAGCGACTTTTTAAAGTTAAATGAAAACAATGAGTTTGCCAATCCTAGAAATGCGGCTGCTGGTTCTCTGAAACAGTTGGATGCGAACGTTACGGCAAGTAGACCACTTAGATATTTTGCTTATTCTTTGATTGGCGGAACGGAAAAAAGCCAAAGTGAAGTACTAGAGAGGCTTGAGGAACTTGGCTTTTGCGTAAATGAGCATCGGTTCTTAACAAGCAGTTTGAATGGAATGCTGAAGTTCTATAACGAGATCTATGATTGTCGCTATAACTTGGATTATGATATTGATGGAATAGTCTACAAAGTCAATGATTTGGTGCTGCAAAATCGCCTAGGAAGTACCCATAAAGCACCGCGCTCAGCGCTTGCATACAAATTTTCTGCAGTTTATGCAAAGACAAAGTTAAATAAAATATTTATACAGGTGGGTAGAACGGGAGTTTTAACTCCAGTCGCAGATTTAGTTCCAGTCAATATTGGTGGAGTGCTAGTCAGTAGAGCAAGCCTGCATAACCAAGATGAGATAAAACGTAAAGACATAAGAGAAGGAGATGTTGTAACAATCAAAAGGGCAGGAGATGTGATTCCTCAGATTGTCAGAGTAGATAAAGGCTCTCGTCATACGGATGCACCTGAATTTGTATTTCCTGAAGTATGCCCTGAATGCGGTAGTAAAGTACAGATTGAGGGAGTAGCAATAAGGTGCCCTGAGGAATTTACCTGCAGAGCTCAAATAATAGAAAAACTGAAACATTTTGTATCGAAAGATGCATTTGACATTGTTGGCCTTGGTGAAAAGCAGATAAAGTTTTTTTATGACCTTGGTTTAGTAAAGCAAATCCCAGATATTTTTACCTTAGAAGAAAAATTAAATGAATTCAATCTGGAAGAACAGTCTGGCTGGGGCGAAAAATCAATAACTAATTTATTAAATGCTATACAAAGTAGAAAGGTAATAACTCTAGATAGGTTTATATTTTCCTTGGGTATTAGATTTATTGGCCAAGTTGCAGCAGCATTGCTTGTAAATTATTATGTCTCTTATGATAATTGGTATAGTTCGATGATCAAACTGTTATCAGATGATGCTGAGATAGATGGCGCAGAGAAGAAAGCAGCCAAATCTTTTAGTGATGAGCTAGTAGGTATAGATGGCATAGGAGACAAAGCGGCTAAATCTTTGGAATCATTTTTTTCTAAGGAACACAACACCAAAATGTTGAAGGATCTTACTGATTATCTTCAAATTCTGCCTGTCAGCTCCAACTCTAGCGATTCTATTTTGAATAATAAAGTTATAGTGTTTACCGGCAAACTACTTACTATGAGTAGAGGAGAGGCAAAAGTAAGAGCCAAAGCTCTAGGAGCAAAAGTTAGTTCAAATCTTTCTGCTAAAACTGACTACCTAGTTTCAGGAGAAAAACCAGGAACTAAATACAAAAAAGCAGTGGAATTAGGTGTAAAAATTTTGGATGAAGAGCAGTGGTATAGCATGATAAGTTAGGAAGTGCTGAATAATATATTATCCATGTCCTTTGGGCAGTACACAAATTCTTATATCTCTTGACATCTAACAAGTCTATGAATAGCCTAGAATAGTTTTGTGTTAACTTAGGAGTTATTATAACGTTCGTTCAATTGCTTAATAAAGAATTAGATGATTTACATTTATTGAAACATCAGTTTTATCAGTCCTGGAATGAAGGAAACTTGAGTCTTGAAGCTCTACAGGTTTACGCTAAGGAATATTATCATCATGTTGCCGCATTTCCTCGCTATATCAGTAGTATACATTCTTTGTGCCCAAATCTGAAAATGCGACAAGTTTTGCTTGGTAATTTAGTGGAGGAAGAGCAAGGTGATGAGAACCATCCAGAGCTATGGCAACGTTTTGCTGAAGGGCTTGGTGTCTCACGGTCCGATCTTCGTGAAGATGCGCAAATCAAGGAGACACAAGAATTGGTTGATGGTTACTTTGATATTGTACGGTCAGGCTTTGCAATGGGTCTTGGGGCTCTTCATGCTTATGAACGTCAAACCCCTGAGGTTTCTAAATCTAAAATTGATGGTCTCAAAAAACACTATTCAATAAATGATGAGCGCTCCCTCCAATTCTTTACTGTTCACATGCATGCTGATGAGTGGCATTCTGAGGAATGCGCAAACCTTATTGCGGATTTAAATGAAGAAGAACAAGGGAAAGTTATGCAAGGTGCTAAAAAAGGAGCAAAGCTTTTATGGGGTTTTCTTGATGGAATGATGAACGCATATGCACATTGCTGAGGGGGTTTTCATCAATAAAGGGGGAAAATTTCTCTTGAGTAATTCGGTAAACTTCGGAAACATGTGGGTTTTTGTAAGCTAGATAAGTATAAAGATGGGACTAGGTACAAAACCGTTATGTAACCTCCTTATCCAGGATTTACGGCTTTGGGTTCATTTAGGCTGTAGTACGGAAGAGAAGTTTCATTCCCAATTAGTGAGTATTAATGTTGATTTTATCTTTAAGTCTCCTCCTGTAGGATTTATAACTGATCGGCTTGAGGATACTGTTTGCTATCTGGAAGTAGTGCAGAGTATAAAATCGCTTGCTCAAAGCAAGCAATTCAATTTAATCGAGCATTTCACTCATGATGTATATATAACCATTAGTAACCTTTTAATGCAGAAAAGGCATATTATTTCTTCTATAAGAGTGACTGCTCACAAAGTTGCACCACCCGTTCCCGATGTGCATGGGGGTGTTCTCTTTACCTATAGCAATGCACTGCAAGAGCAGGAAGATACCTAATGATTTATATTTCTATTGGCTCAAATATAGGAAATCGCCTTTCTAATTTACAAAAAGCTGCTCAACTACTAAAGGAGCATTATTTTAAAGACCTAAAATTTTCGATTGTCTTAGAAACTAAAGCTATTTTACCAAATGGTGCCCCAACTGAGTGGAACAAGCCATTTCTTAATATGGTTGTGTATGGAAGCTGTCTTGCTTCTCCCGAAGAGCTATTAAAAGGTCTAAAACAAATCGAATGTGACATTGGTCGTCCACAGATTCATGAAAAGTGGGCACCTCGTATTATCGACTTGGATATTTTATTATGGGATGATCTAACGCTCGATGCACCCTACCTTAAAATTCCTCACCCAGAATTGTTGAACAGACCATTTTTGCTTCACTTGATGGCAATGCTCAACCCCATGGGTAATATTCCAACAACCAACAAGACGTTTGGTACTGTTGTTCACAACACTCCTAGCGTTCAAGACTGCTTTTTAAAAAGTTTTATGCTTTCACCAGAGCTTGTGGGAATTGTCAACGTCACTCCTGATTCATTTTCAGATGGTGGTCTTTATTATGATGTAGACCAAGCAACTAAGCAGGCATTGCAACTGGTATCAGATGGTGCAAGCGTAGTTGATCTTGGTGCTCAATCAACAAGGCCTGGGTCTTCGATGCAGACCCCAGAGGAAGAATATGCACGGTTAAAACCAGTACTTGATAATCTCAGTCATTATATGAAAGCTGGCGATATTAAAGTCAGTATTGATAGTTTCTGGCCGGATGTTATTTTAAAAGCTTTGGAATATTATAACATTGCTTGGATAAACGATGTTAAAGGAGATCTAGATGATAATACCCTAAAAGCAATTGCTAGCGCTGGGTGTAGCATCGTTATTATGCATTCACTCTCTATACCACCACATAAGGACAACATTATTCCAGGTAACACTGACCCCATCAATACCATAAATCACTGGGCAGAGAAAAGTATTGATAGATTACTAGCTCTAGGTTTTTATAAAAGCTCAATAATTATTGATCCTGGTATAGGTTTTGGAAAATCCCTATATCAGAATATCTGGATTTTGCGCAATATAGAAGCATTGCAAAGTTTCGGCTGCAAGGTTCTAGTTGGTCATTCTAGAAAGTCATTCATTTCTTCTTTTTCTTTAGAACCTGCCTTTAACCGAGATTTAGAAACAATTTCTACGTCGTCTGTATTACACAATAAGGTTGATTTCCTTCGAGTGCATAATGTGCGCGATCACATGAGATTTTTTGTAGCCCAAGCTACTTTACAGGGATGATGATTATCGGAGTTATGGCTGTTGATCCTCATGGGGTGATTGGAATAAATAATGGATTGCCCTGGTACTACCCAAGTGAGCTGGAGCATTTTCGCCAGGTGACCGACAAACAAGTTATTGTTATGGGAAGAAAGACATTCGAAGCAATACCTCAAAACATATTGAAGGATCGTGTTCCTGTTGTTTTTTCTCGTAACAAGCTAAGTTCTTGTTTTAATAGAGGTATAAAATGCACTATTGTTTCTTCTATGCAAGAGTTTCTATCAATTCAAAATAGTTGGAATTACTCCAAAATCTTCATGATTGGTGGAGCGCAGATAGCGCACCTTTTTTTAGAACATGATCTAATCTCAGAATTTATCATAACAGAAATTCACAAACCTTATAAAGGTGATGTATATTTCAACTTAGCACTTCTTGATAGGTGGAATAAAACTATTCTCACAAAAACGCAAGATTACACTATATGTAGATTAATACGTTAAATATGCATGTCGAAGCAATTTACACCCACCGCGTTGAATGCGGTGAAGCATTAGAGAAGATTCTTGATCGCTATGTTTCGAAGTTGCTTACAGAGGAGGTTGTGCTTGCTATCACATCAAAAATCATTTCCATTTGCCAAAAGCAAGTAGTTCACAAAACTGCCTGCTCTAAAGAGGAGCTGATTAAAAAAGAAGCTGATGCGATTGTTGATACAGATTGTAATCTTTGCGGTATCTATTTGACAATTAAAGATAATATCTTAATTCCATCTGCCGGCATTGATGAATCAAATGGTGATAAAGTGTATATCCTGCACCCAAAAAATGTTCAAAAAACAGCTATATTAGTATGGAACCACCTCAGAACAAAACACCGCATAAAACATCTTGGTGTTTTGATTACAGATAGTAATATAACACCTATGCGCCTTGGAGTTACAGGAATTGCTCTTGGTTGGTGTGGATTTAAGCCGCTTTATTCTTATATAGGCAAGCCAGATCTTTATAGTAGGCCACTCCAGGCAACACAAATCAATCTTCTTGATGCGCTAGCAACATCTGCTGTTTTAGTCATGGGAGAAGGGGCAGAACAAACACCAATGGCAATTATTAGAAATGTACCAAGGATTCGCTTTCTTACCCGCTTGCCAACTATAGAAGAGGAAAAAAGTGTAAAAATATCTATGGAAGATGACCTTTACTCTCCTCTCCTTATGGGAGCCCAATGGTTGAAGAACAAGAAATAAATTTAAAAAATTTGCAAAGCTAAATCATATAACCTGACTTTTTCTTCTATGTCATGCATTATGCCTTTTGCATAACCTGCTTTCCGATTTTGCGTCAAAACTTGCTTGCACTTTTCCAAAGTATTCTGCAGATGTATTTCTTCTAAAATTCCTTACCAAAAATTGGTTACGCAGAAGGTCTTTTATTAAATCTTTCAATAATATTCCTAATTTCTGCAGCTTTTTCGAACTCTAGGTTTTCAGCACACTTTAACATCTGCTCATTCAACCTTTTTAAATCAGCGTTACTAATATTGACATCCTCCTCAGTCACTACTTTATCTTGTAAAGCATTTGATACAGGCTTTATTATAGTTTTCGGTGTAATGTTATGCAGCGTATTATATTCTTGTTGTTTCTTTCTTCTTCTTTCAGTTTCTTTCAACGCACGGTCCAAAGAACCGGTCATTTTATCCGCATATAAAATTACCCTACCCTCAGCATTACGTGCAGCACGACCTATCGTCTGAATGAGTGAAGTCTCCGATCGTAAAAATCCTTCCTTATCAGCGTCTAAAATTGCAACCAATCCACACTCTGGAATATCAAGACCCTCTCTCAGTAAGTTAACGCCAACTAACACATCAATTTCCTTTGACCTTAACTTACATATAATGTCAATTCTCTCAAGCGCGCCAATGTCTGAATGCAAATAACTTACTTTTATATTTGACTCACTCATATGCTCAGCTAGCTTTTCAGCCATTTTTTTTGTCAATGTGGTAATTAGAACACAAAATCCCTTCTTTATTGTCAGTTGCGTTTCATGAATTACATCATCAACCTGATTTTCTGTTGGTTTTATAATACAAATTGGGTCTATCAACCCTGTTGGGCGAATAACTTGTTCTATAAATACGTTACTGGTTTTTTCCAACTCATACTTTCCGGGAGTGGCAGAAATGAAAATAGTTTGTGGCCGCACTGCTTCCCACTCTTCAAATTTTAATGGACGGTTATCAAAAGCAGAAGGTAACCTGAAACCGTAATCAATCAATTTTTTTTTACGTGCCTCATTACCGCTATACATTGCACCAATCTGAGGAACAGTGACATGGCTTTCATCGACAAATAAAATTACATCCTTAGGTAAATACTCAAACAAAGTAGGTGGTGGATCTCCGGCTTCCATTTCGTAGAGATAACGCGAATAATTTTCAATGCCTTTACACATCCCTGTTGCTAACATCATTTCAATATCAAAGTTGGTACGCTGCTCAAGGCGTTTTGCCTCAACAATCTTGTTCTGTGAATAGTAATAATCCAAACGTTCATGCAATTCCTTTTTGATTTGTTGTACTGTTTGTAGCAGAGTCTCACGTGATGTAATGTGGTAGCTGTTTGGAAAAATGGTAATTTTATCTATGCGCTTGATAACATTGCCGGTCATGGCATTAATCTCAGAAATTCCTTCTATCTCATCGCCAAACAGCGATAGACGCCAAGCTTTGTTTTCATAATAGGCAGGAAATATATCAATAATATCGCCACGTACTCTGAAATATCCCCGCTCAAATTTGATATCAGAGCGTTTGTATTGGAGATCAGCTAAATTACTTAGGAAATCATTAATACGAATTTTATCTCCAACGTTTAAGGATATAGTCACATTAATGTAGCTTTCGGGTGAACCAAGACCATATATACAAGAAACACTGGCAACTACAATTGTATCCCTGCGCTCCAAAAGGGAGCAGACAGCAGAATAACGCAGCATATCAATTCTTTCGTTGATTAAAGAGTCTTTTTCAATATAAGTATCAGTTTGTGGTGAGTACGCTTCAGGCTGGTAATAATCATAATAAGAAATGAAGTATCCGACAGCATTATAGGGAAAAAATCCTCTCATCTCCTCATAAAGCTGTGCTGCTAGAGTTTTATTATGTGCCATAATTAATGCTGGTCTGTTCGTTCTTGCAATAACATTTGCCATAGTGAAAGTTTTTCCAGAGCCAGTAACTCCAAGTAAAACCTGATCTCTTTTGTTGCTATTTAGTCCTGCAACTAAACTCTCAATCGCCTGTGGCTGATCTCCAGATGGTTTAAAATGTGTGACAATTTGAAACTCCATAGTTCTTACACTTTCATAATATATTTATTATTGTATAATATATTCATTAGCGTAAATAAGATATGAAAATGAGTGTCAAAGAAAATCTATTTTTTATCTTTGTAAAGCCTGCTCCAAACTTTGTTATTAGTGAATACAAAAAACACTGTTAAAATGATAAAGTATGTCACTACTTTTAACCCAAGTTTATGCCTACGCTCTAGTTCTGGCTCTGCTGCCCATTGTAAAAAATTTACCACATCATATGCCATGTTTTCAACTGTAGCTTGCCTTACACCGTCATATTCCACCATTCCTTCAGAAAGTGGAGGCGCCATAGCTAACCTACCTGTTGGAAAGTACGAATTAAAATATAAGTCATTCTCATCATGCTCGCCATTTTGATAGCCAGTAAGAAGTGAATATACATAATTTGCACCATCGTGCCTTGCTTTGATAATTAATGACAAGTCTGGTGGAACTGCGCCATTATTACTTGCTGAAGCTGCTTCTTTTGTGTCAAAAGGTGCAATAAAATAATCTGAAGGTATTCCGGGTCTATCGAACATTTCACCCAGGTCGTTTGGACCATCTTTAACTTGATAAGAGGCTGCGATCTGTTTTACATCTTCTTCAGAAAAACCGATATCTTGCAAGTTACGAAATGCCACCCTATTCATTGAATGGCAAGCAGCACAAACTTCCTTATACACTTTATAGCCACGCTGAATTGATTCTCTATCGAAAGATCCAGTAATTCCATTAAAACTCCAGTCTATTTTCTTATTTGGCAATGGTTTGAATTCTTCCGCATGCACATAACTTGCAAGAAACAATGTGCAAAACACAGTCAATATATTTTTTATCAGCATCACTTCATCTCCGACACAGAATCACTTATGGTTTTTGGCGGTTCTTCTGGCTTCTCATACTTACTAAGTAGTGGCAAAATTATTACAAAGTATGCAAAGTAATAAAGAGTGGAGAGCCTACTTAGAGTAACGTAAGGTTCTTTAACTTCCTGTCCCCCAAGCCAAGCAAGAAATGCAAAATTTGCTGCAAAGACCCAAAAAAATTTCTTAAATAATGGACGATAAGCACCACTTTTAGTTTTTGATTGATCGAGCCAAGGCAATAAAAACCATACTAAAATAGATCCAAACATGGTCAGTACACCAATAAGTTTATTTGGAATTGAGCGCAACATTGCATAAAAAGGTAAAAAATACCACTCTGGTACTATATGTACTGGAGTTACCATAGAATCAGCCTCTATGTAATTATCCGGATGCCCAAGATAGTTAGGAGCATAGAAAACAAACACAAATAAAACTATAAAAAACAAACCAAAAGTTATGCAATCCTTGACTATATAATAAGGATAGAGAGGAATAGTATCTTTGTCCGATTTCACTTCTACTCCACTTGGGTTACCAGAACCAAATCTATGTAGAGCAATGACATGTAACATAGCTAAGGCAATAATAACAAAAGGCAGAAGATAATGCAGAGCAAAAAAACGATTGAGTGTTGGATTATCAACGGAGAAACCACCCCATAACCATATAACTATTTTATTGCCGATTAAAGGTATAGCTGAGAATAAGTTAGTTATGACCGTTGCGCCCCAAAAACTCATTTGCCCCCAGGGAAGAACATATCCCATAAAGGCAGTTGCCATCATTGCAAAAAATATAAATATGCCGATGAACCACACCATCTCTCGCGGTCTTTTATAAGAACCATAATACAATCCACGCATAATATGAACATAAACCACCATAAAGAAGAGCGAAGCTCCAACAGCGTGGGTATATCGTATTAGCCATCCATAATTTACGTCACGCATTATACGCTCTACGCTATTAAAAGCATGATCAACATGTGGAGTGTAGTGCATAGCAAGAAAGATGCCCGTTATTATCTGTAAGATTAGCGCTATACCAGCCAAAGAACCAAAATTCCAAGCATAATTTAAGTTTTTTGGCACTTGATAAGAAGCAGTATGCCTTAGAAAAGAAAATATAGGCAACCTATACTCTATCCAACCCAATATGCCTTTTTCTTCTGTTACTTTTTTATCATCTTGCATAAGCTTTCTCTACCTTTAACTTGCCTATTGTAGCAGCTGATCCTCTATAAACAATAAAAACTTCAATAAGATTGAATCTCAGAAATTTCTTGACAACCCCCAAAAGTCCACTTATAATAGGGTTGAAGCTATTATTTATCTTCAGTCTGTGCAGATTAAATGAGAAAAAAACTTAGCATATTTGGCGTCTCATGTTTAATTTTTCGCACTATGTGCACTGTATGTCTTTTTAAAACTTCTGTTTTTTTACCTATACAAGCTCAAACGCGCTTATAAGTCGTTTAAGACATCAAAAACGCCAATATCATAAGATAGATAGTGAATAACTAGCTACTCGGGGTTTCTTTTGCTTTTTTTCTGCTTAGTGAGTTTCTTAAACGTTTATGGCTAAGGTTAAGCTGCATTAAAAAGCAGCTAAGTCGCACTTATTAAACGTTTAGGATAAAAAAACGCCAACATTTCGACACAAAAGTAAATAACTAGCCACCACGGGGCTTCTTTTGCTTTTTTTCTCATTTAGTAAATTTATTAACATTTATAGCTAGTGTAATTTATGAACTGGATAGGAAGGTGTAATTCTGTCCATCCTTTATCACGCAACCTCACCAAGAACGTTTTTAGCATAAGATTAGCTACTTTCTATGATCACCGAATCAGTTTGCTTGTGAACAAGCAAATTTTCCTGGATCCCAGTGTCGGGGCACTGGGATGACAAGAAGAGGAGCTACTTGGACGACAGAAAAGAAAGTACTTGGATGACAAGAAAAGGCTACTTGGATAACAGGAGGCTAATATGGAAAACATAAACTTTCTCAAATTCATTGAGCTGTGCTTTAAAACAGTGATGCCGGGATGTGAGTATAATCATTATCGGTACATAAAAGTCATAGCAGACAGGCTGGAAGCGGCAAGTGCCAGTGAAGTGAGGCGCATAATATTCAATATGCCGCCGCGCTCGATGAAATCCATGTGTGTGAGCGTTGCATGGCCCGCATGGATACTGGGCAATCAGCCAACCGCGAGAATAATAGTTGCAAGCTATTCTCAGCGGCTTAGTGAAAAACACTCGCTCGACACAAGGTGTATAATGCAGTCTGGTTGGTATAGAGAGCTATTTCCAGAAGTAGAACTATCCCAAGAACAAAACACCAAATACAAATTCCAAACAGTGCAGAGAGGATACAGAATTGCAACATCTGTTGGTGGAACATTAACCGGAGAAGGTGGTGATTTCATTATTGCGGATGATCCACTGAGCTCCACTCAAGCTTTGAGTGAAACGCTTAGAAAGCGTGCTACAAACTGGTTCGACCAGACTTTAGTAAGCAGGCTCAACAATAGAAAAAAAGGAGTAATCGTTCTTGTGATGCACAGACTCCACCTGGAAGATTTGACCGGCCACCTTCTTTCCAAACCGAAAATCATATGGCACCATATTCGTTTACCAATGATATCTGAAAATAAGGAGGTTATCTATTCAGTTAAAAAGACAGCACCTACTTTTTTTGTTCCGGTTATCCAAGTAACTAAAAATGGACACACCAGCAATAAACGCTGGATTCCAGGGTCAGCTACTTACATAACACCACCTGCAAGGATATATTCAAGAGAAGAAGGTCAGTTGCTATACCCCCTAGATGGAGGAAAAGAAGAAGTTGAGATGATAAAGGTTGAACTTGGGAGTTACGCTTTTGCTGCGCAATATCAACAAAACCCTCTACCGCTTTCAAGTGGTATAATCAAACGAGAGTGGCTGAAGCGCTATAGAAATTTTCCTGATGATCTCTCACACGTAACCCAAAGTTGGGACACTGCAGTTTCAATGAGCAACGCTAGCAACTTCAGCGTCTGCACCACCTGGGCAAAAGTGGGCAATAAGTTTTATTTACTCGATGTATATCGTGCAAAACTCGAGTACCCAAAACTTAAAGAGCAAGTTTTGTCCTTAGCAGCAAGATGGGCGCCACACGCAATTTTAATCGAAGCAAAAACAAGTGGTCAGCAATTAGTACAAGAACTAAAAGCAAGCAGTGATTTACCCGTTATTGAAATAATACCACACGATGACAAACTCGCCAGATTCCACCAGATTGTTCCGATTATAGAGTCTGGAAAAGTTTTTTTGCCACACCAAGCAGTATGGCTCAGTGATTTTGAGTGCGAGATTTTAATGTTTCCAGAAACCCGCTACGACGACCAAGTCGACAGCACCGTGCAATATCTGCAGTGGATGAGAGAAAGCACCTCTCGGGTCGCAGCTATACGCGCTTTGTGATTTAAGACCAGGCAGGGTTCATTCCAGCGCGTAGTGCTGGTCCACTTTCTGACGGTGTCACCCAAGTAGCGGACACTGGAATCCACAACTCTGTCATTCCGGCGCGTGATGCTGATTCACTTTCTGAAGGTGTCATTCCAGCGCGTGACACTGGAATCCAGTAAAAAAAAGAAAGGATCCCAGTGTTAGCTACTAAGCCTTATTTTCATTTTACGCAAAATCGAAAATAAGAGATTGCTTATGTTCATCGAAGGGTGTCATTCCAGCGCGTGACGCTGGAATCCAGTGAAAAAAAAGAATGGATCCCAGTGTCGGAGCACTGGGATGGCAAAAAAAGGGCTACTAGGATGACATCCACAACCCTGTCATTCCAGCGCGTGACGTTGGTTTACTTTCTGAAGGTGTCATTCCAGCGCGTGACGCTGAAATCCAGGAAAAAAGAGTGGATCCCAGTGTCCGCTACTCGGATGACAAGAAGAGGGCACTGGGATGACATTATTAGGCTACTCGAGTGACATCATTATACTACTTGGATGACACCATCATAGAGCAGAATAACACCACTTTTACTTTAACATTTGCACACCAGCTATATTCCTTAACAGATAAATTATTCAAGCCTGAATAATTTTTACTTAGATTCAACAAAACAGGATTTGAAATTCTGTGTGATGCTATTGATTAGAGCTAAATATGCGTCTTTTCCAGGTTCTATGTCTGACCCAATCGGATCAAGAATTACCATTTTTGCGTCATTAGAAAGAGCTTTGGGTTTTATACTATCTTCTAATGAAGAAGAAATTATACATCTAATGTTTTCTTCCTTCATCATCTTTTTTAGTTTCATTAAACTCCTCATACCTATATAAGCATCTTCTTCTATAGATAGAATGGCGCTTGGGTGACTTAAGCCAAAATATCTTTCAAAATATTGATAGGCATCGTGAGTAACTATGTATTTCTGACTTTTAAAATCATTCAGTTCCTTTGCGATTTTCTCTACTTCCTGATCTATCCTTTCTACGGCTTTCTTCGCATTGTAATTGTACCGAGAGGCATTCTCCTTATCTATATTAGATAGTGTTGCACTTATAGAGAATATCATACTCCTTGCGTTTTTTGGACTAAGCCAAATGTGCAAGTCTTTTTCGCCTTGAGTGTGAATGATTTGTCTGGAAAATGAATGTGGTCGAGCAGGAAGTAGATCGACTGTTTTTGACAACTGTATAAGTTCTTTATTGTTTTTAGCAAAGATTTTAACAAATGTTTCTAGGTTATCATCAACGTAAAATATGACATCACTCAACTCTAGACTACTTGCATCAGAGGGTTTTAATATATAATCGTGCGCAGATGTTGTATAGTCTAACAAATTTGGCTCTAAGATTCCATCTGCAACAGAGGCTACAAGTGAGTGTATAGGCTTTATTGTAGTTACAACTTTTAAATTGGATGAGAAGGCAGTACTGTGGTATAGTGTAAACAGAAATGATAGAAAAGAAATCAGTAAATGTCTCATGAAAATGTTGAGAAAGAATTAAATTTTGCCAAAGAGTTAAATAATGTCAATAGCAGTGTCCTAAAAATAGAAAACCTTGCTCTAACATATGACAATAAGAAAGTCCTTGATAGTATTAATATATCAATAGAAAAAGGAGATGTAGTTACTATACTTGGTCCAAATGGTGGAGGTAAAACCTCTCTAGTGAAGGTAGTTGCTGGTATAAATCAGAACTATACCGGTAGTATCATATTTTCTGACGATATAAAAATTAGCTATATGCCACAAAATTTTAGCATTAGTAACTTAATGCCGATAACAGTTGAATATTTTCTTTCAAATAGCTTCTCAAAAAAATTTAAGAAAAATCAATCGATTATTACAAAAGTGGTAGAATTAGTTGGTATTAGCAACATTTTGAAGAATCAGGTGTTGGAAATTTCTGCGGGGCAGACACAATTATTGCTGCTTGCACGTTGTTTAATCGCAGAACCTGACTTGATTATCCTGGACGAACCAGTGAGCGCAATGGACATTAATGCCCGAGCTAAATTTTATGACATTATAGGTGAAATAGCCAAAAAAAGATCGATTTCGATTCTTATGACATCTCATGATTTAAGCTCCGTAGTACCGTGTTCAGATTACATAATTTGCATAAATCATACTATATACTGCCAAGGTAAGCCTGACGAGATCATGAAGAACAAGACTTTAAGCGAGATATTTAGCAGTTGCATAGCAAGATGATTCAAAATATTCTGCGTCTTCTGTATATAACTGCAGTGCTCACTCGTTACAGCATATCACCTCATTTACTTGCTCCATCGAGGAAGTCAATAAATAAAATACGGGGCTATAAAATAAAGTGTGCTCTTGAAAAGTTAGGTCCAGTGTTTATTAAATTTGGGCAGTCCATCTCATCACGCACTGACATTTTAAATGAGGATATAACAAATAACTTACTGCTTATATGTGATAGACTGCCATCTTTTTCATACAAGATAGTAGTTAGAACCATAGAAAGCGAATTTAATTGCAAACTAAACGACATTTTTTCAAGCTTTTCTGAAGAGCCAATAGCAGCAGCATCAATTTCTCAAGTTCATAAAGCAGTTACAACAGAAGGTAAAGAAGTTGCCGTAAAGGTTCTAAGACCAAACATTGAGAAAACATTTTCAAAAGATATAAAAATGCTTTTTTGGCTTGCAGGGATTGTAGAAAAATTTAGCGAGCAATCAAAGAGATTAAAACCGATTGAATTAGTTAAAACCTTTGCTGAAATTTGTCGATTAGAGCTGGATCTACGTTTTGAAGCTGCTCATTCTTCGGAACTGAGGGAAAATACAAAAAATGATAGAGGTTTTTATGTACCTGAAGTGGATTGGAGCAGGACTTCAAAGAAGGTTTTAACATTAGAGTGGATAGATGCAACACCTATATACGAAGTCGAGAAACTGAATAACCATAAGCAAATAGCTATCAATCTTATCGAGTCATTTTGCAATCAAGTATACAGGGATTGTTTCTTTCATGCGGATATGCACCCTGGAAATCTAATGATCGATAGTAACAACAATATTATCGCCCTCGACTGTGGAATTATGGGCCGAATAGACCGTGAGACGTGCTACTATGTAATAGAAATACTGAAAGGCTTTTTAAATCGGAATTATGACTATGTTGCAAAAGTGCACTTTAGAGCCGGTTATGTTTCACCACGGCATAAAAATTTTGTTGCAGCATGCAGAGCAATAGGCGAGCCAATCATAGGGCAGCCTATACAAAAAATTTCTTTTGCTAGTTTGCTTGCCCAATTATTCAAAATAACTGGTGATTTTGATATGAAAGTTCAGACACAATTGTTACTGCTGCAAAAAACTATGATTTTGCTAGAGGGAACATGCAGAAAAATCTACCCAGAAATCAATATGTGGAAAGTAGTTGAAGCATGGACGAAGAATCAACACA
Organism: Wolbachia endosymbiont of Ctenocephalides felis wCfeJ; assembly: GCF_012277315.1. Classification (NCBI taxonomy): domain Bacteria; kingdom Pseudomonadati; phylum Pseudomonadota; class Alphaproteobacteria; order Rickettsiales; family Anaplasmataceae; genus Wolbachia; species Wolbachia endosymbiont of Ctenocephalides felis. The sequence continues at coordinate 796,877 of NZ_CP051157.1, read as the reverse complement.
AAAATAAGATGAGTTATAGGGAAAAAATAAAAAGTTCTTACCCTATAAAAACAATTCAAGAAATACTTAGCTTTGTAGAAAAACTAAACCTAATAGCCGACCAAAAACTAGAAAACATCAGAATTAGGTCAAATGGAAAAATTTATTTTTTATTGTGGTCTATAATTGCAATGCTAATCACTAAGCTTTTAATTTGTTAAAGCACACAAATACCAAATAAAAATGTGTCAAAATTTGACAATGTGCAGCTAAATGATTTTAGCACCTATATTCTGTGCATTGTTTTGACCTAACTTTTCCTCTTGCACACGTCCAACAAAAGTACTGGAAGGCGTTCCATTACCGTCGTGTTTAATAGAGTCTATATACTCTACACCACTAATCAATTTTGAATGCTGTTTAATAAACTTTTCGACATCACTGCTAAGTAGATTCGCTCTAAATTTTTGTTGTAATACTTCGATTGAAAAGTATGCTTCGTTTACATTCTGATGCAACTGATTAGTAAGGATGCATAGGGTACCTAACGACGATACATTACCTTTATCCCACTCTGGACCTTTCGAGCGTTCTTTAACTTCACAAATAAGTTGCCTTAATTCCCCTAATTTTCTGCGAATATCTTTTGATTCATCGTAACGACTATCTATCTCCTGATTAATTCTTATTAAATTTTCCACCCATGCAATTTGAGATTTTAAGTCGCCTGCAAGACAGACATTTTCGTTTATTACATATTTTGCCCTCTTTACTTTTTTCTCAAGATTTGCTAGTTCAATATTTAATTCCCTAAGCTTTTTTCTGATAGCCACAAGATCCTTGCTTGGATCACTTGCAGTACTACTTTCGGTACTGGGAGAGCACTCTTTATTCTCTACCTTTGGTACTGGTGTAATCTCTTCTTTATTCAGCACTTTTTCATGCTCTGAATTTTGCTGCAGCCCTAAGAACTTCTTCACAGCCTCCCCCAAGGACTGGTGTTTAATGTATAATTCCTTATTTTGTTCTATTAACTTCAAATTCTGTTCTACTAACTTTAAAAATCCTTCTGATGATGAATTCAATCTGTTGTCATTAACAGCAAATTCCACTATTTTAGTTATGCCATTACTGTCTATGTGCATAACCATTTTACAGTTACAACACTTTCCATTCCCGTCTTTTGCAGGCCATATACTTGTCATTTTATAATTTGCACCTTCTACAAAATCATAATTTCTTGCTTGACCTTCTCGATAAACTTCTACCTCACGTTTTGTATTGCAATATATACTTAGCTGTTGAATATTTTTATCATGCTTTAAAATATCACTAGTTCTTATTGGCTCAGCTCCGTGGTAATTAATAAAATTCGCGTGTAAAATACTACTACCATTCTTAGTTTCACAGTACGCTTGGGTACGTACTTCTTTATCTTTAAAATACTGATCTATAACTTTTTTCCCTAGCCGTATTGTTTCCATGTACTGATCCATATCTTTTTTGAATCTACTACTAAAAGGATCACTTTCTTCATTTATTGCCTCTATACGCTTCTGTTTAAAATTTTCATTGGTCGTCAAATCATACAAATCCCACTCATCAAATTCACCTACTATAGTAGCAAAGTGTTTTTTCTCCTTCACAAGTGCTAAAAAATATACTTTATTCCCTAGATCCAGTAGCTTAAATTCTTTCACAAACTCAAATAATTGAGAACACAATCCTTTATTACTGGTAGAATCAAATTTACCATCGAAACTTTTGATGCAGTTGTTTAAATTCTTTAACTTCTGTTGTAAGCTCTTATTTTCTATAATTAAGCGGAGAAACTGTACAATAGTAGAGTTCTCTTTAGGAAGGTCTCTTTCTGTTAGTTCAACGATATGTTTCTCAAGACCTGCGAGGAGTTGTATATAGCTTTCAATAGAATTCGAGCTAATCTTTGATAAAAAGCACATTCTGTTCGCAACCTTTTTTGCTATTTCCCAAACCGATTTTCTAGAACCATCAGGCTGATTGCTTAGTTTTGTCACTCCCACTGTGTTAGGTTGTTCTACTCCATTTAGTAACATGATATACCTCCTTCAAAAAACATATACTTTTAAAGCTCTACTTTCTCTAACGTTTAACTTTGATGTAAGAATAACCACAAGCGTTAAACTTGGGTTTTTGTCCCCTGTTATATATTGAATTTACTCTCACCATATGTTTGTAATGTAAAGCTATTTTACGTAATAAACTCATATTTAGAACTATGCAAGTGTTTTTTTCGCTAAATAAGCGTTTTTTACTAAATGGCAGTTTTATTATTGAAAGACAAATAGAAGAATTCTTCCGAATTTTCACTTTCTTACCGGCTCATAATGGTAAAATTAGCAGCGTACACGTGGATAAGAAAAATACCAAATCAGGGCTTCAATCCTAACTCTGATAGAGTGATAGTGAATTAGATTCAATTAACAATCCTATATGACGTTACTTAGGTAAAACTATAACCTTGATATTATTAGCTCTGATTCGAGCTCTGGATCGCCTTTAATACGATTACTATAAAGTTTAATAACTTCGATATTTTCTATTTTTGAAAATGGCTTATCTTGAGTAAATTCCTTAATCGATTCCTGATCTTGGTAACTGCATATTTTGCAAACTTTTCTTAACACTATACGTTTTTGTAGACCAGAGTCACAAAGTGAATCGGCAATGGGAACTTTATTATCTACAGGTATAAGTGTCTCCAATGGATCATTGCTACCTATAGAAAATTCCTTTTGTTCGCCTATCTTGTCAATATCTTCACCAAAGCTGCCATCATTCGCTAAGCGCTTGACCAGTGTATCACTTAGAGAGTGTGAATAATCAGGTGCTATTATACTGATTGGAAGTGAAGGCCTTCTATTATTATTTCTGCATGTACTAATAAAAGGATAGGTATCAAAGGTTTTGTCTTTAGGAAGCTTTTCCGATAGACCGTTACTATCTTGATACTTAGATTCCAAAGAACGATATCCCTCATCCTCAATATCATAACCCGATGTACTAGGGCTTTTATTACTGCCACTAGAATTTGAACGAATAAAAGTAGGTGGTGTTAGACGACCACCTACACAATCCCACTCACTTCCACTATCTACTGCAGAGCCAAATTGCTCATTTGTGTTGTCCGAGACTGTAACCTGGGAAAACCTGGTTTGGTGGCCTGGGAAGCTCTGAACTATCAGGGGATTTAAGGGATGAGCTTGGTAAATCTCCATTACACTCTGCATTAGATACTCCACCCGGTGACCGCACAGGCGACATTGCCTGAAAAGGAAGCTCAGGGTCAATCGACAATTCATGGTCTTTGTTGATTACAGAGTTTTCGATGATTTTGGTCATTACACACTGAGAAATATGTGAATTAGAAAAGTTTATAGCATATACCCCTTCTGCACCTAGTAATAATTCTGCCTGAGTACTGTTATAAAGATCATTAAGTACAGCACCGTCAAATGCATAATTTATTTTAAAAGCTTCTTCATTTGTTAATAACTTAGGCTTTCCACTATCTAACACAATAGGTATAAGAACTGAAGCATCCTTTCTACCTAAAGGCGAAGCACACATAAAGTGTTCTATTTCTACTCCTGTTGATTGATAGATAGACCTTATTATAAGATTCTTAAATAACCTTACCTTGGAATTATTGTTACTGTTAACCTCCAGATGCATGCCTAAAAGCAATGTAATATATCGTGTTACACTATCAATAAAACGAACATCGTCAACAGCATTCCTTATATACACATCATTACCTTTAACCTTTAAAAGTTCCTTGGGAACATTTTCATATCTTTTTTTCAGCCTTGATAAAAACTCACCTTCAAATTGCTTACGTAATTTTGTATTAGGAAACTTAGCATGGCATAAATACCTTTCCTTATCAAATGGCATGGTTTTGCTGCTAACCTGCATATCTTCCAGTACATCCTTTTTCAGTGAGGAAGCTAAGTGGGATTTCAAATTAAAAATTACACCCTCATCTATGGGTGATACAAACTCAATCCTCCCTTGCTCACCCATAGACCACTTCCCCTTACTCATATCAAATGGAAAAGACTTAACATCAAAAATTAGATTAGCTGTATTTAATACTACTTCATCTGTATCCTCTTCTTGAATACCATAGAACTCACTTACTATTTTCCTCTTTATATCACTCAGATATCTTGTACACTGATAATGATCCATATCTTTATCAAACGAGACTACGATATAGTCTTTTCCGTTCCTACTTTGCACTGTAAAATTAGTTTCAACTGTATTACGAGCATAATTATGTACATTGAAAGCTCTAATTAATGCTTTTACTGTTTCTTTTGTATTAGACATACCACCTCCTATACTTTTACTTTAAATAACTATTTTTTAACTTCGCCTCATAGAGCTGCCAGATTGCTCGGACTGATTTCTCTTCTCCCGTACGTCTTTTAGTGCCTCACTATGATTATCAATCCTTGCTCCTTTAACTTTTAACAATGCCCCACCACCTGGGTTTGTATTTTCACGCTTCCACTGTTCAGCTTGTTCCCTAAAACCTTTGCCACCATTACTACTATACATACTGCCTCCTAGTAAAAATATTATGCAATTAGTGTACTCAAAATGAATTTCAGTGCAAACACTTTTTTATATTTTTTTCAAAAATTTTTATTCACCATCATTTATACTTCTAGATCTCAGCGCCATGTGCTGGAATGACATTGTCCATTATCATATTCAATAAAGACCTAGCCTCCTTTCTCTATCATTTTAATCTAGTCACTCGGCCCTTTTCCTACTGATTGACCCTCTACATATTTATCAACTTTTATGTTAGTCACTCCTGATAAAACTTTTCCTTCAACATTCTTGACGGAACTTTGCTTAGGTCCATTCTCAAGATCACGAGAAAAGCCAGATGTAAAATCATATTCACAGTCAGCAACAGAGCTGTGAGCAGGCAGTCCTGAACCTTTTCCATATGTAACATTATTATCTTCATTCTTCACTTCTGTCCAATCACCTCTGCATTTATAAATATCATCATCTCGCACCTCTGGCTTCTTCTCTTTAGGCTGCTCTGCAGGTTTCGGTTCTGCTTGTTTATTCTCTTGTTTTACTTCACTTTGCTTTGGTGCCTCACGATTCTCTATCTTCATATCATCTTTGAAGATAGGAGGCAATCCTTTCCTCAGAAAATCTGGTAAAAGATCGCGCTCTGCTGGAGTCAAAGAAATTGGCCTTGCAACTCCAGATGAACGATCAAGTATGGAAGCAGGAACGATAATCTTAGGCATTTCTTTTTCAGTTACTTCTATCTTAGCTTCTACTTTTCCATAGGCCTCTTTAGTTGTTTCTTTTTCTTTTGATGGGATTTTTTCTTCTTTTTTATCTTCATCCACTTCTATTTCTACTGAAGCTTTGAGTTCAACTGACAACAGCTCTGAGAGCATGACAATAACCCAACCAACTGCGAACATTTGCAAACGCAACTTCAAATTTTCAAGAGTCTGCAATCTTTCCAATATTGCTGCTTCCTCTTCTTCAGATAGATCACCGCTTTTTATTTTTTCCCACAATTCCTTTATTTCTTTTTCCACTCTCTCTTTAAAACTCAAATCCTTCGCGAGAATTTTTCTAATTAGTTCTATCGCTTTATCCCTAATAAGCTTCATGATTGCAGCAATTAGGTTTTGTTTCTTTTCCTCCATAGCCATGACATAAGCCTGTGAATCGGCATCGAACCCAATCTCACTATCCATAAAGTTAAAAAACTTAAAAAGTTTCATAAGGAAATCAACTACGCTATCTGTAAAGTATCCTTGGTCCTCTTCTTCCTCTTCCTCAGGATAAAACTCTGAATCAAATGCTCTACTACTATGACTCCGCCTAAAGTTTAGATCTACATCTGATAATAAACTTTCAACACATCTGTACGCTTCGTTTTCTATCTCCTCACGCTTTTTATTCGCATGGTTCTTAATTTCTTCTGCGGCTTCCTTGAGCTTCCTAATTTTTTCTTGCTTTTCAAATTCCTCTGCTGCAAGCTTCGCTTTATTGATTGAGCTATCGTTTAAATTATTATTATCGTTAGTAAACTCATCTGTCATATTTGCTCCTCAAATTATTAAATCGCATAATTAATTTTATAGTACAAAACATTGAAGAATTATTAATCCTAAAGTTATCAACAAAATATTCTAAACTTTTATAGTATAACATATATTTTATATCTTTTCAATAATGCTTTTATTATTTTTTTCAAATTTTAGATTTTCCATATACTTTTACTTCTGCTCCCTAAAACTGATTGGCTAATAAAAAAGTCTTTCTTCATTTACCACTATAAAAGCTTTTACCATGAGGCTTATTATAGCGATCGATATTTTATTGTGCAATATATAATTCTTTAATTTCTTTGAAATTTTTAGCCACATTTAGGATGTTAGAGTGTATTCAATTGGCTTACCACCACTTATCAGGACCAAAATCCCGAATTCTTGGAATGCTGATGTTGATTTCCCTCACCCACTGCAGGTATTGCACGGTACTGTCGACTTGATCATCATGGCGAGCTTCTGGAAACATTAAAATTTCACACTCAAAATCATTGAGCCATACTGCTTGCTGCGGCAAAAAAACCCTCCCAGACTCTATAATTGGAACAATCTGGTGGAATCGAGTGAGCTTATCACCGTGTGGCATTATCTCAATAATTGGTAAATCACTACTTACCTTGAGTTCTTGCACCAGTTGCTGACCACTTGCTTTTGTTTCAATCAAAATTGCATGCGGCGCCCATCTTGCTGCTAAGAGCAGAACTTGCTCCTTAAGCTTTGGGTACTCAAGCTTTGCGCGATATACATCAAGTAAATAAAACTGATTGCTTACTCTCGTCCAAGTGGTACAGACACTAAAGTTGCTGGTATTATTTGTTGAAACTGCAGTGTCCCAACTTTGGGTTATATGCAAGAGATCATCAGGAAAGTTTCTATAGTGCTTCAGCCACTCTGTTTTAATTATACCACTTGAAAGCGGTATAGGATTTTGCTGATATTGAGCCGCAAAGGCATAACTTCCAAGTTCAGCTTTTATCATTTCAACTTCTTCTTTTCCTTCATCTAGAGGATATAGCAACTGACCTTCTTCTCTTGAGTATAAAGGTGGTGTCATTCCAGCACATGATACTGGAGCCCAGTCTTTATTATGTAACTGTTTGGTGTATTCATTTGTGGCTAAATTTTCTGGACCACAGTCTCTGAGCACTGGGGCAACTGGAGGTATTGAAATGACATCAGTATAATTATGCATTGAATAAATAATCTCATTATTTTCAGAAATCATCGGTAAACATACATGATGCCATATGTTTTTTGGCTTAGAGAGAAGGTGCTCAGTTAAATCCTCCTGATGTAGCCTATGCATTACAAGGACGATTACTCCTTTTTTTCTATCATTGAGCCTTGTTACTAACGTTTGATCGAACCAATTTGTGGCACGCTTTCTAAGCGTCGCGCTCAAAGCTTGAGCAGGACTTAGCGGATCATCCACGATGATGAAATCACCACCTTCGCCAGTTAACGTTCCTCCAACAGACGTTGCGATTCTGTATCCTCTCTGCACTGTTTGAAACTTATATTTAGTATTTTGCTCTTTAGATAGTTCTACCTCCGGAAATAACTCTTGATACCAATCCGATTGCATTATACACCTGGTATCAAGCGAGTGTTTTTCGCTGAGCAATTGAGAATAACTCGCAACTATTATTCTTGCAGTTGGCTGATTTCCCAGTATCCATGCGGGCCATGCGACACTGATGCACATAGACTTCATCGAACGTGGAGGCATATTGAATATTATTCGCCTCACTTTGCCAGCGATTGCTGCTTCCAGGCTGTCTGCTATAACTTTTATATACTGATAATCATTATATGTACATCCTGGCACTACCGTTTGAAAGCACAGTTCAATGAATTTTAGGAAGCTAACTTTATTCATGACCTTTGTATATATTTTAATGAGTAAGATATAGATCTTGATCTGTTTGTGAAGAAGCTGGAGTGCTACAGCAGCGTGTTCATGACGCTGCTGTCTTGTAGATTTAGTAAATGACTTACTTTTTTAACTTTACTGAAGTAAAAAACTGATTTCCATTGCGGTAAATAAGCAACATTATTGCTCTTTCACTACCTTTCTCTTTTGCTAAATTTATTTGATTTTGAAAACTTTCAACGTTTTCTACATCAACCCCATTCATCTGCATAATAATATCTCCTTTTTTAAGGTCACGTAATGTAGGATTCCTATGAATATCTACATTAGTAATTATTATGCCCTTTGTAGGAGCATCACTTTTGCCTTCCTTTGACTCTTTTGGCAGATCTGAAATGGTTAAGCCAGCTATATAATCAGATGTCGACGCATTTTCTTCTTGATTGTTGTCTTGGTTATCACTTGCAGACTCTCCAATAACAACCTTAATGTTAACTTCTTTGCCTTTTCTCAATAACTTAATTGGCACTTTCCTTTCAGGCTCAGTTCTTGAAACCATATAAGGTAATTGTGTCATTCTCTCAACTTTTTTGCCGTCAAATTCTAGTAATATATCACCTACTTTAATTCCTCCTTTTTCTGCGGGACTATCTTTTACTATATTTGCAACTAACGCACCTTTTGTCTCTTTTAAACCCAAGGATTCTGCAAATTCTTTTGTGATAGGCTGAACTTGTACACCAAGCCAACCATGTTTTATCTTTTTGCCACTTTTTAATATGTCAATAATTGATGTAGCTAAGTTAGAGGGTATAGCAAAGCCTATACCTACGTTGCCGCCAGACTCAGATGGAGAATAAATAGCGGTATTAATACCTATAACCTTTCCTTTTAAATCAAACAATGGCCCTCCTGAGTTGCCTCTATTGATTGCAGCATCAGTTTGAATAAACTCATTCGTGGTACCAATGCTAATATCTCTAGACCTTGCGGATATAATTCCTGTGCTGACAGAACTACCTAGACCAAATGGATTACCTATTGCCATAACCATATCACCAACCCTTGCTTTGTCAGAATCACCAAACGTCACAAAAGAGAGATCTTTGTCAGCCTTGATCTTAAGCACAGCAAGATCAGTTTTTGCGTCATAGCCCAAGACTTCTGCTTTGAAATAAGTGTTATCATTCATAGTGACTGTAATATCTTGAGCATTTTTAATAACGTGATAATTAGTTACGATAGTTCCACTTTTGTCTATAATAAATCCAGACCCAAGGAGCACCACCTCTCTGTTAATATTAGGACTCCTATCCATAAAAAACTGGTCAAATTGCTCAAAGAATTCTCTAAAACCATCAAAAAAATCATTTCTTGGTATAGAAGGAACTCTAACTCTGTTACTATTTTCCTGCTTGATAATCTGTTCGCTTGAAATATTTACAACTGCAGGAATAAGTTCTTCTACTAGATCAGCAAGTCCTTGATTACAATTGCATACAGAAACATTGGTGTCTGCAGCTTTTTTTGTACCCCAATCGAACATATCGGCATACAAAGAAAATGAGATCAAGAAACATACAAATATAGATAAAATCTTACTTCTCATAAATTATTTCCATCCCTTGTTCAAAATATCTAAGAAACTATTATTTGGTGAAAGTATAAATTTAGTGTTATTTCCAGCGAATGATTTATTGTAAGCGCTCATAGAGCGGTAAAAATTAAAAAACTCTTCATCAACCTTAAACGCCTCATTATAAATTCTGGTTGCTTCAGCATAACCACGCCCCCTTATTTCATGGGCTTCTTTTATTGCACTAGCAATAATTTCCCTCTTTTGTTTATCAGCTTTTGATTTAACTTCCTGCCCAGCTTGCTCACCTTCTGCTCTGATTTCTTTTGCTTCTTTCGCCCTTTCAGTTTGCATACGAAGGAATATTGCAGAACTATTTTCTTCTGGTAAATCTGCTCTCTTAATTCTTACATCTATTATTTCTATACCAAATTTTCTAGCTTCAGAATAAACTCCGCGCTGGATTAATTGCATAACTTCTGATCTCTTTTCATTTAACAAACTAATTAATGAAAATTTTACTATGTTTTCCCTTATGTGAGCTTCTATGATTGGATATAGCCTTCTGACTAAACCTGATTCGCTTCTCACAGCTTGGTAAAAAGTGATAGGATCCACTATTTTATATTTTGCATAGGCATCTACTATGATCCGTTTTTGGTCTGCAGTTATCACTTCTCTTGGAGTTTTATCAGGGCTTAAATCTAAAACTCTCTTATCAAGAAATTCTACGTTATTTATAAATGGCAGCTTAAAATATAAACCGCTTTCCTTAATATCTCTTACCACTTTACCCAATTGTATAACTATTGCTTGCTGCGTTTCTTGCACCACAAACATTGAATTGGATAAAGCGATCAACAGAATGACGAATACAGAAATAAAAGAAATTTTAATATTACTGCGCATAACTATTTTCCCAAATTTGCAAGAGGTAAATAAGAAAACATACCTTTCAGATCATCGGTTACAACAAATTTATCTACTTTACTGAAAATGTTTTCCATAGTTTCAAGATAGAGACGATTTTTAACCAAAGAAGGATTTCGCTTATACTCTTCATAGAGAGACAAAAAGCGATTTGCATTACCTTTTGCTTCATTTATTATTTCATTCTCGTATGCTTCTGCATCCAGTTTTATCTTTATTGCTTCACCTTTTGCTCGCGGTATAATATCATTACTATAAGCATACGCCTCGTTTATAGTACGCTCCTTATCCGCACGAGCACTTTGCACATCTCTAAATGAGCTAATTACTTTTTCTGGCGGGTCAATTTTTTTCATTTGGACAGATAAAATTTCTATGCCCATTTGGTATCCATCAAGAATCTGTTGCAATAAAGTTCTAGTGTCTATAGGAATTTCTTGTCTGCCTTGACCAAGTGCAAAAGAGATCGTATTTTTACCTATTATCTCTCTCATAGCACTCTCTGCAGCATTTTTAACACTAAAACCAGGTGTATAATCTCGCACTTTGAATAAATAATCCTTAGCATCTCTAACGCGCCACTGGACCTCAAAGTTGACGTTGACTATGTTCTCATCTCCGGTAAGCATCACACCTTCACCGCGGTCTGTGTCTCGTCCATAAGAGTTGCTGACTCCTATTTCTTCACGATTTACTTCCTTGACATTCACTTTAAAGACCTTGCCAATAGGGTAAGGGAAGTGATAGCGCAAGCCAGGTGTTTCTGTGTTAGAATATTTGCCAAAAGTAAGTTCTATGCCTTCTTCACTTGGATGAACAATATAGAAGCCAGTGCAAGCATAGAAGAACAAAATAACAAAAATAATTAAATAAGGCTTTTTGCCGCTGTTTCTTGTTAGGACATTAAAAAAGTACCTTATCTCGGATATAATTTTACTTAAAATATCTTCATTATTAGGAGTTTTATTCCTTATAGGTTTCTTACCCAGATTCCAAGGATTATTCTCATCAAACATAATGATTGATTCCATAACTAATACGCTAATACTACTTCTTTAGTAGGAAAATGCAAGACTATTTTATTTACGAATTAATTATCAGATTGGAGAACATGATCATACACTTCCTTTTCTCTATGCGATATTGTTGATTCTACAGAACTTTTTGGCTTTATTTTAAATTCGTTGTTGTTATTTTTGAGGTGCACCACGTCTTCATGATGGTTGTTATAGTAATAAAATGATAAAACTATTGTTGTTAAAACTGTAATAACAAAAAGTATAAATGTTTTTCTTGTGTACCTCATAAATACTTTAGCTCAAAGAGCCCTCACCTCTATTTTTCATGCTATCAATAAAGTATGTCAAGCATAACTATTCGCAAATAAATGAACCTGACAGTCACGTTAACACTAATTTAAGAATTTAGGGTGTACAATATTAATATATTTAATTAATAGTGAGGTTTAAAATGTCAAAGAATCAAGCAAATGAATTTACTAATGACAATAATCAAGGTCCTGTTGTAGCTCAAACTGCACATTCTTCTTTAGAGGATTCGTTAAAACAAGAAATACGATCATTAAAGAAAGAAGTGAAGTCATTAAAAGCGCAAAGCCGATGGAACAGTGGTATTATCGGGCTGTGAGTAATTGGCTTGATAGGTTACGCTATTGCAACTAACTGGTCAGCTTTTGCAGCTGCAGGAACAGCTACAGCCGCTGTATTGCCAGTAATTGGAATTGCAGTTGCAACAATAGTAGCAGCTACTGTTTTAGTTGGTGCTTCTTACTTAGCATGGAGACATAGGGCAGAAATAAAAGCAGGCTTCAAATATGCTGCAGAAAAAACAGTTGAAGGGGCAAGGTATACTGCTGGCAAAATTAAAGCTGGTACTATGCCGCTAAGGACTCGGTAAAAGAAGCTGCAAGTTCTCTGAAACAGGCAGCAAGAGAAGGAACTAGTTCTGCGTTGGAAAAAATAGGGGAAGGCGTTCAAAATTTGGGAAGGAAGATAAGTGATAGAGGTGCAAGCATATCTGATTTAGAGAGAATTCCGTATCCGAAACAAGAATCGCAAGGTGTTGTTTTATTAGGAAAGCGGGAACTTGATCCTGATCTCATTGATAGTAATAAAGATTTTCAGAAGGATTCTTCGCAATCTAACAGCTTATCAAGAAGCAGTTCAATGAGTTCACTGAATTCTAACAGTACTAATGGTAGCACAGCAGTATTGCCCAATCCTAAGGAGCATAAGGCAGTGAAAGTGCCTACTTCACTTTTGAACAAAATACCATCATGGTTTAAGGGTGACAAGAAATCAGGACAAACTGAAGTTAAGTATCAAGTTTTTCCTGAAGGCAGAAGCGCAGAAAATAGCACTTTTTATATTGATAATCCAATTTATAGTGCTGGTACAACTGCAACAGCAGCTTCTGGTGAGCAGTCTACTTTACCTGAAAGTGCTGATAAGACTGCAACAGTAGGAAAACAACCTTCTGGTAAGCAGCCTATTCAGGCGCCTGAAAATTCAGCTCGCAGTGATTCCCCTGATAGTGGAAGAGGTTTATCTGGTTCTTCTACACCAACCAGAAGTTCTTCCCTAGAAGACATAACTAAAGCTCATGCAAATTTGAAGAAAACAGGTCTTCGGAACAAACTGATGGAACAATCGCCTTCTTCACAAGTAGTAGATGTTAATAAGGACGTTGAACAGCAGAATAACCAACCACATGTGAAATAGTAAGAGAACAACTCCTGCTTTTTCCCAAAGGACGCTACTCGTTGAGTAACGTCCTTTTTTGTTTTTTTGACTAAACGTTTAGCCATAAGGCATTTCAGCATCATACGTTGAAATAACAGAATTTTAAAAGAAGCCCTTTCTATTTTCTCTTGATGAATAAATTTAAGTAAAGTATAGTAGCAATGCGTTTATGTAGATTATAAGTGAATAATTTAGTTTTAGTTTATACAACTTTTTCAAATGCCAAGGAGGCTAAGACGGTTTCTGAAGAATTGTTAAACGAGAAGTTAATTGTATGCGTGAACATATTTCCCGAGGTAAATTCTCTATATCTATGGGAAGGTAAAATTAACAATAGTTGTGAAGCAATAGCAATCATGAAGAGTAGAAGTAATCAAATTGATAAGATTGTGGAAAAAATCGAGGCAATGCATTCCTATGATCAGCCAGCTATTGTAATAATACCTATAGAAAAGACAAATAAATCTTTTACTAATTGGGTTAATAATGTTATTGATGTAAGCAGTATTGGGGTGTAGCCAAGTGGTAAGGCAGCGGTTTTTGATACCGCCATGCGAAGGTTCGAATCCTTCCACCCCAGCCACATTGAAGAGGGTGTAAAGTGATATCACTTTTCTACAGATTAAGGTTATTAAGTTATATACTGGGCAACTTAAAGGACATAGTTGTCAAGCTATTCCTCCTTATAATATATCTTTATGCCTCCAGCATTACGCTTATGTTTCTAAGCAATGGCTTTTGGTACGCTGTAGAATTTGGCTCTTTTAAAAATGCATTTTACCATTTGTTTCAATACTGTAAGTGGTATTATGACAACAGAGATGACTTGGGTTACGGGATTTTTTTTAGAATATTAGTAGCTTTTCTTGTTCCACACTTTCTTTATAAATTATTTCTCAGCACAGGATGGAAATCTTTTTTAAAGAAAAAGATAATACAGCTACTTAGGTTCATTATCAAAGGCAAAAGGAGCAGTAAATTAAATTATAGTAGTAAAGCAAATGGTAGTAGTTATAGCCATAGCAATGGTTATAGCAGTGAAAGTCACTATGATTATAAAGATGCTCAAGAAAAACGAGAGAAGGTAATGATGATAAAGCAGCTATTAGTACAAGATATAGAGGAAACTATAGATAAAAGACTAAACGATATCTTTTTTGGTGGAAGGAGCAAACCTCATTAAGTATATACATAGACTTTACCTGTTTTTTAGTTACGCTTTTTAGGATTAGCTGTATTTTGTTTTTTACATATGTCAGGTCGTAGCTAGCCAATATACACGTGTATATGTAACCTCGACCAAAGTCTGATAAGCCAAGAAATAGCTTTGTATTTTGCTACCAAGCTTTTTTTAAGTATCAGGTACTATTTCAGCGCTCCTTTTTTATCGTCTCATTTTCTTGATATTCTCGATATACATCTGCATGTCACGTGCTGGAGTGATAACTTACTAATTACTTCCTAAAGGCACTATTTTTCATACCATTCATTTATAAGTTTACTAACATCAGAATCTATAAAATCCCTTAGTGGTTGCCTGACTTTTATTTCGGCATTTTTGGGAATGCACCTATCTTTACATATTGCGTAATTTATATGGAAGGTAAGGTCAATGTATCCCTGATCCGACAGCACACTCATCTTGAAGGGAAATAATACCATATCCTTATATACGTTACTGACAAATATCACTCTCCCTACTTTATCTGTATGTTCTTTTGGAGTAGGCCAGTGAATATATATGTTTAGTTTGTTACCCTTGCAATCGAAAGAAGTGGGAAGACCGAAATCTCCAGGATCCTTATAGTATATATGCCACCCCGGCTTTATTGTAACCCTTATTGCACCTTCAAGAGTAAGGTTTGCTTCATTTACCTTACCAACAAGCAGATCAAATTTTGCAACTTCTTCGTCAGCATACAGTTGAGTATAAGTAAAAAGCAAAAATAATATTGAATATATATATTTTTTCATAAAGACAACCCTACCCTTCAGTATACGAAGGGAACAATTTAGATTTTACCTATTATAATAAACAACATTATATAAATTATTTATTAATATAATGCATGCTAATATAGGCATAACAACTCTAGAGTTTGCTAATTTTTGTGCTACCTTCCTGTCATTAGATAGCCAAGATATAAAGGGGATAAGCTACCATAGAAAATAAAACGACAGCACCTCTTTTATACAAAACCATTACAAATATTATCTTTGGAAAAGCAAAAATGAGATTTTTCAGAACTTGATGGGTGCCGTGGAGCAAGTTGCTCCACGGGGCTCTACTTACCTAGAATCCATTCATTCCACCCATGCCGCCTGCACCCATAGGAGATGAAGCGTTTTCATCCTTATTTGGTACATCAACTATCATAGATTCAGTAGTAATCAGTACGCTTGCAACAGATATCGCTGTTTCAAAAGCAATACGAACCACCTTCGCCGGGTCAATAACACCTGCAGTAAATGCGTTAGCATAATTCATAGCCTCAACGTTGTATATAAGCTCTTTATCATTCTGTTTAATCAAATGATCAATTATAACAGCAGACTCAAGACCAGCATTTTTGACTAATCTCTTGATAGGAGCACTGAGAACTTTCTTAATAATATTTATACCTATCTGTTCTTCATCACTCCCACCTTTCAGCTTATCAAGAACAAATGAAGTGTAAAGAAGTGCAACTCCACCACCTGGAACTATACCTTCTTCGATTGCAGCTCTTGTCGCATGCAATGCATCCTCAACCCTATCTCTACGTTCCTTTACTTCCACTTCAGTTGCTCCACCAACTTTTAGTACAGCAACACCACCTGACAACTTTGCTAAACGCTCCCTTAGCTTTTCTTTATCATAAGAAGTTGAAGTTTCAATTTGCGATTTTATCTGCTCAATTCTGGATTTTACTCTGTCAGAATTGCTGTTCTCGCTGACAACTGTAGTATTATCCTTAGTGATTTTAACATTTTTAGCAACACCAAGATCTTCAAGAGTCAGATCTTCCATCTTGATTCCAAGCTCGTCTTTTATGACATACTTAGCACCGGTTAAAGCTGCTATATCTTCAAGCATCTCTTTTCTTCTATCGCCAAAACCTGGAGCTTTGACTGCAGCAACTTTTAGACCACCACGCAATTTGTTGATAACTAAAGTACTTAATGCTTCACCTTCAATATCCTCCGCAATAATGAGTAAAGGTCTACCAGACTTAACAACAGCTTCAAGAACAGGAAGTAGAGGTTGGATAATATTAAGTTTTTTTTCGGTAATTAAGATATATGGATCATCAAGCTCCACAATCATTTTTTCATTGTTTGTAATAAAGTACGGAGAAAGATAGCCACGGTCAAACTGCATACCGGTAGTAAGCTCAACTTCCAATTCTTTTGAGCCCTTACTTTCTTCAACAGTGATCACACCTTCTTTTCCAACCTTTTTAACGGCATCAGCAATGCTACTGCCAATATCTCTATCACCATTTGCAGAAATGATAGCAACTTGCGCTACTTCATCTATTTTCTCCAAAGAAATTGTGCGGGACATCGATGCAATTTCCTTTAATACTACATCTTTTGCCTTCTGCATTCCGTTTTTGATACCAACACGATCGTTTCCGGCAGCAATTGATTTTGAAGCCTCCAATATCATGTTACTAGTTAGTATTGAGCACGTTGTTGTACCATCACCAACTTTATCGTTACATTGAGAACAGCTTTGAGCAAAGATGCTTGTTATTGCAGCATTTAATGGTTTTTCAGGCTTGATACCCTTCATTACCTTATAACCGTCTTTTGTAATTTCTGGTGCTCCATAGGGCTTATTAATCCCTACTGTTTTTCCTCTAGGCCCTGCAGTTACTGCTACTGTTGAGTCTACTACTGCTGCAACTTCACGAAAAGCTTCTTGCAACCGCTCGCCTGACACTACTATATTAGTCATTTTTATCACCTCTTGTTAATAAAAAATTCAGAAAACTATAATAAAATTATTTACAATGCACTATATTGTGTTTTGTTTAATTTAGTAAAAATAAAGGCCGCTACTTAACGACAGCAAGTATATCAGACTCTTTCATTACGATAAATTTTTCATCACCGTGCTCTATTTCCGTACCAGCCCATTGACGATAAAAGACTTTATCACCAGCTTTTACAGTCAAAGCCATGCGCCCACCACTTGAATTGCGTGAACCCTCACCAGTTGCTACCACTTCACCTTTAGTAGGCTTCTTTTCAGCACTTGATGGAAGTACAATTCCACCTTGCTTTTCTTCACTGATAGGTTTAATTAGAACACTATCATCCAATACACTTAAATTTATACTTGACATTTGTCTTTCCTCATCAACAAATTAACCTATAACTTTATATATGTACTTGTAAGCTCGATTTCAAGGGCTGAAACTTTTAAAATATAAGAAGACGAAACGTACCTAATATTATATAGTAAAATTTAGGTTTATTAACAGAAATTGCATGAGTTATATACCATTGCAAAGCCGTGGTGTAATAGTTTTATACGGACCAGACACGAGAGATTTTCTTCAGGGTATTATAACAAACGACATTAATAAATTAGATAGCCAAAAGGCTATTTACTCTTTATTGCTTAGCCCCCAGGGAAAGTATCTATACGACTTTTTCCTTATCAAACATGGTAAACATATCCTATTGGAATGTGAAAACACGTACTTACAGCAAATAATTGAGAAACTAGATTTGCTTAAAACTTACCTGAGAGTAAAGATTAAAGATGTTAGTGCACTCTATAAGGTTGGAGTTTTGTTTAATACAGAGCATCCCTCTGTCATCGAAGTAGCGGACACTGGAATCCAGCCAGCGTCACATACTGGAATAACACCAAGTCTACCGAATTCCAGCGTCACGCGCTGGAATGACATCGCTTTTCAAGATCCAAGGCACAAGTCTTTGGGAATGAGGGTCATACATAAAGATGAAATAAAGGAGCCAGTTGGAGATTTTGCTCAGTATGAGAAAGTGAGAATCCAAAATCTAGTCCCAGATGGAGCAAAAGACATGGTACAAAATTCGTCGTTTCCGCTGCAATATTTAATCGATAAGGTCAACGGAATAAGCTTCAATAAGGGATGTTATATAGGCCAGGAAGTTGTAAATCGAATGAGCAGACAAGAAACGTTTAGAAGAAAACTCTACCTTGTTGAGGGAAATAGCGTACTTCCAACCATTGGCACTAAAGTAATGAATGAAAACAATGAGGAAGTAGGAGAACTGCGCTCTAGTGTAGACAATATCGGACTTGCATTGCTTAATACTGGAAAAAGCCACTCAAGTTTATATGCTGATGGAGTTAAAATATCTGCATGTTAAGACATTGAGATCTATAGTTAAAGTCTTAAGGTAGTATACAACCTGACCAAAAAACAGAATTAAAAACCACTTGACAACCCCATAAATCCACTTATTATACAATTGAAGCTATTTATTTAGCTTCAATCTGTGCAGATTAAACGATGAAAGTATCACGGTTGGCGTCTTATGTTTAATTTTTTGCACTATGTGCACCTCATGTCTTTATTAATTTCACCTAGACTTCTAGGTTTTTCCCTATACAAGCTGAAACGCGCTTATAAGTCGTTCAAGACAGTATAGTACGCCAATTTGCAGGATTAGAGAGTGAGCAACTTCTACCACGGGATTTCTTTTGTCTTTTTCTCTGCTTAGTAAATTTCTTAACGTTTAAGTCAAGGTTAGTTGCAGTTTAAAAGCAGCTAGATTGCAGCGTTTAAGGCTAAAAAGATGCCAATGTTTTTGAGCAGATATTGACCAGGGTTTCTTTTGCCTTTTTTCTTGCTTGGTAAATTTCTTAACACCTACAGCTAAAGCAACTCAGGAGCACGTAGCATTGCAAGAAACGCCAGTTTAAATCAACTTTTTTTACTTGAGTTAGATCATGCAAGAAGTTCATCTACAGTAAGTAAAAATTAAATGTTAAGTTTTACACTTTTATCATGTAGCATTAGTGTTGAGGTAATATCATGGGTACAGCCAAAATTAGTAAATATCTATTTAATAGAAATAATAGAGCAAAAAAACAGTATGACGAACTGGTAGTTGAAAAAAATCTCTATACTATTTTAGGATTTAAAAGTGGAGAAGATTTTGAACATAAGACGAATAAATTTGTTAGTAAAAAAATTTGGCAATTATTCATTGATTGTTTTGCAAAAGAAATAGATTATGTCGGAACCAAGCAGGTTGTAGAAAACATTGTTTGTGACATTGCAAAGAGTGGTCGTGGCAATGCTTTCACCAAAACTAAGCATCTAATATTGAATGAAAAACAAGACAGTGAAAAGAGAAGGAAAGCAATAAAAGAAGCTATCGGCATTTTGAGGAAAGTCAGCCCGGAAAAAGCCTTTCATGAACTCTCAGCGATAAAAAAACAAGCTGAAGATTTTTTAAAAAATGCACAAGAAACCCAAGAGGAGGATCAAAAGAAAAGAGCAGAGCTAAAAAAGAAGTTCGTTGATAATACACAATCAACAAACATACTACCAACAACGGAAACAATTGGGAATTTCCGAAGAAGTCAAGAGGAACTTCTGCGTCAGTTTGGACTAGCTGGTCCTCAACTTTTTGTAGAAATCCTGAGATATATAAAAACACTAGAGAAATTGTCTGAAGTAAAAAAAGAAGAATTAATTAAGGACTTTTTATTAAGCCATATTAGTTCGTTCGATAAAACATGCCCAAAATCACACGGCAAAAGAGAAGATGCTATAGCAATACTGTCAAATAATGAGTTAAGAAGTGTTTATGATAAAGGTGTAGAAGAAGGAGTGCTATATCCAATAGCATCTTATAAAGAGTGCAAAAACCTGTTCGATAAAATGAACCAGGCGAAGGACGAATATGTAATTAAAAGAGAAGAGCTGGAAGTAAATCTAAGGGAAACAGGTAAGTCAATAGCCAGTATAATTAGTGAGATAATAAAACATAGGGAAGGAATTTTTAACTGTAAAGATTTGCAAAATTCTTATATACAGGAAAAGAAAGAACACCCATTTAGAGGTAGTGCATGTCAGAAAATGATTGATATATATCAAGAAAGAATTGCTGGATATCAGGAGAAAATTTGTCAGAATTTGACTCAAATAAGAGAAATACTCCAAGGCATACCGCAAGACATAAGAGGCGCGTATGATTTGAAAAATTTTGAGGAATTAATGGATAATATACATGAAGCAAAACAGGTTGATGAAAATTTTGATTCAGCTTTATCAAATATACAGAACAAATTAAATACTCCATTGGAAAAAATGAAAAATCCTTCAACAGAGCTAAAAGAAACCTCACATATTAATGGTAAAACTGAGGTAACACGGTTATAATTTATTTGACACTGAAGGCTGATGTAGTTATTCTAAGCCTAGTATACTGATACATGCCCATAGGGTGTCGTGCTACTTGGATAGTAGGAAAAAAGTAATCCTTTTTCAGTGAATTCAAATTACACACTCACATACGATTAAAAAGACTGGATTTTTAGAGTAATGAAAACTATCAGCACCTTAATTCAAGAGGGATTAAAACTATTGTCATCACATAAAGTCGAATCACCATACTTAGACTGTGAAATCATTATGCAGCATGTTTTTGGCATGGACAGATCATCCATAATTATGAGACACGCTGACCAGGTACCAATAGAGAAAGAACGGCTATTTTGGAAATTGACAAAAAAAAGAGTGGCAAGATATCCAATATCACAAATAGTGGGCAGTCGTGAATTCTGGAGTAAAAATTTCATAGTTAATCAGCATGTTTTAGATCCAAGACCGGACAGTGAAACACTAATCTCAACAGTGTTAAAATATTACCCCAATAAAAAGCAGAAACTAAAAATTGCGGATTTTGGCACGGGCACAGGTTGCTTACTGATATCTGTGCTTGGTGAATATGAATATGCAGTTGGTGTTGGTTTTGAGAAGAGTTTAAAAGCATATAAAGTTGCCTGCCAAAACGTAGAAAAACATAATCTACTTGACAGAGCTAGAATACTTCCAATCTCATGGACAGAGTGCATAGGCCCATTTGATCTTATAATCAGCAATCCTCCATATATCAAAAGAAGTAAGTTAAAAGACCTGCAGGCTGAAGTGCAAAAAGAACCGAGAATGGCCCTTGATGGTGGTATTGATGGCTTAAGCTGTTATTTGAGTATCTTTCCAATATTGAAGAGGTGCCTTAAAGAAAATGGGTTTGCGATATTAGAAATAGGTGAAGATCAAAACGATATTGATAAAATAATCTCCTCATATGGATTATCTTTTCAGGAATACATATACGATTTGGCAGGAATGAAAAGATGCATTGTTATGAAGCAGTATTATGGCTAGCTGTCTGGTACAGATAAATCTTGCGTCCATCAGTCATCAATATTGTACACATTCTTTTCTTTTTCTAATCTCTCCTGCTCTTCAATACAGTATATAGCAAGCGGATTGGCTTTAAGTCTTTCGACTCCTATTTCTTCTCCTGTTCCTTCACAATAGCCATAGATACCCAATTTTATTTTTTCTAATGCTTCCTTAATCTTTTCCTTTCTTTCTTTCCTGCGCTTAATCAATTTTTCGCTTCCACTATCTTCATCAGAATAGTATGAACTATCTTCTAATTCTCGTCTCTCCAGCTCGGCAAGCATTGATTGCAACTTTAAACTAAAGTACTCTAGCTGCTTCACGTTCATATATTCTTCGTTTTCTGAAGGAGTGTAATCTTCTGGTAATTTTATTTCTGGGAACTCTTCCATAACTGCATTAAATAATAAAACCTATATAATTCATGAGTAAGAAATTATACTATCTCAAAGTAAACACTATAATTTATAATAAACATTTAAAAGCCTAGTATGATCGGCTCAATAAAAAAATTAGTAATAAGTAATAATAACTTTACCTATATAATATGCACTTTTATCGTAATGTTAAGCTTATCTTCATTTACGCTTGGAAATAATAGTGAACAAGAAGTTATGTTAACATTAATATGGATATGTACTACATTTGTTCTACAAATCTCCACAAATAATTTATTTGCTTCTGATTATCGTGATGGAATATTAGAGCAAATCTTCATACAACCACTTTCCTCTAGGTTTATAATTGCTTATGAAATTTTTGTCCACTGGTTATTGTTTGGGTTACCGATTTCAGTAATTTCCTCCATATTTAGCTTCGTAGTTCTTGGTAACAATATTGAATACTCAATCGCAGTTGGCTTATCTTTGTTACTTAATACGTTAATAGTAATTAATATTTCAGCTACTGGAAATGCATTAATGATTGGTCGAAATAACTTAGCATCATGCATATCACAAGTGCTTGTTCTGCCGATTATAATGCCAACCTTTGTGTACTTTAAATTACTAGTTCAGTTCAAAAGTTTATCTTTGAATACTCATGCATTGCTTATGACTGCTTTGATTTTTGCTGTTCTGATAGTTAATAGTACTATAGCTGCCCATATGGCACTGAAATTTGCTGTAGAGCAGGATTAGCAAGTTTTGCCATTACTCTGCAGAAGATCTGCTACCGATAAAGTCCAAACTTACTAAATACATTTCCGTAGATTCAGATCTACTTGATTTTGGCTTAAAATATTTTACTGTTTTGAATATTTTTTTTAACTCATTGCAAAAATCCTTATCAGACTCTCCTTGAAAGATTTTTACTACAAACTTACCACCATCATTTAGGAAATGCTTTGCAGTGTCCAATGCTGCTTCACATAGAAGCATAATTCTGATATGGTCCAACGATTTTACACCACAAGACTCTGGCGCCATATCAGATAAAATTATGTCAAACTTTTGGTCTTGAAATCTTTCCTTTAAAATTTCAAGCCCATTTATAATATCGCATTGTATATGCTCTACCCCATTAATCGCGTTTATTGGCTTTATATCAATGGCAACTACACTTGCTCCTTTTTTGGATGCAACTTGTGACCACCCACCAGGGTAAGCGCCAAGATCAATGATTTTTTGCCCTCTCTGAAGTAGTTTAAATTTATTATCTATTTCTATCAACTTATACGCCGAGCGCGACCTGTAGCCGTCCTTATTAGTTTTTTGTACATATTTATCATTTAAATGACGATGTAACCACCTGGTTGAAGATAATTTTCGGCCTTTAGCTGTTTTTACTCTAGTTTTTATTGTTAATACCTATAAAAATCACTTACTATTGATTATATCTTTTAGTTCTTTCTCAACTGCTTCTTTCACTAGTGTATGCAAGTACTTATTCAACCACTCCGACAACTGAGGTTTTAAAAGAGAGGTAACTAATTCTTCAACAGTAAGACTTACCTTTTTTTGCTGCTTGTACTGTAATTCGTTCTGCATCTTTTCAAGCAGTTCTTTGATTTCTTTCATATTTTCTTTTAAAACTAAATGATCGTTATTTTGCGCTTGTGAATCACTGTTATCCGCTTTGTTATTACTAGTTGGGGTATTGTATTGCAGACGAACACCTTTTTCTTCCTCCTCTAAATAGTTGTCATCACTGCTGACTCTGTTATCATCGAAGACCATTTCCTCGCCATGGTCATCATCGCTGATATCTTGTTTTTCATTATCCTCCCCTCCACTATCTTCTTCTAAGTCTTCCAAATATTTCTCTTCAAGGTACAACACGTCGTCATCTTCTTTCTCATCTGCTTTCACTTTGTCATCATTTGCATTTTTGCCAGATATAGCTTTTTTTATGTCTTCCAGAATATCTTTTACAGACTGGTTGTTTTGTTCATCATTCATAACGCTAATACCATTAAACTTAGAAATTTATACTGTTTATCGTAAAAAGCAACTCATAAACACTGGTTATATAATTACTTTTCGCTTCAACTAAATCTGAACGTGCCTTAAATAATGCATCCTCAGTGTCCAAAAGTTCAGTTGTGCTCTTTAAATTTAAGTTGACTTCCTGCTCAACTCCTTCTAAAGCTAGAGCTGCTGCTTTTTCAGCTTCTTGACTTGCTTTAATGATGGCTTTTGCTGTTAACACATTATTCCAAGCGTTCACAACCTCTTTTTCTATATTTTTCACTGCTTCATAATAATCATAAGTAGATTTTTTTGCATCCATTTTAGCTTTACTGATACCAAAAGCATTGATTCCGTTTTTAAAAATTGGAATGTCAAAAATAAAAATAATATGGGTATTATCTAAAAGCGTGTTTAAACTAACGTTTTCACCTAAACTTTTGCTTGCCCTGAGATTCAAAGAAGGCAGCCACTTGGAAGCTTCAGAGATTATTGCCATATTATCTGCTCTTTTTTGATAAACTGCTGCTTTTAGAGACAAATTGCTGGTTTTTGCCAACTGTAAACATTCGTTTAATTCTGGCACGGCAGGTAATTTATCATTAACTTCAGAGAGTTCATCAGGGTCTTCACCAATTAAGTGAAAATAAGCGATATTTGCCAATTTTAATTTGCCCTCAGCATCAACCCTTTCTGACACTGAAGATGAAAATTTTGCTTTTGCCAGTAAAACTTCAGCGTTGGTTACCTCTCCAAGGGAAAGACGTTTTTTCATTGCTGATAAGTGCTCCAAGGAGACACGTTCTTTGTGCTCCCTCAATTTTAATATTTCTGTCCTCCTAAGAACATTAACATATACTTTTACGGCATTGAGCGCAATCTCTTGTTTCGATTGTTGAAACCGCATTTTTTCTGCCTTGAGAAGATGACTTGATTGGTTGAATGTAGCAAAAGTACCACCTCCATCCAGTAGCCTTTGATTTAATATTAGGTCCTTTTTAAGTCCAACACCTGCATTACCCCTAAAACTAAACCTTTCATTAAATTCATACCGCAAATTGATATCCGGCAAAAACCCAGCTAATCCAAAAGATTTTAAGCGTTTTTCTGCACTTTTATATTGGTAGAATTGAGATTTTAGTTTTGAACTATTTTTTATGGCTTTATTTATAGCTTCTTCAAGATCGATTGCATAGCAACTTATAGTGCTAAAAATAACCGCAAGCGTAATAATCAACCGAAACATTCTACTCCTATGTATATTGGGTTGTGCAGCTAAATCATTAGCACAAATTGCTTTGATAATCAATAGCTAATATTGTTGACACTATTTAGAAACTGAGTGTATCATAAGTTACTGTTGTGTAATTAAAATGATGAAAACTTTTTTTTTAAAAGAAAAACAAATCAATAAAAAGTGGTTTGTTATAGATGCAGAAGGATTAGTGGTAGGAAGGCTTGCAGCGTTTGTAGCAACATTACTACGTGGAAAACATAAACCTGAATATACACCGCATATGGATTGTGGTGATAATGTAATTATTATCAACGCAGAGAAGGTGTGTTTTACTGGAAAGAAACTTAAAGAGAAAATTTATTATAAGCATACAGGCTACCCTGGTGGTTTAAAAAAAACTACTCCAGACAATATTCTGAATGGCAAATTTCCTGAGCGTGTAATAGAAATGGCAGTAAAAAGGATGCTTGATGATGGCCCTATGGCACGCAAACGTTTTGGAAATTTATATGTCTATTCTGGTCCAGAGCATAAGCATCAGGGACAGCAACCTGAAAAGATAAATTTTTCTTCTTTGAATCGTAAAAATAAAAAATAATGGAGTGAAGATGGAAGGTTATATAATAGATCAATCGGAGAAAGTAGTTAAGCCGATAATTGATTCACTAGGTCGCTTATATGCTACAGGACGAAGAAAGGAATCCGTAGCAAGAGTATGGATAAAACCGGGAAGTGGAAAATTTAGCGTTAATCAGAAAGACGAGCTACTCTCTTATTTTAAGAGAGAGTCAGTATGCCAAACAGTAAAAATGCCATTTATTGTAACATCCATGCTAGATAAGTATGATATATTCGCGACTGTAAAAGGTGGAGGGTTATCTGGTCAAGCAGGTGCTTTAGCTCATGGGATAAGCAGGGCTTTAAGTAAAATAAGCCAGGACTTACATTCCATATTACGTAAAAAGGGCTTCTTAACGCGAGATTCGCGTGTTGTTGAACGTAAAAAGTATGGTCAACACAAAGCTCGTAAAAAATGCCAATTTTCCAAAAGGTAGTTGTTTTTTGGTGGTGATTTTTGTAAGTATTATACAAATATTAAAAAAAATGTATGATATATCCTATTTTCGCGATAAATTTAGTTGACTATCAGTACGAACTGAATATGCTGTTTGAGTAATTTTTTCAATATTTAAGGTAATTTATGAGTAAAGAAGATATAGTAAAACAATTAAAAGAAGATTGTTCTATTCAGAGCATAGATATAACCAAGTCTGATTTGGGCAAGATTCATGATGCATTTATGAAAATAATAAAAGGTGAGCTAAATAGCAGAGGTGAAATACGTCTGCACGGAGTAGGCACACTATCTACTGCTATAAGCCAGGAGAAGCAGTGCCGCAACCCTCAAAATGGTGAGATTATGACTGTGCCTAAAAAGACAAGAGTGAGATTTAAAGCGAGTCAAACTCTTTTAAGTATTTTAAATGAGAAGGAAAAAGCAGTAGCTAGCTAGATACTGTCATTTTCATCGTTTTTACTACGCTGTGCAAGCCGTAAAATATAGCCTCGCTAACTAAAGAGTGACCTATATTAAGAGCTGAAATGTGAGGTATTTCTTTTATCCTTTTAGCATGTGTGCAAGTTATGCCATGTCCTGCGTGGCATTCCATTTTTAGCTTATTTATATATTCTGCAGCATTAGTAATTAATTTAAATTTTTCTTCTGATGGATTATCGCAGTAGCCCCCTGTATGAATTTCTATTATGTCAGGTTTTCGCTTTAACTTCTCAAGATGTTTTAGCTGATCGATATTCGGGTTGATAAACAGTGAGACCTTTATACCAACGTCGTACATTTCTTCTATTATATTAGCAAGTGTGTTGCACATGTTAGTTATATCTAGGCCACCTTCTGTTGTTAATTCTTCTCTTTTTTCTGGTACTATACAAATCGAGTAGGGTTTTACCTTTTTTGCTATTTCAAGCATCTCTTCCGTAGCTGCAATTTCAAGGTTCAGCTCAGTCTTGATGTTTTTTTTCAGGTTAAACACGTCTTCATCTCTAATATGTCTTCTATCCTCTCGCAAGTGTACAGTGATGAAATCTGCTCCAGCGTCAATAGCTATTTCTGCCGCTTTTAATGGATCTGGATAAGAAGTTTTGCGTGCATTACGGAGGGTTGCAACATGGTCAATGTTAACGCCTAGCTTCATAAGCTACCTCAAAAATTATTTATAGATTATATATTCTATTAAATTTTTTGCATAGTTATTATTTGACTAGCCAACTGTGCAAACATAGGCTTATGGGAACTAAAGTAACCAATTGGCATAAAATTCACTTAACAACCCCAGCCATCCCCATTATTAGACGTACACAACAATGTCACAAAAATAATATCATAGAATTCAATAGGATCATTCCTAGAGAATTACTCATCTACAAAAGACTAAATTGTGCAAATGCTGTTTTAACTGGATGCAAAAGATAGGACTTAATTCAACAAGTAATACCAATTCTCACTAGTAACAGAACAAATGAAAAAGAGTTCTTTTGCCTACAAATGGAAGTTCTGAGTGAGTTTGCTACGTATTTTATTTACTTTTCCAATAACAAATATTGGTATAAGTTATAATAATTTCTATAAATCACACAGCTTCTGAATTATTGGGATTAAATCTTTACCGTAACACTCTGTAAACACACACTAATATTAAAGCACACTATTTGATATTTTAATGCTGCTTCTAAAAAAGAATTTTTTATATCATAAATTTTTTGCTCCAGTACCTTAATTCTCTATAAATTTGTGATTGCTAGCTTTTACTCCTGCATTACTATTAAGTGCAGTAAAAATTAATGAAGTTAATAGTAAACATATAGCCAAAATAAAAATGGTTAAATCATAAGAAGTATGTCCAATGAGTGGATTATTACGTTTTGTTATTTTTAATAGAACAACTGTAAATGCAACACCAAAACTCATTGACAGTTGCTGAATGGCACTGCCTATACTTGTTCCCTTACTAACTAATTCCTCTTTTAAATCACTATAAGTAAGAATATTTAAACAACTATATTGAATAGATGTAAAAAACCCATGTAAGAAAACCAAAGAGCTAATTATAAAATAATTAGTATTATCTATAAGCAAGATTAATCCGATAATACTTACACCTAGCAAAGCAGTATTTAAAATTAAAGAACTTCTAAAACCTATTTTTCTTAAAATTTCTTTTACAAAAAATTTAGCAACTACCATAGCTGCAGCATAGGATATAATACAAAAACCAGATGTTATAGGTGAAAAACCATTATTAATTTGTAATAAAATAGGTATCAAAAAGGGAATGCCACCAATTCCAAGCCTAGAAAAAAAACTTCCTGTAATAGTAATTGTAAAGGTTCTTGATTCAAATAATTTTTTACCAATAAATGGTTCAGCTACTTTTTTCTCAAAGTAAAAATATAAAACCATTAAAACAAAAGCTATACTAACTAAAAACATTCCGTGCAATAGATCCAAAAATGATTCAGTGAATGCTTCAATTGTAAAAATAGTTATAGATAAAGCTGAACCGAAAAGAATAAACCCAATAATATCAAATTTTCTTACATTGCTTTCTTTAGAATTATCGGCATAACAAAAAACTAAATATAATAAGATGAAACAAAAAGGAATATTAACAAAAAATATCCATCTCCAAGACAACCAAGTTACGATAATTCCACCTATAGTCGGTCCTAATGCTGGCCCTAAAAGTGATGGAATAGTGGAATAATTAGTAACACTAATTAACTGGGATGGTGGATAGGATTTAATCAATATCAACCTACATACTGGCATCATTAAAGCTCCTCCTGCACCCTGTATTATTCTTGATATTACTAATTGTTTTAACGAAAGTGAGATACCACACAAAAACGAACCTAAACCAAATACAGCCACACCAAATATTAATACTTTTTTTGTACCATATTTATCTGATAACCATCCACTGATTGGAATTAAAATTCCTAGACTTACAAGATAACTTGTTAGAGCAACTTTAAGATTTAAAGGATATTGATTTAAGTTTCTAGCTATTACAGGAATAGCACTATTTAAAATAGTAACATCTAAAGTTTCCATAAATAATGCAAATGCAACTATCCAAGGAACTATTCTTTTATATACAGAATATTCTAAATTTTGTTCTGTCGACATATTGTTTCTATAAGACTACTTAACTTTTGTGCAACTATACTCATTTCTCTAATTGCTAAACTAATAGGATTTATGACTAAATGTCCTAACTCAGCAAAATATTGCATGAATATTCTCGGTTTAGTATCATTTTAGATAACTGCTTTTAATTTATTTTATCATTAATAGCAGATAATGCTATTACCGGAACATTATAGTTAACCCGATTATGAATCAATAAAACAAA
Source organism: Wolbachia endosymbiont of Ctenocephalides felis wCfeJ (assembly GCF_012277315.1). Lineage (NCBI taxonomy): Bacteria > Pseudomonadati > Pseudomonadota > Alphaproteobacteria > Rickettsiales > Anaplasmataceae > Wolbachia > Wolbachia endosymbiont of Ctenocephalides felis. The sequence goes on along the minus strand of NZ_CP051157.1, from coordinate 767,131 downwards.
TGAGGGTTTATAAATTTTGTTGGCGCTCTCGTAGTGAATTACAAAATGCCTTTGATGTAAGCAAAATAAACTATGTATTTTATTTAATAAATTGACTATGCTAAAAGCATGCAAAAACGTCATGTAACAGTTTGTCTTATACTACTTGTTATAGTTGGCACATTATTCTTAGTGCGCCCAATGATTTTTCCATGTTTGATGTCTATAATTGTTGCATACTTATTTAATCCACTGGTAGTAAATTTTGAAAAGCATAAAATACCGCGCCTATACTCTGTAATTTTTATAATACTTGCGCTGCTGATGGTTTTTGTATTGGCTATTACATTTATTTTACCTGTAATATATGTTCAAATTACTTCGATATTGAATTTTTTAGTCAGTAAAGCACCTTCATTAAACCTTAAGATTATTCCATCTGTACTGGAGTTTTTTAATATAAAAACAGGAGATGGTTTGTTTGACCACTTATCTAAAAACCTAGCAGAAAACTACAGCGATTACATATCTTATTTCATAAATGCTTTTGATATTACTGGTGACTTTATAATTCAGGTGCTGAGCTCGAGCTTTAGCTTAATTCATACAGTATCATTAGTGGTAATCACTCCAGTAATATTTTTCTACGTATTGCGTGATTGGCCTCTGATTATAGCAAAAGTTAGTGAGTTAATTCCTGTTCCATATAGAGAAAAGGTTACAGATTATTTTTCAAAAGTAGATTTCGTCGTATCTAATTATCTAAAAGGGCAGGTAAATGTATGCGTTGTTATGATGATCTTTTACTCTGTAGGCCTTGGTATAATTGGATTGAAACATTCTGTTGCTATCGGAATTTTATCAGGAATGTTAACGTTTATACCTTATATAGGACCATTAATATATACTACCATTGGGTTTTTAAGCGCTATTGCTCAATTTAGCGGGTGGTTTGAAAGCGCTGCTGTTTTACTATTGTTTGGTGCTGGGCAGTTAATAGATGCAAACATACTGGTTCCTTTGTTAATAGGAAAGAAGGTTCATATACATCCGGCTGTAATTATTCTTGGAATGGCTACATGTGCTTCATATTTTGGATTAACAGGTGTACTGCTTTTTATTCCAATAATAGCAGTTTTTAATGTATCAGTAAGATATGCAGTCGATGCATATCTTCAGAGTGAGTTTTATAAGAGGGGCTAGTAAGTTTTTTTGTATAACTAGTTATGAAGGGTAGACCACAAAGTACCTCGCGAAGAACAGGTAATTTTTAACATAAAAATCACTGTCAGGGATGCAAACGTGCAGTTGAACTTATTTAACAATAATCAGATTGATTATTGTCAGCAAAATTTTATTGTTTTAGATGAAAATAAGCATGTATACAACTCAGTAATTGGTGATCCGTTTTGGAAATGTTTGATTCTTTTTGGACCCAAAGGTTCTGGTAAAACTCATCTTACTCACATTTGGCAATCGGTAAACAACGCTATTTTTATCAATGTGAACAATTTTGTAAGTGAGATGAGATATAGCGACGCTTTTATTCTAGAAGACATACAAAATATTCAAGACGAAGCAATGTTATTACATTGTTACAACTACATGAGAGAAAATGACAAGAGATTGCTAATTACTTCTTCAACTTCACCAAAAAGGCTTAATTTTAGGTTAAAAGATTTAAGTTCTCGCATATTATCAACTACCAACGTAAAGATCCCACCTGCAAGTGAAGAATTATTACGAATTATGTTGATAAAACGATTTTCAGATAAACAGTTACGGGTTAATTTAAGAGTGATTGATTATATCTTGGCAAGAATAGAACGTTCTTTTTGCAGTGTTAATAAAATTATAGAGAAAATAGATAATGAATCTATGGGATCGAATATCACCATTCCTTTTATCAACACTTTGTTAAGAAAAGATACCACGTGATTCCCTCTTTTACAAAAGCGATTGTGTAGATGTTAAGAATTTCTTAACATCTGTGATACTAATACATGAGTTACCTCTTGGTTGTGTTAGTTCTATAGAAAACCATTATATTATAATAGATATAATTAGATACGACTAAGAAGTAGGATATTATAGTAGTTTGTAGAGGACTTTCTGTGAATTTAATGTTATAATTTAACCATGGTAAAAGTAAGGTCAAATCTAAAGAAAAAATTAAGACGAAAATTTATTGTACTTATTATAATATTGGTAAGTATTTTATTTATCTCATATTTTTTCATAAGAAGCACAAGTAATATTCCCAACCAAACTGTAGTCAAAGAAATAAATATAGGAGTTAATAATGAAAAGTAATCAGTTACAGAACAAAAAAGAAAACCTTTATATAACATATTATATAGATACCTTGGTGTCAGAAAGGTCTGCTACGCAAAATACTTTAGAAAGTTACCGTTCGGATTTATATCAACTTGAAGATTTTTTATTGAAAAGTGGTGTTACTTTAGTTAGTGCGAGCAAAACTAATATTAAAGATTATGTGAAATTTTTAAATGCACAAAAGAAATATAAAAGTAGTTCTGTATCAAGAAAAATATCTGCTGTGAAAAATTTTTATAAGTGCCTCTTTAATGATGGAATAATAGATTTCAATCCTGCTCCATCTAATGATGATGAATTAAAAAATCCAAAAGTTTCTCGTCCTCTACCAAAATATTTGAGTGCTGAAGAAATGCTTTTGTTAATAGAGACAGTCAGAAAATTAGCAAGCGAATCAAACAAAGAAATAAACAATAGAAGACTATGCGCCATTTTAGACATCCTTTACTCTTCTGGTATGCGTATTTCTGAACTGATTAATATGAAGTTATGTGAGGTGTTGCATTTAGTAAACAGTAATGACAAAGGATGTTATATAATCATAAGGGGAAAAAGTGGTAAAGAAAGGCAAATCCTTTTTAATGAGCAAGCACTACAAAGTCTTAAAAATTATTTATCAGTTCGTGGCAACCTAATTCCTGAAGGGAAAGAGTCCGATTGGTTATTCCCAGGTAATAGGCCTGATAAGCCAATCACAAGGCAAAGAATTGGTCAATTAATTAAGGAATTGGCAAGAAAATGTAATATCGATGAAGGCAAAATCTCTCCACATGTAATTAGACATTCTTTTGCTACTCATCTACTAGATAGTGGAGCAAGTATTGTCCTGATACAGAGAGTTCTTGGTCATACTAACCTTTCTACGACGCAAATATATACTCACATTGCTAATAAGAAATTGAAGGACAAATTAGTTGATTCGCACCCTATTACTCAAGTAATCAATAGTTAAACTTATTGTTTTTAATTTGTAACAGAGTTAAACTCAAATAAATTCATCTGAGTTTGTGGTTTAGGTTTGTTATTTAATTTCTTTTTTATATTGTGGGAAGTACTTTATACCTTAGTTACTCTTCCTATACTCTTCTTTCCCGCACATATAGTAACTATTTTCCTTGCCTCCTCAGTAAAGGTTGTATTACTTATGCTTCGTTTATTATGCGGTGTTGAATATGAAATTAGAGGAACGGAAAACATTCCAAAGCAACCCTTTATAATAGCCTCTAAACACCAATCTCCTTTTGAAACATTTATTTTTGTACTTTTATTTAGAAATGCAGTTTTTATTTTAAAACGTGAACTGAAGTGGATTCCATTTATTGGTTTGCACCTCATGGCACTTAGGATGATTTTTATTAACCGCTTGGATGGTGTTAGCTCTATACGCTATATTGTTAAGCTAGCTAAGATACGTATAAAAGAAAACAGGAATATAATCATATTTCCTGAAGGTACTAGAACAGTCGCAGGACAAAAAACGAAATACCAACCAGGTGTTGCTGCTTTATATAGCGTATTATCTGTTCCTGTATTACCAGTTGCTTTAAATACAGGTTTATTTTGGCCAAAGAGCATGCTTTCCATGAGGAAAAATTCTGGAAAGGCAATAATAGAAATACTACCTCCAATATATCCTGGGTTGAGCAAGGATGAATTCTTAAAGAATTTAGAGAAAACTATCGAAGAAAAAAGTAGTAAATTAGCAATGGAAAAAACTGGTATTGCAAATGAGTGAAAAAATTCTATAATGGGGAAATGGTACAGTGTTTTAGGTATTGATGTATGGCAAATCATAAGAGTGCTAAAAAAATGATAAAGGTAATAGCAAAACGAACTTTGATAAATAAAATGCGCAAAAGTAAAACTCGCACTGCTATTAGGAAATTGGTTGATATGATTAAGTCTGGTGATAAAGAAAATGTTGTTCTAGCATTTCGAAATGCCGAATCTAATTTACACAAGTGTGTAAGTAAAGGTGTTATTCACAAAAATACTGCTGCACGAAAAATAAGTCGCTTAAATGCACAAGTAAAAGCATTGATGACTGCTTAGATGGTTAGTCTAAAGTTAACAGGGCTTTTCCAAGTTTGTATGCTTTGTATGAATTTAAGTAGCTTACATGATTGATAACAAAGCGTTACTAGAATTAAGTGATGGATTAAAGGTTGAGCTACCCATATTAAATGGAACAATGGGTCCTGATGTGTTAAATATTAAGGACTTGTACAAAGAGACAGGGTTATTTACTTATGATCCTGGGTTTGTTTCCACAGCTTCATGGTCTTCTGCAATCACATTTATTGATGGAGATGAGGGAATCCTTAAGTATAGGGGACATGACATAGCTGATTTAGCGGAGGGTAATAATTTTAATGATGTAATTTATCTATTACTCTATGGTGAATTGCCTAATTCAGAGCAACAAAGAAACTTTTTTTTCAAAATAGGGGAATTATCCAAAGTATCGGAACAGGTTGTAAACGTAATTAAAGCATTTCCAAAAACTGCTCATCCTATGTCAATTTTGATTGCATGCTTCGCAAGCTTGTCGGCATTATACCATGAGAAACATGGCAATAATATCAATAGTGAAGATCTGAATTTTGGGATTTCTGCAATAGCACAAGTTCCTGCAATTATTGCAATGATATATAGACATGTAAACAATCAGGAATTCACACGTACTGACAATAAATTGAGCTATAGTGAAAATTTCTTAAGGATGATGTTTGGCAATGCTTTTGATAGCAATAAGAGCACTCTTTTCGCAAGAGCTTTGGATAAAATATTTACTCTTCATGCTGACCATGAGCAAAATGCTTCTACAACAGCCGTCAGATTAGTAGGGTCAGCCGGTTCTAACTTGTTAGCAAGCTTATCTGCAGGAGTTGCTACACTCTGGGGACCAGCACACGGTGGAGCTAACGAGGCAGTTATAAATATGTTAAATGAGATAAAACAAAGTGGAGATGTAGATAAATTCATTGAAAAAGCTAAGGATGATAAAGATCCTTTTAAATTGATGGGATTTGGACATCGTGTTTACAAAAATTATGATCCACGTGCACGCATATTGAAAGACATCTGTGATAAAGTTTTAGATAAACTAGAACAGAGCAATGAGCTGCTAAAGATTGCAAAAAAACTTGAAAAAATAGCTTTAAAGGATGAATATTTCATTGTACGTAAGTTATATCCAAACGTTGATTTTTACTCAGGCATAATAATGAACGCCATTGGCATTCCTTCGAATATGTTTACACCTATTTTTGCACTTGCAAGAACTACCGGCTGGGTTGCTCAGTGGTATGAAATGATGAACGATAAAGAAACTAAAATTTGTAGGCCAAGACAACTCTATATTGGTAAATGAATTTTCACTTCTAGTCTTTAATGTAAATTATTTTCAGTTTATGGTAACTTCTAAAATAAACGATAGATATCTGTTGCAGTATATATAAACTACTTGTATCTTTCACCACGTAAGACATTAGAGCTCAAGACTAAGATACTAAAATTTTCACACTAGACCTTATATAAAAATAGACAAATTTTTTTTCTAATTTATAGAAAAAATTACTTCCATTTTTTTAAACTTGATTATAATTAGAGATATTTTTAGAGCTCAAAATTTACCTTTTTCTGCAGGCTTTTCATCAAAGAAAATTCAGTAAAAAGTGTGTTTATACCAGCAAAGGGCTTGTAGGTGCACATACATCCCTGCACTTTTTCTGAATTCTTTGTTTAAAGGAGGACATTACGTCCAGCACTATTAGCTAAGCTTTTCATAGGCTTAAGCGTTAATACATATAAAAAAACCAAAAGGCACCTATGGTTTTTAACATTAGATAACAAACTTTACGCACTAACACAGGATTCTTTTGCCTTTTTCCATTTAGCAAATTTCTGTGTGCTTCTACTAATGCATTCCTACATTATCTACTGCTTTTAAATATACCATCGGTAAACATATAAAGTAAGAATTTTTTCTGGAAAGGTAAGCTTATTAATAGGAATTGCAATCTTAAATGATACAACCTACAACTTTTAGTTAGTAACACCACAACGGATGTTCATCATTCGTTTTAGAAATTACTACAGTGTACAACCTAAACAGAAAATCTATAGCCCATTTAAATATTTCTTGATCTCGGTTGCAATCTTATCGGATTGACTTTCATCCGAATTTAGATCGGCTGCAAAGTGTGTAATGTATTTTCCTCCAGGGCCAATAAGATATATTATTGAAGAGTGATTAATTTCCTCTTCTCCACCGACTTTGCTTGCATATACTTTATAATTTGCAATTACTTCATCAATTTTCTCTCTTTCACCAGTTAACATTTGTATTCTATGGTCAAATTGCTGCTGAAATTCTTTGAGTTTTTCCGTGCTATCGCGTTCAGGATCAACCGTTATGAAAAATGTTTGTAGCCTCTCACTGGTTTTTTCATCTAGCTTTGCAAGTGTTTCTGAAATTATACCAAGATTCATAGGACAAATCTTTTTGCATGAAGAAAACCCAAAGAAAATCATCATATACTTATCTTTAAAATCATTACTGTGTATGATCTGATTATCTTGGTTAGTCAGAACAAAATCTCCTCCTATTTTAACCTCCGCATTGTGAACTACTGCTGGAGCAAATATGCCTTTTTTACTAAAATAACAATACCCAAGAAAAATTGCTGCTAATGTTATTATTACACTAGACAATAACCTTACAAACTTCAGCATTTTAGAGAGCACCTAGTAAAATTAAATTTTATCTTCATTTGTTAACCCATTCAATCAATTTCTTCCAAAGTGGATTATTAATTTTATCCAGGAGTTTTCTATGCTCATTAACCTCTTCATTGCTTGGTGAGTGTCCCCTACAGGCTAAGTTACGTACTTTGTACTGAATAAATGCGGAGTTATTATCCTGTTCACACTGATTATCAAACAGGAAAGTTTGTAATCCTCCTGTGAGCTCAACATAAACTTTTGCAAGTAACTGCGCATCAACTAGCGCTCCGTGCAGTTCTCTACCCTCTAGCGATATATCAAAACGCTTACATAATGCACTTAAAGATGCAGGCGACCCCGCAAACTTTTTTCTCGCAAGTGGTAATGTGTCCAACACTCTGTCTGAAGAGATTAACCCAGCACCCAATTTGCCCAATTCCATATTAAGAAACTTAACATCAAATTCAGCATTATGAATTATCAAAATATCGTTAGATATAAAGTCAAGAAATTCAAGAGCAACGTCTGAAAATAATGGTTTATCTTCTAAAAATTCTTCACTAATGCCGTGAATCTTAAATGAGTGATAAGGTATACCCCTTTCTGGATTGAGGTACCGATGAAACACTTTGCCTGTTGGAATGCGGTTAATCAATTCCACACACCCTATTTCAATAATCCGGTGACCAGATCCGACATCGAGACCAGTAGTTTCAGTATCAAGTGCTATTTCGCGTAATTTATTTTCCATATTAAACAGAGCTATTCATATTTTACGCTCATTTTGCCATCATCTACCTTTTTATAGTTTATAGAAGTAAGCAACCAGCTTGGATTTGATGAGGTAATATTTTTTTTGAATTGCCACATGTCCTCAACTTTATTGATTGTGGATGTGCTGCCTGATATAATATCTCCCTTATCGTTTTTAACAAAGTTAATTTGCTCTGAAAGGAAATATACTGCAATAAACACTACATTTTTCACTAGTTTTATTTCTAAAATCTTTTGTGAAACAATAGAAACAATTATAGATTCATGTACCTCCTTACGGTGCCTTATTTTCTCTACAAAGTTGTTATACAAGTCTTTATCCAAGAGAGGTTTTAACTGTGACAGATTTCCTTGGTTAAAGTACTTTATTATTAACTCGAAAGCTATACTTGAGCCTTCCATGAAATGGGAAATGGAGAAATCTTTATTTTTTTGTAATATTTGCTCGTAAGTAGCTTTTATTGAATTTTTGTCGTTGCCATCGATGTAATCCTCAATGTTTTCTACTACATCTTCATTGCTTTGGCTTGTATCAAGTACACTGGTCAGTTTTCTTAAATTTAGGTTCGGTGATCTTCCTAAAGAATTGTATAACCGTGAGAAAACGAATGCCGCCAATAAAGCGTATATCACAAGCTCTATCATAGTAACTCAACTCCTTAGCATATAAAGTATCTGAACATTATTAATTATTAATGAAAATGGCCTATCCTATACCAATCTATAATTTAGGTTTGCTATTCATTTATAAGTAGTTATATTGTAAAAGAAAGTGTTAAATACTTCAACTTAATTATGGAGACGTACCAAATGTCACAGCAAAAAATGAAAATCCATGGTCAATATGTTAAAGACCTATCGTTCGAAAATCCGAATTCACCATTTCTTTCTTCAAAAGAAGCTCCCAGTATTAATGTAATGGTTAATATTAACTCAGTAAAACTGGAAGGAACCGAAGATAAAGAAGACAATGATGAAGGAAAATCTTTCCATGAAATTACTTTGCATATAGAAGCCAAAGCAACGGTAAAAGATGAGAACATAAAAGATGGCATTGCTTTCATTTGCGAAACGAAATATTGTGGTATTTTTTCAATAGAAAACTCTGCAGAGCTAAATGCAGAAGAGATAAGGCAGGCTTTATTTATTGGTGGACCTACTTTTCTTTTCCCTTTTGCAAGAGAAATAATTGCAAGAGTTACAAGCAGTGGTGGTTTTCCTCCGCTCATGCTGGATCCTATAGATTTTGAAGCTATGTATAAGCAACAAAGTCATCAAGAAAAAAGTACTGTTAGCAATGAAAATTTCAACTGATACAGTGCTATTATCCAGAGCGTGAAGTGGCTTTATCACATAGCAAATTGAAAGATTTTGGTACTTTGAACAGCCAAAGTTTAGCATTTCAGTCATATTGTAACTTAGCGCTTGAGTTTATAAAATAATTGACAATGTTAATTTTCTAATTTATAAGTAGATTTTTGAGATAATTACCGAAGGAGGTATAGAGTTTGATTGAAGTATCGGTTCATTATGGTGATGTAGATAGAGCTTTTCCAGTATTGAAAAAAACAATTCAAAAAGAAGGAAGAGGGGTAAAAATGAAAAAGCAGTACCATGAAAAGAAATCAGAAAAAAGGGCTAAAAAGAAAGCTGAAGCTAAAAAAAAGAAGCGCCAGCAAGAGAGTAGAAGACAGCGTTATGGTTGGTAATTTTTAATATTGGTTGTTTTATGAATATTCACGAATATCAAGCAAAAGAGATTTTACACAAATTCAATGTTCCAGTACCAAGAGGTTTTGTTACTACATCTGCAGAAGGAGTAGAAACTCAAATAAATCAACTGAAGTCTGATGTATTTGTGGTTAAAGCTCAGATTCATGCAGGCGGAAGAGGCAAAGCTGGTGGTGTAAAGCTGGCAAAGTCAACTGAAGAAGCTCAGCAACTTGCAAAGAATATGCTAGGTATGACTTTAGTAACTCACCAAACAGGACCAAGTGGGCAGCAAGTAAGAAGAGTATACATTGAAGAGGGTTCAAATATTAAGAAAGAGTATTATTTAAGTTTAGTAGTTGATCCCAAGCTCAGCAGGCCAACATTCATATTTTCTTCAGAAGGTGGAATGGATATTGAGGAAGTTGCAAAAAATTTTCCTGCAAAAATTGTAAAGCTCAGTGTTGATCCTGATGCTGGTTTTACCAGTTTTGATAGCAGCAAGTTAAGCAACAGTTTTAATTTGAGCCCAGAACAAATAGAAAAAATAGTAAATGTTGCAAAGAATATATATGATGCATTTATTGCAACGGATGCAAGTCAAATTGAGATTAACCCACTGGTTGAAACAAATTCTGGAGATTTTATTGCGCTTGATGCTAAAATTAATTTTGACGACAACGCTCTATACCGTCATCCGGAAATTGTAGAACTCCGCGATTATGACGAAGAAGTAAAGGAAGAAATAGAAGCCTCAAAGCATGGGCTCAGTTATATAAAAATGGATGGTAGCATTGGTTGCATGGTAAACGGTGCGGGTCTTGCTATGGCAACAATGGATATAATAAAATACTACGGAGCAGAACCTGCTAACTTTTTGGATGTTGGCGGTGGAGCAAGTAAAGAGACTGTTACTGAAGCGTTTAAGATTATATTGTCTGATCGTAACGTAAAGGGGATTTTAGTTAACATATTTGGTGGTATAATGCGCTGCGATATCATTGCAAGTGGTATCGTTGAGGCTGCAAAAGAAATGAGTATAAAAGTCCCTTTAGTAGTTAGGTTATCAGGTACTAATTTTGAGGAAGGAAAGAGAATCTTAGAAGAGTCAGGATTAAATATTATTGCTGCAGATGAACTTGATGAAGCTGCACAGAAAATAGTAAAAGAGGTAAAATAAAGCATGTCCATTTTAGTAAGCAAAGATACAAGATTAATATGCCAGGGTCTTACTGGCGCGCAGGGTACATTCCACTCAGAGCAAGCAATTAGCTACGGAACAAAAATGGTTGGTGGTGTAACTCCTGGCAAGGGCGGAAGCTCTCACCTTAATTTACCGGTCTTTAATACTGTAGCAGAAGCTAAAGAAAAAACTGATGCGAATGCCACGGTGATATATGTACCTGCTAAGTTTGCTGCTGATGCAATACTCGAAGCAATAGACGCAAAAATAGAGTTGATAGTTTGTATTACAGAGGGCATTCCTATACTTGATATGGTGAAAGTTAAACGTGCACTCATAGGTTCAAAAAGTCGATTAATTGGTCCAAACTGTCCGGGAGTTATCACACCTGAAGAATGTAAAATAGGAATTATGCCAGGGCATATTCACAAGCGCGGACATATAGGAATTATGTCACGTTCTGGAACTTTGACTTATGAAGCAGTAGCACAAACAACTGCTGTTGGCCTTGGTCAATCAACGTGCATAGGAATTGGAGGAGATCCCGTTCATGGCATGACGTTTGTTGACTGTATGGAACTGTTTTTAAAAGATGATGATACTCATGGTATTGTAGTCATTGGTGAAATAGGTGGAAACGAAGAAGAGGATGTATCACATTTTGTGAAGACAGAAAAAACTAAAAAACCAATTGTGGGATTTGTAGCTGGTCAAACAGCACCTCCAGGAAGACGTATGGGACATGCCGGAGCGATCATTTCTTCCAGCGGTGGCAGTGCTGGTGCAAAACTAGAAGTTATGCAGAGCGCCGGAATTGTAATTGCTGAAACCCCTGCGGTAATTGGTAAAAAAGTATTGGAAGTAATGCATCAGTGCCTGGCCTAGAGTTATAAAAATCCTACCTCACCAGTCATAAATATATTATCCGACCACTCGATTAACAACTTACCTCCTGGCAAGTTCACCAAAGCTTGTTGGGTAGCCAAATACTTACGAAGTACGGACGCAACAAATGCTGCGCAAGCTGCGCTACCACATGAAGCAGTAATACCTGTACCTCTTTCCCAAACTCTTAAAGCTATTTCTCTAGATTTTTCAATTTGTGCAATGCTAACATTCACTCTCTTGGGAAACAATATGTGATTTTCCAATCTTGGTCCTAAGTTTTGCAACGGTATCTCGCTTATGTTATCAACAAAAAAGACTATGTGAGGATTGCCAATATTTACTGCAACTGGATCTTTTAGCATTCCAACCTCTATAGGTAAGCAAAGAGTGTTACATTCAATGGATAGAGGAATTTCATGCCATCTAAACAGTGGTTTGCCCATATTGACCTTTATGGACCTATCATCCATCTTGAAGCACTCTAAAATGCGCTCGTTTATTAACTCGATAGTTGCATACTCAGTGCTTTTTTCTGACATTATCAAATATCCAACGCAACGTGCTGCATTTCCGCACATTTCAGCTTGGCTACCGTTAGCATTGTAGATGTGCATGAAACAGTCCGCAACATCAGACCTTGTCATAATTATCACCTGATCGCAGCCGTTTTGATCAGCAATTTGTCTATAGTTCCAGTCTAAATCGTTTGTTAAACGTGAGTCTATGATAACAAAGTTGTTACCAGTGCCATGCATTTTTCTCAGGGCTTCGGCCATTCGTCATAAAAAAATATTTCTTCTATTGGCCTTCTTTTCTTTTCCTTAACTTCAGCACCCTCTTCTTCGTAACCAACTGCTACCACTGACATTACATTAAAATCATCAGGTATGTTGAATTTTTCTATTATTTTATCCTTATCAAATCCACCCATTTGATGTGCCATTAAGTTCATAGATGCAGCCTGCAACATAAGCGCATAATTTGCTGCGCCAGTATCATGCTTAGCCCAGAAATTTTTTCCTTTATCCAGCTTTCGAAAATTTTTAGCACTTAATGATATAATTAGAACTTGTGCATTTTTTGCCCATTTTTGGTTAGACTCATCAAGACAACTCAGTAATCTTTCCCATGAACTTTGGTTATTTTGCTTGTTACATATAACATACCTCCAAGGTTCGTCACCAAAACATGAAGGAGAAAACCTTGCTGCTTCTATCAGCATATTGATTTCTGCCTGATTTATTACTTTATTCGGATCGTATAAACGCCCGCTATGTCTTGCTTTCATTAATGCCAATAGATCTTGTTTATTTATCATTTTTATTTAGGTATATAAATTAATTTATTGTAGCACAGTAAATTTAAATTGCGAAATTCCATAAATATAATACTATAAATATATTTTATTTTGGAGTGGTATGTTTACAGCACGATCTATCAACAAGTCAACATTAGTTGAAATTCTCTCTTGCGTCTTACTCTTGTTTCTAACGGCTCAAATAAGTATACCGCTGCAGCCTGTGCCTATTACACTACAAAGTTTGGGAGTGATGCTTATTGGGCTTAAATTTAACCGCGGGACAGCATTTTACTCTGTGCTTACATATTTATTACTTGGTGCAGCAGGACTCCCCATTTTTGCGGATTTTCTTGGTGGCTATAACGTTTTTATCAGGCCAGTAGGTGGATATTTAATCGGCTTTTTAGCTGCTGTGATAGTGATGGGCAAAGTAAATGAATCGTTAAGCTCTAAGTGTGTATCACTTATGCGCAATTCTTTAAGTTGCTTGGCTGGTACAGCTACGATTTTTATATGTGGTGTCAGTTGGCTTGCTATCCATGTGGGTTTGAAACAGGCAATAGTAGCTGGTGTTCTACCATTTATTCTACCTGGTTTGGTGAAGATTTTCCTACTCGTAGCGGCTTTACAATACTTGAAAAAATGATAAGGTTCCGCCCTCATCATTTCATGTGCACTCTCGCTTTTCGGGGGTATGGGTATTCTCAGAGCTTTATAAAAAACTATAGAAAGGTAGTAAGTAAAGTAATTACTGATCCCAATACTCAAATTAAGGTAGTTGGTGATCTTGATAGTATCTGCAGCGCTTGCCCAAATCAGACCAGGCAAGGTGAATGTACCACACAAGCTAAGGTTTTAGAGCTAGATAGAAGGCATATGGTAGTTTTAGGGATAAAAATCGGAGAGACTTTGACCTGGAACGAAGCGATAGAAAGAATTAGAGAGAAAATGTCTTTAGAGAAATTTGACTACGCATGTGAGAAATGCAACTGGAAGCCATATGGAATGTGCAAAAATGCCCTTCTGGATTGCCATCTCGACATAATGCGTTAGTGAAGATATAAAGAAGGGTATCATCCAAGTAGTCGACACTAGTTCCTTGTGTCATCTAAGTTAGCCTTCTCTTTTCATCCTAGTGCCCTCTTCTTGTCATCCCAGTGCCCCGACACTGGGATCCAGCCTTTCCATAATCATCAAAACGTTGTGTTTTAAATTAAGATTAGCTACTTTCTATATTCACAAAATTAGTTTGCTTATTTACAAGCAAACTCTCCTGGATTCCAGCGTCACGCGCTGGAATGACAGAAAAGCGGGACTATTGCTTTTTCACTTAGTACATGTTGTCTAAAATCACCTAAGTTTACACCTATAGTATCTCTTCTGTTGGTGAGTAGTATGGCATATTTCCCTCAATTTCTTTGATTTTATCCATTATTTCCTTTGTTTCCGCACCTATACTATCTATAGTTGCTGATAGTGGATTTATTACGCCATTTTCAATACTAGAACTTATACTGTTGTTGTATTCGTTGATGTTGTTTATTAAACTATCATAAAAAGCTTTAAATCTAACAACATTTACCATCGTCCTTTCATCGATCTCTGCAGTGTTGACATCACCGGTGATATCAATTTCTCTATTCGCTTTTTTATCAAAAAATAGCGGAGTGATTGTCGGTTTTGTAAACACAGGTTTGACAAATGTAGGTTTTTGAAGTTGTTGCGTTTCTTTAGTCATACGACCTCCTATGGAAAATTAAAAAGTAAAAATTTCAATTATACAAGTATTGACGAATCATAAGGATATGTATCACCATCTTCTGCTGTGAAATTTTGATTATGTGCAAAGTATGGCATGTCCTCCTTGATTTGCTTGAGCATCTCAATAACCTCTTTGTTTTGTTTGAACTGATCTTCAAGCTTCTCCTCCAATATTCTAACAATAGAATCAAGTTGACCTTTATTACCCGATTGATCAGCCACAGATATAACCTTCTCATAAGGCAGTTTATGAATAATATCCTTTAGATCTTTTGGACTTAGCTCATTCAAAAGTTTTGCAAATTGTTCATCAGACATATTGCGAGCAAGAATCTGAAGTTTCTCAGGATCAATTAGGGAATCAATTATAACTTTAATTCTGCTAGGGTCAGTTAAATCTTGAGCTATTGCTACGAGCTGCCTATCATCCAGCTTATTAACCAAATCTTTTAGTTGATCTTCTTGCAGGCTACTTACCAGAGCTCTTAGCTGATCAACTCCCAATTCTTTAGAAAGTATTGTCAGGTGGTGCTCAGCCAAGTCTTTCACAATCACTGTAAACTGCTCAGGATCTAAATTTGTAATAAATGCTTTAAACTGATCCATCTTTAAGTGAGGCAAAAGATTTTTTACCTGATCCGGTTCCAATCCTCTCACTAAACTTCCAAGTTGATCTTCATTTAAAGTAGGAACGATAATTTTCAGTTTTGTCTCATTTAATTCTTGAGCAAGAGTTTCTAGCTGGTGATTGGTTAAATGATCAACTAAAGCTTGAAGCTGGTCATCAGTTAAATACTTTGCTATAGCTTGTAATTGTTTATCATTAATACTATTAGTAAGAGTTTTTAGCTGTTCATCTGAGAGACCTTTAACGAGGAATTTAATAAATGCATTTGATGACAATATATAATCTGATATATTAGATAGTATATTATTTATTATTTCTTCTGCTTCTTCTCTGCTGCAATGTGCCATGCTTTTTTGCAGCACTTCATTATCTGGTGAGTCGATAATATTTCCTTCTCTGTCCGAAAAATAGTATTTACCGCTCTCATCTCGTGTTATGTATTGGTACTTTGCAGGTTGCACAAGAAGAAAAGATGGCCAGTACAATTGATGCGGACTGTGAGTCTCTCTAGCAGCAAAACGTTGTGATGCTATATTTACTAGTTCGCCATTAAGATATACAAAAGAGTTCTCATTATTTACATGATCTACCACACATCTATATCCTTTCCAATATTCAATGCAATTCGTATCATGTTTATTCAATTCTTCTTTCCATTTACAGTTATAAGATTGAGCTTTCAGATCCCCTTCCCTTTCTTCAATACAGTTTACTATATCTGATGCAACAGAATGCTGCCCAACATTAGTACAAAATTTTACTGGTAATTTTAACACTTCACCACTTTTACCATACAATGGTATAAAAGCAGCTTCAGTAATTCTCGGTTTATCAATAGGGTCACCATATTCGATATCGGGGAGCTCACGTATTACATTACCGCTTTTATTGCCTTTGTATATTTCTAAGGCTGTTTCTAACTGTTTCCCTGGCACTATCTTAAAAACGTGTTTGTTTTCACTCATAAAAATCTCACAATAAATTTACAATTATCAATATTATAATGTGTATTGGTTAATTTATTACTAAACTAGTATATACTATAATTAGAATGGTAGATATTGTTCGCGTTGCAATAAGAATTATTTATTTGAGAAAAAACGGATGAACAAGTTGAATGGTAAAGCGCCTACAAGTTCTAAACTATTAATTTCTGCGATAAAGCTTACTTTGATGTGAAATTACTTGCGTAAGATTTTGGTATTCTCTTAATCTCTTTTGGCATTTCAATTATATATTTAACGTTGCACTTTTTTGCATAGGATACTGCTTTTTCAAGGGTATCAAACTTTAACACAATTTGCTTTCTGGGATTTTTCGAACCGACCCACCCCATCAGAGGTTCAATGTAATAAGAATCAGGCTCAGTTTTTAGGTACCAAAAGTGTGTATTACCCAAACCAGATTGTGTTGCAGTTTTTGTTGGTTTGTAGATCTTAAAAACCATTTGATTATCAGTGCCCATAGCTTTCAACTGAAATATATATCTAAATAAACCATTACACAATTCCTTTTTTCTTTAATAAAAATATTCAATATAGCTTTTACAAATCCATGAATCAGTGTTAAATAAAGGTATAAACACAAAAAGAAAAGAAATGATTGAACTTAAAGGTCCAGAAATTTGTGCAAGTGGCAATAAGAAAAATTTAATCGTTTGTTTACATGGTTGGGGATCAAGCGGTGATAACTTTGTTCATCTTGCTAAAGTTATGAGCAAATCTTTGCCTGACTCATGTTTTGTCGCACCCAATGCTCCGTTTGAAAGAGAAATAGGTGATGGCTACCAATGGTTTAGTTTAGAAGATCGCAGTGAAGAAGCACTATATAACGGAGTAAAAAATGCTACGTCAATAGTAAACCATTTTATTGATATGAAATTGAAAGAGCTTGGCCTAAAAGATATAGAACTTTCTTTAGTTGGGTTTTCCCAAGGAGCAATGCTTGCAATACACACAGCTCTTACTCGCTCTCAACCTTGCGCATCGGTTGTTGCATATTCTGGCAGGTTTCTTTCACCTGCAAAAGTTGCAACACAGATCAAATCAAAACCTAATGTATGTGTTATCCACGGCAATGCTGATGATGTGGTACCTTTTTCTTCTCTTGACTTGGCAGTCAAAGCCCTAAAGGAAAACGGAGTAAATGTTGAGGGACACCCAATTCACGGGTTAGGACACATTATCAATGAAGAGGGAATAAAATTAGGTGTAGAGTTTATCAAGAAAAATTTCAAAAACTAACTTCCATGCACTTGTTTTGCTTTGGTTATGGATATGTAGCTAAATTTCTATCTAAAAAGTTACTGAGTTTAGGTTGGAAAGTTAGCGGTACTTCAAGAAATCAAGACGTACAAAACATCAATCTCTTCCATTACAACAAAGTGGGCAAAGATACGTTTCAAGATGTAACACATGTACTCGTTTCCATTCCGCCAGATGGTGATGATGTGCTAGAGAGATACGGTTACTACTTTCAAAATATCAAGTGGCTTGGTTATTTGTCCGCAACTAGTGTTTATGGTGACCATGCTGGTAATTGGGTCACAGAAGAATCCGAAACAAAGCCTATAGAAAGTAGAGGAAAAAGCCGCCTCAGATCCGAGCAGAAATGGCTAAACAGTAAATTACCTATACATATTTTTCGTTTAGCTGGAATATATGGTCCTGGTAGAAACGTATTAATTGACTTGCAACTCAATAAGGCAAGAAATGTACACAAAGCAGGGCATTTATTTTCTCGCATCCACGTTGAGGATATAGCGAATATCCTATTTTCTTCCATGCAAAATATAAAGCCCGGTGAAATATACAATTGTGCAGACGATTTACCTGCTACACAATCTGAAGTGGTAGCATACGCAGCCAAGCTTCTAAATGTTGATGTTCCCAAGCCAGTAGAAATTTCTTCCTTACCAGATTATGCACAGAGTTTCTATTTAGGATCAAAAAAAGTAAGTAATGTAAAAATTAAAAGAGACCTTGGTATCTCTCTAATTTACCCCAGCTACAAAGTGGGACTAGAGATGTTGAAGGACTGAAATCACAGACAATGGAAAAAACTAGATTCCAGTGTCCGCTACTTTAATGACAGAGTTATCGATGTCACCCCTGTAGCCTCTACGATGCATCAAAGTAGTCTAATGATGTCATCCGAGTAGCCACCTATAATGTCATCCAAGTAGCTGATACTGGGATCCACTCTTTTTTCCTGGATTCCAGCGTCACGCGCTGGAATGACACCATTTGATGAAAATAAGAGACCTCTTATTTTCGATTCTATATAAAAATGAAAATAAGGCTTATCTATTTGCGTGGATCAATATAAGAGACCTCTTATTTTCGATTTTGCGTAAAAATGAAAATAAGGCTGGATTCCAGCATCACGCGCCGGAATGACAGAGTTGTGGGTTCTAGCGTTACACGTTGTAATGACAGGATTGTGGATGCCATCCCTGTAGTCTCTACGATGTCATCCTAGTACCCTCTTCTTGTCATCCCAGTGCCTCGACACTGGGATCCACTCTTTTTTTCCTAGATTCCAGCGTCAAGCGCTGGAATGACAGAGTTTAAGAAATTTACCAAATGAAGAAAAAAGCAAAAGAAACCCCGAGGTAGCTAGTTATTTACTTTTGTGTCGAAATGTTGGCGTTTTTTTATCCTAAACGTTTAATAAGTGCGACTTAGCTGCTTTTTAATGCAGCTTAACCTTAGCCATAAACGTTTAAGAAACTCACTAAGCAGAAAAAAAGCAAAAGAAACCCCGAGTAGCTAGTTATTCACTATCTATCTTATGATATTGGCGTTTTTGATGTCTTAAACGACTTATAAGCGCGTTTCAGCTTGTATAGGTAAAAAACCAGAAGTTTTAAAAAGACGTAAGGTGCACATAGTGCAAAAAATTAAACATGAGACGCCAAATATGCTAAGTTTTTTTCTCATTTAATCTGCACAGACTGAAGATAAATAAATAGCTTCAGCCACATGATAAGCAGACTTTTTGAAACTGTCAAGTGGTTTTTTCAATACGTTGCTGAAAATTTGTTACGCAAGAAGTCTCTTGCATTTGTAGCATACTGCGTTAATATTTACATGTTAATCCAAAAGATATTGATGAATAGTATTGTAATTGTTGGTCTACAGTGGGGAGACGAAGGAAAAGGTAAAATAGTAGATTATCTTTCTGAAAATGCAGACGTAGTCGTGAGATTTCAGGGAGGAAATAACGCAGGACATACTATAGTAATAGATGATGAGGTTTATAAATTAAATTTGCTGCCTTCTGCTGTTTTAAGGGCAGGTAAAATATCTATCATAGGCAACGGTGTTGCTCTTGATTCACATGCTCTAATCTCAGAAATAGAGTCATTGAAAACTAGGGGAATAGATGTCAATCCGAGCAATTTGATGGTATCTGAAAGCTGCCCATTAATACTTAGCATACATAAGGACAAGGAAAAATTCTTTGAAGATTTGAACGGGAATCACAAAATTGGCACGACAAACAAAGGAATAGGGCCATGTTATGAAGATAAAGTTGGAAGAAGAGCCATACGCCTTTGTGACTTAGAAAATACAGATGAGCTCAACAATAGAGTGGATACTCTTCTGAGTTACCACAATGCTATCAGACAGGGCCTAGGCTATCAGGTTGCAAAGAAAGAAGAATTGTTAAAGGAAGTTGCAGAGATTGCAAAAAAAATTCTTCCGTATAAGAAGCCAGTATGGCAGGTATTAAATAACTTTGTGAGAGAGGAAAGAAAAATAATATTTGAAGGCGCCCAAGGCACATTTCTAGATATTGACCACGGAACATACCCTTTCGTTACCTCAAGCAACACCGTAGGATCACAAGCAATGACAGGCTCAGGATTTTCTTCTAGTGCTCACGTTATCGGTGTAGCAAAAGCCTATACAACAAGAGTAGGCAATGGTCCATTTCCTACTGAGCAAGAAAATGAAGTAGGAGATAGCTTGTTCGCTATCGGCAAGGAACTTGGAACAGTGAGCAACAGAAGAAGGCGCTGTGGTTGGTTTGATGCAGTTTTAGTGCGCCAGGCAGTGCAACTCTCTGGAGTTTTAAGTGTTGTACTCACTAAACTAGATATCCTTGATTCTTTTGATATGGTGAAGATATGCACTGGTTATCGATATAATGGAGAAGTGTATGATTATTTACCCGCATCACATTCGATACAAAAGGAATTAGAGCCGATATATGAAGAATTCTTTGGCTGGAAGGAAAACACTCAGGGTAAGAAATCAGTCGGGGAACTACCTGTAAATTTGATAAAATATGTGAAGAAGATCGAGGAATTAATAGGTGTACCAATTCATCTAATTTCAACCAGCCCCAAGAGGGAAGACGTTATTGAGCTTTAAGCTTCCTGAAAGTACTCTTGTATCTTAATTAGCTATTATTCAGTAAAAAAACGCTTATTTAGTGATAAAAAACACTTGCGCGATTTTAAATACCAACTTATTATGCAAAGCAGCTTTGCATAGTGATGTATGGTGAAGGTAAATTCAGTGTGTAGCAGAAAGCAAGAAAGTTGAGATCAAGTTTAACGCTCACAGTCACTTTCAGCATTTCATTGTCAGAGTTTATGTAGAGAAAGCTTTTAGCAGCTTGGCTGTTTTTAAAAGGAACATGTTAATTAGAGTAGTATAAGCATAGAGGAGGTATAGCATGACAACTAAACTTATAGAAAATGGAGAGAATATTGTACGTGCAATTCAATACGTGTGGAATTTGTACAACTATCTTTCACATTCACAAGGGAGTAATGATATAAATAGTATCAAGGAATTTAAAGACAAGAGGATTAAAGATTTTGCGCTGTCTAAACTTATTGGTCTAAAGGACTCTATCGATAAAATGGAGAAAGAAAATTCTAACATTAAAAACCTTACTATAACGAAGGTTATCTTATCGTTTGCAGAAAAATCATGTGAAGACCTGAAGAAATTGAAAGAATGCTCCGAGCGTTATGACGTTATACCTAATACTACTGGGTATGAAGAGTTTTATTCTCAATTAAGTAAGGTAGTAACAGATTATAAACTACGAATTCTTGCAGACAAGATACGCTTCTTAATACTTTTGAAAAGAAAAAACGACTTTGCTACCGTGAAAGGAGGTTATGAGGATAAGTGGTGTTTTTATGATATGATGAATGACGAAGATTTTAAACAAAGATGTATAAGTGCAGCAGAGGAGGAAGACAAATCTTTCAGTGAGAGCTTTAAGAAAAGCATGGGTGGTTACATAAAATTAGTAGAGGAAGGAAGAGAAATTGCAAGTAAATACTTTGGAAAAGCAAGTTTTCAAGCTTACTGTGAAGAAACTGGCAATGCTGATAAAACCTTAAACATTAATCTTATTAACTATAGTGATAGTGAGCCAATTAAGATTAGCGATATTTTACAGCAGGAGGAAAGTATTGATAAGTTGAATATTTATTGCAATAAGAGGCATGACATATGTGCTCATCGGAAAGATCAAAAAAGATATTATGAGTTTAAAGAAGGTGCATGGTATCAAATGATAAGTGAGTGGCCTATAAAAGATAAGTCCGGAAGGGGAATTTCAAGGTGTACCATGGTTATGAATGTAGGTAGTGATGGAATAGCTGAAATAGTCGAATTCATAGGTAAAGGATCTAATGGTGAAAATCATATATTATCGCTAGAGCAGGATATGGAGTTAATAAAACAAAATAAGGAATTATACATTCAGGATGTTCTCTTATGCAACGCAGTCGAGGAGTTCTTAAGAATGCAGCGTAGTAGAGATAATTCTTCACCTGGTGCTGTACCTCAAAATACTGATAGTAATGGGGTATCGGAAGTGTGTGGAGAACAGCTTCGACCGAGCCATGTAGTTAATGTTGGTGGTACTGCTAATAGTGGGATATCGGAAGTGTGTGGAGAACAGCTTCAACCGAGCCATGTAGTTAATGTTGGTGGTACTGCTAATAGCAAGGTGTCAGGAGTGCATAAAGAACAGTCTAATCTTGGCGAGAACAATGAGAATATGGGTCATGATACGGGAAATCAGCCCAGACATAGGATACATCTGGTATTTGAAATACCACCAACAGATCAAAAACCGTTGTCTGTAGAGATTGGGAACAACTCAAAAATCGAAAAAAATTTAGGTGCAGACAATATCAAAATTAAAGTGCTTATTGAGTGCGCAAAAGGTCTTGAGGGTGTTGTCGTCGAAGGTGATAGTCATAGTTTTCCAATCCCTACTACGCCTACTACGTCAAATAAAGATCATTCACTTGGGTCCTAGTTATGAAATATATCTTGAGCTAGTTATACCAAATTCTGTTATTAGGAAGGCAAATGTGGTATGTTGTAAATTTGCTTAACTCTTTAACTATAGGCAAAAAAAGTTCTTTTTCATTTGTTCCATTTTCAATGAAACTTGGTATTAGAGCTCATATCAAGCTTTTCATCTTGTATTGAGGATCAGATGCAACACCGTATACTCTATTTGGTGGGGAAATTTTGTTTTCTATGCCAAAAGAGATACCTTCGATTATTGCTGCAAGCACTTTTTCAAGGTTGCAATCTGCTCCAGGGACTCGATGCTCTAAGCGACATTTACCGTTACAATTTATAATCCTGATTGCAGCAGTTCTGTTGTTTACACCCCAACTAACTGTAGTTGGAGTGTGAATATCTGGGTATTGAAACCTAAGATATGAATCATCGTTTGGAGCAAAGAATAACATATGTTTTTTCATCATGGCACATAATCCACCAATGCTATGAATCAAGTAATCGCTGTATTTTTGTTCACTGCAATAAAATAAATTGTTGTGATTTAAATCCATTAGGTTCACATGTACATTTAGTGCACTGCCAGCTCTATTTAAATGGGGCTTTGCTTTGAAAGAGACACTCCCACCAAGTTTTTGTGCTATTTCAGTAATTAATCTTTTTACTAACTCAAAATGCTTAATTAAATTACTAGGGTTAATGTAACAATTACTTTTTATCTCATATTGATGTATGGAACTCTCTTTTTCGCAGGAAAATCCAAGTGAAGCTATTCTGTTTTTAATATTACTGAGAAATAAATGCTCTTTTTTTATTGCTTCGATATAAAATTCTAGCTCAATACCAAATTTAGCGTAACAACTTAAATTGCTTAATATTATCATAGATTTGCTTCAGTAAATTTATATTAAATTAGCTATGTTTATACGGACACTTTACTTTTTTGCCAATAAATTTAACATCTTATTTATACATAATATATTATTATCTTTTTGGTGCACTTATAATCCTTGAGACAAGCGAGGTTTTATTTGTTGAAAGAAAAATGATCAATTTTAGTGCTTTTATACCCTTTACAACTCATCAAAAATCACCATAATTTTTAGTGTGTATAAAGTAGTGTTAGCTTTTCACTTTACAGCAAGCTGTTGATTATCTTATGTTTTCTAATTATTGCTTTTTTTCTTGGTGTGGTGTATGAGCTTAATTAACCCTAAGGTTTCTGCTATGTTTTTTGACCAGATTGTTACAGTAACGGATTACAATATTGCTTGGGAAAAAATCCAAAGTTGTCTTTATAATCTTTATGGAGAGGCAACATATAACAGTTGGCTGAGTTCACTTAGATTTGTCAGTAGTAGCAATGGAGAAATTTTGTTGTCTGTGCCGACAAGATTTATAAAAGAGTGGATTACAGTTCATTACATGGAAAAGATACTATCGTTATGGCAAAATGAGGATAAAAGTATACGTTCTATCGATATTCAGGTGACCGAGGAAAAGAGTTCAAATCCTAATATTATAACAAAGAACAAGGAGGAAAGTAATCATAGTCTTGGTTCACCGCTGGATTCAAGGTTCACCTTTGATAATTTTGTAGTGGGAAAACCAAATGAGCTGGCATTTACGGCTGCAAAGCGTGTGGCAGAGTCTATAGATCCAATACCAGGCAGTAATCCTCTGTTTCTATATGGCGGAGTGGGGCTGGGTAAAACACATCTAATGCATGCTATAGCTTGGCACATAGTCAATTCTCCCTCAGCAAAAAGAAAGGTGGCCTATTTGTCAGCAGAAAAATTCATGTACCAATATATTACAGCGCTACGAAGTAAAGATATTATGTTATTTAAAGAACAATTTAGGTCGGTGGATGTATTGATGGTAGATGATGTGCAATTTATCAGTGGTAAAGATAGTACACAAGAAGAATTTTTCCATACCTTTAATGCATTAATAGACCAAAATAAGCAGTTGGTTATATCAGCCGATAGATCTCCTAGTGACCTCGATGGAGTAGAGGAAAGAATAAAGTCACGACTTGGTTGGGGATTGGTAGCAGATATTAATGAAACAACTTTTGAGTTAAGACTTGGTATACTGCAGGCCAAGGTGGAACAAATGAATATGTATGTTCCAGATGATGTCTTGGAATTTTTAGCAAGGAACATAAAATCCAATATAAGAGAGTTAGAAGGAGCACTAAATAAGGTTGCCCATACCTCATTGATCGGGAGGAGTATGACGGTAGAATCAGCCAGTGAAACTCTAGCAGATCTTCTAAGATCAAATCATAAACCAATTACAATAGCAGAAATACAAAAGAAAATAGCCGAGTTTTTTAATATAAAGGTTGCAGATATGCATTCCAATAGAAGACTCCGTGGTCTTGTCAGACCAAGACAAATAGCTATGTATTTTGCTAAGAAATTTACGCAAAAAAGTCTTCCAGATATTGGAAGAAGCTTTGGCGGTAGAGATCATGCTACCGTTATACATGCAGTAAAACAAATAGAAAATTTTATAAAAACCGACTCAAGTTTTGCTGATGAAATTAACCAGTTAAAAAAAATGTTTAAGTAGAGTTTTTTAAAATTAGGTTATATATAGACTTTAATACTATACATTGGAACAATTAGTATAAAGCTATATTAGTATAAAGTCGTAGCTCTAATATACCTTAAGCTTAAAGTCTTCCGTTAATTTCGTGGAATACATTTCCTTATTGTCTTGGTTATAGAAAGTAAATTCGTGATCGTCTAAATTTAATATTGCAAAACCAAAACCAAAAAAGTTTCTAACTTCGTGTGCTAAGTAATGTTTGTCATTTGGGTAACTAAATCCTACATTTTGGTAAATCGGTTCCTGGTCTTGAGCGTGTAGTAATGCACCACCATTTCCAACTATGACCTGGTCTGGAACGTTGTCCATTAATAATATCTGAGCTATATGAATGTGGCCAGAAACTATAGTAGTGACATTGCTCGGAAATTTATCTCCAAAAGCTTCAATTTGTGTAAGATTGCCGTGGCTTTTTAGTGTCAGAAATTCTTTTTTTGGAGATCTCCACAGCGGTTTGTGAGTTAAAAACCACGTAGGTTTATCAGAACTCTCTTGAATTAATTTATCAAATTGTCTTTCAAAAGTATCAGTTATGCTTTGATTTATAAAAATATCTTCACCAGACGAAGAGTCGAAAATGAAGAATCTAATTGGTCCAGCATCTAAAGACCAGCTAGGAACGCAATCTACACATTTTTCAGATGAAAGTGGGTATGGATCTAGGTACCTAAACCATCCTTCATAGGCTCTGTTACAGTCTTCATGATTTCCTCTAACAAAAAGGAAAGAAGATTGCGATAAGATATCCTTTGCAGGATCAAACCAGTCAGCGTACCAAGCTTCTTTATTATGTCCATAAATATCACCGCACTTGTTTGTATTTCTACATTTTGTTTTCCTATAGTGATAATCGCCAATATGGATAGTTAGGTCTGGTTTATGTAGAGCAATAGAATCTAAATTTTTTTTTAAAGGCCAACTATCTACCGAATTACATTCCTGCTGAAATAAAGCATTTATTCTGCAGCCCGTGTCACCAATAAAAGCAATTTTGCTAATCTTCTCTGGTAGTATGGGAACCTGTATATTATCAATACTAACGTTTTTAGCACTCGTTTCTATTGCCAGTTCACAAACTGTTTCGGTATGGTTACCGGTATTAATTGAGCTACGATTTAGCATTTCTACTCCTTCACCATCAACATAAGCAATGGGACACATATCATTTTTTGTAATTGCACGTACGCTTAATTTGTTTTCTGGAATGACTTGAGACCACGCGTACAGTATCTGTGCATGGATAGAATGAAAACTGGTTATAAGAAATAAAACTGAAAAAATAAAAACATTAGCTATATTCATTTGTATAAAAACCTAAGTTAAAAATTAGTAATGTGATTATCTTAAGTAATTAAAGTTTATAATCACAAAATTTGTCATTTAATTATACAGGCAGTTCTTAAATTATCCTAGTATCAGATTGACACTTTGGATGAAAAATTCTAAAATGATTAAGTAATTTAAAATAATTATATAAAAACTAGAATAAAGCGCGGTCGTGGTGGAATTGGTAGACACGCAGCGTTGAGGTCGCTGTGGCTTATGAGCCTTGGAAGTTCAAGTCTTCTCGGCCGCACCAATTTTCTTGTTGTTGTTTATATAGGTAAAATGTTTATAGGAAATCAAATTAGAAATAAAGTAGAAAGAGCCATCAACGAAATCAGGCGTGGCCTGCCAATTATGATATATGATGGCAGTGATTATCTATTGTTTGCTGCTGCTGATGCTTTAGAAAAAGATCTATTTGGTCAGTATAAGTTTATATCAGATAGTTTATATGTTACTTTAACCTCGAGTAAAGTGCAGTATACATTAAAGGATGGAGAAAGTGGTAGCAAACGCTTACCGGTGAACAGCTTTGATGAGCTGCTCTATTTAGTAAACTGTTCGACGGAAGACCACATAAAAGAGTTACAATGTTCAAAGATAATAGATGGATATGCCACTACCTTACTTAAGTTTTCAGAATTATTGCCATACGCATTAGTGGTTGATATGACTTTTAAAGATAAGAATGAAATGCAAGATTGGTGTGAGAAAAATGACATTATTTCGCTGGACACATCATTCATAAATCATTTTCAACAAGATGATGGTGTGTATGAAGTGTGTAAAACATCTCTATTTTTGAAGCAAACTCAAAAAGTTAGTATAATATCTTACAGAACCTACAGTGGTGGAAAAGAACATTATGCGATTATTATTGGCAATCCAAACAAAGACGGTGAACCACTGGTGAGAATTCATTCTTCATGCTATACAGGCGACTTGTTAGACAGCTTATCGTGTGATTGTAGAAGCCAGTTGCATCAAGCGATTCAAATAATGGCTGACTCTAGTGGTGGCATTATATTGTACCTTATGCAGGATGGAAGAGGCATTGGTTTAACTAATAAGCTAAGGGCATATGATATGCAGAGAAAACATAACCTTGACACTGTGGATGCAAATAGAATATTGGGTTTTGAAGATGACGAAAGAAGCTTTGCTGTTGCAGCTAAAATACTCAAGAAGTTGGATATCAAAAAAATCCAATTACTTACAAATAACGATAGAAAGTTATCAGAGTTGAGAAACAGTGGTATAGAGGTGACAAGGTGTCTACCACTCATTATGGAGCGTAATAAGTATAATAATTCATATATGGAGACAAAATTTGGCAAGTTAGGCCATAGATTAAGAGTTTTTTAGTTTTTTTATTGTAACTACTTTGTTAATTTACTGGACTCGTTAATGTATGTTAAAATTTTAAGAATACTAAGATGCTAAAATTTTTTAAACAAAAGAAAGATAGTAAGTCGTTGGATAAAGATGTAAATTGGAATTCGAATCGCTATAGCATGGTTATTGCTCAGAGAAATACTCTACTTTTATTTACATTAATATTGTTAGTAGCAATTTCTATAAGCATATTAGCTATATTTAAAATTAGCACTAGTAGTACTATTGAACCGTTCGTTATAGAGATTGAGAAAAAGTCAGGGATAGTGCAATGGGTTGATCCTGTTACGGTAAAACAATATTCCGCGGATGAAGTGCTGAACAATCATTTTATTGCAGAGTATATAAAATCAAGAGAGGTTTTTGATCCATATAACTATAATTATAATTACTACACAAAAGTGAGGTTATTTTCCTCAAGCGATGTATATAATGAATTTAGAAATGATATAAAACTGCAGAATATGGATGACCTTTTATATTCAGATTTTGTTAAAAATGAGTTTAAGGTTCGTTCAATTCAGAAATTGAGTGATGGTACTGTTCAGGTAAGGTTTACCGTCGAATCTACACGAAAAGATGGAAGTTTTGTAAGAAAAAACAAAATAGTCATCATGTCATATAGGTATGCATCACTTAAGATGGACGATCAGCAAAGATATGTTAACCCATTGGGGTTTCAGGTTACTTCTTATAGGGTAGATGATGAGTATGTATAGAACATTATTAGTTTTAGCTTTACTGATAAGTGGTAGTTTAAGTGCATCGGTTAACTACAGTAAGCCTATTTCTATAGATAGTAGAATAAAGACTTTTGTATATAGTCCGAATGAAGTTTTTACGGTTATTTTTAGTCAAGGTTATTATTCTTATATTGAATTTGCAGAGGGGGAAAAAGTTAAAAATATTGCTGTTGGTGATGCGTCAAGTTGGAAAATTAGCCCTTATGACAATAAGTTACTTATCATGCCATTTGAGGTTAGTAGCCGCACTAACATGATTATTACAACCACAAAAAAAAGAAACTACATTTTTGATTTAATCTCAAGACCGAACTATGATAAATACCCAAATACTGATGCTGAGAAAATAAGTCATGATTATTCTGCTGAAAAAGATATATCTTATGTAGTGCGTTTTTATTATCCTCAGGAGGAAGATGAATTTGATGTTGATTTGGATGAGATATCAACGCCTACTCAAATGCAATATGTTGTAGATAAGCCAGAAGAAGTAATACAAGAAAATGATACAAAGTACAACTATACATATATCGAAGAAGGCGCTAATGCTGATATAATACCAATAGAGTTGTTTGATGATGGCTATTTAACTTATTTTAAATTTAAAGATGGTAACAAAATACCTCAGATTTTTGCAGAGGAGAATAAGACTAAATTGCCTTGTAAAAGGCTGTTGTTTGATGGTTATGTTATAATAAAAGGAGTGCACAAAAAGCTATTCATGCGTTATGAAAATGACGAGGTTGAAATTATAAATAGGTTACTTTAGCTGCGGTATATGCAATATGAATAAGGAAAAGCGTAACAATTCGGGGACTGAGTCAGAAATAGAAAGCAAAGTAGTAACGGTTGGCTCTAATCAAAGTCATAGAGCATTAATGGTTATTATTTTAGTGCTTTTAGTTGGTGGAATATATTATCTATATTTTAGTCCTTCTTCTGATGAAGAGGATGTAGAAATTGTTAAAAAAGAAGAAACGAAGCAAAATGTTCAAGAGTTGAAAGAAAAGTTGGAAAAAGTTCCAGATGATGTGGTAGTTCATGAAAGGATGATAACTGATTTGCCATCTTTACCTCCTCTTTCTACGCCGAAAGTTATACCGGAAGTAAAGCAGACTAAAAAGGAAGAAGCAGTAAAAAAGGAGGAAGAAAAACCAAAAGAAACTCCTGTATCAAATATACCTGTTTTACCAAAACAAAACTTACCTTATAGCAATGTCACTAATAATTTACCTACTTCCTTGCCTGGAATAGGTAGTGGTGGTTACCCTAGAGATAGGCGTGGTGCGCAAATGTTAGCGATTTCTGGTGGTGTTGAAGAGAACAAAGCTGCCGATACCATTTTATCCAACACTTCAGTGCAACCGAGTATAGCCACCAAAGTGGGAAAACTCGGATTGATGATTACCCAAGGTAAAATTATCGATGCTGTTCTTGAAACTGCAATAAATTCTGATCTACAAGGAACGCTACGTGCTGTGGTGAGTAGTAATGTTTATGCAGAAACTGGTGATACAGTTTTAATACCCAGAGGTTCGAGATTGATAGGCAAGTATTCATTCGATTCAAATGTGGCAAGGGCCCGCATAAATATAATTTGGAATAGAATCATTCTTCCTCATGGAATAGATATTGCTATTTCATCACCTGGTACAGATGAGCTTGGTAGAGCAGGAGTAGCTGGTATAATTGATAACAAAATAGCAAGTGCATTATTTTCTTCAATATTGCTTGCAGGTGTTTCAGTGGGTTCTGCTGTTATAGCGCAAAAGGCTTCCAATCTTATTGACGTGTTTACCATCATGGACGCAGTGAGATCCATTACTGCAACTGAAATAGATATCTCTCCTCTTAAGGATATTATTGGCAAGAGAGATGCAAAGAATGCAGAAAATGATAAGTGGAAACTTGGGCTTGGAGCTATTAGGAAAATTAAAAATGCACCTGATGAACAGAGTTTAGTTAGGACATTTCGGCAAGAAGTAAAGGATCTACGTTTGAATGCAATTGACGATGATGGGGTTGATAAGATTACTTTAGAAGATATAAAGCTATTATTAAAGCAACGAGGAGGCAAGTCTGTTTATGAGGAAGCAATTGGTAAATCAATCGAAGATTTTTCTAAAGACATGAGAGACATAGTTAACAGATATACAGACAAAAAACCAACTGCTTACGTTGATCAAGGCACTGCGTTGAAAGTATTTGTTAACCAAGATATAGTATTTCCTCCACAGGCAATATTAAATCGATAGAATGAACTATGCTGCACTTGATACATATTTAGAACCACTACAAGGCATATTTCAAGAAGAAGGCGTCAATGAGATATCGATAAATAGTCCTAAAGAAGTATGGATTGAAAATCGCGGCGAAATAAGATGTGAAAAGTTAGAAGTATTTGATCTTAACCATTTGAAATCTCTTGGCAGATTAATTGCTCAAGCTACAGAACAAAAACTGAGCGAAGAAGCACCACTGCTTTCAGCCACATTGCCAAATGGTTATCGTATACAGATAGTGTTTCCTCCAGCATGCGAGCCTGATAAGGTGGTTATGTCGATTCGTAAACCTTCTACTATGCAATTAGCATTGGATGATTATGAAAAAATGGGGGCTTTTTCTGAAACTGCTATAGAGGTGGCTGATAATCCAGTAGACCGTCACCTGGATTTACTATTGAAGCAAAAGAAGATAAAGGAGTTTTTAGAATACGCTGTAATAAACAAGAAAAATATCATAATTAGTGGCGGAACTTCTACTGGTAAAACCACTTTTACTAATGCTACTTTACGTGCTATTCCAGCTGAAGAAAGAATCATTACTGTTGAAGATGCAAGGGAAATTGTTTTGAATGATCATCCCAATAAAGTGCATCTGATTGCTTCTAAAGGAGGGCAAGGCAGGGCAAAAGTGACCACTCAAGATTTGATAGAAGCGTGCTTACGTTTAAGACCAGATAGAATAATAGTTGGTGAGCTACGTGGAGCAGAAGCTTTTAGTTTCCTTAGAGCAATAAACACTGGTCATCCAGGTTCAATATCAACTCTTCATGCGGATAGTCCAGCGATGGCTCTTGAACAAATAAAGTTGATGGTTATGCAGGCAAACCTTGGTATTCCTCCAGATCAGATCATACCATACATTAGGAATGTGATTGATATTGTCATTCAACTAAAAAGAACTAGCGGAGGAAAAAGAAGCATTTCTGAAATATTATTTACTAGATCTTCAAATGAAAATGCTTAAATTTATACACAAAGGAGATAAGTAGTTTATGAGTTATAGTGGAAATCACCTACGCAATATTTTGATAGGGGGAGTTGTAGTTTTCAGTGTACTGGAGTTTTGTTTCTATTTATCTGGTATATTGTTTTTTCTGTTTGTTGATGGTCCAGATGGTGTAGACTTTAAAGCAATTAATCCTAGCTTAACTCCTTTTCCTCAAGCTCTCTGGCCAACAATCTTTGAGCATATAAAATATTGTTGGCATCACCCGGAATTATATAATACTGAGCTCAAGATTAAGTTAATTGTATCTTCTGCACTCCCTATCGTTGTTTTAATGGTTATTTTGTGGAATTTAAGGGAGAGGATAATTGAGTGGCGACCATTTAAAAAGAAAGAATCGCTTCATGGAGATTCGAAATGGGCATCAGAAAAGGACATACGGAAAGCAGGGCTAAGAAGTAAAAGAGGGTTATTGCTTGGTAAGGATAAAAGGGGCTACTTTATTGCTGATGGGTTTCAACATGCATTGCTGTTTGCCCCTACAGGCTCTGGTAAAGGTGTTGGTTTTGTAATTCCTAATTTATTGTTTTGGACTGATTCGGTAATTGTGCATGACATCAAGTTAGAAAACTATGAAATAACGAGTGGTTGGCGGAAACAGCAAGGGCAAAAAGTATATGTATGGAATCCAGCGCAACCAGATGGAATCAGCCACTGTTATAATCCGTTAGAGTGGATTAGCGAAAAGCCTGGGCAGATGGTTGACGATGTACAGAAAATAGCCAACTTAATCATGCCTGAACAAGACTTTTGGCAAAATGAAGCAAGAAGCTTATTTGTTGGAGTGGTGTTATACTTACTTGCTGCACCAGAAAAGGTGAAGTCTTTTGGTGAAGTTGTACGTACGATGCGTAGTGATGACGTAGTTTATAACCTTGCCGTTGTTTTGGATACGATGGGTAAAACACTACATCCTGTGGCATATATGAACATTGCAGCCTTCTTGCAAAAAGCTGACAAAGAAAGATCAGGTGTTGTTTCAACTATGAACTCGTCGCTTGAATTGTGGGCAAATCCATTGATTGATACTGCAACTGCGACGAGTGATTTTAATATTTTAGATTTTAAAAAGAAGAGAGTTACAGTTTATGTTGGTTTAACTCCAGATAACTTGAATAGGTTAAGGCCTTTAATGCAAGTTTTCTACCAACAAGCAACTGAGTTTTTGTGTAGAAAATTGCCTTCGGACGATGAGCCATATGGTGTATTGTTTTTAATGGATGAGTTCCCAACACTTGGAAAAATGGAGCAATTCCAAACGGGCATTGCATATTTTCGCGGTTATAGAGTGAGATTATTCTTAATCGTTCAAGATACTGAACAACTCAAAGGAATATATGAAGAAGCAGGAATGAACTCCCTTTTATCAAACTCAACTTATAGAATAACTTTTGCAGCTAATAACATTGAGACGGCTAATTTAATATCGCAGCTTATAGGAAACAAAACTGTACAACAAGAGTCGTTAAACAAACCTAGATTTTTAGATTTGAATCCCGCTTCAAGATCATTGCATATTTCTGAAACACAGAGGGCATTGCTGTTGCCTCAAGAGATTATCATGTTGCCGCGTGATGAGCAGATAATTTTAATAGAATCAACTTACCCGATTAAATCAAAAAAGATTTTGTACTACAATGATAACACTTTTACAAGAAGACTGCTTAAGCCAACTTTTGTGCCTACACAAAAACCATATGATCCAAACGAAGTTTTTTCTGCTGCTGACCAGGATGAGGTTAAGGATGAGATTCATAACGAGGAGAATAATGCTATTGAAGGGTCTAGCACTGCTGATTATCCGGTTGAAGCTCAGGCTAAAGATACAGTGTACGATGGGTCAGAGAACAGCGATAAGTTTGAAGACGAAGGTATCGATGATGTTGATGAAAAGTTTGAAGATGATGGATTTGATGACGAGGAGGAGGATGAACTTGAAGGTGATGATGGATTTAAAGACGACGAGGAAAAGGGCAAATTTGAGGGTAATGATGGACTTAAAGATCAAGATGATGATGGATTTACAGATGACGAGGATGATGAATTTGATGATAAGGAGGATGAACTTGAAGATATTGATGACGAACTAAAGGATAAAAAAGAGTAAAAGTTTAAGATGTAAATATCGTTCCAACATATTTTTTGTCCATAAAAATAAAACTACTTGACAACCTTTGCCGGTCTATTTATCATATAATTGAAGCTATTCATTTAGCTTCAATCTGTGCAGATTAAACGACGAAAGTATTACGGTTGGCGTCTTATGTTTAATTTTTTGCACTATGTG
Source organism: Wolbachia endosymbiont of Ctenocephalides felis wCfeJ (assembly GCF_012277315.1). NCBI lineage: Bacteria > Pseudomonadati > Pseudomonadota > Alphaproteobacteria > Rickettsiales > Anaplasmataceae > Wolbachia > Wolbachia endosymbiont of Ctenocephalides felis. The sequence goes on along the minus strand of NZ_CP051157.1, from coordinate 732,890 downwards.
CACTTCATGTCTTTATTAATTTTACCTAGACTTCTAGGTTTTTCCTTATACAAGCTGAAACGCGCTTATAAGTCGTTCAAGACAGTATAGTACACCAATTTGCAGGATTAGAAAGTGAGCAACTTCTACCACGGGATTTCTTTTGTCTTTTTTTCTGCTTGGTAAATTTCTTAACGTTTAAGTCAAGATTAGTTGTAGTGTAAAAGCAGCTAAATTGCAGCGTTTAAGGCTAAAAAGATGCCAATGTTTTTGAGCAGATATTGACCGGGGTTTTTTTTGTCTTTTTTTTATTTGGTAAATTTCTTAAGTATTTATAGCTAAAGCAACTCAAGAGAGATGTTACTCCAACACTGTGCCTTTTTTAGCTCAGGAACAAGTTGTATTAAACTTTTCACATTAAGCCATTTTTAATTAATTAGTATTAAATTAGCTATTTTAAGTAGGGGAGTAGTAAAATGAGTAATAAAAAAACATTAGCAATTGCAGCATTTGCTTTGCTGCTGTCACAACAGTCTTTTGCATGTGACACAGAAGGATTTTACTTTGGTAGTGGATATTACGGCCAGTTTTTTAATAGCATGAGTTCACTGAAAGTAGAAACTAAAGACATCACTCATGCATCTATAAAGGATGGGACTAATCCTGAAGCGAAAGGTCAGCTTTTAGATAAATATAAATCAAATTATAATCCTCTTTTTGCTCCAAATGTAGCGTTTGGCTATGAAGGAAAATTTGGTGACAATAGCTATAGAGCTGAATTAGAAGGGATATACTCTTCTGTAAAAGTAGATGGTATTGGTTTAGGAGGTAATAAAGCCGATATAACATACCAAAAAAAATTTAAGACAGGGACCGAGGGAAGCGAGCAAGACAAAACTTATGGATATGGTATAAAAGTCGACAACGACAAAATTGAAAACATATCTGTGATGGCCAATGCTTATTACTATTGGAAAAACGATGATTTCTCTTTTTCACCTTATGTTGGAGCTGGAGTAGGTGCAACGAGAATGAAGATGTTCGGACAAACATCAATAAGACCTGCATATCAATTGAGAGCTGGTCTTGATTATTCCATTAATGAAAATGTAAATATGCATATTGGGTATAGACATTTTGGTGTGATCGGTGGCAACTTAAAACTTGATACAAATGCGTTGAATGAACAAGAGAGTAATGAGATTAAAGTATTTAACAAAGGTCATAAACCAGTATCAGGTCATGAAAAAGATAGCATAGAAATAAGCAGAGGATTATTTGCCACACATGGTATGGAAGCTGGTCTTACTTTCCATTTTGCTAGTAAAGCCTAGAACCTTTTAAAAGGCAATAGGCTTATCTCAAGCGCTTTTTTGTTACCTGAGCGGTTATCGTTCCAGCGTCCATCCAGCCCATGGCGCTGGATCTAGCCTATGGCCAAGCCGTAGGCTAACAGAAATAAGCTCGTTAGTCACATCAACTCTCACAAAAATAGGCTTAGGTGTTTTTAATTTTTGTTTGTATACTAAAGTTAAAACACTTACCTTCAGCATGTAGATGAATACAGTAAAGTTTGTTTTATTACTGCCAACAATATTACTTATACTAATCGCTGGCGTTTACTTATCGGTTAAACTAAAGTGGCTACAAATATTTAGGTTGCCATATGCCCTTTCGCTGATTGGGGCCAAAAGAGGGGAAAATAAATTTTCTTCTATAGCTGCTTTGTTTACAATCTTAGGGGGAAATTTGGGAGTAGGTAATATTTCCGGAACTGCTGTTGCTCTCAAAACCGGGGGACCAGGCTCTATTTTATGGATGGCAATAATTATTGTTATCACTTCTGTGATAAAGTATGTCACCTGTTATCTGAGTATAAAAAACAGAAAAAAAAGAAATGGGCGGTTTATAGGTGGCCCTGTAGCCTATGTGGCTGATGCGTTTGGCTCTAAAAAAGCTACGATTGCGTTTCTAGTCATCATGATGATGGCTTCAATAACCGTTGGTAACCTTGTTCAAGTAAATTCTCTATCAATACCACTTGATATGGTGGATGTGCCTGTGGTTACTGGTGGAATCATAATGGCAATAATATTTTTTGCTGTTGCAGCTCTCAGCTTAAAAAAAATTAAAATTTTTATATCGGCTATGATACCGATAATGACAGTAAGCTACCTTACGCTTTGTGGTATTATACTATTTAAGTTTAGTGAAAATATCCTTCCTTCTCTCAAGCTAATAACAGGCAGCTTTTTTACAACTGGCAGCTTTAACTTTGGTTTATCTCTAGGTTTAATTGTGGAGATGTTGACTATTATTCAAGTAGGAACCTTGCGGGGTATTTTTGCAACAGATATAGGGCTTGGCCTTGAAGGCATTGTACACTCTTCAATTGTTCCTAAGAAAAATAACAATAAATTTATCATTGAACAGAGCCTGATTACAATAATATCACCTTTTATAGTTGCATTCATAGTGTTCATTACAACAATGGTACTGCTCATCACAGATTCCTGGGTCACTGATTTAGAGAGTACCAACATGTGCATTTTTGCCTTTAGAAAAGCTATGAACTGGCCTTATGTTGACTATTTGATTATGGCAATAATGTTTTGTTTTGCTTTCACTACCATTTTTACTTGGTTTTTTTGCTCAAAACAGACAATATGCTATGTATCTCAAAACGATAAATACACTAAAATATGGATTGCAATTTTTACTGCGATTATTCCGCTTGGTGCGATAAGTAAAGTTCAATTGCTGTGGGACATCGCCGATATTTCGATCGCTGCTTTGTTGTTTATCAATATATTTGCTATACTCAAGCTAACTTCTAAAAATCCGGAAGTATTTACTATGAGCAGCAGATATTTAAAATTGAAGACACCAGCTAAACTGTCATCTGATTAATACAGTTTTCTTTATACAAAATTAATTAATTCCCATAATAATTATACTAGCTAAGGTTAAAAGTTAGAGGGTTATTAGTGAGGAGAATATGAACATTCAAAATGCACAATTAAACAACAGTAACAATTTCGTTCAAAATTCTTTGTCTTTACTTAATGAGATAAAAGAAGATGAAAATCTTTCACCTCTATTTAATAGAATGAAAAAAGAAGATGAAAAAATTTACGATGCAATAGTTGGGTTCAACATAGTCAAGTCTTTGATAGAATATGGTGCCAGTTGGAATAAAAGTGTCAATTGGAAAAAAGATGAAGTTTACGAAGTCTTGCAAAATAAGCTTGATCAGATAGAGAAAGCTTCAAATAAGCTTAAAGATAAAACTAAACAAAAGCTTCAAAGTGAAGTTCAAAAGGAACTAGAGGGTTATATTGATGGTGGTGTTCACAATGTTGCAATACACGGTAACTACGCAAGTATTACTCTGAAAGATACCAAAAAGGAATTTAAAATAAGCGAATTTTTAAACAGTGATTTTTGTCAGAAGAATGGAATTTCAGGATTTTCAACATTGCATGATGATGGAAAGAGCGGAATGCATGGTTTTGTTCATAATAACATAAGACACTATGTTGTAACTGATGGCTCATATGAGATGACTCTGAATTGGTATGTAAACGGGGAAAAGTGTACTATTAAAATTAAGATTGATAAAGAGGGTGTAGAATTTATTGAGGGTAATATTACCCAAGATCAAAAAGATCAGTTAAAGGCAAACAGAGATGTAAAAATAGGTGGTTTATTTTTGGATGAAATACAATTCAGACAACAGAAAGAAAAAGAGAATGAAGTGCAATATAGTAAAGACAATAATAATCGATCATTTGAAACTGCAAGAGATGTTAGTGTTCAAGATACCAAGAATTTAGAAGTTGGTTCTAGGGCCACTATGTCACAGTCTGATAATAAAAACGATTTGGGTTACGAAAGTCAAGAAGAGAGTGCTCAGAATGAAGAAACTCCTACACTATCTGGAGGTGGTTCATTTAAAAAAGGTATTAAGCATGAGCAACCATCTAATAGTCAGCAGAAAGGTGGACATCAGCCAACTACCTTATCAAGTAGAAATAACTATGGATTTCCATCTTCTGATTCTTCAGATTTTACCAAATCCGTAATCCACAATCAGAATAATAGGCAAAGAGATAAACAGTATGATAATCCTACATTCACTACATTGGGATATTCTGCATCTGAAAGCCAAAGACCAGATAAAGGTGTTGAGTCGAATGATAGTAAAATTAGAGAAGAAAACAACCAGCCACTTTCTGCTTTAACAAGCAATAGTATAAGTGACTCTGGCTATTCATCTCCAATGAGTGATCAAAGTCAATCTCAACTAGATCCTAAAGATTTGGCCAGTAACCTTGAGGAAGAGAAGTTAAATCAGCAAAAGAAAAACAAAGAGCATAGAGAAAATAGTAAGGGTCATGATAGTGAAACTCATATTGTGTCAAGTCAGCTAGTTGATAAAGAGTCAAAAAACACTCAATTTGCCAGCCCAGCCGACCAAGCAATGGATGAGCTAAAAGAAGTACTGAAAAAACCAGATAAAGGGCTAAAAGAGCCAAAACAACAAGTTACTGAAAGAAATATTTATAAAGGTTCATTTTCAGAAAATATCTTACAGGAAATAAAAGAAGATAAACCAATATACAAGTGGCTAAAAGACAAGATTGAGAACAAAGAAGATAATCAAAATCTGAATGCTTTAGAGAAAAAATTATCTCAAAAAAGTAATACCGCTAAGGATTCATTCTCAGAAAGTATTTTGGAAAAAATAAAAGAAGATAAACCAGTATATAAGTGGCTAAAAGACAAGATTGAAGGTAAAGAAAATAATCAAAATCTAAATGCTCTAGACAAAAGATTATCTCAAAAAAGTGGTCAAGGTAATATCATAGAGAAAAGAAATGATGATGACAGCAAGCATCTATCTCCAACTAGTACTGGTGGAGATACACATGTTAGTGCTACTCAATTACAAAAAGATTCCCGTAGAAGTGGTAAAGAACCTGAAGAAGAAGAGAGAAATTTTCAAAAAACAAAAGAAGCATTAGAAAAATGGAAGAAAAAAAGATTAAATAAATATGGAAAAATTAACGAGAATATTAAAAAGGCTAGTTTTGATACACAAGAAAAAACTCAACCTCATCATACAAATGACCTAACTCCATTTGAGGAGCTTACACAAAGACTAAGTCAAAAGAGCTATGGGTTAAAACAAATCAACCCTAAAGCACGTCACGTTAGTCCACAAACTAGAAAACATCTAATAGAAGCTGGGTTGCTGAAAGATGATTCAACAAACGTAAAAAAAGTAACGGAGCAAGAAAATACTGACACTAATCCGGCTACAGATAAAAATAGAGAGCTACACAAATTGCTAGAAAAAGATGCAGCACAACTGAAAGTTGGGGTAATAGAAGAAGAAAAGGAGGATACTCCAACAGAATATATTAGTAGTCATGATCGCAATAGAATCGCATTAAGCAACAAAAACAAATTGCTTTGGACTAAACATGTTAAACAACAACAGGAAAAAGATAAGGATAAAGGTGTGTCAATATAAATTGAGGTTAAAATGATTACTCAGCAAACAATAAGTTTCGTGTAACGGTAATCCTATTACGGAAGAGTAAGAACCACGCAAAAATAATACGAACATTCCAGCAAAACCTTGTATATTGCACCCTCCTGCCTTATTTTTCCACTCTTCTGATGCTAGATAATATTTAATTTCCTGTTCACTGAGACGTTTAAATTTCACTATTGTAACTACAGTTTTAATATGTTGTTTAGATCGATCGGGAGTTAGTAGACACACACTGGTGTAGACTCTATGCCTTCTTCCTGATAATAAGCGAATGCATTTTTCTGCTTGCTCAACGTTTTCAGCTTTAAGCAATATTCTCCTACCACAAGCAACAACCGTATCGACGCCAAGCACAAAATAATTTGGATTTGAACTTTGTATTTTCTCAGCTTTACTTTTTGCCATGCGAATTGAATAGTCTTTTGGGAGCTCCTTCTTTAAAGGAGTCTCATCAATCTCTGCGGGCAAAATCAAGCCAGGTTTGATATTTATTTGTTTTAATAAAGCTAAACGCCTTTCTGATGATGAAGCAAGAATAAGATTATTTAGAGATCGTTCTTTCACTTGTACCTTTAAGCCTTCTAATTATCCGACCTTTTTTCGCATTCCTATCATAAATACTCATCTCAACTAGAACTCTATCTCCAATAATAATGCGTATTTTACTTCTTCTTACTCTCCCTGATACATGACAGATGATCTCGTGCTCATTATCTAATTTCACTCTAAATTCTGCTGCAGGTAGTAAAGCAGTTACTGCCCCTTCTACCTCAATAATTGCTTTTGATTTTTCGTCGTTTACCATTTGTTATATTATAACTTAATAATCTTTGTCAGTCTATCACAGATCTTAAAGAAGATAAAAGACCTTTTCTTGTCATTCAGGTTTCTTATCGCTTCTAAGTTGCCCAATATCTTTAATCTAGCCTAACTGTTTCTTTTGCTTTATCTAATAATCCATTAATGAAACCAATTTCGCTCGGTTTATCAAGTAGATCGGATGCAATATTAGTATATTCATTAATAATAACTGGAGCTGGTGTATCACAATTGGCTAACTCACATATCGCAACACGCAAAATAGACAAGCTTATAAGATTCAGCCGCGAAAGAGACCAAGTTGGATGCAAATAACGCTCTATTATCTTATCGTACTCCTCACTGTTTTTCATCACCTTACATGACAGTTTCTCTAAGAATTGGTAATCAAATTCCTCACATTCAAATATATCTGCTAACTTGTTTACGTAGTCCCTAAGCTCACAATTTTCCAGCTCAAAAACGCTTTTGTCGTAACCTATAAAAATATTTGAGTAAGCAACTTGCACAATAAGAAACCTTGCTGTGCTTCTTCTTATACGCCATCCCTTATCTGTAGGTTCCTCCTCCATCAGCTTAATTTTTTGTATAAATCTATCATGTGCAAAACGGCTGAAGCTGCGTGGCCACCGATGTTCTTTCTGTTCTTATCAGCCCTTACTAAAGCCTTATCTTTGCTGTCAGCAGTAATTACGCCCATACCAAGAGGTACTGCATAACGCATAACAACTTCATTTAAGCCTTCGATTACTCCTTTACAAACATATTGATAATGGTCAGTTTCACCACGAATTACGCACCCAAGAGCCAAATAACCATCATAATTAACGATTTCACTTTTGGCTGCAAAAAGAATTGCAGCGGGTATTTCAAATGCACCAGGGACCTCAACTATATCATAACTGGTACTATGATCTTTTAGTTTATCAGTTGCACCTGTAAGCAAAAGGTTTGCTATTTCAGTGTAATAAACCGAGTTAACTATTAGTATTTTCGACATTTATCCCTCCTTTTCTTGTTAAAAATAATTTTATTAAGGATTGTTGAATTAAAGTTATGATGTTACTAAATATCCAATATATTACCAGGCCTGCAGGAAAAGAGGAAAAAATAAAGGTAGAAATGTAAGGTAAAAACCTCATGACGTTTACTTGAATGTCATCTTTATTGGTCTGATCTTTCTCGCTTAGCTTTTGCTGAATTATCATAGTAATGCCAAAAATTATAGGCAAAATGCCTATGGAAACGGGAAAGCTATAATTAAACAATCCAAATAATGTAAAAATGTTCGTTGGATCAGGAGCTGAGAGGTCCTTAATCCATAAATAAAAAGGAGCGTGCCTCATTTCTATAGTAACAAATAACACTTTATATAAAGCAAAAAACACCGGTATTTGCACTACCATAGGAAGAATGCTCGACATTGGGTTTACGTTATTTTTTTTGTATAATGCAATCACCTCTTTATGTTGCTTTACACTATCATTTTTATATAATTCCTTTATACGAGTTACCTCAGGCTGCAGACTTTTCATCTTGAACATTGAAATATATGACCTGTTAGATAAAGGAAGCATCAAAAGTTTGATTGCTAAGGTTAGCAATAATATTGCTAAGCCAAAATTCTTTAGGATGAAGTTAAAATATTCAAGCAACAAGAATACTGGCTTGGTTATAAAGTAAAGAACGCCAAAATCTACAGCTTTATCAAATAAGGGTATACCTAGAGTACTTTTATAAGAATCCAGCAAATTCAATTTTTTTGCTCCAGCGAAAAAATAATTCACATTGGAAGTGCTTGCACCAGGAAGTATGCTTTTGTAAGGTTTGACAAAGTCCACTTGAAATTTATCAATATCATTAACACTTGTGTGCTTGATGCTAACATTTATTTTATCGGATTTTTCAGGTATGATAGCTGTAAGCCAGTATTTGTCAGCAAAACCAAACCAATTTTTTTCACTTGTACTTGCTTTTATTAAATGTTTCTTAGCGATATCTTTATATTTCCACTCCTCCAATTTATTATCAAATGCACCCAGTACTCCCTCATGAGATATCCAATAAGACTCTTTAATATTATCACGTTTACGGTTAATTTTACCATAAGGAACCAACACTACGGTATCTTTCGTGTTGTTTTCAACAATTTGCTCAATCTTAAACATGTAGTTATCGTCAAAGCTAATTTTCATCTTGAATACAATGCCGTTTTCATTATCCCAAAACAAATTGACAGCTTTTCGATTAGTCAGTTCAGTCTTATCTGCTTGCCAGACTGTTTTAGCATCTGGAATTTTAATTTTGCCACTTGGATCAAGCCAACCAAATTCTGCAAAATATACATCTTTTGATTCTACGGGTGATAGTAATACTACTTGTGGGGAAGAAGGATTCGGCTCTAAGTGGTAATTAGTTAAAATTAGGTCATCAAATCTGGCACCTCTTAAAGAAATCGACCCTTTTACCATATTATTGGTTAAATTAATCCTTTGTTCTCGAGTAGAATTAATAATTTCGGAACGATTTTGGTGTATTATAGGAGCAAGATCGTTAAAAGATTCTATGTGTTCAATATTTTCAATTGATGGATGATCTTGGTTTGTATTAAAAAAATTATCGTAAATAACGCGCCAAGATACCATAATTAACACGGAAAGGACAGCTGCCAAAATTAGATTTCTTGCTTCTGACATAAAACTTAAGCTAAATTCACCTCCTTAAAGTGTATATTAAATATTGCACTAAAACAATAAAATTTACTTATTTTTAATAATGACTTTTAACGCTAATCTTTAAAATTTATTTTAATAGCTTCAAATTTTAACAATATGAACGCAGTAAAAAACTTATTTATTTGGCTACTGATAATAGTCATTACTGCAATGTTTATTGATTCACAAGGAGATAAACTAAGAAACAGGTTTCTTAGTACTTTTTTACCATATAAAGGGAGGGTTCAAAACAGTGGAAGCATTGAGTTCACAAAATCATATGACGGACACTTCTACATTCAGGCTCAAGTTAATGGCCATGATATAACGTTTTTGCTTGACACTGGTGCAACCGATATTGTCCTATCGCAAAAGGACGCACTATATGCTGGTCTGAACTTGAAAAATATTCAAGATTTTAAAATATATGAAACTGCAAAAGGCCAAATAAAAGCTGGTGTTGTTCAAATACCTCAAGTAAAAATAGGAAACTTTTTGATCAATGATGTGCAGGCGAGCGTGAACACTTATTCTATGTCCCATTCATTACTTGGAATGAGTTTTCTGAGATATTTCCATTTTACTATAAGAGATAATAAGTTGATATTATACCGTGAATCGGCTTATTAAAGCCCTGCAGGTCAATATAGGAGCAGAGATAAATATTGCAGAACAAGTGCCTATTGCAATACCAAAAAAGATAATCAAGCTGAAATCTCTGACTGCACCCGTACAAATTAATGTCAAAGGAAGAGCAGCAAGTAGGGTTGTACCCGAGGTCAGAACAGTGCGAAACAATGTAGCATTAATACTTGCATCTACCACTTCGCCCATCTGTCTGTTTTCACCACTTTTTTGATATTCTCGAATCCGGTCGTATATAACTACTGAGTTATTGATTGAATACCCAATTACAGTGAGGAGAGCTGCAACTGATGAGATATTAAACTCAATGTCAGTCAAGCTAATAAAACCAATGGTTAAAATCACATCATGGACTAGTGCTATTATTCCACCAAAGCCACATTGCCAATTGAATCTAAACCAAACGTAAAAAAATATTCCAAAGATTGCAATTAACATCGATAATATTCCTTCAAATATTTGCGTTGAGCCTATTTGTGGACCAACATAGTCTATCTTACGATAGCTTATCGAACCACCCAGTTTTTCTTCTAGTATGCTTTTTATCTTTTTAATTTTATCCTCATCTCCTTCCTCTTTAAAACGCATGACTAAATTGTCACCTGCTTTTGAACTCTGCACTGTAAAGCCATTTTCTTTCAATACATCAAGAGCAGCACGATCTTCGCTTGAAGATTTTATTTCCATCAAAATTCCCCCTGTAAAGTCTATGCCTAAATCCACTCCACGTAACACAACAGTGAGTATCGAAAAAATGATCAGAATAATACTAATGAGTGCAGTCAACTTTCTATATTTACTAAATTTGATATCGAGATTGTCTGGAATAAGTCTAACTGCCATGTTCTTTGCTTAAACTTAAATTTTATATACTTTTCAAAAGATTCACTAGCTTATTTTGTAATAGGAGTCATGCAATTTCATCAGTTGATAAACCGGTTATTTGGCAGATAACATCGATAGAAATACCTAACCTGAGTAGATTCCGTGCAACTTCAACTTTAACTCTTTTTATAACCTTCTTTTTGCCAGCCCGCATGCCTTCACATAAAAAACATACTGACAAATCCAATGTATCCAAGAATTCTTGATCATTAATCTCGTTACATTCTCCCATCAAACTTAATATTCCTGCCTCACTATCCTTGTTTTCACTTTTTCTTGGTTCAGGCTGCAGAGCTATAACACGAACTGTTAACTCCTCCGCTAAAGCACATAATATTTTGTCTGGAACATTGTCCCCTTTTTCATACCTTTGTATCTGCTGTTGTGATACCCCGACCTTACTTGCTAAATCTGCCTGAGTATATCCTCGCTTTTCCCTCCAGTATTTTATCCTTTGTCCTATTGTGCAATCTACAGAATCAGTACGAATTTCTCCTTTTGTATTATTATATTCGTTAGTAGATAAGCCTGTTGCTTGAGAGATAATATCAACAGAAACTTCTGCTTTAGATAGACTCTTTGCCAATTCTACTTTGGTTGCTTTTATAGTACTTTCTGCGTCAACCCGGATAGACCTGGCCAGTAAATAAGATGCATCTTGTAACCTATGATTTTTAATTTCTTTATACCTTCTTACAAGATTTTGCAACGCTTTTGTCCTATCTTTATCCAAACAACTATGTTCGCCTTTAGGAAGTAGATCTTTAACATCAATTGATAATTTTTTTGTTATGGCACAGAGTTCGTGTGGATAAATGTCATCTACCCCTTGTTCGTATCTTAGTATTTGCTGTTTTGGCACTCCAATTTTTTTTGCTAAATCCTCCAGAGTATACCTTCGCTCTAACCTCCAGTACTTTATCTTTTGCCCTATTTTGTAATTTATAGAGTCAGTGTGCATTTGCTCGTGTCCTTGTTTTTGCTGTTTTGGCACTCCAATTTTTTTTGCTAAATCCTCCTGAGTAAATCCTCGCATCAACCTTGCCTTTTTTATTCTTTGTCCTATTTCATAATATATAGGGTCGATATACTTTTTGTCATCATTATCACTGGAGTCGTTCATACTACTTTCCTTATAACTTATAGAATCAGTATGCCTTTTGTCATCACTATCATTGGAGTTGCTCATATTACTTTTTTATATAAACAAACATATGCTTTACCATAAGGTTTTATAATAGTCTATTATTTTTTATAACTTTTTTTTATATATTCATAAGATAGCTATCTATGGTAATAACTATATGAAATTTTTGTTGCAGGCTTTATGAAATTTAATATAGCACTTCCTAAGGTGCAGTAGTGCTAGCTGCAACCCACAGCTAGACAACCTTTGTTTGTCTACCAAAAGGCAAAGCAGCAAGGAGCGAACCAAAAGCGATGAGGAAGGATCCAAGCCAGATTACAGGCACTCCAGGTTTATAGTGCACTTTAGTGGCGATCTTGCTCTTACTCTTGTCAATCTCGCCAATTACAACATAAATATCAGAAAATAAATTGTGATAAATATTGCTCTCAACGTTCTTTTGACCTTCCACAAGATAAAATCTGTATTCAGGGGCCACTTCTCCTATTACCTTGTTATTCAACAAATTCCTGATATCCATTGTTCCTCTCACTGCATGGAAATTTTTCTCTTTTATAAATTCAATATTTCGCAAAGTAACTCTGAATTTATTGACCGTTATGCTATCCCCTATTTTTAGGTAATTCTCCTTTTTTTCCTGCCAACCAACGGAATAGGCTATACCAAGCACCAAAATTGCCACTCCAGCATGAGCCAGCATCATTGCATAGTAAGACTTGGAAACTCTTTTTGCGAGTAAAATTGATTCACTAAATGCTGCCTTAAATAAGCGAATTCTTTTACTGTACGCTTCTAAAACAAAGACTAATAGTGCTATAGAGATGGCAATTGATAGAACAATCATTAGCTCCATGTGAAGGACAAACGGCAAAATAGCTGCAGCGCTACAAAATGAGAATCTATATTCACGGAATATTGGCAACAGGCTATTCCCCTGCCAACGGCAGTATTGTCCAATTATCGTAAGGACTAGAATAGCCAGTGCAATGGGGTTGAACAAGGAATTATAATACGGTGCTCCAACTGAAATAAGTTCGCCGGTTAAATATTCAAGCACTGTAGGGTATAAAGTGCCAACGAACACGACGAAAAAAGCAGTGATGAATAATAAATTGTTTATCAACATCATTGTAAAACGTGAGAAGAATTTTCTGCCCTCTGTCACCTGAGTGGCTTGATTGCCTGCTTCTTTTTTTCTGGATTCCAGTGTCAAGCACTGGAATGACACTAAAGATGGACGATTTCTTCTTGTAAATACTACAAATATTACTAAGCTACCGATCGTAATTATACCAAGTAGAGCTAATATGTACAGTCCATACTTCGGATCATCAGCGAATATGTGCACTGAAGCAAGTATTCCAGAGCGGACTAAAAATGTTCCAGTTACACTCAATATAAAAGTTGTAAGCGTGAGCAAAATGGCAAAGTTTCTTAAAACATTGAAATTTCGTACCACAAGTAGCAGATGTGTCAGCGCCACTGCAACTAACCATGGCATTAAAGAAACGTTTTCCACCGGATCCCAAAACCAAAATCCACCCCAACCAAGTTCACGATATGCCCACCAACTACCAAGGCTGATGCCCAAAGTAAGCAGCGACCAAGAAACAAGCATCCAAGGTCTAACAGCTTTAGCCCAAACATTTCCCTCAGCGTTTGCAATGAGTCCAGCTATAGAGAGCGAAAAAGGAACACTAAATCCGAGGTACCCCAAATACAATATCGGCGGATGAATAGCAAGACCTATGTCTTGCAATATTGGGTTAAAACCTAGACCATCTGTCTCAATGCTTGGCATTTTAGTAAAAGGATTAGACTCAAATAAAGTGAACAACAAAAAACAAAAGCAAATCAAGCCTTGAGTGATCACGGATACCTTCTTCAATTTACTGTTATTATCAATAAAAATGCTCATCAGAAACAAGTAAAAGGCAAGCACTAAGGTCCAGAGCAACATAGACCCTTCTTTATTTCCCCAAACACCACAGATTTTATAAATCAAAGGCTTTGTCGTATGAGAGTGGTAATATACGTTTGCAAGTGAGAAATCGTCTGTAACGTGACAGTAAACCAAAACAGCCATTGACGCTGATACGCAGGAAAATATAGTAGTGGTGATAAACCGATAAGAATTGAACGGTAGAAATAAATATGTCAAAGACAATAAGCAGGCTACAAATAGCGATATATTCCCAAATTCAGACATAAATTATAGTTGTTTATATAAATACTACTAATAACAAGCTGAAAGTTAAAGTTTTAATATAGGAGCAAAATATCTTGATGTTGGTACTATTTCCATATTTTACTGTACTTAGCTTTTTACATAGCAACGTATTAAAAAAACCACTTGACAACCTCCAAAAGTCAGCTTATCATGTGGCTGAAGCTATTATTTATCTTCAGTCTGTGCAGATTAAATGAGAAAAAAACTTAGCATATTTGGCGTCTCATGTTTAATTTTTTGCACTATGTGCACCTTATGTCTTTTTAAAACTTCTGGTTTTTTACCTATACAAGCTCAAACGCGCTTATAAGTCGTTTAAGACATCAAAAACGCCAATATCATAAGATAGATAGTGAATAACTAGCTACTCGGGGTTTCTTTTGCTTTTTTTCTGCTTAGTGAGTTTCTTAAACGTTTATGGCTAAGGTTAAGTTGCATTAAAAAGCAGCTAAGTCGCACTTATTAAACGTTTAGGATAAAAAAACGCCAACATTTCGACACAAAAGTAAATAACTAGCTACCTCGGGGTTTCTTTTGCCTTTTTCTCCATTTAGTAAATTTCTTAAATATTTATAGCTAAAGCAATTGAAAAGTCTGTGAAGGGTGTCATTCCAGCGCGTGACGCTGGAATCTAGGAAAAAAGGATGGATCCCAGTGCCACGTTACAACGTTGAACATTTTTTTTGCATTTCCATAGCCAGTTCTTGAAACAGAAACACTATGTACACATCATCGTGGTCAATTTTAATGCCTCTCACTAAGTATAGAATTATCTTTAGGATGTATGGTCCCAGAGTGTGATGGTTATTATCAATAATTCAGGATACTTTGTCCACTGTAAACATATAAATTCAAAAGGGGTAAGACCATTAAGAGTTTTGAGCCTCTTTGCATAATTGTAAGCCATAAAAAAGTCTTAAAGGTGCCCTTTGAGTTGTTGATGGGACCGATAATAATACTTCTTAACTGTAGCATTTTTCAAAGTCCTATTCATACGCTCAACTTGCCCATTCGTCCAAGGATGACTAATTTTTGTTAGACGATGTTCAATGTCATGTTCTTCACAAACTCTTTTGGTTTAACTTCACCATTAACGTCTGGTAGTCTACTAATGTTATGCCTTTGTAAACAACGATGCAGGCTAGAAGTGCGGAATTGTAGACTGCAAGGCATAAAGGCAATCATCTAATAGTAGGAGCGTATGCTTTCGAAATGCAACGATTATGGCTTCCTCTTCTAAAGTTAAAACAGTTGATCTTGGATACTTTGGACCCATATCAGCGTCTTTAGTAAATGAACGTTTTCTCCATTTAACGATAGTTTTTGGGTTAAGGTTGTAGTGCTTGGAGAGTTTTGCTATGCTCTCTTTACTATTTTGTATTACTCTACGCTGTTGTTCTGGCGCACCCCCATAACTCCTCCTTCGATGGTATCTTTTTCTCATATTTTATCATACCATCACACTCTGGGACCATACACCTAGCCTCACACATACTGCAGTTGCTCAGGATTACGGTTTTTATCAGCATTACCAACTTCCATATTACTAACTGAACTATCTGGCTGTTTACTACTTCCCTCTGGAAAGAAGCGCTCAATTATCTTATCAATCACAAAACCTAAAGGGTACAAAACAACTAAAGATGCTATCGCAGTTATGGCACCTATCGCTGCAGGTGATGTGAAGCCAAGAACAACTAGTCCTATTCCGATTCCAAAGGACACAGCAACATCAGCAATACCATTTATACAATTTTTAACCTTATGCTCAGTGCTATTTCTATATTCTCTCAAAATTCGTCGATGCTCTTCAGATATATCTTCTTCAACAGCAATACCAGAAGCTTCAATGATACCACCTATACAATTCTTTACTTTATGCCCGGCATTATCACTATTCTCTTAAAATTCGTTTATGTTCTATAGCTTCTTCAGATGTTTTGAAATCAGAACAAGCATTAATTATTAAAGATATTAACGGTACAGATAAACCAATGATTCCGCCTACAATGATAGGTGATAAACTAATATAACTCAGAGCCAAACCTACAATAACTCCTATCCCGGCTGTAATTCCTATTGTTATTCCTAGGCCTGCTGCTTGCACTAATATTGCTGTTACTGGACGTGATTTAAAACGTTTTTTTAACTGATCATTTCTTGCTTGAATTGCTTCATTTAATTGTTTTCTTGTATAGCCCATACCTAATTTAAAACTAATAATTATAATGTTAATACTTTTAGTTTATATTGTCAACTTATTTCATCAGACTTCTTTAATTTAAAAGGTTTTCTTTTGAGGAGTATACAAAAGCTGTTAAACTTAAGTATGATTTTGTTCTGGATAGTGTAACCACTAAGAGTGCCTTTTAATCAAAATTTAAGGTATGTTATAAACGTTCTTTGACCTTGGGGTGCTCCTTTTTCCTAAAAACCTTATCTAGGCTCTGTGAACAAAATTTCGTCATGAGAAAATAAGGAAAAATGTAGCAAAAACTGGTAGTTTAACTTAGGCTCTGCTACTTCATATTTTGACTTCCCTTTTTCCACCAAAGATATAGCTTTCTCTCTTAAGTCTACACTGTATCCCATTACTTACCTCATATTTCTTCAATTCCTTATTATACTTTTATCATTTGCTTTCGAAAGTACTATAGTTGGTTTTCTTCCATTTGATACGAGCATATTGGCAAAATTCTCATCAACCATGTAACAAAAATCCTCGACGCAGCAATAAAGTTCTGTAATATCTTTCTTCATGGGTCACCTCATTATTAAAGCGGAAATAACTTGGAGTTTACCCTCTTTCCTGTCTTTTTTCACTTATTTCTAATCCATAGTTGGGGTTTGTACCATTCAGATTACAAAAAGACATACTGGAATGACATCATTAGGTTACTTGGATGATCCTACCTTGAATATATTAGTAGACTATAAAGTAAAGGTAAATATTGCATATTTCTCTCTTTTTAGCCACTTGCTGAAGAGCGTTTACCTTCTGTAGCACTCGATGATGGAGCAACCAATTTGCTTAAAATCTCATCTCTTGGTCCCATAGCATAAATAACACCATCTGACATAAGAACCACTTTATCGACCACAGACAATAACGGTAGTTTGTGAGTTATAACCATAGTGGTGGTATTTTGCTTTCTTGCAACATTGATTGCATTAATTAAGCATGCCTCTCCACTGCTATCTAAGTTAGCATTCGGCTCATCAAGCACCAAAAGTTTTGTGTTTCCATAAAAAGCCCTTGCAAGGCCAAGCAGTTGTTTCTGCCCACCAGAAAGTGTCACGCCAAAACTTCCTATCGTTGTATCATATCCGTTTGGTAAACTTAGTATTAATTCATGTATCCCTGCAATTTTTGCTGCTTTGATCACTTCTTCAGGATTTGGATCTGGTCTCATGCGAGCAATATTAGCTTTAACACTGGTATTAAATAACTCAATATCCTGAGGTAAGTAACCAACATAATTACCAAAATTTTCTCGATTCCAGGTGTACACATCAGCACCGTCCAGTCTTACTACACCAGATATAGGCTTCCATACACCAACTGTTAACTTTGCAATGGTTGATTTACCAGAAGCACTTGCACCAATAACACCAACCACATCTCCTGGTTCTATTACAAACGATATACCCTTTACCGTTGGTTTATTGCTTCCATAAGGAGTAAAAAACACCCGATCAAACTCCAGTCTTCCTTCAGGTTCTGGTAGAGCCATAGTTTGCTCCCTTTTTGGTGACGTTAATATTAGTCTTTGCAGTCTCCCATATGACATTCTGGCCTGATTTAGAAATTTCCAAGTATGAACTGCTGCATCAAATGGAGCCAATACTCTACCCATTAAAATTGAAGCAGCAATGATACTACCGGCAGTCTTATGAGCTGTGATCGCCAGTAATGCACCCGTCCCTATTACCGATATTTGTAGAGTCGAGCGTAAAAACTTAGTAATTCCAGTAATTAGATTAGAACGATTCTGTGCCTTGACTTGCATCATGCGATTCTGATCGTTCCGTTTACACCAATCAGAAACTATAAATTCTGACATACCCATAGCTTCAACCACTTCTGCATTTCTTGTTGCAACATCTATGGCATTTATATTCCGTATAGTTTCTTCGTTGGTTTCTTGCAATATACGTTTAGTGGCAAGCTCATTCCATATTGCCATAGAGATTAATATAATGATTCCAGCAATAGCTATAAACCCTGTAGAGGTATGTATCATAAAGATCACAACAAGGTAAATTAACGACCATGGAGTATCAAATAGTGAAAATATACCATTTCCGGTAATGAAATTTTTTATTACCCCAAGATCTCGTAGTGCTTCACCACTGGAAGTTGAGCTCTGCACTGATGTTAGCCTAATTGATCTTACTATTAGGTCTGGTGTTGCAGTTTTATCGATCCAGTCACCAATTTTCGCCATGGCTAAATATCGACAAGTTTCAAGCATTGCAGAACATGCAAATGCAGATAAGGTAATGATTGTCAGCATAACAAGCGTCGACACGCTTTCGCTTGATATTACCCGATCAAGTACTTGCGAGGTATAAAGTGGCAGGAACAACATTAATAAATTAATTCCTGAGCTAAACCAGAAAATAAACCAAAATGCACTTTTGCACTTTTCCAGACAAGTATATAGTATACTTTGCTTCAGTTCTCTTTTTACTGACGGAGTAATGTCCACAATTTCCCTTTTAATTTGATTATATGCACCATATACAACTTTTATTGCAAAAGTATTAACGCAAGCTGGCTAACTCTAAGTTAATGTAATAAAATATCAATATACATAAACAAAAGAAAAGAGGGTTAATACTTCATTCACCTCCTAATTTAGCAGTGAGAGGTTCTACCAATTCCCACTTTGGCCTTGGCGCAAAATTGAGCGGATCTATGTAGTTTTTCTCCAATCTTTCAATCCCTGCCCATCCAACCATTATTGCATTATCTGTACATAAGTGATTAGGAGGGGACAAGATGTTCAAGTTTATGTGTTTTTTTAATTTTTCTCTCAGAAAATTATTTGCTGCAACTCCACCAGTAATAACAAAATCATTGATCTTGATATTTAAAGATGCAGCCATAGCAACCGCATTTTTGACTCTATCGAGTAGTATATCGCTCACACACTCTTGAAACGAAGCACACACATCACACACATCTTGCTCGCTCATTTTAAGTTCTTGCACTAAGTTTCTTACCGCTGTTTTGATTCCAGAAAACGAAAAATCACACCCAGAACGTTTTACCATTGCTCTTGGAAGTTTAAATCTTGTACCATCACCTTTTTTAGCCAACCTTTCAACTAATGGGCCTCCGGGATAGCTTAAACCTAGCATCTTAGCTACTTTATCAAATGCTTCACCCAACGAATCGTCTAGTGTTTCTCCAAGTTTAATGTATTTACCTACATTCTGTGCAATTAAAAATTGACAGTGACCGCCCGAGATTAACAAAACTAAAAACGGAAATTTGACTTCATATAGTAACCTGATAACTAGCACATGCGCTTCCAAATGATTAACTGCAATAAATGGTTTTTGTGCTGCATGAGCAATTGCTTTGGCCATCATCGTGCCAACTATTAATCCACCTATGAGCCCTGGTCCTGATGTTGCTGCAATTGCATCTAGGTCACAAAAGTTAAGGTTAGACTTTTCTATAGCACCCTTTATTATACCACCCAAATGTTCCATATGAGCACGTGATGCTATTTCAGGGATCACACCACCGCGTTTTTTGTGTTCTGTTTGAGAAAGAATCTTGTGGGCAAGGACTTGCTTATCACTATTCACAATTGCTGCTGCAGTTTCATCGCAGCTTGTTTCAACGGCTAAAATAGTTCTCATCTATATTTAGTTACTGTATTATTAAAACTATACTTTGAAATGCTGTGAAAGTTAATCGTATTTTGCCAAGCTAATCATCATCTCCAAATATGGAGCTAATCTTTCTGCCCCCAGGAGAAAATTTATCAGTCCAACTGCTTTGCACTTTGGTTACGTCTTGAATGGCAGTCTTATTGCTGTATTCCTTTATTTCCTTGTCTAATCTGTTCATTATTTGTGAATCCAGGTAATCCTTTTTCCACTGACCGGTAGCAAGGAACACTTTGTTTAAATCTTGAGTACGAATTAAATACTCTTTATCCTTAGGGTAAACCTCCTGAGCCCAAGCAAATAGTTCAAAATAGCGTGCAAACAATTCCGATGCGCGTGACTTTGCAGTCTGATAAGCTTGTATCTCCTTAAATATAATTTGACCAATAATCTTCTGTACAAGAATATTTGCTTGTTTTAGATTTTGCTCAATATCCTGATAAACTTTATGGAGAAACTCCTGCTCTAAGCTCAAGTTAAGCTCATTTTCAACCATATGTGAAAGTTCATGTACTATAATGTACGGATTTGACCTTCTCAGCACAATAACATACCTATTTGCACCGGAAGACTTAATTGTTTTACACAGTCCTTCTTCCATATCTATTAATCCCTCTCGATATACTTCAAACGAGAGCCTATTTTGCTTTATCAGCGACAAAGTAAGGTTTAATGTGCCTCTAAATTTTTCAAATTGATAAAGATACTTAATATATCGCACTACATCTTCACTGTTTCCTACTTGAGTTGCCCGTTTTATTAAACTCTTGATCAGCATATTCATTTTAAATAGACATTTATACTCAGGTATTGATCTGTTATATAGCTGTATCTACAGTCGGTTATCTTCCTCTCCCACCAGATTCCACAGTAACGCTTTCTACATCTGCACGATCTCGCCTATTCCTACCCATTACTAAAGCAGGACTTATTCCAATTAACACCACAGCAGCTACCAACCCAACTACACCGGCTATACCCATTAGCTTAGAACTTTCAGCCGTATTATCATTTTTAGATTTTTCAATTAGGTAACATGAACTTGCAGACAAAGCAAGAACACATAAACCATAAATTACTTTTTTTATTATGCCATTTCTTACACATCTTAACCTACCATTTCTAGCTTGTTCTGCGGTAGCTGCATTGGTAGTCTGAATATACAAAATATTTTTTGTTCGTCCCAATTCCTCTGATGTTTTTCCTCCTGCATCCCTAATAGCACTTTCTAATTCCTTTAATATTTTGTTCTCTATCCTTGGTCTTTCACTGAGTTTTGATTGATTACCTTGACTGTCGGCAATAATAACACAATCCAAAGCTGTCAATTTCTTACTGTTATGACTGTCAATAATAATATTATCATTAATATGCTTTTTTAATTTATTAATAATCTCTAATGCTTCTTTACCAATACCTTCGCTATCAGCTTCAACAAGAATTAATGAGATTTTTTCAACTAATTCTTTTTTATTCATCTTACCCACTATAATTCCCGACATATATATTATTACATTTTTATAGTCAACCTTTTATTTGTTGAAATCACAATCCCACGCTTTGGTTCACATTTAGCGCCAAACACACACAAAAATAAATTACTCAAAGCGCTAGTGAAAGCGCATCTATAGAAAAGTCAGTTAGATAAAGAAATGCATGCGAATCAAAAAGAACTAAGCAGAGAAAACAAGAAAGCAAAATATCCATACCGGGCTTTACAACTAAACTGGCTAGCTCCAAAAATCAAGGAGAATATTTCAAATAGCGCATAGCCATGTTGTTTAAAGTTAACGGATTTTAGGAAGAAAAGTACTACTTTTGTGGAGTGAGTAGTTGGAGAAGTTTTACTGGTGGATAGGAGAAATGAGTCATACCAACATTTAGGGAGACAGATAATTATAATGCAACAGGTAAAGCTACTGTTAATACAAAATAAATAAACCATAGTTTAAAATTGTACAGTGATAGTGAGCTTTTATAGAGGGGTACAACAATGGGTATAATAGGTAATTTTTTAACTAGACATACTAAAAACAATAATACAAAAGGTGTGAAATTAGCTTTAAGCCTTAATAAGGTAACAAATAATTTCAAAAAACTCTTTTCACTCCCTTTTGGAAATACAGAATCATTTAATACGAATAATAACCAAGTTTTAACCCGTGCTTTAGAATATGCAGTAGATAACCTTGACCACGACACAGTAAAATTACTTATTAACGCTGGCGCAAACGTCAATACAATAGACACCAGTGATATAGTTTATAAATACAAAAGAGCACTTGCTCACGAGAAAGAGGATATATCGGTGCAAGCTAGGAAGTTTCTCAAAGACCATAGAGAAAAATGCTGTTTAGTGCTAGGTGAGTTAGTAATACACGGTGCAATGCCTAAAAATGGCAAGGAAAAAAAAGATATATTAAGGATTTTCAAAGAAGTAGAGGGTTTTAATGAGTTTAAGGAAGTAGCAGAGTTAAAACTTAATGCTAACTCAATTAGTAATCTGCTTAAAAAACCTCCTATAACCTTTCAATATCAGCTAAATTTGCTTTCTAAAGAACCCATTTATACTGAGGTATATGACTCCAAAGTCGGTAACTCGTTGAAGGATTTGGATACATCAGAAGAGCCTATTTATGCTGAGCCATATAAAGAATCTACTGAAAATTTGTCATTGGAAGATAGTGGTTACTCTAGTGTATCAGAAGAACCTATTTACGCTAAAGTAGATTTATCCAAGAAAAGAGCTGAAAGAAAAGCAAAAGATATAAAAGCTAACTCAGAAACTTACCATCACACTCTGGGATCACATAGCCTAGTGAAAGACAAAATAAGTCAGTGGCAAGAGCGAATGAAATCAATTGAACACAGTGAGCTAATTAATCAGCAACGGAGTAGTAATCGAAAAGTCGATACCAAAGCAAATTTGAGTGTAAAAGAAATAAAACAAAAGTACGAAAGCAAGCACTCAGGTTATGATTCTAGCTATGATGCAAAAGTTAAACAGTTGAGAACAAAACCTAAAGTCCCTAACCCTAAGGTAAATTCTGTCAATGTTAAATATGTAATAGAAAAAGGCACTTGCGCTATAAAATAACTGAATATAGACGGTTAAAACAGGCTATTGTGGCAAGTTTTGGTTATATTAATTAATATATGGGACTAGTGCGATTCGAACGCACGGCCTTCGGATTAGGAATCCAACGCTCTATCCTACTGAGCTATAGTCCCATGTATTTGCACAATATCATAGCAAAAAATCTCGTAGTTTTCTAGATCCCCTGCATCACCAATTTATAATAACAAAAAACATTCCTGTATATTTCTTGAGTATAATGTTATTATATTTAATAACATAGTTTAAATTGATGCTAGTTAACAACATTAGTTATTCCTATAACAATCAAGATGACTTTGCTTTAAGCAGTATAAACATCGAAGTAAAACGAGGGAATGTTGCATGCTTATTGGGACATTCAGGTTGCGGCAAGTCAACAATTTTAAAATTAATTGCAGGAATAGAAAACCCAAAATCTGGCACCATCTTTATAAATGATAGGCTAGTTGCAAGCGATGATACATCAATTGCAATAGAACACAGAAATGTTGGATTAATTTTCCAACATTCTGCACTATTTCCCCACAAAACAGTAGTAGAAAACATAACTTTTGCTATTCGTGGCGTTTCCAAAAAAGAAAAGTACCTTACTGCATTGGAAATTTTGAAGCTATTAAACATAGTAAAATATGAATATATGTATCCTAATGCTCTATCAGGAGGGCAGCAACAATTAGTCGCAATAGCAAGAGTCATGGCACAAAATCCTGATGTTGTGTTGCTTGATGAGCCATTTTCTAACTTAGATATACTGCTTAAGTGCCAAACAAGACACCATATATTGTCTCTTTTTAAAAGTAAAAATATTCCTGTGCTAATGGTAACCCACGACCCACAAGAAGCATTGAAAGTTGCAGATTTTATCTATGTAATGAAAAGCGGCAAAATTATTCAATCAGGAGTTTCCAGCGATATATATCGCAGGCCTAAGGATCGCACATTAGCAAAGTTCTTCAATGAGCTCTCTCTTTATAGCTAGGAGAGAAGCTTCCGTTTGACGGCTGTAAGAAAATAATCCAGTTTAAAATTATTATAAAATGGATTGAAAAATTTTGACCTATAATTAAATAAAGGTGATATAATTTATGTGTTACTTGATTTCTGTCAGGTTTAATATCCAAAAGTTAATATTTTAAATGGAGGTGTAAATGAGTTTAGGACCATGGCAATTGTTTCTAGTCTTAATAATAATCTTAGTTCTGTTTGGTGCAGGTAGGTTACCACAAGTTATGGGTGATTTAGGAAAAGGCATTAAAAATCTTAAGCAAGAACTTAAGGATTCAGAGAAACTATCATCTAACGAACCAGATCGTTAGCGTCTTTACACTTTGTGACACGTACTTTAGTGCGTGTCATTTGTTTAAAAACTTGAACTAGCTAAAGAATAGATTGAAATACTACCGCAATTATGTTAGTTAGAAGGAATTATTTTGTTAAAGAATGAATACAAAAAAAAGCGAGAATTTGACTGAAGATAAAAAATTGGCCTCCGATATTTTAAAAGAGGTTGCAGATACTAACAACGCTGATAGTGATAAAGTGACGCTATTTGATATTAAAACAGCTCTACAAGAGCGCGGTTTTGGTATCTTAATAATCATTTTCTCCTTGCCATTGTCGGTACCCATACCAGTTCCACCTGGTTATACAACCATACTTTCTATACCTTTAATTTTATTTTCACTGCAGCTTTTATTTGGTTTCCACTCTCCTTGGATGCCCAATTGGCTAGAAAGAAAATCTTTTCAACGCTCAACACTAGCTCTCGTGGTAGAAAAAACTTCACCCGCATTAAAAAGAATAGAGAAGTTCATGAAACCAAGAATATCTTTCATTTTCTATGGACCTGGTGAGAAAATTTTGGCTTTTATGATGTTGCTTTGTGCAGTGATAATAGCTCTTCCGCTACCTTTTACTCACTTCCTTCCTGCAATCGGCGCAACCTTCATTTCGCTTGGTATTATGGGTAAAGACGGATTTCTTTCCATATTGGGGGTCTTAATCTCATTGTGCGCATTATTGCTTACTTTTGTTGTAATAATCAAAGGGCCGCAGCTTATAACAGGAGCATTCTCTTTCCTAAAAAATTTGCACCTGTTTACAACATCTTAACACAAGATGAATCTCGGGTGTAAACAAATAATGAATGTTGAAATATAGCAATAATTATGCTAGTTAAAAGGAATGGTTTTGTTAAAGGATACCTGTGCAAAAAAGTGAAAAATTGACTGAAAATAAAAAATTAGCATCTGACATTTTAAAAGAAGTTGCAGATACTAATGACGATAAAGTGACATTGTTTGATATTAAAGCAGCTTTACAAGAGCGCGGTTTTGGTATTTTAATAATCATTTTCTCCTTGCCATTGTCGGTACCCATACCAGTTCCACCTGGTTATACAACCATACTTTCTATACCTTTAATTTTATTTTCACTGCAGCTTTTATTTGGTTTCCACTCTCCTTGGATGCCCAATTGGCTAGAAAGAAAATCTTTTCAACGCTCAACACTAGCTCTCGTGGTAGAAAAAACTTCACCTGCATTAAAAAGAATAGAGAAGTTCATGAAACCAAGAATGTTTTTCATTTTCTATGGACCTGGTGAAAAAATTCTAGCTTTTATAATGCTGCTCTGTGCATTATCGATAGCCATTCCGCTGCCCCTAACTAACTTCATTCCTGCAATTGGCACAACTCTCATTTCGCTTGGTATTATGAGTAAAGATGGACTTCTCTCTATATTGGGAGTCTTAGTATCATTGTGTGGGTTATTACTTACTCTTGTTGTAATAGTTAAAGGACCACAGCTCATACTCGGAGCATTTTCCTTTCTAAAAAGTTTTGTATATGGTTAGGCTCTACAACACTCTAACAAAAAAAAAAGAGCTCTTTACGCCTATCAACAAAGCTCATGTAAAAATGTATGTTTGTGGGCCAACGGTATACGATACGGCACACATAGGTAATGCACGCTCTGTTGTTGTTTATGATGTGTTATTTCAACTACTAAAATCTTGTTACGGCAAAGTTACTTATGTGCGCAATATAACTGATATTGACGATAAAATAATCAATGCAGCAAATGAGAAAAATAGCAGCATAGAAAGCATCAGCACATATTACACTCAGGCTTTCCATGAAGATATGAAAAGTATAAATTGTGCAGAACCAACACATGAACCAAAGGCAACGGAAAATATAGACCGCATTATTGAATTAATCCAATATTTGTTGCAATCTGGTCATGCCTATAAATCCAACAGGCATGTATATTTTAGCGTAGAATCTTACCCTGAATATGGTGCTTTATCAGGGAAAAAAATTGATGAACTGGACCATGGTAGTAGAGTTGGAATTGGTGAAAATAAAAAGCATCCTGGAGATTTTGTGTTATGGAAGCCTGCAAACGATATTGACTATAAACTTTCAAGTTACTGGAATAGCCCATGGGGAGAAGGAAGACCAGGATGGCATATAGAATGCTCAGCAATGTCCTACGCTTATCTTGGTCAAGATTTTGACATTCATGGTGGCGGTATAGATTTACAATTTCCTCATCATGAAAATGAAATTGCGCAAAGCAAATCTGCATTTGTAGGATCAACGTTTGCGAAATATTGGGTACATAATGGTTTTCTTACGGTCAATAAAGAGAAAATGAGCAAGTCCCTATTTAATATAGTCAAGGTAAGGGATCTACTTACAAACGGGATAAAGGGGGAAGTAATACGTTACGCACTACTTAAAACTCACTATAGAAAACCTCTTGACTGGACAGAAAATGTTATTTCTGAGTCGCAAGAAACTCTAAACAAGTTTTATCGGTTATTACGTGGTGTTAGTATTGAGAAAAGCGATGCGGAAGTTTCTAAAGATTTCATAGAGGCTTTGAAAAATGACTTAAACATCCCTGAAGCTTTAGCTGTATTGCATGAAATGGCCACAAAAATCAACAAAACGAATAATGAAAATGAAAAACTTAAATTAACTGAAAGTTTTGTAAAGAGTGCAAGATTTATTGGTCTTCTTGAGTTAAGCTATGAAGAGTGGTTTACTACTGGCGTGAATCATCAAGAAATAAAAAGATTAATAGATTTAAGAAGAGCAGCAAAACAAAACAAAGATTATGACACTGCAGATAAAATAAGAGAACAACTAAAACAAATGGGAGTCTCAATTTCTGATAATGAAGATGGTACAACAACCTGGTAAGTTCATATGGAAAATTATTTCCTGTTGTTCACAGATAATCTAGTATCATCACTGATTTTACCTATACACCATAGCTTTGTGTTTTACACTATGTTATGCTTCAGATCATATTATGATCCACTACTTATGTTACTTTTTGGAGTATTAGGATCAAGCATTGGTGGAATAGTTAATTGGCACTTAGGTAGAATAACAATTTCTATCAGGAAATCATATCACAAATTAGAGAAGCAATATATAATATCAAAAGGTTTAAGAAATTTACTGATTTGTGCAGTTGTACTACTTTCATGGATGCCAGCGCTTGGAAGTACAATTCAAGTTTTATCAGGTTATTTCAAATTAAATCTCAGTGTTTTTACTTTATTCACTATCTTATCCAACCTTTTTTACTTGTTATACCTTACCATTACTATTTAATAAGTTGCTATCAAGTAGCTAAGTTGGTTTTTAAAACCTCTTCCTTTGCCTTTTCTAAATATTCCAATATAGTTTCATGCAGCGCAGTCCAATACATTTGTTTTTCCATATTGGGTATAAATTCTTGTTTCCAAGTGTCCTTAAATTCCTGAAACCATTGCTTCTCAAAATCTTGGAAGTCAGATAAAACTTCTGACCTAAACTCGTCAATTAAACTCGAAACTTCTATAGCCTTTTCTGGGCTTAGAGACTTTAAAAACGATATCTCATTCTTCAAGGTATCTAACTTTACAAATACATTAAGCTTAAATGGCATATAAAGTGAAGACCTTATATTATATCTTAGATAAGAATCATAATACAGCTTGATCTTATACATTAACATAGCAAATGCATTAGAAGAAACGTTATTTTCGTATTGCGCAAGAAACGATAACAAACACTTGTAATCTGCTTCGTTCAAAAATGGTGGTTGTAAACTTGACTCAATTTTATCACTCAAGAATTTGAATCTTTTGAAAATACACTTGCCATACTCGCTTAAAAGTTCAGGCAGAATATCTTCCCATTCCAGCTTTAAAAGCAATTCCTTCCTTATTTCTTTTGGTAAATGGCGCATTGAAAATTGACTAATGACCCACGCAAAACTTTCATCAAACTCATCTGAGTAATCAACGCCATTTTCAGGAAAAATTATACTACCTTCTTTATTAATCCCAGGCTCTATCTTATAGAGAAAGTTATTTAATCTTTTCTTTAATTTCAAAATATCTTCACCCTTATCACCCATCTTATATAAAATTTCATTTACTTTTTGTTCTGCATCTTGAGAATTGATTCTATCACCTATATGCAATCCAATGCCATTTTTTTCCAATAATTCCCAATCAAACAGCTTATGTGGATCAGGCTTACGCATCACGTAACCTACAATGGCTGGATTGTACACTATAGTGCCTATCTCGGCATGACCAAATATCATATCTTTTCTGATCTTAAAGCGTTCCATAAGGTACAAAATTAGATCCTTAACAGACCTCATTTGTTCTTCTGAAAAAGGCTCAAGCCCTGTGTTTACAATCTCTATGCCTATAGAATAATCATTCAGTTTTTGCAGCTCTTTAACCATGTCATCTATTTGAACTTTTGCATAACTTATGCCAGCGTGCCATGCTCGTTTTTCGAGTGGAACCATTAGAGTAACGCTGCCATCTCTATCGACGATAAGCTGCACTGATATCCCTGAAGAATTTAATGCGCATTTTGTGCTTTTTAATGTTGGAGATTCGGTATGGTGCACTACCACCATCAACACTTTTTTGTCACCTCTATCATCATAATGTGAATTCGGTGCAGGATCCAAAAACAGTAGATTTTTTAAGGATGGCAGATTTTTTTGCAAATCCTGAAAATCGTCCTCGATGCTATTTAAATGAGATTGCTGCTCAGATATAAGAGGTGCTGGAAAGATAACAAGCAACAAAAGTGC
This sequence comes from Wolbachia endosymbiont of Ctenocephalides felis wCfeJ, assembly GCF_012277315.1. Lineage (NCBI taxonomy): Bacteria > Pseudomonadati > Pseudomonadota > Alphaproteobacteria > Rickettsiales > Anaplasmataceae > Wolbachia > Wolbachia endosymbiont of Ctenocephalides felis. The sequence continues at coordinate 703,763 of NZ_CP051157.1, read as the reverse complement.
AGAGACAAACAAAATTGATAAACATTTTTTTACTATAAGCTTCATGTAGCTTTAACGTTCCACAAATTGTGGAAACCACCCATAATATAACTAAACTAATATAATACATATAAATCAATATTTGTTTAGTTTTTTTTCAGCCAGTGTGCCTATCAAGATTTGCTACAGCTACAATTAGTACTTTTATCATTACACTTTGGTGTTAAGTCAGGGTAGAACGTAAGTATAGCGTTATTCTTTCTCACAAACACTGATTGATAATTGTCATCTTCCATTTTGTATAGGCACATTCCATCCTTTCCCAGTTCCTTAAATGCTTTAGTTGCAGAAACTAAAATATCATCAGCATGAAGGTTATATGCATACCCATTTGGACACTTAACTTTCACTTCCCCATCTTTACCCAAATATTTCATTCCAAATGTATAAACTGGCGGATCAACCTCTATCTTGTTACACAGAGACTTATCACTCCAAATCGCACCTGCCCATTTATCTTCTTGAGCTTCAACATACCTACCTACAAAATGCATACCACCTAGCCCTAATCTATCTGGTTCACCACAAAAAATATGTCCAAATCCTATAGTCTCTTTTTCAATTCCGCTATTTGTAAACCAGATCTTGGTTAGTTCATCCTTAAACAATTCCAAGTCTGCATTCGGTGTAATCACTTGATGATCGAGCCTATCGTACATTTCTTTCACTACTTCTCGATGTTGCGGGCAATCAAGCAAAATTCTGAAATCTTCTTCATCAGGATATGTTCCCCAATCTCCACAGATTCGCAATACTCCTATATCAAAATCAGTCAACTCTGGAAACGGTGGAATATAGTCTGGACCTGAAGAATCTGTTTTGAAAAACGGCTCAAAGTCAATTTGTGAATTCACATCATTGAAATAATGATCCCTAACATAAAAAACAAATCCAATTACTGGTATTATTAAGCACAAGATTAACTTAGCTGTTTTTGACATAATAACGACATAACTTCATAAAAAAGCTAGGGTACAAGTAACAATTTAAAAAAGCTTTAATCTAATGTCTATGCAGCGCAGCAACTCCCGGCATCTCGTCACCACTGAGCCAACTTAAAAACGCTCCTCCACCGGTTGAAATATATGTAAAATCTTTATCAGTGAGACCTGCAGCATTTACTGCAGATAGGCTATCGCCTCCCCCTATTACACTAGTTAACTTTCCTTCGTGTGTCAAACGACTTACCATTCTCATCACCTCAACTGTACCATTTGCAAAAGCCGAATGTTCAAAAACACCAATAGGTCCATTCCATAGCAGAGTTTTGCTGCTCGCTATTATACTGCTTATTGTGCTTAAAGTTTGAGGCCCAATATCTAAAATTATATCATCATCTAAAATGGATTCGGTTTTTCTCAAAGTGCCAGTGCTGTAATCAGAGTTTACTGCAACCAAAGCATCTTCAGGCACAATTATTTTGCAATTGTTTTTATTTGCTGTGTCAACAACATCATGCAGGAGACCATCAACACCACTCTGAAAGAAAGACTTGCCGATATTCACTCCATTAAACAATAAAAAATTATTAGCAATTGCACCACCAAGGACCAGATAATCAACCTTCTCTGCTAACTTTATCAGCATTTTTATTTTAGTTGATATTTTAGCTCCCCCAACTATTGCAGTAATAGGTTTAGCATCAAATGATACAGCCTTTTCAAGATATCTTAGCTCATCTTGCAAGCAAAATCCTGCATAGGAAGATAAAAGTTCTGTAATGCGTGAAATGGAAGCGTGAGCTCTATGAGAGCAAGAGAATGCATCGTTAACATATACATCCGCTAGAGATGCTAGTTGTTTAGCAAAATTTAAGCTGTTCTGTTCTTCTTCTTTATAAAACCTTAGATTTTCTAGTAATATTATATCCCCTCTATCCATCGCATCTACTGCTCTTTGCACCTTTTCACCAACACAATCATCAACAAATTTCACTTCTTTGCCCAGCAGGTGCGATAAAGTCTCAACTACGTTTTTTAGCGATAGACCTCCGTCTCTGTCTTTTGGACTGCCAAAGTGTGATATAATAATGATTTTCGCACCTGCATTTACCAAGTGTTGAATAGTAGGAAGCGCCCTCAAAATACGAGTGGCATCATGAACCTTTCCATTTTTTATAGGAACATTGAAGTCAACTCTGAGTAAAACAGCTTTGTCTTGAAAATTACAATTTTCTATACTAGGTATATTCATACAAAACTAAAGCTATAAAGCCAATATACAGTAGTTTGACTTAAAGTAAATCGCTTTTTTTCCTGTGAACTCCCTTGGAAGTTGAATATTGAAAATTAACTGGAGAATTGTGGATTACTTTGTGTATGTCATAACAAGCCATAGCGCTCTCGGCAAAACCATTTAGTATCAACTTTAGTTTGCCTAAGTAAGTAGCCATATCTCCAATTGCATATATCCTATCTCTACTGGTTCTAAGTGTAGCCTGGTCAACGACTATGCGACTATGTTCCAATTTTAAATCCCAATTGCTTATTGGCCCCAAATTCATTGACAGACCAAAAAACGGTAGTAAAAAATCAGCAGATATTTCTTTTTCTTCTCCAGAAGCAATGTTTTTCACTATCGCCGCACTCAACTGCCCATCACTTCCCGCTAGTCCATGCAGTTGATATGGCACTATAAGCTCTATCTTTTCATTATTTTCAAGCAATTCTAATTTATTTCTCATTTCAGGAGCACAACGAAATTCCTTTCTTCTATGTACTACATAAATTTTCTTTGCAACTTTAGAAAGTTCTATAGTCCAATCAGCCGCAGAATCCCCCCCTCCCGCAATAACTATAGTTTTATCCTGAAAATCAGAAATTTTATTTACGCTATAAAATACGGATTTATTTTCATATTCTAATATACCACTAAGAGGTGGGCGATTAGGTTCAAACATTCCATTGCCTGCAGCAATGATAACAGCTTTACATTTTATCTCCATGCCTGTGCTTGTTATCACAGTGAAGTTTTGACTGTCATTATCCAAAATTTTCTCCACCCTTTGGCCTAGATGGTAAACAGGTTCAAATGGCGAAGCTTGCTCCATTAACTGTTCAATTAACCTTTGAGCAGTAATGACAGGATAGCCAGGTATATCATATATTGGTTTTTCTGGGTAAAGAGCAACACATTGTCCTCCTGCCCGATTTAAAATATCTATTATATGACATCTCATATCGAGCATTCCCGCTTGAAAAGCGGTAAATATTCCAACAGGCCCAGCACCCACTATTACTATATCAGTTTCCATATTTAGATGGTAATTTACTTAGATATTAGTTAGTTTTGTTAATAAGGTCAATTTATGAAACTGCCAAAAATATAAGTAGCTTAGATCAAACTCTCGCAATAACGTTACAAAAAACAATACAGGATTAGAGAGTAACTACTAAGGAACCCACAGAGTTAAGACAAAATAAATTTTTATATAATTATAATAAGATATTAACTTTAATAGTGAGATAAATGTTAAGAACGATTTACAAAAAAAGTTCTAAATAGAAGTAATTTCCTTTTTGAAACTCTACCATCGAAGTAGTTAAACTACTTCGATTTATATTTTTTTCGGATTCCAGCTCATAATGCTAGAATCCAGCTTTTTTTAAAGCCATAGAAATAAAGTCATAAATTAGATAAAAATTGCTTGACATACTTTATAGCTTTGCTATAATTAACGGCGAAGGTGTTTTAGGATCCAAAAATCTCTCTTCGCTTGCAAGCTTTTCCATTAAACAACGAAGTTCACTAAAAAGTTTAGTGTATCTTCTTCAGTGCATGTAGGTGCACATGCATGCTTATTTCTGTCGTATGCGCGCTGCATTTTTCCTGGATCTTTCTTATAAGAGGTTCATCATGTCTACAATTCTGAAATATGCGTATCATTAGCTTGAGTATAAATAAAAATTAGATGGCGTCTTTGGCTTTTAACATAAAATATAGTTGATTGGCTAAAAAGATAACCATAGAATGAAAGTAAATTAATGGTGTTATTCTAGTTTAAGCATGCAGCTATACAAACATTGTGCTACTATGAAGACGTTATCCCAGTATCAACTACTTGAATTTTTGCTTTAATACTAGCATATTGGCTATGCCATGACTTTTGGATAATTTAATGGTAAAAATTTTTGAGAGAAATGTTATACACAATCACTAGCGTTTTTCCTTAAGTTAACACTATTATCTGAATGGATACCGTAAAATGGCTAAGATTACTACAGGGTTTTTGTGCCTTTTAGCAAATTTCTACAACTGCCTATTGTTTTGTACTCCAGTCTTTTTCAAATATTGCCAGCCCCTGGTTGGTAAGCGGATGATTAAGTAATTGTTTAAGTACCTTTGCTGGCACAGTAATTGAATCGGCACCAAGCCTTGCAGCCTCTATTACATGTGTTGGGCTTCTCACTGATGCAACAAGAATTTTAGTATCAAAGCCGTAATTAGAATATATAGTGCATATATCTTCTACTAGTGATAAGCCATCATAGCCTATATCATCAAGACGACCAACAAAAGGGGAAATAAAACAAGCACCGGCCTTAGCGGCAAGCAGTGCTTGTCCAGGAGAAAAACATAATGTAATGTTAACAGGTATTTTATGCTGTGTCCACAACTTTTTACAAGAAATTAACCCTTCACGTGTAAGAGGCAATTTTACTACAATATTGCCAGCAATTTCTGCCAACCTAAGTCCTTCTTCAATCATATCCTCATGATTATTGGCAACAACTTCCACACTAACAGACCCTTTTACAACAGAGCATATTTCACCTATTAAATCTTCGTATTTATCTTTACGCCCAGATTTTGCTATCAAAGAAGGATTAGTTGTTATGCCATCAATGAACTCTTTTAGTTCATTAATTTCCTTTAAATTAACGCTATCAAGAAAAATTTCCATACTACTCCCCCATTAACAAACAACGTACAATAAAAACTTACTGACTTAGATAATTCAACTGCATGTTTATCCTTTTGCTCTTGCACAATTCCTCATCATGAACTGCACAATCAAAAACCTGCACTTGACTTGTCACAATACTACAACTATTACCTGCAACTTCCAACACACCGTTATCCACTACAACTTTTTCTTCTTTTCGACTACTCATCTTAACAGTAATTACGCCAGGCAATAAATAAATTAAGTAAGGAGAATGATGAGCTAAAACCATAAGCTCACCCTCGAGACCATTTACTGAAAGAGAAATCACTCTATTGAATGAAATTTGATTATCAGGAGAAAAAAATTGCACTTTGAAGGTGTTCATAATCTCTAATTTTTAGCCCCAACTTTAGCTTCAGCCTTTATTAATTCAGCCTTTTCTATTGCTTCATCTATATTTCCTACCATATAAAACGCAGCCTCTGGTAAGTGGTCATACTTGCCTTCAACAATCCCTTTAAAACTGGAAACCGTATCGGAAAGTGAAACAAATTTACCAGGCATACCAGTAAATATTTCTGCAACGTGAAAAGGTTGAGAGAGAAACTTCTGAATTTTACGCGCCCTATCAACAGTAATTTTATCCTCATCAGATAGTTCATCCATACCAAGTATTGCAATAATATCTTGCAGTGATTTATAAGTCTGCAATATACGCTTCACCTCAGAAGCCACCTTATAATGCTCTTCACCAATGATTTCAGCAGACAAAGACTGAGAAGTTGAATCAAGTGGATCAACAGCAGGGTATATCCCCATTTCAGCTATCTGCCTTGATAACACCGTGGTTGCATCAAGGTGAGAGAATGTGGTTGCAGGAGCCGGATCAGTTAAATCATCTGCAGGAACATATATCGCCTGCACAGAAGTAATGGAACCTGAAGTAGTTGAAGCTATTCTCTCTTGCATTGCACCCATATCGGTTGCAAGGGTTGGCTGATAACCAACAGCCGAAGGTATTCTTCCAAGTAAAGCAGAAAGTTCAGAACCAGCTTGCGTAAAACGGAAGATATTATCCACAAAAAATAAAACATCTTGGTTTTCACGATCACGAAAATACTCTGCCATAGTTAAAGCTGTTAAAGCAACCCTAGCTCTAGCCCCGGGAGGCTCATTCATCTGACCATAAACCAAAACAGCTTGAGATTTTTCATGTTCATTTACATTTATTACATTTGAAGTAACCATCTCGTGATAAAGGTCATTACCTTCACGTGTCCTCTCCCCTACCCCAGCAAACACGGAAAATCCTTTGTGGGCTTTTGCAATATTGTTAATTAATTCCATTATTAGAACTGTTTTACCAACACCAGCTCCACCAAATAAACCAATTTTTCCCCCTTTAAGGTAAGGTGCAAGAAGATCTATAACTTTTATTCCCGTAACTAAAACTTCTTCCTGTATTTTCTGTTCGGTAAAACTTGGAGGTGCTCTGTGTATAGATTCTAAATCATACTTTCCTTTCAGTGGACCACACTCATCTATAAGTTCTCCTACAACATTAAAAATTCTTCCTAAAGTTGAACGTCCAACCGGAACTGATATTGGTGCACATGTATCGACAAACTCATCATCTCTTGATACACCATCTGTGCTATCCATAGCAATACAACGGACTATATTGTCGCCTATATGCTGTGAAACTTCTAAAACCAGCTCCTTGCCCTTATATTTTAGTTTGCTTTTTAAAGCATTAAATATTTTAGGTAGTTCACCTTCAAACTTTAAATCAATAACTGCTTGAGTTACCTTAACTGTTCTACCTGTATTCATCTTTTTATTTTTTTATCACCTAACACTATAATTTTACAAAGAAGCTCCCTACAAAACTTCCTAAGAAAATAAATCTTATATCATTAATGGAAATTTTGCAACATTAAAACGTTCCTAATTACGCTTTATTATAAACAATGCAAATGCATTTAACAGCCAAGTAATAATAAATAACACTAAACTGAGAGCATAAGCAGCAAGTGTTTGCACACTACTGAAATCCTGATCCCCAGTAAGTAACGTAGCTATCTGTACAGTAATGGTAGTAACTGAATTGAGAGGATTAAAAGTTAAGTTTGAGTTGATTCCTACAGCCATCAACACAATCATTGTTTCACCTATTACTCTCGAAACTGACAATAAAATTGCACTTAAAATTGTAGGCATTGCATAAGGTATCGTTATGTGCCATATAGTTTCTGCTGGGGTTGCTCCCAATGCCATAAAACCATAACGCAAGCTCTTTGGCACAGACCTGATAGCATCTTCTAATAAAGAAATAATAAAAGGAAGAATCATTATCCCAATCGATAAACCAGCAACCAAGGCACTCTCTGAGTGTATATTTAAACCAAAGAAATTCGCTATTCGTTTCACAGCAGAAGATAAAAATACAACTGAGAAATACCCATAGACAACTGTAGGAATAGCAGATAAAACTTGTAAAGTTGTATTAGCAATATAACGTACTTTCCCACTCGCATATTCACTAATATATATCGCAGAAAACAAACCAAGTGGAACAGCAATGAACATCGCTACAATGGTTATAACTAATGTACCAACCAAAAGCGGGGCTATACCAAAACATCCTACCTTTTCTTTACCAATAGTTACTACATTGTGACTCCACTTTAAACAAAATAAGAACTCTGAAATAGATACTTTTTTAAAAAATTCAACAGACTGAGTAAGAATAGATAGCATTATAAATAAAGTGATAAAAAATGATACGGCAAGAGCCACAAACAATAAAAACTTGATTATCTTATTCCTCTTACTTTTAAAGATAAAAGCAAACATGAGAAAAAGTAATGCTATAGAAATAGGAGTAACAAAATAATTGTTATAGAGCATCAATAACCAAGTCAATGTCCATATACAACTAAGACATAAATAAGCTTTAATCTTATCTACTCGTTGAAGCTTACTAAAGCAGAACAAAAGAATTAGTAGTATAGGTAAAAGGATTATTGTCAATGAATTCATCTACTCACATATTGAATCTTATTTTACGAAAGTACAATTTTAAAGAACATTCAATATATTATAATGCAACCATCATTTGACAATAAAGCAAAATAATTTAAAATGACTAATTATATTTATAAAAATAATGAAGAGAACATTTCAACCTAAAAATTTGATAAGGAAACGCAGGCACGGCTTCCGCTCACGCATGGCAACAAGAGCTGGAAGAAAGATACTTAATAGGCGTCGCTCATTAGGATGCAAAAAATTATGTGCATAGTTAAATTATCGAGCATAAAAAAAAAGATTTTTCATTTGCTTTCAAAAATAAACTAGCACCTGGCAGTATTTTTTATCGTGGGTTCTACATATCATTATATGCCATAAAAGAGAGAGAACCAGAAAGGCATCTCTATACCATTAGAATAGGTCTGGTTGTTAGCAAAAAAACTGGAAAAGCAACAAAAAGAAACAAAATCAAAAGACGATTACGAGCACTTACCAAAGCCAGTATACTCAATATAAGTAACACTGGATACTACTACATAATAATAGCTCACAGAAACATTATGCAAGCAAGCTATAAAAACTTACAAAAAGACCTAACTATTTGCTTAAAAAAAATAAAATAAAAAAAATCTCAATTAAGGTATTTACAACTATATTATTTATGATAACATAAGTAAAATTTTTAAAGATGGTTAATAGGTGTGGTGTTTTATGGTAGAAAGTAGCTTCTATAAATATAAAGAGTCTTACTATCGTACACAGTGGGGATTAGCATTTGAACAAGGTCAGTATTTAGAGCAAAAAAGTCAATATTTACAGCAAAGTGACCACCGTTTAAATCAAGAATTGGCACAAAGCCCTAGATCATTATTATTAAAATCAAGTATAAAAATGTTGCTTGAAGGAATTAGCAACAAAGGAAGAAGTTAAGAAAAAAATTTTTATAAACTTGGCAGCGACCTACTCTCCCTTTTCAAGTACCATCAGCGCTAAAAAGTTTCACTTCCGAGTTCGAGATGAGATCGGGTGTTTCATTTTTGCTATAGCCACCAAGTCAATAAAAATTTTTAATCTCAATTATAATATTTAACACTGCATATACACATACAGAAAGCAAATAAATCAATCAGGCTATTAGTACTAGTTAGCTTCACATGTTACCATGCTTCCACACCTAGCCTATCAACGTGGTAGTCTCCCACGGCCTTAATTGGGAAATCTTTTTGAAGAGGGTTTCTTGCTTATATGCTTTCAGCAATTATCCCATCTATACATAGCTACCCAGCAATGCTATTGGCATAACAGCTGGTACACCAGAGGTATATCCATCTCGGTCCTCTCGTACTAGAGTCAGATCTTCTCAAATTTCCTTCACCCGCGGCAGATAGAAACCGAACTGTCTCACGACGTTCTAAACCCAACTCACGTATCACTTTAATCGGCGAACAGCCGAACCCTTGGGACCTTCTCCAGCCCCAGGATGTGATGAGTCGACATCGAGGTGCCAAACGGTGTCGTCGATATGAACTCTTGAACACCATCAGCCTGTTATCCCCGGCGTACCTTTTATCCGTTGAGCGATGACCCTTCCATACAGAATCACCGGATCACTATGACCGACTTTCGTCTCTGCTTGGCTTGTCAGCCTCGCAGTCAGGCAAGCTTGTGCCATTGTACTATCAAGCTGATTTCCGACCAGCTCTAGCTTACCTTCGCACGCCTCCGTTACTTTTTAGGAGGCGACCGCCCCAGTCAAACTACCCACCATACAATGTCCTAGTTTCAGATAATGAAACATAGTTAGATATCAAAAATGTGAAGGGTGGTATCTCAAGGTTGACTCCATTACAGCTAGCGCCATAACTTCAAAGTCTCCCACCTATCCTGCACATCACATTTTTAATAGCAATGTAAAGCTATAGTAAAGGTGCACGGGGTCTCTTCGTCTAACCGCGGGTACCCCGCATCTGCACGGGGAATTCAATTTCGCTGAATTGATGTTGGAGACAGTGGAGAAATCGTTACGCCATTCGTGCGGGTCGGAACTTACCCGACAAGGAATTTCGCTACCTTAGGACCGTCAGTGTTACGGCCGCCGTTTACTGGGGCTTCAATTTAGAGCTTGCACCCTTCCTATTAACCTTCCAGCACCGGGCAGGCGTCAGACCCTATACTTCCACTTACGTGTTTGCAGAGTCCTGTGTTTTTAGTAAACAGTCGCTACTCCCTATTTTGTGCCACCTACTAATAGTTGCCTAAAAGCAGGTTACCCTTCTTCCGAAGTTACAGGTACAATTTGCCGAGTTCCTTCAACATCATTCTTTCAACACCTTAGTATACTCTACCCATCCACCAGTGTCGGTTTACGGTACGGCCTCATAAATATAAGTGCTATTTCCTGGAGCTTCTTTTAAGCATAGGACAATCCAATAAGTCCTATACAAATACGAAACCCGTCACACTTAAGAGGTTCAGGAATATTAACCTGATTGCCATCGACTACTCCTTTACGGACTTGCCTTAGGAACCGACTAACCCTACGCAGATTAACTTAACGTAGGAACCCTTAGATTTTCGGTGAGAGTGTTTTTCACACTCTTTTACGCTACTTATGTCAGCATTCTCACTTCTGATATCTCCAGCAGTTTTCACAAACCACCTTCACAGACTTACAGAACGCTCCGCTACCGCGCCTATTGACCGAAATCAATAAGCACTCACATCTTCGGTATACAGCTTTAGCCCCGGTACATTTTCAGCGCAGAAAAACTTATTTAGACAAGTGAGCTGTTACGCTTTCTTTAAAGGATGGCTGCTTCCAAGCCAACCTCCTAGCTGTAATGGTTTTTCTACTTCCTTCCCCACTTAGCTGTAATTTTGGGACCTTAGATAGTGATCTGGGCTGTTTCCCTTTTCACCACGGACTTAGCACCCGCAGTGTGTCTGTTGTATAATTCATTATTGGTATTCGGAGTTTAGTTAGATTTGGTAAGACGGTGAATCCCCCTAGTCTATCCAGTGCTCTACCCCCAATAATATACATACAACGCTCTACCTAAATAGATTTCGCGGAGAACCAGCTATTTCCAAGTTTGATTGGCCTTTCACCCCTAATCACAACTCATCCAATAATGTTGCAACATTAACTGGTTCGATCCTCCAGTGTGTTTTACCACACCTTCAATCTGGTCATGACTAGATCACTTGGTTTCGGGTCTAATCCATAAAACTAAAACGCCCTATTAAGACTCGCTTTCGCTACGCCTACACCTAACGGCTTAAGCTTGCTTCATAGATTAACTCGCTGACCCATTATGCAAAAGGTACGCTGTCACTCTAATGTAAACAGCTACAAGATTACTCTTGCAGCAAAAACATAGAGCTCCAACTGTTTGTAAGCACTCGATTTCAGATTCTATTTCACTCCCCTCCCGGGGTTCTTTTCACCTTTCCCTCACGGTACTTGTTCACTATCGGTCGTCAAGGAGTATTTAGGCTTAGAGGATGGTCCCCCCACATTCAAACAGGGTTTCACGTGCCCCGCCCTACTCAAGGATTTAAAAACTTTCTACCTATACAGGACTATCACCTTCTATGGTTACACTTTCCAGAGTATTCTAATTCTTATTCTTAAATCACTAGCCTTTTCCGCTTTCGCTCGTCACTACTAACAGAATCTCGGTTGATTTCTTTTCCTTTGGTTACTTAGATATTTCAGTTCACCAAGTTTGCCTTACATATTGAACTAATATGCAATAACTAGCTAAGCTAGTTGGGTTTCCCCATTCGGAAATCTGCGGATCAAAATTTGTTGACAATTCCCCACAGCTTATCGCAGCCTGCCACGTCCTTCATCGCCTCTTGACGCCAAGGCATCCATCAAGTGCTCTTAATAATTTATTTACTCGACTATATGCAGAATATGCAGAGTTAAATATTATTGAAATTGAATTGAGATTAAATTAATCTCTACCATTAAACTTGTCAAACATCTCAAAACTAAATTAACTTCTTATATGTTATAAATTGATAAGTGATGTGTCAACGCTTTTTTATACAAAATATTTACTTACACTGATGACCATATATACTTAAGTAAATAAAATTTAGATCGGTGTTCAAACAGATCATGTACAATAAAAATCAATGAAAAAAATATTTCATGGTATAAAATGCTTTAAAAACCAGGTCTACTTAAAGATGATAGTAAACATCCAAGGTACTTAAAGTATGAAAGGTAATCTATCCTTTATAAAGGTTATTTTAAGTTTTATGTGTAAGCTAATCAGTATGTTTAACATTAAGAAAGCCAAACTATTTGCTGTAAATAAATGTAATGCTCTTTATAAGGAAGTAACAGCGCTTCTCGGAAAGTACAAAAATTTATTAAACACCAATATTGAAATCGGGTTATATCACTTTTATAAGGGTAACATATCAGATGCAAAGCTGAGATTTTGGTTGATCAGCATATTTTATTCTAATTTACCTATAGTTTGGTACAACATTGGAAGATGTCATTTTGCAATGGGAAATACCAATAAAGCTTATACTTATCTGACAAAAACATTAAAATTAGACAACGATTATGAAGAAGCATCCTACTACATAAAGAAAATGACAAACTTAGCACCTATTATAAAACTACCTACAAATCTCATAAAACAATATTTTGATTACACTGGTGAGTATTTCGTCGAGCATTGGTTAATTGCTAAACAATACAGAGGGCATGAGCTTATCCACACAGCAATTACAAAAATTTTTGATGATTCAACTTCTGCACTTGACATACTTGATCTTGGTTGTGGCACTGGAATATGTGGTCATTTCTTGAAAATAAATAATATTGGAAGTCGTATAATAGGAGTTGACATTTCAAACAGAATGCTAAATATTGCCAGAGGATGCTTTATCAAGGGTAAGCCCGTTTACAATGAGTTAATACACATGGAAATGACAGATTTCCTTAAGCAAGAAAAGAACTATCTCTATGATGTCATCATTTTTGCTGAAGTATTACATTACCTACATGACTTTCAAGCAGAATTAGAACTAGCAAAAAAGTCTATGAGTAAAAAAGGAGCAATCATATGTTTGATAAGAAGAAAGGAAGGTGGAGGTATTGACTTTGTAAACAAAGGAGATTACTTTCGTCATTCAGAAAGTTATGTACAGCGCGTTGCAAAAGAAATAAATATGCAAATAAGCTACATAAGTTATTGTAAAATATATGGAAGTCAGGTTGATGGCATCTTGTTTGCATTACAGCATCCACAAAAAAAACCGAAAAGCCTAACTCAAATCACTATTGCTCAAAGCAGTGTCTATGTACAATAAAATAAAAAGAGGAATTTATGAGTAATATTACTATTAATCACGAAAAAAACGGTAAATTGACCGACTTTGGAAAAGCAGTCCTATCGGACAGGTATCTGATAGAAAATGAAAGTTATCAAGATCTCTTTATACGTATTGCCAGCTACTATTGTGACAATGAGGAACATGCACAGCGTCTTTATGATTACATGAGCAACTTGTGGTTCATGCCTTCAACACCAATACTCAGTAATGGTGGCACCAATAGAGGGTTACCTATCTCCTGTTTCCTTAACGAAACTGAAGACAGCCTGCAGGGAATAGTTGATTTATGGAATGAAAATGTCTGGCTCGCTGCACGTGGAGGAGGTATAGGTAGTTATTGGGGAAATTTACGTTCAATTGGTGAAAGTGTAAAAGGCAGTGGTAAAACCTCAGGAATTGTACCATTTATTGTGGTGCAAAATGCTTTGACGCTTGCAATTAGTCAAGGATCTTTAAGAAGAGGCAGTTCGGCAGTCTATCTTTCTGTATCCCATCCAGAAATAGAAGAGTTTCTTGACATACGCAAACCAACAGGAGGTGACCCAAATCGCAAAGCATTAAATATACATCATGCCGTGATAGTCAATGATGAATTTATGCAAGCTGTCGAAAGAGATCTAGAATGGGATTTAATTAGCCCTCACAATAACAAAGTTATTTCAACCGTCAAAGCACGCGATATATGGATCAAAATACTAACAGCGAGAATTGAAACTGGAGAACCTTATATTATTTTTCTCGATGCAATAAATAATAATAAACCAGAACTTTACAAAAAACTTAATTTAGACATTAAGATGTCAAATCTGTGCAGTGAAATTACTTTAACTACAGGTTATGATCATCTAAATAAACCGCGCACTGCTGTATGCTGCCTATCATCAGTAAACCTTGAATACTACGAAGAATGGAAAGACAATAAAGTCTTCATAGAAGATATAATGCGTTTTCTTGACAATGTATTAGAGGATTTCATAAACAAAGCACCAAACGAAATACAGCGAGCAAAATATTCTGCAACAAGAGAGCGTAGTATCGGTCTTGGTGTTATGGGCTTTCACTCATTTTTACAAAGCAAAATAGTTCCCTTTGAATCAGTAACAGCACAACAGTGGAATAAAAAAATATTCAAGTACTTGCGTGAGCAAGTAGATATGGTTTCTAAAAAATTAGCAGAGGAAAAGGGAGCATGCCTTGATGCTAGAGAGATCAATCTAATGGAAAGGTTTACACACAAGCTTGCTATCGCCCCAACTGCTTCGATTTCCATCATTGCAGGCAACACTTCTCCCGGAATAGAACCATATGCAGCAAACGTATTTACGCAAAAGACATTGACAGGTTCATTTGTAGTGCGGAACAAGTTCTTGCAAAAGCTATTGGCAGAAAAAAATCAAGACAATGATAAAGTATGGTCATCAATTTCAACAAATGAAGGTTCTGTACAACATCTAGATTTCCTTAATGAGCATGAAAAATTAACATTCAAAACAGCGTACGAACTTGATCAAAGATGGATTATAGAACATGCAAGTGACAGAACTCCATACATCTGTCAGTCTCAATCAGTCAATTTGTTCTTACCTGCCAACGTACACAAACGCTATTTGCACAAAATACATATGCTTGCTTGGAAAAAAGGTCTGAAGAGTCTATATTACTGCAGATCACAATCAATGCAGAGAGCCGACAAGGTTTCACATGACATATTTAAAAAAAGTGAAATATTGCAGCAAAGAACAGATATTGATTACGATGAGTGTTTGTCATGTCAATAAATGCTACATAAAAATCCTGCTGAATTTTTAAAATCTATTCCAAAAGACAAGCGCATAATGTGCCTTGACATGGGAGAAAAGCGAATAGGCATAGCATTCAGTGATAAAACACAGCTCATAGCTACAGCTCATAGCGTATACAACAGAAAAAACATGAGCAAAGATTTAGGATATCTCAATAGAATATTCAAAAAAAATGAAGCTGGGTCAATAGTAATAGGACTACCACTAGAAACATACGAGCAAAGAAATGAATGGTGCGAAACCATAATCCAATTTGCAAACAAAATGATAAAAAAATATAAAGTAAATATATATTTGCAAGACGAGAGCTTATCAACATTTATTGCAACTTATACATTAAAGATTACTGGAATCTCAACTCAAAAATCGAAAAAAATAGACGATAAGATTTCCGCATGTATCATTCTGCAACGAGCGTTAGATAAGATAAATACAATTAAATAGTTTTCCAGCAAACAAAGTTTCCCTACGTCACACCTCCGTGGGCTGCCCACACGTAGCGGAACGATAAATTTACTGCTCTTCAAATCATCGGTAAATCTCAGCTACTTTAGCTACAGATGTGAGGACCTCATTAGCTATGATTCAAGTGTTTAAGCACAGCTTCTGCTAGCCCTTTACCAATTTTAGCTACGTTCTGAATTTCAGTTACAGAAGCTTTGCTTATATTTTCCACTGAACCAAAATGAGACATCAATGCACTTTTCCTCTTGCTGCCAATACCAGTTATTTTACTTAGCGATGAAGTAAAAAACTGTTTATCACGCTTTTTCCTATGTGAAGCGACTGCAAAACGATGAGCCTCATTGCGCAGCAATTGTAAATAAAGCATGACTTTGCTGTCACTTGCTAGAGTAAATTCTTTCCCATTTGGCATATAAAATCTTTCGTTTCCGGCATTCCGATAGGAGCCCTTTGCCATGCAAGCGAAAGGAACATTTATATTCAATATTTCTAATACATTTTGTACTATGGAAACATGCCCAGGCCCGCCATCAATCAATAGAAAATCAGGAATGATGTCCTTTATCTTGCCGGAGAAACGCCTGGTCAGCACTTCTCTCATCATTTTATAGTCATCACCCGAAATTTCTTCTTTTATAGTAAATTTTCTGTATTCACTTTTTAAAAAGCCTTCCTGCCCAGCAACAACCATAACACCAACTTGCTGATTTCCAGATATGTGGCTATTATCATAAACCTCGACACGCTTTGGAACATTTGGTAATGAGAAAACTTTGCTAAGCTCTTTAAGTTTTTCTAGACTACTTTTATAATCAGTAAGCTTCTGCTCCAAGCTATGCTGAGAATTATCACAAACGAATTTCAACAAATTATTTTCCTTTTTATTTTTTGCATGCAAAACTTTTATTGGTTTTTGAGTAACGTTACGTAGTGCCTGTTCAACGATCTCCTTGCCTGTAACAAAACCAGGAACATAAATTTGTACTGGAGGTACGTTAGCTGAATTATACAAATTGATCAAAAAGGTGGATAAAATTTCATCATTTGGGTAATCACTACAGTTTTCAACAAAGTAAGGAGTACTTCCATAGTTGTCTTTATTTCTAAACGATAATACACCAATGCATGCTAGATCTCCTTCACGTACAATGCTGAAAAAATCCGCATCTTTTTCAAAAGAAAAATCCATTGGCTGCATCTGAATTTGCTTAAGAAAGCCTACCCGATCTCTATACACAGCAGCAAGCTCATAGTTCTGCTCATTACTGTACTTTTCCATTGTAGAAAGCAACTGTTTCTCTACTGCATTGTTTCTTCCAAGCAATGTATCTCGTGCCTGTTTTACTGATTGGCAGTAGTCATCTTTCGTGATTTTATTCACGCACGGTGCTGAGCAGCGTTTAACTTGATACTCGAGACATGGTCTTTTTGTTGAAGAAAAATATCGATCTGAACATACCCTCAAAAGGAAAGCTTTTTGCAACGATAATATAGTCTGCTTAACAGCATCGGCAGATGGAAAGGGACCATAATAGTAAAACTCATCCTTTTTAAACTTGCTCCTGTATCGTGCTATTCTTGGATAATCGTGCTTGGAAATTGTTATATAAGGATAAGATTTTCCA
The DNA here is from genome assembly GCF_012277315.1 of Wolbachia endosymbiont of Ctenocephalides felis wCfeJ. NCBI lineage: Bacteria > Pseudomonadati > Pseudomonadota > Alphaproteobacteria > Rickettsiales > Anaplasmataceae > Wolbachia > Wolbachia endosymbiont of Ctenocephalides felis. Next base: position 686,547 of record NZ_CP051157.1, on the reverse strand, counting down.
TCCTTGAGCACAATATTATAAGGCGGCTTTAATGATTTTATTAACTGCGCCTCGAGAAGCAGTGCATCCACTTCATTTTCAGTGAGAAAGGTCTTAACCTCAACAACCTGTGAAAGCATAACCTTGATCCGTTCAGAAAGGTTTTCATATCTAAGATAGCTAGATAATCTAGATTTTAAGTTTTTTGCTTTTCCAATGTATAAAACCTTATCCTTATCTCCTATCATCTTATATACGCCACAAGACTGTGGAGACAACTCGATTTGCTTTTTTATTGCCTGAACATTCACAACATCACTTATTGTTTAGCTTGTATAAGGTTAAAACATGCTACTGAATGAAAGATGGAAATAACACTCGCAAGTAAAGATAATCTATTTCTTCTCAGCTTATCAGAATCGCAGTTAATCTTTATACTGTCCATAAATCGATTGATAAGCGGAGCAAAACCAGCAAGTTTATCCAGTGCTGTATCAAAGTGACCATCTTTCATTGCCCGTTTAATGCTTTTACAAACAGCCATAGTATAACTTGATAGTGCTATTTCTTCACTATCAATCAAAAACTTCTTATTATAAGATATACTGTAAGTGGTATTGTCATTTTTTTCTGCTCTGCTGACTATGTTACTTACCCTCTTATAAGTACTGAGAATCTGCTCACCTTCTGGTGTATTAAGATAACGATCCAATATAACAGCTTGCTTCTCTGCTGCAAGCAGATCATCAACGTTGGCTTTACACAATATTGAATCTATAATACCTTGTTTTATACCTACATTTTTTAAAATAATCCTAAATCTTTCCAAGAAAAATTTGAGCACCAGTTCTGAAATTTGTTCTTCATCTAGCTTATTGAGTTGACCAACTGATGCTGTATCCCTAGCAAATGCAAGTCCTGAATATAAAGATATCGACTTGTCTATTAACAATCTAATTGGAGCATGCAAACTATTTTCAAGTATCGTTCTAATTACACCGATAGCCATTCTCCGCAAACCAAACTGATCATACGAACCAGAGATCTTTTCACCTGCTACAACTAATCCCACCAAACTATCCATCTTATCAGCAATGGATACAGCAATTGCAGTAGGAGATTTAGAACACTCTTGCTCTGCTCCAATTGGCTTGTAATGTTCTGTTATAGCTTCTACTATTTCTTCATCCTCTTGAAAGTAAGAAGCATAATATCCACCCATTATCCCTTGTAATTCTGGAAATTCTTTCACTACCAATGTTGCAAGATCTGCCTTTGCCAAATACGCAGCGCGCTCAACTTTAACCAGCGAAGCATGTGGAACAAATATAGCTATATACTTTGAGAGAGCTACAATACGTTTTACCTTTTCTCCAACGCTACCAAGATAAGCATGGAATAACATTGAGTCTAATTTTTTGACATAATGATCAAGATTTTCCTTTTTGTCCTGAGATATCAAAAACTGGGCATCAGCAAGACGCGCCTCCAATATTCTTTCGTGCCCTTTGATCACCTCGTCATTGTTAACATTGACAACGGTAACAAAGTGTGAAATTCTCTTTCGATTATTTAAGGCAAGGTATTTTTGCTGCGTATTAATTATGCTAAGAATTACTTCCTTCGGTAATCCAAATGACTTTTCTTGATTCACTTCACCAAACAGTACGATTGGCCACTCTATAAGCCCAGTTAATTCATTCAATAGATAATCGTTTTTTTCAAGTTGTAAATTCCGCTCTTGCGTAAATTTATTGATCTGATCCAGTATAAATTGTTTTCTTTTGTCTAGTTGGAGAATGACATTGTTTTTTTCTAGCAACTCAAAGTAGTCTTCAGGTGTTTCAGCAGTGAGTGCCGTACCACTTGAGAGAAATCTATGACCATATGTTGCATTACATGCTGTGACCCCTGCAAAAGACACAGGTATTACCTCAGCATCTAAAATACATACAATATTTTTAATTGGCCTAACCCATTTCTCTTTGCCTTCACCCCACCTCATGCTCTTCGGCCAAGAGAAATTTTTTAACATCTCTTCTAGCTGATTTTTTAGAAATGCTTTAATGTTAAATGAGCAAACATCCTTTTTAACGAAGTAAAAGTCCACACTATTCACTCTTCGCACAAACAAATCTTCTTCATTTTTTTGATGTTTTCTTAAAAAACCTTCAATGGCACTCTTTGACGCATTGACATTCGGTCCCTTAATTTCGTTATTAGAATCTATCAGCTCTGAAACACTTATACCATCAACAAAAAGAGTGATGCGACGTGCCGTTATAAAAACTTCTACAGATGCAAACTTTATATTATTTTTATTGAAAGCATTAGTAATATAACCCTTAACTTGAGCTGCAGCCAAATTCTGCATTCTGGATGGTATTTCTTCTGAAAGACATTCAAACAATAACCGTGACAGCATACGCTACTTACTCATATATAACTCACAACATTTTTTTGTTAGCTCTCTCACTCTGCCAATATACACTGTACGCTCATTCACACCAAGCACACCTCTTGCATCAAGCAGATTAAGTAGATGGCTGGTTTTAATACATTGGTCGTAAGCTGCTACCGGTAATTCTTTTTCAATAAGAAATTTACAAAGTTTTTCCGTGTCTTCAAATTGCTGCTGTACTACTTTAGTATCATAATAATCAAGCGCCAGGTGAGAAAATTCATACTCTCTTTGTTTAAAAATATCCCCATAAGTCACGCCGGTGTTGTTCCAAATTATATCGTAAACATTATCTACACCTTGTATGCACATCGCTAAACGTTCCAGCCCATATGCCACTTCACCAGGAATTATTCTACACTCAATACCTCCTACTTGCTGTATATAAGTAAGTTGTGTTACTTCCATTCCGTTACATGTAACCTCCCATCCGAGCCCTGATGCACCAACACTTGGATTTTCCCAATCATCTTCAATAAATTTAATATCATATCTTTCTGTGGATATGCCAAGAGCTTTTAAGCTACTTAAATAGACATCTTGCAAGTCATTCCCAGAAGGCTTTATTATCACTTGATATTGATGATGTTGATATAAGCGATTAGGGTTATCGCCATAGCGACCATCCGCAGGCCTAATAACTGGTTGTATATATGCAATTTTCGTTGGTCTTCCGTCAATCGCTGACATAATTGTTGCAGGATGCAACGTTCCAGCTCCAACTTCAGATGTGTACGGATGAAATATAGTACATCCCTCACCAGTCCAAAAATCTTGTAATTCTTTTATTATACTTTGTAGATCCACACAAACTGTACAACATTTATACTGAATATATAAGCAAACGGGTACTATTCAATCTTTATTTTCTTGATAGTGCTATGCAAATAGTCACTCAAGGCTGTTGAACTTTCTTTTGTATATTGAATTATGTTTTTATTTAGGGCAATTGCATCATGCATAGTTAAATCGCAGAATATAAACGCAGTTAAATACAGCAAAATTACCGCATAAAATGTATAAAAAATTCCCTCAAGTGTAATTGATATCGCATTGTTATAACCGAGTTGTATTATACTTATTGGCCAAGGCTTTATCACTTCCACAACATTAAAAAACGCATAAGGTATTATAAAGAAAAAGAACAAGTGCATAAAATCATTAAACCAAAAAGGACATTGAAGTATCTCTTTACATATACTTCCATATAACCTACTTATAGCATAATAAATTGACATTATTGCCGGCATCGAAAGCGCAATAGTCAGTACCTGTCCTGACGCTATTTGTATCACTATATTTTCACCACTGTTTGCTGAAGGATCTTGAACATGGAAAATAGATATCCCAACTAATTGCAGTACTAACATAACTATTGCTAACTTTGCAAAAACAGCAGCCATGATTATGCCTGAATATGGCATTTTATACAGTACAAAATCAATTCCGTATACGAGAACCAATGTAATATTGGTAATAAGTAATATTAAAAAAGAAGACCAATGATTCTGCCAACTTGGTAAATATCCTACTCCTAAAAAAGAACTCACTGTTTTAGCGGGAAAAATTTTACCTAACACTTTTTCTAGGGATGTAAAAACTTCCATACTTAAAATAATACTTAGTTGATAGGGTTATACTCTATTGTCACAAACTTATCAAGAGCTCAAAAAATGTATTGGAAGATTTTAAATATGTATACAATGATAGAAAAAACGCGTACTAAAAACTTGATAGCAGGATAATATCATACCGCCTTTAAACAAAGACCTGTAAAGTCAAGTAGCTAGTCAAGCCTTCAATTTCTCAAACACTTCACTTGCTCTTTCTAGTACAGAATCAGGAAAGCCGGCGAGTTTTGCTACATGTATTCCATATGACTCATCTGCAACACCCTCAACAACTTCATGGAGAAAGATTACCTCTCCGTTCCATTCCTTTATCTTCACACAAAAACATTTCACGTTCTTCAAGTATTTGCTTACTTTAGTTAGTTCATGATAATGAGTTGCAAAAATGGCGCGGCACTTGTTTACATTGTGAATATGTTCAATCACTGCCTGAGCAATAGATAAACCGTCATACACCCCTGTGCCTCTGCCAATTTCATCAAGTATCACCAAAGAACGATCTGTTGCCTGATTGATTATAGTTGCTGTTTCAATCATCTCTACCATGAAAGTGGAATAACCAGCTGTTATATTATCTGTTGCACCAACCCTGCTGAATATCTTGTCAATCACACCAATATGTGCACTATCTGCTGGCACAAATGACCCCATATGAGCTAAAATTGCGATGAGAGCGTTTTGCCTTAGAAAAGTGCTCTTTCCGGCCATATTAGGACCAGTGATTAGATGTATACCAGCTAAGTTGATGTTATTTGCGATAAACTTATCGTTAACTTCAACCACTGGGTGTCTTCCGCTGCAGATATTGAATTCTTTGCTGTTATCAACAATGGGTTTTACGTAATTATTTTGCACTGCGAGCTCTGCAAACGCAGTTCGGATATCAAGCTTTGCCAAGGCATTTACAGCAAGAGCAATCTTCTCAGATTCTTTAGCGATTTTACCACATAGTTCACTGAAAATTTTCATTTCTAAGCTGATTACAGCGTCACGTGCTGTGAGAATCTTATTCTCCAGTTCTTTCAATTCATTAGTAGTGTAGCGCATGCTATTTGCTAAGCTTTGCCTGTGAATGAATATGTCCGAGGTTAATTTATGATTTGCTGACACTTCAATGTAATAACCAAGGATGTTATTGTGCAATATTTTTAGTGCGGCAATGCCAGTCAGATCGCGATAAGATTCTCGGAGTTTGGTTATCAATTTGTTGCTATTGCTCAGCACATAGGATAACTCCGATAATTCTTGGTTATGTTGTGGATTGATAAATCCTCCTTCTTTTGCGGAACTTAGGTTATTGTCAAGTACAGCTTCGTTTAGAAGCTCAAACAGTTCCTCGTGATTGCCAAGGCTTTTATGTATTGTGCTAAGTTCACTCTCGTCACTGCTTGTTATCTGAGCAGTAGACACTGGCTCTTTTCCCTTTGATTCTGCTGTCAAGCACTGGAATGACATCTGAAGGTCAACTACTGATTTTTCACTTAAGTGATAATCATGTAAGGGATCTAGCTTGGATAGAAACTCGGACAACTCTAATGTTTTCCCAAGGCCTATTTTTAGTAGGTTCATGTCCTTTGGTGAGCCACGCCCTAACATTAAACGTGATAGTGACCTTTCAATATCTGGAATGTTAGATAATATCTCCCGTATTTTTTTGCGTGCTTCATAGCTATTTACAAAAAATTCAACGGTGCCAAGTCTTAAGTTAATCGCCTTAGGACAAGCAAGTGGTGAAGCGAGCATTTGTTTGAGCAGACGTCCGCCAGAAGCAGTCACTGTGTGATCAATAACTGAAATCAGTGAACCTTTTTTTTCGCCAAATTGAGTCGAAAACAACTCAAGATTTCTTCTTGCTGAAGCATCGATAAGCATGAAACTTTGTTGCCTGTAGGGCTTTGGCAGCTCAAGCCTTGGAATGGAACCCCTTTGCGTTACTCTGACATATTCAAGCAGCACACCGCATGCTATAATCTCTACTTTGCTGAAGTTTCCTATAACTCCAAGCTCTCTGATTTTGTAAAATTCGCACAGCGTTCTGTGAGACTTGTTATACTCAAAAAAACTTTGGGCATGCTGCGTAATCGATATTTTATAATTTTTTAAAATTGACCTGATTTTTTCATCCTCAGCTAGCTTCTCAGAAATTAATAATTCTTTTGGTGATATACGCAATAAATCGCTATCTAGGGCTTTCAAATTCGTTAAAGTGTGGAAAAATTTTCCCGTTGATAGCTCAAGCCAGCCAATAGCATACTCTCCATCTTGCTTAGCTATGGACGCAAGGTAATTATTGCTTTTATCCTCCAGCAGAGAGTCTTCGATAATTGTGCCTGGAGTTATAATTCGCACTATATCGCGCTTTACTATGGATTTATAGCCTCTCCTTTTTGCTTCATCAGCAGTTTCTAGTTGGTCACAAATTGCTACTTTGAACCCTAAATCGATTAGTTTGTGCAGGTAAGATTCACTACTGTGTGCTGGTACTCCACACATTGGTATGTCTTGCCCACATGAATTACCTCTCTTAGTGAGCACTATATTCAGCAGCTTTGCAGCTTTAACGGCATCATCGAAAAACAATTCATAAAAATCTCCCAGCCTATAAAACAACAGATGATCCTTATATTGGGCTTTCAGATTTAAATATTGCTCCATCACAGGAGTGTTTTTTTCTCTTACGAAGTTCATATTGTATCAGTGATAGCTTCAGATTTATCGTTATACATGGACAACATAGAATTCACATAGAAACCCTTACATACACAAAATAAGTTTTTCTAGAAATATATAATGGATCTCTTGTAGCCTCTTCTATAAACCATACTAAAATTATATCGAATTTTAACCCTTTGAAAAGTCTAAACTGCCATTCGCAAATTTTGTCCATAGCTTATACAAACATTTGTTTTGCCAAGGTAATTCGTACAACAAACGGTGTCATGAAAGTAGCTGTCACTAATAGGCTTCGTTGCATAGTAACTAAAAAACCTTGTGTAAAACAAAGTAAACGTTACTAAGCTGGGAACAATCAATCCTGTAAAATAAATTAATTGACATGCTATTTATAGCATATATAATGCTTATATAGATTTTAGTATACAAGATAAACCTAAAAAACTGTAAGTATAAAAAGGAGCAAAGTGTTTGGTTTAAATTATTTAATGATGGTGGGAATAGCAGCAATAACAGGAGCTATAATAAGCATTTTAATAGGTCTTGTATTGAGCACTTTGACTAGTCTTTCAACTATGATAATAGGTGGAATTGTCGGTGGTATCTCTGTAGTACCATTAATTGCAGCCCTCATTACAACTCCCCCATCTACAGATTCACACAACCGTAATATAAGCGAGTCATTAAAAACGATTATGTGCCTGGGTGGCTTATTTATCGGAAGTATTATAACTGGAATTGGTCTTGTGGCGTGTGGCATTACTCCAATAACCAAGTTAGATTCTTTATTGTCTCTGTCAACCACAGCGAACTCTTTGCTAATTATAGGAACTACAGCACTATTATTTCCAATTGTAGCTGCAATTGTAGCAGGCATTGCAATTAAGATCACCGAAGGAGTGAAGAAATATACATCTAATAAACCAACAAAGCCATCAGAAGAAGAACCTAAGTCTTCTCGACAAGTAGCACAAGAGCGTTTACCGGATAGCGAGTTAAGTGAAGTTAGCTGTGATAATATAAAAGACAAGCGGGTCACTGCTGCTAATTCACCACAGTAACCGCACCGTGGCAGTGTTTGTATTTTTTCCCAGAGTTGCAAGGGCATTTGTCATTTCTTGAAATTTTAGAGAAATTGTTCTTTTTAGCAGGATTCAACCTGCTACCTATTTCTTGGTGATCTGCAAGCTTAAAGTGTACTAGGCGATGAATGGTAAGCTCCTTCCACTTTTCAAGCATCGACTCAAACATCAAAAAAGCTTCACGTTTAAATTCATTTAGTGGGTCTTTTTGCCCCATAGCACGCAAACTTATGCTTTGTCTTAGACTCTCTAGAATCGAAAGGTGTTCTCTCCATAAATGATCGAGAGTCATGATCATCACTTGCTTGACTACCGTATTCCACAAATCCGTGGTTTGCTGACTATTGAAATATTTTTCCTTATCAGTAAAGAATTCTTTTGTTTTACCATTCATATAGCCCAAAGCTTCTTGTTTATTTAAGAACTTTGCCAAGTCCTCTTTGTTAAGAGTGATTCCATATCTCATATGAAATTCTTTGACAATATCGTCAACATAATCCTCATAATAACCACTTCGCACTATGTTTTCTATTACACCCTCATTTACTCCACTATACACTCCAAACAGATCATTGACTTCATTGCCTAAAATATGATTTCTCTGCTTAAAAATAACTCTGCGTTGGTTGTTGATTACGTCATCAAACTTAAGCAGAGATTTCCGCACGTCATAGTTTCGAGCTTCAACTTTCTTCTGCGCTTTCTCAAGTGCCTTATTGATCCATGGATGATGAATAGCTTCGTTGTTCTTTAGCCCCACTCTTTGCAAAAAACTTCTCATTCTATCAGAGCCAAATATTCTCATTAAATCATCTTCAAGCGACAAAAAGAACTTAGAAAGTCCAGGATCACCCTGACGACCGGAGCGACCACGTAATTGATCATCTATTCTCCTGCTTTCATGTCTTTCGGTTCCAACCACACATAAACCGCCAGCTTTTATAGCAATTTCCTTATCTTTTTTTACTCTTTCGATTATTTCTTGGTATTTTTTTTCTCTTTCATCAGCATTTTTTACCTTATTTAGCTCCACTTTTGCTATCATTTCAGCATTACCACCAAGCTGAATATCAGTTCCGCGTCCTGCCATGTTAGTTGCTATAGTAATGCTGCCTGGCACTCCAGCTTGCGCTATTATATACGCCTCTTGCTCGTGATAACGAGCGTTCAGCACTGAGTGCTTAAGAGAATGGCTTCGCAAAAGCGCAGAAAGTTTTTCAGAGTTTTCAATACTAACTGTGCCAACAAGAACTGGTTGAAGGCGTTTGTGGCATTCTTCTATAAACTTCAGCACAGCATGAAACTTTTCCTTTTCTGTGCCGTAAATTTCATCATCAACATCTATTCTCTTCACAGGCACATTAGTTGGAACTTTCACTACATTCAATCTATATATATCGCGAAACTCCTCCGCCTCTGTTGCTGCTGTCCCCGTCATACCAGAAAGTTTGTTATACATACGAAAGTAATTCTGAAATGTGACCGACGCCAAAGTTTGGTTTTCATGCTGAATTTCAAGATTCTCCTTCGCTTCAAGTGCTTGATGAAGACCATCGGAATATCTCCTGCCATCCATCATACGACCAGTAAACTCATCGATAATTATTACCTTGCCATCCTTTACTATATAATCTTTATCAGCAGTAAACAGCTTATGTGCACGCAATGCCTGGTCTATGTAGTGAGTCATTATCATGTTACCAGTATCATAAAGCGAGGAATTTTCAGGAATGAGATTATATGACCTAAGTAATGCCTCCACTCGCGAAATGCCATCTTCAGTGAGGAACACCGCCCTACCTTTTTCATCCACCTCATAATCAGAATCAACTAATTTGGTTACTATTTTGTTTATGTGCTTATATATCTGATTGTTTTCCTCAACTGGACCGGAAATAATAAGCGGAGTCCGCGCTTCGTCAATGAGTATGGAGTCTACTTCATCTACTATCGCATAATTGAAACCTCTTTGTACCATATCCTCTTGAGAAAATTTCATATTGTCCCGCAGGTAATCAAAGGCAAGTTCGTTGTTTGTTGAATATACAATATCTGCACTATAAGCCTCTTTTCTTTCTTCATCTGTCAAATTATTTGTAATGAATGCAACAGAAACTCCAAGAGAATTATATAATTTGCTCATCCACTCTGTGTCTCGTTTTGCAAGATAATCGTTAACAGTTACGACGTGTACGCCTTTCCCTTCTAAAGAATTAAGGTATGCAGCTAAAGTTGCAACGAGTGTCTTTCCCTCACCTGTTTTCATTTCTGATATCATGCCATTATGCAGCACCATTCCACCAATTAGCTGAACATCAAAATGTCTCATATTAAGGAATCGTCGAGAGGCTTCGCGCACAACCGCAAATGCAGGGACGAGAAGATCATTTAACGTTTTTCCATTTTTCAATTCTCGTTTGAATTCTCGAGTTTTACCAGCAAGCTCCTCATCAGATAAGCTCTGCATTTCTGTTTCTAATGTATTTATTTGCTGAACAATTTTTCTGAAGGACTTTATTATCTTTTTGTTTGTTGACCCAAATATCTTTCTTATAAAAAAGAATGACAACGTAAAAATGAAGAATATAAGAACAACTGTTAAAACTAACGTAGAATCTGACATAAACTTAAGTGTGCCTTATTTAATATGAGATTATATTACTAAATGCAGCCTGCAGCAATTACATATTAGATTTAGAAAATCTTTGGAAAGTCTTTTTTAAATCAAGAATTAAGAGCTTGCTAAGCAATTCCCATTTTTGAAGGCCTTCTACCAACATGTAAAGACTCTATTGCATTGTTTTAGGTGTTTGGTAATCTTTAATTCTAGATCAAACAAATTTATAGCAGCCTGTATGAGGTAACTAGTTATGCACGGTAATATCTACCAGCTAAAGGTATTGATGCTATTTTTGCATCGCGGAGTGCTCTATCAGCACTCTTTTCGCTTAGGCACAGAAATAGAAGAGGCCAGAAAATTCGATGATTTAGTACTCGAAGGTACCCAAGGCAGTAAAAAAGTATACCGCTTTTTGCAAGCTAAACACACACAAGATGAAGATAACAAGAAAATTGGAGTAGGAAGCTTACTTACAAAAGATAAAAGCGGTGAATTTGGATTAGCAAAATATTTCATCTCTTATCTAAAGATTAAAAATAATCAAGATTTTGCAGATGGTAACCTAAAAGATTTTATTATCTGCACTAATATCGATTTTGATCTGGATCAAAGCACAGCACAAAATACAGTGAAAAAGTTGAAAGTAAAAACTTCAGGACCAAACGAGGGAATAGAAATTTTAGTTGAAGTAATCGACACTAGTGATGTCTTTTTTAAAGATGGTGGCACTAGATATAGGTTCTTTTATACTGGCAATGACATTATTTCAATAATGCAGCCATTATTTAAGAGCGCTGTAGAAGAGGGGATAGAAAAACTTCAAAACAAGCCAGATCAAAACTCAAAAAGGAAATTGGAAAGAAATCAGACGTGGCAACGCGAGTTTGGGCGAATGATGAATGAAGGTAGGTTAGAAGACAATATAAAAGAATTTTTTGATAAGTTAGTATTTGCAGTAAATCAGCCTAACGAAATCAAACTAGCGGATATTATCAAAAGTGAGCTGGGTGAGCAATTTAATGATATTGACAGAAAGAATGTTTACGCTCGCTTCCAAGAAGAAATGCTAGATTGGCTGAAAGAAAAAGGGGGACGTTTTCTTACACATGAAGATGGAAGAGAATTCTTTCGCAAGATGAAAGAAGAAATCTTAGGAGGCTTTCGATTCGAGGTGAGAAATCCAGTAGGATCGTTTACTGGAAGGATAGAGGAACTGGGAAAACCGGGAGAATCGGGGAAACTGCACACATTAATACAAAAAAATCAAGGTGTAGCCACAGTAATATCGCAACTGGTTTCTATCTGTGGTTTGGGAGGAATAGGTAAAACTGAACTAGCCAGAAAATATATTGAAAAGCACAGTAAAGATTATGACAACAATATTATATGGATAAATGCTGCAACCTATGAAGCTATGGCGCAGTCTTTTTTCAGGTTAGCTAAAGGTCTTTTAGGCATTCCTACAGAGGATAGGGATATTAAATCTATTGTAAGAGACGTATACGCTTTTTTTGCAAAGAGAAAAAGTCTCTTTGTTTTTGATAATGCAGAAGAGTATAGAAGTGAAGGTCAAGATGCTGGTATTAGTCAATTTTTACCGTCCCACTTTTTATCATCTGATGATAATAAACCTAGTGTTCTGATTACCTCTCGCAATCAGAAATGGGGAGATATAAAGGCATTACCATTGGGTACATTTACTGAAACAGAGTCAATAGACTTCATTAGAAAAGCATTGGATATAAAGGATGGATCACAAGAAAATGAAATAAAGAATTTAGCAGAAACATTACAGCATTTTCCTTTAGCTCTGCAGCAGGCAGTTGCATACATAAAAGAAAGGGATATAGCATTAAAGAATGTAGGCTTGAGGTTTGAAATCAGTGATTATTTAAAGAGGTATAAAGAAGAAGCAGAAAAGTTACTTGATTTTAAGTTTCCTAAAGACAGCGACAATAGCTACACCGAGACAACTTTTATAACCTGGAGAATTACTATTAATAAAATCAAAGATGACCCAGAGTATGGTCAGCAAGCTAAGGAAATTTTAGACACCATCGCCTACATTGCTCCTGACAACATTCCTGTAGAAATGTTTTTAGGATTAGAACACAACAGAGAAAAGTTAGGTGATGCCATTCAACTACTTAAGCAGTATTCAATGGTCAACTCAGGAGAAGAACGAAGTTCAGTCAGCGTTCACAGGCTAGTACAGCAAGTAACAAGAATAGAGTTAGAAAAACAAGGTAAGGACAAAGTTATAAAGAAGACTTTTGAATTATTGAAAGAAAGCTTTCCTTATGGCAGTGACAAATTAGAAGATTATGCTAAAAAACGACAATTATTACCGCACTTAGAAGCGTTCTCATTACATATAGATGATTGGCTAAAAGAAAATCATTCAGAAAAGCAAACAATAGAAAGGGACTACCTTATATATTTGTTAATATGGATGGATAATGGATACTCTGATTTAGGTAATCCCAGAAGACAAAAGGAGTTACTTGAACGGGCTTTATTTATCCTTGAGAAACATTATGGCTCTGATCATCCTACAGTTGCCAGAGCACTAGAAAACTTAAGTATCGCTTATGATGCTTTAGGTAATCACCAAAAAGCAAAAGAATTGCTCGAACGAACTTTAGCAATCAAAGGGAAGCTCTATGGACCTGATGATTTTCAAGTTACTATTACACTGGCAAATCTCGGTAACGTCTATAGGGCTCTAGGTAATCCTCAGAAAGCAAAAGAGTTGCTTGAACAGGCTTTGCTTATCTTTAAGAAACATTATGGCCATGATCATTTTGAAGTTGCTAAACCACTGGCAGCCCTAAGTAACGTTTATGGGACTTTAGGTAGCCCTCAAAAACAAAAGGAGTTACTTGAACAAGCTTTATCCATCCTTGAGAAACATTATGGCTCTGGTCATCCTGAAGTTGCTAAACTGCTGGTAAATCTAGGTGGTGCTCATTATGCTTTAGGTGACCCTCAAAAAGCAAAAGAGTTGCTTGAACGGGCTTTAGCAATTGATAAAAAACTTTATGACTCTGATCATTTTCGAGTTGCCATTGCACTGATAAACCTCGGTAACGCCTATTACGCTCTAGGTAATCCTCAGAAAGCAAAAGAGTTGCTTGAACGAGTTTTGGCGATCAAAAAGAAACACTATGGTTCTGACCATCCTGAAGTTGCTAAACTGCTATCAAACTTAGGTAATATTTATGGGGATCTAGGTGATCATAAGAAACAAAGGGAATTGCTCAAACAGGCTTTAGCAATTCAAAAGAAGTACTATGGCTCTTACCATTTCGAAGTTGCTAGAGCGCTGACAAATCTTGGTAACGCTTATTATGCTCTGGGTGATCCTCAAAAAGCCAAAGGATTGTTTGAAAAAGCTTTAGCGATCGATAAGAAATATTACGAACCTGATCACTTTACGGTTGCCATAACACTAGTAAACCTTAGCAACGCTTATGGAGATTTAGGTGATTCTAAGAAGAAAAAGGAGTTGCTTGAACAGGCTTTACCTGCCTTGATGAAACATTATAGTTCTGATCATTTCGAGGTTGCCAAACCACTGGCAAACCTAGGTAGCGCTTACAGGAACTTAGGTGATCATCAGAAAGCAAAAGAGTTGTTTGAACGGGCTTTAGCAATTAAAGAGAGACATTATGGGCCTGATCATGTCCAAGTTGCTGGAATACTTACAAACCTTGGCATTGTTTATGGGGCTCTGAGTGATCACCAGAAAGCGAAAGAGTTGCTTGAACGGGCTTTGACAATTAAAGAAAAACACTATGGCTCTGATCATTTCCAAGTTGCTATTACATTAACAAACCTGGGTAACACTTATGGGGGTTTAGGTAATCATCAGAAAGCAAAAGAGTTGTTTGAACGGGCTTTAGCAATTGACAAGAAATATCATGGCCCTGATCACTTCCAAGTTGCTATTACACTAGAAAATCTTGGTACCATTTATGGTGCTTTGGGTAATCATCAGAAAGCAAAAGAGTTGTTTGAACAGGCCTTAGCAATTTAAAGAGAAACATTATGGCTTTGATCATTTTGAAGTTATCATTACACTGACAAACTTAGGTATTGCTTGTTACGCTTTATGTGATCTTCAGAAAGCAAAGGAGTTGTCTGAACGGGCTCTAGCAATTAAAGAAAAGCATTATGGCCTTGATCATTTCGAAGTTGCTAAGCTACTGGCAAACCTCGGTATCATTTATGGTGCTATGGATAATTTTCAGAAAGCAAAAGCGTTGCTTGAACGGGCTCTACCTACTTTTGAGAAACATTATGGCTCTGACCATTTTGAAGTTGCTGTTATACTGGTAAACTTAGGTATTGCTCACGGAGATTTAGGTAATCATAAGAAAAAGAAGGAGTTACTTGAGCAGACTTTACCTATTTTTGAGAAACATTATGGCTCTGGTCATATTCAAGTTGCTAAACTATTGGCAGAACTAGACAAAGTTTAGGTTTTTAGCAATAACAACAACTCACTTGAGCTACACTTCCAAAACTAGCCTGTTTGGATCTTCTATGTAATTTTTTATTTTAACGAGGAAGGTTACTGCTCCTTTGCCGTCGACTATTCTGTGGTCGTAGGAGAGAGCAATGTACATCATGGGTCTAATTTCAATTGAGTTGCCTACAGCAACTGGCCTGTTTTGTATACAGTGCATACCAAGTATTCCAGATTGCGGAGGGTTTATTATCGGAGTGGAAAGGAGCGAACCGTATACTCCGCCGTTTGAAATGGTAAATGTTGCACCTTCCATTTCTGACACTTGCAGCTTACCCTCGCGTGCTTTTTTACCAAGAGCAGCTAACGTCAACTCAATTTCCGCAAATGACATCTGGTCAGCATTTCGAATAACCGGCACAACAAGGCCTTTATCGGTGCCAACAGCAACACCTATGTCATAGTAATGTTTATATACAATTTCATCGCCTGAGATTTCAGCGTTAATTTCAGGAATCTCCTTCAGTGCTTGCACTGCCGCCTTTATAAAGAACGACATGAAACCCAGTTTTATTCCGTATTTCTTTTCGAAAGTTTCTTTATATTTTGCCCTGAGATCCATGACATTTTTCATGTCGATCTCATTGAATGTAGTCAGTATCGCAGCAGTGTTTTGCGACGCTTTCAAACGAGCAGCGATTACTTGCCTTATTTTGCTCATTTTTACTCGTTCTTCTCTTCGCTCCCCACTTGCTATACTTTTTGGCAGTTTGACCGCAGGCTGTTCAGCGCCTGTACTTTTGCTTATATGGCCTATTACATCCGCTTTGGTTATTCTACCTCCCATGCCAGTTCCTTCGACATTTTCTGCGCTGATTGCATTTTCCTCCATAATTTTACGAGCTGAAGGAGCGTCTTTTTTAGCAGGGCTTTTGCTTTTATCTTCTTTCTTTATTTCTTCTTTTACCTCTCCTACAGAGAGTTTCGCTAACAGTTGATCAGGGCTTATTACATCATCCTCTTTTACAAGAAATTCAGTTATTTGCCCTGAGGCCTCTGCGGTTAATTCAAGCGCCGTTTTGTCAGTTTCAATTTCAAAGATTAAATCATCTACTTTTACTGATTCGCCAACATTTTTCTTTATTTTGACTATACCTTCCGTGACTGATTCACCACCTAGAGTTTTTGGTGCTCTAATTTCTATAATTTTGCTCATAAAACAACCTTCTGTACAAACTTGCTATAATTTTATACATGAAAAGAACCATATAACAAACTAATAAATTTATTTATAGACTGCCCGGAAACTAGTAAACTTAGGTATATTACTTTTTTGATATAATCACTATCTTTTACTTTTTTACTCCCATCGTAATCTTTACCACTTTTTTCTCTAGTTTTAACAGACTTACTGCCTACTATATAAACGCTACCTACGGATTAGAAAGAGAATAGAGAAAAGAAGAAAAACAGGCTGAACTCCAGTATTTTAGGAACAAAGAGATAAAACAGACTATTGTGACGGATTTGAGTTATATTAAATTAGCATGCTCCCCGGGCCGGATTCGAACCAGCGACCAATTGGTTAACAGCCAACTGCTCTACCACTGAGCTACCGAGGAATAAACCGTTTTCAATTTACCATGTCGAGCGTTGATTGTAAACGGTTTTTGTGTGCTCTATGAGACTTCTAGTAATATTGCCCTTACAAAACGATAAAAAGCTCTGCCGGAAGGCATCGATTGCAAAAATTCAATTTAAGTGATAAAATAGCATTGTTAGATAAGAAATATATGTTAATTAGTACAACGTCGGATCTGGAGGACATATGTGAGAAGCTAATAGCAAAAAAACCAGAATTTATAGCTGTTGACACCGAGTTCATCAGGAATAACTCAGCCTACTATCCCAAACTATCGTTAATTCAAATTTCTTGCGGAGGTGAGAGTTTTGTTGTAGATGCGCTAGTACCAGAAATCGATTTATCACTAATTAAAAAAATAATGCTAAATCGAGAAATAATCAAAGTATTTCATAGTTGTCGACAGGACATAGAGTCTTTATTTACTGCATTCAAATGTATTCCCACTCCCATTTTTGATACCCAAGTTGCCGCTATGTTTTGTCATTATTACCATGACTTTATTGGTTACTCAAAAGTAGTAGAGCAATATCAAGGAGTAGCGCTAGATAAGATTAAAGCTAAAAATTCAGACTGGTTAAAGCGTCCGTTATCTGAGGATCAACTGGACTATGCAATAAGTGATGTAGTGCACTTACATGACCTACACAAAATATTGCACAATAAACTTGAAGAAAAAAATAGGATGGGATGGTTTCAAGAAGAGATGAAAGCAATAGTTGATATAAATAAGTATTTGCACAGTCCAAAAGATGCATGGAAGAGGATTAAATTTAATTACGAAGCAAATCCAAGATTGATATTAACTGTTAAAGCGGTGAGTGAGTGGCAAGAGACCTTAGCGCAACGCTATAATATGAATCGTAATAAAGTAATTAATAATTCTATAATAGTTGATTTTCTTGAAAAGAATGTAGAGTGTGTTGATGAGATTTTAGACGATCTAAGAAGGAATGCGAAAAATATAAAAGAGGAAGACTTATTAGAATTTATAGACATTTTCAATGAGAATGAAAAAGATTTTACACAGCAAAATTATGCTCCATCAAACAATTATGATAGATCTGTGCTTGATATACTCTCGATTGTTCTAGAGAGCGAATGTAAGGAAAATGACATATCAAGAAAGTTGGTTTCGTCAAAAGATGAGTTAGCTGGCTCAATATCAGGACAGACAGATAAGCTATTCAAGGGATGGAGGTATGATTTTTTCGGTAGATCAGTTGAGTCGTTCTTGAATGCAAATTCAAAGTTTGAAATTTCAGTGATGACATCTGTAGATAACACAATTAAAATTCGGAGTAATTTGGTAGAGGCAAACTGTGAATTAAAATCAACTGCTAAGATTTAACGAGTTTATTATGTCTTTTACTTGAAAAAAGACATGTTCTTTGCTTGTGCTGGTATCGATAGTAAAGTCACTCATCCTTCTTTTCTCCTCAATAGGTAACTGAATATTCGAAATTAGATCCAGTTTTTCTTTACCTATGTTACGCTCATTGAGTCTTTGATCTTGTACAACGCTATCTGCATGGACAAAAGCGACAAGGTCGCAGTATGAACCAAATCTCATTTCCAGCAAAAGTGGAATGTCCAAGACTAAAAGCTTCCTATTGGCCTTTTTCTCCCGAGCAATAAAAACTTCTAGTTCATTTCGTACAGCCGAATGAACTAAAGATTGGAACTGCTTCCAATTCTCATCATAGACTAGGAAATACTCAGATAGTACTGACCTATCTATTACCTCATTTACCACCGTTCCAGGAAAATTTTCTTCTGCGTAACTTATTATGCTTTTATCCGCTTTGTAAAGCTGGTGTACAACAGAATCAGCATCAAACAAGGCAGCACCAAACTCCTTAAAGCAATTTGCTACAAAGCTCTTTCCTACTCCAATTCCACCAGTTAACCCTATAATCATAAGCAAAATACATTAGTAAAACCATATCTACAGTAGCTGCTTTTTCTTGTATGTCTACTTCAAACCTGGATTTGGTTGCATAAAACGTCACAAAAAAATAATAGCTATTATTTTTTTAGTAATTCAGTAAAATAGAATAGATTAAGTAAAACAGAATAAAAGATTACGAGGAAGACTTGAAAAATAAGATAGAAAAAATAGTGATTTCAGGAAAGGAAGTTTGGCCGATCATTGAGGGCGGCAAGGGCATTGCAATTAGCGATGGAAGATCAAGTGGAGCATTTGCTGCAGCAGGTGCTGTAGGCACATTTTCTGGTGCAAACGCTAAGCTTATTGATGATAATGGTGAGTTAGTGCCACTGATTTACAAAGGTAAAACAAGAAATGAAAAACATGAGGAGTTGATAGAATATAGTATCAAGGCTGGAATTAGTCAGGCAAAAATAGCAAATGAAATATCACAGGGCCATGGAAGGGTACATATGAATGTGTTGTGGGAGATGGGAGCAGCAGAACGTGTACTTCATGGTATACTAGAAAAGGCAAAAGGCTTGGTTCATGGTATTACCTGTGGTGCTGGTATGCCTTACAGGCTTGGAGAAATTGCAACTAAATATCAGGTTTATTATTACCCTATTATTTCATCAGTACGTGCTTTTAAAGCATTATGGAAGCGTGCTTACCAAAAAGTATCTTCTTTTTTGCTTGGTGGAGTAGTGTATGAGGATCCATGGCTTGCTGGAGGACACAATGGACTAAGTAATAGTGAGGACCCGCAGCTACCACAAGCTCCATTTGAGAGGGTTGCAGAACTTAGATCTTTCATGAACGAGGTCGGTCTTTCGGAAACGCCAATTGTTATGGCAGGGGGAGTGTGGCATTTAAAAGATTGGGAACGTTGGTTTGACAATCCACAAATTGGACCAATAGTTTTTCAGTTTGGCACTCGCCCACTTTTGACAAAGGAAAGCCCAATTTCCACGGAATGGAAAAAGAAGCTACTCACTTTAGAAGAAGGTGACGTATTTTTAAATAAATTCAGTCCAACAGGATTTTATTCATCCGCAGTAAGAAATAACTTCATACGTGAGCTACAGGAACGGAACTCACATCAAGTGAAATTTTCAGAGAGTGCCAGCGAAGAGTTCAATAGTGAATTTGCAATGGGTAGCAGAGGTAGAAAGATTTACCTCACTGCAAAAGATAAAGAACTGGCAAATACGTGGACTAGGACAAGATATACAGAAGCAATGAAAACTCCAGATACAACTGTGATTTTTGTGACACCAGACAAATTTGCGGAGATAAGACAAGATCAGATCAATTGCATGGGATGTTTGAGCCATTGTCTCTTTAGCAATTGGAAAGATCATGGCGACCATTCAACAGGGCGAAAGCCAGATCCGCGGAGTTTCTGTATACAAAAGACACTACAAAACATTATACACGATGGTGACATTGAAAATGAACTCATGTTTTCCGGACACAATGTGTATAAATTCAAGCAAGACCCGTTTTATGAAAATGGCTACGTACCGACAGTAAAAGAGTTGGTGGAAAGAATATTGACTGGATATTAAGTCAGTGGCTATTGTAGAAATTTTCACCTTATAAAATTTCACTACCTGCTTTAACAAGTTTTTCTGCCATACCCTGAATAAATATCAAAAAGGATTGAATATTTCTACAGAATAGTGTATAATTATTAATACTTTTTAAGTTCATTTGTTATGGCTTTTTCTAAATTTCTCGATCCAAAATTGGACTTAACCTTCAAGAAAATCTTTGGTACTGAAAAAAATAAGAAGATCCTTATCCATTTTTTGAACGATATTCTAGGGTGTACTGAAGTTAATACTATACAAGAAATAGAATTTATCAGCACCATTTTGAATCCTGAAATTGCCTCTGAGAGACAAAGTATAGTTGATGTTCTCTGTCAGGATTCTGTTGGCAACAGATTTGTGGTTGAAATGCAGCTTACTCGTGATAAAGGTTTCGAAAAACGCGCTCAATATTATGCTGCTAAAGCTTACTCAAGGCAAGTTGGTAAGTATGCTAATTTACAGAAGATCTTCTTTATTGCAATTTCAAATTGTGTTTTATTTCCTGATAAGTCCAATTACATATCTAGCCATACCATCAGAGATGAGAAGACTAATGAGCATGACTTACAAGATTTTCAATTTGTGTTTATTGAACTACCTAAATTTCCTAAAAATAAAGTAGAGCAATTAACAAGCATAGTAGAACGCTGGTGTTACTTTTTCAAGCATGCAGAAGAAACCACTGAAAAAGATCTAAAGAAGATTGCAAGAGAAGCGCCTATAATAAAGAGAGCATATGATGAATTAGACAGGTTTAACTGGAATGAAAAAGATCTAACGGCATATGAAGAAAGAATAATGGATCTTTACAAAGAGGAAGCTATCCTTGAATATAAACTTGAGACTGCTGAAGAAAAAGGTCGAGAAAAAGGTATAAAGAAAGGGAGAGAAGAAGGAAAAATTGAAGTCGCAAAAAACCTACTTAAAGCTGGAGTATCGATTGACTTAATAGCTGAATCTACTGGCCTTACTCAAGCTAAAATTTTACAACTTAAGCAAGCCTAAGCGTCACAGTTTTCTTCATGGCTTTTTTAGTAGCCTGTACATTATAAAAATTTTCACCTTATAAAATTTCACTACCTGCTTTAACAAGTTTCTCTGCCATACTCTGGGTGGATGTTTGAATTAGGCTTAAGTTGACAAGAAGATGTTATTTTATTATAATAAATGTTTATTAATTTAGTTTTAATTTAATGGGGTATTTATGATAGTGAGTGAGAGTGTTTTAAAAAGGTATGCACTTGCCTATATAAAAAAATCTGGTAGTAACAATAATGTTCAAGAATTTTTACAGCACTGTAATAATGCACGAAATTTAACTTGGAGTGAAGAGAATTTTGACAAGAAATATGAAGAATTCATATCAGCTAACAGGGACAATACGAGGAACATAAATAATCAATATAATGCAGGAAACAATGTAGGTTCTCAAACTACATACATACATGTACACAATAAAGGTTTTGATTTTTGGGATTTTTTACTATTACAATGTTGTATTAATTCTTTATTTGGCGGGCGCAGTCACACTACAGTTATAAATCATAACTACGGTACCCCTTCAGGTGCTGTAGATAAGAGCGAAGATAGAAAGTTATTAGCTTTAGGTATAGCAGTTACAGCTGTATGTGTTGCTTTCCATGGTCTTATGTGCTATTTTTATTATAGCAGTAAAAAAGAAGCTAGAAAATCAGAAAAAATAGATTATCTGGATAATAAACTTAAAACGTTCAGAAATATAGAATTTGCAGTTAGTGCAATTTCTTTAGCAGCTTTGGTAGCTTGTGTGTTTTATCCAGTTTTACCAATGTGGGGTTTAGCTGTTCTTGGCGTTAATTCTCTTGTATGTTTTGCTGGTGGTTTAGCTTTTCAAATGAAGCATGATAAAGAATCAGAGGATATCGAGAAGGCTGAAACAGCGGTCAAAGGTTGTATAGCTAGCGGATATGTGGAAAGCCCCCCTTACTGTCTATTTAGGTAGCCGATACACAACTGTATGAACATTGCAATTAGCAGGTAATTTGCGTAACAGACGGTGTCGTCCCTGCGGCTTCAATGATATCATCCTAGTAGCTGGCACTGGGGTCCACTTTTTTTACTGGATTCCAGCGTCACGCGCTGGAGTGACACCCTTTGATGAAAATAAGAAACCTCTTAATTTTCGATTCTGTATAAAAATGAAAATAAAGCTTTATCTATTTGTGTAGATGAACATAAGAACCTCTTATTTTCGATTCTATACAAAAATGAAAATAAAAGAGGCTTTCTGCTTTTTTCTCCAGCTACTACGACACCTCAATATGGCAAAATTCACTCAAACAACTGTGTCACGCATTAGAACGACAAAAAAGAGTGAAACTAGCGCTCTTTATCATCAGTATCATTTTCAGCGAAAGCTTCCTCCCATGTGCCTTGAGTTGCCGCGCGGCTATATTCTGTTACTCTATTTTCAAAGAAATTCGTATGTTCCACACCATTTAGTATTTCATCAAGCCATGGAAGGGGATTGTCGTTAATACCATATATGGGTTTAAGACCCAATTGTGTTAATCGCCTGTTTGCTATGTAGCGTATATAATTGCGCACTTCTTCTGCAGATAGTCCTTCGACGTCCCCTAAATCAAAAGCAAGCTTTATAAACTCGTCTTCAAGTCCAACGATAGTGCGGCATGCAGAATATAATTCCTCTTTGAATTCCTCATTCCAAATTTCATTATTCTCTTTAATAAACGTGTTGAATAAATTGATAATCGAGTTGGTGTGCAAGGTTTCATCACGTGCTGACCAGGCAATTATTTGTCCCATGCCTTTCATTTTTCCAAAGCGTTGAAAGTTGAGTAAAATTGCAAATGATGCAAACAACTGCAATCCTTCGGTAAACGCACCAAATACTGCTAGAGTTTTAGCTACATGTTTTTTATCGTGTTTTTTACTCTCTTCAAACTCCAACATATACTCATACTTCTTTCTCATAGCATCATATTTTAAGAATGCCTGATACTCACTTTCTGGCATGCCGATTGTGTCTAGAAGGTATGAATAGGCTGCAATGTGTATGGTCTCCATGTTGGAAAAGCTTGCAAGCATCATACATACTTCTGTTGGCTTAAATATATTTGAATAATGCCTCATATAGCAATTATTTACTTCAATATCCGCTTGAGTGAAAAACCTAAAGATCTGAGTCAGCAAATTTTTCTCTACATTTGAAAGCTTGGTTTTCCAATCCTTCACATCATCAGCAAGCGGAACCTCTTCCGGTATCCAATGTATCCTCTGTTGTTGTAACCACGCATCATATGCCCAAGGATAATTAAAAGGTTTATATATTGGATCTGATTCTAATAATGACATAGGACACCTAATTGTTTTCTAAAGTAAATATTATATTAAGTGATACCAAAAATCAGTCAATTTAACTTTTGCAAAATTTGACTATAGGTAGTTTACTAGTGTACTATAGTTTCACAGTGATTTATTAAGAGATGCGAATATTAATATCCTTAGTTTTATTATTTTTAATAAGCTGCACACACACTATTCACAATCACGGAGCTCCAGGAATTAGTGTTGAATTGTGGAGCAAGATAAAAATAGGTGATGATAAAGAAAAAGTAGTTCATACTTTGGGATCACCAACATTAATATCTGAATTTGATCAAAATATTTGGTATTATATCTCATATAAAATCAAACAGTCCAATTTTTTAGGAAAAAGAAAGTATAGTAGTAAATCTTTGCAGATTTCATTCGATCAAGATGATAGAGTTGCAGATATGAAAGAAGTTGACGTTTCAGAAAGAGCTTTGGTTGGCATTAATTGAAGACCTGCTGACCATACTGTAAGGTAGTAAAATTTTAACTGTACATTACTTGATGTCATTCAAGTAGTCTTTTTTTCTGACATTCCAGCGCCCTTTTCCTGTCATCCAAGTAGCTGATACTGGGATCCATTCTTTTTTCTACTGGATTCCAGCGTTACGCGCTGGAATGAAGGGGTTATGGATGTCATCTGAATGGCCCAACGATGTCATCCCACCCAGTACCTTTTTTTTGTCATCCGAGTAGCTGACACTGGGATCCACCCTTTTTCCTAGATTCCAGCGTCAAGCGCTGGAATGACACCATTTGATGAAAATAAGAAACCTCTTATTTTCGATTCTGCGTAAAAATGAAAATAAGGCTTATCTTAATGGTGATAGACTTCTTGCATTATGGTTGTACGAATATTGCAATCAACAGGTAATTTGCGTAACAGATGGTTTCCATCCCTTTAGAATGAGAGTAGAAAATAAGATCCGAGAGATAAAGATATTTAAGATTATGTCGAATGTTTATCGCAATTTTCAGAAAAAATATAACCTGAGGTTCAATATCATTGCTGGTATTGTGAATCTTAAGCACTCCTTTTAGTTAACCTTGACTCTCCTTTCCTTTTTTTTATCGCTTGATTCGCAGCAGGTCCTCCGTTATTTTAGCGCGCAGCACATAGCTGCATGAACCTATATGTGTCAAAAACATAACTTTTTTAAGATTGTTTTGAGCCATTTTAACCTATTATATTAATGAGAAAGTAGAAGGAAGAACATTCCCAAAGGTTATCGTCTAACAAGCATTGGTACTACTTTTCTTTCTTATTATCCTCATACTTTTCTTGGTCAGTTATTTCTCTGCCAATCTCTTTTATTTTTAGTATCAGCGACTCTGGCACGTACATGTCAACTATGTCTTCTACTGTTGCAAACAAGGCCTGATAGGAATGCGAATTTATTACCCAATTAGGCAATATATCTTCTGCTTCTATTTTAGATTGTCCCTCTTTTTTGTCATACGCTACATAGCAATATAAGTGCACGGCAAAGAATAGCACATAAGAAAGCAATATTCCCCTGAATACTCCGATACAAATTCCTGTAACTCTATCGACTAATCGCAACCTTATAGGTAATAATATGTACATCAACCAGTTGTTTATTACCATAAATATGAGGTTAAGTATAATAAATACAGAAAGTGCAGAAAGTATGTTCTGCGTAGCTTGAGAGTCAAAATACTTGCTATAATTTATAGTGAAGAAATCATAATGATTGACTGTTAGAAAGATCGCTAAGAATAAAAACATTAGTGCGCATAGCTCTTTTATAAACCCTCTGGTTACCGAGATTACTACGCATAAAACAATAATAAAGATAATTATACAATCAAAAAACATGCTATATATTATATGATTTCCAAGATATAATAATTGCAAACAACTAAATTGTAAAACTAATTGTATTGATGCCGAATTAGTTGGTCTAAATACCGGGCAACCATATCAACTTCTAAATTAAGGTAATCGCCCACTTTGTTATACTGAAAAGTTGTGTTTTTCCATGTGTAAGGAATAATATTTACTGCAAACTCTCGGTCAGTCACTGAATTTATTGTCAGGGAAACTCCATCTAGAGTAACAGATCCCTTCTTTGCAATAAATTTAATTAGTTCTTCCGGACATGATAATTTGATTTCATGAGAATCCAAGTTTTGATTGATTGCTAGAATTTGTACTGTTTTATCTACATGACCTTGAACTAAGTGGCCATCGATCCTATCGCTTAATTTCATTGCTTGTTCTAGGTTCATTTTTTTTCCTACCTTCCATGTGCTTAGGTTAGAAACTTTCATAGTCTCTTGAGACACTTGAACTTTTAACACATCATTAATTATATCAACGACAGTTAAACACACACCAGAGCAGGCTACTGAATCTCCCTGATGTACAGAAAGTAAATTCTGCGCTTTAATATAAAAAATCTGGTTAGAGTTGGAACCGGTGGTGATATCAATTACAGTTCCGATGTTCGTGATAATCCCTTTAAACATATCATATAACCAAAATAATTATAGTTTATCGCGAAAAATCTTTTAAAACAGCCTATTATTTTATTGAGCGCGAGAAAGAAGACCGTTTCTACTTGCCTGCTCAATAGACTTTACCGAATATTCAGAGCATATAAAATAAGCCAAACCCAAAATACATAATGCAATCAATACTGGTAGCCCTACGTTCAATGCTAGTTCAATACTTTCTCTTTTTTCTATTGGCACTAACTCTTTTAAGATCGATGCTTTTCCCAGCGGCAAATGCCACAGGCAGAGCACTGATACAGAGGATGCTATCAAAAATAAACAAAAGTAAGTCTCTTTCGAGGAAAATACAGTTCTTAGTGGTGATTTGAGTGTAATATTAGCTGGCAATGGAGTTTGAGCTTTATTGATTGCTGGTAAAGGGTTTATAGATTTATTTGACAAAATTTCATGAGAAACGTTTTTATGCTGTGAAGAAGATTGGACGGAAAAGCCTGAAATTAATTTGAACAACTGCTCTTTTTTTCTACATATCTGCTTTTGTATATATTCCTTTGAAAAAGAGGACTTACCCGCTGGGTGCGATACTTCTAGTACTTCCAATACTTCTGATATTTCGCCTAGCTCTAATACTTCGTGTAATTGTTTATCTTGAAAATAAACAATATTAAATGTTGAGTTGAAAATGTTGTGAAATGTTTCTGGATCTTGATTTTTATATCCACTCATCACTTCAACAAATATTTCGTCGAGTCTCTTCCCCTGATGCTTAGCCAGATGATCTATCATAGCTGCTCTAGTATCACATAGAGCTTGTTTTACGGCAAATTGTTTTTCTTCTTCTGAGAGTTCCTGAACCCGCTTTCTTGATTTTGTTCTATTAGCTTTCAAATACTCTGTGTGTGACCTAGTTGCCTGACCATTCTCTGCACATTTTTGATGGTGATAAGTCACAGCTTTTTGTTCTCGTGTAAAAAGCTCCGGTAATTTCTGAAAGAAGAATTTCGTTTTATCAGAATCCGGTAAGCGAAAAAAAGACTTAAGCCAAGAAACATTTTCACGTATTGCAGCAACAATTACTGGTGCACGTGTTCCTTGCTCTTTACTACTTGCTAAATTATAGCCAAATGACTCTTTGCTTGCCACGTTTTGCTCGGTTTTATTCTGTTCTTGTTCATCTTTATTTTTAGCTTCTTTTACTTGTAGTACAGATTGACTTTGTTCCCTATTTTCAGTTCTTTCTGTAAGTTTTAGCTTCTCATTCAAGAATGATTCAATTTGTTGCAAGCCATTCAGGTTGATGTTTTTAACGTCTGTTTGTAGCGTTATCTTGATTCCCTGCAGGAGGATTTTGATCGGAGTATTACTTAAAAATTCTTCTACAGTTTTGCAATTATCAATTTCGTAGTAGTTATCATATAGTTCCTTACTTTTTTTCGGCACTTTTATGTTGACCTTGAGACTCCCTTCTTGAGAAAGGTAGATTTCAAAAAAACTAATTAAATGTTTCATTTGAGACAATACTGCATTCGAGATATCTTCATCTGCTGCTGTCAGCCTTAGCTTAAATGAAAACTCTTGTGTATCGCTTGCAATACTTCTTGAGCGAATAATACTAACCTCTACTACTTCATTAGAGAATATTGAACCTACCTCTTTAGATCTCTGCTTAAAGAACCCAGGCAAATCCTCTATTTTATACTCCTTCTCAGTCCCAGTGTCACTATTGTGCATATTTCTATTTATTAACTTGTTAATATAATCTTAAATAAAAAATATAATTAGTCAATAAATTAATAATTGGGTTGGATAATTTCTCAGATTGTTGATGATACTGAGGATTTCACTATAATGAAAGTTTAAGCTAACGTTTCTAGGATGAATAAAGAGCTACTGAATGAAATACCTTTACTTGAAGATAAAGCGGTTTCCGAAATTGAAAATACTTCTTCTTTACAAGATTTAGAAAAAGTCAGGCTATCATATCTAGGAAAAAAAGGTGTGATTAAAGCCTATTTTGACAGCTTAAAAAAGATAGAGGATGCAGAAAAAAAACGTAATTTAGGTGCGGTGATCAACGTTTTATGTAGTAAGCTAGATCAGCTTATAACAAGTAAAGAAAACACACTCAGAGCCGAGGAAATCAACTTTAAACTGCAAAACGAGGCAGTTGATATTACGCTACCTGTTAGGCCAGAAAGAATTGGTAAGATCCATCCACTGAGTAAAGTTACAAGTGAAGTAAAGCTCATTTTTGCACATATGGGTTTCAAAGCAGTCGATGGTCCTGATATTGAAGATGAATTTCATGTATTTGATGCACTGAACACTCCAAGTCATCATCCTGCACGAGAAGAGCAAGACACCTTCTATTTAAGGAACAAAATAAATGACAAAAGGATGGTACTGCGCACTCATACTTCGTCTGTACAGATTAGAACCATGGAAAAGACGAAAATTTTCCCGATTCAAATAGTAGCAGCAGGTAGAGTATACAGAAACGATTTTGATGCAACTCACACCCCTATGTTCCATCAGATGGAAGGGTTATATGTCAATGAAAATGTGAACATGGGCCAGTTAAAGTTTACTATTCACCGCTTTCTTAGGAAATTTTTTGGAGATAAGGGATTAAAGATACGCTTTCGTAACAGTTTCTTCCCTTTTACTGAGCCTTCTGCGGAGGTAGATATAAGTTATAAAGGTAGTAAATGGATAGAAGTACTAGGATGCGGTATGGTGCATCCAAATGTCTTTCAAAATGTCGGAATAGACCATACTAAATACAATGGTTTTGCGTTTGGCATCGGCATAGAAAGGCTTGCAATGTTAAAATACCAAATTGGCGACTTAAGGAGTTTCTATGACAACAGAGTCAACTGGCTCAACCACTATGGTTTTCATTTTTCATCCTTAAGATAAGTGACAAATAAAGCTTGTACATTTATTATACTTGCTGCCGGACACGGTAAGCGAATGAATTCAAACCTACCTAAAGTTCTGCATAAAATAGGAAATTTTTCCATGCTCGAGCATGTCATTTATAATGCAAAGCAATTAAACCCTCAAAATATAGCTGTAGTAGTTGATTTGCCTTTAACTCAAAGGCTAGAGTGCTCTGAAGATATACAATTAATTACACAGGAATCAACACTTGGTACAGGGGATGCAGTCAAAACTGCCATGAGAAATCTGAAGGAGTTACCAGACTCAAGCATAGTTGTTGTACAGTATGGAGACACTCCACTTATAAAAAGCAGCACGATAACTAAAATGGTCAGCTCTTTAAAAGGTAAGGCCCTAGTTTGTCTAGGTTTTAGGACAAACAATAAAGAGTATGGTAGGTTAATTATTGAGGATGATTCCCTAAAAGAAATCGTGGAAGCACAAAATGGTAAAGATAATGATAGAGAATTCCTTGCTAATGCTGGGATAATGGTTGCATATGCAAAGAATTTACGTGAATTGGTGGGGAAAATAGAGTGTAATAATTTGACAAAAGAGTATTATTTAACTGATATAGTCTCCATTGCAGTAAAAAGTAATTTAAATGTCGGTTATGTTATTACTGATGAAGAAGAAGCAACTGGCATAAATAACAGGAATGACCTTGCAAAAGCTGAGTTTTACTTTCAAGAAAACAAAAGAAGATTTTTTACCAACTCTGGAGTGACGCTTGTTGCTCCAGAGACTGTTTTCTTCTCTCTTGACACACAAATTGGTATAGATTCGACTATTTACCCATATGTTTTTTTTGGTCCTGGGGTGAAAATAGGATCTGGAGCTAGAATCGGTCCATTTGCCAAGTGTGAAGGCACAACAATTGGTGCCAGTGCAACCGTGGGAAACTTTGTTGAAGTAAAAGCAAGTGATATAGGCATGAATACCAAAATAAAGCACTTGAGTTATATAGGAAATACCAAAGTAGGACCGGAAAGTAATATAGGTGCAGGTGCCGTTGTTTGCAACTACGACGGGAAAAAGAAACATGAAACACATATTGGAAGCAACTGCTTTGTTGGCGCCAATAGCTCACTTATTGCACCACTTAACGTTCATGATGAATCTGTTATTGCAGCAGGCAGTATTATAGTGAAGGATGTGCCAAAGAAAAGACTCGTAATAACAAGAAGAAAACAAATAATTAAGAGAATAAAGTAGTTTTATAATTTTCTTACTGAAGTTTACGAGCATATGCTTATAAGAAACGGTAGCCAGCCGGCATTCAGATTTTAAGAAGCAAAAGCAAAAAACCACTTGACGTTTCCAAAAAGTCTGCTTACCATATGATTGAAGCTAAATAAATAGCTTCAATCTGTGCAGATTAAACGACGAAAGTATCACGGTTGGCGTCTTATGTTTAATTTTTTGCACTATGTGCACCTCATGTCTTTATTAATTTTACCTAGACTTCTAGGTTTTTCCCTATACAAGCTGAAACGCGCTTATAAGTCGTTCAAGACAGTATAGTACGCCAATTTGCAGGATTAGAAAGTGAGCAACTTCTACCACAGGGTTTCTTTTGTCTTTTTTTCTGCTTAGTAAATTTCTTAACGTTTAAGTCAAGGTTAGTTGTAGTTTAAAAGCAGCTAAATTGCAGCGTTTAAGGCTAAAAAGATGCCAATGTTTTTGAGCAGATATTGACCAGGGTTTCTTTTGCCTTTTTTTCGCTTGGTAAATTTCTTAACGTTTAAAATTAGATCAGTTGCGGTTTAAAAGCAGCGAGATTAGACGTTTAGAATAAAAAAACGCCAGTTTATAAAGTTAATATAAATAATTAGCCGCCAACGGGGCTTTTTTTGCCTTTTTCTCTCATTTAGTAAATTTCTTAAACTCTGTCATTCCAGCGCTTGACACTGGAATCCAGTCTTATTTTCACTTTTACGCAAAATCGAAAATAAGAGGTTTCTTATTTTCATCAAATGGTGTCATTCCAGCGCGTGACGCTGGAATCCAGCCTTATTTTCACTTTTACGCAAAATCGAAAATAAGAGATTTCTTATTTTCATCAAATGGTGTCATTCCAGTGCGTGACGCTGGAACCCAGCCTTATTTTCATTTTTACGCAAAATCGAAAATAAGAGTTCTCTTATGTTCATCCACGCAAATAGATAAGCCTTATTTTCATTTTTATACAGAATCGAAAATAAGAGGTTTCTTATTTTCATCAAATGGTGTCATTCCAGCGCGTGACGCTGGAATCTAGTGAAAAAAAGAGTGGTCCCAGTATCAAGTACTGGGATGACAAGAAGAGGAGCTACTCGGATGATATCATTAGACTACTTGTTTTTGTCAGACAATGTTCATACAAGTACTATTTAACTGTAATTGAAGATATCTCTTAGCTCTTTTATGTGACCAAGCTTAATTATTTCGATATCGTGAGAAGAGTAATTGCCATTTTTAGGCATAATCGCTTTTTTAAACCCCAGTTTTTGTGCTTCTTTGAGCCTCAGATCAGCATGTGAGATGTTTCTAATCTCGCCTGAAAGTGCAACTTCGCCACAGATTATTGAGGAAGTTGGTAGCGGCAAACTCACTATGCTTGAAAAAAGGGAAGCAGCAACAGCAAGATCAGCCGATGGTTCCTGTATTTTAAATCCTCCTGCAATATTTAGATACACTTCTTTTTTGTGTAAAGACATTTCGCAACGGGCATTCAGTACTGCAATGATCATAGCCAATCTATTAATATCCCATCCAACTACTGCTCTCCTTGGATTCTCCATATTCGTTCCTGCTATCAACGCTTGAACTTCCATCAAAATCGGTCTTGAACCTTCAATTCCTGCAAATACAGCACTGCCAACAACTTTTTTATCATCAATATTTCCTGCTAGAAATAACGCTGATGGATTATCGATAGGAATAAGTCCTGCTTCAGACATTTCAAAAATACCAATTTCATTTGCAGGGCCAAATCTATTTTTAATAGCACGCAAAATGCGATATTGATTGCTATTTTCGCCCTCAAAATATAGAACTGTATCTACCATATGTTCTAAAGTTTTAGGCCCTGCTATTTGTCCATCCTTGGTTATATGGCCAACTATTAAGAGAGAAATGCCATACTGTTTTGCAAGAACGGTCATCTCATGAGCACAAGTGCGAACCTGGGTTACAGTTCCCGGTGCCGATGTAATTTTGCTATCATATATCGTTTGTATGGAGTCAATAATTAAGAATTTTATATTTCTATTTTCTTTTATCGTTGTAACTACATCAGCTAAAGATACTGTAGATAGAAGCTTAATTTTAGGTTCATCGATCTTAAGACGTTTCGCTCTGAGGCTAACCTGTTCTAAGGATTCCTCACCGGAGACATAGAGACATTCAATAGAAGAAAGTTGTGTAACATTAGCTGCAATCCTAAGTAGAAGGGTGGATTTCCCAATTCCAGGTTCGCCGCCAATCAAAATGCTTGCACCTTGAACGATACCTCCACCAAAAACTCTATCTAATTCCTCTACTCCTGTTAAGAGACGATTTGGGGTAATAATTTCACTATTTGATAACGCCTTTATTGAAATTGGTGCAGATGTACTTCTTGTTTCCGTTTTCACCACTGTTTCTTCAACAACTGTATCCCAGTTGTCACACGCTACGCACCTTCCTACCCACCGGCCAGTGCTATGACCGCAAGATTGACATACATACACAGTTCTCATAAGAGCTAAAATTACTTTTCATGATTGTAATAAGGATTAGCCAAATAGGCGAGGCAATTTTAAACACCAAGCCTTACAAATCTTATAGTATTAAGATAGTTTTCATAGGTTATGCACTGTAGGTACCCTGTATATTATAAGGCGCGAAAGTTGTATAATTTATTTGACTTAAACTGCTTATTGTATAAAATTGTAAATAACGTATGAATAAAGGTTAACATGGCAGTTAAAATAAGGTTAGCAAGGTTTGGTGCAAAGAAACGCCCTTTTTATAGAATAGTTGTAGCTGATTCACGGGCACCAAGAGATGGACGTTTTATTGAAAGAATAGGACAGTACAATCCAATGCTACCAAAAGATGATAAAAATCGTGTCGTTATAAAGACTGATAGGTTAAACTATTGGTTAGGCGTAGGTGCACAAGCAACCGAAAGAGTGCTATGGTTTATCAAAAAAGGCATGGAAACAAAACCAAAGAAAACTCAAGAAAAGAAAGTAGAAACCAAGAAGGTAGAGACAAAAAAAGTAAAAGAACAAGAGGCATAAGTCTCTTTAATGCTGTTAGCAAATAAGGATATATTAGACAATATCGTATCTTCTGACTTATCAGCTATGGAGGGTTTTATCTTCAGTAGTATTGGTGGTGAAGGTATTGAGCTTGCTGCTAATGTTATATCTCATCTTGTTAAGTCAGGTGGAAAAAAGATAAGACCTAAGCTTGTCTTTATCATATGTAAAATGCTAAACTATTCTGGAGAAGATAGAATCAGAGTTGCTGCATCAGTAGAATTTATACACAATGCCACTTTACTTCATGATGATGTGCTCGATGAAAGTGAAGTACGCCATGGGGTTGAAACAGCAAATAAAATTTGGGGGAATAAATCGAGCATTTTAGTCGGTGATCTGTTGTTGACCTTAGCATTTAGGTGGCTCATAGAATGTAAAAATTTAAACGTTCTCTCTATTTTATCTAGAGCATCGCATTCACTCGTAAAGGGCGAAATAAAGCAGATGACAGCATGCTTTAACCCTCACACTATTCGGAAAAATTATTTCGATATCATTGGAGAAAAAACAGCATCTTTATTTTCCGCGTGTTGTGAAGCTGCATCTGCAATATCTGGTGCCACAAGTGATGAAACAGAGAAGCTAAGGAATTTTGGTTTTAACTTTGGCATGGCATTTCAAATAATTGATGATATGCTTGATTATACTGCTAATCAAAATACTTCTGGCAAGCAAGCGGGAAAAGATTTTCTTGAGGGTAAGGTAACTTTACCTGCTATTATAGCATATGAAAAAGGCAGCCCAGCAGAGCAAAAATTTTGGGAGAATTGTTTTTCTTTAGCCGAACGCGATTTTAATCAAGCATTATACTACATTAATCACCACAATGCTATTCAGCTTTCCATAGAAAAAGCAAGACACTATGCTAACGTTGCACAAGATAACATCAGTACTTTTTCTGATTCTCCTTGTAAAACTGCTTTAGTTAACTTTTTAAATACGAGCATAGAAAGACAAGCTTAGCTAGTTCTTGATATTTTCAGATTAATTGCTATATATTTATTAGATTCTTAAAGGTAATGATATGTCAGATAGTGGTAAGGAAAAAAAGATGAAGTTTACCAACATGGTAAATAAGCAAAAAAGTGAAGACCAACAAGATAGTAGCAAACACACTAATGATTTTAACGAAAATCTCAACGCGTTGAAGGAGCGCGCAGCTCAGCTTGAAGATCACTTACGCCGTGCTGTTGCAGATAACGAGAACGTCAAACGTATAATGCAAAAGCAAATCAGCAATGCGAGTGATTATGCAGTTACACAATTTGCACGTGATATGATAGACTCGTGCGACAATTTGAAAAGGGTAATAGAAAACCTGAAAGATGATGATCCTGTTCATGAAGGAATCAAAGTAGCTCACCAAAAAATTATAAATGACCTCAAAAAGTACGGAATAGAGGAAGTAGACCCAGTCGGAGAGCCTTTTGATAGTAATTTACATCAAGCTGTTGTAGAGAGAGAAGATAATGAAAAGGAAGCTGGCACCATCGTAGAGGTTTTACAAACTGGTTATACTATAAAAAGTAGGTTGCTTCGTCCTGCAATGGTTGTTATTTCCAAGAAATCTACTGATTGCGGAAACGAAGCAAAATAATGCGTAATATTGTCTTTTCAGGCATTCAACCAAGTGGCATACTGCACTTAGGCAATTATCTTGGTGCAATTAAGCAGTGGGTAGATTTACAGGATAAATATAAATCCCTTTTTTGTATTGTTGACTTGCATGCAATCACAGCCAATAAGCTTCCTGCCAGTGAATTAAAAAGTAATATTCTTAAAACAGCGGCAGCTTACATTGCGTGCGGAATAGATCCAGAAAAGTCCATTATTTTTAGTCAATCCACAGTCAACGGTCATGCAGAACTCGGTTGGCTACTTGGGTGCTATACACCGGTTGGTTGGCTCAACCGCATGACTCAATTCAAAGATAAAGCTGGTAGTGATAAACAAAAAGCCTCTTTAGGGTTATATAGTTACCCAGTGCTTATGGCTGCAGATATACTGCTATATAAAACTAAGTACGTTCCTGTTGGTGATGATCAAAAGCAGCATTTGGAGCTTGCGCGCGATGTTGCACTTACTTTCAACAATCACTACAAACTAGATCATTTCGTTGTGCCTGAAATCCTAGTTTTGGACCACGCATCAAGAATAATGAGCTTAAGAGATGGCACCAGCAAAATGAGTAAATCTGACTCTTCAGAATACTCATGCATTAATCTTGACGACACAGATGATTTAATCGTTAAAAAAATAGGGAAAGCAAAAACAGACTCAATGCTAGGCTTTGACTTTGCTACTTTAAAGCGCCGCCCGGAAGTAAGTAACTTGATAAATATTTATTCAGTGTTAAGTGGTTTGGACATAGACAAAGTATGCGAAGAGATGAACAAGCACGATATGAAGCACTTTAAAAAAGAGTTGGCTGATTTAATCATCAGTGTTATATCACCTATACGTGAGAAAATGAGAGACCTCTTAAAGGATCAATTCTATTTACATGAAATATTAAAGAAAGGTACAGAAAAAGCAGCAGAGATTGCAAACCATAACATAAAAGAAATCAAGGATGTTATAGGGTTTATCCAATAAGTTACAGCTATTTCTTTCCATGACTTTCAAATCGTGCAGCTATTTCTTTTACGCTAACATGCATGATAAGAGGCTGTTTACTAGCTGAAGGCTTGGGATCAGACTTTGCTGTTATTGGGTGCATTTCAGATCTTTCATTTCCCACCGGAAATGAGTGAGATTGGGAAGCAGCTTTGGGTGATGGTGTAGGATCTTTCTTCACACCGATATCTGCTTGTGCAGCAGGAGTGACTTTGCTCTCATTGGGAGTTACTCCTACTATCCTTGGTTTCATGCTCACTTGTTGATCAGCAAGGCCTAGATTTTTAGGCTTTGGAGGTATTGTAGGTTTATCTTTCTTAGTTTTTTGTCCAAGATCAGTAGCTTTTTTTGATATTGGTGGTACTACTGGCAGTTTTGGTGGTATTGTAGGTTTAGATTGTTGCTGCTGTTTATTTGCTCTTTTTGCTTCTATATGTTCCTTAGGAGCTGTTGCGTAAATTAACTCTTTTTCTTGGTAATTAGATATTTTTTTATCAGATTCTTCATCTGATAAACTTCCATATCCTGAATCATCAAAAAGTATAACCTCTGGTTTTGATTTAAAGCGCACCTTTTTCTTCTCAGTAGTAGCAACCTTTTTCTGAGGCTCAGGTTTAAGCTCATTCGGAGGTGGTGGAGGTGCCATTGTTGGTCGTTTTATTTTCTTCATACGGTTACTAGCAGCTTCTTTTTTTAGCTGCTCTTCCTTCCTTTGCTTTGACGTTGTTACGCTCTCCAAGTTCACTGCATGTAGTTTATGTTCTTCTTTCTCACTCCGCCTTAAATCTAAAATTTCTTTCAAAGTATCGAGTCTTTCTTTTAAGAAGTTAATTTTTCTCAAAATATTTGTATATTCAGCTGCTTTTTCTAAAGGGGGATTCGGCAATTTATCTTTAGCAAAGTTCCTTATGTTGTCGTTCTTAACCGGAGCATCTTTTCCTAGCCATATCTCCTTTAGTGCTCCAAAAAGGCCTAATGGCTTTTTATCCACCGGTTCTACATAATTATTTAAGTCAGTATATATAACAAACTTAGCTATATCTTCTGCCTTATTTGTAAAATTTTTCAGAGCTTGAGATAAATCTCTTACCGTTTCATTGTATTGTTTATCAATTTTTTTTGTATCTTTCAGCTTTATAACTTGTATCAAAAAGTTGAGATTCTTGTTGTAATTGCTACTCTTAAATGAATCAGCCATATTAATTATTACTCTATATTTATTAAAATATAGACCTAAAAAGTTAAAGTCTAGTAAATGTTATCTATAAATCCTCATAGAGTGAAAAATTTTTTCTATGGCTAACCAAAATTAGGTGAAGAAAAATTTACCGCTTTCTTTACCAAGGGTTTGATGTTACTATTTTATAGCCTATTCTAGATTTGTAGAATGAATGTTAACATAAAAAATTTAGTTCATGCTTTTTCTAAATTACCAAGCTTAGGGCCATCATCATCGCGCAGGTTAGTTATATATTTACTACAAAATAGAGAAAAGGTTATGTTGCCACTTGCATCTTTAATTAAGGAGCTAGCAGACCTTATAGTAAAGTGTGAGATCTGCGGAAATCTAGATAATAAGTCACCTTGTTCCATTTGTAATGATCCAAAGCGTGACAATAAGTTAATGTGTGTAGTAGAAGAATTAGGCGATCTGTGGGCGTTTGAAAAGGGAAGTATATATTCTGGTATGTACCATGTTTTGGGTGGTAGATTGTCTGCAATAAACGGCGTAGGACCAAAAGAACTTAACCTTGATACTATCCCTAAAAGAGTTGCAGAGTATAAAATTGAAGAGATCATTATCGCAATTAATCCAACATTAGAGGGTCAAGTTACTGTACAGTATATAATCGAATTGCTAAAAAACTTAGATGTGAAAATATCACGCCTCGCTTGCGGCATACCAATGGGTGGAGAAATTGACTACCTAGATGAAGGAACGCTAAAAGCAGCTCTCACTTCAAGACAAGAATATCAGTTGGATTAAGATAAGGTATGTGTTTAAAAAAATTTATATCATCAATAACCTTCAGAAAAAAAGAAATAGCACCACCACTTGAGGCAGTATGGAAAAATGACTTCCTAAGCTATGGGCAATTTTCAAACAAATTTAACACCATAATTAAAACAATCGATCAGTCCTTTACAATGATATCTTTAGAAGGATATAGCGGGTGGGGCAAGACTTTTTTCTTGAAAGAGTGGGTAAAAGAGTTAAAGCAGCAGAATGAAATAGCAGCTTATTATAGTGCATGGGATATCAATGCGCTAGACCAACCACTGCCTTCTTTTTTAAATTTCTTATTTGAGGATTTATTTGCATCATATGAAGTAAAAAGAGGCGTTATACAACAGTTCAAGAACATAAATCAGGAGCTATTTTCTTTAAACACACTGGGAAAGTTAATTAGTAAATCCCCGCTTGCTATGCTTTCTGTATTGCTCGAAGCCACAAAAGAGGCCGATAAAAAGGACATTGGCGCTGTGCTGAGGGAGTTAAACATTCTTCAGAGAAGAGAAGAAAACATTAAAGACTTTAGAACTCAATTAGTAAAAGTAATTAATAGAATTAGAAAAGACAAAAACATCTACATAATGGTGGATAACCTTGATATATGCCGTCCTAAATTCATTGTCGATTTTTTGGAATCTATAAAATACATGCTTGATATAGAGGGGCTCGTCTTTATCATTTCTGTCAGTAGAGATAAGAGTAATGTATATAAAGCTATTAGCACAATACTTGGATCAAATTTTGACTTAAAGTCTTTTACTGATCTCTCCTTATATTTACCAAAACAACCAATAGAGAAATTTACACAAGAACTATTTAAAAACATAAAATTACCGGAAAAATCAAAAAACCTGATCATAAACAGTTTTATATTTTATGTAGGAAGTCTTTCACTATCGTTAGAAACAATAAAATACTGTGTGAAAAAAATAAAATTATGCCTTTTAGGTTACACAAAGAAAGAATTAGCTGCTCCGAATTTGTTTTCATTTTTGATAATACTACGATCGGTAGATATTGATACATATGAGGAACTATGTTCTTCATATCAGAAGGGACTAGAGAAAATTGAAAGTGAATATAAGCCTGCGATTTTGAATCACATAAATGGTCAAGAAGAATGGAAAAAACTTAAAGCCTACCTAGACACTACTTTTGCAGAGAAGGAGCCAAAAGTCAATAAAACTATAAGGAATATAATATTTTGAAAAGGTATCCTACCTTTATACATGCAGAGATAGGATAACATTTGACTAACGCCCTTTTATTGTTTTTGTGCCTTGTTCAAACTTTCTAATTAATTCGCTTACGCTAACGTTAGATAATTTTTTGTCTGCAGGCTTGTCATCATGCGTAACATCAGGTTTACGAAGATCTTTTTCACTATTGCTCCGAGTAATATTACATCTGACAATGTTTGAATTATTAGACTTATCGCTTATATCTGAAATATTGCTTTTCTCACTACATGAAGATGCACTACTTGACATATTGTCTAAGCCAAAACGTTTTTTACCTTGATAGATTGGGTTCCAGTCAAGTGGGTTATAAGTTTTTTTGCTAGCCTCAACCTTGTGGTTATCCTGCTGCTTATTAGCATTTTCTGTCATTTTCTCTTTTATTACTCTATCATGACCAGAAGTACTGCTACTCACATCACTGTACAAAGATATACCACTATCCACTGAATCATGGTGTTGTTTGTCAAAAGTGCTAGCGTTATCTTCCATAAGTTTTCGCATTATTGGGCTAAATGTTCCTCTCAGATTGCCACTTACTGTTTGATTACTAGCATTCATTTGAAAATTAGGTACATTTTGCTCAAAAATTGCTCTTATTCTAGCAACTTTGGCTTGACGAGGTTTTGGAGGAACAGGTGGAGCAACTTTTTTAAGCTTTACTGTTTTTTCTACCTCATATTCTGTGACGATAGCTTGGTTTCGGGTGCCCTTGGTGGTACTGGTGGAGCAACCATCCCTTTTGAGTTAACTTTTCCCTTATTTTTAGAAAAGTTCTCTGAGTGATTTTGTTTTATTGTAGTAGTCATTTTTTTACCTCTAAACCTATTACTAATACAATTGTAAACTTAGAAGTATTAATTTTATGGTAACAGTGCTGACATGAAAAGATCTATACAGACTCAAGGAGCATTGCCAGAGGATTCTCTATGTAATTTTTGAAGGTATTTAAAAATCTTGCTCCCAACGCTCCATCAACTGTTCTATGGTCAACAGAAAGCGTTACTGTCATTACCTCCGTAATCTCTATTTTTTCATTTACAACGAGCGGTTGCTTCTTAGATGCACCAACAGCCATAATACAAGATTGCGGTGGATTGATTATAGCGCTGAAAGCTTTTATACCAAACATTCCTAAGTTGGAGATAGTAAATCCTCCTCCTTGAAATTCTTCAGGTCTTAATTTCCCAGATCTTGCTCTGCTTACTAAATCTTTTACTTCTTTTGATATAGATAAAATACCTTTTTTATCAGCATTCTTCACTATAGGAGTAATCAGACCATCTTCAAGTGCTACAGCGATTGAAATATCTATATTCACATATTCTAGTATTTTATTGTCTATCCACGAAGAATTCACATTAGGAAATTTTTTCATGCTAAAAGCTACAGCTTTTATTACTAGGTCATTAATTGTTACTTTATTGTTTTCATCTGCTGCGTTAATCTCATTTTTGAGTGCTATTAACTTATCAACTTGGCAATCTACAGTTAAATAAAAATGTGGAATATTCTGCTTGGATTCAACCAGACGCTGCGCTATTACTCGGCGCATATTACTTACTTCAATTACAGTGTCCTCACCAGATCTCTCACGATTTTCAGTTTGTATATCACTATTCAAGTATTCTAATACGTCAGCTTTAATGATACGACCATACGGACCTGTGCCTTTCAGTTGTTTTATGTTAACACCTTCATTTTGAGCTAATTTCTTAGCTAATGGGCTGATTTTTACTCTACTTCCTGCTGTCTTGGTATCTTCTTCTTTTCTGGATCCCAGTGTCAAGCACTGGGATGACACTAAAGGGTTAGATGATACTGAGGAGTCACATGGCACTGGAGAATTGGATGACGTTGAAGAGTGTGCTTCAACTTCTTTTTTAGCTTCAACATTGGTAGTAAAAGTTGAAACATAGTTATCAAGGACACCTCCATCTTCTCCTTCTTCCAGCATCAGGGCTATCAGCTGATTTACAGGCACGCCGCTTGTCCCTTCTGACACTAAAATTTTTGCCAAAATTCCTTCGTCTACAGATTCAAACTCCATTATAGCTTTATCAGTCTCTATTTCAGCAATTACATCGCCTACTTCGACTCTGTCTTGTTCTTTCTTATGCCACTTTACGATTTTTCCTCCAGTTTTGCTCATCGTTGGCGAAAGAGCAGGCATTAATATTTCTATAGGCATTAATTTTGCATTTAAAGAATCTATTCAATTTTTAATTTACTCTTTATCCTATGTCAATCTAATCGTGAATTAAATGAAGAAGTCTTCTACACCTTTCATGTTATTCCAGTATGTGACATTCGAATCTTGGTTGAGAAATAAATCCATTATTATCCTATTGTTTTTATTGTTTAGCCCTGGCTTGTTTGCTAGTAACTTTGTTTCGATCAAATCGGAGAGGGCCAACATGAGAACGGGACCAGGGTTTCACTATCCTATAAAGTGGATATACACCTGCAGAAATCTGCCGCTCAAAGTTACAGAAGAGTTCGAAAATTGGAAAAAGGTCTGTGACATAGAAGAAGACTGTGGATGGATAAAAAGTAGTCTACTCAGTGGCAAACGCTACGCGATGATAAAAGAAGACACTTATGGATATCAAAAACAAAGTACAGATAGTAAAGTTACTATGAAAATAGATAAATCTATTCTAATGAAAATAGAAAAGTGTAGTGAAAAATGGTGTCTACTATCCTCTCCTAAACGCAAAGCGTGGTTACAAAAAGAGCATATATATGGAGTTGATTAGGTTTGAAAAGGATCTTGATTAGCAGTAGTTTCCATGCCTTCTGTAGCAGGCTCTTCATGAGAAGCAGGGAGTACACTGGCTCCTTCATCCTCTTGAGAATTATTTTCCTGTACAGAGCTGTTATATTGTCCATAAAAGCTCCTTAGCATCTCCTCAGCAGATGAGTTTAAAATCTGTACAATAGACTTTTCACTTTGTTCTTTCAGCGACTGATCCATTCTAGAAATCAACTCAGAAAACTCGCTACTTTCTTTTTCAGCTTCGCTCTTTATTTTCTATGCTCGTAATATCACCTTGGTCGATTTCTTCTTTTGTTATGTTGAATGAATTTGCAATGCCTTGATACTTAACCTTGCAATCACCACTGCCAGCTATACAAAGAGCAATTGAATCGGATATTTCGCTTGCAGCATATTTGTGTATAGTGTAAGCCAAATAATTGTCATGGTTTTTAATTTGAAATTGTTGTTCTATTAACTCAGAAATTTTATTTATTAAAGACATAAATCACCCTCCTTATACTAGTTGTATTTTTGTTAAAGTACAAATCTAAACAGCAAACTTATACGTGCTTTATCTTAATTAACTATTAAAGTAAGCGACAAAAACCTGAATCTATATGCCTAACCATTTTAGATGATAGCTCCAAAATTTTTGGCCTACAATCCCGGCGATTCCTGTATGGCTTCTGATTGATCTCCTAATAATTCCTTACCAATTTCTTCTTTGATTGTGTTGATTATGCCTGGATAAAGTTTTGCTATTAGTTTGATTTCATCCTTTGTTTCCTGGATTGTGTCGGGATGGAGTTTTTCAATTAAGTTACTAATATCATTAACATCTGGATTTTCTACAAGAGTATTGATTATCGTTTTTAATTCTTTATCATCCATCTTATTGATTATTCTTTTTAATTCTTCATCATCAACCTTTGTGGGTCTAATGGTTACGTAGCCTGGAGCACCCTTACCGTAGGTTCCACTGTTTTTGTCAATACAGCCACCTGCACCCGGCTTATTGCTGCTTGAATTGCTACATTGAACCCCTTCGTGCTTGATTTCACCATTTTCTATATATGTTATTTGATTGTCTCCGGTCAACCTCAATATCTTTGATTCTATAATTTTTTCTTCTTCTAATTTTAAACCTTGATTATGAATTATTGTTTTATCTGTTGTTCCACCACCTGCAACAGTAATTGGCGGCTGACAGTCTTGCTTATTTGATTTACACATTTTGATTGTAGTTGATCCCCCATTTTTATCTGAATCAGATTGCTCTCTGTTACCACCTCCTTGTTTAACCTCAATACTGATTATAGGATAATTAGGGTCAATTTTTAGTTTAGCTTTAATGTAGTCCCCTGGCATTCCTGGTCTATTTGCTGTAGAGAAAGCTATGTTTTTTATGTGGCCTGCTTCACCACCTCCCCAGGCCTCTATTTCAACATCATCATATATGGATAAATCATCTGTATAATGATTATCATCCGAAAAGGTATAAGATTGTGACAAGTTTTTATTTGTTAACCGTGTTTTTATTACTTTTGACACTTTTTTTGCTATATCCTCTAAGTTAAGCTTACACAATTTATCAGCATAAAAAACCTCTGTTTTGTTTGCTTTAATCAGCTGATCTTTTAATTTTGTGCACTTTCGTATTTTACCTTCTTCATCCGTCAATGTTTCACCTTTCTCATTCCGACAATCTACTTCCTCATACTCTAAGTCAAACTGACTATTGTTGTTTTTATTTAAATATTGCTCCACATCTGTCAATTTATACACTACTTTCAGTCCTGTACCAGATTCAAATGCTCCTTTTACCTCATTATCTCTTTCTACACAGTAACTACATTTTCCCTTTTCCTGCCTGTTTTTATCAGGAAAGAAAACGTATCCTTGTTTATTGAATATCATATCATCCAACTCTTTTTGAGTTCTTTGTAAAGGGTCGGCTTTTT
Source organism: Wolbachia endosymbiont of Ctenocephalides felis wCfeJ (assembly GCF_012277315.1). NCBI lineage: Bacteria > Pseudomonadati > Pseudomonadota > Alphaproteobacteria > Rickettsiales > Anaplasmataceae > Wolbachia > Wolbachia endosymbiont of Ctenocephalides felis. The sequence continues at coordinate 642,782 of NZ_CP051157.1, read as the reverse complement.
CGGTGTCCTTGCTTGGGAGATAATGGAACTGATTTGATTCCTTTGAATAAACAGAATTATATTCAATATACTTTGTTCCCATTGACTTTAGTGGTATTATCTCACTTTCTCTCTTAAGAATAGACTCTTCTGGTTCTGGCTGCCAGCCAGAAATGCAAAGCATTTTACTTTTAGGCTTTTCTTTATATTTTGCTTCTATTTCTGGTCGTCCTAGGTTGTCCAGTCTGCACTGACCTTGCTCATCGAATGCTTTACATTCCGCGGTTATGCTAGGAGCATAACCATGTTGTTCCAAAATTGAAAATGGTGGAACATGATTTAGTATTTTTTCCAATACTTTATCATTTTGGTCAATAGACGTCTTTTTTATAATTGCCGGCTTTACTACTTTCAAAGACAGAGGGCCAATACTTGTAGAATGGTTAATACTAATGTCCAGAGTACAAAGACCATTATTATAATATCTATAATTTCTACAAACTTCCTCACTCATCTTTATTTTCACCTCTAGTGTATTTTCATCTACTATCTTTACTATTTCGATCTCTGGAGCAGAGGGGGCCGGGAAACAGCGAGCAGGAAACTGTAATTTCCTTTTAGACTCTTCTCTTTCAGTACCACGGTATTCAGCACAAAGCTGATCCTTTTTTCTGTAGGTCTCAAAGTAATAAGTGGTGCCTTTACCATCTTCAATTGTGTGTGAAGCTTCTTGGAAATATAAGTCTCTTGTTAAATTGCCAATGATTACTCTAATTCTTGGATTAAAGTAATCATTCTCTTGATCTCTTATAGGGACAATTCTAACCTGTGGAGGTGACATTGCAAGTTGTTCGCAAAATGGAGGTGGACCAGGTGCAAGTGGCACAGGAGCACATTTTACTGTTGTTTGGTAGCAAGTATCGCACTCATTTATACTCACATAAGATGCCCCTGCAAACAATTTTGTTGCACTATCTGCACAAGCAATTTTTTGACTGCAAGCACATACCTTAGGAGAATTAGCAAATTTTTCTTGCTCTTCCTTAGTGACGCCCTCTGCCCATTCCCAGTTCAGACCATTTTTCATCTTGTCTCCCTCTTTTGTTCCTTCCCAATCAACAAAAACAGCTGCAGAAACTCCAGCACCACTACTTTGCGTTCCATATATTTTTTGACAAGACGTGCCGCTATGTAATTCGTAGCAATAGCTTTTTCCATCATAAGCACACACTTCAATTTTGGGATTAAAATAACCATTAACTCCCTGATCTTTGATTGCTTTCACCTTGATTTCTTTTACCCACTTTCCACCAACTATTGCTTCCCACCAAGTATTACTTTTTATGTTCCACCATGAACAATCTGCATACCCCTGATATGAAAAACTAAATACCAAGAAAAGAATCAATAAAAATTTAAGCCCTACATTTTTCATAAAACACCGGCAACCACTTATTAACTTTCTCTCCTTTTTCCTTTATCGCTTCATACATATACTTTATAGTTTCCTTATTAGCTGAAAGTACATGTATTTCTTGCATGTCTCTCAAATCTAAATTTAAGGTTACTAACCCTTTATATTGCTTTATTAGGAATAAACCTTCCTGAGTTGGAGTTTGCAAAATTGTATTCAGTTCTTCTTTTGATAGAGAAAATGCCTTCATATATAACCTATTTGCATTGACGTTTGGCATTAAAATCCTTGTATCAACATGTTTATCCAAATATTGAGTGAATTTGCTAGCAAATGCTAGGTTTAAGTTCTCAGTACTTAGAATTACTACGACATTTAATTTTGTCATTCTTTGCATCCAGTTATCAAACTCTTCCTCTGTAGAAAAAATACTACTTATCTCCCATGCTTCATCCAAAACAAGTATTGCAGGCGAGCCATCACATTTTGCTTCAAAAGAGTACAAAAAATAGTAAAGTATCACGGACATACATTCCTTTCGTTTTGTGAGGTTTGCAGTGTTAAGAGATATAATTTTTGTTTCCCAATCAATATCCGATTCATCACTGTCTTGAAATAAGTAAGCAAACTCACCGTCATCACACCATCTACTGATTTTTCCCCCAAGAAGCAAGAGCACCTCGGAAATTTGCGAAATAGAGCGCGATTCTCTTGGTATGGTAAATATAGAATCTACAATCTTTTTTATCTTTTCTTCCACATCCACTAAACTCACATCGTCTACCATTCTTTTAATCAGTTCTACCAGCATATTGCGACTGGAAGCACTGTCTTCAATGTTTAGTGGGTTAAACTTTAGACTTTTATCTTTATATTTTGGATCAATTATGTAATATTCACCACTTACTGCTTTGGTAAATATTATTGATTTTCCGGTATTATCCAGTATAACAATCCTAGGATTAAACTTTCTTGACTCTGATAACAAAAAGTTAATCAGCGAAGTTCTGCCTGAATTTGGAGCTCCAAGTATCGTGGTATGACCATTATTTTTCTTTCCATGAAAGTTAAAAAAATAAGGACTGCCTTTTTTTGAAAAAAAGACTGTTACTGCTTCTTTCCACCTCCCTCCTTTTAATGTACCTGATGTAAAGTCATGTAACATAGCAAAGCTGCAAGCATATTTTGCTAATATATTTTTCGGTTGTGTAACAAAAGCAAAGTTACCAGGAAGTTGTGCCCAAAAATGATTTTCCATATGAAGGTCAGTTCTGAACATCATTAAACCAATTAACGACATTGTAGAGGATAGATCGCTAATACTTTTTGCTAATTTTGTTCTGTCATCAGCAAAAATCGTAATAATAATTTTCTGTTGACAAAAATCAATAGCAGAAGTGTTTTCAAGTTCCATTATTTCTTTTATTCCTGAACTTCGAAACAAGTTACTATCCTCACTGATTTGCAGCATATTAATTTGGTTTTTGAATTCTTTGACTGCTTTGTTATTACTAGTAAATATTATTATTTCCGTAATGATAAGTTCAGAGTCAAGTTGTAAACATCTGTCTATATTTTCTAAAGGAATTTCCCGATATTCCTTTATGCAAAAAATGGAACCAAATTTTTGTTGGTTTTCAAATGTTGTTTGGAATGTATTAAAACCAAAAGCTACCTTTAAATCTTTAACATGTTGCGATAAATCCATTTCGCGTATTGGATAATCTTTGCGTGTTAACGTAACGATATAATGAAGAAATTCCGTCATTTCAGAATACACTTCACCCTCACTAAATCTAAGACCCAACTTCTTGGCTCCGCAAGGTTCTAAATCACTTTGAATTAAGTCCGTCACCTTTTTTAATTCCTGATGATTTTCTTGTAAAAACAGCTTATACTCATTCTCTATTCTACTAAGAAAAAATGAATTATTACTGTGCTTACCAAAATCGCTAAACACCACTACAATATATAACTCATTTATATACTGTAATTTACTGTCAGTAAGTTTATTAAGCCGAGTTGAATGAAGCTCATCAGAAAAGTCCCCAGTTTTATTCCATTTTAAGGTTAATTTATTACGCTTTCGGACGGTATGGATCCAAACAGTAAAATATAGGCTATTAATATTTTTTGATATGCTTTTTCTAATTTCAGTTCTAAGATCGCTATAGTTATCAGCAGAGGAATAATCTTCTAACTTGATTATTTTTAATAATTCTCCCTGTTTTGTCAGTATAGTCTCTTCATCGTAATGGCAGGCGTAAGGAATAAAATCTAAATCGATACTTTCTAGCAATGCTAGGTTATCTCTTTTTCCAAGCTTAGAGCTAATTGCTGTTATTTTTGGCTGCATACAACATCATGTGCATTCAATAAAAAGTACACTACAAATGATACTTAATCTTTGTCTTTTTTCTTGCTATCAGGTTGCAAGTTTATATCTTTTGAAAAGTTAAATTTCTCCTTCAGGTAATCCGTTGCTTTCTCTGTGCTACCAAACATCATGACTAACACACCAAACATTATCATGAAAAAGATCAGGCCCCTGAATGCTATTGCAAGTACCACTGCAGCTATACATAACCCTATAATCGTTGAAGGACTCATATTTTCTACAGTATCCTTAGCTGAAAATGAAGAAATAAAATTTCCTACAGTTTCCCGTATATCATTTAAACTATCTACTGCACTTGCTTTGCTAGAATATGATGCAAAGATGAAACCCAACAGGGTTATAACAACCAAAACTCTATTCAATTGAATGTGCATCAACTAAATACCTTTTAAACATCCTTGAATTATAACAACTTTTACATCAAGAGACAAGAGCTGAATTCACTTGTCCACTGCAAGTAACACATATTTAATGTTTATATTCCTTACCGCCTACACTAGGAGAACTTAAATTAGTAGATGTGAATTCACTTGAAGGGGAAGTTAGATACCATGTGACTACTGCTGCTGCAGCAAACGCTGAAGCCATAGCAAATAGTATTGCCCCTGCAGTTATTATTCCTGCAACAAGACATCCCACTGCTGAAAGTATGCAACCTGTTACAAGTACAATGTGAAAATTTCTGTTATGCTGTTTTTCAGGTGGCGTGTCTTCTATAGCCTGTTCTGGCTGCATTTGGTTTTTATTTTCTTCCCTACTACCTAAACTATTGCCAAGCTCAGAAGTTTTCGTACACCTTTTTATTTTCTCCATCATTTCTTCTATAACTTTGCTATATTTTTCACGTATTTCCTTTGGAATATTCAAATTGTTGAGTATTTTATTATCTCCTTGACCGTATTTGTTTTGATTGTTGCTTCTACTACTTACTGGTGATGGTGGTAGGCTTTTCTTATTCAATATGGGTAAGTCTGCTCTACTACCTGGACCTTCACTGGATGAGGGAGTATCTGCGTTATCTTGTTTGTTTATTTGACTACTGCTAAGATCGATTTGATCATTGCCTTTGCTAATAGTTGTTAAAATTATTCCTACTATTTCCCCTTTTCTTGTTTGTTGCGGTTCTTGTAATTGTTTTACTTCTTCACTCATCACTGCGAGTTTGGCCAATTGTTCTGATTGTATTATTTCTCGTAGTAATGCTGGAAGAAAGTGTTTGATATAATACTGATGGTATTTTTGATATTCTCCTGGTTTTTCTGGTGATTTTTCTAATTTAATTTGTTCTCTCAAAAGTGCTTCTAATTTAGTCAATATATTAGGGTTGGCTCCTTGTTTGAACAACCCTTTGCATTGTTTGACAACCTCTTGCACAGCTTTTTGATTTTCTATCACTGTTTTGGATATAATATTGTACAATTGTTGATCATGGTTAGTAGCTACTTTATTACTCTTGGGTTTAAAAGGATTTTGCATAACATTCCTCCATATACAAAGATGTATAGATAGCTCATCAGCGTTAATTTTACATTAAAGCTGGGCTATTATGCTCTGACCTTACCAAAAAAAAAGCGGTGAAAATGTTTTCTATAAATGAGAACAAAAAATTTTATTCTGATTAAAGCATGAAATTACCATAAATTTTCCTGTTATTTCTAAGTTTGGCAATGCTAATTTAGCAATCTATATTATTAAGCTATTAACCAACAAACCCATATTTAACACCAAAAACCAAGGGCCGCGAGAACAAGTTTGCTTGGAATCGGTTGGTATAAGGCATCCAATAGCTTCCTATTAACTTTTCTTATAAGCCCTACACACTTTTGTCTTCTTGAGAAAACCTTTTCTCAATTAGCTATATGTAATTAAATTTGATTCTACATACAGTTTTAGATATTATGTACATGCACGTGAAGCGAGGATTAATATGGTTGATCAAAATCTGAATAAAGCAGAGTCTTACTATATGGCTATGTGTAACAAAAATTTTGATGAGATGGCTTCATATGTGCATCCTCATGTCTGTTTTATAGGTCCTCTTTCAACTATGGATAATAAAAAATCGATAATTGAAGCTGCCAAAAATTTTTCGATGTTTTTTAAGAGCCTTGCAATTCGAGAAAGATTTACTTCTGGCAACAAAGTTATGCTAGTGTTAGATTTTGATTGTCCTGATCCTATAGGTACTTTGCGAGGTACTTCATTTTTATCATTTGACGATGGTCTCATTTCTCGCATCGAATTGTTTTACGATGCTCGCCCATTTGAGAAGAGAAAAGATGAAATTTTTATTCAAAATTGAATTAGAATTCACTAGTTAGAATTTCATCAATAATTTTCCTTTGTTTCATAACTTCTGGGCTAGTCTTATCTTTAAGTAGTACAATTGTAATGAGAGCCTTCCATAAAGCCCAACCACGTGCTCTAGTCCACGTATCTTGATCTAAACACAGATGTGATTTGAAAATTCTTCTGCTCTCGTTTTTCAAAAAATTCCAAGCAATGACCAGATCACAAGCTGGATCACCAATACCCATACATCCAAAATCAATTACAGCATTTATATACCTATCTTTTACTAAGATATTCCCGATTGCCAAATCACCATGTATCCATACTGGGTTCTTACTCCATTTTGAGCTTATAGCCTTTTCCCAAACAGATGTTATAACTTTAGTGTCAACAAAACCCTGCAATTTCATGATTGCTGATTTTACCTCTGCATCATAGACTGATATGTGACCACCACGCCAGTAGTTATGAAGTCCAGGGCTTGGGCCTCCTCTAACATCAATTCTGTGTAACTCATTCAAAAACTGTGCAAGTTGAAAAGCAATCACCTGTAAATTCAGGTCATTTATAGATAGTTTATTTATGCTTTTCCCTTCAATCCATCTGTATATTGACCAATTCCAAGGATAGTACTTTGATGGATGTCCCATTTCGAGTGGTTCAGGAATAGAAAATGATAAGTGCGGTGCTAGTATCTTGAGCCATTTTTGCTCCTTTGTAACTTGCAGTGCATAGCTTTCCGCACTTGGCAGCCTGATCAACATTTCTTTACCTAAGTGAAAGGTTCTGTTGTCTATACCATTAAGTTCAACAGGTTTAACCTCTAAATGAGCCCTCTTTGCAAACTGCTGTGCAATAAGTTTAGTGGCAAGTGATAAAGTAATTTTTAAATGACTATCAGTTTTTGATATCATTGCTTGCTCCACCTCAGAATCTTGTAGTTCCAAAGTGAATCTACTTTTTGCATTAAGTTAATAGTAATTTATTTTAGAATAGGATAAAGGAAAACTAAGGTATATGCTATTCATAATGATTACACAGAGGTGATTATTTGTGGGAACTAAGTATTAAATTTTATGCATAATCTTGAGCTAAACAGAGTGTAATAATGAATAAAAATATCACATTCAAAGCGTTGAGCGCGGAACACTTTTTATTACTACTAAAGTGGTTAAGAACACCTCACGTAAAGAAGTGGTGGGATAAAGATATAAATTGGACATTAGAGTTAATCCAAAAGAAATACAACACTTATGTCAAAGGATTCAAACATTTGGAGCTTAAGGCACAAGTTATTGAAAAACCAATGCATGCATTTATTATTAACTGCGATGGAGTTGATATTGGTTACATTCAGTACTATAATAAACATGATTTTCCGCCAGAGCAAGGTTACAACACCCTATTGCTTCCAGAAAGTTGCGCCGCTATAGATTTGTATATCGGAGAGTTGGACTATATAGGTAAGCAAATTGGTCCACAAGTTTTGGATGTATTTTTAAATGAACTGGTCTTCAAAACTTTTGAAAACGCTTTTGTTGATCCTGACACATCAAATATACGTGCAATTTGCGCTTACGAAAAGGTTGGCTTTAGAAAAATTAGAGAAAGTAATGGCATAACTTTGATGATTAAAGCAAGAACTTTCCAGCTTTGATTATTGATGTTTTAAAATAAGATTAAGAGACAATAGAGGTAGGAGCGTACCAAAACTATATACCTCAAATAAATTTATATTAGTTCAACAACATATATTGTTAATATCTCAACCGATCAACCATTGCTAGCAAGCTTTCCTGTTGTATTATTTCAACAGTAGCACATAATAAAATATGAATGACATAACAACAAAACAGGCCTTATCTTTCATTCTAAAAATGCTGCGCCCATTCAAATGGCACACTATTTTTATGTGCCTCGCATCACTAATTTGGGCAATTGGTCTCTCCCTGGATCCTTATATAGTGAAAATTATCCTAGATCGAATTACAATTGTGCCTAGCAAAAATATATTTGAATACTTAGCTACTCCTGCAACTTTCTATATTTTGATGCTCTTTCTAATCTCGTGTATTAATAGACTGTATGATTATTTTATTAACATCAAGCTTTTTCCCAATCTTCATAAAAGAATTAATGATTCAAGTTTTGATACGCTACTTGGCCAGAGTTATCATTACTATCAAAACAACTTTGCAGGTAATCTTGCAAGCAAAGTAAATCGTTTGGTAGATAACATTCCCGATGTAATAAGAATTATTGCAGAAGTTTTTCTTAATCAATTCCTATCCTTGGTTATTGCTATCTATATGCTATGGACAGTGAACACTGATTTTGCCATTGTAATGATAATCTGGGCTGTATCGTTTATAGTTTTATCCTTGTCTTTTTTGAAAAAGCAAATAAATCTTTCAACGACATTATCAAAATATGGATCAATAATTACAGGCAAGATGGTAGATGTGTTTTCCAACATCTTATCTGTTAGTTTATTTGCAAGGGGTCATACTGAAAGGTCATCGATGTGTTCTGCCAGCAAAAAAGCTAATTTAATGGAACAAAAGATAGGTTGGGTCTATTTGGGAATTTTCTGTGTTTATGGGTTTTCATATGTAATTATGCAAGGGGTTGATTTGTACTTTTTAACCAAAGGTAGATGGCAGGGCACCATAACTGTAGGAGACTTTGCTCTCGTAATGGGAATCAATACTGCTATAGGAAGTTATCTTTGAATTTTGACAAAAGAACTTGAAAAATTTACCAGAGTCTGGGGAAGGGTTAAAGAGGGTTTGCAAGCAATTTCAGTCATTCCTGACATTCAAGACCAGCCAGATGCTGTAGATCTGGTCATTAAAAAAGGGGAAATTACTTTTGATAAAATTCATTTTCATTATAAAGGTGCAGAACCAATATTTGAAAACAAGTCCATAGTAATTAAGTCTGGCCAAAAAGTAGGGCTTGTTGGTTACTCAGGTGGTGGCAAGTCAACATTTGTTAATTTAATTCTTCGACTTTACGATGTAAAATCTGGAAAAATTTCAATTGACGGGCAAGATATTCGCAATGTAACCCAGGATTCTTTGCACAGAAACATTGGAACGATTCCACAAGATCCATCGCTTTTTCATAGGACTCTAATGGAAAATATTCGCTACGGCAGAGCAGATGCTAGTGATGATGAAATCGTAGAGGCTGCTAAACGTGCATATGCTCATGAATTTATTTTAAAATTGCCTCAAGGTTATGAGTCACTCGTTGGCGAAAGAGGTGTAAAACTTTCAGGTGGGCAGAGGCAGCGCATTGCAATTGCAAGAGCTATTTTAAAAAATGCTCCGATATTAATTCTTGATGAAGCAACTTCACAACTTGATTCTGTAACTGAAAGTAGTATTCAGGAATCCCTATGGGAACTGATGCAAGGTAAAACTACAATAGTAATAGCCCACCGCCTATCTACACTTTTGCATATGGATCGCATTTTAGTCTTTGATCAGGGTAAAATTGTAGAAGATGGAACACATCAAGAACTCCTCAATAAAAATGGAATGTATAAAACCCTATGGGATGCACAAGTTGGTGGATTTTTACCGGATAGAAAAGAAAGTACAGAAGTTTAGTATGCATGTTGAGAGATATATTAAAGAACAGCTATAAAATATTTTGATCTATAGTAACTTCTCAAATAAGTGATAGATATTCGTTATGGTATATATAAACCACTAAACTATGTTTTCACTATCACTTATAACTCACTTTTACACAATATCGATCGTTCTTAAAAAGCAATCTAACATTTTTCATTCCTTGATTACGAAGCTTTGATGCAGCTGACTTGGCAGCCTGAGCATTTTTGAAAAATGCAACGTATCCACTACTTTCTGCACTATCTTGCTTTGGGTGACGTTTTTGTATTTCTTTTTCATACTGTTTTCTATAATGAGGAGTCTTTTGTACTAATCGTTCCGACTTTTTCCTTAAATACTGAACTTTCACTTTTGTCAGTCCAGATTTATGAAATCCTAAAATGTGTGCTGCCTTCTCCGATAAGTCTATTATTCTGCCTTCAACAAATGGGCCCCTATCGTTAACCCTGACCATAAGTTTTCTTCCGTTTTCTAAGTTAGTAATAAGAACAAAACAAGGCAAGGGCAAAGTCCTATGCGCTGCAGAAATTAAGTGACGGTTAAATACTTCACCATTGGCTGTAAGTGTACCATGGTCTTCTATTCCATACCACGATGCTACTCCTATTTCCTCATAATGGTTACAGTGTTTTGGATGATAGGTTATGCCGTTTATTGTATAGCTATTACCAATTTTGTAATGACCCGCAGTATCATTACACCTGCTACGAAAACCGCAGCTACTAATCAAAACAAATATTAGGCACAGAAAGGCTAGATTTTTTACCATTGTATTAAGTAGAAGGGTTCAATACCATTAGGATTTTAAATTATACTATAATAGATTTAGTAATAAGTAAACGTTTACTGTCAAACATGAATAGCTCTCAAAGAGAAATAATACACATAATTGGCATAGGTGGAATTGGAATGAGTGCAATTGCTGAAATTCTTCATAACTCTAATTATAAAGTCCAAGGCAGTGATACGCAATCAAATGACAATGTAGATAGGTTACAAAAGCTAGGTATAAGAGTTTATATCAGCCACAATGCCAACAACATTAAACAAGCTCAAATAGTAGTACATTCTTCTGCAATAAAATCCGACAATGTGGAATTAGTTGCCGCAAGAGATAACAACAAAACTATTTTGCATAGATCAGACATACTTGCTGAGATTATGAAAGATAAATATGTGATAGCAGTTTCGGGTTCAAGTGGAAAGACGACAACAACCGCTATGATTGCCTCTATTTTTGACCACTCTGGTACCGATGCAACTGTAATTGCGGGAGGTATATTGAATTCCTACCGAAATAACTCAAAACTTGGCAAGAGTGACATTTTTTTGACTGAGGCTGATGAATCTGATGGAACTATGTTAAAAATCCCTGCAAATATCGCTGTCATAACGAGTATCAATGACGATCACATAGACCATTACGGCACATTTGATAATCTCAAAAATGCATTTTCTCAATTCGTAAGCAACGCAGATTCTGCGATTTTACCTGATTCTGTAGGCATTAATTATGATGCGAGTAATTCTATAACGTTTGGGTTTGAAGATGTGTCTCCTTCTGTCATCCAATCCTCCTTTGTTATTCCAGTGCCACCTCCTGTCATCCCAGTACCACCTCCTGTTGTCCCAGTACCACCTCCTGTCATCCCAGTGCTTGACACTGGGATCCAGAAAAAAAAATCAGCGTCACACTCTGCAAAAGTGAATAACGTTAGAGCTGCAAACATAAAACAACACAATAACAGCATAGAATTTGATGTGTTGATTTATATAGACGAAAGTAACTGGATCCCAGTGTTAAGCACTGGGATGACAAAGAAAGAGCTGTTATCATATAGTTACCACTTGTCATCCAATCCTCCTTTGTCACCCCAGCGCCACCTTCCGTCATCCCAGTGCTTGACACTGGGATCTAGAATTATAAAAAACGTAGTACTATCAAACGCAATAGGTATTCACAAAGTCAGCAACGCCCTAGCTGCAATATCGGTTGCGGTAAAACTCGGAATTAGCGATGAAGATATTAAAAAGGGTCTTGTGGAATTTAAAGGAGTAGCAAGAAGATTTTCTTTAATTGCCAACGTTAAAGGCGCTAAGTTAATTGAAGATTATGCCCATCATCCAAACGAAATACAAGCAACCCTGGCAGCAGCACGCTTGATCACTAAAGGAAAGGTAATAGGAATTATCGAACCGCTCCGTTTTGCTCGCATTCGTAATTTTTTTGATGAGTTTGTACAAGTCTTTATGATGTTTGACTATGTCATTCTCACTCCTGTTCATCCCCCAGAAGATAAGCCTATTCCTGGTTGCGGAATTGATGATATACAGAAAGCCTTAATCAGCAATGGGTTTAGTAATGTAGAGATTATGAATAATGCCTTGCTCATTTCACATCTCATCAATGATTCGACAAATTCAGGTGATGTAGTACTATTTATTGGTGCTGGTGGTAATATAGCCAAACTAGCGAAAGAAACTGCAGCACTTATGTCGGAAATAGAGGTTTAACATGATGAAAAAGATAATTAACAATGTATTCGCAAGAGAAATTTTAGATAGCAGAGGTTATCCAACTGTTGAGGTAGAAGTTGAACTCTGTGATGGAGCAACAGGTAGAGCATCTGTACCTTCTGGAGCTTCAACTGGAAAACTAGAAGCTTTAGAACTGAGAGATCAAGATGAAAAAAGATATTGTGGTAAAGGAGTGCTGAAAGCTGTTCAATCTGTGAATGGAGTGATAGCAGATGAAATTGTTGGCATGGATGCAGCAAACCAGGGTGCGATTGATAAAGTGTTAATCGAATTAGATGGAACGCAAAACAAATCTAAGCTTGGAGCAAACACAACTTTAGGGGTGTCCCTTGCCGTTGCAAAAGCAGCAGCACACAGTTTCAAAATGCCACTATATAGATATTTAGGAGGAGAGCAAGCAAGTGTTATGCCGGTTCCACTCATTAACATAATCAACGGTGGGGTACATGCAGACAATAAACTCGATTTTCAAGAATTCATGATTCTTCCTGTTGGGGCTGAAACTTTCAGTGAAGCAATCAGAATGTCTGCAGAGGTGTTTCATAACTTGCGCAGCATTCTTAGGAAAAAAGGTTATAGCACAAATGTAGGAGATGAAGGTGGTTTTGCACCGAATATCGAAAGCACCGAAGAAGCTCTTAATCTGATAATTCAGGCTGTAGAGTCTGCCGGTTATTCTGTGCAAAGTGACTTTGCACTGGGTCTTGACGTTGCTTCATCTACTTTTTATGAAGATAAAATTTACAAATTTGAAAATAGAGAGCTTACTTCAGAGGAATTGGCTGAGTACTATTGCGACCTTGCCGAAAAATATCCTATAATTTCCATAGAAGATGCGATGAGTGAAGATGACTACGAAGGTTGGAAATTGCTTACCGCAAAATTAGGGAACAAAGTCCAATTGGTTGGGGATGATTTGTTTGTTACAAATTGTGAGCTAATACGCAAAGGAATAGAGGAAAAAATGGCAAATGCTGTACTAATCAAGCCAAACCAGATAGGAACCTTGACGGAAACTTTGGCCGCTATTGAAATGGCAAAATCGAATGGCTACAAAGCCATCATTTCTCACCGATCAGGTGAAACAGAAGACATAACGATATCTCATATAGCAATTGCGTCAAATTGCGGGCAAATAAAGACTGGCTCGCTATCGCGCTCTGATAGACTTGCAAAGTACAACGAGCTGATAAGAATAGAAAGCATACTGGGAGAAAGTGCTAAATACTATCGTGGGTTGGCATGGACTTCATAGACGAAGTTAGATTGTATCTAAAGGCTGGTGATGGCGGTGATGGCTGCGCGAGTTTTCGTCGAGAAAAATTCGTTGAATTTGGTGGTCCAAATGGTGGTAATGGAGGAAAGGGAGGAGACATAGTTTTTGTCAGTGATGCAAATCTCAACACTTTACTTAATTTTCGTTATAGGAGACACATTAAAGCAAACGATGGAAAAAGTGGTGCAAGCAGAGATAGGTCTGGCACAGCGGGAAAAAACGTCGTACTTAAAGTTCCAGTTGGGACACAAATAATCGATGAAGAAAGTGAGGAGGTGATAGTAGACCTTGATAAACCTGAGATGGAATTTCAAGTGGTGCAAGGTGGAAAAGGTGGACTTGGAAACACCAATTTTAAATCCTCTACCAACAGGGCACCAAGGCATTTTACCTACGGTCAACCTGGCGAAGAAAAATATGTATTATTAAAACTAAAAGTTTTATCTGACGTTGGCATTATCGGCATGCCAAACGCAGGTAAATCAAAATTTTTAACTCGCTGTTCAAATGCAGATACAAAAGTAGGTGATTATCCATTCACCACGATAAGACCACATTTAGGTGTAGCAAAAGTGGATGATAGCGAAATTGTAATAGCAGATATTCCAGGAATAATCTCTGATGCTCACCTTGGAGTTGGGCTTGGACATAAGTTTTTGAAACACATAGAAAGGTGTAAAATTTTATTGCATTTAATTGATATAACCCACGATGATGTCATTTCAGCGTATGATTGCACACACAATGAGCTGGGGTTTTATAATGGTGACCTTGTTAGAAAAGAAGAAGTTGTAGTGTTAAACAAATGTGACTTATCGGAAGAAGCAGAAATTCTGGAGAAGAAGAATCATTTGGCTAACTACCTTGATAAAGAAGTACTATGCTTATCAATCGACGATGATTTACAGCCCATTTTGAGGTTATTAAGTGAAAAATTGAAAAAAAGTAGTCCTAAGAAAATTAATAAATATGATCCTTTTAAGACGTGAAACACACAAACAGCCTGAGCAGTTTTTACTAAGTATACAGAATTTTTGACATCAAATTTCTTGAAGTTAAATATCTTGACATTTATTTAATATTACTATATAATAAATGTGTGTATTTTATACACTATGGCAATAAAATTACCTTGTAATAGGTGTATTGGACCCGAGGGCAGTACTCGGCGCCTCCACCATACTTTTTGATTGATATGGGGGCGAATAAGGATCGACATGCATAGTAAAGATGGTAGCTTTGCTCGGTTAGATACCACCGCTAAGAGTTCGTAATTTAAATGCAAACGATAATTTTGCTGCTGACAATAATGTAGCATTAGCTGCTTAATTTAGCACTATAACTTCATTACTATCAGCACGGTTTAGGGAACGCCGGGTAACAGAAGTTCCCCAAGAATTCATGTATATAAAAGTTATATGGATAAAACGGATTACAAAAAGTCACTCAATTTTGCAAAGTGTCAAGTTATCAAAAAGGCTTTAGATGCCATATCAAGCAATGAGTTTACTCCTCACTTAGAAATACTATTTTTTACGTATTTTAATGGCGTTGTCATACCAGATTACTTGAAAAGGTCATATCCTGCTCAAATGCTTATCATATTACAGCATCAGTTTTATGATTTGAAAGTTTTTGAGGATAAGTTCAGCGTAAGATTGAGTTTTTCTGGAAAGCAAGAGCAAATCACCGTACCATTTTTTGCTATTAATGAGTTTCATGATAAAATTTCAGGAGATATTCTAGTATTTGATAAGATCAGTATCGATTCTGATAAAGAATACACTAGTGAAAAATGCACTGAAAAATCATCAAATGGCAGTATCATATCTATAGACCAACTGCGTGATAAATAGTTGCTGAGAGCTTACCCCCATAACATGTGAGAGAGGAAAAAGTAATCTTAATAAGCATGGGGAGCTTTGTGCATTACTCTAATTGTATCTGTTCAGCGGAGTGACAAGATAAGGTAGGCAAGGTAGTATAAAAAGATAATCATAGAGTAAAAGTGAATTTACAACAAAGGGTGTCATTCCAGCGCGTAACGCTGGAATCCAGTGAAAAAAAGAATGGATCCCTATGTCCGCTACTCGGATGACATTATTCAGTAGAATGTTTGTACAGCTTTGACCATAATGCAAGAAGTCTATCACCATTAAGATAAGCGTTATTTTCATTTTTACACAAAATCGAAAATAAGATGGTTCTTATTTTCATTCGTGCAAATAGATAAGCCTTATTTTTATTTTTTACTTTTTTAAAAATAACGCATACTATAAAAAACGGTGTGCTGGAATTGAATGAATGGATATTAAAGAATCGTATATGTTCAGCCAATGACGTCAACTTAAGAACCTCCATTAGCAAACTCTCCTAAAGACATGATAGCGTTTGGGTTTATTTACCTTATTACGGCTATAGGGAAAACACAATCACTAACATTTTTCCTTAGGTTGATGCTATTGTCTATTCAGAGGGATGGCAAGGATAAAAAATAATTGATACAAAATATGAAAATATTAATACAAAGTACTATACATTCAGTTTATAACCCTATCCAAAAGGATGCCACAAAAAAGCAGTAGTCCTACATAGGAATTATTTTTAAATATGGACATGCATTGACTGGAGTCGTCGGGGTTGAGATTTTTATATTGGTAATGAAACATGACCCCCACAGCAAGTAAAGCGATATAGAAAATGTTATTCAATGATGATAAGATACCGGTATATAGCCACATCATAAGAGATATTAAATGAAACCTTTTTAGCCAAGATTTTGTTGTATCACCAAAATACAGTGCTGTTGATTTCATTCCGAGTTTTTCATCATCTCTCTTATCTTGATGAGCGTATATGGTGTCGTAACTCAGTGTCCAAAAGATGCATCCTGCATAAAAGAGCATAGGTTCTATACTAATCTGGTTCTTTACTGCTGCCCAACCTAGGAGCGATCCCATGTTAAAAGTAAACCCTAAAAACAACTGTGGCCACCAAACGTAACGCTTTAGTAAAGGATAAATAATTATCATACACATTGAGATTACCCCAAGTATAAGTGTAGTTTTATTGGTAAGCAGTAGGATTATCAGCGCAATAGACAACAGCAAAGAAAGTAAAATCACAGCTTGCTTTACGCTTAGTGCACCACTTGCAAGTGGCCTATATTTTGTTCGTTCAACATGTGCATCTATTTCTCTATCGAAAATATCATTGATTATGCACCCTACAGGTCTCATTAAAAATGCACCTATAGAAAACAAAATTAGGAGAGCAAAAGTTTGCCACGATAGGGAAGTTGAAGCTAGAATAACTCCACTTAAACTAGGAAATAACACAAGCCATAAACCTGTTAAACTGTGCAACCTCATTAATGAAAAGTAATGATAACAATTCATTATTAAGTATGATTACTTAGTATTTTGCTTACATTAACAAAATTATCGAATGCTAAATCAGTTTTGAAAACTAACTTGGGTACAAACCGCAAGTCAACATAACACAATATGGATTTGCGTATCAACCATGCAGATTGGTTGATTTCATCAACAATAGTGCTAATATCACAATCTTTTTCACTTAATGAAGATAGTACTACATATACATCTGCTTTTTTTAAGTCTTTACTTAACTTTACTTCAGATACCACTACATTTTTATTGAATACCTTACCTTCCATTAAGACTCTGGTTATTGCTCTATGCAGTACAGATGCTATTTTTAGGCTCCTGATTTCTTTTTTCATACTATAATACCCTTTCTTCCTGTACTAACTGATAAACTTCTAGAACATCTCCAACGTTAATATCAACATTACCATCTAGGGATATTCCACATTCAAAGTTCACACCTACTTCCTTGACATCATCCTTAAATCTGCGCAAGGCCTTTATCCTTCCTTCATGTATTAATTTATCATTACGCATTACTTTAATTAGAGAATCTTTTTTTACAACTCCATCACTTACATAACACCCAATAATATTGCTAGTTTTGGATACGTTAAATATCTGCCTCACAGATACAGAACCAATATGCACTTCCCGTGTTACAGGTTTTAACATTCTAGTTAAGTACATTTTCATGTCATCGATAAGCTCGTATATTATAGCATAAGTATGTATTTCTACACCCTTTTGTTTTGCCAAATCTCTTATTTTTGAATCCACTTTGACATTAAACGCTAAAATTACTGCACGAGATGCCTCTGCAAGCAGCACATCTGAATCTGTTATTCCTCCCACTGCTTTGTGTAAGATATTTAATTTTACCTGATCTTTACCGAGTTTATCAATCGAACTTGATATTGCTTCAATAGAACCGCTTACATCGCACTTTAAAACTACAGATATTTCTTCTGCTTCGCTATCATTACGACTAAATATATCTAAACCATAATTGCTTGCATTTTCTTCCTTTTTCTTAATCAGCTCTAATCTGTGTTCAACGATTTCACGCGCCTGCTTTTCAGAATTTGCAACAACAAATTTGTCTCCAGCATTTGGTACACTATTTAAACCAGTAATCTCAATCGGAGTGGAAGGTAGAGCAGTTTTTTCTCTTTGACCAAGGTGGTTAATCATACTGCGTATTCTACCATATGTTGTACCTGCCACCAACATATCACCAACCTTCAATGTTCCTTCTTCAACTATCAATGTTGCTGATATTCCTTTAGCTTTATCTATTTTAGATTCTATCACCCATCCAAGCGCTCGACAATCCTCTATAGCCTCAAGCTTCATTAACTCAGCAATTAATAAAATTGCTTCTTCTAGTTTATCCAAGTTAATTTTCTTTTTTGCTGATACTGGTACAACTATAACATCACCGCTAAGTTCTTCGGGAATGAGATCATATTGAGGTAAACTATTAATTATTCTCTCTACATCACCAGGTTGTGACTTATCAACTTTATTAATAGCAACTATAATAGAAACACTTGCTGCTTTTGCGTGATTTATGGCTTCAATTGTTTGTTTCATCACTCCATCATCGGCTGCAATCACTATTACAACTATGTTAGTGATGTTGGCACCACATGCGCGCATAGCAGTGAATGCTTCATGTCCGGGTGTATCAATGAAAGTAATTTTCTGCTTATCTTTTGTAACTATCTGGTAAGCACCTATATGTTGAGTTATTCCACCAGATTCTCTTTCTGCAATATTAGATTCACGAAATGCATCGAGTAATGAAGTTTTACCGTGATCAACGTGCCCCATGAAAGTGACGACCGGTGGCTTAGGCTTTTTAGGTAGACTTTCTCTACCTTTTATGAAAAATAAATCCTTTTCTTTGTCAGCATCACTCACTCGTTTAGCTATATGATTGAATTTTTCTACTATTTCACATGCTATATCTGGATCTATTAAATCATCTATTCTGTAACTCTCACCCACTTCTTCTTTTAACACCTTTAGTACACCTTTGCCGTCTTCTGCCATACGAATAGCTAACTCTTTGATTGTAATCTTATCTGGTATAATGACCTCCCTTGATATATTCTTACCTTTAGTAAACTTTGACTTTTTATTTCTTATACCAAATCTTTGCCTGGATACTGGAGTTTGTTCAACCTTATCATCTATTGACTGTGCAATTATCAGCTTGGAGTGTTTAGAATATGCATCTTTGTTGGTCTTTAAAGGCTTTGTGTTAGCATCTTCATCATCAATTCCCCCTTCCGCTAGTTTAACTAAGCTAACATCACTTAAGTCCGTTTCTTTAAGTGGAGTATTAGAAGTGCTATCTTCATCATCAATCTTCTCATTAGTATCTTCTTGTTGCGCTACTACTTCTTTTTCTTTCTCTAGATTCTTTTCTCTTAGCAAAGCAGCATTTTGTACGGCATTAATACGAAAAATTTGCTCTTTTTCTGTTAAAGAACCTAATTTGCTTTCATCTTGCTCTTCTGGCTCATGAGTTTTTTTTCTTCTTTTTTTTACTATTGTAGCTCCCGTGCTTAGACCCACTGAAGAACTCAAATCAAGACCTAATTTAAGCTTGTTAAAGCCTTGCAGTGTTAGTTTCTTACTACTGATATCTTCTTCTTTGTTCATATCATTTTGTTATATTATACCAAGCTTCTTACGCGCTTCCATGATTATTGAGTCCACTGTATCCTTCAAATCTTCTTTATTGTTTGCTGAATCAGAAAGTATACTATAGAATTCATAACTTGACAAATCTGCTATATCTTCTAAAGTTTTAATACCATGCTTGCTGAGAGCAATTTTATCATCTACTGATAAAGGTAGGTTGATTACGTCATCTTCCATACCTAAAGTTTTTAACTCTTCTATTTTTTTATCATTTTCTGCTCTTAGGTACTTATTTGCCCTGTTATGCAATTCATTTGCAATATCCTCGTTAAATCCTTCTATCGAAGCAAGCTCTTTAACCGAAGCACTAGATATGTCTTCTACGCTTGAAAAACCTTCCGTGACTAACAGTTGGCCCATAATCTCCTCTAGATTTAGAGCTTCGGCAAACAAAGCCGAACACTGACTAAGTTCTCTACTTCGCCTTTCTGATTCCTGTTTAGTGCTCAGTATTTCAATCTTCCATCCAACAAGCTCTGAAGCTAATCTTACGTTTTGACCCTTTTTTCCTATAGCTAAGCTCAATTGATCTTCAGCAACTATTAATTCTACGCAATTTTCATTTTCATCAATAATAACCTTCGACACTTCTGCAGGAGTAATTGCTTTAATAACAAACTGGCCCAGGTCCGAAGAGTAATGTATAACATCAATTTTTTCTCCATTTAATTCGTGTATTATGGCTTTTATCCTTTCTCCCTTAACTCCAACACAAGCACCTACTGGATCGATGTTCTTATCAGGAGAAAAGACAGCAACCTTAGATCTTGAACCAGCATCTCTTGCTATGGCTTTAATCTTCACCAACCCATCAGAGATTTCTGGTATTTCTTGATTTAACAGTGCTTCCAAAAAGCCTTCATGAGATCTAGAAAGAATAATTTGACGTCCATCATCAGAACGCTTAACAGTGTGTATATAAGCTTTAACCTTATCACCTTCGCGAAATGATTCACCACCAATTAAGTTTCGCAATGGAAGGTATGCTCTAGCATTGTTTATGTCTATAATTAAATCTGAATATTCTAATTGCTTAACAATACCATACCTTATTTCTCCTACTTTATCTTTGAACTCCTCGTATTGCTTTTTTAATTCTTCATATTTAATGACTTGAGCAATTCTTTGCTGAGCAATTCTTGCTGAAGCAAGATCAGTGTTGAGGGAAAGTAATTCGTTAATGGTATCCCCAACTTTTACATCTTCCTTTATTAACTTAGCTTGTGTCAGTGTAATTGAGTCATATCCGGCATTTTCTTTTCCATTTGATTCATCATCAATGACCTTTAACTCTCTGTATGAAGTAACTTTCCCTGTGTTTCTGTCTATATTTACTACAATTTTACTCTTGCTACCATATTTTTGATGGGCAACTGCTTCTATAGCACTTTCTAATGCCTCCATTATTACTTCAAAATCTAGACCTTTCTGGAGTGAAAGTTCCGCTGCTGTTTTTATTATATCAATGCTTCCAACTAAGTTATTTTTGTCACTTTTCTGTTTAACACTACTTCTGCGATTAGCAATCATACAAATAAACCCTATATAATCAGTTATAATTTATAGCTTCAATGGACAAAGAGCACTATTTTCAGTATTAAATCATTACTAATTTAAGTCAAGTTTTTTCATGTCTGTGCATCACAAGCAACGCAGGAGTAAAAAATAAAGTTAGAACCGTTGCGGCTAATATTCCACATGCTATAGTTGTTGAAATGTCAACCCACCATTGGCTTGATGGTGCGTTATACGTAACTTGCAACGAGAAAAAATCGATGTTTAGTTTGGTAATCATTGGTATTAGGCCAAGAACTGTAGTTGCAACGGTAAGCAATATTGGCCTAACGCGAGAAACTGAAGCATTTATCACACATTGCTTGATATTATTTTCGTATATCTTAACTTGGTGATGAAAAGCATCAAGTAACAATATATTATTGTTTACTATAATCCCAGCTAAAGCAATTATCCCCACTCCGCACATAACAATTACAAAAACTTTATTAATAAGAAAGAAAACAAAAAATACACATGTGGTAGATAAAAATACTGCTGTCATTACAATAAATGTGTGGTACACACTATTAAATTGTGTCACTAGTACCAATACCATTAACGTAATTGCCAATACAAAAGCCTTTAATAGAAAAGCTTCTGACTTTTGTTGGTCTTCTTTGTCACCTTTAAAATTAATTTTTACTTCTCTGTCCCAATCCTTAGCTATTGAACCTTGAATGAACTTTACTCTTTCATCAACCAGATACCCATGGTCAACGTCAGCAGAAATTGTTACTGTGCGTGATCCATCAATCCTGCTTAGTTTGCTTACCTTTTTCTCTGGAGAATATTTTACTACGTTGCTCATAGGATACGGACCGCTTGTTGTATTAATAAAAAGATTCTCTATAGTCTTCATATTGCGATCCTTCTCAGGAAAACGAAGTATAATATCAATTTCTTCATTTAGGCTATTTGATCTATACTTTCCAATTAATACTCCACTTGTAACCATTTTTATAAAATCGCCAATGGTTGCAACATTTACTCCAGAACTTGCTGCCTTACTCTTGTCGACATTCATGCTCCACTCTATTTCAGGTGCAGGTCTACTATCTTGAATATTTATAAACCCCGATGAAGGTTGGTTCATGATTTTTAGGATCTTCTCTACTGCCAAATCTAAGTTAAGTGCGTTTCCGCTAAGGTTAATCTGTATTGGCTTGTCGGCTGACGGTCCTGGATTTTCTTCTTGAATATCGACTATTACTCCTTTCATATCCTGCACACAGGTTCTTATATCATTTAATATGTCTCTAGCTTTGCGCCTAAAGCGCCAATCTATAAGTTCCAATTGGATTTGAGCGATAACATTATCGCCAAATAATCCCGATTTAGCGTAGAAAACCTTAACTTCTTCCTTCATGTTTAAAATACGGTTCTCTATTTCTTTAAGTATCAGATCTCGCTCTTTAGCTGATAAGTTTCCTTGTGCTTTAACACTAATTAAAATATTATCTGAATCCACTTTTGGAAAAAACTTTACTCCAGGACCACAAGTAAAGTACAACACACTAAACGAAAACAACATGAGTACAGAAGCAAATACAAATTTTTTAGGATGGTCTAAAACTTTCTCCAATATATGCACATAAGCTCTTATTATAGGTCCGGTATTCCTTATATCACCGCTTTCTATTGCATTCATTTTTTTAATTTCCCCTTTTGAAATCACCGAAGGCTCACCAAATATTGCACCAAGTGTTGGTATAAAAACCACAGCCATAACGAGCGAACCAGTCAAGGTTAGAATCATTGTAATTGGTATATACTGCATGAACTTACCGATTGTATCTGGCCAGAATAACAAAGGAAAAAACACTGCCAATTTAGTCAATGTTGACGATAGGACTGGGTAGAACATGTCGCGGACTGAAGTGCTAAAGGCTTCTATCTTATTCATCCCGCAGATCATCTTTCTGTCAGCATATTCGCTGATTACAATTGCATCATCAACCAGCATGCCGACTGCCATAATTAAACTGAAGAGTACAACGATGTTTAAAGTTATGCCCATGAAGTAAAGAGCTATTATTCCAATCAGAAAGGATCCAGGTATCGAAAGTGCCACAAGAATAGCTATTCTTGTTCCCATAGAGAGTATTATTATGATTAATATCAACAACACAGCAAATATTATGCCATTTTCCAACTCATCAAGCACATTACGTACATTTTTTGATTGGTCGTTTAAGTACACTATTTTTAGATTTTCAGGTAACTGGTCTTTTGCCTTATCCATTAAGTATTTTACTTGATTTACTGTGTCTATTATATTTTTGCCACTGCGTTTTGAAACTTCTAGTACGATACTAGACAGCCCATTAATGCGAGCAAATTCCTTATAATCCTCAAATCTAGGATAAACTTTTGCTACATCCTTTATTTTCAAGACTGCATCACCTTGAGACCTAATAGGAATCTCCATAATATCTTCTACATCTTTTAGTAATCCCAACACTTTAATTGAGTATTTGCCTGTGTCACTGTCTAGTGACCCGGCTTCAACCAGCTTATTATTGTTTGATATAGCATAGAATATTTCATTTGATTGAATGTTGTATTTTGTTAGGACTGTAGGTTCAATTATCACTTCTACTGTCTCTTTACGCATACCTGCTACTTTAACTTTGAGAACACTTGGCAAAGATTCTATTTCCTTTTTTAATTTATGTGCTATCTCAGTTAAAGCCCTTTCTGGTAAATTACCAATCAATCCAACACTTAATATGGGAAATAAACTCAGGTTTACTTCGCTGACTATTGGAGATTCTGCTTCAGCAGGTAACTTTGATTTTATATTTGAAAGCCTTGAACGAACGTTATCGAGCACTTCCTTGTTATTATACTCTGTGCCAAATTTAAGTATTATATGGGCACCATCATCAGTTGCCATAGCCTGCAATTCCTTAACTCCCTCTATGGATCTTAATTCGTTTTCTATCGGAATAGCTAATAACTTCTCGCTATCTTCGACAGAAATTCCAGGAAGCCTAACAAATACACTTATTATGGGGATTTGTATATCTGGGTTGCTTTCTCTTGGCATCTTTATATAGGCATAAGAACCAAAAATAAAAATCACTATAAGCAACAGTATTACTGCCCTGTTCTTCTCTACGAGCAAGCTTTTCATGTTAATATTTCATTGAATGTGCATATTTTTGTACAACATTATACTCAAGATACGTTATATATTAATTAACTCCTATATAGTTTTGAGAATGTTTGTATTAAAATCATCATAACATGACAATTACAAAATAGACTTCTTGCGTAACAAATTTTTAGAGCGCATTGAAAAAACCACTTGACGTTTCCAAAAAGTCTGCTTATCATGTGGCTGAAGCTATTTATTTATCTTCAGTCTGTGCAGATAAAATGACAAAAAACTCAATGTATTTGGCGTCTCATGTTTAATTTTTTGCACTATGTGCACTTATGTCTTTAATAAACTTTCAAGGTTTTTACCTATATAAGCTAAAATGCGCTTGTTAAAGCGTTTAAAACAGTAAAAAACGCCGATTAAAAGATAGATAGTGAATAGCTAGCTAACAGGGTTTTTTTTGCCTTTTTTCTGCTTAGTAAATTTCTTAACGTTTAAATTTAGATCAGTTGCGGTTTAAAAGCAGCGAGATTAGACGTTTAGAATAAAAAAACGCCAGTTTATAAAGTTAATATAAATAATTAGCCACCAACGGGGCTTTTTTTGCCTTTTTCTCTCATTTGGTAAATTTCTTAAACCCTGTCATTCCAGCGCGTGACGCTGGAATCCAGCCTTATTTTTATTTTTACGCAAAATCGAAAATAAGAGCTCTCTTATGTTCATCCACGCAAATAAGGTAAGCCTTATTTTCATTTTTATACAGAATCGAAAATAAGAGGTTTCTTATGTTCATCGAAGGGTGTCATTCCAGTGCTTGACACTGGAATCCAGTGAAAAAGAAGAATGGATCCCAGTGTCGGAGCACTGGGATGACATCATTGGGCTACTCGGATGACATCGTAGAGGCTACAGGAATGACATCCACAGCCCTGTCATTCCAGCGCTGGTCCACTTTCTGAAGGTGTCATTCTAGCGCGTGACGCTGTAATCCAGCCTTATTTTCATTTTTACGCAAAATCGAAAATAAGAGGTTTCCTATGTTCATCAAAGGGTGTCATTCCAGCGCTTGACGCTGGAATCCAGAAAAAAAAGAGTGGATCCCAGTATCAAGTACTGGGATGACAGAAAAAAAGACTATTTGGATGACATCGCTGGGCCATTCGGGTGACATCCACAATCCTGTCATTACAACGTGTAACGCTAGAATCTACAACCCTATCATTCTAGTGCTTGACGCTGGAATCCAGCCTTATTTTCATTTTTACGCAAAATCGAAAATAAGAGGTCTCTTGTGTTCATCCACGCAAATAAGGTAAGCCTTATTTGCATTTTTATACAGAATCGAAAACAAGAGCTCTCTTATGTTCATCGAAGGGTGTCATTAAAGTAGCTGACACTGGAATCTAGGAAAGTTTGCTTGTAAGCAAGCAAACTAATTTTGTGAACATAGAAAGTAGCTAATTTTAATTTAAAACACAACATCTTGATTATTATGGAAACCTGGATCCCAGTGTCGGAGCACTGGGATGACACCTACAACCCTGTCATTACAACGTGTAACGCTGGAACCCACAACCCTGTCATTCCAGCACGTGACGCTGGAATCCAGCCTTATTTTCATTTTTATATAGAATCGAAAATAAGAGATTCCTTATGTTCATTGAAGAGTGTCATTCCAGCGCGTGACGCTGGAATCCAGTGAAAAAAGTGGTCCCAGTATCAAGTACTGGGATGACATTATAAGTGGCTATCCAGACTATGCTGTATGTGCACAGCGACTAGTTTGCCAAAAAAACATGGTAGTTTTTTTATGATTTGAATATAATTCTAGCTTTGCCCAAGTAGAAAAATGAGTTATTTGATGGACTATGTTTTAGCATTTCTTTCCTTACCACTTTTTATTACTGAAGATTATTTGTTAATTACTGCGCTGATTCCGCTTTTGGGTGCAGTAATTATTTTTTTTACTGGCAAATGGTCTGGAGTGAGCAACAGCATCGCTGTTGCCTCTTCTGTACTTCTATTTACGTACACATGTCTGTGTGCCTTATGTTGGGCATATGGTGATCATTCTCAATTTATTCTAATGGATTTTGGCAACAATTTACATATTAGTTTAAAGCTAGAGTTTACTGGGGTGGTATTTAGTTTATTAATATCATTTTTATGGATATTAACCAGCATATATGCAACATGCTATATGCAAAGTAACTACCATGATCGTAATTACTCAAATTTCTTATGTTTTTTCTCAATATCGATTAGTTGTACAATGTTTATTGCTTTTTCTGGTGATTTGCTGACTACATTTGTTTTTTATGAACTTTTAACCATTAGTACTTACCCTCTCGTTACCTATCATGGAACAAATGAGTCGATGATCGCTGGGCGTTATTATTTTGGTGTACTACTTTTTTCCTCCTTAGTACTATTTTTTCCAGTTCTTGGTTTCTTATACAATGAGTTTCATACTTTAGACTTTGTGAGCAGCGGAATATTTAAATTTGACACTTCGCTTACCACTTTTACTGCGGTGTGTTTTGCCATGCTAATTTACGGAATAGGGAAAGCTGCGTTAATGCCAATGCATTTTTGGTTACCAAAAGCAATGGTTGCACCAACTCCTGTGAGTGCATTACTGCATGCTGTTGCTGTTGTGAAATCCGGAGCTTTCATCATCATCAAGGTCATATTGTACACTTTTGGCACTAATAACCTGCAACGCTTTGTGCAACAAAACTGGTTTGCTGGAGGATGGCTGCCATATGCCGCAGGATTCACCATTATTGCTGCTTCACTGATTGCACTCAAGCAGAAAGAATTGAAAAAATTGCTTGCTTACTCAACCGTTTCTCAATTATCATACATTATATTGTTCGCTTCAATTTTTAGCGATCTTAGCGCAAAGGTTGCAGTTTTTCAGTTAGTTTGTCATGCATTTGCAAAAATCACTTTATTTTTTGTTGCAGGTAGCATAATAACGAAAACAGGTGAAAAGTATATAGACAGAATTCACGGCATAGGACGGAGTATGCCAATTACTATGATAGCATTTACTATGGGTGCATTGTCTATGATAGGAGTGCCACCTGCTCCAACTTTTTGGGGTAAATTTCTCATCTTTCAAGCTGTTTTTAACTCTGGTAGTACAGCACTTTCTATATTTGTCACTTTTGTATTAATAGTAAGTACTATCCTCAATTCTATGTACTTTTTGCCGATAATTTACAATGCTTTTTTCTCAAAGTCTTCTAAAAACTTTTTCATTAAAAAGACACCTATTTTTCTGGTTTTACCACCAGCTATTACTGCTATATGTACCTTTGCTATTTTCTTTGGTTATCAAATAATATTTTAAGATATTCACATTTTTCCTGTCTGTAAATTTTATTGTGGTTTGGTGTCTAAGCTTAGGTTAATTATTGAGACATTTTCTTCGTCAAAATCTATATCTTCGATTAACATGTCATCAGTAACATTCAAAAGTTCAGGTGGAGAGATGATAGTTCTATCATTGCCAGCTCTCATTCCTACAACCCCAAGCTCTATAGCAAGTGGTACTTTTTTATCACCAATCTTAAATTGAGCTGTTTGGTTTTCGACCAAATGTTCACCATCATGTTCCATTATGCTGTATCTAATTGATACTTTGTCACCACACTTTACTTGTTTTCCAGTTTTGTGAACTAAGTTATCAAGGATAATCATATTACTCACTGAATCAGGATATTCATCTTTTACTTCGAGTAGTTTGACATAATAAGAACTGAAATTCATTTTGTTATCATTAGCAATACTGCCTACAGTAACTACACGCTCTCCACCTTCTTTCATCCCGATTACTCCTAAGCCTACCTCTTTCCAATTATCCTGACCTATTTTCAAAGTAACATCAGAGGCTTGGCTTGAAAGTGAAGGTAGTGCCGACAGACTATGAGACATTTTGTGAACCTGTAACAGTACTTCCTGACCACAGAAGGCTTTGCTGCCTTCACCTTCTGTAATTTCATAAAAGTTTATCGTATTTTCCTCTTCTTCCTGCTGTACTATTTCTTCTAAATACTCCTTCAGTCCATGCTTTTCAATATAGCGATCAAGTGCTGATTCAAGTATTGGTTTCACTAGATAACATGCTATTGTCTGTGTCAACCCACCACTTGCAGTATTTATCTCGTAAAGTTTGTCTTTCCTTTCCGGTTTACCTTTGTTTATATGGGCAACAATCAACATAAAAGTGGAAGTCAAAACAAAAATTATCACCATGGAAATAAGCAGTTGTAATATAATTTTCCTAGCCATTTTTTCTTACTCGATTCAGTAAATTATATAAATCATTGGTATCTCCTGAAAGCTTACCTAAATTAGCCAAAGCCTGTTTAAAAAGAGCTTCTATATAGTTTTCTACTTCACTTCCATCCAAAACAGACATTAAATTATTTATTTTGTCTTGTTTGTAGTCTTCAATATCATCCTTAACTTGAAAAATGAGCCCAAGATTTATCCCGTAGTCATATAATGCCCTACGTTGCTTGTCTGTGGCGTCTCCTACTATCGCACCTATCTCACATGAAACTGCAAATAGTTTTGCGGTTTTTAATAAATGGATTTCTTTGGCTTTGGAAAAATCTACATCGATATCTAAAATCTGTCCTCTTACCATTCCCTTAGCTCCGATTGCTTGAGAGAGTACCTTTATAATTTCGCAACGTTTGTTACTATCCTCATTTAGTGAGGACAATATTTCAAAAGCAAAGGTTAGTAGCGCATCCCCAGCAAGCACTGCTGTTGCCTCATCAAAATTTTTATGGCAACTTAGCTGACCTCTGCGGGTATCGCTATTGTCCATACATGGTAAATCATCATGAATGAGAGAGTAAGTGTGAACACATTCAACTGCCACAGCAACTGATATAGCTCTCTCAATTTTTACATTGAACACTCGTGATGAAGCTATGACTAAAAATGGACGTATATATTTTGCAGGAGCAAGAAGCACATAGCGCATGGCTGATATAAGCTTGTTTTGGCTATCCTCAGGTAAAATCTTATCTATTTCTGCAATAAGCAGTCTTTTTATTGTTTCATCTAACATTTTTGAATTTTCTAATCCCAGCATACGATACTGAAGTAGCGGGAGCGGTAAAAGACTTCGCAATAGTTTATCAACCATATAAAGGTATTGCAAACATGAAAATTTTTTATAACATCAAAGAATAGATTATTTTTTGGTAAAAAATGAATAACGAACTAGCAAAGAGCACTAGAGAAGACATAGAAGAAAAGGTAAAAAAGATCGTGCTGGAGCACATTAGCAAGGATGTAGAGAAGTTTAACAACTCTTCAAAGCTTTCCGAGCATGGTGCGGACAGTTTGGATGCAGTTGAGATAATCATGGCAGCAGAAGAAGAATTTGGTATAGAAATTCCTGATGAAGATGCGCAAAAAATGGAAACTATGGACCAAATAGTTAAGTATATAGTAAAAAAAATCAATCATTAATGTTAAATGAGCAGAAGAGTAGTAGTTACTGGTATTGGCTTAATTACTCCACTGGCAGCAGATGTTGAAAATACTTGGCTTAAGTTAATAGGTGGTCAGTCTGGCATAAAGGAAATCAGCAGGTTTGATGCTTCTGATCTTGCTTGCAAAATTGCAGGGCAAGTTCCCCTACAGTGTGACAACATTGAACACTGCTTTAACCCACTAGATTATCTCTCTGAAAAAGACCTCAAAAGAACAGATCGCTTTATTCACTACGGTATTGCCGCTGCTATTCAGGCAGTGGACGATTCAATGATTTTGGAAAGCCAAAATATCAACCGAGAACGCATTGGTGTGGCTGTCGGCTCCGGTATAGGTGGTCTTCCATCAATTCAGGAAAATGTGATTACTATGCAGGAAAAGGGACCGAGACGTGTCAGTCCGTTTTTCGTGCCTGCAAGCCTAATAAACTTAATATCTGGCCATATTTCTATTAAATATGAATTTACAGGTCCAAACGATTCGGCGGTAACTGCATGCGCAACCGGTGCACATGCAATAATAAATTCAGCAAGAGCTATAAAACTTGGTGAAGCAGATGTAATGATTGCAGGTGGATCAGAAAGTGCACTTTGTAGAGTTGGAATTGCAGGTTTTGCATCCATGAAGGCGCTATCAACCAAATTTAACGATAAACCTGAAGAAGCCTCAAGACCATGGGATGAAGAACGTGATGGATTTGTCATGGGTGAAGGGGCTGGTATATTGGTGCTAGAAGAATATGAACACGCGAAGAAAAGAGGGGCAAAAATATATGCAGAACTTACTGGGTATGGGCTAACCGGGGATGCGTACCACATTACAGCACCACATTCAGAAGGAAGAGGTGCATTTAAGGCAATGCAAATTGCCCTAAAGAGCGCACAAATTAGTCCAAATCAAATCGGGTATATCAACGCACACGGCACTTCAACACCACTTGGAGATAAAATTGAAGTGATAGCAATAAAACAGTTATTTGGTGATTACGCTGATAAGATACCAGTGTCTTCAACTAAATCTTCTATAGGACATTTGCTTGGTGCTGCAGGAAGTGTTGAAGCAATATTTAGCATCCTTGCATTAAATAACGGAATTACTCCACCAACCTTAAATTTACACAAGCCTTCAGAAGGATGTGATTTAAATTTTGTCCCGTTTAAAGCTCAAGAGCACAAAATCCAATATGTATTTTCTAATTCGTTTGGCTTTGGTGGCACTAACGCATCACTAATCTTTGGACAAGTATAGATTTGATTTTTGTGTTGAGATTGTTTATAGCTAAAATGCACAAACGCAGGATATACTAGTTCTGGATTGAGGGAGGAAGTGCAGAGAAAGAAGTATCTGTTCAGGCAATGGTGTCAACTTAAGGAAAAATGTCGGTGACTGTGTTTTTCCTATAGCTGTAATAAGGTGATAAGCCCAAACGCTATCTGCCTTTAGGAGAGTTTGCTAATGGAGGCTCTTAAGTTGACGCCATTAGCTGAACGGATACGATTCTTTAATATCCATTCATTCAACTCCAGCACACCATTTTTTATAATATACATTATTTTCGATTCTGTATAAAAATGAAAATAAGGCTTACCTTATCTGCATGGATGAACATAAGAGACCTCTTATTTTCGATTCTGTATAAAAATGAAAATAAGGCTTATATATTTGCGTGGATGAAAATAAAGAAATCTCTTATTTTCGATTTTGCGTAAAAGTGAAAATAAGGCTGGATTCCAGCGTCAAGCGCTGGAATGACAGGTTGTGGGTGTCATCACTTTAGCCTCTACGGTTTCATCCTAGTAGCTCCTTTTCTTGTCATCCCAGTACTTGATACTGGGATCCATTCTTCTTTTTCACTGGATTCCAGCGTCAAGCGCTGGAATGACACCCTTCGATGAACACAAGAAATTTCTTATTTTCGATTCTATATAAAAATGAAAATAAAGCTTATCTTAATGGTGATAGACTGCTTGCATTATGGTTGTACGAACACTGCAATTAGCAGGTAATTTGCGGGTGTCATCCATTTAACCTCTACGATGCATCCAAGTAGCATAATGATGTCATCCCAGTGCCCCGACACTGGGATCCACTCTTCTTTTTCACTGGATTCCAGCGTCAAGCGCTGGAATGACACCCTTTAATGAAAATAAAAAACCTCTTATTTTCGATTCTGTATAAAAATGAAAATAAGGCTTAGTAGCTAACACTGGGATCCACTCTTTTTTTTACTGGATTCCAGCGTCACGCGCTGGAATGACACCCTTTGTTGTAAATTCACCTTTACTCCATGGGTATCTTTTTATGTTACCTTGTTCACCCTATTTTGTCACCTCGCTGAACGTATACCACAAACTTTTAATTAGCAACTTTACTTATCTTCTTGTTTCTCAAATATACTAATATACTCACTATCGCTGCTGGGGTGATGCCTTGTATTTGTTTTGCAACGCCGATTGTTGCTGGCTTTATCATCTGCAACTTTTCTATTACCTCACTTGACAGGCCTTTAACTTGTGAATAGTTGAAATTGATTGGAATTTGAGTATTAATTTCCTCCCGTAGAAACTTCATATCTGCTTCTTGTCTGATTAAGTAAGGCTTGTATTTTGCTTCGATTTCGATTATTTCCTGGATCTCAGTGTTAGCTACTTGGATAACAGGAGAGTTAGCTGCATCCATCCTAGTGTCATTCCAGCGTGTGACGCTGTTTAACTCCGGCCATATCTCTTGTAATTCGTTCCAATCGATATTGGGGTAGCTAAGTAGATCTAATGCCGTTTTTCTTATTCCATCATAAGATATTTTGATACCATAGAACCTGAGCTGCTCAGGAGTAATTGTCAGGCTCTCCAACTTCTCCTCAAGCTGTTTAATGGACTTAAGCTTATTCTGTAAAACAGAGTACCTCTCATATGACACAAGAGAAATGTCATAACCTTTTTGTGTGAGTCTCCTATCCGCATTATCTGACCTGATTGCTAGCCTATATTCTGCACGTGAGGTGAATAATCTATAAGGCTCGGTTACTCCTTTAGTGACCAAATCATCTATCATTACGCCGATATACGAGTCTGTGCGGTGAAGAACAAAGCTTTCTTTTTTTCCAGATGCAGAGAGTGCTGCATTGATTCCAGCAATAATCCCTTGCCCTGCCGCTTCTTCATATCCAGTGGTACCATTAATTTGGCCGGCGAAATATAGACCTTTAATTTTCTTAGTTTCGAGGGTATGAAATAGCTCTCGTGGATCAATATAGTCATACTCAACCGCATATCCAGGTCTTAATATCTCTGCGTTTTCAAGTCCCTTGATGCTATTTATCATTTCACGCTGCACTTCGATGGGCAATGAATTTGAAATTCCATTTGGGTATACAGTATCATCATTGAGCCCTTCTGGTTCTAGGAATATTTGATGACTATTTTTTTCTGCAAATTTTTTAACTTTAGCTTCAATAGACGGGCAGTATCTTGGTGCAACAACATCATCTAAATATGAAGAGGCTGACCTGTGAAGGTTCTCTCGAATTATTCTGTGTGTATTTTCATTAGTATGAGTAATGAAACATGAAACCTGAGGTTGGTTAATTTTCTCTGTGAGATAAGAAAACGGTGTAGGTGGATTGTCGCCCACTTGCTCTTGTAATACTGGCCAATTTATAGTGCCACGATCGAGTCTTGGTGGAGTTCCAGTGCGCAATCTACCTAGTTTAAAATCGTATTTCTTCAGCGTATTTGCAAGCCCTACTGCAGACTTATCCCCCATTCTTCCTGAAGGGGTTGTTTGTTCTCCTACATGAACCACACCACAAAGAAAAGTTCCTGTAGTTAGAACGACTCTGCCTGCTAATATATGTTCCCCTGAACTTGTTATTACAGCTTTGATGTGCGGTTCTCCGTTGCTATTACTTTTGATAAGGAAATCGTCAACCGACTCTTCTTTTATCGCTAAATTACTATAGTTTAGAATAATTTCCTGTATTGCTCGCTTGTATAATTTTCGATCTGCCTGTGCACGTGGGCCCCACACTGCTGCGCCTCTGCTGCTATTTAAAATGACCGAGTGTATGCTTGCTTGATCGATTGCCCTTCCCATTATGCCATCAAGAGCGTCAACTTCTCTAACTACAACACCTTTTGCAACTCCCCCAATTGCTGGATTGCAGGACATTTCTCCTATAGTTGAAATTTTATGGGTTATAAGTAGTGTGCTTGCACCAAGGCGAGCTGCAGCCGTAGCCGCTTCACACCCGGCATGACCGCCACCTACCACTACTACATCATATTTATACATTCTTTCTCAAGTAATCCTTACTCTATAATATTCTAACTATTGGCGATTAGTGTCAAATTTTACCACAATTTTATAACCCAGCTTTGTTGCACAGTAAAAAGGTTGTAGGAAGTAAAATTAGAGAGAGAAAATCTAAATGGAGTGGTTACATATGGTCCACAAGTGTGATGATGATAAAATATGAAAAAATACTATCATAGGGGGAGTTATGGTTACATGGGTACGTCAGAACAACAGCGCGGAGCAATACAAAATCGCAAAAGTAACATAGCAAAGCTTTTGAAGTATTATGATCCTAACCCAAAAACTATTAGACATACTGTAATTGCAATTGAATAATGGAGTATGTCTAATTTAAATTACTTAATTTTACAATAAACTTGTTGCAGCAAATCTTTAGTTTCCATAGTTTCTACAATAATACTATAATTGCAATTACCTTAATAGTAACCAGGAAACGATAGCCTCAAAAGAGACTTGATGTTAAGTGATTAATAGATTGCTTATAAAAATAAATCTTATGGAAAACAGAGCTAAAGCTTGGTGCACTTGGCTGATTAGTAACTTAGTTGTTATATTCAGCAACATGCAGATAGTCTACACTTTTATCAGCGTACATCTCGAAAAAGAATTGAAGCTTACAATTGCACAGATTGCATTGGCTAATTCAGCGTATAATTGGACTTTCGCCATCCTACAATTTTTCAGTGGAGCAATATTTAATGCTTTTTCGAATAAAAAAATTTATTTTTTCTCATTGTCAGCTATGATCTTTGGATTTTTTATCCTTATTAATGGTAACAATTTTGCCTATTTGATTTTATCTCAATTGTTAATTGCAATTGGAGCATCGTTTGGTTTTGTCGGAGCTGCTCATATAAGTAGTATCTGTTTCCCCATTGCCCAATTTGGGCTAATGTTTTCACTAGTGCAGACAATTTCAAGTCTTTCTGCACTAGGAATTCAAATGCTATTTTCTAGCTTGCTTGTAGGGGGTGCATATTGGAAGGATCTGATTGTATACATAATAATATTTGGTGTGTTGACGTTTACACTTACGCTTTTTTATCCAGATAAGCTTTTGAAAAACAGCTCAGAAAAACACACAATTAAAGGCTCCATAAAAACAGTAATACGCTCTGTACTGATGGTGCTAAGATTAAAAGATATCTGGATAACTTCAATAGTGGGTGCTATTACTTTTGGAACATTTTTGGCACTTAACACCTTATGGGCTCCAAGGTTACTGAGCAACTTAGGACTCAACGCAATGGAATCAGGTATAGCAACTGCAGTATTATGGCTTGGTCTTGCAATTGGTGCTCCTACTGCAAATCAAATCTCAAATTTACTTAAAAATAGAAAGCATGTAGTTTCTGCTTTTGCTCTATTGCAAAGTGCTTCAATTATTATTTTGTTATGCAGTAACTTAACAGTTTATATCATATACTTTTGTATGTTAATGTTCGGATTTTTTGCGGGAGGGCATATGCTTAATTTTACTGTTGGTAGCGAAATTGTGAAACAGAGATACATCAGCACATCATCGTCCATTATCAATGGGTTTATGTTTATCATGAGCGGAATTATAACGTCAACTTTAGCACTTTTTACAGATCATTACGTAGCACTTTTTTCAATATTTGCAATGTTGATAATTGCTAGTATTTTAAATTATGCTACAAAAGAGACATATAATAAAAAATAAAGTAGCTGAATTTTGAGTCGATTGTTATATTATATTCACATATTGTAATACTTACCAAATTATGGATTACGTTATAACAAAAGATACAACAGTAACTAAGGCAATAATAGCTGAAGGTATAAACCAAGAAATCGGATTGTCCAAGGAAGACTCTTCTGCAATAATAGACGATATATTGGATGAGATAAAGATAGGCTTGGTAAAAGATGGAATAGTAAAGATAGCATCATTCGGAACGTTTCTGGTTAAAAAAAAGAAGGAAAGGCCAGGGAATATACCAAAGACACCACAAAAAGTAATGATTCAGGCAAGAAATATAGTTTCTTTCAGGCCTTCAAAAGTGATAAAAAAATTAATTAATGAATAAGGAAAAATTACTCTACACAATCGGAGAAGTTGCTGAAAAGCTACATGTTGAACAGCATGTTTTAAGATTCTGGGAGAATCAATTTCGTCAAATAGAACCCATAAAACGTAAAGGACGAAGATTATATGATTATAAATGTATAGAGGCCATAAAGAAAATAAAGTACATGCTATATGATAAAGGATACACAATAAAGGGAGTACAAAAAGAGTTTGATAGTAACACTAAAAGCAACTGTAATTTTAGCAATCTATTGAAGGAACTTACTGACCTACGGGACTATTTAATTAGCAAAATAGATAGCGAAGAAAGTAATAGACAATCATAAGTGCAGCATAAATATATGTAAATTGTGCATATATAGCTGGAAAGCTAGTCACAAAAGTGTGAACTTATATTAAGGAATAGTAAAGAAGCACCATTATAGAGTCATATAATAGCATGAGAATGCGACTAATAAGTCCCTTGCGGTTAAGAAAAAATCAATACATTAGCAGTAAATTCGGCTTATATCTGTATTTTGTATGTGGATGTTGGAATGGAAATTTATGCAGGCAAAGAAAGAAGGGTAGCAAATATAGTGACTCAACACTGGAGTGAGATAAAAGGACCAGACAGAGACTGGCCAGAAAGGCATGAGATAGATACTGCTGAAATAATGGAGTCATGGCAGCATTGTTTTATTGTTGAAGTGAACGATCGGGGTTATATTTGTGAAAATGCAGGAGAAAAGGCTATTGAGTTCTATGGTTTTGAAAAAAACATATGTATTGATAGTAAATATGCAATTGATGCACCGTTCTTGCGGCTATATAAAGTAGATGCAGTCATTGATAAATTTGATACTATAGTAGATAGCCAGCGCCCAATCAATGAAGAGGAAGAAAGTGAAAGTATTAAAATGAGGCAAGTACTGTTGCCGCTTGGAAATAAAGACGGTGTAACGCATATATTGGGTGTAATTACATTTAAATTTCTTTGAGACATAACTTTAGGTTGTATGTTATGGTCGTAATTGCAACTTTAGGTTGCATACCATTTGATTCTTCAGTAAAATTGCTTATACTACTAATTAATTACTGTTAAAAAGTTCAATAATAAAGCTTGTTAAATTTATTTAAGATCATGAAGAAAATGAAATTGAAAACTAAGTCTTCCGTTAAAAAACGCTTTAGTCTTACAGCTAAAGGTAAAGTTATTTCTACTCAATCAGGTAAAAGGCATGGCATGGTAAAGAGAAGTAAATCTAACATTCGTAATCAACGCGGTACGACTATTCTTGGTAAATCTGATTCGCGTATAGTTAAGCTTTATATGCCTTATGGTATTTAACAAAATGGAGGTAAAATAGAATGGCTCGAGTAAAACGTGGAGTCACTACTCACGCTCGTCATAAAAAGATATTAAATTTGGCAAAAGGGTACAGAGGGCGTGCAAAAAATTGTTATAGGATTGCATTACAGCGAGTCGAAAAAGCATTACAATATGCTTACAGGGACAGAAGAAATCGCAAACGCGATTTTCGTAGCCTGTGGATAATACGTATTAATGCAGCAGCAAGGGAACATGGGCTTACTTATGGTAGGTTTATACATGGTCTGATGCTTGCTGGAATTAACTTAAATAGAAAGGTTCTTGCTGAAATGGCTGTCAATTATAAAGATGATTTTGCAAAACTAGCGGAAACTGTAAGTAGCAAATTAGCAGAGAATTCTTGATTTTTTAAGCAGAGCAGCATGAGAGTTATTTTCATGGGTTCGCCGGAATTTGCTGTTAGTACGCTAAACTTGTTATTAAAATCAGGAAATGAGGTAATAGCAGTATATACCAAGGCTCCAAAGCCTTCAGGGCGTGGACAGAAGCTGACGAAATCTCCAATACATGCTATTGCTGAAGAAAACAGCATAGAGGTATGTACTCCGGCTTCTATGAAATCTTCAGCGGAGCAAAAAAAGTTTAGAAATTTCAAGCCGGATATTGCAGTTGTTGCTGCATATGGATTGATACTTCCAAAAGAGGTTTTAAATATTCCAAAGTATGGCTGTATTAATATTCATCCTTCACTTCTGCCTAGATGGCGTGGTGCAGCTCCTATACAGCAGGCAATTTTAGCGGGAGACCAGGAGACTGGGGTGAGTATTATACAGCTAGATGAAGGTTTAGATTCTGGTCCTATTTTAAAACAGAGAAAATTTCTGATTGGAAAGAATGACAATTATAAAACGTTGCACGATAAATTGTCTAAGCTAGGTGGTGATTTGCTGATGGAAGTGTTAAATAAAATTGATAAACAGGCTCCTATAGAGCAGAATGATGGTAATGCATGCTATGCCGATAAAGTCGAAGACTATAAAATCTATGCGAGTGATGTTTGTGAAATTGCTTATAGAAAGGTCAAAGCATTTTACCCCAAAGCATTTGTTAAGATAGAAAATAAACGCCTTAAGATACTAGATGCTGATTTTGAAGCGAGCGTTTCTTCAACCTCAGGTCAAGGTAATATCATTAATGATAATATGCACATAAGTTTGGAAAGTGGCACTTTAATTCCTAAAGTTGTACAGATGGAAGGAAGAAATCCTTGCAGCGTTGCAGATTTCGTTCGCGGCTTGAAACCAAGTATGGTAAAAAAGTTTATAGAATAATTTGCAAGTGTAACTATTCAGGCAATTGCTTCAACTTAAGAAAAAATGTCAGTATCTGTTCAGGGGAATGGTTTAAGAAGTCATACATAGAAGATTGTAAAAAGACGTCAGCTTATATCTGAAATGGCTTTATTGCATTGCTAGCCGTGGTAAATTTTAAGGCAAAAAGTAGCGAATATCAGCAATTTATCATCATAGCATTTGCAATAAGAACAGTGCTTGAATGTGAACAAAAGAAATTTCACTATTATTCACTAACCCAGCTAAAATTTAAAAATTTTAAGCTTTAGCCACTTTGAATAGAGTTAAATTTATTAATATAAACAACAAGTTTTAAATTTAATCAGACTGACTGTAAAAAAATAAGATTTTCAATAAGCTGCCTAGCTATAGCTAACCTTTCATCAACAAAGCTAATCTGGATAGTTGTAGGGAGCATTACAATAAATTTTTAAGATCATTTACAGTCTTTTGCATATTTTCAGCTTTAAATATTGCTGATCCGGCAACTAAGATATCTGCACCGGCTTTTATTATATCGGCTGCGTTTAATAAACTCACTCCACCATCTACTGAAATTTGTGTTTTAAGACCACGCTCTCCTATCATTCTCTTCACAGCAGATATTTTGTCTAGCTGTGAGTGAATAAACTCCTGCCCTCCAAACCCAGGGTTGACTGTCATAATCAGCACAATATCTAGCTCGTGTATTATGTACTCAAGTACATTAGGCGGAGTTGAAGGAACAATTGACACTCCAACTTGAATCTTTTTTTTTGTATTGTTTACATTTTTATATGATTTTATCTTTCTTACCAGCCCTGCAAGGTGTGTCTCTGCTTCCGCATGTATAGTGATAATATCAGCACCAGCACTTATAAAGCTTTCAATATGATCGCCAGGAGATTGAATCATTAAGTGCACGTCAAAAAGAAGATGGGTATATTCACGTATTGCAGAAATAACGCCTGGACCAATTGTAATATTTGGGACAAAATTTCCATCCATAACGTCTATGTGTATATAATCCACGCCTAAACTGCTAATTTTTTTTACTTCTTCCCCTAATTTTGCAAAGTTTGCTGAAAGTATAGAAGGTGCAATTTTGATACCCATACCGATCATTAAAAAATAAAAAAATAACTTATTTTTAAAACTCTGTCACCCCAGTACTTGATCAATGAATCTCAAAAAAATCAATATAAAACATTGTAGTAATTAGGTCTTGCAGTAACTTATTCAAACACCATATTTACACGAAATACCTTGACTTTATAAGCGCTAAGAAGCATCTTATATATATGTTGTGTGCCCGTAGCTCAGCTGGATAGAGCAACAGCCTTCTAAGCTGTGGGTCGTAGGTTCGAATCCTACCGGGCACGCTCCTTCTTCAATATTTTCTATAAACCTTCAAGTATTCTGGCACTACATTTTCAATCGATAATGGGCGGATTTTTACTGTTTCAAGGTCAGTTGACTTTTCGATTGAGCTACTCATCATGACTTTTACTTGATCGCGAGTGAGCATAGGGCTTGTATCCCCAGTTATGGGCTTGAGTAGCATAGAAATGATTTTTCTTTCTAGGAAAAAGGCTATTAACTTCGCCATTGGAAAGGATACGTTGACTAACAAGCACTTTCTGTTAGTGACATTCAAAACAAACTTTAATAAGCTTTTAAAGGAGTAGACTTTTGGGCCGCCTATATTATAAATCTTTTTATCTTGCTTACTAAGACTGATAACACGATATACCATTTCAGCTAAGTCAGTCACACATATCGGTTGAAATTTGGTTGTTCCACTACCAATTAGCGGCAAAAAGGGTAGAATAGTCGCTAGTCTTGAAAACTTATTAAAGAAGGTATCTTCTTTGCCAAATACAAGACTTGGCTTAATTATTATTGCCTCTGGAAATGCTGAAATTACGGCTTTTTCACTTTCTAATTTACTTTTAGCATATTCTGAAAGCTTATCATTCTCTATTCCCATGGCAGAAAAATGTATCATCATGGGTACATTTTTTACTTTTGCAGCTCTCGCTATTCTTTCAGCTATTACAACATGAACAGCGTAGAAATCGTGCTTTTTTGTTTCATATAATATTCCTACCAAGTTTATGACAACATCACATTCCTCCATACTTTCTAAAATTGATTTTTCATCAAAAAAATCGCCTTTAAGTATTGATATTTGGCCTAAATTTCCACACAGCTTCAGGTAAGCAGCTTTTTCCTGATTACGAGCAAATATTCTTATTGAATAACCGGCTGTTGCCAAGTGCTTTACAATGTGTCTTCCTATAAACCCT
This sequence comes from Wolbachia endosymbiont of Ctenocephalides felis wCfeJ, assembly GCF_012277315.1. NCBI lineage: Bacteria > Pseudomonadati > Pseudomonadota > Alphaproteobacteria > Rickettsiales > Anaplasmataceae > Wolbachia > Wolbachia endosymbiont of Ctenocephalides felis. The sequence continues at coordinate 601,629 of NZ_CP051157.1, read as the reverse complement.
GTTCCACCAAAAATAACTATACGTTTTGTCACGACTAAAACTTCTAATAACTTAACCTTAAATTAATACAACAGTTTCACTTAATATTCTATTACGAATTCTTGTACTATAAGATCCATTCCCATTCTCCGCGAACCTTTAACTAAGATTACATCATTATTCTGAACAATATTAGCTAAATCACTTTTCAATCGATTAGTGTCATTGAAATGTGTACCTCTTATATTGCCTGGTAAAAGCCTGTGCAACTCTAACATAAATTTACCAACCGTATAAACTTTATTCACATTACGTTCTACGATAAAATTAAGCAACTTCGTATGAAATATTACGCTTTCATTACCAAGCTCTAGCATATCACCAAGCAATGCTACTTTTCTCTGAGTAGAATATGTACCTAAAGTTCTTATTGCAGATTCCATTGAAGCCGGGCTAGCATTATAGGAATCATCAATCAAATATACGTACTTTCCATTGTATTTAGCCTTATGAACACTACCTCTACCTTTAGTTACATTAAAACTTTCAAGTGCAAATGGCAATTTCGATAGATTAAGTCCGAGACTTTGCATAACTGCTACAACAGCTAATACAGAGTACGCAAAATGTTCACCCTGCACAGGTAAATTACAGTTTATGATTTGGTTGTTACCCAACCTAATTTTTAAACCTAATCCATAAGCAACTCGGTCTTCTGTCATTCCAGCGCGTGATGCCGGGATGACAGAAGACTCATTACTTATTGTTAGGTCTAGTAAACAAACTTTAGCATTTTTGTCTTTGCCAAAACTTATTACATCTTTATTGGCATTTGATGAGAGGTAGCCATAATACTTACTATCTCTGTTCAAAACTAAAGTACCATTATCTTTCATGTTATATAGAACTTCTAATTTTGCTTGTGCAACATCAGATAGCGACGAAAAATTCTCAACATGTGCAAGTTCTATGTTGGTAATAACTGCAATATCAGGACTACTAATCTTTGATAACTCTTTGATTTCACCAGCTTTATTCATCCCCATTTCAAGAATTAAGTATTGACAGCTTTCTGGAGCTTTTAGAACTGTTAAGGGCAATCCTATATTATTGTTCAAGTTACCTTCGTTTACATGAGATACTCCATATTGCGATAAAACAGTGTGTAGCATATCCTTTGTAGTGGTTTTTCCAACACTACCTGTAACCGCAATAACTTTGGCATTAACAAGAACATTTTTAATATAATACGATGCCATATCGTGCAAAGCTCTTAGAGTATCTTGCACAACAATCAGGGGAAGATTCCTATGTTTGTCCTCGCTTACTACTGCGGCTGCTGCCCCTTTTAAAAACGCTTCATGCAGAAAATTATGTCCATCAAAATTTTTTCCCTTGAGGGCAACAAATACATCACCTTTTTTTATGTTTCTTGTGTCTGTTGAAATATTTGAGCTATATGCCCAATTACAAACACTCTTTTCTCTTCCGCCAGTGGCATCTATAATGTTATTTGCATTCCACTTGAACATAATTTAGTTTTAAAGTAAATTGAACAATAAAAGTAGCGAAAGTGCTATATGTTTTTGACAACGTGTAAATAATGGTTGCAATTTCTATAATTCCATCTTATAATAAATATAGAAGTTTAAATATTTTCATCTATAATTTTTAAGATATAATGTAGTATTTAGTGCGGAAATACTGAGGAGGTATATATGGCACCGATCTGGGATAAGATAGGCAGAGCAGTTAAAAAAGGGGTAACAGTTGCAGGTAATATTGCTGCTCTTGTACCTAAAGCACTTCTTTACCCTGTGAAGAAACCATTTGCTTCATTGGATCGAATGAAACACGATGCCAAAGTTTCGTTGAAGGAAGCTGTCGGTATGAATGTGCCTGAAGAAGAAAGGAAGTATGATCCACCTATAGAAACCACAAAAGCTAGTGAGAATTTTGGTGTACAAATAAAGGAACAGAAAGAAAAAGGAAAGGTAACTTTTTTAGTTTCAAGAACTCTAACGGGTGATATACCCTATTTGAATGATGAGCAGCTAGATACAATAAAAAAAGATCTGCCAAGTGTAACTGTTTTTAGGGAAGAAAATAAAGTTGTAATTGAAGTTGATGTTGAGAAAATTACCAATGATATTAAGAATGATCCTAAAAACAAGGGGAAGAGTCCAGGAGAAATAAAAAAGCTTGTTCTTCAAGAAATCTATAATGAAGTTGATCGCAATTTCAAGGGTCTGGCAAAAATTACTGGCGGAGAGTTTAAAATTCACACAGATCGGAAATTGCTACATGGCATCGCGGAAAAATTGTATAAGGAATACGATGGTCAGAATAAATCAGCAGAAGAGTTTAACATGACTAATCCCAACCAGTTTCCTTTTAAAGAAACTATATCTCCTATAAAAAGTAGGCAGTTATTACAAGATATCAAAGAGCAAGCAGGAGGGTTGGAGAGTGTTTGTAGTCTTAAGGATGTTTCTCCTGGTGACAAGGTAGAATCACCACTTGCATCTCCTATAGGAGATGAAAAAGGAGAGCGAAAAAGCCGCTAAAGTATGAGTAATGGGGTTTATGATAGCAATAACATCTTTGCTCAAATATTAAGGGGCGAATTGCCTTGTGAAAAGGTACATGAAAATGAAGGTGTGTTGGCATTTTATGATAAGTATCCTGATGCACCAGTTCACATTTTAGTCATACCAAAAAATCAGTATATTTCATATGATGACTTCATTCTAAAAGCTTCCGCAGAGGAGATAGTAAGTTTCTTTAAAACTATAAGAGAGATAACATACAAATATAATTTAGAAAAAACAGGATATAGATTAGTTACCAACTACGGTGAAAATGGAGAACAAGTTGTACCACACTTTCATATGCATATTTTAGGTGGTAAAAGGTTAGGAAAGCATGTAAATTTGTAGTATTGCTTCCTATATAATGTTTTGTTAAATGAGCGAATACTTAACTATAGTAATTTTCATTTGTGTATCGATTGTAGTATCTCTAGCCTTGGGCGTATTGCCTATGTTTCTTGCAGTAAGCAAGCCAGATAGTGAGAAGCTTTCCACATATGAGTGTGGCTTTAATCCTTTATCAAGAGCAAGAAAAAATTTTGACATTAAATTTTACTTGGTTTCAATATTATTCATAATATTTGACTTAGAAGTTGCTTTTCTTTTTCCTTGGGCTGTTTCTTTGTCTAAAATAAGTTATTGTGGATTTTGGTCGATGATGATATTTCTTGGAATACTTACCGTAGGTTTTATCTATGAGTGGTGTAAAGGTGCATTAGAATGGGAGTAGGGTTATGACAGGTCAAATTCTATCTAACGATGACTGGAGTCGCTACAAGAAAGAAGGGTTCCTTGTTACTAAATTTGGTAATTTAATAGATTACGTAGTTAATTGGGCAAGATCTGGTTCATTGTGGCCAATGACATTTGGTCTTGCATGTTGTGCAGTGGAAATGATGCATACTGCGTCTAGCCGTTATGATCTTGATAGATACGGTATAATGTTTCGTGCAAGTCCAAGACAAGCAGACGTTATGATTGTTGCCGGCACATTAACTAACAAAATGGCAGCAGCATTGCGTAAAGTTTATGACCAAATGGCAGATCCAAAGTATGTTGTTTCTATGGGAAGTTGTGCAAATGGTGGTGGTTATTATCATTACTCCTATTCGGTAGTTCGTGGCTGTGATAGAATTGTACCAGTTGATGTGTATGTTCCTGGATGCCCCCCAACTGCTGAAGCGTTGCTATATGGAATGCTGTGCTTACAAAATAAGATAAAACGAACTCAGAATATATAACATGAATAAAACTGGAAAATATATACAGAAAAAGACTAAATGTGAATGTACTCAGCAAGATGACGGTACTATTGTAATATATTCAGCCTTAGATGATATTGAAAATCACTTACTCTTTTTACGTGATGACGAAAAATGTAGATTTGAATTACTGGTCGATATTTTTGGAGTTGACTATCCAAACAGAGAGAAGCGTTTTGAGTTAATATATAATTTGCTCAGCATTGTGCATAATATCAGGGTACATATAAAACTTCAGTTACGTGAAAATGACGTGCCTCCAAGTTTAGTAAAGATATTTAGCACAGCTTCATGGTTTGAACGCGAAGTGTTTGACATGTATGGAATAGAATTCTCAGGTCACCCTGATTTGCGCAGAATTTTAACGGATTATGGGTTCAAAGGTCATCCAATGTTAAAAGATTTCCCTCTCACTGGTTATGAGGAAGTTAGATATGATATAGAAGCAAAAAAGGTTGTATATAATCCTATAGATTTACCGCAAGATTTTCGTATGTTTGATAGCCTGTCCCCTTGGGAAGGTGAAGCCACAAAAGTAAATACAAAGGAGTAGAAAATGACAGTGCAAAGAAAAAAAATATCTTTGATCGGTGCAGGAAACATTGGTGGGACTCTTGCCCATATGATTGCATTGAGAATACTTGGAAACGTTGTTTTACTTGATATTAGTGAGGGGATACCACAAGGTAAAGCACTTGACATTGTAGAATCATCTCCTATTGATGGGTTTAGTGTTGATGTTACTGGTACAAATAGATATGAGGATATAAGAGACTCCGATGCAATTATAATAACTGCTGGTATTGCAAGAAAACCTGGAATGAGCAGAGACGATCTTCTGCAAACTAATGCTAAAGTAATGAAAGAGGTTGGTGAAAATATTAAAAAATACTCCCCAAATGCGTTTGTAATAGTTGTGACCAATCCTTTGGATGCCATGGTTTCAGTAGTACACAAATTTTCAAACCTTCCAGTTAATATGGTTGTCGGAATGGCTGGAGTACTTGATTCTTCCCGCTTTCGTTATTTTCTTGCAAAAGAACTCAATATTTCCGTTGAAGATGTGTCCGCTTTTGTACTTGGAGGACATGGCGATACTATGGTACCACTTATTAATTGCGCTTCAGTTGCTGGCATTCCTCTTACTCAAATTATCGATATGGGCTTCATTACACAGGAAAAAGTTGATAAAATAATCAAGCGTACTCGCAATGGCGGTAAAGAAATAGTTGATTTACTTAAGTCTGGGTCTGCGTACTATGCTCCTGCATCTTCAGTCATATGTATGTTAGAGTCATATTTGCATGATAAAAGACGCATATTACCATGTGCTGCTTACCTAAGTGGTGAATATGGTGTGAAAGACTTGTTCATTGGCGTTCCTACAATTATTGGAAAAAATGGAGTTGAAAAGGTTCTGGAGGTTAAAATGGATGATAGTGAACGAGAAATGTTTAATAAGTCTGTAAACTCGGTGAGAGAGCTGGTGAAACTTCTAAGCTAAATTAAGTATCCGTTCAGCGGAGTGGCAAAATAAGGTAGACAAGATAAATCAAAAAATCAAGAAAAAGTGAGTTTACAACAAATGATGTCATCCCAGTGCTTGACACTGGGATCCAGGGATTTTGATTGGATACTGAGTATAAAAGTAGCTAACCTTATGTTAAAACACAATATTTTTGGTGAGGGGTTGCATTAAAAGCTGGATTCCAGTGTCAAGCACTGGAATGACACAACCATAAAGTGAAACTAGATCCCAGTGTCAGCTACTTGCATAACACCACTTTTGCTTCAATATTTGCATATTAGCCACGCCCTTGAACAGATACTAAATTAATTGCTCTATAGAGTTTCTTTGAGCTTAAGTTTCGTAAATAGCCTAAAAAAGTTGTTTGTAGTTATCTCTGCAACTTTATCTGGCGATTCATTCCATAACTCTGCTAAACAATCCACAACATATTTTACCATTGCCGGCTCGTTTTTTCTTCCTCTGTAAGGTTCAGGTGATAGATATGGTGCATCAGTTTCGACTAAAACACGCTCGCGTGGTACATTTTGTGCAATTTCTCTGAGGAGGTTAGCATTTTTGAAAGTAATAATTCCAGAAAATGAAATATATAATCCCAAATCTATAGATTGATAAGCAAGCTCTTTAGAGGAAGCAAAGCAATGCATTACTCCACTAAAGGCATCGGTTTTCATTTCTGACTTTAGCATATCAATCATCTCACTATCGGCATTTCTGGTATGAATCACTAAAGATAACCCGGTTATCCTTGCCGCTTCTATGTGCAACGCAAAGCTTTTTTTCTGATTGCTTTTGTTATCAGATTTATAAAAGTCTAATCCAGTTTCACCGATACTAATAACCTTTTGACTTTTGGCAAATCCAACCAAATCATCAACGTGTAAAAATTTGCCATTTTCTACAGTAGCATCAAGTGGATGCACACCAACAGATGAATAAACCTGATCATAGGACGAAGAAATTTTCAACAATTTAGGAATGTCATCAATGCTCACACATATGTTATGCAAAATCTTTACACCAACTTGTTCTGCTCGTGAAATTACTTTGGGTATTTCATCATCGGAGAAATAAATCAAATGGCAATGAGAATCTATTATCATGAACCTACAGCAAATATCATTCAATAATAGAGGCTTTTACTTGAGAAGAAAACTCTTCTATTACTGCTTTATAAACTTCCTTTTTAAATGGTATAGCACTAGCTACCAAATTATCTATACTTTGCCAACACCACTCTTTGAACTCTGGATGATCCGTATAGTGAATATTAATGTCCTTATCCTCTCCATAAAATTTCATCAAAAACCACCTTTGTTTTTGGCCAGAATACCTACCATTCCAACAAGTTGGTATAAATTCCTCAGGCAAGTTATAGTATATCCAATCCTTATTTTTAGCTACAATCTTTGCTTTGTCGGTGCCGATCTCTTCTAGCAACTCACGTAATGCTGCCTGCTCCAGCTCTTCGCCATCATCAACACCCCCTTGTGGCATTTGCCAGTAGAAATCACTATCAAAACGTTTTCCAACAAAGACGTGTCCTTGCTGGTTCAGCAGCATTATGCCAACACAAGGACGATACTTATCTTTCTGCTCAACCACGGATACGCTTTGCCAAATTGTTCACAGAAGTCTCAACCAATCTTTCCCCGTTTTTCATCTTTTTAACAATTCTCTCTGCAACTTCTTTCGCACTCAAGCTTGAATTGTCAATTTCAAGTGAACCTTCAGGTACAAACAGCCTTTTGCCTTTAATTTTTTGAATAGCAAAATCTGAATCAGTAATTTTATTTTCCTTGTGCCTCTCTTCTGAGCAAACACGCTTTGCTAACTCTTCACTATTGCAATGCAATACTACAGGAAAAATTTTTACACCCATTTTTTTACCTAAATTCACTATCGAGCTGTACAGTCTTTGGTCATAGGGATCACCATCTATTAATTCATTTGTAAATATATAATGTTGCGATCTTATATGATGTTTTTCTAGTATTGCTAACATATTTTCCCTGACTACAAAAATTTTTTCCCACAGATCATCAGGAACTTTAGCATTTGGTAATTTAACAACTCTAAGTATACTGTTATTAAACAGGTTATTACTTACTATCACCGCATCAATAATCTTACACAGTTCTTTTGCAGTAGTAAGTTTGCCACTACCTAGAAAGCCAATTAAGTAAATAAGAGTCTTGCTCATAATAAATACACTATTTAAAAAACTATCCTTACGTTATACATAAAAGGATATGTATTGTATACAATGTTGCAATAAAAGCATACACAACTTGGCTTGAGTAATATTAAAAATAGTTCATGTTTAGAAATTTCGAGTGTATAATTATAAACAAATTATATAATTTAAGGCTATGACTAATGTATCTGGTGATACAGAATCAATAAAAAGCACAATCATAAACGTAATAGATCAAAATAAGGGTTATGATATAGTCACCTTTGATGTACAGAATAAAACCATTATTGCAAAATATATGATTATTGCGTCTGGAGACTCAAGCCGCCATGTGAAAGCATTAGCCGAGCATGTAATAAAAAGTCTCAAGTCACATGATAAAATAGATGTAGAAGGTATGGATGAAGGCAACTGGGTGATTTTGAATTTTCAAGGCATAATGGTTCACATATTCAGGCCGGAAGTTAGAGAGTATTATAAAATAGAAGAACTCTGGAATTAACTTTCTTCCATTTGTAAGGCTGATACATTAAAATCACTTTAATTAACAAAAGCAAGTCATGAAACACCAATCAGAATTTTTGAATTTTATCCAAGAAAGAGGATACCTACATCAGTGTACAAACGCTGAAGGGCTGGATCAGCTACTATTGCAAAATAACTACATAGTTGCATACCTCGGGTTTGATTGCACAGCGCCAAGTCTTCATGCTGGCCATCTAGTTCAGATTATGATGCTGCGTCACCTACAAAAATTTGGTTACAAACCAATAGTCTTACTTGGAGGCGGCACAACTAGGATTGGCGATCCATCTTTTAAGGATAAAGCAAGAAGCATCTTACCTATAGAGAGCATCGAGCACAATACATCTGGTATAAAAAGGATATTGGAAAAAATGATATCTTTTGATGATGGGAAGACGGGTGCAGTGATAGTAAATAATGCAGATTGGCTGGACAATATAAAATACATAGATTTTTTACGTGATATAGGGGCACATTTTTCTGTAAATCGTATGCTAAGTTTCGATAGTGTGAAAATTAGGCTCGATAGAGAACAAAACCTAAGCTTTCTTGAGTTTAACTACATGTTATTGCAGGCTTATGATTTTGTTGAATTGAATAAAAAGTATGGCTGTCGTCTGCAGATTGGAGGGTCAGACCAGTGGGGAAATATAGTAAACGGAATTGAACTTGGCAAAAAGTTGAACTTACCTGAATTGTTTGGCCTTACTGCCCCCCTTCTATTGAATGCTCAAGGGGTAAAAATGGGTAAAACTGAAAGTGGAGCAGTGTGGCTTGATAGTAATATGCTAAAGCCTTATGATTATTGGCAATACTTTCGCAATGTTGATGATCAAGATGTAGGCCGTTTTTTGAGATTACTCACTGATTTGCCAATTGACGAGATTAAAAAACTAGAATCTCTAAAGGATCAGGAAATAAATGAAGCGAAAAAGATCCTAGCAACAGAAGTAACAAAAATATGTCATGGTAACAAAGAAGCAGAACTTGCACGATCTGCTGCAGTCTCTGCGTTTGAAAATGAAGATAGTTCACTACTTCCTGATTATGCTGTAACAAAAGAACAAGTTACGTGTGGCATATCCTTAGTAGATCTGCTACACAATATCGGTCTTGAAACTTCAAGAGGCGCAGCAAAGCGTTTAATACAGGGCAATGGGTGCAAAGTTAATGATAGTATTATAAATGACGTTAACTATATAATAAATTCTGAGAGCTTTAAAGGTCAGCCATTCATAAAGCTATCTGCAGGAAAGAAACGTCATGTTAAGGTTGTGGTGAGTTAGGTTTCAGAGTAAGAAAATAAATTCACACAGATGAGAAACTATAATATGGATGACTTAAGTAAGACATATTTATCTCATCATAAGCCTATATCGAATTTCTTTTTAAATTTGGGTATTATTACGTTCCGTGAAGCATTAGAATATGTACATGAGCTGCCTTATGGACGCAATTTTGACCGCACAGATTATATATCAGTATTCAATGACAGACGAGGAACGTGTAGTACAAAACATGCTCTGATTTATAAGTTAGGTTGCGAATGTGAAATCGACATAACGCTACACATAGCTGTCTTTATGATGAATAAAGTGAACACTCCGAAAGCTTCTGCAATTCTAAATGAGTATAACTTACTACATATTCCAGAAATGCATTGCTATCTTCGTTACGAAAGCCGAATTATTGACATAACTTTTCCAGGAAATAACATGTTATTAAAACTGACAGAAGAAGAAAAAATTGAGCCAGAACACCTTGAAAGCTATAAAATAGAAAAGCATAAACAATTTATTGAGAGCTGGCTGATCAGTAACCCAACCATATCGTATAACATGGAGCAAATTTTCAAAATTCGAGAATTATGTATAGAACAGTTGAAAAGATAGTAGAAAGTTAGTTCATATTATATACCACTTCAAATGGAGATGTACGGATCAACGTTTTGTATCAGGGTGAGAATATTTGGCTCACATAGAAAAAATGGCAGAGTTGTTTTGTGTACAACTTCCAGCCATTAGTAAACATACAAAGAACATATTTGAATCTGGTGAATTACAGGAAAAAGCAGTTATTTTCAAAATGGAAACAACCGCTTCAGATGGTAAAAAATATCCTACACAATCTTACAACTTAGACTCGATTAACTAATTTTATCACACAGCACTTCTGCAGAGCCACATAAAAGTTGTTGTGGTTAATAAATTTTTATGGAAAAAGAGTTATTTTAGAAAATTACGGGCTTCAAAGGAGGTACAAAATGAGACTATACCATAAAGATATCTCGGATCTTATCAAAGAACCATACCTTTCCAGAGGAAGGGATTATTTCAATAAAGGAAAAGTGCAGATTATATCTGTTAATGAATCTGAAAGTAAATCAAAAGTGGTTGGATCGAAGATATATCGTGTAACATTAAGGTACGATGGTCCACTCCTTGGTGGAGAGTGTTCCTGTCCTGCATTTGTATATTGCGGTCCGTGCAAACATATGGCTGCAACAGGTTTTGCTTTGATCAATTTCGATAGGGAGAAATACAGATCATCTGTGTGCTCTGGACGTGTTGATAAACAAGCCCATCTTGAAAATTTTCTACTTCAAAAGACAAATCAAGAGCTTATTTCAATCATTGTTCGTTTAAACAATCAATATCCAGTGGTTTATGAAGAACTGGAGGATAAAGAATATGAACAATTTATTCAAAGTAAATGTTAAAATTTGAGTACTATAGCTAATATTCTATCATTATGGATCCAGCTCATATAATTTGGATTTCAGTGCTAAGCGCTGGAATCCAAACTTTAATAAACCTCAGCTATCCATAGGTATAAGGCTATCTAGTGCTAACTCAGTATGTAAATCTCTAACTAGAGCTTCAGCACATTCTTTTTGAACGATTATGTTGATCTTGATTTCAGATGTTGCGATCGCAAGTATTTCTATCTTTTTTTTGTTTAAGACCTTGAGTGTACGATGCATCACCTCAGTATTAGACATAACACCAATGCCAATTACTGAAATTCTAGCCACATTACTGTTGATAACATGGGTTTCATTCTTGCTCAGTAGCTCTTTCATTAGATCAATGTCGAATTCAGAAATGACGAGACTTGATCCATGTATCATATCAATCTTAATATTTGCATCTGCCATATCCTTTAAAATATGCAAGGTACTCGCAAGGTTAGTAAAAGTTACAAGAACTTCATTAGTGCTACAAGTTATCCCAGTAATTACGTATCTCTCCAGTACATCTTTTTCATGCAGTACTACAGTTCCTTCTGCATTTTTAAAAGTGGATAGCACCTGCACTCTAATGTTATGCTTCATTGCAAGTTGTATTGAACGGTTGTGTAGTATTTTAGCACCAGATGACGATATCTCCAACATTTCATTGTAAGAGATAGATTTAAGCTTGCGTGCTTTTGGAACAATCTTCGGATCGGCTGTATATATTCCATCAATATCAGTAAAAATCTCACAAATCTTGACATCAAAAACTACTGCAAGGGCAACTGCTGATATATCAGAGCCTCCTCTACCAAAAGTAGTGATTCTATCACCATGTATACCCTGAAAGCCGGCAATAATCGCAACAGCGTAACCTTCGGCAAAAGACCTTTTCAGATGATCAATCTTTATTGTTTTGATTTTAGACTCAGAGTAAAGATCGTTAGTTATAATTGGCAACTGCCAGGCAAGCCACGATTTAGCATTTATCCCCATAGATTGGAGAGTGATTGCTAGTAAGCCGCAAGAGATCTGTTCTCCTGCTGAAAGTATAACATCATATTCTGATAGCTCTTGTCTGCAGCTTAAATTTGAGATTTGCCTAGCCTGAAAAGCCATTTGGTCAGTAAATCCTGCAACAGCAGAAACAACAACGATTACATTACAACCTTTCTCAACATCTTTTTTTATCAAACTTGCAACTCGATTTAAGTCAGTTAATGAAGTCCCACCAAATTTTTTTACGATTACATTGCCCATAGTTACAATATAACTTTCCTCTAGAAAAAAATATAGTACTAGTTGGTTTAAAACGCTTAATTATTAAACTTCTTGTATAATTAAGCTGAAAGGCAATTATTTAAAATATTGATAGTGCTCTTAAATTGCTTTAGCTATAAATATTAAGAAATTTACCGAATGAGGAAAAAAGGCAAAAGAAACCCCGTTGGTGGCTAATTATTTATATTAACTTTATAAACTGGCGTTTTTTTATTCTAAACGTCTAATTTCGCTGCTTTTAAACCGCAACTGATCTAAATTTAAACGTTAAGAAATTTACTAAGCAGAAAAAAGGCAAAAGAAACCCTGTTAGCTAGTTATTCACTATCTATCTTTTAATCGGCGTTTTTTACTGTTTTAAACGCTTTAACAAGCGTATTTTAGCTTATATAGGTAAAAACCTTGAAAGTCTATTAAAGACATAAGTGCACATAGTGCAAAAAATTAAACATGAGACGCCAAATACATTGAGTTTCTTGTCATTTTATCTGCACAGACTGAAGATAAATAAATAGCTTCAGCCACATGATAAGCGGACTTTTTGGAAATGTCAAGTGGTTTTTTCAATGCGCTGCTAAAGGTTTATTATACTAGGAGATCTAATCACAATTAAATAGTGCTTCAGCAAATTCTTTACTAGTAAACTCCTTAAGATCCTCTATACCCTCGCCAATTCCTATAGCATGTAACTTCACCTTATAAGCTTCCGCAAGTCCAATCACTACCCCACCCTTAGCAGTACCATCTAGTTTGGTTACGATTAGCCCAGTAACATTCACCATTTTGCTAAATGCCTCTAGTTGGCTATAAGCATTTTGGCCGGTGGTTGCATCGAGAACTAAAATAACATCATGAGGAGCAGTTCCATCCAATTTCTTTATTGTTCTATATATTTTTGATAACTCCTCCATAAGATTTACGTTATTTTGTAGCCTGCCTGCTGTATCAATCAGAACAACATCAACGTTATCTTTTATAGCCTGACTTACAGCTCTATATGCCACACTCGCAGAGTCAGCCCCGTGCTCTCCAGTAATAATAGAACAACCAGAACGCTCTGCCCAGATATTTAACTGTTCACTAGCAGCAGCTCTAAATGTGTCGCACGCAACAAGCATAACGGACTTTCCCATCTCCTTATACTTATACGCGAGCTTGCCTATTGTTGTGGTTTTACCATTACCATTCACTCCGCATACCATAATTACATGTGGTTTTTTGTTTAAAATTAGCGGTTGCACAGCAGGGTTTAATATCGATTCTATTTCGCCCATTAACTGCTGTGTGATAACATTATATTCAACTTCTTTGTCAAATTTGATGCTTGTAAGTCTATCGATAATCAACTTAGAAGTTTTATGACCGATATCCATGCTAATTAGCAGCTCTTCCAGCTCATCTAAAAGCGACTGATCTAATTTTTTTTTGCCAGAAAAAATACTCTTTACTCCATCGCTAAAGCGCGAAGAAGTCTTCAATAAGCCTTTATAAAGGTGACTAAACAAACTCAAGGGAATACTCCTTTTTTAATCATATACTTAATTACGATATAAAGAATGACATGTACTACGTGCATTTGTAAAGAAAAATGCACTCGTAACCGCTATATTGTGTCAGTAAAATATAGCGGTTACGAGTGCATTTTTCTTTAATTTTCAACCTAAATATGTTATAATGTAAGTAATGGTTTACGGGTAGTTCTATGAGTTATAATGAGAAAATTTTAGATCATTATGAAAATCCAAGGAATGTTGGCTCTCTGGATAAAAATGATCCAAATGTTGGCACTGGCCTCGTTGGTGCGCCATCATGTGGCGATGTGATGAAGCTACAAATAAAAGTTAATGATAAAGGCGTTATCGAAGATGCAAAATTTAAAACTTTTGGTTGTGGTTCTGCTATCGCTTCGAGCTCTTTGCTCACAGAGATGATCAAAGGAAAAACCATTGAGGATGTAACAAAGATAAAAAACACGCAAATAGTAGAAGAATTGTCTTTGCCGCCAGTGAAGATACACTGCTCGGTGCTTGCTGAAGATGCTATAAAAGCTGCTATTCACGATTACCAAAATAAACAAAAATAGCTATGAGTAAATATCAAGGAGTAAATGCTGCGAAGAAAGATAAAAAACTTATCACTATCACTGCAAATGCAGTGGAAAGGATAAGGTATTTATTGGATCGAAAACAGCATGCTAACCTTGGGAAGTCAGAAGAAGCAATAGGAATAAGGGTACTAATTAAACAAAAAGGATGTTCCGGCTTAAAATATGATATTGAATATGCATATGATATTCGTCCTTTAGAGTCAGTAATTGAAGAAAGCTGCAGTGATGGCCAAAAAGTCAAGGTATTGATCGATCCAAAATCTGTCATGTTTATCCTTGGCTCTGAAATGGATTATGTGGAGGAAAAACTCTCATCTGGTTTTGTTTTCAAAAACCCTAATGAGAGAGGAAAATGTGGTTGTGGAGAGAGTTTTCATGTCTAGCAACTATTTTACATTGTTCGAAATCGAACCAGCTTTCAACATCAGTTTTGATGAGCTAGAGAAAAAATATATTGAGCTCAGCAGAGCTGATATAAATGAAAGGCAGTCGAAAAACATGGAAAATATAAATAAAGCTTACCAAGTGCTCAAATCACCACTAAAACGTGCCGAGCATTTGCTGGATCTTTTGGGGGTAAAAAGCCAAAAGGATCATCTGAGCTCTGAAATATTGAATGAATCAATGGAAATAAGAGAGTACTTACTAGACTGTGATGATCTACAATTTGCAAGTAGGATGATTGATGAAAAAATAAAGAGTTGCACCAAAAATCTAATTAATGCTTTCGCTATAAAGAATTTTGATGAAGCTGCGATGCAAGTTTTGAGATTGAAATATTTATACAAGTCACTTGAGGAAATGAAGAAAAATGCGGCCAATACAAATTTCTGAACCCAATTCAAATGAAACAGTGTTTGGTATAGACCTTGGCACTACCAATTCTTTAATTGCTATAGTGAATAAAGCTGGCGACGTGGAGATATTTAAAGATGAGCAAGGAAGAGAACTGCTACCTTCTGCTCTTTCATATGAAAATAACATATTGAAAACCGGCTACGATGTGAGCTCAGGTGCAATTTACTCGATAAAACGTTTAATGGGTAAAAGTGTCAAAGACTTGCACAAAGAAGGCATCAATTTTGAAATAGATGACGAAAGTGAAAAAGTTATCAGGGTAAAATGTGCAGAGGATAGATATCTCACTCCTGTTGAAATATCTGCTGAGATATTAAAAGCTCTATGTGAGAGGGTAAAAAAGTCTACGGGGATGGAAGTAAAAAAAGCAGTGATTACTGTGCCAGCTTACTTTGACGACTCAGCGCGTAACGCAACTAAGTATGCAGCAAAATTAGCTGGCATAGAAGTTCTTCGTCTTGTCAATGAGCCAACAGCCGCCGCACTTTCTTACTCGATTGAAAAGAACAACAACAGTGGGATACATGCAGTTTACGACCTTGGTGGCGGGACATTTGATATTTCAATATTGAAATTACACCAAGGAGTGTTTCAAGTTCTTGCAGTTGGTGGTGATACCAAACTTGGTGGTGATGATTTTGACCATCTGCTAAGCTCAATCGTGCTTGATAAGTATAGAGAACAGGTGGGTTCAAGTGAAAGCGTTATCCCAGTGCCCAGACACTGGGATCCAGAAAACTTGATTGCAAATGAACATACCAAAAATTTATATAATAAGAACTGGATTCCAGCGTCAGCTACTTATGTGGCAGGGCCATCACTTATTGAATTACGTACTGTAAAAGAATATCTGAGCGAAAACACTGTAGGTACTTTTGAATTCAACATCAACGGCAAATTATTTAAATGCGAAATTACCAAAGAAGAATTCGAACAAGCAATAAGTCCTTTGGTTAGTAAGACTGTCAATATAGTCACTCGTACTATAGACGATATAGATCTTAGAATTGATGACATAAAAGGAGTAATTTTAGTTGGTGGTGCAACTAGAGTGCCATTAGTTCACGAATCACTAGTCAAGCTCTTTGGCAATAAGGTACTGAATGATGTAGATCCAGACAAAGCAGTTGTTATTGGGGCAGCTTTGCAGGCTCATTATTTAACTTCAAGCTCAAAAGATAGGAACATTCTCTTGGACGTTTTGCCTTTATCACTTGGCATAGAAACTATGGGAGGAATAGTTGAAAAGATCATACCAAGAAACACGCCATTGCCGGTTTCAGAAACAAAAGAGTTTACAACTTACGTCGATGGGCAAACGGCAATGAAAATTCACGTTTGTCAGGGGGAACGTGAAATGATAGAAGATAACAAATCTCTAGCGCAATTTGAACTCAAAGGTATACCGCCACTGCCTGTAGGTTCAGCAAGAGTTGAGATAGAGTTTACAGTTAATGTTGACGGGATATTGACTGTTACTGCACGAGAAAAAACTACCGGAATCGAGCAGACAGTTGAAATAAATTCAAGTTTTGGCCTAAGTGAAGCCGATGTTCAAGATATGGTTAACCAGTCAATAAACAACTTTGATGAAGATATGAAGGCTCGTTCCCTTGCAGAAGCTAAAATTAATGGCAACAAACTCATACATTTGATTGAAGGCGATAATAGTCTTTCCTCTGATCAAAGGTTAAAAAATCTACTGCAAAACGCAAAAAAAGCTTTACAAGGAAATGATTTGAGTGAAATCAATAATACTATTGCCAAATTAGAAAACTCTTCCTTAGAGCTGTGTGAATTGACAAATAGATAAATATCCTTTCAGCAGAGTGGCAAAAAAACGTGAAATAAAGTGTATAGACATTCGTCTCATGACAACAAAGGCGAATCAACAAATTTAAATTCTTGCGATATAGTACTTGTAACTACAAGCACTATACTGTAGTATTTTCAAACTCAGTTTTCTGATATTTTTTCAGACCATGAAATGTTCCTTGTCAAAAATCGAAGAATTTCGGTCTTTTATACATGAAATAAATGTCGATGCATTTATTTTGCATACCAAGGACGGATATTTGAATGAGTATTCAGAGGAGCTAACAAAGCTGTGTGGTTTCACAGGAACAAATGGGCTGCTCATTGTTACAAAAAACAACAAATGCCCATTTTTTACTGATGGACGCTATATCACACAAGCTCGCAATCAGCTCGATCAGGGCAATTTTCAAGTATATAATATACAAGAAGAGGATCCACGCGAGTGGGTAAAAGCAAACTTAACATTGACTACCTCACTAAGTTATTATCCACAATACTTTACTGTAAAAGAGATAAGGAAATATGAAGATATTTGTAAATTAGTACCTTGTTCAATTAAAAAAGAAAGTAGTTATAGAAAACAAACGATAGTTACACATGCAATTGAATATTCTGGTGAAGGTAGTCAGAATAAATGTGAAAGAGTAGCAAAAAGCATAGATAAAGAAGCTGAAGTAGTACTTCTGACTGATCCCAATTCAATTTCATGGTTATTAAATTTAAGAAATGAAAATGCTAAATATACTCCATGTATATTAGGCCGTGCTATATTGTATAAAAGCAGTGATGTTGATTTGTTTGTTCACGACAAAGAACATTCAACTATAGAAGCAAATTTAGATAACCATATAAATATTTTTGATGTTAGTGAATTAGAAAATTCGCTGAGCAAGCTAAATTCGATAATGATAGATCCAAGTACAACTCCAATGAGTATTATGACTGTAATACAAAATAAGCAGGTAGTTGAAAGAGAGGATCCTTGCTTGATTCATAAAGCAGTAAAAAATCAAATTGAAATAACTGGGGCTATAAACGCACACATTCGAGATGGAGTAGCAGTTACAAATTTTCTATGTTGGCTTGAAAATAATATTGGCAATGAAGTCACTGAACTTAATGCTGAAGAGAAACTCTTAGAATATAGAAAAGAGCAGGATTTGTTTAAGCAACCGAGTTTTCCAACAATTTCTGCATTTAATGAAAATGGAGCAATTATTCATTACCGTGCAAGTAGTCAGACGAATAAGGCAGTTCAGAAAGATGGACTATACTTGATTGACTCTGGTGGCCAATATCTTGACGGCACAACCGATGTTACAAGAACTGTAGCAATTGGCAACCCAACTACTGAACAAATAGCCCACTATACGATAGTACTCAAAGCTCACATTGCTGTAGCAAGCGCAGTCTTCCCTCTTGGCACTACTGGTGGAGAATTAGATATCTTGGCACGTGTTCACTTATGGAAATTTGGAATAGATTACATGCATGGCACGGGGCATGGAGTAGGAAGCTATCTTTCAGTACACGAAGGGCCACAGGCAATATCAAAAGGAAATAAAGTGAAACTTATGCCAGGGATGATACTCTCCAACGAACCTGGTTATTACATTCCAGGGAAGTATGGAATAAGAATTGAGAATCTGATGTATGTTGACAAGCAAGAAAATGGCTTTTTAAACTTTAAACAATTGACCTCCATTCCTTACGATAGAAGACTAATAGACACAAAAATGCTTACCAAAGATGAAATTGACTGGATAAATAACTACCATCAATTTGTCTATAAAAACTTAGAAAATAGCGTGAAAGATAAAGGATGGTTAGAGAAAGCATGTAGTCCCTTATAAACAGAAAAGCAGCGTTTTTGTTGTTTTATAAAACATTAATGCTACTGTGCTGGGTATTTTGTGTTGTTTTTAATTTAAAAACAATGTACAATAAAAGATACATATTTTCAGATAGGTATAATTATGGTAGATAAAGTACAAGAAGATGAATTCATGAAACAGTATATGGATACTTGTAAAGAGCAAATAGAAAAATTGGCTAAGGATCCTGAGCTACTTAATCAGACTCTAAAGCCATTTATGCAGATGTCTCAGCAACTTATGGCTGGTGGTATGTTAGATGGATCTATACCCGATGCAGTATCCGGTTTGGGTAGTATGGATATTAATCAGATGATTACTCAGATGAAGGCAATGGTCGATTACATAAAAGGTAACCATAAGGAGCTCATGAAAAAAGATAGCTCGCAGATTCAAGAGCTTGACGAAGCTAGTAGGAGACTGAGAGGTTTGGTCAAGAAATTAATAGAAAAGATCGAAAGTAGTAAGTAGTAAAGTTGGAGCTGTCAGTAGCGTAGCAATACGGAACCCCAGGTTAGGCCTGCGCCTATTGCAATCAGTAGTCCCAGGCTTCCTGGTTTTATTTTTGACTCTTGTATTGCATAATCGAGTGCTAGCGGGATCGACGCTGCTGAAGTATTTGCATGTTGATCAACTGTATTAGCTACTTTTTCCATAGGAAAATCTAATTTCTTTACTACAGCTTCAATGATACGAATGTTTGCTTGATGGGGAATCAGCCAATCAATATTAGCAATTTTTAAATTATTGCATCTTAGTGTTTCTTCTATTGAGGCTGTTAACTTCTCTACTGCATGCTTGAATACTTCTCTTCCATTCATACATATTTTTCCAGAATTGCCAGTTGAGGATACTCCCCCACTTGTACATAATATGTCTATGTTACTACCGGAATATAAGTTGGTTGATATTATACCCCTTAAGGAATTTTCTGCTATTTCACTACAATGTGCTGCAGATTTCATTATCACCGCACCTGCACCGTCACCAAATAGTACGCAAGTTGATCTATCTTTCCAATCAACAATTCTGGACATTATCTCAGCACCTATAACCAGCGCATATTTAATTCTCTTGTTAGCTTTTATAAGCGAATCAGCAACTGTAACTGCGTATATAAAACCAGAGCATGCTGCTTGCACATCAAAGGCAAACGCGTTTTTGCACTTTAGCTTATTTTGCACAATAGCTGCACAGCTAGGAAAGGTTTTGTCGGGTGTTGTTGTTGCCACTATGATTAAACCAACTTCATCCACTGAAATTTGAGCTTTTTCTATAGCATTCCTCGCCGCGTTGACAGCCAGATCCGATGTTAATTCTCCCTCATCTGCTATATGCCTTTGAGTTATTCCTGTTCTCTGTCTAATCCATTCATCACTTGTCTCAACCATTAGTGCAATTTCATCATTACTTAATGTTTTTTTTGGCAGGTAAGATCCAGTGCTTAATATAAAACTTTTATTCAACGTGACTTACCTCACTAATTATCTTCTGGTTTAAATTTTCACTAATGGCATTTACTGCAAATTTTATAGCATGAGCAAAAGAAATAGCATCAGAATTTCCATGACTTTTAATGACAATACCATTTAGCCCTAAAAACATAGCACCACTTCTAATTTGAGGATTAAAACGCATTAGTGCCTTACTTAATTTGGATTTCAACAACATACCAACAAGCACTTTTGTTATCCACGAGCTGAATATTTCCTGCTTTATTAAATCGATAAAAGTACTAGCAGTTGCTTCAGCCGTTTTAAGCATTACATTGCCAACAAAACCATCGGCAACAATCACATCTACATTACCCTCTAAAAATTTGCTTGCTTCTACATATCCTTTGAAGTTAATACTTGGAGTATTCTTGAGCAACTCAAAAGCTCCTCGTACTGAGTCATTGCCTTTAACTTCTTCTGTACCAATATTTAGCAAAGCGACCTCAGGATTGTCAACTTTTAATGCTATTCTTGCAAATATACTCCCCATTAATGCAAATTGAAATAACGAGTCAGCATTACAATCAACATTTGCTCCAAGGTCAAGCAGCGCAAAGCTCTTTGTCTTCGTTGGACAAACAGATACAATAGCAGGGCGATAAATGTTTGGCAGTGTTCCTAAAATAAATCTGGAAATTGCCATCAACGCTCCAGTATTGCCTGAAGACACTACCCCAGAAGCTTTACCTTCCTTCACTGCAACAATTGCAGCCTTCATACTTGAGTCCTTACGATGCCTCAGCGCAAAAGATGGTTTATCGTTTGCAAGAACATTGTCAGAACAATGAATCAACTCAGAATTATCTCTGACCCTGCTGTATTTCGAGAGCAGAGGAGATATCTCTTTCTGATCTCCATAAACATGAAAAAAAACTTTAGTGTCTGGGTTAGTAAGGTTGCCCAAAAAAAAATCAGCACCTTGAATCACTGAGAGAGGTGCAAAATCACCTCCCATAGCGTCAAGTGCAATGACTATGTTATTGTTGACCGTGGGTAACATATCATGATAGTTATTCTGCCTGTTGTTTGATGAAAACCCGTTTTCCTTTATAGCTGCCATCAACTGCTATGTTGTGAGGTAACATAAACTCCCCAGTTGTTGAGCATACCACAATGTTCTTAGGCTCAATAGCATGATGAGAACGATGCATATTACGCCTTGACTTTGACTTTTTTCTCTTTGGAACTGCCAAAACTTCCTCCATTCTACTAAAAGATTCAATTTATTAATAACATGTTTTTTACAGGAAGTAAACAGTGACAATAAAATAAGTAAGGTTTTCCATATCCCTATAAACTGTAGAATCTAAGCCAAAAACCCCTTGCATTATGGTTTGAGGAAAAACGTACAGTTGCACGAGCATTGTCTACCAATAAGGTGCCGTCCCAGTGTCATCTACTTGCATGACAAAGTTGATAGAATGCCCTCCAAATAGCCTTGCTGTTATCAATATCTACATAGTAAGTTGAGGAGGATCAGGAACTTTCCAATAACATTAGGGATATAATTGTTCCACCTTCCAATTGCTTCCCTTAGCAAGAGTATATCTAAATCTAGTGTGTCTTCTATGTTCACCTTCTTGCCAAAATTCAATTACTTTTGGGATTACGCAGAATCCCACCCAAAAGTCAGGACGAGGAACTTGTGTATTGTAAAGTTCTTTTTCCTTTAGTGTGATAGCTTGCTCAAAATCTTGCCAATTTTTCAGAACGCTCGATTGTTTTGAACACCATGCGCTAATTTGACTATCGCGTGCTCGAGAGGAGAAATATTCGTCAGTTTTTTCACCGTCTAGGAGTTTAACATCTCCCTCAATTCGTACCTGCCTAGAAAACTCTATCCAGTGAAATACCAGTGCAGCTTTGGGGTTCTCGGTCAATTCTTTTCCTTTTCTGCTATTTACATTAGTGAAGAACACGAAGCTTTCTTCGCTATATTCCTTTAGCAATACTACTCTTGCAGATGGAATGTAGTCTTTGCTACAAGTCGCCAGCGTCATTGCAGTTGGCTCTTTACATGAAGAATTGAGTACCGCTTTATACCATTGCGAAAACAAATCAAACGGATCTTTTTCAGGTAAAAATATCATACCAAAGAATAAAATCTTAATTCTGACATGCGTTGCAGAAATAAGTGCTACGGCCATTTTGTCGTATAAGTGTTATGGTGTTATTACAAATTTTGCAAGGTTTTTGAACTTGACCGTATACGTAAAAACTGTTTTGGAAGTATCCGACAGATCCGGATGGCTGTGCATAATCTCTCAGCGTTGAACCACCTGCAGCAATTGCATCACTTAGAGTATTTTTTATTTCAACAGCAAGTCTTTTGCATTCGCTGTAAGTTAAGTCCCTTGCTGATCTGAGCGGTGATATGCGGGCTCTAAACAAGCTTTCAGAAGCATATATGTTACCTACACCAACTATTAATTTGTTGTCCATTAATGCTGATTTGATATTTGCTTTCCTGTTTTTCAGTAGCTTCTGCAAATAGCCTCCACTGAATTCATCCGTTAAGGGCTCTATTCCGAAGTCATTAAAAAAATTTACTTCTTGTGCTTTGTTTAAAACGACAACCAACCCAAACCTTCTTGGATCATTAAAGACTATTGAAGCATTGTCGGAAAACGAAAATATTACGTGATCATGTTTATTCTGCACTTGATTATCTTCAGCGTATATAAGCTTTCCGCTCATGCCAAGATGTAATATTACAGCTATATCATTGTCTGTATTCCAGATTATGTATTTACCTCTACGCTTGATACTGCTTATGCATTTGTTCTTTAGTATGTTATCGATATTTTGTGTTACCGGTACACGTAAATTCCAATTATTGACTGTAACACAGCTTATTTGCTTGTTTTTTACTTTATTAAACAAAAAGTTAGATATTACTTCCACTTCCGGTAGTTCTGGCATTTTTTCTACCCTGTTGCTGCTTTTTCCTTTTTAGAATATTTTGTTTTAAAGCTTTTGCTAATCTTTTTCTCTCTTCTTCTTTTTCCTTATTCTTTTTTGTATTATTCATTATCATTATATATAAATCCTGCCGTTATAGCTCAGGTGGTAGAGTACGTCATTGGTAATGACGAGGTCCCAAGTTCGAGTCTTGGTAACGGCACACCTTAAAGTGTTGCATACCTTGTAAAAAAACTTAACCGTCTATTGGCTTTCACTTAATTCTTTAATCTTATTGATAGAAAGATCTGTAAACTTAGCAATAGTATTGATATCAATATTATTAGCCAGCATCGCTTTTGCAACTTCAATTTTTCCTTCTATCTTCCCTTCAGTTTTTCCTTCATTAAATTTCTGGTTGAGGCAAGATACATTATCATCCTCATTTTTCTTAGCCTGTCGATATATATCCCGCTCTTCCCTAGTCCAATTATACTCTATTAACTCATTATAAGCTTTGCCAATAATCTCATCACTCCCTACTATTTTTTTTAGATCCTCTTCACTAGTCTCACTTGCATATTTAAAAAAGTAACACCACTTTTCTACTATATTTTCTAATTGATCCTCTTTCGTTTTTGGAAACTTCGGTAATTCTATGAAAGTAAAACTAAAGTCCTTCAGGTCATGTTCGTGAGTAATCTTATCAAGAGTAACATGATCTGATTTGTAGGCTGATTTATTAGGAAATAGAATAAAATCAGTGATGGCAATGAAAATAACTTCTTTAAGTTCATGATATTTGTCACCTATCCCGGCTTGGCTAAAATAAGCTCCAGCAGCATAGTATTGAGCGCGTTTTTCAAAGCCAGTCGTTCTAGCAACCTGCATCTCGCATATGAACTGAACACCTGAAGAATCTCTACAGAGTACATCGACAATACTCTCCTTTTTAGCAGCAATGTCAGGGTTTTGAATGGGACTTAGAAACTTTACATCCTTTATTTTAGCTTCACCAGTAAGACCTAAAACATCATTAAGAAAATGAATGAGAATATCTTTATTTTTCTCAGTGCCAAAAATTCGTCTAAAGGCATAATTGTTTTTTGGGTCTAAAAACTTTGACAAAGCCATAAGAAATTTACTTAAAAAGTATTAATAATTATACATTATTATTAACAATTATTCAACCGTATTTTTAGCTTAACTATAGCTCACAAGCATATACTAATCCTGCAACTCTTTGATTTCATTAATGGAGAGGCCTGTAAACTTGGCAATAGTACTGATATCAACATTACTAGCCAGCATCGCTTTTGCAACTTCAACCTTCCCTTCGGTTTTTCCTTCCTCTTTACCAATTCTTCTACCTTCATCTCTAGCATCATCAAGTTTTTGAGCGAGGACAGCTTTCTCATCACGAATACGCTTGATCTCTTGTTCGTAGGCAATGAATTCTTTTTCTGACCAGTTGAATCTATTTAGCTCCTCATATGCTTTTTTGATGATTACATCACTTCCTATTATTCTTTCCAACTCTCTTTCACTAGTTTCTTCCGCATACTTGAAGAAGTAGACCCATTTTTCAACTATGCTCTCCAACTGATCTTCCTTCGTCTTGGGAAATTTTGGCAGTTCAATAAATGTGAAATAAAAATCTTTTAAATCATGTTCATTAGTATCTTCATCTCGAATAGTGTGTTTTGATTTATACTCGGATTTATCAGGGAACAGGATACAATCTGCTATAGCAATGAAGATAATTTCTTTGAGGTTTTCATATTGATCACCTTTATTAGCCTGCCTTGAGTACGCTTTTGCAGCATAGTATTGAGCACGTTTTTCAAAACCTTTAGTTTTAGCAACCTGCATTTCGACTATCACTTGCACCCCATTTTCATCTCTGCAGAGAACATCAACAATGCTCTGCTTTTTAGAGGCAATTTCAGCATCTTGAATAGTGCTGAGAAACTCTATTTCTTTTATTTCATCCTTGCCAGTAAAGCCCAAGATATCATTGAGAAAATGAATGAGGATGTCCTTATTCTTTTCAGTACCAAAGATACGACGAAACGCTACATCATTTTTAGGGTCGAGAAATTTTGAGAAAGCCACAACTATCGTGCTTAAAATTATTAATAATTATACACTATTATTAATATTTATTCAACCGTATTTTTAAAGATAGCTAGTTTAAGCCATCTTTTACATTTGTTTCAAATTAAAAAGCTCAAGTAAAAGACCGCACCCTTCTAGAGTTACAGAGGCAGGTTATCATGCTTTTTCCATATCCTGTCTACTTTCTTATTCCTGAGTAGCTCTAATGCCTTATGAAGGTGATGCCTCGTTTTACTTGGCACTATTATACCATCAATATACCCATGTGATGCGGCAAAAAATGGATTAGCAAATTTTTCTTTGTATTCTTTAATTAGTGTTTGTTGGTCTTTTTCATGTCGAAATATAATTTCAACTGCACCTTCAGGGCCCATCACAGCTATTTCAGCAGTTGGCCAAGCATAGTTTATATCACCTTTTAGATGTTTAGAGTTCATGACGATATATGCCCCACCATACGCTTTTCTAGTGATAAGGCTAATTTTTGGCACAGTTGCTTCAGCATAAGCGTAAAGTAGCTTTGCTCCATGCTGTATTATATTATTGTATTCTTGATTTGTGCCGGGCAAAAACCCTGGAACGTCAATGAGTGTGATGAGAGGGATATTAAATGCGTCACAGAACCTTACAAATCTTGCAGCTTTTCTTGAGGAATCAATATCCAAACATCCTGCAAGGTGCATAGGTTGATTTGCAACAATACCAATAGTATTTCCTTTAATTCTACCAAAACCAATTATAACGTTACGAGCAAAATCAGGTTTCAGTTCAAAAAACTTCCTTTCATCACACACCTTTTCAATAAGTTCACACATATCATAAGGAGTATTAGGATTGTGAGGAATCAGGGTATTTAAGGATTCATCAATTTCATCAATATTATCGCAGGTTGGCACAGATTTAGGAGATTCCTGATTGTTTGCTGGTAAAAAGGTAAAGAATTCACGCATTTTTAGCAGCATTTCAACATCATTATTAAATGCGAAATCTGCGACTCCTGTTTTGCTTGTATGCACTTTTGCCCCACCGAGGTCTTCATGGCTTACATCTTCGTAGGTGACCTTTTTTACTACATCTGGTCCAGTTATAAACATGTATGAACTGTTTTTCACCATAAAAGTAAAGTCAGTTAATGCTGGAGAATAAACTGCACCGCCAGCACATGGTCCCATGATTAAAGAAATTTGTGGTATAACGCCTGATGCATTGACATTTCTTTGAAAAATCTCTCCATAACCGGCAAGAGAATTTACTCCTTCTTGAATTCTGGCTCCACCTGAGTCATTTAGCCCGATAATTGGAGTCCTGGCATTGATTGCCATATCCATAATTTTGCATATTTTCTTTGCATGTGAAGCACCAAGCGATCCACCAAAGACAGTAAAATCCTGGGAATAAACAAAAACCTTTCTGCCGTAAATAGTGCCATGGCCAATTACAACTCCGTCACCTAGAAAGTTGGCATTTTGCATGCCAAAGTCAGTTGCATGATGTTTTACGAACTTATCGTATTCTTCAAATGAGTTTTCATCGAGCAATATACTAAGCCTTTCTCTAGCAGTTAATTTCCCTTTTTCATGTTGTTTATTGATCCTATTAAGACCACCTCCTTTTTCAGCTTCTAGAGCTTTAGTTTTTAGATTTTCTAGTATTTTAAAATCTTGCATATCAAAAAAAGTGATTTTCAGTCAACGAAGTATACATTACTTTTTAAAAGTGTAAAAAATTCTGTTCTTGACATAAATAGCTTCTTAAGTGATAAATATGATTTTTAGCTACAGGGAGGCTACAAATGATGAGTGAAAAGCTTAGGGTAGCATGTGTACTGGCATTTTTGCTTACCTTTTCGGTTGAATGCTTGTCTAATGAGGCTCAAATAAACAACCTAGAAAATTTTTACGTTAAGGCCAACTATTTTGGAGCATTATTCAATAATATAGGAAGTCTAGAAGGAAAAGAAGATGCAAAAAGTGATGTAACAGATGGAGTTTTTAGTATTAATAAGAAAGGGAGAATTGAAGCTGGGCATAACCCTAAATACGTTCCAGGATTTGCTGGTGGTGCTTCAATAGGATATTCGCTGGGTGATATGAGAGTTGAGCTTGAAGGTTTATATTCTCAAACTGACTTATACGATAAAGATTATTCAAATAAAAATCATGCGAGGTATGTTGAACTTCGTCGTAAGAAAGAGTATTCTGTTGGAGCAAAATGTGGCTCACCCTGGGTAAGTATTAAGTTTTTTAAGACCAAGGATGAGGCTAAAGTAGATACTGAAAAATGTGACAACATTAGTAAAAATCTAGCAGATTTTAGAGCTGCATTCAGAATGAAAAATGAAGGCTTTAATAATTTGGCTGGAATGGTGAATGTATATTACGACTTTAATAAAGAAGAAATGCAACTTGTGCCTTATGTTGGTGTTGGTGGAGGATTGACTAAGGTCAAGTTTTTAGGAAGAACAAGATATGCATTTGCTTATCAAGCAAAGCTTGGTGCTAATTACCAACTCACAGCGCAAGTGCAGGCATTTGCTGGTTTGCGCTATTTCGGTATTCTCGGTAACGAATTTAAAGACATTGTACCTGTAATCAAGATACTAAAAGGTGAGAAATATACCCCTAGTGGAGGAAACAAAGCTGGGGTTGATGAACCCGCGCGCATTGAATCCACTACTGCAACTATCACAAATAGATTTGGTATATACGGTTTAGACTTTGGATTGACCTATCATTTCTGATGTGGATAGATGCTTCTAAGTATTTCAAAAGTATCTGTTCAGCGGAGTGGCAAAATAAGGTAGACAAGGTAGTATAAAAAGATAATCACAGAGTAAAAGTGAATTTACAACAAAGGGTGTCATTCCAGCGCTTGACGCTGGAATCCAGCCTTTTTTGCAGTCTTATTGAAAACGTTGTGTTTTAGTATAAGATTAGCTGCCTTCTATGATTACCAAATAAGTTTAGCAAGCAAACTTTCCTGGATCCAAGTGTCTGCTACTTTGATGACACCACTTTTGCTTCAATATTCGCACATTAGCCACGTTCCTGAACAGATATTTTTAAAGGTATATTAGAATTATTATATCCAAGTGTATAAAAACCTTTACCATTCCAAAAACTATAGGAAAGTACTTTTGCTTCTCCCAATAAAAAAGTCTAAAGCATGTCCTTTTTAAGTAAAAGCTCTTAAGTTAATAACATTACCTCTTGTTGGCTATTTTACGATAAAAACCCAAGATACTATCTGGTTTTTATTATACTCAAGCTAACAATATGCATAGTTTAAAATTATAGACATGATGAACCTCCTATAAGAAAGATCCAGGAAAAATGCAGCGCGCATACGACAGAAATAAGCATGCATGTGCACCTACATGCACTGAAGAAGATACACTAAGCTTTTTAGTGAACTTCGTTATTTAATGGAAAAGCTTGCAAGCGAAGAGAGATTTTTGGATCCTAAAACACCTTCGCCACCAGTTATAGTAAAGCTATAAAGTATGTTAAGCAATTTTTTGTAAAAAATATTTTAAGCTTTCTTTCTACTTTTCTCAGTAAGATTAATCAGCTACGAAATTAGATATGTTGATTGTTGTAAAATCACATAATTGTTTCGTGGAACTGTGCCCTGTGATAATTACTATGCCATTTTGCTCAGAACGTATTGAGATTAGGTTCAGCACTAATTCACAGGTTGCACTATCAAGATTGCAAAATGGCTCATCTATCAGCCAAACATTCGCATTAGAGATTAAAAGGCGAGCAAGTGCAACTCTTCTTTTCCAACCTGCAGAAAGTTCGCCGTACCTAATATTAAGAACAGGTTGTAACTGTAAACAACAGACAGCGGCCATAATCAATTCTTTAGTATCTCGTATTCCTGCCCAGAGTTCTATGTTTTCAGCAACAGTTAGACTATTCTTGCAGGCATTTTTATGCCCTATATAAACCATAGAAGGTATATAAGACTTTGGGTCATCATATATGTCTTTTCCACAGTGCCTTATGTTGCCTGATACTGGTGGTAAGAGTCCAGATAAACTTCTAATTAGGCTGGTCTTACCACTACCATTTGGACCGGTGATTAAGATCTTCGATTTTGGCTTAGCTTGGAAACTGAGATTTTTAAATAATATTTTGTTATTACGGGTGCAGGATAAATTTTCACATTCAAGCATTTACTGGACCTCCAAAGAGGATTTGGAGCCTAGATACTTTGATGTATGAACATTGCAATTTGCAAGCAGCTTGTGTAACAGATAGTAAATGCTTAATACGTAAGCATTGTGATTTGAAAATTCTTTTCACTAAAAGGGTGTCATCCCAGTGCCACGCTACAATGTTGAACATTTTTTTTGCGTTTCCAAAGCCAGTTCTTGAAACCGAAACACTATGTGCATATCATCGTGGTCAATTTTAATACCTCTCATTAAGAATAGAATTATCTTTAGTTTAGTCTCAAAATTTGCTTGATCAAGCTCTGATTTAAACTCAGAGGCAAAGGCTTTTGCACCTTCATCACCAATACTGTTCCACCCTAAGTCAAGCTTAGTGAGATTTTTGAGATTGGATAAAGCCTTTGCACCTTCATCATCAATTTTGCTATGGTATATACAAAGTTCAGTCAGTCTTTTCAAACTGGCTAAAGCTTTTGCACCTTCACCGCCAACATTGCTACAATCTAGGTGCAGTTTAGTAAGATTTGTGAGACTGGCTAGGGCCTTTGCATCTTCATCGTTAATACCATTATTTCGCAGATAAAGTTCAGTAACATATGCGTTACTTTGTAGGAAGCCTACCAATTCGCTTATATTTATTGAGGTACTATTCAATACTAAAATTTTGCCTCCCTTTTCGACGTACTTGCTAAAGTTCATTCTTTCTAGATTAACACTGCTGCATGAGTATTTTATCCAGTATTTGATGATTGTCAATTTTGTTAAAAAATTATGAATAACTTACAGAAGATACAAAACTCTGTGTGATCGTGAGAGGTGAATTATTTATTTCTCCAAAAAGACACAAAAATTTTGCAAAAGAGCACCATTTATGTAAGAATCTCGTTCTGGCAAAAATTAGACGTATTATATATGGCTAAAGTTCAAGCTTGGAGCTTACTAATCTTATTGTTTTTAATGCTAAATAGTAATGTTGCGTATACTGATAAAATAGTTATATCTTCGTGTGATAAAGTACCTTTAGATTATAATGGTAAGGTTTTTAGAATTAAGACTGATTATCCAACCAAGATTAGTGATAAAGAAAGACCATGGGAACACATATCATTTATAGAGGAACCACAGAAATATGCTGATACAATTTTAAAATATATATATAATGGGAACACCATCTGTGACTTTGATTTGCATTGCAATAAAGTTGCTGATTGGTATCATGCCCCATGGATGCATTATGGGGTAAATGGTAGAGAATTTGTTAATGGTCTAACAAGGGAACGCTCCTTTAAGCCAGGTGAGCTACATAACAATCAAAAATCAATAATACAGAATTGGGCAATTTCTATTATTAATGAGCAAGGAGCCTATACATATGGGCAGGTATGGCAAGATATAGATAATCCTGATATTACCAAGGGTCAATTCTTAGACGGTACAGTAAGCGCAAAATTAGTATTCACAGAGGCAACACAGAATGATATTCCATCTCTTAAAAATAGCGTTACTTGGACTGCCTATATTAATCAATCTGATAAAGGAACTCAAAAAGTATTTAAGCAAATTAGATTGTTTCAAATTGATTTTTTAGTCAAAGATAAGCGATCAGAAGAAACAGGGTGGGTTGCAGGTACGTTTATTTATGATTCTACTATAAATAATAGAAATCCATGGTTAAATATGAAGTTAGTGGGTGTTGCCTGGGGTAATGATTCTAATTATTTTACGGCCGATTACATAATCGGGAAGAAGCTGCTAGAATGTTGGATAAATCCCGATGTAGTACAAGGTTCTTTAGGGTATTTAGGCAGACTTAATGGTCCAGTGGATAATAAACAATCCTCATGTTTATCATGCCATAGTACAGCACAATATCCTGAAAAATCTTCATCAGTGCCACCAAAGCAGGCGACAGAAAGAGAAATAAAATATTGGTTTAGAAACTTCAAGGGAAAATCGTTTGATGGTGAGGCATTTAATTTTGATTATTCCAAGCAATTAAGCCATGGCATTAGAAATTACCATAGTGCTAAAAAAGAAAATGATCCTATTGGATGTAATAACTTTAATCGTAAAGATATTACTCAAGCTTCAATTAACTAATAAGCTATGAATCTTATATTGACGACATATACTTTTGAGATAGCTGTATAAACTTCTTTCACTACTGCCTTTTAAATTACTAAATCTACATTTGCATACCTTGTTTTTTTGCTGCATGTTCTACACGTACATCACTTCCTAGGGACTTAGATATATCTTCTTCATCTATAGTTTGTATTGCTGCTTTTCTCAAATTTTTTAAGTCCTCATCACTTAAATACTCAGCAATATATAAATGAGCAGGACCTCCCTTACTCAAACCATCAAAGTGTTTAATGACTATTTCACCTATATTTAAAGCTTCTACTCTTTGTTTCGCTTTCTTGAATAAATAGTCTAGATCATTGGCATATATAGGAAATTTATTTCGATAGTTACTTCTTTCTAATACTTTGGTGAATTGTTCATTCCGCATATAGTATTCTAGCTTATCAATACTCTTGCTTACCAAAATACTATAAAACGTAATATTTCCACCAACCTTTTCTTCTTTCATTTTTTTTACTTCATCTAGACATTTATCCCAATATTCAGAAATTTCTCTATGTTCTGTTAGGTAATCTGGCTTTCGTACCTCAGAACCCTTTAGTTTAATTTCATGTGCTATTAGAAACTCTGCTACATCTAATTCATCAAATTGAGCAGCAAAATGTAGAGCAGTTTTACCATTGTTATTTGCTTGATCAATATTAACATCTCTCTGTTCTACAAGGTATTTAACTATATCTAAGTGACCATTTGAAGCAGCAACGTGTAAAGCGGTTTCGCCATCGTTATCTACTTGATTAATATCAACGTTTCTTTGCTCTACAAGGTATTTAACTGTATCTAAGTAGCCATTCAAAGCAGCCCAATGTAAAGCAGTGTAGCTATCGTTGTCTACTTGATTAACATCAACATTTTTTTGTTCTATTAGGTATTTAACTGTACCTAAATGGCCATACTGAGCAGCCCAATGTAAAGCAGTGTCGCCGTAGTTATCTATTTGATTAACATCAACATTTTTTTGTTCTACAAGATATTCAACTGTATCTAAGTAGCCATTTGAAGCAGCCCAATGTAAAGCGGTTAAGCCATCGTTGTCTACTTGATTAACATCAACATTTTTTTGTTCTACAAGATGTTTAACTATACCTAAGCGACCATTTTCAGCAGCAACGTGTAAGACAGTTAAGCCATCGTTATCTACTTGATTAACATCAACATTTTTTTGTTCTACAAGGCATTTAATTATATCTAAGTGGCCATTTAAAGCAGCTATGTGCAATAATGTATGTTCTAGACAAATTTGACCATCTCGTATGTTAAATAGATGGTTTACGTTGAAACCTCCCTGTTCCCACTCTTTGTATGTGTCAAAATATTGTTCTTTTAATTTCGCTTTTACCTGTTCAAGTACATCACCTGGGTTGTTGTTGAATTCTACTGCATTTAATATTTCTTCCCACTGTTCCAGCGTTAAAGCCATATCTTCCTCTTAAATATCAATAGAGTTTCATTATTACACTTCTTAGACACATGAGAGTCAAAATTTGTCTGTATGAATTTTTAGTTTATTATAGCTTAGTTAATACAAAAATACACGCTAATATTTGTTTTGATACGAAGGAGGGATATTGATTTTAGTTCTACTGAATATAGTAAACTACTGGGTGATTTCTTCCAGCAAAGGCTAATTGTTAAGTAGGGATCAAGCCACACCAGCAGTAACTTTACCAAATTGATAGAGCATTTAATTAACGTTTCTGTTTCTTACCTACCTATTAAGATTATTTCCAAAGCCACCTACTTCTACATTAGAAAAACAAGTTGACACTTTGTCTTCTCCAAGCACATTTTTACAGAAACATTTTTTACATTCTTTTAAAACATTATCCAATCCAACATTACCACTAAACTCAACTCCTCTCTTAAAGCTTTCTACTATTTCTGGATATGCATTTTTAAGTTCAGCACGTACTCTAGCGCGTTCCTTCAGACTAAGATTTTTTATTTTATCTTCTATAAATGAATCAAATTTCTTAAGAGCAAATCTAACTGCAACATCAACACTTGGTACAACCTCTACTTCTTTACTTATCAAATTCTGATAACGCTTGCTTGCTGTTTTATCTAAAGCATCAGCAATACAACCAGCAGCAGTAATATTTGCAGGGCTTAGAATGTGACTTAGAAAACTAATAGGTCTACTACTCTTTATCGCTTCGCCATGCTGTGATGTGTTAGGTAAACTTTGTGCTGTATAGCTCTCTCCAGGTAATGCAACTTTGGAACTAAACAATATCCCTAAGGAATCCTTTGCGCGACCAAATAAGCTATTTACCAGCGAAGATGGCTTACTTCCTCTACTTGTAGCTTCATTACCTTTTATCATGATATTATCATTTTTAACACTACGTTGACTACGAGTATCTGTTGACAAGATTTCCTCTTTCTCTTTTCTCATACTTTCCTCTAACAAGCTAACTATTTCTATATGATTTGCTTTTGCAAGATCTAAAGGTGTTTTACCTTCATTATCCTTTGCATTAACATCAGCTCCTTTTTCTATGAGAAGCCCAACTAACTTTAAATTCCCTTCTTGGGCAGCATAGTGAAGTGCTGTTCTATGGCGATTATCTTGTACCGTTGCAAGAAAACTAGCTACTTCTGTTTTACCATTCTTACATGCTAACTCAAAAGGTGTTTTATTATCATCATTTTTAGCGTTAATATCAGCACCCATATCTATAAGAAGCTTAGCTATATTTCCTGTATTGGAGACAGCAGCGGAATGTAAAGGTGTCCAACCAAACCTGTCTTTAGCATTAATACTAGCACCTTTATCGACAAGAAACTTTACAACTTCCAAGTTACTTAATGATGCGGCGTGATACAGTGATGTACGTCCTTCTTTATCAGTATCATCGCTCGCACCACTGCTTAAAAGAAACTCTATAATATCTGTATTGCCTGTAATTGCAGCAACATGTATAGGTTGTTTGCCAGAATCATCCTTAGTAAGAATATCAGCCCCTCTACTAAGACATTCTTTAACCCTATCAAGATTACCTTACTTTATAGCGTTGAACAATTTCCTATCAACTTCTCTCATAAACCCTCCTATGATACTAGTCTTTCTTTACGCTATAAAATTGTTATTAAATTATGTAAATTTCAGTATACGTAGCACAGATATTTTTGGCATGCAACAAATTTTTTTTCTGCACGAAATTACCATTACAACTATATGCGATTCTTTTAGAGGGTTTTAAAATAGAGCTCTAGCATAATCTAAAAAGAATAGTGTAGGTGATATAAAAAACATTAATATGAAGTTCTCGTAAATTCTTATACAACAAAGCAATTGACAGTTGCTGAAACGCTAACTACGTTATACCTATGTTAATTGGGGGGTAAAGTGAATTTTAATCAGTACGTAAAAGGTGACGCTTTAGAAGTATTATATGTAAAAATCAATGTAAACGAGCTGGTAAATTTTTTACAAAATAATACACACATTATAAGGCTTAGTTTAGAACGAGCAGGAATTGATGATGAAGGTGCAAAAAGATTAGCCGAGCTTACACATCTTACTTCGCTTAATTTAGTAGGTAATGAAATTGGTAACAAAGGTGCAGAGGCTTTAGCTAATGGAAATCTTTTAAACCTTACTGAGCTTTATTTATCACATAGTGGTATAGGTGACAAAGGTGTAGAAGCCTTAGCTAATGGTAACCTGGTACGTCTTGCCAAACTTGATTTACATGACGAAAATGCTGAGAAATATATCATTACTTCATTAGAAAAAAGATGTAATAGAGAAATGGAAGAGAGTTCGTCAAGCTCTGATAGCGATACGGAAAAGAGTTCATCAGGTTCTGACAGAGACGGTGATCAATCAGATTTAATTCGCAGATTAAATGAACAGCATAATATAGCAGAAGTGTATTTAAAACAAGGTAGGTACAGTAAGGCTCTGGAAACATTACAGGTAGTACTTGAAAAAAGAAGAGATGTTTTAGGTCCTAACCATCCTGACACTTTAATGACTCGTTATCATATGGCGTTAGTGCTAGACAAACAAGATAACTACAGTGAGGCACTTAATATCTATCAGGAGGTATTTGAAAAAAGAAGAGACGTTTTAGGCTCTAGCCATCCTGATACTTTATGGACTCGTTATAATATGGCGGGAGTACTTGATGATCAAGGTAAGTACAGCGAGGCTTTTAACATCCTACAGGAAGTATTTGACATTCAAAAAAGAAGAGATGTTTTAGGCCCTAGCCATCCTGATACTTTAATGACTCGTTATCATATGGCAGAAGTACTTTATGATCAAGGTAAATACAGTGAGGCTTTGAAAACCTTTCAGGAAGTATTTGAAAGCAGAATAGGTGTTTTAGGCCCTGATCATCCTGATATTTTAGCTACTCGAAATAATATGGCAGAGGTGCTTACAAGCCAAGGTAAATATAGCGAGGCTTTGAAAACCTTTCAGGAAGTATTTGAAAAGAGAAGAGATGTTTTAGGTCCTGAGCATCCTGGTACTTTAAGGACTCGTTATCATATGGCAGTAGTGCTTTACAAGCAAGGTAAATACAGTGAGTCTTTAAGAGCTTCTCGGGAAGTGCTAAATATTCAAAAGGACAAGTTAGGACCTGATCATCCTGATACTTTAGATACCAAAGCTCTCCTTAATTTACTAGAAGAAAGATGTAATAGAGGAATGGAAGAGAGTTCGTCAGGTTCTGATAGAGATAGTGATCAATCAGATTTAATTTGCAGATTAAATGAACAGCATAATATGGCAGAAGCGTATTTCAAACAAGGTAGGTACAGTAAGGCTCTGGAAACATTACAGGTAGTACTTGAAAAAAGAAGAGATATTTTAGGACCTCTGCATCGTCACACTTTAATGACTTATTGTCATATGGCGGTAGTGCTTAAAGAACAAGGTAAATATGGCGAGTCTTTAAGAGTTTTTCGGGAAGTACTAAATATCCAAAAAGACAAGTTAGGACCTGGGCATCGTGATACTTTAAATACCAAAGCTCTACTTAACTCACTAGAAAAAAAATGCAACAGAGAAAGAAAGGAAAGCCATCCAAGGAGCAGAGTTAATGAAGTACTACAGCCAATAAATTTTGATCAGGCACCGAGCCCTTCCTTGTATCACTAAAGTGTGTGTAGGACTTCTATAAATTCTTATGCTATATCAGATAAAGTGGACATACGGAATGGGTAATGCTAAAAAGTCAAATGATGATAATCAATTTTCCAATCCCCGTAACACAGCTTCAGGCTCACTCAGACAATTGGATCCAGAAGTTACCGCTCGCAGACCACTGAAGTATTTTGCTTATTCTTTGATCGGCGGAACAGAGAAGACCCAGCTTGAAGTATTAAACAAATTGAAAGAACTTGGTTTCTGTGTTAACGAGTATAAATTTTTAGCAAACAATACAGACGAAATGCTAGAGTTCTACAATCAAATCTATAGTAATCGTTATAATTTAGGCTACGATATCGATGGCATAGTTTATAAGGTTAATGATTTGAAATCGCACGATAAATTAGGCAATACCAACAAAGCACCAAGGGGTTCCATAGCACATAAATTTCCTGCAGAATATGGAAAAACCATTATAGAAGAGATATCGATACAGGTTGGTCGAACTGGCATATTAACACCCATCGCTCAATTAGTTCCAATAAATATCGGTGGCGTTCTCATCACTAGAGCAACTTTGCATAATAAGGATGAAATTAAGCGTAAAGACATAAGAGAAGGTGATTTAGTGGTAGTAGAGCGAGCTGGTGATGTAATTCCTAAAATTACCAGTGTTGATAAAAGTGCCCGTCCTAAAAATACACCAAAATTTGTTTTTCCTGACATCTGCCCCGAATGTAGCAGTATAGTTGATAGCTGGGGAGCTATAGTTAGATGTTCAGGTGGAGACATATGTCCAGCACAGCAAATAGGAAAGGTAAAACACTTTGTTTCTCAGTTGGGCATGACTGGTTTTGGTGATAAGCAAGTGGAGTTCCTTTGTGATCTGGGCTTGATAGACAACATAAATGACATTTTCACCCTCGAAGAAAAACTCAAAAGATTTAACTTACATGAGCTAAATGGATGGGGAGAGAAGTCTATATCTAATCTACTGGATTCGATCAATAGTAGAAGAACCATAACACTTGAAAAATTTATAGCCTCTTTGGGAATTAGACTTGTTGGACCGCATGTAGCAAAATTACTAGCAAAGCATTATCAATCTTATGAAAATTGGTATTCTGTAATGTCTACATTGCCCTACAATAGAAAAGTTTCTGGTCAATTAATGAGCATCATCGGCATAGGCGAAGAAACTATAGCTTCTTTGAAAGAGTTTTTCTCCGATGTGGATAATATTGTAATGGTAAGTGATCTTGCTTCTCAACTAACAATTCAGTCTGTGAGTGCTAATACCAATGATTCTCCCCTTAGTGGAAAAGTAATAGTGTTTACTGGCACCCTTTTGACCATGGAAAGGAATGAGGCACAAGAAATGGCTGAATCTTTAGGTATGAAAGTTAGCAGTAGTGTGTCCAAGAAAAATACGGATTTTGTGGTTGTAGGTAAAAATCCAGGATCTAAGTACCAAAAAGCTTTAGAGTTAGGTATTAAAATCTTAACTGAGGAGGAATTCTTGAAATTAACCTAAGGACACACTTTGTGCTCTATAGCTAACCAAGGAAAGATTTCCCCAAGATAATATGAAAATGCAATTATATTATTAAGCAATAGAAGTTACCTTTGTCCTTAGCGCCCGGGGAAACCTAATTTGGGTTAGCTATATATGAAATTTTTGCTATGATACCTTCAAACTACGTAAATTCCTTAGCAGATAAACTAGATGCTCGTGAGATCACATTGATAGAAACGTCTAATTCAAGTAGTTTTTTTGCAACTTTGATCTTTTCTGCTTTTTTAATCTTGTCGGTCTTCATATCTTTAGATAAGGATCTCAATACCTCATCTAACATATCTACTGATTTTTGATTCTTAATTTTCCTGTACTCACTTTGGAAATCCCATAGTTTACTACTATCTTTTCTTGTTTCAGGCAATAGAGCTCTAAGAACATGTCTTCAAACTAATAAACGTGATAATTTATGAAGCATAACAGTAATCATATGAAAGAAGAGATTATTGAGGTGAGAGGAGAATGCTCATAATCTTTGCTCATACGCCTAAAATTGGAGAGCCAGGCAAATGTTCTTTCAACAATCCAACGTTTAGGAATAACCTGAAACCCTATATCAACTATTTTCTTGGTAATTGTTAATACACATCCAGTTTCCAATAAACAGCGATTTTGTAACTTACCAGTGTACCCCTGATCAGCAAAAAACTTGCATAGAGTTGGAGCTTTGCATTTAGCTTGAGCAAAAAGATTTAAAGCACCATTACGATCTTGCATGCTTGCACTATGTACTTCAGCAGCAATTATAAGACCTACAGTATTTACAATAATATGGCGTTTTCTACCCTTTATTTTTTTGCCAGCATCGTATCCTCTTGATCCCCTTTTTGAGTAGTTTTTACTGATTGGCTATCAATTATACCTACTGATAGAGTTTCATTCTTACCAATCATCTCTCTTACTTTTTTCACTAGAAAGTCGTGAATTTTTTGCCATATTCCACTTTTTCTTAAACGTGAATTACAGCTATACACAGTTTTCCATAGAGGAAAATCTTTAGGTAATTGTCTCCATTGACATCCTGTTCTCATTACATAGCGGATTGTGTCAATAATTGTTCTAATATTATGTTTTCTTGGTCTGCCGGTCTTTTTAGGTTCACAATAAGGTTCTATTATCTTCCATTCTTTGTCACTTATATCGCTTGAGTACATTTTAAATATATCTTATACCATACTTCTTAAATGCTTCCTACATAATTTGAAGACATGTTCTTAAACTCCAAGATATTTTGTTCAACATTGTAACAGGATCCCAGCGTCAAGCGCTGAAATGACAGGATTGTAGATTCCAATGTCAAGCGCTGGAATGACACCACTTTTACTTCAATATGCCTCTGAATGGATACCCATTTTATAATGCTTGCCCTATGCTAAAACACCATACGTAGTACCTAGACAAACACAGGCACTGTAAAACGGCTGCTCTTGCCAGTTATATTCTAACTTGGCTGATCATAATGTGATACTACTACACTTTCTCTCTCACCAGAATGTAAGTGACAACTATTATCCCTTAACAGTTTCTCGTCATAAGTTTCAATATCAAAATATTCTTCATATTTATCTATATTATTACAAAGTGAAAGTGCTCTAACCTTGCTCATAATCAAACCTGTACCAGCAGGAATTAATCTTCCTACTATAACGTTTTCTTTTAACCCACTCAAAGAATCTTCTTTTCCACAGAATGCTGCTTCTGTCAGCACTTTTGTTGTCTCTTGGAAAGAAGCAGCAGAAATAAAGGAGTTGGTTTCAAGGCTCGCTCTTGTGATTCCCTGCAAAATAGAAAGATACTTAGCAGGTCGTTTGCCAGAATTATTCATAGCATCATTTTCTTTATCAACTTCCAACCTATCAATGTTTTCCCCTACCAAGTACATAGTATCACCAGGATCAGTAATTTCTACTTTTTGCAACATTTGTTTTAATATCACCTCTAAATGCTTGTTGTCTATACGCACCCCCTGCAACCTGTAAACTTGCTGTATTTCAGAAATCATGTAGTGTGCTAAAGCTTCTAGCCCAAGTACACGTAAAATATCATGAAGATCAGGGTCACCATCCATCAACAGATCACCCTTACGCACAAAATCACCCTCATTGACTATTACATGCTTGCTTCTTGGTACCAAGTATTCGACTGGAGAGACTTCTCCAGCAATAGGCTTAACTAATATGCTACGCTTTCCTCTCCTGTCTTTCTCAGAAAATGACACGTAACCATCAACTTCACTAACAATGGCATGTTCTCTAGGACGCCGCGCCTCAAACAACTCTATAACTCTTGGTAAACCACCAGTAATATCACGAGTTTTGACCGATTCCCTTGGTGTTCTTGTAATGATGTCACCTGCATGAACCTTCTGACCATCTTGTACATTGAGTACCGCACCAATTGGTATAAAATAACATGCCTCAACACCACTTGCGAGTGTCATCACTTCACCCTTATCATCAAGTAGCACTATCCGAGGACGTAAATTAGCTCCACCGGAGTGCAATTTCCAGTCTTTTACTACTTTGCTTGATATTCCTGTAGATTCGTCCATAACCTCAGCAATTGATACCCCATCTTTCAGATCTTGATAAGATACTGTACCTGTCTTCTCTGTAATGATAGGCAATGTATAAGGGTCCCATTCTGCAACTTTATCACCAATTTTTACTGACTGGCCTTCATCTACATAAAGCTTTGCACCATAAGGTATACTATGTCTCAATTTTTCACTACCAAGACTATCAATCAATACAACTTCACAAGAACGACTTATTACAATTTTATCCCCGTTTTTGTCTATAATTATATTACTGTTATTTAACTTTATTTTAGCATTAATAGAAGCTATAACATTCGAGGATTCAACGCCTCTAGTCATTACTCCGCCTATGTGGAAAGTACGCATCGTTAACTGAGTACCCGGTTCTCCAACAGATTGAGCAGCTACTACACCGACTGCTTCACCTATTGAAACAACTCTGCCGGTTGCAAGATCTCTTCCATAACATAGAGCACATACACCTGGACTTATTTCACAGGTTAACGGTGATCTAATCTTTACAGCGTCAAGGCCTGCGATATTAATTTGCTTTACCTTACTTTCATCAATTAATTCTCCAGCTTTTACTAATAGTACTTTTGTTACTGGATTATATATGTCATTTGCAGCTGTTCTGCCTAGCACAACACTCTCTAAAGATGCAACTATGGTACCTCCTTCAACTGTGGCTCTCACAACAAGACCATTTTTAGTGTTACAGTCATGTTTTGTGACTATGCAATTTTGAGACACATCAACTAAACGACGGGTTAAATATCCAGAATTTGCAGTTTTAAGCGCAATATCAGCAAGACCTTTACGTGCACCATGAGTAGAATTGAAGTACTCAAATACGTTTAATCCCTCACGGAAGTTAGAAATTATAGGCGTTTCTATAATCTCACCAGAAGGCTTAGTCATGAGCCCTCTCATTCCAGCTAGCTGTTTCATTTGTGAAGTGGAACCCCTTGCGCCAGAGTTAACCATCATATACACTGAATTATACTTACTATTTTTAGTATACACAGATATTGCTTTTAACATATCATTGGCTATCATATCCGTACACTTAGACCACTCATCTATAACTTTATTATATCTTTCACTCCTAGTGATCAGCCCATCTTGATACTGCATAGAGAACTTCTTGATTTCACCTCTTGCATGATCAACATGTGTAGCTTTAGTTTCAGGTATAACCAGATCACAACGGCTAAAAGAAGTACCAGAAAACGTGGCATACTCAAAGCCAAGTACCATTAGCTTATCACAAAATTCCACTGTAGCACTTTGCCCACAGTTACGATATACTAAATCAACTACATTGGTTACTTCCTTGACTGTTAATACCTGATTTACAAAATCAAAGCTCAGATTTTCATGTTTAGGAAAGATTTGCCACAACATTAAGCGGCCGGGAGTTGTACAGACAGTTTTATAGCGGGTTTCGCCATCATCACTATACTTCATCCTATACCTTATACTAGAATGAATATGTAAAGTGCCATCGCTCAAGGAATGTTCGACTTCACCAAAAGTACCTAAAAGTGGCAAATTATCTTCCTTATCAATCTGATCTTGTAAAGTCAGGTAATATATACCAAGTATTATATCCTTACTAGGAACTATGATTGGTCTGCCATTTGAGGGACTTAGAACGTTATTAGTTGACATCATCAACACCCTGGCTTCGAGCTGAGCTTCTAATGAAATCGGTACATGCACCGCCATTTGGTCACCATCAAAGTCAGCATTAAACGCTGTACAGACAAGTGGATGAAGTTGTATTGCTTTGCCTTCGATTAGGATTGGTTCAAAAGCCTGAATACCAAGCCTATGTAGAGTAGGTGCTCTATTTAGCAAAACAGGGTGCTCTTTTATTACCTCTTCCAACATATCCCAAACTTCTGGTTTCTCTGCTCTTATCAGCTTACTAGCAAATTTAATAGTTGGAGCCATACCATACATCTTAAGTTTTGAGTAAACAAAAGGCTTGAATAATTCAAGAGCCATTCTTTTCGGTAACCCACATTGATTTAACTTTAAAGTTGGGCCAACAACTATTACAGAACGGCCAGAGTAGTCTACCCTTTTTCCTAACAGATTTTGGCGAAAACGGCCTTGTTTACCTTTTAGCATATCGCTAATAGATTTTTTATATCCGACAGCACCAGTTTTATTTGCCAGAGCATTACGACGGCTATTATCAAAAAGAGAGTCAACTGCTTCTTGTAACATCCTTTTTTCATTACGAATCATAATTTCAGGAGGGTTTAAACTTAATAGTTTTCTCAACCTATTATTTCTATTGATAATAGT
This sequence comes from Wolbachia endosymbiont of Ctenocephalides felis wCfeJ, assembly GCF_012277315.1. Classification (NCBI taxonomy): domain Bacteria; kingdom Pseudomonadati; phylum Pseudomonadota; class Alphaproteobacteria; order Rickettsiales; family Anaplasmataceae; genus Wolbachia; species Wolbachia endosymbiont of Ctenocephalides felis. The sequence goes on along the minus strand of NZ_CP051157.1, from coordinate 558,491 downwards.
CCTATAATGATGATTCAAATCAGAAACCGCAGGACGGCCGCTTTCGAGAGACACTAAAGGACGCAAATCAGGTGGTAGAATAGGTATTGTTGTAAGTATCATCCATTCAGGTTTATTACCTGATTTAATGAAGTTTTCAATAATACGCAACCTCTTTATAATCTTTTTTCTTCTTATTTCGGAAGCAACAGATTCTAACTCCTGTCTTAGATTTTTTCTGATTTCATGTAAATCAAGACGTGTTAGTAATTCCCTTATAGCTTCAACACCTTGCATAGCAACAAAACTATCAGCCCCATAAGTATCTTTAGCTTCATTGTACGCTTTTTCACTAATAATCTCACCTTTTTCAAAAGAGGAAACAAGAGGATCTATTACAACATAATTATCACTATATAAAATATTCTCAATGTCTCTTAGAGACATATCTAGCAATGCTCCAATTCTTGAAGGAAGTGACTTCAAAAACCATATGTGAGCAACAGGAGATGCAAGCTCTATATGACCCATCCTCTCTCTTCTCACTTTAGAAGATGTGACTTCCACTCCACACTTTTCACATATACGACCTCTATGCCTTCTCTTTTTGTATTTTCCGCACAAACATTCATCGTCATTAACGGGACCAAAAACCTTAGGACAAAACAGTCCGCCTTTTTCAACTTTAAATGTTCGGTAGTTTGCAGTTGAAACATCTTTTATCTCACCATAAGACATAGACTTAATGCTCTCAGGGCTAGCAACCGATATACTAATCTTATCGAAAGATTGTGCAATATTAGTATGAGATATGTCTTCAATAACTACATCATTTTGCTTTAAAGCTACATTTAAACATAGAGAACGCAGTTCTTTTATCATTACATTAAAAGACTCAGGGGTCCCACACTCAAAATTACTGTCACCTTTTATTATTGACTCATAAATCTTAATCCTACCATTAATATCGTCAGACTTCACAGTTAACATTTCTTGTAAGGTATAAGCAGCACCATAGGCTTGCAATGCCCAGCATTCCATTTCACCAAAACGTTGACCACCAAAATGGGATTTTCCTCCAAGAGGCTGCTGAGTAACCAAACTATAAGGCCCTACTGAACGTGCGTGAATTTTATCATCAACTAGGTGATGCAACTTAAGCATGTACATATAACCAACCGTAACCTTACGGTCAAATTTTTCACCAGTACAACCATCATACAATACGGTTTGTCCAGAATTATCCAAATCAGCGAGCTCGAATAATTTTGTTATTTTTTCATCTTTTGGACCTTCAAATACAGGTGCAGCCACAGGAACACCATCACGTAGCTTATTTGCAAACTCAATCAAATTACTATAATCAATTTCACGGATGTTATTGCAAATGGATACGTTACTACCACAACTATAAACTTCAATAAGGAAGCTACGTAAATTATTATATGCACTTTTACAAGAGTTTAAATAATTTCCCACTAACACATTTAGCTCAGCATTTAGTGCTTTCTGATTAGATATATTAAAAATAGAAGCCACTATCTCATCATCACTAACTTCTTCAGCTTTTCTATTATCAAGATATACTGCTGCGAATTTTGCAAAGTTGTCACAGTCCAGAGATCTAATTTCCTTACAGAAAGTACTTTTAATTTTATTGATTTCATCAAGAATGCTACCCACTTTTTCTCCTAGCTTTTTGCAAGCCCAACCTACGTGAGTTTCTAGTATTTGTCCTACATTCATCCTTGACGGAACACCAAGAGGATTAAGGATTATGTCAACAGGAGTACCATCTTCCAAATAAGGCATATCTTCCACTGGCACAACCCGGGAAATAACTCCTTTGTTTCCATGTCTACCAGCCATCTTATCCCCCGGCTGCAGACTATGCTTTACGGCAATGAAAACTTTTACTGACATTGACACACCTTGAGGTAGATCATAACCTTCATCTAGTTTTTCTACTTTTTGCTTAAATTGTGTTACTGTGTTTGATATTTTTTCATCAAAATCTTTTTTTAGACTCCTAACTTGCTCAGAGATAGAGCGGTCTTTTAATCCCATGCCCCACCATTGCTCACGCTCAACAGCATCAAATTTGGTCTGGCCTTGAGAGCAAGAATGAACAAGAAGCTTTTTTAGTTCATCATAAAAATACTCACTAGTAACATTGATTATATAATCTCGCTCTTTTTCTAAATCCTCCATTTCTTTCTGCTTAATAAGCAATGCCCTCTCGCTTTCCTCAACCCCTCTACGCGTAAAGACCCGTACATCAACCACTGTTCCTTCAACATCCGGTGGTGTATACAAAGAAGAATCTGCACAATCAAATGACTTTTCACCAAAAATTGTCATCAACAATTTTGTTTCAGGAGGTAAGGAAAGAGAAGGTTTAGGTGTAACTTTACCTACAAGAATATACCCTGGACCTACTCTTGTACCAATTTTTACTATACCACTATCATCCAAATGATATAAATTTTCTTCATTAACACTAGGTATAGCACGAGTTATTTTTTCTGATCCTAAGGGAGTATCATGTACAACACACTCAAATTCTTCTATATGTATAGAAGTAAATAGATCTCTTTCAACAACTTTACTGGAAATAATAATAGAGTCTTCAAAATTATAACCCTGCCAAGACATAAAAGCGACCAACAAATTTTTACCAAGTGCTAGTTCACCACTATTGATAGCAGGACCATCAGCTATTACATCACCCTCTTTAACATAGTCACCTACGCGTACTAATGGTCTTTGGTTAATGCAAGTATTATGGTTGGAACGTTGAAATTTTTTTAAATGATAAATGTCTACACCCAGGTAGTTAACCCTTTTTTCATCAAAAGTACGTATAACTATAGAATTACTATCAGAACTATCAACTATGCCATCGCGTTTTGCTAAAACTACAGCACCAGAACCAGAAGCCACAAAAGACTCCATGCCAGTGGCAACCAAAGGAGCAGTAGGTTTCAATAAAGGTACAGCCTGACGTTGCATGTTTGAACCCATTAACGCTCTATTAGCATCATCATTTTCCAAAAATGGAATTAAGGAGGCTGCAACTGATATTACCTGTTTAGGAGATACGTCAATGTAACTTACTTGATCACTGCTTACCATGACAAAACTACCAGCATATCTACAATATAGCATGTCATCGACAAAACGATTATTTTCATCAAGCTTGACGCTGGTATCAGCTATATAATATGAACCCTCATCGATTGCAGATAGGTACTCAATTTGATCAGTCACGACCCTGTTAACTACTTTTCTATAAGGACTTTCGATAAAACCATATTTATTAACACGTGCATATATAGCTAAACTGTTGATTAGCCCTATATTTTGCCCTTCAGGAGTTTCAATTGGGCAAATTCGCCCATAATGAGTTGGATGAACATCACGCACTTCAAACCCTGCACGATCCCTTGTTAAACCTCCAGGACCCAGGGCTGATAGCCTTCTTTTGTGTGTTATCTCAGATAATGGATTAGTCTGATCCATAAACTGGGATAACTGAGAAGAATTAAAAAAATCTCTCAAAACATTAGTTAACACTTTTGGATTAACAAAATCAGATGGAGAAACTTTGTCTAAACTAGAAGTAGACATGGAATCAATTATTACACGCTCCAATTTTACTAACCCAGCTCTAAACTGATTTTCTATAAACTCCCCAACTGATCTCACCCTTCTATTTCCTAAGTGATCAATGTCATCTACAGACCCTTGACCGTCACGTAACAGTACTATTTTTCTTATAATTTCAATAATATCTTCATGTGTTAAAACAGTTAAACCCTCATCGTAGTTTAACCCAAGGTATGAATTAAGCTTCAATCTACCAATATTAGATAAGTCATAATACTCGGAGTTAAAGAAAAGATTATGAAAAAACTCCTCTACTATCTCTAAAACAGGAACTTCACCAGGACGCAAGACTCTATATATTTCATATAGTGCATCCTGGTAAGACATGTTTTCATCTAAAAAAAGTGTATTTAATATATAAGGCCCAACAGATAGGTTATCGATATTTAATGCTGATATCTCATCTATAGATAATAACTCAAGCTTTTTTACGTCTTCCACCTTTATAGGCTCACCAGCAGACAAAATTTTCGTAGAACTAACACTATCTATTAAATCTTCTGCAAGAAATAAACCACATATAGAATCAAAAGGTACTAGATACTCTTTTAAGCCATCTTCGTATAGCTTTTTAGCTAACCTTGAGGTAATACGCACATTAGCCTTAAGTAACACATTGCCTTCAACATCCGTTAAATCAAAAGGTAACCTGACTCCCTTAAACCTGTCAGGCATGAAAGGTACTTTCCAACTATTTCTATATTTTACATACTTTATCTTTTCATAAAACTTATCAAGTATATCATTGTTTGACAGGCCTAATGCCTTTAACAAAACTGAGATTGGTAGTTTCCTTTTTCTGTCAATACGAAAATACAAGAGGTCTCTAACATCAAACTCAATATCAAGCCAAGATCCTCTATAAGGAATAACTCTAGCAGAATAAATTAGTTTACCAGAGTTGTAAGTTTTTCCCTTATCGCTGTCGAAAAACACACCAGGAGATCTATGCATTTGTGAAACGATAACTTTTTCCACACCATTAATTATAAAAGTACCTTTATCAGTCATCATCGGCAATTCACAAAAGTGGACTTCCTGTTCCTCTATGAATTTTATAACAGTTGTAAGCTTAGAATGATCTCCACTCTCTTTGATCAATTTATATTCATCGAGAGAAATACCGTCCTGCATAACAACAAGACGTATAAAAGCAACAACTCGAGCAGAAAAAGTTATACCACGTTTTATGCATTCAGACTCATCATATTTAGGATTGTCTATTCTACAGCTTATAAACTCAATAATGGCTCTATGCAGAGGATCATCTACTGGAAAGACCGAATGGAAAATAGCTTCAAGTCTTTCATTACCATGACCTCCAGGAATAAATGACTTATATGACTCTTTTTGAACCTTGACTAGATCTAATAAAGAATCTTTTAAATCAATCGACCTAGAATAAGAAACCCTAGGAAGAAAAGTACTAGAAACGTGCATACAAGAAGAACCAACCATCAAAATACCCCAAACTAACTAAAAGTGCTACATCAATATGAAGCTGATATATAAAAACAAGTATCTTATTCGAGTTCCACTTTGGTTGCTCCTGCTTCAATGAGTTGTTGCTTTATTTTTTCTGCTTCATCTCTGGGAATATTAGCAGTTAAATCTTTAGGCAGGGACTCAACCAGCTCTTTTGCCTCTTTCAAACCTAATGTAGAATCAACCTTCCTAACTGTTCTAATAACTTCCATCTTTTTGCTTGCATCAATTTCTTTAATTACAACCTTGCATTCAGTTTTTTCTTGAACAGCCGGACTTGCAGTATTATCACTAGTAGGCACACCAGCACCAACAACTCCACCAACAAAGGAACCAGCAGGTAATCCTATTTTCTCTTCTAGAACTTTTACAAGTTCAGCAGCTTCTAATAAGTTTAAAGATAATATTTTATCAACCAAATCGTTTGTTACATTACTCATACTACTACCTAAATTACCAACAAATTTATTTTTTAGAACTATAATAATCCAATCCTCTAATAAGCCTCATGGAAGGTGAGTTAATAGATAACGCTAATCGCGCAGGAATATTATAAGATATTAAACGCATAATTTTAATATGCAGCTCATCCAGAGAAGGCAACTTAGCTAATTTGTTAACATCTTCCACTGTAAGCAATTGATTTGAGTGAGCTGCGCAAATTACAGACATCTTCTCTTTATTAGCATCAGTGAAATCAACTATCAGTTTCGCAGCCTCCACTATACCACTGGAGTATACAATAGCAACTGGACCAGAAAACTTGTCTGACAGATAAGAAAACTTACCAGTTCTTTCCAAAGCCAAACGGGCTAGAGTATTTTTAACTACCAACATCCCACCTGCTACAGACTTTAGTCCATTCCTCAGAGCGAATGAATCGTTAGCATTTATAGATTTAAAATTCACCAATATTAAGAAATCATTACTTACGAACACATTTATTATGCTCTGTATAAACTCATCCTTATTTTCGCGCTTCACTGTATTACTCCCTAAACTATATCTTCCACTTTGCTTATTTTATAAGCTTTACCCATAGTTGAATTTAAAAAGATACTCTTAAAGTATACTCCCTTCACAGAAACAGGTTTATTATTTTTAATGACTTTAAGAAAAGCTTTCAAATTTTCTAGTAAATCATCAACGCTAAACTTGATATTTCCTAATTTACCGTGAATGATACCATTTTTATCTGTCCTAAATTTTACTTTACCAGACTTAATTGTTCTAATAGCTTCTTCGACATTAGGAGTTACAGTACCAAATTTAGGGTTAGGCATCAATCCTTTAGCACCCAATACTTTCGCAATAGGAGTGATTTTTGCCATGAAATCAGGAGTGGTAATACACCAATCAATATCTAGCTTTTTACCCTTCTTTATCTCTTCAACTAAATCCTCTCCTCCTATAATATCAGCACCAGCTTTTTCAGCTTCTGATAGATGTTTGCCCTGAGCAAAAACAGCTACTTTAATATCTTTTCCAACACCCTTAGGTAAAACTACTGTACCACGTACCTGCTCTTCAGACTTACGCGAGTCTATACCTAAATTAACTGCGATATCAATTGACTCGTTAAATTTTGCTGAAGCAGACTCAACAATCTTTTCTAAACATTGTTTGGGATTATCGTAATGCGTACTCATGACTTCTAACCTTCTATAACTTCTATACCCATAGATTTAGCAGTGCCTATAACCATCTTTATTGCTGAATCCTCATTATCCACTTTCATGTCAACCATTTTATATTTTGCTGTTTTAATTATAGCAGACATAGGCAATTTAGCCACTAATTCTTTACCTGGATTATTAGAACCTTTACTCAATTTAGCTTCCTGCTTGAGCAAATAAGCAACAGGTGGGCCGCTGACAGTGAAATCATGAGAGCGATCATCCTTTATAGAGATTCGCACTGTTACTAAATCTCCCACTTTATAATTTGCACTAGCTGTGCTAGTTACTTTATTAAAGGCCTCGCAAAACTTAGGAACTGGTATGCCACGTGGACCAAGAACTGAAGCAATCTTTGGCCCAGGCACTGCTTTCCCCGCTTCCATTAACAGGTTAATCTTAGCAATTACAACACTCATAATTAATCCTCTATTTTCTCTACTTGAGCTAAATCTAACTCTATTATTGTTGGCTTACCTAGAATTGACACCTCTACATTAATAATTTTTTTCTCATCGTTAATCATATCCACTTTACCAGTAAAATTTTGAAAAAGACCATCGTTAATTTTCACTTTTTCTCCTTTTTCATAACCATGACCTAATTTTTTTGTCTCTTGAGCATTATAAAGTGCGCTACACATTGAGGTGATTTCATCATCAGAAATTACCTTGGGAACGTTACCATTTTTTAAGAACCCATAGACTTTCAGAGATTTTGGTATATTATTGACAAAGTTTAACACTTCATCACATAAATTTACATACAAAAAAACATAACCAGGAAAACACCTTCTCCGCATAGCAGCTTTTTTAGACCTTAGTTCCGCTTCACTTGGTTCTTCGTATGGGATAAAAACTTCCTTAAAATAATTACTAACTCCCAATCTCATAGAATTCTCCAATATGTGTTGACACACTTTTTCTTCGTAATTGGAAGCAACCCTTAAAATATACCACTTGTATTTATTGAATTCTCGACGCTTTGCACTTACTTCATCATCTGAAACCACCTCAAAATCACTAAGTTCACCATTAGAGAATTCCAATGCTTGATTTAAAATACCTTTACTCTCATCACATAGATGCATGCACACGTACACTTCGCACGGCTGCTCCCTTATACCAGATTTTGAATTACACACCGTTTGATAAGGAATAAATACCTCCTTGAAATAAGTAGTACTACTTGCCAATTCAAGTACATGTTGTTCATGCCCGTAATTAATTTTAATGATGTACCATTTATATTCCATAAACAATTCCAAATAAAGCTTTAATGGCGTAAAGAGATATAAAATCTACAAAACAAAAGAAAACCGAAAAACACAGTATAACAATTACTACAACAAGCAAAGACGATAGCACCTCTTGCTTTTTTGCCCAGACAATCTTTCTTATTTCCTGCTTTATATCACAAAAAAAGATACTCAAACTTTTTAACATCTTTACCACAACATTAATGCAGGAGCGATAGGAATTGAACCTACAACCTCTGGTTTTGGAGACCAGCGCTCTACCAATTGAGCTACACTCCTATGACTAAAACTTTCTACTCCAAAATTTCAGAAACGACACCAGAACCAACAGTCTTGCCACCTTCTCTTATTGCAAAACGCAACCCCTTATCCATCGCTATCAATGCCTGTAACTCCACTTCTATACTTACATTATCTCCTGGCATTACCATCTCCTTTCCTTCTAGTAACTTTACACTCCCCGTTACATCTGTCGTCCTGATATAAAATTGCGGTTGATAATTTGCAAAAAATGGTGTGTGCCTACCTCCTTCTTCTTTCTTCAATACGTACACCTCCGCCTTAAACTTCTTGTGTGGCGTTATCGTACCTGGCTTCGCTAATACTTGCCCCCTCTCCACTTCTTCTCTCTTTGTTCCTCTAAGCAATATCCCTACATTTAATCCAGCACTCCCCTTATCTAGGCACTTCTTAAACATTTCTACACCAGTACATATCGTCTTTTGCGTCGCCTTCAAACCTACTATCTCTATTTCTTCCCCAGGCTTTACTTCTCCACATTCTATTCTCCCTGTCACTACTGTCCCACGCCCTGGTATTGAAAATACATCCTCAATTGGCATTAAAAATGGTAAATCTACACATCTCGGTGGAACTGCCACGTATTCATCTAACTTTTCCATCAATTTGTCTATTGACTGCTTTCCATATTCACTATCTTCACCCTCCAGCGCTTTTAATGCAGATCCAACCACCACAGGAATATCATCACCTGGAAACTCATACTTGTTGAGCAATTCTCTCACTTCCATCTCCACCAAATCAATCATGTCAGGATCAGCCACATCAGCTTTATTTATATACACAACAATATGCTCAACACCAACTTGCTTTGCAAGTAATATGTGTTCCCTTGTTTGCGGCATTGCTCCATCAACTCCTGACACTACTAATATTGCTGCATCCATCTGTGCTGCACCTACTATCATGTTTTTTACATAATCAGCGTGCCCAGGACAGTCTACATGTGCATAATGCCTATTAGCTGTTTCATACTCAACATGTGCTGTTGCTATCGTTATCCCCCTTTTTTTCTCCTCAGGTGCCTTATCTATTTCATCGTATTTTACTTTACACTTCGCATAACAGTGCGTTATCGCCGCTGTTAACGTCGTCTTCCCATGATCCACATGTCCTATCGTCCCCACATTTACATGAGGCTTCCCAAATGCTTCTACTACTGCCGTCATAATTTAAACTTTTCTACCTAAAATACAAATACATCAATAAATAATATGTTGATTTTATAAAAATACAACAAAAAAAAGAGCGGATAGTGGGATTCGAACCCACTCCACTAGCTTGGAAGGCTAGAGCTCTACCAATTAAGCTATACCCGCACAATGGAGGAGGTAGGATTCGAACCTACGTACGCTTTCGCGGACAGATTTACAGTCTGTTACCTTTAACCACTCGGTCACTCCTCCACAAAAATTTGTTAAGAAGCCAGTATCTTAACTTAATCTTTTACCATATTTAATAATAAATGCCTAAAACTAAAAAATCAAGCAGTAAAACCCTATATAATTAAAATCATGTGGACTTTGCTTTATATAACTCAATGTTGCTAACAAAGTGCCTGAACAAATAATGTGAATCGTGTGTACCAGGTGCTTCTTCCGGATGATATTGCACAGAGAAGACCGGGTAGTTCTTCATCATTATTCCCTCTACACTATTATCAAATAAAGAAATATGAGTCACCTCTACACTTTCTGGTAGGAAAGATGGATCAACAACAAAACCGTGATTTTGGCTGGTAATCTCAACTTTCTCGCTATTTATATTATAAACGGGATGGTTACTTCCTCGATGACCAACATCCATTTTAATAGTTTTTGCCCCTAAAGTGATCGCGAGTAATTGATGACCCATACATATGCCGAGAATTGGTATTTTAGACTTTACGATAACATCTATTTCTAAAATCACGCTTTTTCCTATTTCTTGCGGATCACCAGGGCCATTTGAAAGTACTATGCCATCTGGACACATACTTAATATCCTGTGAGCGAAACCTCTATCTGGCTTAATGAGTTCAATTATGCAGCCAAGTTCCATTAAGCGTGAAGCTATGCTAGACTTTACGCCAAAATCAACTATTATAACTTTATATTTTCCAACAGTCTGGACTTCAGTATTGACTGCTTGGGTTATAAGAGACATATTAACATCATTGCTTAAGCTGACTGTATTAGTTATCTCCATTCCGTTTATGGGTTTATATTTGTTCAATTCATCCGACAGTTTTTTTATCGAGTGAATAATGCTATCAGTATAGGTTTCGGTGTTACATACTGAAGATTGGGCCAGTGAATATATCATTCCATTTTGATGCCCATACCTTCTTAAGTGTCTAGTCAAGGCTCTAGTATCAACCCCTGATATTCCAACTACGTTATTTCTCCCTAACCAATCATTTAAACTAACATATGAAGAAGGATGAGACATAGGGGAAAGTTCACGCATAATCACACCACTTGCAAAAACTTTCTTTCCCTCATTATCCGTGTTATTTATTCCAATGTTACCAATGTGAGGAAAAGTGAACATTATAATTTGATCAGCGAAAGAAGGGTCTGTTATAGTATGCTGATAACCAGTCATACTAGTGGTGAAACAAATCTCACCTATGCACTTTCCTTTCTTACCTATCGACTTTCCTGAAAAGCATTTGCCATCTTGTAAAACTAAAACTGCATCCTGCACTCAATTCCCTCTAATTGACTATAAAGGTTCCAAACAATACGTACAACTCTTTCTAAAATTTTAAACGAACCAATTAAAGAATAACATGAAAAAACTTTTAACACACTCTATTCATATAAAACATACCTTGACTACTTTTGTATTGCATGTATAAATAAATTCTTAATAAGCAGAAAGGGGGTATAATGTTTAATGATGAAAATCAATCTAAATCAGTAAGCAGTAAGTTACTTGTCAAATGATGTTACCTTCTATTTTTCTTGGCAAAAATAGCTATAGGGCTAACTATGGTTTCAGTTGCAGCAATAGCGGTAAAAATTGCTTTAAAAACAATGTCGAATGTTTTTAAAGGCAAATCAGCTGATCAAGAACTAACAATGCAACAAGTAATACAAAGTAAAATCCTAAATCTAGCTATTGGATTAGTGTCCATACTTGTGGGTGGGCTATCACTCATTACCATCGCAAAAACAGGTGTAACTGCAGCATGTGCAGCTGTAACTGCTTTAGTTCTATACGGGTGTTTTGAAGAAATCGGTAAAAGCGTAAACGACAAGTTTGATGAAGTAGCTAATAATATAACAGACTTTATTATCAGTAATGTTAAGAAGCTTTTTCTGCCGCAAAGTTGCCAAGTGTAGCCTGCTTTTATATTTATTTTGGTACGTCAATCAAGTTTGTGTTTCTCTTAATTACCATAGGTTAATTATGCAATAACTGTTCACAAATGGCGTTAGCTTAAGAGCCTTTTTAAGGACATATTTCAAATTTTTTTTGTCAAAATAAAATGAAAACAAAAGCACTATTTTTTGCAGTTTTGGGGTAACTTAATGGAAAAAATTTTAGAGAGAAATTTTATATACAATCACTGACATTTTTCTTGAAACCGTTGCCATTATCCTTTCAGCATCGATCTTCTGATTTGCCATCAACGCTTCTCATCTGCTGAATGCAATTTGTATTTGATTAGCATTTGACCTTTTTCCAATTCTTTTAGCGCATTAAATGCTTTCGAAGTTGTTCAGCATCCATCTGTTGAAGTTTTTTAATAGTTCTATCACCGATTCATTAGAACCGAAAAAATCATGAAATCAATTTGTTGACATTTTTACCCTCTAGTTAATTAATATATTATAATTTTATATTCCCAATGATTAAATTGTTATGCTCTTTGCTTAACTATCTTGTTTTATCATTAATAGGCTATATTAATTAAACAATATTTTCACACGCAACACGTGTACCTTAATAAATCTTCTACACGTAATACGAGTAATGAAGTTTGAAATAAATATTTTTATGTTATATACTAAGTTATATTAAAAAGATTAGTTGAGTAGGAGCAACCGATGGCGCAACAAGAAATGGTAACAATTAATGCAGAATTACGTGATGTAACAAAAACAAAAGCGATGTATTCTCTGAGAAAGAAAGGATATATACCTGCAGTTATATATGGTAAAGGACATGATAATGTAAATTTAACGTTGTTCTCAAAGGAATTCACGAAACAATATAAATTGGGTTCCCTTGCTGCACATGTGATAGAATTGAACATTTCAGGTAAAAAAGAATATGCTCTTGTTCGCGATATTCAATGGCATGTGGTGAAGGATACTGTACAACATGTTGATTTTCAATTTGTTGATAAAGGCAGTGAAATCAAAATAGATATACCTTTATCATTCATAAATGAAAGTAAATCTCCGGGAATCAAGCTAGGTGGAGTGCTTAACATTTTATGTCGCTCCATTACTGTTAAATGTTCTCCTGATAAAATACCTCAGGCTATAGAAGTCGATTTATCTGGTAAAATGATTGGCCAGTCTATACACATAAATGATGTAAAACTGCCAGAAGGAGTTAAGCTTGCAGCACACGAGGAAGAAAACTTCACTGTTGTTACAATTTCTGCTGCCGATAGTGACGTTGAAGAGCCTCAAGCAGAAACAGAGGAATAGTGCATTTGATAATTGGGCTTGGCAATCCAGGTAGCCAATATGAGATAACTTATCACAATATTGGCTTTATCATTGTTGATGCAATTTGCAAGTGTTGGAATTTTCAGCCGTTCTCTAAAAAAGCTGATTACCTGATAACCTCTGGTATGATTAATGAAAATAAAACTATATTGTTAAAGCCTTATTCATTTATGAATAACTCAGGCATTCCCGTTGCAAAAATACGAAACTTTTACAAACTTTCATTAGATAACATCATTGTTATACATGATGATGCTGATCTAGAACTTGGAAGAATAAAAATAAAGAAGGGTGGCAGCTCTGCTGGACATAATGGACTTAAGTCTATAGACAGTTTTATTGGTAACGATTATTGGCGCCTAAGATTCGGAATAGGCAGACCTAATGACCAAAGAGATCTAGCGGATTATGTATTATCTAAGCTTTCAAACTTGGACAATATCACCCCTCTAGTAGAAAAAGTCGCAAAAAACATACACTTAATGCTTCAAGAAGATAACACAGCTTTCATCAGCTCAATTGTGCATTAATTTTACAAAATCGTCTTGTATAATTTGGAAGCCACCTAAAAAACTAGAGTACGTTTTCGAATAACTTCTAAACAAACATACAAAAGTATACTCAATGCTTACTTTGTAAAGTAAAAATTTATTGGGGCGAGCGACCAGGATCGAACTGGCGACATTCAGTACCACAAACTGACGCTCTACCAACTGAGCTACGCCCGCCAAATTTCTGCACACAAGTGCAAAAACTGTAAAACTTTTAACATATCAGCAAAAAAAAGTCAATTGACTATTTAAGCAGCATAACTCTCCATACTATTGCTCAAGGATTTTTTTTACAAAATATCTAAATGTGAGTGCAGTAAGTTAACCACCCATTGAAACAGATAAATCATCCTTATGTGGTTGAACATTTACTTGCTTAATCTGAGAAGAATTTTTAAATTCACTTCCTCCTCCCCGTTTAGCTTGAGAAGAATTTTCATACTCACTTTTTACTTCTTCAAAAAAGTTTGATTGACCGAAAGCATATCCTACTAAGTTAGCAGCATAATATTGAGCATTACCTAGAACCGTACAGTTAATTTTGCTTAGCATTCTCGAAGGGTAGTAAAAAAGAGACACGCTGTTGTTCGATTGAAAATCATTTTTATCCATTGCTTTAATAGCTTCATGGTAACCGTCTATTTTATGAACAGCATATTCTTCCGGTGCTGATACTCTCAATTGTGCACCTACATGAGCATAACCAAATGAACCAGGTGCTACTGCTGGCACTGGATCTTGTCTATGCTGAGTTACCCTAATAGTTTTTTCTTGAAGAGCATCATTATAAGTTTCACTAGCAGTAAGATCAAAGACTCTTGGATCACCAAAAGTTGCAACATGAAGGTCTTCAGCCTCTTCTGTTTTGTTGAAACATAAAGCTGCTATTTTAGCAACAGCTCCTCCCATACTGTGGCCTGTGAGGTTAATCTTAAAATCTTTAATTTCTGATCTTTGCTTTTCAGCATAAGATCTTAAGATACCATAAAGACTAGGCCATGAATCTGTAAATGCATTGTAAAAGCCACGGTGAATTCTTCCGCCTTCAGGTAAAAGTTCTGAGGTAGTAAAAAATGCGTTTACATCGGTTATCACATCGTTAAAGCCTTGAGTACCACGATAGGCTATAGTTACCTCCCTATCTTTTGCAAAAACAAAACCAGCGCATTTTCCACCGCTGTAATAAAATGGAATAATATTGTAACCTTCTTCAATAAAATCAGCTTTAGTTTTATAACCTCTGTCAGATAATATCGGATCATTATTACCATAGGTCATCTTAGAGAAAGCACACATCTCCAACAGCTTCTCTTTACTAAACCCTGCAATTTCTACAATACTTTCGCTTGTCTGATCAGGTAAGGAATGTATTTCATTTGGATCACGAGGATTTATAAATTCATAGTCTTCAATGATTTCAAACTCATCATCTTCTTCTACATTGTTTATACTATATTTATTACTATCTATTAAGGGAGAGCTTGACTGCTTAATATCATTCGGCTTTAAACTTACACTGCTTACACTGGTGTCTGTAGTACCAAACCAATTGCGCAAGAAGCTAAAATCCATAAATACCTCAATATATTGCAAATTATTACTCAGAGTATACTACAGGTTAATGCCATTGTCAATAATTAATTTTTTAACAAGAAAGTATTATATCACTTGGCCACAGAAAAATTTCACTTCCATAAAAATTAAGTAACGAAGTTATTTACATATAGATAAGTAAGACCTCTGCGCTAAGTTTTAGTTAACATATATGTTAGGCATATTAAAAAAGTTGCTCTTGAGGTATTGCATTTTGCTTTTGTTTTAGCTATAAGGTTGCTTTAAGTTGAATGTTCAACACTTTTGTACTATTTTACATTTAAGATAATGATTTTGAAATTTTTTGGGGGCACTTCATGAAAAAATCTACCTATACTAGAACTGCTCTAGCTTCTTTGTTAACTTTATGTTCTTTCAGTAGCTTTGCTGCTGACTTTTCTAACGAAGGTATAAAAAAGCAAGAGAGTACACCAACTTCTGAAAAAATGGAAGTTATGAAAACATCAAACAAAAGACTGAAAGAGAAAATGGACAGGATATGTAATGCTGATCCAAGGAAAAAAGCTGAAGAGCTTAAGAAAAAAAAGGAGCTGGAACTAACAGCCGAGAAAAAGAAAGAGGAGCTAGCCGAGAAGAGAAAGAAGAGGAAAGAGGAAGCAAAGCCAGCACATGAGAAAAAAACAAAAACTAAAGCTAAGGATTGTGATTTAAAAAGTTCGAAAGCTAAAAAGGTTAAAGCTGAAGCCAAAGTCACAAAAGTAAAAGTTGCTAATCAACATACAGAGGAAAAAAGCAAGGCAAGCACTGTTGTTTCAGTTGGTGGCGTTGATATTATCGATACTAACCAAGGGAAGAGTGGTTTGAGAATAACTTTCGGTGGTGTCGTTGATGCTCAAAGCTATGGTAAAGCAGGACCGAGTAGCAATGAGTATGAACGCTATAGCGTTATGCCAGGCAAATCTGCAGATTATTATCATGCCACTGAGGATAAAATTAAAGGAGCAAATCCGATATTTCCAGGAGGAATAGGAAATATCGGTGATTATAGCGAAAACATGGGTATGATTGCAGATGCAATATTGCACTTAAGAGCTGAAAATAAAAATGAAGATTTAGGTCTTCTTTATGGTGCTGACGTACAATTTCATGTTCCAGTTACTGAGGGTAAAGGGGCTTCACAAGGTGTGAATGCGGCAAGAGGCAGAAGTGCGCACGTATTTTTAAACTCAAAATACGGTGACTTGAAACTTGGTTATCAATTTGGTCCTGAAGCTCTGATGAGGCTTGATGCAACGAGAATTGCAACTGTTGACGGAGCTGCAGATAGTGACTGGTTTAGAAAAGTAAACTTAGAAGGAAGTGCTGCAAGCTTTCCATTTTACGTAACACCGCGCCTTTACACTGAAAGTTTCTCAAGTGAAAGTGAAAGGCTCTCTTTCCGCATGGCAGGGAAATACCATAAAGAAGTTATGACTACACTGCCGTTTAGAGTTGCTTACTACTCACCAAATTATATGGGTGCAAGGTTTAGTGTCAGCTACTCACCTCGTTATGATAGTAGTTTGTCCATTGTAAAAGAAATAGTTCCTGTCAAAGATCCTAAAGATGAAAATAAGGTAAAATATCAGGAAATATTAAAGCATGTCGGTCCAGATTATGAACACATAGTAAGTGCTGGTGCATCATATGAATATGACTTTAACAAACATAATATCAGAGTTAAAGCTGCTGTGGTTGGTGAGTATGGTAAAGCAAAAGAACCAAATAAAGATAAGCATCTTTATCGGGAATTTGTTGAGTACAATGACCTGATGGGTGTTAACTTGGGTGTAAGCACTGACTATAAGATTGATGAAGATCAAGGTGTAAAACTTGCAGCTTCTTTTGCATATTTAGGCAAATCTGGCCAGCCGAAAGATATTAAGCAGTTATACGGTAGTAAGTACGAGCAAATTAAGGAAAAAGTTGATGGGGGTACGGATAATCCAGATTATGTAAGAATTACAGGCTTAAAAGATCAGTTTGTAGGAGATGATAAAAATACTATGTATTGGACTGCAGGTGCTGGCTATCAATATGAGAGCTTCTACACGAGTTTAACATACTTTGGTAGTAAAATGAGTGATGGAGATAAGCTTCATGATTTTGCACTTGGTGTTCAATATGCACTCTCTCCTGTTTATAGTAAGAGCAAATTTGTTCCTTATGTATCCCTTCATTACTTTATGACTGATGAAAAGCAAGCTGATAGTTATAAGATTCCAAAAGCAGGCAGTAAAAATGAAGAGGTAGCACCTTCTAACCAAGGAATACTCTTTCTAACTGGCGTAAAGTTTTCTTTCTAATTAGCTAAGAATACATACCACAGTCGTGGTGTGTATTCTTTTCTAGGCAGTGCTGCCTAGTTGTACGAACATTATCCATTTTACTGTTTGGACTCTCTGTATCTTTCGATTGGCTTTGCTGTTCTTTCGCTGCCAGGTCTGTAGAATCATTTCCTAAATTCCGTTGATCATTGTCAACAAAGTTCTTCACTTTGTCAGTTGAATCTCCAAAAAGCTTCTTAATGCCGTTAAATCCTAAAGTTAAAGTAAGGCATATGACTCCAGCAATAGCTATCATAGAAACTGCTGCTCCAACTCCAATCTGTCCCTGAAAAAATGCAAATGCTGCCATTGCAACTACAGTGGTTGTTATTATAATTGTTAATAATTCACGAGTTCTACTTGCTGGATCCATGTATTTTCCAAAAGCAGATATTCCTTTTTTTAGACCAGAACCTATATCGTGTGCAGTATTCAATAATTTCTTCGGAAGAGTTTTGATGTTGTATTTTTTCTCAAGTTGCTCTTTTATTTCTCTAGCTTTTTCTTGCGCTTCATATGGAGTCTTATGATAATCTTTTAAATTCCGTAAAACTAGGCTCTATGAACAAAATTTTAGAGAAGCCATATGAGAGAGCCAACGAAGTTTAAAAAACCCATAAAAACCTCAGCAGTCTTGTCGAATCGAGAAAAAATCCGTCTAAAGTTCTTGATTTTTCCAAAGAAGCATTCAATCAAATGCCGCTCTTTATAAAGATGTTTGTCGTAGTTTCTCTGCACCTTTCGATTCCTCTTTGGTGGAATCACAGCTTTACACTTTCTGTTCTCAAGGCTGGCTACAAAAGCATTGCTGTCATAGCCCTTATTCAGCTACTACAATGGAGTTAACGAAGTTTTTAGTCAGCGTTTCAGCTTGTGTAATTTCGTTCCTCTGACCTGGTGTGAGTCAGTGGATTACCAAGTGCATCAACAGTAGCATGAATCTTTGTTGTGAAGCCACCTTTGCTGCGTCCTAAAGCTTCTTGATTCGCAGAGTTTTTCTTATATCCAGCAGAACAGGCATGAGCTCTCACGATTGTTCCGTCAATTATGTGCACTTCCAAATCTGGCTCCTGTGTATATTTAAACAACTTTTCCCAAATTTTCTTTTCACACCACTTTTTAAATCACCTGTGTATACTTCTGTAATTGCCATATACTTTAGGTAAAAGCCTCCACTGGCAGCCACTTTTGGCCATGTACCTACTGCTTCCACAAACATTCTCAATTTCTCTTCATTCTTGCTGTGTATTCCTTTCATGCTTTTCAAAAAGCCAAAAATTTGTTTCCAATTTCCTTCTTTTATATAATATTCCATTCGGTAGTTTCTCTATTCTAGCTAAGTTAAACTACCAGTTCTTACTACATTTTTCCTTATTTTTTCATGATGAAATTTTCTTCACAGAGCCTAGACTGACTGCATAACTTCTGAGATTTATTTTTAGATACTGGTATTCTCAACGCTTTCGAATTGCTTTAGCTATAAATATTAAGAAATTTACCAAATGAGAAAAAAGGCAAAAGAAGCCCCGATCGGTGGCTAATTATTTATATTAACCTTATAAATTGGCGTTTTTTTATTCTTAATGTCTAATCTAGCTGCTTTTAAGCTGCAACTGATCTAATTTTAAACGTTAAGAAATTTACTAAGCAGAAAAAAAAGGCAAAAGAAACCCAGAGCAGCTAGTATTCAAATTCTCCCTTGTTCTATTTGACGTACTATACTGTCTTGAACGACTTATAAGCGCGTTTCAGCTTGTATAGGGAAAAACCTAGAAGTCTAGGTGAAATTAATAAAGACATGAGGTGCACATAGTGCAAAAAATTAAACATAAGACGCCAACCGTGATACTTTCGTCGTTTAATCTGCACAGATTGAAACTAAATAAATAGCTTCGATCATATGATAAGCTGACTTTTGGGGATTGTCAAGTGGTTTTTTGTTTTTCACCGCGACGCTGAAAATTGTTGTGCAAAAAGTCTACTAAATTTATCATGATGAATACAAAGCCCGTCAAGATCTTTGTGCCATCAGATTTTTTGCAACATCAAGCGCTGCATAGGTAAATATTGCACTCGCACCTGCGCGTTTAAAGCCAATTAAAGACTCATAAATTACTTTGTCATAATCCAGCCAGCCATTGTTTGTTGCGGCCTTTATCATTGCGTACTCACCGCTTACTTGGTAAGCAAAAATCGGAAAATTAAACTTATTACTTGCTGTTTTAATTACATCTAAGTATGGCATTCCGGGCTTTATCATAATGAAATCTGCACCTTCGTTTATATCCATGTTAATTTCGCAAATGGCCTCTCTTGCGTTTCTACAGTCCATTTGATAACCACTTTTATCGATAGAATTTGATGACGCACATGAACCAACAACTTGCCTAAATGGTGCATAGAAACTGGAGCAATATTTTACTGCATAAGACAATATTGACACATCCTGAAGGTCATTATCATCCAATGTCCTTCTTATTTTTCCTATTCTACCATCCATCATATCAGAAGGAGCAACCATATTACATCCTGCTTTTGCTAAAATAAGTGCTTGCTTTAGCAACACTGAGATAGTTTCATCGTTTTCCACGTCTATCTGATTGCTTTTTAAAATGCCATCATGACCGTGAGTAGTGTATGGATCCAGTGCAACGTCCGCGATAATACCAATATTAGGCACCTTTGATTTTACGGCACGAATTGTCCTGCAGATTAAATTGTTTGGGTTGTATGCTTCTTCAGCATTCTCGGATTTTAATTTACTGTCAACTACAGGGAAAACTGCAATAGCATTAATTCCTAAATTTTCAGCTTCCTGAGCTATGGAAACCAATCCATCTATTGAGTAACATTTTATATCAGGTAAACCAGGAATTGGTTCTGTTGTTTCTCTTCTGTCATGAACAAAAAGAGGCAAAATCAAATCATTTATTGATAAAATGCTTTCACTCGTTAAATTGCGCACCCACACACTTGAGCGCCTACGTCTTAAACGTGTGCTTGGAAAATTAAACGTCATGCCTTTGTTTGATTCTTGTTGATAAAACCCAAGATATCATTGAGAAAGTGAATAAAAATATCTTTATTTTTTTAGTACCAAAGATATAGTGAAAGGTGACGTTATTTTTGGGATCGGAAAACTTAGGAAAAGCCACAACTATAGCGCTTAAAAATATTGATAATTATACACCACTCCTCACAAATATCCAATTTTATTTCGACTTACAACTTTAAACTTGATGTGCATGACTGTGTGCTATGCACTGGCTTCCAGATGGAAATATATTGAAATACTCAAACAGTTATACACTTGACACTGAGTTCTATGGCACTTACTTTGATAATAAGTTATTAGCAGAGCTGTTAGTTTTGCATAGGTGTTGTGATAATTACTATAATATATGGAAAACATGAAAATAACTATACATTCACAAGAAGACTTCAACTTTATGCGTAAGGCTGGCAGGTTAGCAGCTGAGACTCTTGATTTCATTACACCGTATGTAAAGGCAGGGGTAACAACTAATGAGTTAAACGATTTATGTCATGACTTCATAATCAAAGCAGGCGCAATTCCAGCACCACTTAATTACAGGGGGTATCCCAAATCAATTTGTACCTCAAAAAATGCTGTTGTTTGTCATGGCATTCCTGATGATAAGCCGCTTAAAGATGGGGATATTGTAAATATAGATGTTACAGTAATTTTAGATGGCTGGTATGGTGATACAAGCCGTATGTTTTGGGTTGGTAACCCATCAATAAAAGCAAAGCGCTTGTGTAGTGCTACTTATGGTGCATTGATGGAAGCAATAAAACAAGTCAAGCCCGGAAACAAATTGAATGAAATAGGGCTTGCTATAGAGAAATATGTTGGAAATTTTGGATATTCTATAGTACGTAATTATTGTGGACACGGTATAGGAAAGGTCTTCCATGCTCTGCCAAATGTATTACATTTTTATGATAAAGATGAAAGTCTTGTCTTAAAGGAGGGTATGTTTTTTACAATAGAACCAATGATCAATGCTGGGAAACATGAAACTTTGCTCAGCAAGCTAGACGGCTGGACAGTCACAACACGCGACCTTTCACTCTCTGCACAGTTTGAACATACGCTTGGAGTAACAAAAGATAGCGTTGAAGTATTTACATTATCACCTAAAAATTGGCACTTCCCACCTTATAACTAAAACCTTGCAGCTATCATTCTGTATCTGTCCAGAATTGCAGCAAAACAATTACTCGAAGAAGCTGAAAGAAAAACTATCTTCATAGAAGATTGTTACTAAAGATGGAGATAAGAGAAAAAGTAGCAAATAACCTTCTATCTTTTATTGTTGGAAGGGAAGTTCATTTTTAGCATTACTGGTTCATTCAAACAGATAATTTTCTAGGTATAAGATAATGATTCAGCTTGCTGGTGATAATTTGTTTGATAAGATTATTGTTAATAAAAATATATATTAAATGGAAAAAATCCGACTTTATGTCGAGGAAGCGTTATCGCAAGGCGTTAGTTTGGTGTTAAATCCGCGACAAAGTCATTACATTTGCAACGTAATGCGGCTTAAAGAGTATGATAATGTTTCCTTTTTTAATGGAAAAAATGGAGAGTGGTTAGGAGAGATAGTTGATATATCGCATAAATTGGTGAAGGTTACACTCAAAGAATGTACTAAACGGCAGCAATGCGAAGAAAATTTGTACTTATACTGTGCTATAGTAAAAAGTGCTGCTTTGAGCAACATAGTAAGACAGGCAACTGAAATGGGAGTAACCTGTATTCAATTCATTTTAACAGAACATACAGTAGTAAAAAATATTAATCTAAGTAGAGCAAGATTACAGGCAATTGAAGCAGCAGAACAATGTGGTAGAACAAGTGTGCCAGAGATCTTGTCCCCTATTCATTTTCGTGATTTATTTGACTCTCAGGATAGAAGTTTTATTTTATGTGATGAAACAGGGCAGGGAAAATCTCCTAATGAGGTTCTGAAAAACAAAAAAAATGTTGTTATTATTGTTGGTCCCGAAGGCGGTTTCTCACACGATGAACTTAGCTTTGCTGATAAGTTCTGTCAGAAATTAAGTCTGGGAAAAAGAATCTTAAGGGTGGACACTGCTGTGGTCGCTGCACTGGCTTTGGCTAATGCAAGATGGACTACACACCTTTGAGAGGCTGCTGACAAAGCTGAGAGGATTATCGTAACTTTCCTTACTGCTATCATACCTGCTGTCAGAGCTTGAAGATCTAGATAGTTTTCTCTTCTTTAAATGACCATTATAACTCTCACAATCGTTATGAGATGTGCTGTCACACCTTGGGGACCTAGGTCCTTCTTCTAAATCATCAATGTTTCCGGTAAGCTTATAAAATGTTTTTGCATGATCGTTAAAAATCTTTTGTTTACTAGTAAATAGTTGATGAATTTCTATACTTAACATTTCTACTTGACTGCTTAAGTATTTCACTTGACTATCTAAATCTTCTACTTCTCCTGTACTACTGCAAAGTTCATCCTTTACTTTTTTAATTTTTTGGACTTTATTCGCAACTATTTCTGTCAATGCTGTGAACATTTCTTCCCATCCTTCAATCTTTGCTTTTAATACGTCAATTTCACCTTCATACTCTTCAAATCTCGACTTCAGTTGCGGACCATACTTATCTACTATCTCTTGCGCTACTTCTGCTTGTAACTGGTCTCTTTGCTTCTTAACTTGTTCATCTGTTAGCTTTAGCTTTTCTGTTAACTCTGTAATTTTCCACAATAACTCCTCTATTTCTTGTTTAGAAGATTCTATACACGCCTTACTCTCACTTTCCAAGTTTTGCATTTGGGATTTTAAATTTGTTATATACTTCTCCTTTTCATTCATTATGCATTCTGCTTGTTCTACCTCTTCTTCAAATCGCTTTAATTCATCTTCTAGTTTCTCCCTCTTTGTATTAACAACTTTCAGGTCTTTTTCCATATTTCCTTTTTTTTCATACACACTTTCAAGTTCTTGTGTTGCCTCCTGTAGATTTTCTGATATGCTTGCCAATTCTTCACTCTTTTGTTTTAGTTTGGCTTGCAATTTCTCATGTTTTTTCTCCTCCATTTCGAGCTTATCTTGTAAACTATCATTCTGTTTACCTAATTCTTCAATCGTTTGCTTGGCCTTTACAAGTTCCTTATTCACTCCAGCCTTTTCTGCTTCAGCGCTTTTTAGACTATCGATTAGCACTTGTTTTTCTTGTCGTACTTCTGATAACCTTTCTTCCAAACTCAATATCTCTTGCAAAAGCTGTTCTTCTCTCTCTTTTATGCTCTTATTAGAACGTTCTAACCGGTCGTTCTTATCCTCTAATTCATAATTTTTCCCTTCTAGTTGATTTAGTTCCTTTTGTAATTCCCTTAACTTACTTAGCAACTCTTTCTTTTCTGCACTAGCCACTTCTAACTTTTTCTTTAGGTTTTCCTTTTCTTCATGTACATTTTCAAGTTCTCGTGTTTTCTCTTGTAGGTTTGCTGATGTGTTTGCTAACTCTTCATCTTTTTGTGTTAGTTTAGCTTGTAGCCCTAGATTGTTTTGCTTAGCCCGTTCGAGCTCATGTTGTAAATCATCCTTCTGCTTGTTTAATTCTTTAATTTCTTGCTGAGTTGCAGTTGATCGGAAGTCAGTATCCGTCTGAGACTCAACATGTTGTGTAGTAACTTCTGCCTGAACTGCAGCGTGTTGTAGACTAGCCTCTGTTTGGGTTGCAATTGGTTGAGAGTCAATTTCCGTCTGGACCGCAATGTATTGTGTAGTAATTCCTGTCTGAACCGCAGTGTGTTGTAAACTAGCCTCTGTTTGGGTTGCAATTGATTGGAGGTCAATTTCTGTCTGGACCTCAACGTATTGTGTAGTAATTTCTGTCTGGACCTCAACGTATTGTGTAGTAATTTCTGTCTGAGCTTCAGTGTGCTGTAGGCTAGCCTCTGTTTGGGTTGCAATTGGTTGAGAGTCAATTTCCACCTGAGTTGCAACCTGCTGTAGATTAATCTCTGTTTGAATTGATGCATTATTGTGAGTAGGAAAAAGGAGGTTATTGTTAGCATCATTTTCAAAGTTTTGCCCATCTAATTCCTTGTCCTGATTAACCTTTACAGATTCATTATTTTGCAGGTTATTATTAGCAATTGGTATAACATCAGGCAATGATGCATTTTTATTCCTTTCCAATAATGCTTTTACAGCCTCATGTAAAGAGAGGCCTTGAATGTATAACTCACGATTTTGCTCTATTAACTCTAAGACTTCATCTGACGCCGTAAAACTTTTACCATTAAATTTCAGTATTTCCGTGATACCATCATTACTCACCTTCATAACTAGGGTACACATAAAAGTTTTTCCCAATTTATCTATTGCAGACCAAGTGCTTGCCATTTCATAGTATGCACCATCTTGAAATTCATAATGTCTTTCCTTATCTTTTCGATAAGCGTGTATGTCATGTTTTTTATTACAATACACATTCAATTCACTAATATTTTTCTCTTGCTGTAAAATATCACTAATCCTTATTTGCTGCTCTTCATTATAATTAGTCAGGTTAATGTTTAAAATTCTATCAGCATCATTAGTTCCTGTATAATAAGCTTGAAACTCTATGCCTTTCCTTTCAAAGTACTTACTGACAGCTTTTTTTGTCTGGTTTGCTAATTTTATGTAGCAATCCAAGTCTTTTTTAAAGCTCTTGCTAAAATATTTTTCTATGTACGCTTGCTTAAAGTCCTTATCATTTGTTAAGTCTCTCAATAAGTCATGAAATTCCCATTCATCCTGACAGTATTTTCTTAGAACGGTAATGCTACTTTCCTTTTTCAGCTCTATTAATATTTCTTGTAATATCGGAAAATTTGTTGGCATAGCATACCTCCTTTGCTATATTAACCTAGTTCCTTTAAAAACAACCAGGCTATTAAAACCTCTTTACACTAACTTTTATAATTAGACTTACCGCAAGCGCTATGCTTGAAGTTTAGCTCTTTCGCTTCTTGTTATACATTGAACTTGCCCCACTACGTGTTTATATTACAATACTAAGTTAGTAATAGCATTGAATTCTCAGTGATGCAAGAATTTTTTTGGATATAAGAACTAACACAAGTGCTAACCAGTAATGTTGTATCTTTAAGAAAGCATTAGATGCTTTCTTAAAGATACAAGGCAATCTATTGAAAATCTTGACTTTTTTAAGTCTAATGTCACCTAAGAACGGCAGTTTATTGCATACCTCGTACGATTAAATTGTTGATACTTTTTCTCCTTTTTATCCATGCTCTAGAATGAGCATTATAAAATTCTTGATCGCTTTTTGTTTTTCATGCTCATCTTTTACTATAGATTAATTATTTGATTATAGTATCATCTTAATTAAGCTTATGCTTGAGATATTTATGAGAAGTATTTTATACTTTACATTGTTATTTATCGTATTTGGATCGTCGAACCTATTTGCTGTAGAGCAACTTGAGGGAAAAAAAATTGATGTGGGTGAATCAGTTGGTTCTGTACATGAAGATGTAGGTATAGAGAAAGACCTAAAGCAAGATTTACCACACAAGCTAATCCAGCAGGAAAACGAGCTGGAATTTTCCAAAAGCGACATTGATGAATTGAATATTGAAAAAACACAGGATACCAAAACTGAACAAGCGGCTGATAAAGAAGAGCTAAAGCACAATGAGAACGAAATTTCTACGGTTGAAAAAGTTATAAATGAAAAAGGGGCAAGAGATAAAGATTTTGACAATAATCTACCAGAAGAAAGTAAAAATGAAGTTACTCCAAGTCCACCAAGTGTAACCGATAAGGAAATGAACAAAAATTTGGCTTTATCTCCAAGCGTTGGTTTAGATGAAAATGCAACTGATCTGCAAAAAGATCTACAAGTTGATAGAAGGGTTGATGTTAAGGAGAATCAGCCTTCAGAAAATAGTGCAAATAAATTATCAGAAGAAAAAAAGGCGAATGGGCAAATTGAAAAAGAAGAAGTAGAAAAGTCAGCTGAAGACCGTGATGAAAAAAATCAAATAAAACCCATTGCTGAAAAAGGTAAACAAGAGGAAAAGAAAAACCTGCAGGAATGGACAAAGTTAAACAGGGAATCAATAAAAGAGTGGTATCATCAAAACGCACAAAGCAAATCAATATATAAGCGACAATATGATAACTTTAATGAGCACCTTCCAGCGACAGTATTTGTTGATGACTACAGTAAGCAGTTTTTTTATTGTATTAAAAAAAATAACTTAGTTTGTTTAAGGGGGATGATGGGTAAGTTAGAAAAGCTTGGATTAACAGTTCAGGAAGTGTTAAAGCTTAGAAATAAATTTGGAGATACTCCTTTAATTTATGCAGTTAAACGAGGGGAGATAGATATAGTACGTTTTCTCTTATTACAAGGTGCTGATCCTAAAGTGGTTAATAATAGTTTTCAATCTTCTATTGATATAGCGGTCGAGAAAGGACGGAGTGATATGGTAAATGCAATTGCTGAAATGATACCATACCTTTCAAACTATAAAAAAATAGATAATAAAGAAGGTCTAAAAATGTATGATTGGGCTGTAAAGACAAAAGAAGATAATGAACTACAGTGCAATGAAGAAGATGATTAGATTTTTGATATTAATTTTAGTTAGCTATTTGTGTTATGGGAATGAAGTAAATGATAGAAAAGATCTGATTAATGATTTTTTGAACACTTTGCATAAGATAGAATATGCGTCTTATAGCAAAGAAGACTTTGCTAAATTCTTAGTGAAGTGCCATAAAGAAGATATACCAGAGGATTTTGGGAAAGGTTTTGGTCCTGATTTAAATGGAGCTGATTTTAGTCGGCTATACCTAAATGGATCTATTTTTGATGGAGTCAGTCTAATTGGGGCTGATTTTTCTCATACTGACTTATCAGGAGTGTCCTTTATTAATGCTGATTTGCGTGGAGCTAATTTTTCTAATGCCAACTTACAAGATATAAGAATAGAAGGTACAAATTTAAGCTTTGCAAAATTTGTTTCTGCGAATTTGACAGATATTACATTTAATCAGTCTGATGTCAGTTACGCCGAGTTTGTCAGTTCTGATCTCAAAAAAGTGGAAATGTACAACACAACTGGTTTACATACTAATTTTTCAAACGTGAAAGTGAATTTTTCTAGTTTGTTAGATTCGAATGTTAATAGTGTAAACTTTAGTGATAGTGAAATAAACAATACTGTTGTGCAGAGGAGCAATCTCAATAACGCAAATTTTTTTGGAGTGGATTCCTATAGATTAAAAATACAATTTTCCTCATTAGAGAACGCTGATATGTATGGTGTAGAAATAAAGGAGTCAGATTTTACAGGCAGCAATCTCTCTAATGTTTGTCTCAATTCTTCTGCTATAATCGACAGTAATTTCAATAGGGCTAATTTAAGCAACGTACAAATTTCCTATCTGGACAGTACTAATTCAAGTTTTGTTCAATCTATATTGAATGGCTCTAAGATAAAACATTCATATGTTTCTGAAGTAAGTCTTCATGATGCTGATTTATCTAATATTGATTTTGGTTCTAGCGAATTGTATCAAGTTGATGTTTCTGATTCTGACGTTCGTCATGGAAAATTTGATAGTACTAAAGTTACAAATTCTAACATGAATGGTTCATTTTTTGACTATTCGTTATTTACCTCTACAAAGATAGAAGATACAGACCTTTCCTTAGCTTCAATGTATAAGGTAAAAGTACAAGATTCTCAAATTTATAATAGTAAACTCTCTCATCATAGCATCGATTCTAGTGAAATAGAAAGATCAACATTTTTTAATGTGGTAGCAAATAACTCAAGCTGGTCTAATCTAAAAGTCATTAATTCACATTTTGTTGAAAGCAATTTTGAATCTTCTTTGCTTCGCGGTAATGCATTTAAGAAAACGTGCTTTTTTCTTAATAATTTCAATAATTCAGCAATTGGTGGTACATCTTTTGATTCTTCAAGCATATACAAAGGTTCGGTTGTTGACGCTCACTTAACAGATTGTAAGTTTAACCATTCAATTTTAATTGGCAATAAAGGACAGGAAAAGCTTACAGGCTTAGAAAATGCTATAATCTCAATTAAAGATTTGCAAGAGGAAATATTGCGGAATAAAAGATTTGACGTAAATTATGCTTACTTTGAATTTCAGGACATGAATCTAGAAAATGCTGATCTTTCTGGTTCAATGTTGAGTAGAACAAAGTTTATAAATGTTAATTTGAATAAAGCAAACCTTGAAAAAACTGATCTGCGTTATGCTGTTTTTGATAACTCTTCTCTTGTTGGTACCAATTTTTTAAACTCTAATAGAGAGCATTCTGACTTTTCAAAATCTGATTTAAAGAACGCCGTATTGGAAAATTCAAAGTCTAATAAATGAGAAACTTTGTTTGTTGAGTTACTTAGAAAAGAAAAATGACTACAAAAAGTGAAGGTATATTATTAGTTCTATCTTCTCCTTCTGGAGCTGGAAAAACTACTATACTAGAGAGGTTACTTGAGCAATCAACTGATCTAGTTAGGTCTGTTTCTGTAACTACACGTAAACCTCGCCTCGGTGAAGTAAATGGAAAAGACTATTTTTTTGTGACTGAGGAAAAATTTCACGAATTATGCAAAGCTGGTCAAATGCTTGAATATGCCAAGGTTTTTGAAAATTTCTATGGTATACCGAAGGATTTTATAGAACAAAATCTGAGCAATGGAATAAGCGTTTTATTGAGTATAGATTGGCAAGGAGCATTTCATTTATTTAAGCTTATGAGGGAGAAAATCGTGAGTATTTTTATACTCCCCCCTTCAATGGAAGAGCTTAGATTGCGTTTGCAAAGGCGTAATAGCGATAGTGCAAGTGAGATAGAACGCAGACTAGCTGAGGCTCAAAAAGAGATGAACAAACGTGATAAATATGATTATATAATAATCAATGATAATATTGACAAAAGTATAGAAGAGATAAGCTCTATATTAGCAAAAGAAAGGCTTAAAAGATCAAAAGAGAAGCTGTAGTTAGGGTTTAGATGTATGTATGGTCCAGGACCTGGTGGTATAAAGGGGAGGGCAAAGTTTGTACATGAGCCTTATGCCCAGACCAAGCTTGGTTTTACAATTTATACAGTTGTTACATAAAATTTTATTTACTCTACGGCACGTTTATTTATAGTAGTACTGGTACAGAAACAAATTGAGAAGACATTGGAAAAAGAAAATTGCAATATTAAAGAATTGAAAGGAAACTTTTTAGAACAAGCAATCAGAGTAAACCATGCTGGGGAATATGGAGCTATTTGCATTTATTCTGGTCAAAAATTTATTCTTAAAAAATCTTTTATAATCAATGAAATAATTGAAATGGAAGAACAGGAAAAGAAACATTTTCATTATTTTAATGAGAAAATTAAAGAGCAAAAAGTTCGTCCTACTGTTTTGTTGCCAGTGTGGCATGTGTTAGGAGTGTCGCTTGGCGTTGCTACCGCAATGATGGGTAAAAAGGCTGCTATGGCTTGTACTGCTGCAGTTGAGGAAGTGATCGGAGAGCACTACAAAAAACAAGTCTCACATTTGGAAGATGGAGAGTTAAAAGAAACTATAAGTAAGTTTCGTGATGAGGAGCTAGAACACAGGGATATTGCAATTGAGCACAACGCTGAAGGTGCATTTGGTTATAACATCTTATCTTCGTTTATAAAAACAGGTTGCAAAGCTGCTATTTATTTATCTAAATTAATTTAGCTGATTTTTAGGCGGTTTTTGTCCATAAAGATAAAACTACATAAATGTGGCAACTTAAAGGCGCATGTTGTATAATACATGCGTTAGTAAGAGGTAGTTTATGGATTTGAGTAAAATAACTGCAAAAGCAGATTTTTTGAGCGTGATAATTGAGATAGGTGCAAATGCTGAGCCTATAAAGTATGAGTTCAATAAAGAGCTCGGATTATTACAAGTTGACAGGTTTTTGTCTACTGCAATGGCCTATCCTTGCAATTATGGATTTGTACCAAATACCTGTGCAGGTGATGGTGATCCTGTGGATGTTTTGGTGTTAACTCAATTTCCATTAGCATCTGGTGTTTTGATATCGGTACGTCCAATAGGTGCTCTACTTACTAAGGATGAAAAAGGGGAGGATGAAAAAGTATTAGCTGTACCTACTTCTAGCGTTGATAGTTATTATGATAACGTGAAGAACTACTCCGATTTGCCTGAAAGCTTGCTAGATAGAATTGTTCATTTCTTTTCACACTATAAAGATCTGGAGAAAGGGAAAACAGTAACAGTTGGAAAGTGGGTTGGCATGGAAGAAGCTAAGAAAATTATTGAAAAGGCTATTAAGTGAAAATTGGTGCATATCAACTGGGGTTAGTGCATTATACACCTGTAGAGAGGTTTTGTGGTTTATAATACGAAATACTGCCATTAAAAGAATTAGACAGGTTGTAAAGTCTTGGTATTATATAGACTTTAGGTTCAAGATTTGGAGAGGTGGCCGAGTGGCTGAAGGCGGCGGTTTGCTAAACCGTTATACGATTGAAAAGTCGTATCGAGGGTTCGAATCCCTCTCTCTCCGTGTTATTAGCGTATTAGCTATGTCAATCTATTTTTACTATTATTTGGATATATAAACTTACGTATCTATTCAGGGGTATGGTGAATATTGAAACAAAAGTGGCTCATCCCCTAACAGGCTTTGAATTACTTTAGATATATGCAGCAAGAAATTTACCAAGTGGGAAAAAGTAAAAGAAGCCCTTGCCAATATCTACTTAAGAAGTTGATGTTAATACTCTATAAACCTGACAAGTAGCTAACCTTGGGGTTGTAAATACTCATCATGCCACAGCAAAAGACTTGATGAGAGTGTAAAGAGACTTTGTAAGGGAAGAGCGGGAGAAGGGGCTCGAACCCTCGACCTCAACCTTGGCAAGGTTGCGTTCTACCAACTGAACTACTCCCGCAGCTAAACTAATTTAATTATAAACGTACACAACAATTTGTAAACCCCATGCATACTAAAATGTTAGGAGCTGCCTATTATTTGTATACTTAAAATTCACTTTCAATTATTATTAGTCTTTCAATGTTTTACAGAGCCTTATGAGGATATTTGTACATAAAGATGATTTACCGGCTAGTTCAATACCAGATAACGTAAGGTCTATAGCTGTTGATACAGAGGCGATGGGGTTACTTCATGGCAGGGATAGATTATGCCTTGTGCAGCTCTCTTTCAACGACGGCAATGCTCACTTAGTGCAATTCAAAAACAACTATACAGCTCCAAATTTAAGGAAAATATTGGAGGACGAAAAGATAACTAAAATATTTCACTTTGCACGGTTTGATGTAAGCATAATACGTTATTATTTGGAAACTTGGGCGCTTCCGTGCTATTGCACAAAAATAGCCTCACGTTTGGTTCGTACCTATACGGATAATCATAGTTTGAAAGAGTTATGCTTCGAACTACTTGATATCAAATTAAATAAGCAGCAGCAATCTTCTGATTGGGGA
This sequence comes from Wolbachia endosymbiont of Ctenocephalides felis wCfeJ, assembly GCF_012277315.1. Taxonomy (NCBI): domain Bacteria; kingdom Pseudomonadati; phylum Pseudomonadota; class Alphaproteobacteria; order Rickettsiales; family Anaplasmataceae; genus Wolbachia; species Wolbachia endosymbiont of Ctenocephalides felis. Next base: position 526,401 of record NZ_CP051157.1, on the reverse strand, counting down.
AATGAAAACTTAACAGACAAACAAAAAAGTTACGCCGCATCTGACGTTTTACATCTCCATCAAATAAAGGAAAAGTTAGATTTAATGCTGGAACGGGAAAACAGAAAAGAATTAGCACAGAAGTGCTTCGAGTTTCTCCCTACCCGTATTGAATTGGATTTAATGGGATGGGAAAATGCAGATATTTTCAATCATCAGATGTAATAGAAGTTTTTGCTTGTGTAAGAAACATTTTAGGGTATTTTTCTTGCTCTTTGGCGAAAATTTAGTTGATTAGTTCCCAGCCAGTGCGCTATTATTGTACAAATTAAGCTTAGGTATTTTATGAGTGGCGATATTACATCAATAAACGATCAAAATTTTAAGTCTGAGGTCGCTGATTACAAGGGGTTTGTATTAGTGGATTTTTGGGCAGAGTGGTGTGGACCATGTAAAAGTCTAATGCCGCGTATTGAACAATTAGCTCAGGATAAAAAAGGCAAGATCAAAATCTGCAAGTTCAACATAGATGAAGGAACTGAAGTTCCAAGTAAATATGGAATTCAATCTATACCTACTTTAATCGTATTTCAAGATGGTAAAGAAATTGCACGTAAAATTGGTGCAATAAATGACTTATCAAGTTGGGTTGATAGCGAAATAAGCTAATAGACAAATTTGTTTTTGTGTGTATTATAAATACTAATGAAGGGGATTGTAGCTCAGTTGGTTAGAGCAGTTCGCTCATAACGAATTGGTCGTAGGTTCGAGTCCTACCAATCCCACCGAGTATATATGCGGTAGTATCGTTGAAATCTCAGTTAATATTCCTCAGATTACCTATAAGTAAGCCTAAAACAAACACTTTACACACCATAAACAATAAGGTTAACTTATATAGCTATATTTTGGTAGAACCGCAATGGACGATTATCTCTCACTGCTAAATCCAGAACAACAATCGGCTGTGACTAACATAGATGGACCAGTTTTAATATTGGCAGGAGCTGGAACAGGAAAAACAAAAACGATCACCTCAAGAATAGCGCACATAATTAGAAACAACTATGCTAATTCTAATGAGATATTGGCGGTTACATTCACAAACAAAGCTGCAAACGAAATGGTATCGAGGGTGCTTGAACTCACGGGTACAAATATACCATGGCTTGGCACTTTCCATGCAATTGCAGCAAAAATTTTACGCCGTCATGCTGAAATCGTAGGCTTAAACTCCAACTTTACAATCATCGGTGTGGATGATCAATTGCAGGTAATAAAAAATATCATCAGTGAAATAGGCCCAGATAACTTATCAGAAAAACATAAGACCATTATGAGTATTATTCAACAATGGAAAGAGAAGTGTCTGTTGCCATCTGAAGTGGAAAGTGCTCAATTATTTAGGTCTGTGTATGTGACTGCGCTCAAAGTCTATCACCAGTATCAGGAAAGGTTAAAGTTCCTTAATTCCGTCGACTTTGGTGATTTATTATTATACAATATCCAGCTCTTTAATCAAAGTGCTGAAATCCTATACTACTACCAAAATAAATTCAAGTATATCATGGTAGACGAATACCAAGATACAAACGCAATACAATATCTTTGGCTGAAACACCTTGCAAAAGAGCATTCAAATATTTGCTGTGTAGGAGATGATGATCAGTCAATATATAGCTGGCGTGGGGCAGAAGTTGAAAATATTTTGAAATTTTCTGACGATTTCAAAAATGCAAAAACTGTTAAATTGGAATGTAACTATAGGTCAACATCCCATATACTTGCAACCGCTTCATATGTTATCAATCACAACAAAACTCGCTTGGAAAAAAAATTGTGGACGACAAACGCTCAAGGGGAAAAAGTAAATCTAATAAAATTGTGGGACGGGAAAGCCGAAGCAAGGTTCATAAGTGAACAGATACTAAAGCTCAATAAATATAGATTTAGTGACATTGCGGTGCTGGTAAGAGCCACTTTTCAAACTAGAGTTTTGGAAGAGTACTTTATCAAATATTCAATTCCCTACAAGATTATAAGCGGCGTAAAATTCTATGAACGTCAGGAAGTTAGGGATATAATTGCATATTTAAGGCTTGTTATAAACAATAATGATGACTTAGCTTTTGAAAGGATTGTAAATCGACCAAAACGAAGCATAGGTCTTACTACCCTGAAAAAGATATATGCAATTGCTCAAGACAACAAAACTTCTTTCTTCGAAGCAGCAAAAATATTAGTTGGCAGTAATCAAATCACTGAAAGGATTAAGCTATCGCTAAGTGATTTTTTAAATAAAATTAAAGCTTGGGGAGAAATGGTAAGTGTAAAGCCATTACATGAGTTTGTTAAAACTATAGCAAATAAATCAGGATATATTGAAATGCTTGAGGATGAAGGAGTGATGGGCTTAGCACGAATAGAAAATGTTAAAGAGCTCATCTCATCTTTAAAAAATTTTGACAACGCTACAGCTTTCTTGGAACACATAAGCCTAGTGATGGAAGTGGATAATATGAATAATGATGACACCGTGTATGTTATGACTCTTCACGCAGCTAAAGGACTTGAATTTCCATGCGTGTTTCTACCTGGTTGGGAGGAAGGATTATTCCCACATCAAAAATCTTTTGAAGATGAAAGTGGTAAAGCTTTAGAAGAAGAAAGGAGGCTCGCATATGTTGGGATAACCAGAGCAAAAGAAAGGTTGATTATTTCATGTGCAGACAGAAGAGAAATGAATAACCAGTGGCAATCAATGTATATATCGCGATTTGTCAAAGAACTACCAAGAGAAAATGTTGAGGTCATTAGAAGTAGCATCACCTACTGCTGAAACAGGCAATTGGAAGCTCACTTAAGAGATTTTGATAATATTTAATCCACTTGTTTTTCTATTTTCCATATCACGATGAGCCTCTATTATCTCGTTGAATTTGTACTTTCTGTTAATCCTTACAGCTAAGAGTTTTTTCTTTATCATCTCAAAAATTTCCATTGCAGTAAGTACTAGTGTGAATCTATCGCGCTTATAGTGATATATTGAAGTTCCTGTGGCAAATAGCGAACGTGAGCTAAGTAAAGAAAAGCTAACCGGAGCACTACCTGATATCTGTCCATAAGAAACATATATGCCAAATCTTCCTAAAGACTCAAAAGAAAGCCTGCTTGTGACGTAGCCTATAGGGTCATATACTGCACCCACCCCTTTATTTTGTGTAATCTCCATAATTTGAGAAACGAAGTTTTTATCATTGTAATTTAACGCATATGTGCAGCCATTCTGTAGAGCTACCTGCATTTTATCGTCGGAACTTACGGAACCTATTACTACTCCTTTTTTATTACTTGCCCACTGGCATAGTATCTGTCCTAGCCCGCCATTTACTCCGTGTACAAGCACAACAGCACCAGGTTTTATTTTGTAAGAGTGGTTAACCAGGTAATGGGCTGTCATGCCTTTGAATAGCACTGCGGCTGCAATTTCATCTGATATTTCATTTGGAATTTTTATCAAATATTTTTGGTGTATGACACGTTTTTCGCAATATGCTCCAGGTGGTGCTGTGCAGTATCCAACTCTATCTCCAATCTGTAAACCGTCACCTGCTTTTTTACCAAGCCTTTCAACAACTCCTACTGCTTCCACTCCGAGCACTGACGGTAAGCTTTTTATTTTACGAATGCCTTTTCTATGTTCCAAGTCATAACGGTTTAAACCTATAGCTGTGTGACGTACTAAAACCTCCTCGCCTTTTAGTTCACCTATACTTTGATCCACAAATTCCAATACTTCTACCCCTCCAATTCTTTTAATTTGTACAGCTCTAACCATAGTAAATGTTAAGAAAAAACTTTGATTATGTTATCTAATAACCAATACCTTGTAAAATTATTTACACCGTAAGATATGCATGAGTAGTGGGGTGGAGAATCGGGGCGGAGAGATTTGAACTCCCGACCCTTTGGTCCCAAACCAAATGCGCTACCAGACTGCGCCACGCCCCGACTTCTTTACTACAGAATATCAATGACTAAGAGAAAATGCAAGGTTCATTTAAAAAGCACTTGCTTTATGAATATGTTCATTATAATACCTTTGCGTTAGCTAGCTGGCATTTGGATTGTATAGAAACAGAACCAAAAAACCACTTGACGTTTCCAAAAAGTCAGCTTACCATGTGGCTGAAGCTATTCATTTAGCTTCAATCTGTGCAGATTAAACGACGAAAGTATCACGGTTGGCGTCTTATGTTTAATTTTTTGCACTATGTGCACCTCATGTCTTTATTAATTTTACCTAGACTTCTAGGTTTTTCCCTATACAAGCTGAAACGCGCTTATAAGTCGTTCAAGACAGTATAGTACGCCAATTTGCAGGATTAGAGAGTGAGCAGCTTCTACCACGTGATTTCTTTTGTCTTTTTTTCTGCTTAGTAAATTTCTTAAACTCTGTCATTCCAGCGCGTGACGCTGGAATCCAGCCTTATTTTCATTTTTATATAGAATCGAAAATAAGAGATTCCTTATGTTCATTGAAGGGTGTCATTCCAGCACGTGACGCTGGAATCCACAATCCTGTCATGCAAGTAACTGGACACTAAAATCCAGAAATTTTGACAAATAAGTGATCATAAAAGCTACGTTAAAATGCACCATTTTGGGCAAGCTGGATCCCAGTGTCGGGGCACTGGGATGACAAGAAAAGGAGCTACTTGGATGACACAATTGGAGCTACAGGGATGGACATCTGCAGATTACCTGCTGATTGCAATGTTCGTGACCATAATGCAAGAAATCTATCACCGTTAAGATAAGCTTTATTTTCATTTTACGCAAAATCGAAAATAAGAGGTTTCCCATGTTCATCAAAGGGTGTCATTCCAGCGCGTGACGCTGGAATCCAGAAAAAAAAGAGTGGATCCCAGTGTCTGGGCACTGGGATGACAAAAAATAAGCACTGGGATGACATTATTAGGCTACTCGGGTGACATTGTTGGGCCATTCAGATGACAAAAAGACATATGGGAATGACATCTACAATCCTGTCATTCCAGCGCGTGACGCTGGAATCTAGTGAAAAAAAGAGTGGATCCCAGTGTCTGGGCACTGGGATGACAAAAAATAAGCACTGAGATGACATTATAGGTGGCTACTTGGATGACATCATTCTTTGCAAACAAGTGCTCAATAGTTTTGTGTTACCACCTAACGTTTTCAAATTTAATCAATTATAGGAGGTGTTTATGCAAACTACATTAAAAAACCATTTAGCTGGAGAGTTACTTACCATTACTACATGCTGGAAATTAACGCTTGCAGATGGAAAAGTAATGGGATTCACTGATTACGATGAAGATTTGAGTATTGATAATATACTCTATAAGTCTTCAAGTGGATTCACAGCAAGTAGCATAATATTAAACAGCGACTTAAAGACTGATAATCTAGAAATTGAGGGAGTATTAAATAGCGATGACATCAGAGAAGAAGATGTCTTGTCAGGAAAGTACGACTTTGCAAATATCGAGATATTTCTTGTGAATTATAAGGATTTGAGCCAGGGAATGATGAATCTGCACCTGGGAACTTTCGGTAAAATAACATTAAATAGTGGAAGGTTTATCGTTGAAATCAGAGGACTAGCAACAAAGCTTGAGAGAAGCATAGCAGAATTATATTCCCCTGTATGCAGAGCACAATTTTGCGATGGTAGGTGTAAAGTCGATGCTAAAAAATTCAGTAAAATAGGCACGATTACTAAAGTGATAGATGAAAGAAGATTTGAAGGTACTAATTTAACTGAGAGCGATGGATATTATAAGCACGGATTAGTAAAATTCTTTGATTCAACAACACATGCAGCATTTGAAGGTATAGTGAAAGAACACAAAAATAAAGTAGTTACATTGTTTACTTCGCCTCCATATCAAGTTTCTGTTGGGGATAAATATTCGATACTCGCAGGTTGCGATAAAACATTTTCAACTTGTAAAAGCAAATTCCACAATACTGTAAATTTTCGCGGTGAACCCTATATACCTGGTTTTGAACTTGCTCAGCAGCACAATTTTTAATATTATAAGTAGTGTGGAAAGGTGGCTGAGTGGTCTAAAGCACACGCTTGGAAAGCGTGCACATATGAAAATATGTCGGGGGTTCGAATCCCCCCTTTTCCGTGTCGTATGCATGCGAGAACAAAAACATGAAGAATATAATGCTAATTGGTGGTGGAGTTGGAAATGCAGTATTGTTTTCAATAGGAAAAGCCTGTCTTGAAAATAATAATAGAGTTTTATACTTTGCTGGCTATAGGAAATTAAATGATGTATTTAAACAAGTACTGATAAAACGTGCATCAAGTGCGGTAGTTTGGGCATGCGAAGAAGGATTAATAAAAACAAACAGGGATCAAGACAAATCCTTTCGTGGGAATATAGTCGACGCAATAATCTCTTATCAAAAGGGAATATTAGGCGATATCACGATTAGTTTAGATGCTATAGACAAAATTATCACTATCGGTTCTGATAAAATGATGAAGGCCGTAAATGAAGCGAGAAAAACGATCTTAAGGCCATATTTGAAATCTAGTCACATGGCAATATCATCGGTCAATTCGCCTATGCAGTGTATGATGAAAGAAATCTGCGCTCAGTGTGTGCAGCGGCATATCAATACGAAAACGGGAGAAGAGAGTTATGTATATAGTTGCAGCAATCAAGACCAGGATATGGAGCTTGTTGACTTTGATTTTTTAAGTGAGCGCCTGAAGCAAAACAGTTTACAAGAAAAACTCACTGCAAAGTGGATAGACCATGTTCAAAGATATTAAACAACAAAAAAAGGAAATAAGAGAGCAATATAGGGCTATAAGAAAAAATATTGATGAGAGTTATTCCAATTGTGCAGCAAATTCTCTTGTTAATCTCTTCAATCAGAACTTAAGTTACATTAAAGGCAAAACAATTGCAGCTTACATTCCAATTGATGGAGAGATAAATGTTATACCTTTGATGCATAATTTGCTCAATTTAGGCTATAAAGTGGCAATTCCTGACGAAAACAAGCCACTAAGGTTTAAGGAATGGAATAAAACAGATGAAGATATAATTCCCGACACAATCATCACTCCAGTTATTGCTTTTGATGATCATTTGAATAGATTGGGTTTTGGTGGTGGTTGGTATGATGCGGTAATAAAAGAACTGCGGCCACTTGGCAAAATATTTATAGGTGTAGCTTATGAAAAACAATATTGCAAAAATCTGCCAATAGAAGAACACGACCAAAAATTAGATGTCATAATCACCGAGACACGTTTTAGGCGTGGGTAGTGGTTCTTCTAAAATCTTCAAAATATCAGTTGCACAGTAAACTCGCTCTCTCTTTCCCTTAGAAGTTTGTGAAACAATGCCTAAATCTTCAAGTTTCATGACCGCCCTTTGGGCTGTTGTAAATGCAACACCTAAGTTTTCAACTATTCTCTTTATAGTAAAGTAAGGGTTTACAGCTAAATATCTTATAATATCACTCGCAACTCCTTCGGTTTTAGAACTTTGCCAATCTGTAATTAAGTTGTTAATTTGTTCTGCCCTCGATAATACGTCCAACGATTGCAACGCTACACCATTTAAGAAATAAGAGAACCAATCATGCCACGTACCTTTGCTGTTTATATTGTAAAGTTGTATATAGTATTCACTTTGCGTAGCTTCGAAGAATGCGCTTATACATAACAAAGGAGATGGTAATAACTTTCTTTCGATAAGAAGTAATGTTATGAGTAGACGTCCAATACGCCCATTGCCGTTCGAAAACGGGTGAATTGCCTCAAATTGATAATGGCATAAAGCTATATATATGAGTGGAGGTAATGTCTTATCACGTAAAAACTTTTCAAAAGAATACAGACAATCCATCAACTCACCTGATGCTGGCGGAATATATTTTGCTGTATCTATTGTACACCCTGGGGCTCCAATCCAGTTCTGCATGTGACGAAATTCTCCTGGTCTTGCATACTGCATAAGTCTCCCGTAAATTTCTTTAATGAGTCGGAGCGACACTGGAATAGATTGTAAACGCATTAACCCATAATTGAGTGCTGCTATATAATTGCGTACTTTTTGTAAATCATCGGGGTTGCAATCTACATTAGCACCTGCTTCTTGAGCCAAAACTTCACCAAGAGTTGCTCGGGTCCCCTTGATTCTACTTGAAAGGACTGCTTCACGTGCTATAAAGGGTCGCATGAGAGGATGAGGGTTAGGTAATTTAGCCCCTTCTCTGGATAACATACCCAAAATATGATCTGCTCTGGAAAGGCTTTTGACTAAATCATTGTCCCATTCAAATTTTGGTGGCAAGGGATCGGGTATAAATGCCTGATAACCAGCAAGTGTATTAATGACCTTACCTGATGGTGATTCTTTAATATCCATTCATTCAATTCCAGCACACCATATTTTTATAGTATATATTATTTTCAAAAAAGTAAAAAATGAAAATAAGGCTTTATCCATTTGCGTGGATGAAAATGAGAAACCTCTTATTTTCGATTTTGTGTAAAAATGAAAATAAGGCTGGGTTCCAGCGTCACGCTACTTGCATGACACTGTTAGGAAGTGAACCAGCGTTAAGCGCTGGAATGACAGGGTTGTGGGTGTCATCTGAATGGTTCAGCGATGTCATCCAAGTAGTCCTTGTTTTTCTGTCATCCCAGTACTTGATACTTGGATCCATTCTTTTTTCACTGGATTCCAGCGTCACGCGCTGGAATGACACTCTTTGATGAACATAGGAAACCTCTTATTTTCGATTCTGTATAAAAATGAAAATAAGGCTGGGTTCCAGCGTCACGCTACTTGCATGACACCGTCAGGAAGTGAACCAGCGTTAAGCGCTGGAATGACAGGGTTGTGGGTGTCATCACTTTAGCCTCTACGATGTCATCCCAGTACTTGATACTTGGATCCACTCTTTTTTTTTTGGATTCCAGCGTCACGCGCTGGAATGACACCCTTTGATGAACATAGGAAACCTCTTATTTTCGATTCTGTGTAAAAATGAAAATAAGGCTGGGTTCCAGCGTCAAGCGCTGGAATGACAGGGTTGTAGATTCCAATGTCATGCGCTGGAATGACATCACTTTTACTTCAATATGCCTCTGAATGGATACATAAAAATTCCTTGCCATAAATTAGTTATTCAAGAGAGCTAATAATTTCAATTGAAGTTATTAAAATGGTATTTCATCATCAATTAGCTCTTCTTTTATTTCACTATCAAAATTTTCATACTGATTTTTTTGCACTGGTTCGTCTTGTTTGTACTCATTTGGTTTATAGTCAGAGTTTGGTGCACTATTTCGTGGATCCAAAAGTGTAAGAATGCCACTAAAATTCTGCAGCAGCACTTCTGTGATATATCTTTCACTACCATTTTGGTCAGTATATTTCCTAGTTCTCAAAGAACCTTCAACGTAAACTTTACTGCCTTTACGTACAAAATCCTTGACGATTTTTACTAATCCTTCACTAAACACTACAACATTATGCCACTCTGTCCTTTCAGAGCGTACACCGGAGAACTTATCAGTCCAGCTTTCAGATGTGGCTATTGAAAAACTTGCCATTTCTTTCCCATTCTGCATAGTTCTAATTTCGGGATCCCTACCTAAATTACCAACTAATATAACCTTATTTACAGTACCACCGGACATAATTGTGCTTTGAATAAACTAGCTTATATTATCTTATGTGAAAATACTGTTGTCAAATTTAATAAAAAGTGCGCTTGGAGGGATTCGAACCCACGGCCTTTGCCTCCGGAGGGCAACGCTCTATCCAACTGAGCTACAAGCGCACATATATCAAGTTATCTAATAGATAAACTATCTAAGTCAAATTTTTGGCTTGGATAAAGCGTGAACATAACGTTTCCATGCCCCAAATATACATTTTTAGAACTATTTGTTTGTTTTTTCATCATGTCTTGATCCACAGCCCATATAAAAGTTACATAGTTTTCAGTTACTGAATGAACTTTTAAATCCTTAGTGTTCGTAAACAGTCTCCCGTTCACCCATATTTTCCATGTGTCAGGAGAAAAATATAAGATTGAATCTAAACTCACTACCTTACAGTCAAAATTACTTAGTATACCTCCATTTTGAGCTCTTGAGAATCGCAAGTGAAACTTTTCCATTTCACTAACTATTCTATTAACCGGTTCTTCATCAAAAAAAATACTTTTCATGTCACTGTATTGTGATAAAACGTCAGAGTCGTTTTCTACTGCTTCCTTTATTATTTCATCTCGATCTGTGTAGCTTGTCTTCTGGTCGCTTATAAAGAAACATTCTTTTGCACGCGAATTTGCTATATCAGTAAAATCATCAATGTCTTGGTTGTTAACTTTAAAAATGCTTTCAAAATATTTTTTTTCCATCATCATCCCGTGCTTAGAGTGGTGACAAACCATTTCATCATTATCTTGTTTTTCTATATATACACATAAACCTCTGCTGTTTAATCCTAGTATTCTATGCTCGATAAAGTCTTCATTGCTAATATATTGTCGACAAGTATATTCTTTACAAACTTCTATACTTTCTATGATGCCTTTACAGCTACAATATGCATTAGCCTTGAAAAATAGTAGAGTAAAAATAAAAAATAGCTTTGTTTTCATTATCTCATCTACTTAGTATGGTGTACCAGTCAAAGACTATATCAGCTTTCACTATCTCTATCATATTACCATTTAAAATCTGATCCATAGTTGTAGCATCAATATCTCTTTCTTTATTCAGAACAAGGGATTTGATTGTAATATAACCAGGCAAACCTGGAATAGACTGTAAAAATAAAAAAATATGCTTATCGCTGATTGAACTAAAACTTAGAGCAACTTCACTTTTTATTACTTTCGTGTGTTCACTTTTACCGTGTAATTCAACCTCCTCAGGTATAGAAATTGATATTTCAGGTTTTAATATATAGTATTTTTTATATAGCCTACTAAGCTCAAAATTCAAGTTTGCAATGTACTTGCTGCTGTGTAAATTTGAGGAAGAAATTTTTTTCCACAAATTTAGGTTTTTATTTAAAATAACCTCCTTCTTTTGAACCTCAGTAATTTGTAAATTTATGGAACGTATTTCATCAATGGCATCTTGATTTTTACTATAGACCCTTTTGTTATAGACGACAATATAAGTAAGAGACCCTATTAACCCAATGGACAATAGTAAGTAAAATACAAGCTGAATTGCAACTCTTCTTTTTAACTGAAAAATAGTCATTATTTACATAGCCTCTCCTATTTGAACATCAATAGATACATTTTGTTTCTTAGTGGCAGGCAAACTAGAAATATCAACATCATAGGTACGAAAATTATTGTTTAACTTTTTTTGCAATTCCTTGTATTGATAAGAAATATCTTTACCAGGTTGAAAGGTAAACCTTAAAGTTGTAATAATATAATTTTCCGCCTCATTATAATTCCACTCAAATGATTGAAGTTCTACACCTGGTACTTTCAACCTTTCTGCGTACCTAACTTGTACAAGAGGAGAGTATTCCATCTTAGATAAAATGTTATTGATATTAATAAAATCGTAAACTTCATCTATTTTCTTCACATTATAACTTTGACTTAGCTTGATTAGTTGATTATCCAAGGCTTCCTTTTTTGCTAATAAATTACCAGCAACATTAAGATTTGAGTGTAGATTTAACAAATAAAGAGTATTGATTGCAATAAAAGTTGCGGCAAAGCATAGAAAAACTCGAGGAGAGTTTAAAGAAAGATAATTTAACAGGTAAAATTCTTTAGTTTCTTTCGTGTTGAAAACGGCTGCTGGTCCATTCTTAAAACTGTGGAATAGAATTATGGTATCGCAGAAACTGTCTTTTTCACTTACAGCCAATTCCGATCCCAGTAATTTACCTAACTCATATGGAGTGAATATACTAACGCTATTCTCTGAGAAATTTATGACTGATAAACTAGTTTTAATATTTTCTGGCACTACCATGCACAGATCAATAGGATCATTCTTTTTAAAGCCAAACTTAGTTAAAGACCGAATAGTATTTCGCACTTCTTGATATATCCCACCTGCAATAATTCCTGGTAGACTATCGTTAGTAAAGGGTACTAAACGGGTAAATACCATTTTATTCTCTTTAAGAACTACTTGCCTGTAGCCTCCAGTTTTAGTTGCAACAACTATGACTTTCCAATTATGAGAATTTTCACAAAAAACCTTTTTCGTCATATTATTTATTTCCATAGGAAACATTAATATTCCCTTAAAGTTAGAACCTCTCTCTATAAATATATTTAACCAATATTCTACTAAATGCTTTGCTTTTGATGAAACAAGGAGATAATACCAATTTGGGTTAATTTTGTTTGGCTTCTCAACAAGAAAAACTGAGCTTATATCATTATTACAAGCAAAATGCTCCATCTTTGCTTTTGCTGATAGATAGGCACTGATCCTATTTACTTTTGGAATGGACTGTAGTAAGTAATTCTGATCTGCATGATTGAGCACCAAATATAAAGGTGCTTTTTTATCTGATGCAAGACATAAGCTTAAATCAGAGACTGCTTTATCATTTTTGTCCTTAACAAAATATCTTTTATTTAAAGTATTATTTTTGAAATATAGTAATATTGTACCTCCTTCTCCAACAGAAAGCATAAACCTACTTTTGGATTTTGAACTAAACATATTAACAGAGCGTATATTTGTCCATAATTAAAAAAGCAATTTATTGAAATTCATTAAACATAGAGGTGAAATATTGTTATAAACTCCTACAACAACGTTATATATATTATAATTTTTTGATAAGTTTAGTACTGATATTAATACATTTGTGTAATAAAGTTAAGAAAATTTATTTTATATTTTAGTTGACATAAGCTATTAACCCACACTACCATTAATATTGCGTTAATATGTGAGGTAAAAAGTGAGTACTTCTATAGCCAGTCCAAAGAAGGTCTACGGGTGCTGAAAAATAAAATCAATAGTAGAATTAATATCAGGCTAAAAGTTCAGCATCATTTTTCTTACGGCATGTTTGATGACAAACCACAATTCTCAATTGGATCTGAATCTCACTTTTACCCACAAATGTAAGTGGAATGATTACGACTTACCAGATAAATGTCATGTTGAAATAGCTTTTGCATAAAGTCTATATGATATCTAGGCTAAGTATAATTTATTAATCACAGCCGAAGAAAAACGGACGGTGCCTATAACTAATTGGGCTTTAACTATTTCTCAACTTGATATTTTTTCCCTAGTCGATTAAAAGTTGAGTTGAACTAAAAATTTGGTTTGACACACTTTTTTAAACATTCCTCTTTTTCTGCTTCATTAGCCTTGTTAATTAAAATATGGGCATATTCTGGATATTGTGCTTGTAAGCTTTTTTGGTTGCCAAACTTACTGCGTACGTTTTTATTTCTTTCCCATATACTAACTAGATTATCAATGTTGCTTTCTCTTAAAAAGTCATACAGTGACTTATCCTCTTCTTTAAGTTTTCTGATTTCCTCTTGACATTGCTTCCAATATTCTAACACCTTCCTGTTAAAATTAGAATCCTGCTCTAAATAATCTAGTCTGTTCACTTCGGTATCTTGTAACAGAGTGTATTGTACCAAAATCTTTGCTACTTCCTCATGTTCGTGCTCGATAGAAACAACTTTTTGCACACCGGGTTCAAGGAATAAGTGAGGTATAAGTCTTATATGGTCATCTTCAACAACTAAACGTAATGGAGTTCTTCCATCTTTATCTACTCTATTAACACAAGCTCCTCTGTTTATTAGAGTTTTTACTATTCCTAGACGGCCATCTCTAGCAGCCAGATGCAATGGAGTTCTTCCATCCTCATCTACTACATCAATATCCTCAGCACCTTTGTTTATTAGAGTTTTGATCATCTCTAGGTGACCACTTTTAGTAGCCAGATATAATGGAGTACGTCCATACAGATCTACTGCATCAATATTCGCTCCATCTTCTATTGACTTTTATTATCCCTCCTTTTTTAATAGCACTAAAAAGCTGTTTATTTAACTCTGTTTGTTGTACTTCATTCATAAAATACCTCCAACTTATCAGTGTACTAATATAATAATGCAACATAGATATTTGATATTTATTAATATTGCTATATTTATATTGTGTATAAAATCTTCAACTCAACTTATCGCCACCCGGCAATGGTGGCAGACCGAAAGCTTCTCTTTTTTCGTTGAGGGTCATGAAGCTTGCGTTTTCTACGTATTTCCATAGCTTTTGCCTTTTTTCCATGAGGATTTCTATTGCATCCTTGTCATATGACAAGCACAGATCCTCGCCAAACTTTGGTGTCAGCCAAGAATTCAGATGACAAACGATATTTTCCAGTATCGGTAAAACCGTCTGCTCCCAAAGGGAAAGACGTGCTTCAACTAAATTGCTATAAGTGTTATCACCTGGTATGCCAAGCAACTGCGGTGGAACACCAAAAGCCAGCGCAATATCGCGAGCTGAACTATGTTTGGATTCGATGAAATCCATGTCCCTAGGTGTCAGGCTCATCTCCTTCCATTCTAAGCCTCCTTCAAGCAATATCGGTCTTCCAGCGTTGACGGAACCTGAATAGTGATCATTTATCTGTTCTTTCAAGCGTTGATACTGCTCCTGGCTTAAATTTCCACTGCTCCCATCTTTTGTTGATTTTACAATTATTGCGCCACTTGGTCTTGCCCCATTTTGCAGCATTGCCTGATTCCAAGCACCAGCTTGGTTATGCTGATCTATGCTATATGCTGCTGCCTCAATTGGTGACAGTCCATACCAATCACTCAAAGGATTGAAGGTTTTAAGATGTAGCACTGCTGAACGTCCAGTTAGCTTATCAACCCTAAAGTCATAGCTGTTATCATTTACAGTATAGCGGTATATATAAGGAACGTTATTTCTTCCAGGAATAATCTCAACTCTATCTGGGCGCAGAAGATAAAGCTCTGTTGGTAATTTTTTATTTGATTCAATCATCAGCACATAAGCGTTGCCGCTGATTAATCTATAGGTCACAATTCCCTCAATAAACTCTGACTTTGATACTCTTGGATTAGGAGAATAAAGTAATTTTAGTAATGGGTGGACTTTTAGTTGTGACTTTCCCTGATGAGTAAGTTGATAGAGAACCAAGGGTACCGAAGATGCAGCGTTTGCAATCATATTGATCGCTCGAAAAGCAATAACGTTTTTAACGTAGCCTTCCTCAGCAAAACTCGCATAACTGAGCTCACTCCAACTTGGATCCATTGTGAGCTGCAGAGCAGAATATTTGTGTGTTTTTCTCCTTTGAAAAATATTAAGGTTCATATTTACCTCCTGAAAAATTAAGTTTATTAAAAATTTGAGATTATAGTTAAATGAGTATAAAATATTAATAAGCTGGTGCCACAAGAAAGTATAGACCCGCTGCGAATCAAGCGATAAAAAAAGGAAAGGAGGGTGACTAAAATCAAGGTTAACTAAAAGGCGTGCTTAAGATTCACAATACCAGCAATAATATTGAACCTCAGGTTATATTTTTTCTGAAAATTGCGATAAACATTCGACATAATCTTAAATATCTTTATCTCTCGGATCTTATTTTCTACTCTCATTTTTACCTTACTCAATCTGCTGATTCTTCTTCTACCTCTCTCTCATCATTTTTTCAATCACTTTTGCAGCAGGTCTAGAGGCTGACTTTAGTTTACTGTTGACAATCGAGATTTAAGAGTGTTTATTTCTGAAGTTTTTGTAGGAAGTGTTTACTCTATTGTAATACGAATACAACATTATAGGTCTTTTCATTTAAACAATGGTTATACAGAATTCTTTAAATTCAAAAACAATTTTAAATATTGATGGAAAATCATATAGCTACTTTAGCCTTAGCGCTGCTGGTAAGTTTTTAGGAATAGATCCAACTAAATTGCCCTGTTCGCTAAAGGTTTTACTTGAAAACTTGTTGCGCAACGAGGATGGAGTAAGCGTAAAGCTGAATGATATAAAAATACTAGCAAGTTGTGTTGAGAAACACGTTAATCATGAAATTAGCTACAAACCGGCAAGGGTGCTGATGCAGGATTTTACTGGAGTTCCTGCCATCGTTGACTTAGCCTCAATGCGTAGTTATGTAAAGAAAATTGGGGGTGATCCAAGCAAAATAAATCCATCTGTGCCTGTTGATCTTGTGATCGACCATTCCGTTCAAGTGGACAGTTACGGGAACACTTCCGCGTTTGGTAAAAACGTTGAACTCGAAGTAAAAAGAAATTTGGAAAGATATGAGTTTTTGAAATGGGGAGAATCATCCTTCGCAAATTTTAGAGTAGTACCGCCTGGCACAGGAATTTGCCATCAGGTAAATATCGAGTATTTAGCGCAAGTTGTATGTAACGAGAATGAGATTGTATATCCAGATACCTTAGTTGGCACAGATAGCCACACCACTATGGTTAATAGTTTATCGGTTCTTGGCTGGGGTGTTGGTGGAATAGAGGCTGAGTCTGTGATGCTTGGTCAGCCAATTAGTATGGTAATTCCAGAGGTGGTAGGGTTTAAGTTAGTAGGAAGGCTCTCAGAAGGAGTAACTGCGACTGATTTAGTACTAACAATCACACATATCTTAAGAACAAAAGGTGTTGTTGGCAAATTCGTAGAATTTTATGGTAGTGGTTTAGATTGTTTATCTGTGGCAGATAGAGCAACCATAGCTAACATGGCTCCAGAGTATGGTGCAACTTGTGGATTTTTTCCGATTGATCAGAAAACTCTAGATTATTTAAGCTTAACCGGAAGGCCAGAAGAGCTGATTAAATTAGTTGAAGTCTATGCGAAAGAGCAAGGATTGTGGCGAAGCAATGACGAGTTAGTGTTTTTCGACATACTGGAGCTTGATTTATCAAGTGTGAAGCCAGTAATGGCCGGTCCCAAAAGACCGCAAGATAAGGTTTTTCTTTCGCAAGTGGCAGAGTCTTTCTCTACAGCATTTTCTGTTAATGAGTCGAAGGAAAGTGATAAATTCCAAGATGGAAGTGTAGTTATTGCTGCAATAACTAGCTGCACCAATACTTCAAATCCAAGTGTAATGATTGCTGCTGGTCTTGTAGCACGCAGTGCAGTTAAACTTGGAATTAAATCAAAGCCTTGGGTTAAGACTTCTCTTGCCCCAGGATCGCAAGTTGTAACGGAGTATTTAGAAAAATCAGGGTTACAAAACGATCTAAATGCTTTAGGTTTTAACCTAGTTGGGTATGGCTGCACGACTTGTATTGGAAACTCCGGTCCACTTGATGAAGATATAGAGGATGATATAAAAAGCAAAAATTTGACTGTTGCTGCGGTTTTATCTGGTAATCGTAATTTTGAAGGAAGAATTCACCCTTTAGCCAAAGCTAATTATTTAGCATCTCCGCCACTTGTCGTTGTGTATGCACTTGCAGGTACTGTGCGAATTGACCTAACGAAAGATCCTATATGCAAAGATAAGGATGGAAATGACATTTATCTTAAAGATCTATGGCCAACAAATAGTGAGATTGAAAGTTGTATTAAAAGTGTAGTAACACGTAAGATGTTCATACAAAAGTATAAGGATGTTTTTTCTGGTGATGAACATTGGCAAAAAATGAAATGTGAGAAAAGTGAAATTTATAACTGGGACACAAAAAGCACCTACATACAAAACCCGCCTTATTTTGATGATTTATCGACGGAAGGCGATGAAAATAATGTAGTTAACATAAAGGATGCGCGGATACTAGCAATGTTTGGTGATAGTGTAACCACTGACCACATTTCTCCTGCTGGAAATATTGCCTCAAGTAGTCCTGCAGGGATATATTTAAAAGGTCTTGGAATTGAGCCGCGCGATTTTAATTCATATGGATCTCGTCGTGGCAATCATAACGTAATGATGCGTGGGACTTTTGCTAATATCAGAATAAGAAACGAAATGGTGAGTATCGAGGGTGGATATACAAAGCATATTCCTTCTCAAGAGACTATGTCAATTTTTGATGCAGCAATGCACTACAAGAAAGAAGCGGTTCCATTAGTTGTTATTGCGGGAAAAGAATACGGCACAGGTTCAAGCAGAGATTGGGCAGCAAAGGGTACTGCATTACTGGGAATTAAAGCTGTAATTGCAGAAAGTTTCGAGCGTATACACAGGTCTAACTTAATCGGTATGGGTGTTCTTCCGCTCATGTTTCAAGATAGGATGACCAGAAAACTATTTGACGGTAGTGAGATAATAAACTTAAAAGGTAGAATAGTGCCAGACGGAAATCTAGAATGTGTCATTACAAGAAAGGATAATTCAAAGCAATCAATTCAACTTAAGTGCTGCGTACAAACCGCAACTGAAATGAAGTATTTGATAAGTGGCGGGGTACTAAACTACATACTTACACACTTCTCTTAACCTAATGAAGTTATTGTAGTAAACACTAGACTTTTTTAGTCAATTCTGGCCTGTTATGTAAATAATGATTTATTCTACGCGAAGTTATGATATAATTTTACCTTTCATAGTATCAGGTATTTTGTAGATAATTATGATCAGTTCTATACAAGAACCTAACGAACTGCAAAAACGTTTGCAGGGATTTTATCGTGCTGATGAAAAAAGTTACGTGCGTTATCTTGTGGAAAAGATAGAACTTTCGGCTGATTCAAAAAATAGAATTTACAATATTGCAAAACAAGTTGTCGAAAAAATTAAAGGCAGTAAATTAGGCATCATAGATTCTTTTATGCAACAGTACTCGTTTTCCAACGAGGAAGGAATAGCGCTGATGTGCATTGTTGAATCACTACTTAGAATACCAGACGATTATACGATAGATCAGCTAATCAAAGATAAAATTGCTAATCAAGAATGGAGTAAACACTTAGGACGTTCTTCTTCGTTATTTGTTAATGCTTCTACGTGGAGTTTAATGATAGGAAGCAGTATACTAAGGAGAAATGGAGAAGATCCAAAATTTTATCATGTAATCTCTAGATTACTTAAAAATTTAGGAGAGCCAGTAATCCGCAAAGCAGTAAAACAAGCGATGTTAATGCTTGGTAAGCATTTTATTATTGGGGAAACTATAGAGAAAGCATTGGAAAATATAGAGTCAGATGATCATAGCAAGTATTTATGCTCTTTTGATATGCTTGGTGAAGCTGCTTGCACATCTGAGGATGCAGAAGAGTATTTTAATTCCTATATGCATTCAATAAAAGCCATAGGTGAATCTACTGATACGAGTGATTACTTTAAGTCTCATGGAATCTCAATCAAATTATCTTCATTACACCCACGTTATGAGTTCAGCCAATTTGATAATATAGCCGAAGAACTTAGAAACAAAGTATTGGAGCTTTGCCATGAAGCAAAAAAGTACAATATTTCATTATGTATAGATGCAGAAGAATCAGAAAGGCTTGAGATGTCATTAGTTTTATTTGAGCAATTGCGTCTTGATGAGTCACTTTCTCAGTGGGAGGGGCTTGGCTTGGCTGTACAAGCGTATCAAAAACGTGCTTTATCTGTTCTTGATTTTATTGAGGATGTTGCTATTCGATCAAAACATAAAGTGATGGTGAGACTTGTGAAAGGAGCATATTGGGACTCAGAAATCAAGCGTGCACAGGAATTAGGATTAAGTGGTTACTCAGTGTTTACTAGGAAAAGCTACACAGATGTATGCTACCTTGCTTGCGCACAGAAACTTTTAAGCAAAGCAAGTCACTTTTATCCATGCTTTGGAACTCATAACGCTTATACTTTTGCTACTATAATAGAGCTTGCTGATAAAAATCACCCTGGATTTGAATTTCAACGTCTACACGGAATGGGTAAAAATCTGTATGATTATGCAATGTCAGAACTGGCAACAAACGTTAATTGCCGTGTATATGCTCCTGTTGGTAAACATAGTGATTTATTACCATACCTTATTAGACGCCTTCTTGAAAATGGAGCTAATAGTTCATTTGTCCATCAAATAAATGATTCTAACATTAAAATTGAAGAGTTAGTTTCAGATCCATTAGAAAAAGCTAAAAGCTTGGAGTATGAACCTCATCCGAGCATTCCATTGCCACAAGATATTTTTGGAGAGGAAAGGAAAAACTCTTTAGGCATGGATATCAGTGATTCAGTGACGGTTTCACAATTTGCAAACGACATAGAAGAATTTAGTCAAAAGAAATGGCAGGTTGGGCCGATAGTAAGTGGAGAGTTGCTATTTGGTGATACTGAATTTACTGAAGTAGTTAACCCAGCACATTTGGAAAGCGTGATCGGAGAGGTATCAAGTGCAACAAGTAGTCAGGCCTTAAACGCTCTTGAAATAGCACATAGTGCTTTTGCTAAATGGCAGAGTGTTTCAGCAGAGGAACGTGCTCAGTGCCTTGAAAGAGCTGCAGACTTGATTGAGGAAAAGATGAAAGAGCTGATTTACATTCTAATTGTGGAAGCAGGAAAGATTTTATCTGATGCAATAGCAGAAGTAAGGGAGGCAGTTGACTTTTTACGTTACTATGCAACAGTAGCAAAAAATGAGCTAAATAACTGGAAAAAATTGCCAGGCCCAACGGGCGAAGATAACTTTATCTTTTTTGAAGGTAGAGGGGTTTTCCTATGCATATCACCATGGAATTTTCCACTTGCTATCTTTATTGGGCAGGTTGCAGCCGCACTTGCGGCAGGCAATACAGTACTGGCGAAACCGGCAGAGCAAACGCCAATTATTGCTTGCGAAGCTGTTAAGATACTACACGAGGCTGGGATACCAAAAGATGTACTGCATCTTATTCCAGGGGATGGCCAGTATTTGGGTAAGACATTGGTGCCAGATAATAGAATCTCCGGTGTAGCTTTCACTGGTTCAATGCAAACTGCTCAAACAATTAATAGAATGCTTGCCAGCAGGGATGGTCCTATTGTACCACTTATTGCTGAGACCGGTGGATTAAATGCTATGGTTGTTGACAGCTCTGCTCTCTTGGAGCAAGTTACTTCAGATGTTTTACTTTCCGCATTTCGCAGTAGCGGCCAACGTTGTTCTGCGCTTAGAGTGTTATTTATTCAGGAAGATATAGCAGAAAAACAGATAAGGATGATATGCAGCGCAGCTCAAGAATTGAAGATCGGTGATCCAATACAGCTCAGCACTGATATTGGCCCAATAATTGACAAAGCATCTATTGATATGCTAACTAAACACACGGAGAAAATGTCAAGAGATAAAGATTCGAGCCTCCTATCGAAGGTGCCCGTAGATACAAGTTCTCATAACGGTTATTTCTTTTCTCCATATATTTATGAGATACAAAAAATTTCACAATTAAAGCAGGAGGTGTTTGGTCCCATTTTACATATAGTACGTTTTGATAAGTCACAACTAAATGAGGTTATAAGTGACATAAACAGTACAGGATATGGGCTTACGTTTTCTTTACAAAGCCGCATACAAAATCATATCAATTTAATAAGCAAAAAAGTGTCAGTTGGAAATGTGTACATCAATCGCAATCAGATAGGCGCAGCAGTTGGTGTACAACCATTTGGTGGTAGAGGGTTATCTGGCACTGGGCCAAAAGCTGGTGGTCCTAATTATTTACACCGTTTTTCTACAGAAAAGGTTGTAAGTGTCAATGCTACAGCGTTTGGCGGTAACGCTACACTTATGTGCTTGGATTAATTTGCAGAGATATTTTCTTTCTTTTAAAAGTGGGCTTCTTGTATAACCTAAACTCAGGTTATCAATACTGTGGTAGTCAGAAGTGTGTAGCTCAGTAGCTCAAAAATAAGACCAATCCGGTAAATAGGCGTTTGTGGGAGTAGAGATCATTTTGTGATTTTTCTTTACTAGGTCCACTAAATATAGTTTAGAGTTACTCTGTGATTCTGTTTTTGTAAAGATGATTCCCCTACCGTTTGGTAGCCATGCTGGAGATTCGATTTTATATCCTTCTGAGAGTAGACGTTCTTCTTTACCGTCTGGCTTCATGACCCCTATGTAAAATTTTCCCGATTGGATTTTCGTAAAGGCTATCAACTCTCCTTTCGGTGACCAAACAGGTGTAGCATATTTTCCACTGCCAAAACTAATTCTCTTCGGTTTTTTATTTTTTTTAGTAAAGTCGATTATGTATAGCTGCTGACTTCCACTTACATCAGAACTAAAAACCATATATTTCTGATCTGGAGAAAGAGATGGAGAAGTGCTTATCGCTGAACTTTTAGTAATTTTTTTCGTATGTTTGCTATTTAGATCTAGAGATAGTATGTTTGTTTCACCATTGGATGAGTGAGAGATTAAAAGAGATTTTCCATCAGGAGAAAATCTCGGAGCAGAGATGACTCCCTCGAATACACTAACTATTGACTCAACATCGTCTTTCAAATTTCTCAGTATTATATAGCTCCTACCATCCAAGTATGAGATGTAAACAATGCTTTCTCCACTGGGAGAAAATCTCGGTGTTGATACAAATCTATCACCGTTTGTTAAGTATTTTACATCACTTCCATCTTGATTCATAACAGCAATTTTGCGTATGGACTTATAGTTACTGTCTTTTTCTTCAGCAATGTAAGCTATCTTCGTGTTAAAGTGCCCCCTCTCACCAATTAATCTATCATGTATTGCATCTGAAATAAGATGGGCAATTTTTCTCCAGTCTTTTGCAGGGAAAACAATTGATTGAGTAAATAACTCCCTTTTTGTGAAAGCATCAGACAAACGCAATGATAGCTTTAAGGTTTTACTTGATACCTCACTTAAGCTAATTGTAGCTAATGCATCGCTTTTCCAAGATTTAGACGATGTAGTTTCCGTACCACGTTTTACATTAAATAAGCCACAATCAGATAAGTTTGTCTCAATTATTTTTGTAATGCTCTCGCTTAATTCACTTTCTAACTCTGTTTTACATGCGCATTTGGAAACGACAAGGCCAATGTTACTAACGCTGTTTTTTCTTATGTCAACATATAGAGCAGCTTTAGTAAAGCAAGGAATAAATAAAGAAAAAAGTAATACTAGCTGAATGAGCAACTTTATTAGATTTCCTACTTTACTCTCTGTCATCTCAGCAAATATTTATTTTGGAGTTAAACTGCGCAACAAGCGATGTCATAAGAATGGCTAATACTGAACTTCTCGTGTTACAGTAGAATAAGGACATGACATTAATTTCTGGTGTCATTCCAGTGCCAAGCACTGGAATCCAGAAATTTGACTGTAAGTAGGCGCACTGAGATGGTAAGCATAAAAGTAGCTGTTTTATGCTAAAACAAACGTCTTTGACGAGGTTGCACGAAAAACTGGATCCCAGTGCTCTGACACTGGGATGACACCTTCCTGGTGGAGATTGTCCTAAAGCTATAGTGTTTGTACAGTTGTACTCATGAGCAGTGGGATGACACCCCTCTGGTAGACTCAGATCACAATGTTCATATAGTTGTGTGCTTTGACACTGATTTTTTTTTACGGATTCCAGCATTGCGTACTGGGATAACATCAAAGAGTACATTGTCAAATTCCTACTCAAATAATGGTTGATATAAAGAGGTCTATTTCATACCTGTTCTATCTGAACCTCAATTATAGGCCTTTTTAGTAAATATTCCTTTAAGATACTAAATATTGAGCTTTCAATCTTATTCCTTATTTTTTTTGTCGACTGTAAACTAAACGCTGACTCAACCATTTTTATTATCCTTTGCATGATTGCTGTATCTTCTGATATTTCAAAAACACCTGGTGCGAATACTTTTGGTTTCGCAAGCAATTTATTTTTCCTATTGACAACTGCTGTTACTACAATGGCTCCTGCATCTCTCATCTTCTTACGCATTTTTATGACATTACTTTCTGGGTAGCGCAGTAACATACCATCAACACCAAAGTAATCAACATCAATTGAATCAACTTTTTCTCCGCTTTCCAGATTAACGATATCGCCCGGTGCGATCATCATTGCTTTTTTCACACCGCATTCCTTAGCAAATTTTACATGTGCGTGAGTGTGGATATATTCACCATGCACCGGAATAGCTATCTCAGGTTTTATCAAAGAATACATTTCTTTTAGCTCTGCTCTCACTGGGTGTCCGGAAGCATGAACATTCTCTGTTTTTTCAGTAACAACTTCTACCCCCATTTCGATAAAAGCGTTGAGCATGTTATGTGCGCGAGTTTCATTTCCAGGAATGATTTTTGATGAAAAGATCATTGTATCACCCTGCTGCATTTTGAATGCATGATGACTCTTGTAAGCAAGCTTTGAGGTTGCTGCCATTGGCTCACCTTGGCAACCAGTGCAGATTAATAATAGCTTTTCTCTTGGTAAATCTGCTACATCTTTTGCTTCAAGGAACTGGAAATCAGTTAAATAACCACTATCTTGTGCAACTTTTACTATTCTCCATAAAGACCTTCCAAGCAGAACGACTTTTCTATCTAGTGCGTTTGCAGCTTGGCTTATCGTCTCAATCCGTGCTACATTTGAAGCAAATAGTGCCACAGCAACTAGTTTTTTAGAGCGCTTTATTACATTATAGAGATTATTATAAATTTCACCTTCTGATTCAGGATTATGTTTACTTAATATGTTTGTTGAATCACAAATTGCTGCAAGCAAATCACCTTGGTCGCCAATTTCCTTTAAACGACTTACATTAGAGGTTGAACCAACAACAGGCTTCGGATCAAATTTCCAATCGCCAGTATGAAGCGCGCTACCCACATCAGTGCTAACCAATATTGAATGTGCTTCAGGAATTGAGTGAGTTACGTTTATAAACTCAACAGTGAAAGGACCCAAGTTTATGCTGCCGTTTATATCTACCTCTTCCACAGGCACCATACCCTCTAATCGAAATTCCTTCAGTTTCTCTTTGAGAAAATTAACTGTGAACTTTGTTGTATATATGGGACATTGCAATTCTTCCCATAAGTAAGGTACTGCACCACAGTGATCTTCATGTGCATGCGTAATTATTATTCCAAGTAAATCCTTTTTTCTTTGAGCAATAAAGCTTACATCAGCAATTAATAGCTCAATACCTGGCATAGTTTCATCTGCAAAACCAATACCAAGATCAATCATAATCCACTTATCTTGGTAATGATATAGGCTAACGTTCATTCCAATTCTGCCTATTCCTCCAAGTGGAAGAAATAAAAATTCATTTTTGTTTATGTTCATTAATTTTAAATTATTAAAATGTGAGAATAGCAAAACTTCAGCTTTAAATAAAGGCATTTGTTACTTTTGCATAACCCTGGAAGGGTTCAGGCAATAGCGTCAACTTAAGAGCTTTCCTTAGCAAACTCTTCTAAAGAGATGATGGCGTTTGGGCTTATCTACCTTATTGCAGTTATAGGGAAAACACAATCACTGACATTTTTCCTTAAGTTGACGCCATTGGCTGAACGTATACGATTCTTTAATATCCATTCATTCAATTCCAGCACACCATTT
The DNA here is from genome assembly GCF_012277315.1 of Wolbachia endosymbiont of Ctenocephalides felis wCfeJ. Classification (NCBI taxonomy): domain Bacteria; kingdom Pseudomonadati; phylum Pseudomonadota; class Alphaproteobacteria; order Rickettsiales; family Anaplasmataceae; genus Wolbachia; species Wolbachia endosymbiont of Ctenocephalides felis. Next base: position 500,843 of record NZ_CP051157.1, on the reverse strand, counting down.
TTTATAATATACATTATTTTCGATTCTGTATAAAAATGAAAATAAGGCTTAGTAGCTGACATTGGGATCCAGTCTTTTTTTCACTGGATTCCAGCATCACGTGCTGGAATGACACCCTTTAATGAAAATAAAAAACCTCTTATTTTCGATTTTGCGTAAAAATGAAAATAAGGCTTAGTAGCTAACACTGGAATCCATTCTTTTTTTCACTGGATCCCAGTGTCGCGTGCTGGAATAACACCCTTTGTTGTAAATTCACTTTTACTCTATGGTTATCTTTTTATACTACCTTGTCTACCTTATTTTGCCACTCTGCTGAATAGACAATGGCTTTGACTTAAGAGCCTTCCTTAGCAAACTCTTCTAAAGACATGATAGCATTGTTTATCTACTTTATTACAGCTATAGGGAAAACACAATCACTGACATTTTTCCTTAAGTTGACGCCATTGAGGGTTCAGCCCTTCACATCATCTTAAATTCATACTGACTACAAAAATTGCTTTTAAGCGTAGTTAACTGCTTGACTTTGCCTAACTAATATTCCAAATTGTAAAAAAGTAAATGGTTCTATGGCAACAAGTCTATTACAAGGCAAAAAGGGGTTAATAACCGGGATAATAAATAAGAGGTCGATAGCGCATGGTATAGCAAAAACTCTCTTGGAGCATGGGGCAGAACTTGCAATCACCTACCAGAATGAAACAATAAAAGAAAAATTGTTACCTATAGCAGATGAATTAAATGTGGAGCTAATATTACACTGTGATGTTGCAAATGAGGGAACTATAGATGATGTTTTTAAGGTAATAGAAAAAAAATGGGGCACGCTCGATTTTTTGGTACACGCGATTGCATTCTCTGATAAGAATGAATTAAGTGGCAGGTATGTCAACACTTCACTGAACAACTTCCTCAACGCAATGCATATATCGTGCTATTCTTTCACTGCTTTAGCACAAAGGGCTGAAAAAATGATGCCAAATGGTAGTAGTTTACTTACTTTGTCTTATTATGGCGCTGAAAAAGTTATGCCAAACTACAATGTCATGGGTTTATGTAAAGCAGCACTTGAAGCAAGCGTAAAATATATGGCGTGCGATCTTGGACCTCAAAATATCAGAGTAAATGCAATTTCTGCTGGCCCAATCAGAACTTTAGCATCTTCTGGAATAAGCGATTTCCATTTCATATCAGAATGGAATAGAAACAATTCTCCACTTAGGCGTAACACCACAATAGAAGATGTTGGAAAGGCAGCACTGTATTTATTAAGTGACTTAAGTAGCGGCACCACTGGAGAAATTCTACATGTTGACTCAGGATACAATGTAGTAGGAATGAAGATAAGCGATTCAAGTACAACTCAAAGTTGATGGGCAAGTACAAAAAAAGCCTTTTGAAAATTGGTAATATGATTTATAATTACCTACATGGATTTTAAATACTCTATGCTCAAAAAGTTAGCCTGGTACTGGTCCTTTGTAGAATTGATTAAAGGGTTCACTATTACATTGAAATATATGTTTAAGCCAAAGGTCACGCTAAGGTATCCTATGGAGAAAGGACCTCTAAGTCCAAGGTTTCGCGGTGAGCATGCATTGCGTAGGTATCCAAATGGTGAAGAACGGTGCATAGCTTGTAAATTATGTGAAGTTATCTGTCCTGCCCAAGCAATAGTTATTGAAGCAGAGGAAAGAGAAGATGGCAGTCGCCGCACTACGCGTTATGATATTGATATGACAAAGTGTATATATTGCGGACTTTGTCAGGAGGCATGTCCAGTCGATGCAATTGTTGAGGGTCCCAACTTTGAGTTTGCAACAGAAACAAGAGAGGAGCTAATGTACAATAAAGAAAAGTTATTGCATAATGGTGAAATTTGGGAAGAAGCAATTGCACTAAGGCTGAAAAAGAATAGGCCGTATTACTAATGTCAAAAAGTTACAGTACGAGAGCTCTGTCATTCCAACGTCCTTCTATGCCATACCAGCACGTGACACTGGTTCTTTCTTTCTGGTCACACGCACACCTATACGAATGTTACAGATTTGAAGGCAAAAGTACAACAAATGGTGTCATCCGAGTAGCGGATACTGGCATCCAGTTTTTGGCAGTCTCGCTGAAAATGCTGTATAGTGGGCTTGTTTACGATCAGCCTTGCTGGATCCCAGTGTTAAACACAGAGTTGTACAAACATTGTGATACAAAAGTAGTTTTTACCAAGAAATATGTCATCCCAGTGTCCAGACACTGGGATTCAGCAAACTTAATTTTAAATGAGCACAGCAGATGGCTATATAATAGAAACTGGATTCCAGTGTCAAGCACTGGAACGACATCAATCGTTAATGTCTTACACTTACTCTATTGCTCTGTGGAGTATTTGAATAATTGTGCTTGTATTTGGATAACAACAAAAGGTATGATAAATGATTAGACTTACTTTTCCAACTGAACAAAAAGTAGAAGAATACAGCGGTAGAGTCACTGGTTTTGACATATTACAACCAGATGTTTTAAAGGAAGCAGTTGCCCTAAGGGTGAATGGTGAGCTGTATGACCTCTCACGCGAAATTGAATCTGATACAGAGATAGAAGTAATACGGTCCAGTGACGAAGTGGGTTTGAATATAATAAGGCACGATACTGCTCATATAATGGCTCAGGCAATAAAAGAGCTCTTTCCTGATACTCAGATTACTATTGGTCCGACAATTCAGGATGGTTTCTACTATGATTTTGCTACAGATCGTACCTTTACCACGGATGATTTTGCTGCAATAGAAAAGAAAATGAAAGAAATCATAAAAAGCAATCACAAATTTGTTCGAGAAGTTTGGACGCGTAAGCAAGCAATAGATTTTTTTAGCAGTATAGGTGAAAAATATAAGGTTGATATTATCTCCTCCATACCGGAAAGTGAAAATCTCACTGTTTATAGACAAGGTGATTTTGTCGACTTGTGCCGTGGTCCGCACTCGCCATCAACAGGTAGAGTCAAAGCGTTTAAACTCATGAAAGTTGCAGGAGCATATTGGCGTGGTGATGCTAATGGTCCAATGCTACAGCGAATATATGGCACCGCGTGGCAAAATAAGGATGAATTAAATGCTTATCTTAAGCGTTTGGAGGAGGCGGAAAAACGCGATCACCGCAAGATTGCTAAGGATATGGACTTATTTCACATCCAAGAGGAAGCTGTGGGGCAAGTTTTTTGGCATGAACAGGGATATATCTTATATAATGTGCTTGAGTCTTATATAAGAAAAAAATTAATAAATCACGGCTATTTTGAAGTAAAAACGCCTATTTTAGTAAGCAAAGAGCTATGGGAGAAATCAGGACATTGGGATAAATTTCGTGAAAACATGTTTATTGTTGATGAGTCTGGGGATAAAAAGCTAGCAATAAAACCTATGAATTGTCCTTGTCATGTGCAGATTTTTAACTCTCACACCAAAAGTTATCGCGGTTTACCAATACGTATGGCGGAGTTTGGTACATGTCATAGAAACGAAAGTTCAGGTTCATTGCATGGACTGATGAGAGTGCGTGGTTTTACGCAGGATGACGCGCACATTTTTTGCATGGAGGAGCAGATTAATTCTGAAACTGTAAAATTTTGTGACCTTGTAAAAGAAGTATATTCAGAGCTTGGGTTCAATGAAATCTCCGTGAAATTTTCAGACCGTCCAAATGTTAGAGCAGGAGATGATGAAGTGTGGGATAGAGCTGAAAAAGCGCTACTTGAAGCTGTCAGAGAAGCAGGTTTAAACTATGAGCTTAACCCTGGTGAAGGTGCATTTTATGGCCCAAAATTAGAGTTTGTTTTGAAAGATGCAACAGGTAGAAATTGGCAATGTGGAACGTTGCAAGTTGACTTCATTTTACCAAAGCGCCTGGAGGCTTTCTATATAGGAGCAGACGGACGAAAGCACCACCCTGTTATGCTACACAGGGCAATTCTTGGAACTTTTGAACGTTTTATTGGAATTTTAATAGAGCATTATGCAGGAAAATTTCCACTGTGGCTTGCTCCAACGCAACTTGCTATTCTAACTGTCACAAATGAAGCTGACAGCTATGCTACAGAAATTAGTAGTGCTTTAAAAAAACAAGGCATTAGGGTTAAAACTGATTTAACCAATGAAAAAATTAGTTATAAGATACGCTTGCATAGTTCAAATAAGGTTCCTATATTATGGATTGTAGGTAAAAATGAGGTTGCAAACAAAACTGTGTCAGTGAGAAATTTAGGATCAGAAAAACAAGAGTCTTTTTCTTATGAAAAAGCTGCTGAGTTGCTATTAAAAAATGTTAATTTGAGTTAAGGGAGTTAGAATTTGCAAATTAAAAAAAATAGAATTAATGAATTCATCACAGCCAGGGAAGTACGTCTAGTTGATCAGGACGGCAAAATGGTTGGAATTGTGTCAATAGAGCAGGCTTTAAGATCTGCACGGAATGTTGGTTTAGATTTGGTAGAAATTGCACCTGACTCAACTCCTCCGGTATGTAAAATACTAGACTACAGCAAACAAAAGTATGATGCAAAAAAGAAGGCAAGCGAGGCAAAAAAGAAACAAAAAACATTAACTATAAAAGAGGTTAAGCTGGGTCCCAATATTGGCGATCATGATTATGAAACAAAGTTGCGCCAAACGAGAGACTTTCTTGCACATGGGCATAAAATCAAGGTTACAATGAAATTTAGGGGTAGGGAGCTCATAAATACTGAGGTTGGACTGGAAAAATTAGAACGGTTAATTAGAGATACCGATGATATTGCAAAGGTAGAGCTGGCACCTAAACGAGAAGGGAATCAATATTTTTTGGCTTTGGTTGCTAAATAGTGAAGTTTGTTTACGTGAGAACCGTTTATCGGTTTTCACTTCAATTGACAGAACATTTTTCTTTTATCTCAATAAAGACATAGAAGGCTGGTACAGCACTATAACTAGGTATATGGGGCTAAAGTGTGATTAAAACATGAGAAATGTAATCGCAGGAAAAACTTCACCAATCAACTTTTTTGTCTGTGGCTTTAATTTGAAGCACAGATATCAAGCTGATTAACGCGCAGGCAGTAAGATAAATGCCTGCTGCAAGCATTGTTTCAGTTTTTTCTATAAGCCACATGCATATCGATGGAGAAAGACCGCCAAAAATACCTGCAGATATATTGTGTGCTAAGCTAAAGCCAGTGCATCTAACTTTCGTTGGAAACAATTCACAAGCAAGAGAATTATATATTCCAAAAGACGCACCTATTGGTATGCTCATCAATAGAAAAGTTAGTGCTACAATGTAGTGGTTATCGTAAGATAATAGCGAAAACGCCGGTAAGCTGACACAAGCTAAAACTACTAATATAGGAATCATCACGCTTTTCCTACCCACTTTGTCAGACAGTGTTGCAAGCAACACTGCAGATACTCCAAATGTGATTTCAACCATAATCCTTACTACATTTTTAATATCAATGCCTGAAAGGGTAAATTCTTTTACGGATATGTTATAAAACATGATTGCTGAATAAACGATTGCATTTTGGGCGATGCCAAGCCCGACTGCTATCAAAAATGCCCTTTTATAGTCTTTGATTAATTCTAGAAATGGAGAATGAGATAAACTCTTATTTTGATCATGAGTTGTATATGCCAGGCTTTCTTTTATTATGTACCTTATTAAAAAACCTATTACGCCCATAACGGAGCAGAAATAAAAGAGCAGTCTCCAACCCCAAATTTCATAGTTTTCGCCTGTAAATTTTTTACAAATAGCTATCATTACAAAGCATGTAATAGAACCAAGAGCACCACTAAAAGCTTTCATGCTACCCAAAAAGCCTAGATTTTTTTTATCGACCGAATGCTCTATTAAAAAGGCTGAGTTGATACTCGTTTCTCCACCTGCTGCCATTCCCTGTGTTATTCTACAAAGCAAAAGTAATATAGGAGAAAATATTCCTATTGCTCTAAAACTCGGTATAACTGCAATTGCAGTAGATGATATTGAAGCTAATATTACGGAAATTAGCAAAATTCTCCTCCTTCCGTGCTTATCTCCAATGTAACTAAAAATAAGTGCACCAAGTGGTCTAAACCCAAATCCAATTGCAAAACAGCCAAGAAATTTGATTGTGCTTAAATAATCATTTTCTGAAGGAAAAAAAACATTGCTTATTATATGCGTCAAAACCCCAAATAGAGTTAACTCATACCCTATAATCATGTTACAGATTATGCCCGATAGTATTGCTTTTTGGATGTTATTCATGATTTCTCAGTTTAATATAATCTATGGTACTTAGTTAATGACCTGCAAAGATAATTCATGTAAATGTCTATTGTCTACCTCAGAAGGAGCACCCATGAGAACATCTTCACCTTGCTGATTCATAGGAAAACAGATTACCTCACGAATGTTTGGCTCGTCAGCAAGCAGCATCACCATTCTATCAATTCCTGGTGCTATTCCGCCGTGAGGCGGCACTCCGAATCTAAATGCACGCACAAGCGCACCGAATTTTGTATCAACTTCCTCCTTGCTATAACCCGCAATGGTAAAAGCTTTGTACATAATATCCAATTTGTTATTGCGGATTGCCCCGCTTGAGAGTTCTACTCCATTACAGACAAGATCATATTGATATGCAAGGATATCTAGTGGATTTTTTTCTTCTAAATCTTTCAAGCCGCCATGAGGCATAGAAAATGGGTTGTGAAAGAAATCAATTTTTTTGCTTTTATCGTCATATACGAAATATGGAAAATCAATAACCCAACAGAACTTGAAGATATTGTCATCTATAAGGCCTAGTTCTGACCCTAAAAGAGAGCGTACTTTTCCTGCGATTGTTGCTGCTTCATTTTCTTGATCAGAAGCAAAGAACACGCTATCCCCAGGCTCTACATTCGTTATTTTCCTTATGCGACTTAACCTATTGTCATCAAGGAATTTAGCAATTGGCCCTTTTGCAGTGCCATCTTTATCAAATGTTATATATCCAAGACCTTTGGCACCGAATTCTTTTTGCGCATGTTCTATTTTTTTATCAAAAAAGCTACGTGATTCCTCTGCTGTTTTGGGAGCAGGAATAGCTCTCACTACCATACTACGTTCAATATTGCTTTTGAAAATATTGAACTCTGAATCACGAAAAATTTCTGTAACATCGCTGATCAATAATGGGTTACGCAAATCTGGTTTATCAGAGCCATATTTGAGCATTGCCTCTTTGTATGTAATGCGTGGAAAATCTTTATCGACAGACTTGCGAGAAAATTTGGCGAACACTTTATATAAAGCAGATTCAATAATATCGAATATGTCTTCTTGAGTCACAAAAGACATTTCAAGGTCTAGCTGATAAAATTCCCCAGGAGAACGATCAGCCCTTGCATCTTCATCACGAAAACATGGTGCAATTTGAAAATATTTGTCAAATCCCGAAACCATGAGCAACTGTTTGAAAATCTGTGGAGCTTGTGGCAATGCATAGAATTTACCAGGGTTTAGCCTGCTTGGCACTAGGTAATCGCGTGCTCCTTCAGGGGAGGAAGCCGTGAGTATTGGAGTTTGAATCTCCAACAATCCTTGCTCTATCATGAGCCTGCGGAGTTCTGCAATGACTTGTGAGCGCAAAATAATGTTGTTGCGGGTCTTTTCACGCCTTAAGTCAAGAAAACGATATTTAAATCTCATGTTTTCTGGGTATTCTTGCTCGCCGGTAATGCTTGCCAATATACTTCTTTCTTCTTTTGCTATTTCTTCATCCTGGTGGAACTTAACTTCTGATTCGACATGCAAACTGCTAACTATAACCTCAATTTCTCCAGTGGAAATAGAGCTATTTACTGTATCTTCAGTTCTAGCTTCAACTGTTCCCGTAACAGTAATTATACTTTCTGATTTTAAATTTGATATTTCATCAAAAAAATCTTTATCGTTATTGAACACTAGCTGAGTAATCCCATAGAAGTCTCTTAAATCAACAAAAATCAGATTACCGTGATTGCGCTTGCGGTATAACCATCCAGAGAGGGTAACCTCCTTCCCTACATCACTCCTCCTTAGTTCGCTGCACGTATGAGTTTTATAGCAGTTCATATTTGTTTGGTCACTTAGAATTCTTAAAAAGTATAGAAATAAACCTTATTACATACAAGCCCATTCGCTAGATATTTGTAAATTTTTAAAATAGCAGGGAAATTTTGGTATCCATTCATCGAATAGTGTCAACTTAAGGAAAAACATCAGTGATTGTATTCTCTCTATAGCAACGATTTTGAAGTCTAATATTGCCTCTTACTATCATCCTTTATATCGCCTTTCCGTGCAAAAAATTGCAAAATTCCTATAGTTGTGGTATAATTATAGATAACGCTTGCAATAAGCTGAGTACGAGACATGCCGTTCGAACAAATCGTTACATATGGTGCAACATTACTTGCTATAGCTGCAACATTTCTCTTTTTAAGGAAAATATACAGAAATCGGATTAGGAAAATCATATTTCCTAGAAGAGTCCTTAAAGAAGAGTGGGAAGAAAACAGAAAATTTAATGAATTATATCAAAAAAACAAGCAAAGAGAGTTTATAAAACATCAAGAAATGCTACGCGAAAAGCAAAAATATATACAGGTTTACAAAGAAGATCTAGAAATAGTTGAAATTGCAAAGCCAGTAGGTAAATGGACAAAAATGGTCATGATGGGTAATGGTTTAATGCAGCGTCTTGCACAACTTATACAGAGAGAAGGTGGACAGAAAGGGTTTTGGGAGCTTTTTGTAAAAGCTCAGGCTTCCACTCGGGGTAAACATAAAGGGAAAGGCAGGTAATGTACCCGTTATATAGCCTATCTTCTAATATTAAACTTCCTGAATTATGTTAAGTTTTACAGCCAGTGTTGCCTCAGACACAAGGATGTCATCCCAGTACTTGACACATGATTGTACGAGCATTTGTTTGTAAAGGTAATCTATACAAAAAATGGTGTCATGCTTGTGCTTGACACTGGGATGACACAATTGGAGCTACAGGGATGGACACCTGCAGATTACCTGCTGATTGCAATGTTCGTACAGCTTTGACCATAATGCAAGAAGTCTATCACCACTAAGATAAGCCTTATTTTCATTTTTATACAGAATCGAAAATAAGAGGTTTCTAAGATGTATGGTCCCAGAGTGTGGTGGTAAGGATTGAGTATAAATAAATCAGGAGACTGTGTCCACTGAGAACATATAAATTCAAAAGGAGTAAGACCATTAAGAGTTTTAAGTCTTTTAGCGTAATTGTAGGCCATAACAAAGTCATAAAGATGATCTTTGAGTTGTTGATGTGACCGATAATAATATTTCTTTACAGTAGCATTTTTTAAAGTTTTGTTCATACGTTCAACTTGCCCATTCGTCCAAGGATGGCTGATTTTTGTTAGACGATGTTCAATGTCATATTCTTGACAAACTCTATCAAATATGTGTTGGAAAGATGACGCTTCTGATTGGTAAATTGTATGCCGTTGTCGGTCAAAACGGTGTGAATTTTATACGGTAGAATTTTAATCAAATGACGTAAAAACTGAGCAGCTATGGGTTTTGTAGCACTTTTATGTAACTCAACATAAGTAAATTTGGATGTTCTATCTATAGCAACAAATAGATATAGTTTTCCCTTCTCTGTTCTAACTTCTGCAATATCAATATGGAAATATCCTATAGGATATTGTTTGAACTTCTTTTTTGTTTTAGCTTCACCATCAACATCTGGTAGTCTACTAATGTTATGCCTTTGTAAACAGCGATGCAAGCTAGAACGAGTTAAGTGAGGAATTGTAGACTGCAAGGTATAAAGGCAATCATCTAATGGTAGAAGTGTATGCTTGCGAAATGCAACAATTACAGCTTCCTCTTCCAGAGTTAAGATAGTTGATCTTGGATGCTTTGGACCCATATCAGCATCTTGGGTAAATGAGCGTTTTCTCCATTTTATAATAGTTTTAGGATTTAGGTTATAATATTTGGAGAGCTTTGCTATGCTCTCTTTACTATTTTGTATTGCTCTACGAATTGCCTCTGTTGTTCGGGCGCACCCATGTAATACTTGTCCCATAACTCCTCCTTCGATGGTATTTTTTTCTCATATTTTATCATACCATCACTCTCTGGGACCATACATCTTATGTTTATCCACGCAAATAGATAAAGCTTTATTTTCATTTTTACGCAAAATCGAAAATAAGAGGTTCTTATGCTCATCTACACAAATAGACAAAGCTTTATTTTCATTTTTACGCAAAATTGAAAATAATGTATACTATAAAAAATGGCGTGCCGGAGTTGAATGAACGGATACATTTTTATGAGAAACACAAATGAGCAGAGATTTATTATCTAAATTTCTATGGACTGCTTGTGTTACGCCTTTTAATTGTAGCGGAGATAGCATAGATTATCGCAGTTTGCAGCGTTTACTTACAATGCAAGCTGAAGCCGGAAATGGTTTAGTGTTGCTGGGCAGTACAGGTGAAAGCTTGTCGCTCACTGATTCTGAAAAATGCACCTTAGTTAACTTTGTACGTGGACTGGAATTAAACACGAAAATTATAGTCGGTGTACCAGGAGTGAATTTACATCAGACTCTTAGGTGGCTTGACTTTTGCAAGGATATGCCTATTCATGGGTATCTAATGACCACTCCTATCTACACAAAACCTGGAATCATGGGGCAGACTCTATGGTTTGAAAAGCTACTCGAGAAAGCACACGTCCCAGTTATGCTTTATAACATTCCTTCGAGAGCAGGGGTCAGTCTTTATCCTGAGACTGTACATAACTTATCCGGCCATGAAAGATTTTGGTCTATTAAGGACTCAAGCGGAACTGTCGATACTTTAATTGAGTATAAAAAGGTTGCCCCAAACATTGAGGTTTTTTGTGGAGATGATAATATGATATCTGATATGGCTAATAATGGTGTAGCTGGTTTGGTTTCCGTTGCTTCTAATGTTTGGCCACGTGTAGTACATAAATACGTTAAGCAATGTCTACACGATGAACCCCATTTACTTTCGTTCCAGCGTGCAACACTGAAATCTAGAAAAAAAACAACTACTCAAATGACAGAAGATGGCATAAAAAGCTTAGCAGATATTTGGCAACAAGCCTGCAAAGCCCTATTTATTGCCAGCAATCCAATACCTACTAAAGCACTTTTGCATGATATTGGACTCATAGAACACAAAACTGTCCGTCTACCTCTCAGCACAGAAGACTTACCCTGTATTGAAACATTAAGGCAAGTTAATGCTTGGGTGGAAGAAATTGATCAGTGATTATGGTGTAAGTATCTGTTCAGGAACGTGGCTAATGTGCGAATATTGAAGCAAAAGTGGTGTCATCACAGTAGCCTCTACGATGTCATTCAAGTAGTTCTTTTCTTGTCATCCGAGTAGCGGACACTGGGATCCATTCTTTTTTTTCACTGGATTCCAGCGTCACGTGCTGGAATGACACCCTTTGTTGTAAATTCACTTTTACTCTATGGTTATCTTTTTATACTACCTTGTCTACCTTATTTTGCCACTCCGCTGAACAGATACGGGTGTAAGGTCATATTTTTATTGCCCATATGATTGGGTACAGTTTTGCAAAATTGCTCAAATAAAAAAATTTTTAAAAACGTAGTTAATATCTTGAGAACCATCCATCATAGAGAGGATTTTCTTATTTTTTCCTTGTTTTCAGATTCATTTCTAACAATCTTTTTTCCACTGAGTATATCTTTGATTTCATCTCCAGTTAAGGTTTCAAATTCCAGTAGATTTTCAGCGATAAGTTCTAGATCCTTGCGACGTTTAGTCAATATATCCTTTGCTTTTTCATAACATAAAGACACTACTCGTTTTACTTCTTCATCTATTAGCTTCAGAGTGTCCTCAGAAATTATATCAGAACCATGTATATTTTGTTCGCGACTATGATATATTGGTCCTACCTTATCGCTCATCCCCCATTTTGTTACCATAGCGCGTGATAAATCAGATGCTTGTTTTATATCTGAAGATGCGCCACTTGTGACTTTATCATAACCAAAAATCAACTCTTCTGCCACTCTTCCACCCATGGCAACAGTAATATCTGCTATCATTTTTTCTCTTGTATGAGATACTCTGTCTGTTTCTGGTAATCTCATAACCAAACCTAATGCTCTACCTCTTGGAATGATAGTTGCTTTATGTATTGGATCAGAGGCAGGCATATTAACAGCAACTATTGCATGACCAGCTTCATGGTACGCAGTAAGCCTTCTCTCCTCTTCTGTCATAATTAAGGATCGTCTCTCTACCCCCATCATCACCTTATCACGCGCATACTCAAAGTCATCCATAGTAACAATTTTCTTGTTCCTTCTTGCAGCAATAAGCGCAGACTCATTTACCAAATTTGCTAAATCAGCTCCTGAAAAACCTGGTGTGCCCCTTGCAACTGTTTTGACATTTACATCTGGTGCTATTGATATTTTCTTTATATGTGTATTGAGTATCTTTTCGCGTCCATTTATGTCTGGTAAAGAAATAGTAATCTGTCGATCAAAACGACCAGGTCTAAGCAGTGCTGGATCTAAAACATCTGGACGGTTAGTTGCTGCAACTATTATCACACCTTCATTAGATTCAAAGCCATCCATTTCAACTAATAACTGATTTAATGTTTGCTCCCTTTCATCATTGCCACCACCAAGACCAATACCACGATGTCTACCCACTGCATCTATCTCGTCTATAAAGATTATGCAAGGAGCATTTTTCTTGCCTTGATCAAACATGTCGCGAACACGGCTTGCACCAACACCGACAAACATTTCGACAAAATCAGATCCGGAAATGCTAAAAAATGGCACATTAGCTTCACCTGCAATTGCACGAGCAAGTAAGGTTTTGCCAGTGCCAGGAGAACCAATTAGGAGACATCCTTTTGGTATTTTCCCACCTAATATCTGAAATTTTTGTCTTTGTTTTAGAAAATCAACAATTTCTACTAGCTCTTCTTTCGCCTCATCAATTCCAGCAACATCATCAAATGTCACTTTTTTTCCGCTAGTCATAAGCCTAGCTTTTGATTTGCCAAAGCTTATGGTTCTGTTGCCTCCTGCTTGCGTTTGTTTCAAAAGGAAGAGCAATAAGCCGATAAAGATAAATGTTGGGATCCATTGAATGAGCAATCCGCCAATGATGCTCATTGCAGAATCTCCAGTCGAAAAAGAGAATTTTACTTTTCTATCATGCAAATTTTTTATTAAGTCACTATATATAATGCCATTTGAGCTAAAACTTGATCCATCTCTAAACTTGCCTTCAATGCTCTGATTTCTTATAATAACATTTTCTATATCGTTATCTTCCAGTCTAGTTAAAAATTCTGAAAAAGGTATTGTTACCCTACTTTTACCTATATTCCCGCTGAATTGAATATAAGCAACCGAAATAAGTACAACTATTACTAACCAAATCAATAAACCTTCTAAAAATCTTTTCATTGTTACTTTCAACTAGATATCAATTAAGTTTACCAGATTTTGCCTTATTATGCTATTAGTAATGAATCGAATCTTATCATCATTGATACTCCCTCCGTCATAATAACCTATACAAGGATAAGCTAATACCTTTCTATTTTTTTGCACCACAGGCAAGGAGTAGAAAACTTCAGGGCAGCAATCAGAATCCTTTAAAAATTTAGGAATCTTCTGTGTTTTCTTCAGCGGAGCAATAGTTACTGAACACTCCTGATTTCCAGGTATCGTACAGCTAAATCTGTTATCCCATTCAATAGAGCCATTTAATGGCAAACTTACAGGTACTTCTTGTATTTTTGATGATTCTCTAATTACTAATATGCTTTTTCTACACTTTCTTATTTTACATTCGGAAAGCATACAATTAACATTGATGTCCTTTTGCAATATTTTGTTAAATATTGCAATCAGGCTATTATACCTTGGCTTATAGTATTTACTACTGATTAACATTATGGAGTAAAGAAGGAGCCTCAAGGCTATTTCTTCTGGCAATTTGTAAAATTCACCTAGTTTGATTTCAATGTAACCAAGATCATGAATATTAACACATTCATTAAACGCAAGACGTGTATAATGCATCAGTGCTTTTGTAGCCCTTTTCATGTGAAGAGCTGTGAGACATATGCGCTCTGTTAAAACTTCTTGATTATCACTTGCTTTAAACAAGTTACGGTGTAGTGTGCGCCTGTATTTCAAATTCTGATTGCTTTTATCTTCAATCCATCTCAATTGATGGAGATTTGCATACTCCTCTACTTCGCTGCGACTAAAACTTAACAATGGCCTCAGTATATAAATGCCATTAAAAAGAGATTTGTAATCCATAGATGATAATCCATCTATGCCACTACCGCGCTCAAGCCTGAGTAGAAATGTTTCTGCTTGATCGTTTTTGTGATGGGCAATAAACAGATACTTAATATCGTTATTTTTACACCATTCTGTTAGCAGACTATACCGTGCTTTTCGTGCCTGTAGCTGGACATTGCCTTTGATATTTTGCTTTTCCCAGTTTAATATAAATGATTCCTTTATTCCAAGCTCTTTTGCATAATTTGTAACAAACTCGGCTTCTTCTTTAGCCTCTGGGCGCAACCCATGATTTACTGTTAATGCTACAGGAAGTGGATACTGTCTTTTTTTTGCCCAACTAACCATTAAATGTAATAAAGTTATACTGTCAATACCACCTGACACGGCAACTGCAACTTTATTGTTATAGATGGCAAAACTGTAGATTATGTTTTGAAACAACAACTCTAACTCCATTGTGTCTCTCGCATAATCTGCTTCGTTAAGTTAACTATATAAGGTGGGACTTACTGGATTCTAACCACGCTAGCTATATCCTTTTATGTCACTCCTCCTTACTTTTATAGTCCCAGTACCCTTTCTTTAACACCACCTAGCCTCTTTCTTTATGCTATCCCAGTGCTCAACACTGGGATCTAGCCTTCAAAACAAGAAACTATTTTTTTGCTCCAGAAAATGAAAACTCCACCCTACGATTTTTAGCATGTTGTTTTTCATACTTGGAATTCTTAGAATCATCTTGTACATAAACCAGAGGTTCAGTCTCACCCCTAGAAGCAGTTTTTATTCTACTTTCTAAATAGGGCGCACAACTCACCATAAATTTCTTAGCTGCATCTGCCCTTCTCTCACCTAGTGCAACATTGTACTCGTAGGAACCACGGTTGTCAGTGTGACCAGTTACAGTAACCTTCATATCAGGGTTGTTTTGCAACACTTCCATTACATCGAGCAGCACATCTGCGCTTGCCTCTCCTATATTAGATTTATCATAATCGAAGAAAACTCTTTTTTCACCTATCTGTTTAACAACAGAGTTCATTTTACTTGCTGTGTGTACTCCCTTTTTCGGGCAGGAACTTACACCGGTAAGCAGTAAACAAAAACAGCACATTACAACTAATCTACTCCACATTACTAAACCTCCATAAATTTTAAAATAGTGCGTAACTTTAGTATTTAATAATCTCCCTATATCAGTCTAGTCAAGAAAAATAAAATACTAAATACTTTTCTACAATCTTACAATTAATTTTCTAATAAGATGCTGGACTTTTGATAAAAAAATCTAGTAAAAGCGTAGTATATACAATTTTTTGTTGTGCTTTGAGTAAATATACTTTTAACTGTATTGTTAATCTATTACGATGTTAAACAGATGTTTTCTAAAAAATGAACAAATATGGAGTCTTGTAAGTTCTTAGAGGGAGTATTGT
Source organism: Wolbachia endosymbiont of Ctenocephalides felis wCfeJ (assembly GCF_012277315.1). NCBI lineage: Bacteria > Pseudomonadati > Pseudomonadota > Alphaproteobacteria > Rickettsiales > Anaplasmataceae > Wolbachia > Wolbachia endosymbiont of Ctenocephalides felis. The sequence continues at coordinate 485,006 of NZ_CP051157.1, read as the reverse complement.
ATAGGGTAAGGAATATCGAAAATACGCTAAAAGTACTAAGCCAAAGTCAGTTAAACGTAGAAGATAAAGTTGAGCAAATGGGTCTTCTAGAAGAAATTAGACATGAGATTATCTCTCACGACATAGTAAAAGAGTCGTTAGCAGAAGCAGGTGTTGTTGGTAGCAAAAAAAGTGCTAATAATTGGCAACTGAAGTTAATAGAAAGGATGAATAAAAGCAGTAGTGCTATTTCCTTTGATTTAGTCAGATCTTTATCTAAAGCCAAAGTCGAATGCCAAAATTTATGGAGATTGTCTCAGTCTGAGACTGGTAACTTAAAAAAATTAAAAGAGCGCTTTGCTGATTTAGTTAAGCTCATTCGTGAAGTAGCTTCTATAAAGTCACAACAGTTAAAATGTTCAAAATATGACTCGCTACTTGCTGACTATGATTCCGATATTACAGAAAAAGATATAAGAGAAATCTTTCCTAAGGTGGGCAGATTTTTTAGCGAAAATGTAGATAAAGTAATTGAAAAGCAGAAGAAAGATAAAGCTATTCATATACAGAAAGTTGCTACTCACAAGCAGATTGAGCTTGGCTCGGTATGTTTACAGAAAATGGGCGTTAAATTATGCCATGCTTCTTATTATGGCTCCATAGATTATAACGAATCTGATTTTTGTTGGGGGTTGTTTTTACTTTTACGACATAGTGGTTATGAAATTTATCAAAAATGCTTGACACAAAACTCTATAAGTAGCCCAACTGAGCAACGTGTTATATATGAAACCCAAGGGTTATTTATGGAAAGAATGATCGGGACTTCTAGAGAATTTATTGAATTTATTCAACCTTACATAAAAGAGAAATTTACTATAAAAGGTAAAACTAATGCAAAAGCCAGCAGTGTTGAGAATTTGCACTTGATTTTCAATAAAATCAATCTTTCTTCCTCTTTGAAAAATGCAGATGAATTTAGTCTGTTAGCTCACATTATGCTGAGAACTAAATTAGAACAGGATATGATAGATGGTAGATTGGAAGTAAAAGATCTACATGATGCATGGTTGGATGGTATGAAGCATTATAAAATTCCAGTCAAAGCTGAAAATGAGTTAGACACTTATTTTCAAGATGAATATTGGGCAAGCGGAATTATGGGATATTTTCCTATTAAAATTATGGCTTTAGTTGCCGCTGTGCAGGTTTTCTCTTTTATTAAAAGAAATCATTATGAATTTCTAGGTTCCATAATAAAGGGAGATTTTAGTTTACTTATTGGTTGGTTATCTCAAAATATATATAGTACAAAATGCGGTTCTTCGGATCTGCTAAAAAAAGTAACAGGTAGGAGGTTAGATGTTGAATGCTGTACCAGCTATTTGTCCGAAAAGTATAATTTATCTCAATAAGTGGTTTTCTTGAGTTGTGATATGAAATTTTTTCAGAAATTAACCAGAAGGTTTTGTAGTCTTTTCACTTTTAAAGGTTTATTTGCCAGTGATATTGCCATAGATCTTGGCACTGCAAACACTGTAGTTTATCAAAAGAATCAAGGAATAGTACTTGATGAACCTTCAGTTGCAGCAAGAATAAAGGAAAAGGGCGGTTATGTTCCCTATGCTTTCGGTAAAAAAGCTAAAATGATGCTAGGAAAAACACCTGGAGAAATAGAGGCAATAAGGCCGCTGAAAGACGGTGTTATTGCTGACTTCAAAAGTGCAGAAGAGATGTTAAAATATTTCATACGCAGTGCAAATACAAAACTTACTGTCAATAAACCTAACATTATAATATGTGTTCCATCCGGATCCACTCCGGTTGAAAGGCGTGCTATACAAGACGCAGCAGAAAGTGCAGGTGCAAATGAAGTGTTTTTAATTGAAGAACCAATGGCTGCGGCAATTGGAGCTGGCCTTCCGGTTACCGAGCCTGAGGGTTCCATGGTTGTTGATATAGGAGGTGGCACAACTGAAGTTGCAATTATTTCTTTAGGAGGGATTGTTTATTCACGTTCTGCCAGAGTGGGTGGCGATATTATGGATGAGGCAATAAGGTCATACATTCGTGAAAATCATAAATTATTGATCGGTGAGACAACAGCTGAAAAGATTAAGAAAAGCATAGGTTCGGCTAGTTTACCAAGTGAAAACAATAAAGAAGGCATGATGGTAAAAGGCAGAGACTTAGTGAGCGGTATGCCAAAAGAAATGCTTTTATCAGAATATCAGGTTGCAGAAAGTTTAATAGAGCCTGTACATCAAATAATTTCTGCCATTAAGACAGCGTTAGAGAGCACTCCTCCTGAGCTTTCTTCTGACATAGTTGATAAAGGGATAGTTTTGTCTGGTGGTGGTGGGCTATTACGCAATCTAGGGAAAGTTATTAGTGAAACAACGAAATTGCCAGTACGTGTAGCAGACGATCCGCTTTCTTGCGTTGCTCTAGGCAGTGGTAAAGTACTTGAGAACATGGATTATTTTAGTCATGTTTTATTTAAACAAGATTAATTACGATTCGGCTATTGAAATTTTTTTTAAGGTTCCCAGAAAATATTTCTTATTGTAAAGCTAGGCACAAATTGCACTAATCCTTTCAATTTTCATATTGTTCTGTACAATATCTATTTGGCAGAATCTAATATTGAGATCGTAGCGGTATGATGTATAGAGATCTGAGTCTATGTTAGCTATATTTAATGAATTTATTTAGCCGTGCTAAAAGAATTTGAAATTGAGCCTTTGTTAAGAGATAAAGCTCCACATCAAACCAAAGCTGTGGTTGCAATGTCTGGTGGAGTTGATAGTTCTGTTGCTGCAGTTCTTCTACATCACCTTGGATATCAAGTGATAGGTGTGACTCTTCAACTATATGGCAGTGATGGTAATGCGAGAAAAGGTGCATGCTGTGCTGGACAGGATATCTATGATGCAAAGCGTGTAGCTGAAAGTACTGGTTTTCCTCATTATATCCTAAATTATGAGGAAATATTTAAAAAGGAAGTAATAGAAGATTTTGCAAATACCTATATGCGCGGAGAAACTCCTATACCGTGCGTAAAATGTAATCAAACAGTAAAATTTCGCGATCTATTACAGGTTGCAAAAAATCTTGGTGCGGATGTGTTAGTTACAGGACATTACGTGAGAAGGTCAGAAGAGAATGGCAAGGTCAAGTTGTGTAGAAGCATTGATAAAAGTAAAGATCAAAGTTATTTTCTGTTTGCTACAACAAAAGAGCAGCTGAAGCTTTTGAGATTTCCGCTTGGTAGGTTCTACAAATGCAATGTAAGAAAATTAGCAAAACACTTTGGTTTGCTAATTTCTGAAAAACCAGATAGTCAAGATATATGCTTCGTTTCCAAGAGCTATAGCAAAACAATAGCTGAGCTGGCTCCACAGTCCATGCAAAAAGGCAAAATTGTGGATATAAATGGAAAAGTACTAGGCGAGCATAATGGCATAGTGAATTTTACGGTGGGACAAAGAAAAGGCTTGGGTATTGCACACAGTGAACCTCTTTACGTGATAAAAATTAATACAGAAAATAAAGAAGTTGTAGTGGGTCCAATCGATGCATTAATACAAAGAAAAGTATTGGTAAAGGAGTTAAATTGGTTAGAACAACCAAGGGAAGGTATGGAAGTAACTGTGAAGCTCAGGTCATCACATGTGGGAAGTTTAGCAACAATATATCCAACTGCAGGACAAAACAAGGCCTGTATTATTTTAAACGACGATTACTTTGGTATCAGTCCCGGCCAAGCTTGCGTAATGTACAAAGATGAGCAAGTTATTGGCGGTGGATGGATATGTTCTTAACTAAGGAAGTGAATATCAAGGTCAGTTTGTCATTTTTTCCTTAACACTTAATGGGAGTGTGAACCCTTTTCCTGCTCTTATTTGCTAATTTGTGACAAGAATGTATTAATTTTTGGAAACATCACTTCATATGAATAACTTTCTGTTTGAGTAGCTAAAAAATCCTGTATTTTGTCTGAATGTTCCTCATATATTACCTTATATGCTCTTGCTAGGTTAATTAAGTTACCTCTATTTTTCTTATTGCTTACTTCAGTAATAGTAAAAAACTGATCAAAATGGTTTAAAAGGTCTTTATTTGTTATTAAAGATACAATACCATCGATCTCTTTTATGTATAAAGCAAGTTTATGTGCTTTGCTACGGTCTTCAAAACAAAGGTCAACAAGCTCATTACAAAATCTCTTTCTTGTAGTATCTCTTACTTCTGCCAGTAAGGTTTCTATCTTTTTTTGGCAATTCACTCTCTTGACTGACTCAGCAGGGTCAGTGATACCAAGAACATTGTTTACCAAAGATTTTTTCTCACAGCCAAATAGAAACATGTAATAACCCACAGATAGTGTGAAGAGCAAAAATATGGCTGGAAGCAAGAATGGTGTTAGTACACTCTGTGATGCAGGAAAAGCAAACTAGATAGCAGTTGCTGTTGATACAACGAGAAATAATCCCAATAAACTCAATTGCACTTTTCTTCTGTATTTACAATCAATAACCGTGTTAACACCAATAGAAGCTACATCAACCATTACTTATACCACACTAAATAATAACAGTAGCTTAAATGATAGCACTAATTGTAGCAAAAATCAAGTATTATAGCAGCTTCTAAAATGAATAGGCTTCCTTGTTCTCATTAGAAAGAGACCTCGTTGAGAAGATTAATTGCTTCACCGAAAGCCATCGTGAGGCTTACAAAATGTGATGACCTCGTAGGGTTTGGACCAACTGGCAATATTCTACTCTGATATATTGCTATATGCAAATTAGGGAAAAAATATGCGTCACATAGGAGTTAATTTAAGTGACAATAATTTTACTGTTTGTTCCTTGGGCGTATGGTTACAGAGTATTATGGTAGGGGTTCAGTATAAACGATTCAGCAGTAATTTTACCCAGAAAAGTTAGGGAGTTCAGGCAATGGTGTAAATTTAAGATCCTGAAAAAAACAACTATGAATTAGATTATATATAACTTACTGAAATCCTGTCTAGAACAACCTTAGCAAAACTAAAAATGTTAATTTGTCGTTATATTGCGTGAATTTGATTCTATTTAGAATGAGCAAGTTACTGAAATTCTTGAATTTTACTAAATTGGTAAATAGTAGTAAAGTTTTTTACTACTATTTAGGTATCAATTGACTGTTTTTATTATGAATGACAGAATAATAAGCTATTGATATTCCTGTGCTTTTTAATTTCTCATCCATATTTACGTCTCTAGATCTATTTTGTGAATAAAACTTCCATTTATTTAGTTATGATTATAGTAACCGGTTAAGCATTTCCTCAAAAGAACCCTCTGAGTTTTCTAGCACGACTTGGATGTTTTAATTTGCGTAGTGCTTTTGCTTCTATCTGTCTAATTCTCTCACGTGTTACGTTAAAGATTCTTCCTACTTCTTCTAAAGTGTGTTCCTTTCCGTCTTTACCAAGACCAAAACGCATTCTTAGAATTCTTTCTTCCTTTGGCGTTAAAGTGGCAAGAACATTGGTTGTAATACCACGCAGATCGGCAAGTATTGCAGCATCTTCTGGCTTTGAGACTCTTTTATCTTCTATACAATCACCAAAAGTGCTACTATCATCTTTCCCCGTTGGAGCTTCAAGGCTTACAGGATCTCTTGCTATTTTCATAACCTTGCGTATTCTTTCTAGAGGCATTCCAAGTTCTGTGCTCAGCTCCTCTAATGTAGGCTCTCTTTCCATTTCATGAGTCAACTTTCTGAGTGTCCTGTTGATTTTACTGATGATTTCTACCATATGAACTGGTATTCTCACTACTTTAGACTGCTCAGGTATAGCTCTAGTAATTGATTGTCTAACCCACCAGGTTCCATAAGTTGAAAATTTGTATCCGCGTTTGTAATCGAATTTATCCACGGCCTTCATAAGACCAATATTGCCTTCTTGTATCAAATCAAGCAAAGCAAGACCCCTGTTTGAATATTTTTTAGCGATGGAAACTACTAGCCTTAAATTGGCTTTTATCATTTCTTGCTTCGCCTCAGAGACTTCTCGTTCGTGTTTTTGTATCCTTTTAATTAATTCCTTAAATTCTTGCACATCATCTTCCTGTATGCATTGTTTAATGTTGTTCAAGGTGTTAGTGATGTGCTCGAAATTATCATCTATAAACCTTGCGAATTTACTTTTTAGTTCATCTGTAAAAGAAGACAGTTTCTTATTAATTTTGAGGTTTGCATCTTTTAACCCATGCTTTAAGAGTATATCGTTGTAAACCTTGTAGAAGCTTTCTCTGTTGATACCGTGTTTTTTAGCCTCGGAAATAAGATTGGCTTCTTCAAGCATGATAGATCTATTTATATTATAGAGTTTTTGTGTGATTTTAGCAACAGCAGCGTCACTTGGCTTGACTTGTAGCGCTATGGACCACACCTGATCATATAAATCTTTACATGCTAATTTGCTAGAGGAGTTTTTTCTTAGTGCCAACGCCTCATTTGCTAAAGTAATTATTTCATCTAGTGCAACTATGACCTTAGGCAATAAATCACTTTCCATTTCAAGAATAGAGACATTTAAGTTTGTTGAGCTTATATCCTCATTACTACTCTTTTGCTTATCGTCGTCTTTTGTATTATCCGTGTTATCGTCCTTATCATCTGTTTCATCATCTTCGCAGTGGTCACTATCTTGAGCATTTTCAGAGATATCCTCAGAATCCTCAATATCTTCAATATTTTCTTCGACATCTTCTTTAGGTATTGCATTAAAATCGGAATGATAAATTGCATCTAGGTCTATAATTTCTCTTAGTAAGAGAGCTCCACTGCTCAAATCATCGCGCCATGCTTTTATTATTTTTAATGTTACTGATGTTTCAACTATTGCACGTAGCATATTGTGCTTTTCAGATTCAATTCTTTTTGCTATCTCGATTTCGTCTGCTCTTGATAAGAGTTTTACAGAACTCATATCTTGTAGATAAACTCTTACCGGATCATCATTTTGTATTAAAGCTGTCGCAACGTTTGACAATGCATCATCGTCATCAAGCTTGTTATCATCGTTGTTAGAAATAGCTTCTTCTTCATCTTCGCTACTTTCAAGTACGTTAATTCCTGAATCTTGCAAGAGAGATATCGTATCATCTATAAAGTCAGATGAGAAATTTTCATCTGACAATTTGTCATTTATATCATCAAAAGTGATAAAACCACCCTTTCTTATACTCTTGGTTACTAGATCTCTGATGATTTTTTTCTTATCTTCTGCGTTATTAATAGTTGACATCATTACCTTTGTAATTAAAATTTTATCCCTTATTAGTAAATAGGCTTACAGCAAGTAAGCCTATGGTTTAGCTTTTGGCTATTTGTTACTTCACATAGTTTAAGATACCATTAACTCACATACACTTGTCTTGATCAATTGTTCCATATTTTTCTTCTATTTTTACTGCTATAGACAACCCAACTGAAAATGTTGCAATTCCAACTACTATGGCAGTAAGCATTAAAACATGCGATATGGGGTTGCTATATAAGTAAAAATTTGACATTAGTATAGGAGGCAAAGAGCCTCTTACATACCCTAAAGATATATAAAACAACAAAATAGATGCTTGAAAAATACTTATCCCTATCATTTTTTTTACTAGATTTTTGTCATTTATGATAGTGTACAGACCTAGTATCATTAATGTAATAATAATTGTATAGTTATATAAAGTCATTATTTTTTTCTAAGAGCAAAACTTATGTATATGATTAGCATAGAAGAACAGACAGTAAATGCTACGCCCAGTTCCACCAAAAAAATACCCAGTTTTTGACCAGCAACGTTGTCAGCTGATAATATATCATAAGATAAAAAACTTTTGCCAAGCAAAACTGTTGCAATACCTGTTCCCCCATAAATTAAGATACCTAGCATATTAGTAAATTTAATCACAGAATAAGGTATAGCTTTTAAAGTTGTAGTGATGCCAAATAACATTGAATACAATATTATTCCAGAAGCGATAATGATTCCTGCTTGGAAACCTCCGCCTGGAGTGTAGTCACCGTGAAATTGTATATATAAAGCAAATAGGATGATAAAGGGTACCATCAAAAATGTTACTGTATTTAATACTGGGTCTTTAATCATTTTCTTTTTTCAATATCAATGTTATACAAAGCGCAGCAGTAAAAACTACTAGGGTTTCTCCAAACGTATCATAACCACGAAAGCTTGCTAAAATAGCTGTTACTATATTAGGAATACCAGCAACTTTTTCAGTATTTTCTACGTAGTAAGGAGCAACATGCAAGTGAATTGGAGCATCTTGGCTGCCAAAATCCGGCAATTGAATCATAAAGTATGATAAGCATATAGCTAAAAGTAACATAAAAAAAAGTGTTATAGAGTTGTGAGATAAATTTACTTTATGGCTCTTGATCAGAGAGAGTGCAGCAAATGTAAAAACTGTACTGAGTCCTGCACCAACAGAAGCTTCAGTGATTGCAACATCAGGTGCGTTCATGGTTAAGTATACGAGTGCGATAAGTGAGCTAAATGCGCACATTAGAACACCACTCACAACTAAGTGTTTTGAAAGGACTATAAAAACTGTAACCGCAAGTAACAGCAAAAGTAATGCTTCACTTAGTATTCCTAACACCTTAATCCTCTTTAATAGTCTTTTCCTTACTTTTATAATAAGTACGAGCCAAAATATAACTGTTAGTTGAGTTAGCTATCCATATTATAAGAATCAATAATATAATTTTAACAATATTAGTTGAAAAATTATTTTGCAGAGCAAAGCCAATTAACAATAATATTGCGCCGCTGGAGTCTGTAATGCCTGTTGCGTGCAACTTAGTGTAAAAACTGGGAAATCTAATTACCCCCACAGTTGAAACGATTACTAAACAGATACCTAAGAATATGAAAAGAGATCCCATCATAAATTATCAAAGCGACATTAATTTCATTAGTGCTATGGTCGATATAAAACTAATGCTAGCGTACAGCAACGCTATATCAAGTGAAAAGAAATTGTTTGAAATAATCGATATTGCTACTATAAGCAAAACTGCTTGTGTTGAAAAATTGTTGAACGCCAGCACTTTGTAGTAAACATTATTTGACTTAGACACTATGCAATATAGCATTACACTTATGCAAAATAGCAGTACACAGATAGTAACGTGGACCATTTATGAATTACGCAGCCTTAGTAGTTCTCTACTTAATTTATTCTTCATCATTTACTTCTTCATCATCTATTTCTTCACTATCTTGATCATCTATTTCACTTTCTACTTCGCTGTCCTGAGTATCAGTGCTTTCTTGGTCCGCATCAGAATCTATGTTAAAGTGGCCATCAGAAAAGTTTAGTAGTTTTTCTAGCTTACTTGTACCACCGCTATAAACATTACTCATACTTCCTTTCATATATTCTTTACATCGACCTACCAGAAGACTAAACAACTCATGAATATCCACCTGTTTTTCTGCTATTTCGTATAAAGAAATAATAGTATTTTTGTGACCTTTAAACTTAGCTGCTTGAACTGGACTGCTTGCTCCTATGTTTAGGTCATGTGTCCTCTGACTTGCTAATAGAGCTAATTTAAAACGGTTACTCACTTGCTCTGTACATCTTTCTATAACAGATTCAGCCATAAAATACTACCTTAATAAACTTTATACTATACCAAACAAAACAAAATGTCAACTGTGTATCTGTTGAGACCCAGCTTCATGTTTTGCATTTTCTACTTCAGATTTTACTGCCCGACTTTCTGTGATTGTAATTGTTATTTCATAACCAAATTTTTTGAGAAAGCCTAACAATCGCTCTAAAGAGAAACCATCTGTTTTACCATTCTTAATTTGTGATATCTTCGGTTGATCAACACCTAGCTTTTCAGCTGCATGAGCTTGAGTCCAGGAGTTTCTTTCTATGACTTTACTGATTATGTTAAGTAATTTCTTTTTTACTTCTAAACTGCATGAATTGTTGTTTAACGATATTATTTCCATATACACTCACCTATCAATAGCTCTGTAAAACACATTACAACATAAATTTAATATCTCAAAGTATTAATATCATATAATTTGTGCTAAATAATTATATGGTAAATACACAAGACTTCGAATTTATCACCTGTTGATATCTTCATTAAATTTATATCTATCTTAAACTGTTATTTTACCTAAAAAGATTATTCATAGCAAGAACGAGCAATAACTACAAGACTCTGAGTGAAATCTTTTTTGTTTTATGCAAAAAAGTTTGTGTCTCTGTATACAGATGCTTACTTGAAGTTTCTATTTTACGAGAATGCCATACACTATATTCATAATGTAGTTCAAATATTTGTTGCTTTTTAACTGAAACATTATTTAGTTAGTAAATAAAATTATGTTTAATGTAGTAGAAATGAAAAAAGATGTTGCTGTAATTATGGGAAGTCAGTCGGATTATAGCACTATGTCTCATGCTGTTGATATGTTAAAAGAACTAGGGATTTCGCATGATATATTTATAATATCTGCACATAGAACGCCAGACAGGCTATTCAATTTTGCTAAATCTGCACAAGAAAAAGGTTTTAAAATTATTATAGCTGGTGCAGGGGGAGCAGCTCATTTACCTGGTATGGTAGCGTCACTTACTTATTTACCTGTTATTGGCATTCCTGTGCGTAGTAAAGAGTTAAATGGGCTGGATAGCCTGTTATCTATAGTCCAGATGCCAAAAGGCGTTCCTGTAGCAACAATGTCTATAGGAGAAGGTGGAGCATGCAATGCTGCTATTGCCGCTGCATCTATATTGTCAATTTCTAACAGTGAAATTGCAGGTAGGTTAAAAAAATGGAGAGACAAACAGACCGAAGCAGTGAAAGAAAAACCAACATCATGATGAACTTATGGCAATAATTCTTTTAGATGCACAAACCATAAACCGAATAGCGGCAGGAGAGGTGATAGAAAGACCAGCAAGTGCAGTAAAGGAGTTAGTAGAAAATGCAATAGATGCTGGAAGTTCAGAAATAGAGATCAAAATAGAAAGCGGTGGGCGTAATCTTATTGCTGTGAAAGATGATGGAAGTGGAATAGAAAAGAATGATTTAGAACTTGCGTTTATGCGTCATGCTACTTCAAAATTGAGCGACAGTCAATTAATAGAAATCAAGCATCTTGGCTTTAGAGGGGAAGCTTTACCGTCAATAGCAGCAGTAAGTAGGATAAAGTTATCGTCGAGAGCCAGAGGAGTAAACGAAGCGTGGTCTATAAGGTATGAAGGTGGAGAAAAAATAGGGAAATTGATGCCTTATTCCTTATCACAAGGTACACACATTGAAGTACGTGATTTGTTTTTTGCCACTCCAAATAGACTAAAGTTTCTAAAAACTGAAAGAGCAGAAACTCAAAACATTGTTGATATTGTAGATAACCTAGCAATGATTAACTATCACATAGGATTTACTCTAATGTCGGGTAACAAAAAGCTCTTAAAATATACCAAGCAAACCTCATTATTTAATAGGCTATGTGAAATAGAAAAGAAATTTCAAAACGATTCTCTTGAGGTTAATGAAGAGGAAAATGGTATCAGACTTATTGGACACATTTGCAAACCAACTGTCAATCGAGGTAAATCTGATATGATCTATACGTTTGTGAATGGCAGGCCAATTAAAGATAATCTACTGATTGGTGCGATTCGGTATGCATATCACGACTTGATTCCAAGCGATAGGTATCCTTTTGCAGTGCTGCATTTAGAGGTACCATATGATCAGGTCGATGTTAATGTACATCCGAATAAATCAGATGTAAGGTTTCAGAATAAGAGGGTAATATATGAAATAGTGAGAAGAGGGCTAATTAAAACGTTGTCAGCAAGAATAGATGCAATCCATCTTTGTGTCACTCCAGCGCATGATGCTCAAACCCAGACTGATTATGGCGTTAGGATGAAAAAGAATCCAGATCCCTTTAGCAAATCTAACGTTCAAGAAGAATTTTATGAAAAAAGGCCAAGCCGTTTAGAAAATCAGCTAATGAAGGAATTTACTGCCCCGAATGTAAAGGTAAAAAGCTTATCAGAACAGTTAGAACCATTTGATTATACTGATATACAAAAACCCCTGCCACAAGCAGAAACTATGGCCCTAAAAAGGAAAGTATTGGAGCAAGTTGATTTGATAGGGAACTACCCTCTAGGGTTTGCACGCTGTCAGGTCTACAACACTTATATCATTGCTGAGGCTAGAGGCAAATTGGTTATAGTCGATCAGCATGCAGCCCATGAGAGGTTAGTTTATGAGTGCTTAAAACAAAAATCAAGTATAAAAAGACAAAAACTGCTGCTGCCTGAAACAGTTGAAATTAAAAACCAAGCTGGAATAGAGATGGTTGAAACTTACAAAGATAAACTTTTTGAAATGGGCTTTGATATTGAAATCAAATCAGAAAACAAAGTAACGGTGAGGGAAATTCCAGCGATTTTAGGTATAATAGATGTGAAAGAGATGCTAACGAGTATGGTCGACAGATTGATAGAAATAGAAGATACACTCCCAATAGAAGACAAAGTAAATAAAATATTAGCCACTATTGCCTGTTATGGATCAATTAGAGCGGGCAGAAAAATGAAATTGGAGGAAATGAATACGCTACTTAGGCAAATGGAAGAAACCCCGTATTCTGGACAATGCAACCATGGAAGACCGACTTATATAGAAATGAAGCTAAGTGATATAGAAAAATTGTTTGAGCGTAGGTGAGAGGTTGCCAAGTGTGTTTGTTACGCGCTGCTAAAAGTTTGTTGCGTAGGAGCCTATAATTCAATTAATTTAAAATAATTAATGTAGTTATCAAAATTATTGCGATCCACAGCAGTTACCCAAGTTTGACATTGAATACTTAACACCTCTTCTATTAACACCTTTCTGTAATGCTTATCTAGATGAGACATTATATCGTCAAGCAAAAGAAGAGGTGCTTTATTGTAATGAATGCATCTTGCCTTTACGCTAGATAAAATAATAGAAAGCAATAATAACTTTTGTTCTCCAGTAGAACACAGATTTACTGGTATGTCTCTCCTTTGACAAAATACCTGAAATTTGTCGTTATTTACACAGAAGGTTACTCTGCTTGTAAGTGAATCTCTTTCTCTATTTTCCTTTAGACGGCTTTGAAAATATTCTGCAGTATCGTTTGAAGTTAGCTGACTGCTGAATCTTAAACTTGCTTTTGGAAAAAACTTAGTGGAGTGGTTATCAATTGTATCTTGCAGTGTTTTTAAAACAGATAGTCGCATACGTAATATGCTGACTGCGTTAACAGACATAACATTCTCAAGGCTAGATAACCAATTCTCATCCAAAACGTTTTCCCTGAGTAGTTTACTTCGTTCGTGTTTAGCTTTCCTATATTTCATGTAGCAATAAGTGTAATTTTCCTCAAATAGCGAAACTATACGGTCCAAAAGTTTTAATCTATCGCTTGGAGAATTAAGAAGAATATAATCCATTTGTGGAATTAGCCATATTACATTGGATATTCTATAAAGAGATGAATAACTTGATTGTGTTTTCCCATCAATTTGTATCAATTTCTTATTAAAATTCCTTGCGATACCAACTGAATTAAAATCCACTCCATTAAAAAACTTGTAATGCACTGCCCAATCTTCATGACTGAATTGATTTTGCATCTCACTGGCTTTTGCTTTTTTCATCCCATTGCTTTTAGCAAGCAACGAGATTGCTTCAAGTATATTAGTTTTGCCAACACCATTTTTGCCAGTTATAACAACCGAATTGTTACTCAGGTCTAGTTCAAAACTTGAATGGTTACGAAAGTTGTGTAATCTCAACTTTGTTATGTAGCAATGAGTAACCATTCATCTAAATAGTATTTGCCTATATCCTTCTTACTTCCTCTAAAACCTCATCAGCATGTCCGCTAACTTTTACATTTTTCCAGATCTGCGCTATTCTGCCTTTCTTATCTATTAGAAAGGTAGTACGTTCTATTCCCATATATTTTTTACCAAACATGCTCTTTTCTACCCAAACACCATATTTTTCTAACACTTCAGCGTTTTCATCAGAAACTAAATAAAACGGCAGGGAATATTTTGCTTTGAAGCTTGCATGGCATTTAATACTATCTTTTGATACACCGATTATGGCTGTATCAAGAGAAGAAAAGTCATTTATTCTATCTCTAAAATCTTTTGCCTCCATCGTACAACCTGGAGTATCATCTTTAGGGTAAAAATAAAGAACTACATTTTTCTTATCAAAAAAATCACTCAGTGATAAATTTTCACCAGAATCTGTTGGTAAGCTAAAATCAGGTGCATTATTTCCTACTGCTAATTCCATACCTTGCTCCGTCAATGACACTTGTAGTAGTATATTATAGCCAGAGCTTTCAAGAACTCTAGTTAAAAATCAATTAGGTTTTCACATGTTTGCTCTTCATAGAAAAAGTTTAACGTTATTGTAGTGCCAAGGTTCGCTTCACTTTTAATATCAAAAGTTCCACCCATTAGCTCTACTAGTTTTTTGCTGAGTGGTAACCCGATGCCCGTACCTTCGTTTCTGTATCCTGAATCTGCTTGGCCAAAGACAGACATAACTTTATATATGTCTTGCTGCATTATTCCTATTCCATTGTCATGGAACTCAATAGTCAATAAGTTTTTTTCTATATTCTCTTTAATCACCATTCTTATTAGGCCATCTTTGGGGGTAAATTTGATTGAATTTGACAATAAATTTATTATGACCTGCTTCATTCTTTTGGGATCAGCAATAACTAGCAATTGTTTATCAGGCATCTCTTTCTTTAAACTAATCCCTGTTTCTTTTAATTTAGGCGATAGCATATTTAAGCAAGAATCTATTATTTTATTCAGGTTAAACTTCACTTTTTCTACTGTTAGACTGCTTGCTTCTGCTTTCGAAAAATCAAGCACGTCGTTAATTAAAGCAAGTAAATGTGTTCCTGCATTATATATATCATCTGCATATTCCTTATATTGAGAGTGATCCATTGAACCTAAAGTTTCATTTTTGATTAACTCTGCGAATCCAATGATGGCATTAAGAGGTGTACGCAGCTCATGTGTAACGCTTGCAAAAAATTTTAGCTTATTTGCATTTTCTTGTTCTAATGCCTCTTTCATCTGTTGTAACTCAATATTAGTTTTATGTTGCTTAGCTAGTATTTGAGTATTAGAAAAGTGCAAATAAAGCATTATTAGTATTAAGATTACCAATAATAAGCCCACGAACGTTAAAAATAGACTATATACCATGACATAGGTATTGTTATGGTTTTGAATAATCTTTAAAAAAAATGACGGCTTAGTGTCACTTTCATGAAACATAGGAAAAATGGAAATTGATTTGTTTCCTATAGTATCAAATATCTCTTGGTTATTTAGTAGTTTATCAATTTCTTCGTTTGTAAGTAGCTGTTCATAATCATGATCTTGAGTGTTAAAGTGGCTGAAGATTATTCTGCTATTTTGATCATATAGTATTAAACTTAAGTTCCTTACTTTGCTAACTGATTGCAATAATTCAGCACGCAGCCTTATCAGCTGGTTTATATAATCAAAGTTTTTGTATTTAATGTGATGCCTTTCTATTAGCAAGTAATGGTACCTTTTTATTATACTATTTTCCAGTATGCTTTTTAAGCCTATACTTGAGTCACGGTAAGAAGAAAGAAAATTATTCCTCAGTGAGTAATTACAATATATTACACTAAACAAAACTACAAAAATTGATGAGAAAAATGTAGTAACTTTTACATATTTATTCTTTTTTAGTGCAGGAAGTATTAATTTACCTAGTTTATACATATCCTTCTCATTGTGAAATAATGGCTTTTATGTTATTAATTAAAATTTAGCATACCATATTTTTATGACAATTTCTCCTATCTTGCCAGTTTATTCTCCTATTAATATAAATTTTTCTTATGGTAAAGGTATTTACTTGTACGATACTGACAACAAGTGCTACATAGATTTTCATTCTGGCATAGCTGTTAGTAGTTTAGGTCACGCTAATTTGCAATTAATAAGCGCTCTCAAATCACAAGGAGAAAGGTTATGGCATATAACAAATACCTATAATATATCTGCTGCCAATAACTTTGCAGAGAAGTTAATAAACAACAGTTTTGCTAATACTGTATTTTTTACAAATTCTGGATCAGAGGCAGTAGAGTGTGGACTTAAAATTGCTAGGACCTATCAAAACGGAAAAGGTAATAAAAATCGCTATAGAATTTTGACATTTCATGGTGCATTTCATGGGAGAACCTTTTTAACCTGTGCTACAAACGATAGACAGAAATTTTCTGAATTACTGAATCCCTACATTGATTGGTGCGATAACATAGAGCCCAATATTGAGAGTGTAAAGAAGACAATTTCTAATGATATAGGTGTTGTGTTAGTAGAACCAATACAAGGGCAAGGCGGTATCAAAGTAATGGACGAAGCCTTTATGAAAGAGCTAAGGAAGCTGTGTGATGAAAACGACATATTACTATTTTTTGATTGTATACAATGTGGTGCTGGTAGAACCGGAAAATTATTTGCATACGAACATATAGAAGTGGAACCTGACATATGTGCTCTTGCAAAAGGGATAGGAGGAGGTTTTCCGCTGGGGGCCTGCCTTGCAACTGAAAAAGCTGCCCAATATATGGCAGTTGGCATGCATGGTTCCACTTTTGGGGGTAATCCACTTGCAACTTCGGTAGGCAATGCTGTATTTGATGAATTGCTTAGCTACGGCTTTTTAGAAAATGTTGAAATTAGAGGTAAGTATTTAAAAAATAAATTAGAAGACTTAGCAAGTCGGTTTTCAATGATAGAAGAAGTAAGAGGAAAGGGGTTGATGCTTGGAATAAAAGTGAAAATGAACAATCAAAAGTTTGCGGAAGAGTTAAGTTATCGTGGTTTACTTACTGTTGGAGTAACATCAGATAACGTTGTAAGAATTTTGCCTCCGCTCATTATCACTGAAAAAGAGATTGATAAAGGCATTAAGATTCTCGAGCAGTATTTATCTGAAAAATCTCCCAACTTGTATTAGCATGAACAACAATCTGATATGCCTAGGGGTAATTACTGCTCCCCATGGAATTAAGGGAGCAGTTAAAATAAAAACTTTTACTGAAAAGCCTGAGAATATCTCCTTGCACGGTAAGCTAATAAGTGGCAACGAAAGTTATAAAATAGATTCGGTGTCTGTCATAGGTGATGATTTGGTAATAGCTACAATAAGTGGAATAAATTCTCGTAACGAAGCAGAGCTCTTAAGAGGTAGAAATTTATATATCAAAAAGGACAGGCTACCAAAATTAAATGACGAAAATGAATTCTATCAAAGCGACCTTTTAGGTATGGAAGTAAGGCTGGAGAACAATGAATTATATGGCCATGTAAAATCTATATGTAATTTCGGTTCAGGAGACATCTTGGAAATTTCAGTTATTAGTATAAAAAAGAACATTATGTTGTCTTTTACCAAAGAGATATTTCCACATGTAAACACAAAGGAAAGATATATAATCCTCAATATGCCGGAGTTTATTGATTAATAAAGGCTTTGAATTTACACAAAAGCTACTTATAATTATTAAGATCAAACTGAAAATGTAATTATGGCAGAAAGAGCTAATGATATTAGGCCAGGTCAAGTGTTGGAGCACAATGGTGGTTTGTTTCTGGTTGTGAGTATTATGCATACTCAACCTGGTAAAGGTGGTGCATACATACAAGCTGAAATGAAAAATATCAAAACCGGAGCAAAACACTATGAAAGGTTTCGCTCTGATGCAACAGTCAGAAGGGCTATTTTAGATGAAGAGGAATATGTTTATCTCTTTACTGAAGGAAATATTGTGAATCTTATGCATCCGAGTAATTACGAGCAAATTACTATAAACTTGGACTTATTAGGAGAAAAAAAGGTTTATTTACAGGATAATATGAAAGTTAAAGTAGTAACTTACCAAGATAAGATAATCTCTGTGCATGTGCCTGATTATGTTACACTGACTGTAAAAGAAACAGAGTCTGTTATCAAAGGACAAACTGTTACTTCCTCTTACAAACCTGCAATTTTAGAAAATGGGATGCGCATTAACGTACCTCAATTTATAAAAGAAGAAGATAAAATTGTAGTACACACTCCCGATGACAGCTATTACGAAAGGGTAAAAGAGTAAAAGGAAGATGTCTATTTCATCACCTCGGATTAATGTGATGCTTGATTCTGTACGCAGTGCTTCTAAACAACTTATGCGCGACTTTAACGAATTACAAATTTCCAATGTTAAGTCAGCTGACTTTATCAATAAGACTTACTCAAAATCTAAGCAGGCTATATACGATTGCTTGCGCGACTACAAACAAGACTATGGTTTTATTTTTGAAGATGATGCCGATCAAGAAGTCAAAGATGACAATTATACCTGGTTCATTATGCCTATAGAAAGCAGGGATAATTTTTCCAGTTGCATGGTTCATTTCACAGTGTCAGTTTGTCTAATTCATAAAAACAAAGTTGTAGCGGCTGTAATTGATGCTCCTGCTCTTAGAGAAACTTTTTGGGCAGAAGAGAAGAAGGGTGCTTTTCTTGAAGACTCCAGATCTCGTCATATAAAGATGCGAGTGAAAAGTTGTGATAGGGGTTTGATCGATGTAAATGGTAACTTATTAGGTAAACTACTACCTGGCAACAGTAACGTGCGCTCTTTCGGTTCGACAATGTTAGGTTTTGCATACCTTGCTGCAGGAAGATACGGTGGTATAGTTTACTCTAAAGTTAACAAATATAAGGTTCTGCTTGGTAGGCTTCTTCTGCAAGAAAGCGGTGGAAGGCTAGTAGAAGACAATGGATTAATCATCGCAGGCGATATTAAACTGGGGTAAACAGGCTCTTGAAAAGTATCTGTTCAGCGGAGTGGCAAAATAAGGTAGACAAGGTAGTATAAAAAGATAACCATAGAATAAAAGTGAATTTACAACAAAGGGTATCATTTTAGTGAGTGACGCTGAAATCCAGTAAAAAAAAGATGGATCCCAGTGCCAGCTACTCGGATGACATTATTCAGTAGCACTGGGATGACATCGTAGAGGCTACAGGTATAGATACCATCTGTTACACCTGCTGATTGCAATGTTCGTGACCATAATGCAAGAAGTCTATCACCATTAAGATAAGCCTTATTTTCATTTTTACGCAAAATCGAAAATAAGAGCTCTCTTATGTTCATCCACGAAAATAAGGTAAGCCTTATTTTCATTTTTATATAGAATCGAAAATAAAAGGTTTCTTATTTTCATCAAATGGTGTCATTCCAGCGCGTGACGCTGGAATCCAGGCTTATTTTCATTTCTACGCAAAATCGAAAATAAGAAGCCTCTTGTGTTTATCCACGCAAATAGATAAGCCTTATTTTCATTTTTATATAGAATCGAAAATAAGAAATTTCTTGTGTTCATCGAAGGGTGTCATTAAAGTAGCTGACACTGGAATCTAGTGAAAAAAAGAATGGATTGTATTTTCCCTATAGCTGTAGCCCAAACGCCATCATACCTTTAGGAAAGATTGCTGATTGAGGCTCTTAAGTTGACGCCATTGCCTGAACAGATACCTCGAAAACTTTTACAAGAGACTCTGTTAAGTGCTCTATCATTTCATCGGTATGATAAGGCGTAGGAGTGATACGAAAACGTTCAGTTCCTCTTGGAACTGTCGGATAATTTATATGTTGAACGTATATTCCATGTTCATCAAATAACAATTTTGATGCCCTTTTGGATAACTTTGGGTCGCCAATTATTATTGGAATGATATGAGTTGTTGTTGGAATGAAATTGACTCCCGCATTTTTCAGCGAATTTTTTACTTTTTCTACAACTTGTTTTTGTTTTTCCCTTTCAACGTTACTTGATTTTAGATGTTCAACGCTTGCCTTTGCTGCTGCTGCTAAAACAGGCGACATGGCAGTTGTGAAAATAAATCCTGGAGCAGAACTTCTTATTACATCCACCAAGCTCTTTGAGGATGCTATATATCCACCCATCACTCCAAAAGCCTTTGATAATGTACCTTGAATGACGGTTACTCTATCCATTAGACCTTCTCTTTCTGCAATTCCACCACCGCGTGCACCATACATGCCAACTGCATGCACCTCATCCAAATAGGTAATTGCATCATATTCTTCTGCTAAGTCACATATTTCTCTCAGTGGCACTACATCGCCATCCATTGAATATACGGATTCAAGTGCTATTATTTTGGGTGTCTTTTTGCCGACAGACTGTAACAACTGCTCTAAGTGATCAATGTCATTATGCCTGAATATATATTTAGGTCTTTTTCCTGATTTTATGCCTTCTATCATCGAAGAATGGTTTTTCTCATCTGAAAAAATTACCACATCAGGAATGACAGATGATAAGGTGCTCAGCGTTGTCTGGTTGGCAAGGTAGCCACAAGCAAAAGTTAAAGCAGCCTCCTTGTTATGCAAACAAGCCAGGGATTGTTCAAGTTCAACAACCTCTTTTGTTGTACCAGATATATTTCTTGTTCCTCCTGCACCAACAGATGAATTCTGAATAGCGGCAATGACACTCTCATTTTGCGACATTCCTAAGTAGTTATTACTGCACCAGACGATAACTTCTCTATTTCTTTCATAATCCATAATGTAGGGAAGCCTGCCAGGCAAAGATGCAAAGTGCGTGAATTCACGATAGCGCCCTTCCTCCTTTATATCTTTGATTTTTTTTAAGAATATTTCTTCGTAGTCTACCAAGTTTTTATCTGTTAATAACTAATAAAATTATAATAAATTATTCAATAGTAGACTACTATATTTATTATAAAGATGTGGTTATAGGTCCTATAAAAGACAAGACTTGATCTAACAGGCAAGAATAAACTGACAGAAGAATAACCTTACAAAAAACAAGCCCTACAAAGAATTCTGGTTTGCTGCTATAGCCCAAACTCTTCATTGATTTTATCAACTATTTCTTGTGGTGGATCCTCTCCCCACCCTGAATATAAAATCTCTCCATAATCTGCAACATCCATAGAGCCAGTTCTGCTTTTTGCAAGAAATATTTCTCTCTTGTCTTTATCAACTAATACATAGTGCCACGCTGATCTTCCACGATCTTTACCACGGACTAGATATATGAGATCTGACCTGCTTCTTCTTGTTGCGTCAGCAAAAGACCTTTCATTCACAGTTTTACTTTTGCTTTTTATGCCGCCACTTTCGGAAAAAGGTTCTTTAGACTCAGTTTTTTTACTTGCTAGTTCAGAAATTTTCCCTTTTTCCCCTAGCGCACGCTCCTTGGTGTTTTGGGATGAATACTTACTGGAAAAACCCCCTCCTGTATCGCCAGGAGTCCTGTTTGTGAAACGCTTAGTGAATGAGTTATTATCGTTGTTCTCTGTCATAAAAGTCTCCAAACTTTAGATTGTAGAATCCAAATTTTTACTACACCCTATCATATGTTAATTAAATTAATATAAATGAGAGATAATATAGTAATTATTACAGGAATTACGGCCTCAGGTAAATCAGAATTATGCGATAACCTGATAGAAAAATATAGGAATATTAGAATAATAAACTGTGACTCAAAGCAGGTGTATAAAGAAATTCCCATAATTACTGCTCAGCCACTAAGACAAGGAGGATTTTACAGACTATATGGTTACGTCTCGGTAAAAGAGAATTATTCTGCGGGTTTGTGGCTGAAAGATTTGGAGAAGGAAGTCAATAACGCGCTGAAAAATTCACAAATACCCATTATTACTGGAGGAAGTGGACTTTACATCAGCAGTTTAATTAAAGGCTTATCATCGATTCCACAAATAAGTCAGGAAGTGAGACAAAATGTAAGTGAGCTAAGAAAGAACTTAGGCAAAGAGGAGTTCTACAAATTAGTGCTAGACAAGGACTCAAAAATTCAAGGAAAAATATTTACGAATGATTCGCATCGCCTATCAAGAGCACTTGAAGTGATTACTGAAACCGGCAAGTCAATCTTTACATGGCAAAAACATAGACAGCCTCCTTTATTCAATAATTTTAAGATATATACAATTCTCCCTGAGCGTGACAGTGTATACCAAGAAATAAATTCTCGTTTTATTAAAATGGTTAAAAATGGAGCAATTGACGAGGTAAAAAAACTACTTAGTATGAAACTAGCTCCACATTTGCCGGCTATGAAGGCACACGGAGTACCGGAAATTATAGAGTACTTAAAAGGTGAAATTACTTTGAACGAGGCAATACAAATTGCTCAAACAAATACGAGGCATTACGCAAAGCGCCAATACACTTGGTTTAAAAATCAATTTCCAAGTTCTGAAGTGATTGACTGTGCAAACAAGTTGATAGAATTTGAGATATTTTAATCATTAACACCAGGCGTACCACGTTTATTGCTAAGATCCACATTAGGATCTTTCACACAGCTATTCACTTCTAGTGGGTCGCCTAAATCATGTGCTATTTCTACTTCAAATTTAAATCCTAACTTCTCGCAGAGTTTGTAGAAATATTCTTTGATAATATCAAATAAACTTCTGCCATCAATTTTATAATCTCTCAAATTTCGAGGAACAGTGATCGACAATTTACCATCTTCATATGTTACACCATCTTTTCCATCTTGAGATGCAAGTGTAAACTCTAGCGAACTAGATAGATCACATACCTTGTCACCGAATTTGCCGTCACTTTTTTGGAAGAATATTGGTAATACCATATCAGACCTGACACTCACACTATTTTGGCTAATACGGTCAATACTTATTACTTTTTCAGGGTTTTCTATTATGAATGAATGTTGGCAGAGCGCACCTTGAAACTCCATATGTACACCAGCTTCATATCCTGCTTGATTACAATTGGTAATTAGCTCTTCCAGGATAGAATCACTTGGAACCTCTGCTTCAGCATATTTAAATATTTCCTTAAAAACTTCTTTTACAAATGGTCGATAATTTCCAGCGTCTTCCTTTGGTAAGAGATGAGTATATTTTGTACCTAGATTGTAAAATTCCTCAAATTTCTTTTTGTATTGGCCAGTTTTTTTATCATTAGTTTTTTCGTTTTCGCAATGTTCATTCCAAGATTTTTCAAGCCCATTTTGCTTAGCTCCTTTTATTAAAGCAATAGTTAAAGTACTATCTACACTTTCTCTGTTAATAACAAAATTCATTCTGTAAAAATCTAGAAACATTGTCTCACCAGAATTCGCTAATGTATTCTTTTCATCAGCTCTTAACATACTAAAATCAAACTTTTCTGCCTGAGCTTTTAGCGTAACTACTGGATTTTCCTTTTCTTCTGATATAGAGCTACTCATTATTAATGTTTTGATATTAACTATCAATAGTATAATAATACATAAAAATAGTTAATAAGTCAATAAAAATAGTTAACATAATCTATGACAATGCATAGCTTGACCATAAGATGACAGAATTTTAAGAAAGCCCTATTATGGATAAACAATTTTACACATGTATGAGTCTCAACGAGCAACCAGATGTGCTGGCCTTTCTAAATGGCAAGCTGGAGAATATACCTAAGTTTCATTCCACAATATTGCCTAAACTTTGTGGCGGAGATAGAGTAATGGACCTGCTGTTTTACAGGCCACTCAGTTATGTTGATAGAAGTAAATCGCTACTTGATGCTCAAGTTGGAGAACTTACAACTTTCACAGCAAAAGTTCATGAACATCAGCCCCCCACTTTTAGGGGTAGGCCATATAAAATAGTCGTTGAAGGCGAAAGTCAGTATATATTCATAGTCTTTTTTAATTACTCAGTTAAATATTTATATAAGTCATTTCCAATTGGAGCCCATGTAATCATCAGTGGTAAACTTGATAAATTTGCTGGATATTGGCAAATTACTCACCCAGACTACGTATCGCTTAACATCGACCAATTTGAAGAGATAGCTCGCATAGAACCGGTTTACCAATTATGTCGCGGCATTACTAACAAGAGTATTAAAAACATAATAAATTCCAATCTAAAAGAATTGCCTGATTTGCCAGAGTGGATAGATGGTACATTAATCGAGCAAAAAAAATGGCTGAGTTGGAGAGAAAGCATTATAAAGCTGCACAGACCAAGGTCATTGGCAGAAGCGGAAGTTTGTCGGAAAAGGCTTGCCTATGATGAATTGTTTGCGTATCAACTAGCACTAAAACTTGCAAGAGAAAATCACGTAAGAAAAGAGAGAAGAGAATTTACAATATCTAATAAATATAAGGAGCAAGTTTTAAATGGATTGTCGTTCCAATTAACAAACGATCAAATTCGTGCAATAGATGAGATCTCGGAGAGACAAAAATCCAAATACCGCATGGTAAGCTTGCTACAAGGTGATGTCGGTAGTGGCAAGACCGTGGTTGCACTTTTTGTGATGTTGAGTGTGGTGGAAAACAACATGCAGGCAGCTCTAATGGCACCAACTACTATCTTGGCGGAACAACATTATAATTGGATCGAAGAGGCTTTATCTTGCACCGATATAAAAGTTGCTCTGCTTACTGGTAAAACTACGCGCAAAGAAAGAAAGACTATCATGAACGAACTTGCAAGTGGTATTTTAAATATAGTGGTTGGCACTCATGCACTGTTTCAAGCTAACGTTACATTTAAAAATTTAGGGCTTGCAGTCATAGACGAACAACAGCGGTTTGGGGTGATGCAGAGAAATCGTTTGGTAGGAAAGGGAGAAAATACCGACATACTTTTCGTTACTGCCACTCCTATCCCAAGGACTTTGCAGCAAGCTATGTATGGCGATGTTGAATGCTCCGTTTTAAGGGAAAAACCAAAATCTAGGTTGCCAATAAAAACCGTCATTATGAACATTAAAAAAGTACCAGATATTATTGAAAAACTGAAAGGTGCTATAAGCAGAGGCGAAAAAGCATATTGGATTTGCCCGTATATAGAAGAAAACGAAGAGCTCAATATAGCTGCAGCAGAGATGCGCTTTCAGGAATTGCAAAAAACATTTTTTGATAAAGTTGGAATAATACACGGAAAACTAACTCAAGATCAGAAAGATCAAGCTATGTTTTCTTTTAAAAGAAATGAATTTTCTCTCCTAGTCGCAACAACTGTGATAGAAGTTGGTATAGATGTACCAGATGCAACCATTATGATTATAGAAAATGCAGAGCAATTTGGGTTATCGCAATTACATCAGTTGAGAGGCAGAGTAGGACGAGGAAGCAAGCCGTCTTTTTGCATATTATTATATGATAATCTGAGTCAAAGCTCATCCTCAAAGTTAAAGATCATGTGTGAGTCACAAGATGGATTTTACATTGCTGAGAAGGACATGATGCTGAGAGGCAGCGGAGATATCTTAGGCATAAAACAATCAGGGTGCATGGAGTTTAAATTTGCTGACTTATATAAAGATAGAGAGCTACTCAACCTTGCGTATAATAATGCAAAAGGTGCAATTGCAGAGGGCAAATCTTTTGAATTACTGCTTGATATGTTCGAATATAGAAGTAGATTACACTTTTCAAAATTTCAGTGAACTTCTCACACAGCCATATGAAAAATCCAGTAATCCTCTCTCTTTATATCATTCCAGCGCTCCCTTTCTTGTCATCCCAGTATCAAGATACTGGGATCCATTCTTTTTTTTCACTGGATTCCAGCGTCACGCGCTGGAATGACAGGGTTATAGATGTAATCCGAATGACCCAACGATGTCATCCTAGTAGCCTAATGATGTCATCCCAGTGCCCCGACACTGGGATCCAGTCTTTTTTTTCACTAGATTCCAGCGTCAAGCGCTGGAATGACACCGTCAGAAAGTGAACAAACGTCAAGCACTGGAATGACACCCTTCGATGAACATAAGAAATTTCTTATTTTCGATTCTGTATAAAAATGAAAATAAGGCTGGATTACAGCGTCACACACTGGAATGACAGGGCTGTGTATGTCATCCCTGTAGCCTCTACGATGCATCCAAGTAGTCTAATGATGTCATCCGAGTAGCCACCTATAATGTCATCCCGGTGCCCCGACACTGGGATCCAGTCTTTTTTTTTCACTAGATTCCAGCGTCAAGCGCTGGAATGACGCCCTTTGATAAACATAAGAAACCTCTTATTTTCGATTTTGCGTAAAAATGAAAATAAGGCTGGATTTCAGCGTTACGCGCTGGAATGACAGGGCTGTGTATGTCATACCAGTGCCCTTTTTTTGTCATCCCAGTACTTGATACTGGGATCTAGTTTAGTAATAAATATTTAAGAAATTTACCAAATGAAGAAAAAAGCAAAAGAAACCCCGAGGTAGCTAGTTATTTACTTTTGTGTCGAAATGTTGGCGTTTTTTTATCCTAAACGTTTAATAAGTGCGACTTAGCTGCTTTTTAATGCAACTTAACCTTAGCCATAAACGTTTAAGAAACTCACTAAGCAGAAAAAAAGCAAAAGAAACCCCGAGTAGCTAGTTATTCACTATCTATCTTATGATATTGGCGTTTTTGATGTCTTAAACGACTTATAAGCGCGTTTCAGCTTGTATAGGTAAAAAACCAGAAGTTTTAAAAAGACATAAGGTGCACATAGTGCAAAAAATTAAACATGAGACGCCAAATATGCTAAGTTTTTTTCTCATTTAATCTGCACAGACTGAAGATAAATAATAGCTTCAGTCTCATGATAAGCAGACTTTTTGAAACTGTCAAGTGGTTTCTTGGTTCTGTTTCTATAAAATCTGAATACTGACTAGCTGATTTAATGGTACCCATATTATATAATTTTCCGTAATAGTTAAAATTTGTAGAAAGTTACTGTAAATTCACGTATTTTGAAGCTATAATGATTAAAAATACGCGATATATGGACGATTTTATTAGAGTTAAGGGTGCAAAAGAACATAATCTACAAGGTATAGATGTTAATATACCAAAAAATAAGCTAGTTGTTGTAACTGGGCTAAGTGGTTCCGGCAAATCCAGCCTGGCGTTTGACACGATTTATGCAGAGGGTCAGCGTCGGTATGTTGAAAGCCTGTCGGCTTACGCACGTCAATTTCTCAACATTCAGGATAAGCCAGATGTTGAATCGATTATAGGCCTCTCTCCTGCAATATCGATCAACCAAAAGTCGATTTCAAGAAATCCAAGATCAACAGTTGGTACAGTTACTGAAATTTATGATTATTTACGCTTGATATATGCACGCATAGGAATTCCTTATTCACCTACAACTGGATTGCCGATAGCGAAACAAACCGTCTCTCAAATTGTAGATGCTATAATGGCATTACCTGTAGAAACTAAAATATATATTCTTGCTCCCATTGTACGTGGTAGAAAGGGAGAACATCTCAAAGAAATATTGGAAATTAAAAAGCAAGGTTACGTAAGACTAAAAATAGACGGTAAAATACACGAGATAAATGATTTGCCTAAGCTCAATAAGAACAAAAAGCACGATATCTTTGTAGTCGCAGACAGGATATCAATATCAGACGATATTGGAAATCGACTACCAAGCAGTATAGAGTCAGCATTGAGACTTGGTCATGGCTTAATGTATGCAGAAATAGTGAGCTTACCTGGCAATCGTAGTTCCGAATACAAAAGCGGCCAAATTTTAACTTTCTCAGAAAATTTTGCATGTCCAGAGTCCGGCTTCACTCTTGAAGAAATCGAACCAAGGTTTTTTTCTTTCAATAGCCCTTATGGCGCATGTGAATCATGTAATGGGCTTGGTAAGAAGCTAAGTGTTGATATAAAGCAGATAGTACCAGATGAAACGCTTTCAATATCTGAAGGCGCTTTAAGGCCAGTAGGATCAATGTTTCGTCCAGTACATACAAATTATGGATCTTTAAAAAATGCAATCCTATCACTAGCTGAAAATTGCAAATTTAGTCTCGATCTTCCATGGCAGAGCATGGAGCAAAAAGTGAAGGATATAATACTTTTTGGCTCTCAAGAAGTGAAATTTCAAGGTTTGGTTAGTATCCTAGAACGCCAGATGGATTATGATGAAACACTTATTGAGCAATATTGCTCTGTTAATTACTGTAAGGAATGTACTGGCTATAGACTGAAAAAAGAAGCACTTACAATCAAAATTGGCGAAAAACATATAGGTGAAATATCTAGGCTCAGCATCGATGAATCCCTTAAATGGTTTGAGAATTTGCCAAGCAGGCTTACAGAGCAACAGAAACAAATCTCAATTAGAATATTAAACGAAATAAGTAAGAGGCTAACATTTTTAAAGAATGTAGGGTTGAATTACCTGACGCTTGACCGCGAGTCCAGCACTCTTTCTGGTGGTGAAAGCCAGAGAATCAGACTTGCTTCGCAAATAGGTTCTGGCTTAACAGGAGTACTGTATGTGCTTGATGAGCCCTCGATTGGCCTTCATCAATGTGATAATGACCGATTAATCGCTACACTTAAAAACTTAAGGGATATGGGCAATACTGTAATTGTCGTTGAGCATGACGAAGACACAATAATGGCTGCTGATTATGTAATCGATATTGGTCCTGGGGCTGGTGTAAATGGAGGAAAAATTGTTGCAGAAGGAACACCAGATCAGGTGCAGAAAAGTCCTGAGAGCATAACAGGGCAATATTTGAGTGGAAAGAAAAAAATTTCCATTCCAAAAAGAAGAAAGCAAACGACTCAGTTCATAAAGGTAGTTAATGCGTGTGAGAACAACTTAAAAAATATAAATGTTGAATTTCCTATAGGGAATTTTATTTGTGTTACCGGAATATCAGGGGGGGGGAAATCAAGTTTAGTTATAGAAACACTATATAAATACTCGGCACACAAGATAAATCTTTCATCTGTAAAGTATGGCAAGTGCGACAAAATAGAAGGTCTTGAGTATATAGATAAAATTATAGAAGTTGATCAGTCACCAATTGGTAGGACTCCTGCATCAAATCCAGCAACATATGTTGGCATTTTTACTCATGTAAGGAATTGGTTTGCAGGTCTCCCGGAGTCGAAGGCACGAGGTTACAACATAGGCCGATTTTCATTCAATACCAAGGGAGGAAGATGCGAAGCGTGTAAAGGAGATGGAGATTTAAAGATAGAAATGCATTTTTTACCGGATGTTTATGTAAAGTGTGAACAGTGTAAAGGTCGACGATACAACCGAGAAACATTAGAGGTTACTTACAAAGGTAAATCAATCTCTGATGTACTTGATATGACGATAGATCAAGCTTGCGATTTTTTCGAAAACCTTCCAATGATAAAAGAAAAGTTAGTTTCTTTGCAAGAAGTAGGACTTGGCTATATAAAACTCGGGCAGTCATCAACAACGTTGTCTGGGGGTGAAGCACAACGAATAAAGCTATCTAAAGAGCTATCAAAGCGATTTACTGGGAGAATACTGTATATTCTTGACGAGCCAACAACTGGATTACATTTTGAAGATGTAAATAACTTACTGAAGATACTTCATAAATTAGTTGACCTTGGAAATACTGTTATAGTTATCGAACACAATTTACACGTTATAAAAACAGCAGATCACATAATAGACATTGGTCCAGAGGGTGGAGTGAAAGGTGGAAAAGTAGTTGCTTTAGGAACTCCAGAAGAAATAATAAACGTACCACAAAGTGTTACTGGTAAATATCTCAAGCAATACCTTTCAACAGTATAAAAGTTATACCGCAGTGTGTGAGGTGGTAGGCTTTGTTATGACCTTATCAGTTGATTTTAATAGAATAAAACTAATTTTCTGGTATAAAGATATAGAAGGAAATACTTCCTTTTTTAAAAACAACAACCATGAAAAATTTGAGCGAAGCAATATTTCAAATTACCAACTATAGATTTAAAAATGATGCCATACTAGAAGAAGCATTAACTCATCCAAGCTTAAATAAAAGGAATAGCAAAAATCAAATTGAAAATTACGAAAGGTTGGAGTTTTTGGGTGATAGTATTTTAAATATGGTTGTGTCTACAATACTGTTTAAACTATTTCCTGAAGAAAAAGAAGGGGCGCTAGCAAAGAGAAAAACAGATTTGGTTTGTGGCAGCACTATTGCTAATGTTGCCAAAGAGATAAAATTGGGCGATTTTATTATCATGAATAATAGTGAACGTTGTAATGGAGGAAAACGTAACCTAAAAAATTTAGAAAACGCACTTGAGGCACTGATAGGTGCAATTTATATTGATGGCGGATTTAAAAACGTTGAAAGATTTATTACCCAACATTGGGAGAAGCTAGCTAACAATATGCTTATCCCTCCTCAAGACCCTAAAACCTCATTACAAGAATGGACACAAAAAAATAAACTACCCTTACCAGAATATGAGCTTGCAAAACAGACTGGACCAGCACATAGCCCCGAATTTACTATATCGGTTTGTATAGAGGACCATGGCAAAGTTTCTGCACGCGCTTTTAGTAAAAAGGTTGCCGAACAAAAGGCCGCTGAGTTAATGCTAGAAAAAATCAACAGCGGTGAGAAGAACAATCCTATTTAAACAATCGACTCAAGCTCCAAGGAAACTCAAGAAAAGAAATAGGAGTTGTTTTTGGTTAAAATAAGGTATGAACACTATAACAATGTTTTATGGACACCTTTATAGATGAGAATTCCAGAGCTTTAGAACTACAAATATGTAGTTTTAAATGTAATGAATTTGCCAGATGAAAACAAAATTAAATACATTTTTAATATTTTTATAGAAATCTATTAGAGTGGTTTTGTATGCTTTTTTCTAATGGCTATTTTTAGATGCTTAATGCTCCTTTTTATCGTTGCTTACACGCACGTACCTACTCATGGAGATAATAAGGACCTTACCAAAACAGACGACAAAGATTATCATGATATAAGCGAGCACGGACATCCAATAAAGCAATGTAAAGATAGAATGTCTCTTGTGGAAAATAACGAACCAGTAGTACCAGAAATTGTGCCCTTGCCCGTAAAGTTTCCCGATCTAACAGCCAGTAGTCAGCTTATTTCGATCAATATTAGCGAAGAAGTGCCAGTAAAGGATTTACTAATTGAGATAGGGACACTTTCTGACATTAACTTGGATATAGACCCAAAAATATCCGGTAATATTATTTTAAAGCTAAAAGATAAAAATATAAATGAAGTAATTCAGAGCATAGCTGAGAGTGCCAAACTACGTTACTCAATAAGTAATGGTGTAATTAGAATTGAGCAAGATTTACCGTATGCACAAAATTATTATGTGGACTTTGTTAATATTCAACACTCTGCTCAAAGTAGCTTTGTCGTTAATAACAACATTACTAGTAGCGATGGAGGCAATGCTGATAAGGATTACAATAGTGTTATGAAATCTCAATATAGCAGTGATTTGTGGAATTCATTGGAAAAGGGCTTGAATGCAATAATGGATGTTAACGGGGTAAATGATGGAGAATTTCTTTCATCTAATAGAGAAGCTGGTGTTATTATTTTGAATGCTAGGAAAAGCATCCACAATGCTGTTGAAGAATATGTTAATAAAGTTAAGCAGTTAGCGTCCTCTCAGGTAATGATAGAGGCAAAAATAGTTGAAGTCGTGCTAGATGACAAATACCTTTCTGGTATCAACTTAAATGATTTACGTGATTGCACCAAATCTGCAATAAGTCAAGATAACTCTATTGTTAATCTAGCAATGAACTTTGGTGCGAATGACCTAGGAAATTTAGTAAAAAGCTTGGACAAATTTGGCACTTCAACTGTTATATCAAGTCCTAGAGTACATGCCATAAATAATCAGCAAGCAATGATTTCATTTACTAAAAATTATGTTTATTTTACTTCCGATGTACAAAAAGACTCTAAAAATCCCTATCAGTTCTTAGTTACTAGGATAAATAGCGTTCCAATAGGTGTGGTATTAATAATCCATCCAAGCATTAATATTGATACCAGTGAGATATTCATGGATGTACACCCAACTTTATCAAGAATTAATGGCTACACCAAAGATCCACATATAGAGTACATAGCGCAGCAGAGTAAAACAAAGTTAAATAGCAACATTCCAATTATTGAAATCAGAGAAATGAACTCTATGTTAAAAATTAAGAGCGGTGAAGTTATGGTAATTGGCGGACTGATAGAGCATAGAGAAGATAAGCAAAGCTTTAAAGCTATATCGCATCAAAAGTCAAAAAGGCTGGCAGATAACGTGAGGACAGTAGAAACTGTCATCTTTTTAAAAGCAACGATTGTACCAACATTTGGTTTATTAGATAAAAAAGATGAGAATTTATATATAAATCGTTACTAAAAATTAAATGTCAAACCAACCTCAATACTATGGGTTGATATATCGTCTGCAATAGGTATTGGAATACTGAGGTAACGGTAACCGAGGGAGGACTTGATCTCTGGAATTATTGGATAATCAACACCAAGTTTCAATTGATAGGCAAACCAAGGAACATTAAGTGGCATTAAATTTTGTGGCGATCCATTAATCTTTCTTAATCTAAAAACTGTTGGGCCTATACCAAGACTAATATACGGAGTAATTTTTGTATATTGAATACTGGGGTTATAGTAAGCATTGAACAAAAATGCAAATACGCTAGCTGATCTATCAAATATTAGAAAGGTATCACCGCTTTTAATATCAATTTTGGAATATATAACTTCAAAATCAATTCGGCCATTTTCTCCAGCGTAGTAACCTAAAGATATGCTATTAAGCCACTGAAAATCAACTTTACCATCAAACTTTTTTACGCTTTCAATTTCATCTGCTACTATATTTTTTACTATAACACCATAACGGGTTCCAACTAAAGTTAGGCATCTTTCTCCAATCGCTGTTATGCCGCTTACAAATGCTCCTGAGTTATCATGGTATATCTTGCCACTATTAGCGCTAACATAAAAATCAAGTCTTTTGCTTTTTACTGATGTAACCTCTTTTTCATCATATTTTCTAGATTTATGGCACATAGATTCATCTGCAAATATTAAATCTTCAACAAATTGTTCATCACCTACATTAGCCTGAGCAGAGAAAAAGCTAACATGCAGGATTAGCAACGCACCGAAAACAACGGATTTTCTAATCATGAATAAACTTACAACTTATAATATTACTATACATTTCTCTTATATTAAAAAATCAAGAAAGAATACTTCCAATTAAATAACCACTTTTCATTCCTATAGCGTTAGCTTTTACAATGCTTTTAGCCTGAACCTCTGATGAAAGCTTTATTAGTGCAAAATTTTCTGCCCTGCCGATATTATTTTGCTCAACTAGAACACTTTGTTCAGTACCTATTAAAGACCGATAAAAGTTATTCATCATTTCTCTATTTATTTCTCTTAAGTTTTTTACCCGTTCTTTACGGATATTCTCTGGTACTTGTGGCATTCGCGCAGCAGGCGTGTTCTTTCGCTTTGAATATGGGAAAGCATGTAGGTAAACTATATTCGCTTCCTTTAGTAGCTTAACAGTATCTTGAAACATTTCGTCAGTTTCCGTTGGAAATCCAGCAATAATGTCAGCACCGAACGCTATATCAGGTCTCAAACTCTTTACCTTATGACAAAATTCTACCACTTGTTCTCTGCTATGACGACGCTTCATCCTTTTTAGGATTAAATTATTACCAGATTGTAAACTTAAGTGTAAATGTGGCATAAATCTTGATTCGTTAACTATTAAACCCATCAATTCATCGTCGATTTCAGCAACATCAATGGAAGAAAGCCTAAGCCTCTTCAATTCTGGTACATCCCTTAAAACTCTTCTGATCATTGAACCAAGTGAAGGTTTGCCAAACAAATCTGTACCAAAATCAGTAATATCAACACCTGTAAACACTACTTCTTGGTAACCATTTGCTACGAAAACCTTGATTTGCTCTATAATATTGTTTATTGGGACGGATCGGTTGTTTCCTCTTGCTTCAGTAATTGAGCAAAATGTGCAGCTATGATTACAGCCATTTTGGACTTCAATAAATGCTCTTGATTTGTCTTCAAGCTTATTAATTAAAATAGGTTCTGATTTGCTTGCTTGATTATCACTGACCAATATTTTGTTATTATTTAGCAAATAATTTTCAGTCTTTAGCTTATCTTGATTGCCCAGCACTTTGCTTACACCAGGAATGTTGCTGTACGATTTAGGATCTAATTGAACGGCACAGCCAACTACAATAATTTCTTTACTTGGATCATTTTTATGAATCTTACGTATTTTTTGTTTCACCTGGCGTTCTGCTTCATTTGTTACTGCACAACTGTGCACTACAACAACATTTTCTCTCTCTGCTTTTTTTAGTGCTTCCTTGATTAACTCGCTTTCGTAAAAATTTAGACGACAACCAAATGTCACTACTTCATTCATGCTAGACTTCAATCGATTTTATAATTTAATTATTATATCAAACACTCAAGTAAAGTCATTAAGCCTCTTAATCATAGCAAGCAGCAACTTTACGTTTTCATCCTCCTAACTTCACAGATTTTGTTTTGTTTGATATAGGTTAATACAATTAGTAAAGTACAATAGCTTATTCAAGACAGCCTTAATACAAGAAGCTTTTTGCATGTAATGCTTTCATCAAACTTGACACGAAGTGATGTTGTAATTAATATTTAAACAGGTTTACTTAAGTCTATTGTTAATAATTAGGATTAAATATGTTCATTCCTGAAGTTTTTGCAGCAGATGCAGCTAGCAATACAGCAAGTGTTGGTGCATCCTTTGCCAATTTTATTCCATTGATTTTAATAGTTATAGTATTTTATTTTTTTATTATTCGTCCAAATCAAAAAAGATTGAAAGAACATAGAAAGGTGATAGATCAGATAAGACGTGGTGATACTGTCATCACCTCTGGTGGAATAATAGGTGAAGTTAGCAAAATTGACGAAGTAAATGCACAGTTTGTGATAGAAATAGCACCGAAAGTAGAGGTAAAAGTGCTAAAATCTGCTATATCTGAAGTTTTAAACAAGGAAACTCAAAAGACAGTAGCTAAACCAACTGAAAAGGGTAAAATTGAGAAGGAAAACAAAAAAAATAAAGGTCAGCCAGGTAAAAGTAAAAAGGGACAAGGCGATAAAGATAAAAATGCTTCGTAATTCTAAAACTCGGTTGTGTGTGGAATATTTGCTGCAGTCAGTGATGGTGATTCGATAATACCGACTTTGCTGGCCGGGTTGCGTAGATTGGAATATAGAGGATATGATTCTTCAGGAATAGCAATTGTAAATGGTGAAGGCAAGATAGAAGTTAAAAAATCAGAAGGTAGAGTTGAAAGGTTATGTGAAGTTGTTGACAACAGCGAAATGTCTAACAGCACAATTGGCATAGCGCATACTCGCTGGGCTACACATGGGGTTCCAGGTCTTAAGAATGCTCACCCTATTTATGCAAGTAATGTTGTTGTTGCTCATAATGGCATAATCGAGAATTACAATTTGCTAAAAAAGAGCTTAGAAGAAAGGGGAATGCAGTTTCATACTGACACTGACACAGAAGTCATACCGAATATGCTAACTATGTATCTTAACGAGGGGCTATCGCCTGTTGATTCTCTACTTAAGTGTTTAAACAATTTGCATGGCTCGTTTGCTTTAGTTTTATTATTTGCAGAATACCCAGATACTTTATTTGTTGCAAAAAGAAATCTACCTTTAGCAATAGGTTATAACTGCAATACTGTACTTGTTACATCTGATTCCAATGCTTTAAGCGCATTGGTAGAAAAAATATCTCATCTGAAAGATGGTGACATTGCAGTGATAAAGTCTAGAGAAGTTACTGTATATAATAATGGTACACGAGTTGAACGCAGCATAGAAAGCAACAGTCCGAGCAATTTTTTAGTCAGTAAAAAAGGTTTCTCTAGCTTCATGCTAAAAGAAATTTTTGAGCAGCCTTGTACATTAAATAAAACAATAAATCAATTTTATAAAGAATATAAAGAGGTAGTATCTGCCAATAAAAAGTTATTTTCTAAGCTTAGTCATATCACCATAGTTGGATGTGGATCATCTTATTTTGCTGGACTAATAGCAAAATATTGGTTGGAAAGTGTTGCCCAAGTTCGAGTATATTTGGAAATCTCATCAGAATTCAGATATAGCAACGTAAAGCTAGAAGAGGGAAGCTTTGGGCTATTTATATCTCAATCTGGCGAGACTGCAGATACCATGGAAGCACTACGATATGGAAAATCGCAAAAGCAAACAATCATTAGCATAACTAACACATTTAATAGCAGTATTGAAAAAATCTCAGATATTGTGTTACATACTCTTGCTGGACCGGAAATTGGTGTTGCTTCAACAAAAACCTTTTCTGCACAGCTTGCGGTTTTAGCATGCTTTACCTTGGAGCTTGCAAAAATAAAAGGTACATTGAGTAAAGAGAGGATAAAGCAACTAAACGATGCTATCAACTCTATTCCCGAATATGTTGAACGTGTTTTAAATATGGTGAAAGTGAAACATGTATCAGACAGTATACTAGGGTACAGCAGCATTATTTTAATCGGCAGAGGAAGCTCATATGGAGTTGCAATGGAAGGTGCATTGAAGGTAAAGGAGCTTTCATACATTAATACCATCGGCATTGCGGCAGGAGAGATGAAACACGGTTCAATTGCTTTGATAGATTCATCTGTGCTTGTCATAGCAATTATTCCATATGACAGTCTATTTTTTAAAACACTATCCAACATACAAGAAATTATCGCAAGAAAAGGCAACGTGATTGCTTTTAGCAACAGAGAGGGATTGCCATTCTTAAGAGGGGTATGTGCAGATGTGGTACAACTTCCAGACGTTGATAGTTTTATCTCTCCAATCATCTACAGTATTGCTATGCAATTCCTTGCTTATTCTACTGCAGTAAAAAAAGGATTAGATGCTGATTGTCCAAGGAATTTAGCTAAGTCTGTTACCGTTGAGTGAAACATGCACGTCAAGTTAAGAAAAGAAGGTATGAAAAACACACTAATTTCGCTGCAAGAGAAGATTTTACTACGAAAAAGATCGATTTTGTTTCCATTTGGGTCTTTCTAAGATACCATACGATGTAGGACAATCTAACCTATATTAGCTATAGATAGATTAAGAAATTCTACTTCGAAACTTTTGGCATATAATTCTCATCATGTTTTGCAAACACCGTATCTGCCAAAAAGATCCCATTGTCGAACATTTTACCTTGCACAACGATACCACTTTTTTCTGAAAACATCGGAGGAAGTATTCCTTGATACTTTACCACAACGCTTTTGTTAAAATCTGTCATCTGAAAAATCACTTCATTTTCGTTATGTATTATACTATTTTCAACAACCATTCCACCAACGCGGATTGGCTTTTGCTTATCTGGTAAAATTATTGCTTCACTTACTGTATAAAAAAATGAGATATTTTCTTTGAGTGTTGTTAAGATAAGAAAAGCTATACAATTTAAAAAGAAGAAAATTACTGAGGCTATAAGTAATCGCTTATGTTTCTTCTTCATTGTTATCTTTTAGACTTTCTAGAATTTCTTTACTTTTAATATAGCGGGAAATGGTAAAGATCAACTCTCCAACAATCAGCGCAAAACCAATAAGGTAAGCAAAAATTACATATGTATTCATAATGTATTACCAATAAATAACTCACCGGCATTAAAATAAATCAAGCTTCCGTCTTTTTGCTGCAATACTAATCTACCACTTGTATCTATATCAATAAAAATCCCATCATTCAATTTGCCAGCCAACCTTACGCTGATTTGTTCATTCATTTTGAGTGCTCTTTCCAGCCACATTTCTCTTATAGCGTGAAACCCATCAAATATCCACTGTTTTCTTAGTTTATTAAAATTTGTTATTAACTTTTTTAACAGATCTGTGTTAGATACAGGCTCACTGTAACTGCTAATACACGCTGCTCCTGGAAGTGGCGCGTGACTAATATTAATCCCAACTCCTATAACTAGCCAATTTGTATTAGACTTCTTCTCAAGCAATATTCCACTTATTTTCTTACCATCAACAAAGACATCATTTGGCCATTTATATTGGAGGTTTAGATCATTCACAAATGATAGTAATGTGTTGCCAACGGCAAGAGCAGTAACAAAAGTCAATTCTGTTAATTTGCTGACATCTGCAATTTTATTCACCAACCCCTTTGCCGTCATCTCAGTGCCATCTGATATCATCTGAGTAGCAGACACTGGGATCCATTTTTCTTTTTTTCTAGATTCAAGCGTCGTGTGCTCGAATGACACCGAAAACTGGCTTTCACTTGAATAATCGTTAAAGAGATTTACTATCAAACTCACATAAAAATTACCTTCCGGAGAAACCCAGCTTTTTCCAGTGCAACCTCTACCATTTGTTTGCTTATCTGCAATAATAACAGTTTCATTTGATACTCCTTTATCAATTAAGTCCAACGCTTCCCTATTAGTGCTAGAAACTTCTTTGTAATGATAAATATGAAAGCCCTCGAATGTTTCAGGAATCACTTTATAACCCTTTAGTTACTAAATGAATTAACGAGTATAAATCTTCTACATATATAAAAAGAGTAATATTGATTAAGGAAGCCACTGAGCTGATAATGAGTAGCCCCTTAGAGTAAGTAATTTTATCTCCACTAGCCTTATCAAAATACATAGCTTTTATGATATTTAGATAGTAGTAACATGATATAACACTTGCTACTACAAGGATCAAAGATAGACTGGTAAAGCCCGAATTTATTAAACCTTTAAATATAAACAGCTTAGTGAAAAAACCTGCAAGTGGAGGTATTCCAGCCATTGAGAACAATAGTATAGAAAGATGAAAAGCTAAAATTGGGTGTTTTTTTCCAACACCAGACAAACTGGTAACATTGCAATCATCATCATCAATTTGCACGAAATATGAAAACAATCCTATGTTTGTGACAATATATATTGCCAAATACATCAAGGCACTATCTGTGCCTGTCCGTGTAAAGATAGAAAGCGAAGCCAACATGAAGCCAACATGACCAATTGAACTGTAAGCAAGCAGCCTTTTTAGATTTTTTTGGCGTAAAGCCCCCAAAGCTGAGATAAGCACAGAGAGTGCTGAAATATATAAAAGAGCAGGTTGAACATAATTTTCAACATTTACTAATTCCTCATTCATCAGTCTAATTAAAAATGTTACAAGCGCAGCTTTTGGAGCAGTAGAAAAAAACGCAGTCACTATGGTAGGTGCACCTTGATAAACATCTGGAGCCCACATATGAAAAGGAACAACAGCAAGCTTGAAACACAAGCCAATGAGAATAAAAACCAACCCAAAAACTATTCCATAGGTTACCTGGTGGTTCTTTACAAATAAACTTAACTGAGAAAAATCAATTTGTCCTGTGTACCCATAAATTAGTGACATTCCGTATAGCATAATACAGGAGGATAATGCACTAAGCGTAAAATATTTCACTCCTGCTTCGCATGAGTAGACTGAATCTTTATTAAAGCTTGCAAGAACATATAGAGGTATGCTCATAAGTTCAAAAGCTAAATAAAAAGAAATTAAACTATTTGCTGAAACTAGAGTCATCATGCCAAACAACGCAAAAAGAATCAGTATTGAAAATTCATATTTATAGTCATATTTTGATAAGTTCAGCAGTAAAAGTACTAGAATTCCCACGATAAGGACCAATCCTTGGGATGATCGGATATACAAGTTGAGTTTTAACAATGAATTAAAGAAGAAAACTTCATTATTTTCTGCTAAGAGAACTAAAGCAATCAAGGTGATCACTGTGCAGCCCAGTGCTAATAAGTTAATAGTACGGCGGTTGAACACAATTCCAAGTAGCAACAATACTAATGAGGAAACAATGGAAAATGTTTCTGGCAACACCTGTATATAACTCATAGAGTATTATATTTAACTAATAAACTTGCCATACACGGCTTTAAATAACTCAGTACAAAAGTTGGATAAAATCCAAGCAAAATAACAAACACTGCAAGCACAGTTAAGACAGAAAATTCCATGCTATCCAAGCGGTTATTCAGCAAATTAGAATAACTAACCCCCCATATTGTTTTTTTACATAAATTCAGCATATACACTGCACTCAAAATAGTGCCAAGTGTTATAAATCCTGTAAAAAACCTTATGCTCTTAAACATTCCAATCATAGCCAAGAACTCTCCTATAAACCCAGATGTTCCAGGTAGTCCGATCGAGGCCATTGAAAATAAAATGAACATAAAGCCAAATTTTGGCATCGTGTTTGCTATGCCAAAATACTTTGCAATTTCCAAAGTTCCAGTTCGAGTATATAGCATCCCAACGCATAAAAATAAAGCAGCAGAAATAAGGCCGTGGCTAATCATTTGAAATATAGCACCAAGTACTCCCTCTTCATAAAACGAAAAAAGGCCAGCAGTAACGATTCCCATGTGTGCTATTGAAGAATAAGCTATTAGCTTCTTTATATCGTCCTGAGCAAAAGCAACTAATGAAGCATATATTATTGCAATTGCACTTAACACGACAACGAAATTTGAAAAATAAAAACTTGCCTGAGGAAGCATTGGAATAGAGAATCTTAAAAACCCATATCCCCCCATTTTAATCAGCAAGCCGGCTAAAATTACAGATCCAGAAGTTGGCGATTGCACATGCGCATCGGGAAGCCAAGTGTGGAACGGAAACATCGGTACCTTTATTGCAAAAGAGACAAAAAATGCAATCCACAACAATGACTGCACTCCAAAATCAAGACTTGGCATTAACGTGGCTAATTTTTGTATATCAAATGTTCCAAAAATATTATAGATGTACACTAGTCCAAGCAAAAACAACAATGAACCGGCAAGCGTATAGAGAAACAATTTGAATGCTGCATATATCCTTTGCTTTCCTCCCCAGATACCAATAATGAAGAACATTGGTACTAAAACAGCTTCAAAGAATACATAAAAGCTTATGGCATTCAGTGAAATAAAGAAACCTATGACAAAGCTCTCGAGCAGCAAAAATAGTGCCATATATGGCTTGAGAGTCGTATAACTCATTTTGCAATTGTAGAGTATACAAATAACAAATAAGAAAGTTGTGAGTAGAAGGAAAGGTAGCGATATACCATCTACCCCTATTCCAACATTTTTCATTGGATAGCTGACAAATTGGAGATCTATGTTGTTATTATCGAATTCTATACAAGTTACAATGCTAAGCAAAAATGGAAGTACGGTAAAAAACAAGGCAAGAAGTTTTAGGTATATCGATTTATGATTGACCTTAATTAGAGATAAAATCAACGCCCCTATTAGTGGAAGCAAGAATATACTAAGTAACAACACTTTCTATTTAATTCCAATAATATACAAAGCACCAATTATTAAAGTAACAAACATAATAAACACGTAATCAAATATATAGCCAGTTTGTAACTTTATAGAACTTTTTGAGCATTCACTAACCAACCTTACAACACCGTTTGGTCCAAATGAATCAATAGCCTTGACATCACACTTCCACAGAAGCTTAGATATAAATCCCATTGGTACCACTATAAAAAGTTCATATATCTCATCAAAGTACCATTTATTCTGCAGAAATTTAAGTAAAAACTTACTTTTAATTTGTTTGATTGTTTGATAATAGTAGATTAAGTACGCAAGTATTATTCCACCTATACTTACCAAAGTCGGCAGTAATTTGATAAAGAAATTATGGGCTTCATGCTCATTTGCAACTACTAGGCTTGACTTCCAAAACACATTACTAGTTATATTCAAAGCATTTGCTCCCCATATTCCAGAAAACACCGACCCAAAAGCAAGTATTAATAGTGGTATAAGCATGGTTTTTGGTGCTTCCTGTATATTAATTTTACTTTGTTTTTGGCTGTGAAACGCAAGAAGTAATAACCTCCAAGAGTAAAATGCTGTAAAGAATGCAACAACTAAGCTTACCACAAAAGCAAAGTTATCCGCGCCATGAGCATGTTCAATTATTAAATCCTTTGAATAAAAACCCGCAAAAGGAAATATTCCAGAAAGGGCAAGAGACCCAATCCACATGAGAGTATAAGTATAAGGAATCTTCTTCCAACAATTTCCCATTTTCTGAATATTTTGTTCGTGATGCATTGTGTAAATCACATTGCCTGCACCAAGGAATAATAAAGCTTTAAAAAAAGCATGTGTCATTAAATGAAAAATAGCAATATTGTAAGCAGAAAGGCCACATGCGATGAACATATAACCAAGTTGGCTGCAGGTTGAATAAGCAATTATTTTCTTTATATCATTCTGAGTAATTGCAACTGTAGCTGCAAAAAAAGCAGTAAGTGTACCAACAATAACTATCAATTCTCTGGCTACACTTGATAGCTCAAACAGTGGAGAACATTTTGCTACTAAAAATATACCTGCTGTTACCATCGTTGCTGCATGAATAAGTGCGGAAACAGGGGTTGGCCCTTCCATTGCATCTGGCAACCAAATATGCAGGCCAAGCTGAGCGGACTTTCCCATACAGCCGACAAAAAGTAATATGCATATTATATGAATTATTTTAAATTCACAACAGAATACCTTAATGTTCTGTGTACCAAGAAGATCAGCTGTATCAAAAATTTCAGAGAATTTCAAAGAATGAAATGTGTAATAAATAAGAAAAATTCCAATTAATAGCGCAAAATCTCCTACTCTGTTTACAACGAATGCTTTAAATGCTGCATTATTTGCAGAATATTTTTGAAACCAAAACCCTATAAGCAAATAAGAGCATAGGCCAACTCCTTCCCAACCAAAAAAAAGTTGTACAAAATTGTCGCTCATAACCAGCACAATCATGCAAAACGTGAACAGCGATAAGTAAGAAAAAAACCTTGATTTTCCCTTATCACATTCCATATAGCCAATAGAATAGAGGTGAACCACTAGTGAAACAGTGGTAACAACAATTAGCATTAAAGATGAAAGAGCATCTACACTAA
Organism: Wolbachia endosymbiont of Ctenocephalides felis wCfeJ; assembly: GCF_012277315.1. Lineage (NCBI taxonomy): Bacteria > Pseudomonadati > Pseudomonadota > Alphaproteobacteria > Rickettsiales > Anaplasmataceae > Wolbachia > Wolbachia endosymbiont of Ctenocephalides felis. The sequence continues at coordinate 441,908 of NZ_CP051157.1, read as the reverse complement.
TTGCCCAATCTACTTTTAATATACTTAATGAAAGTAGAGGAAATAAACTTAAATGATAATTTTCAGAGAAAGTGAGGAAAACGTACCAGGATAGAATTGAAGATATTCCAACCCCTACAGTTGTAATTAACTGACTAAAAATATCCCTCCTAAAAAATGCCGCAAACAATGAACCAAAAAGTGGCAAAAACACTATTAGTTTTAGTATATTCATCATATCTTCATTCTTTCATTAAGTTCGCTCGTTCAACATCTATATTGCCGCGGCTTCTGTAATATACAACTAATATTGCAAGCCCTACTCCAGATTCCGCTGCTGCAACAGTCAATACAAACATAACAAAGATTTGCCCAACTATATCATTCATAAAAGCAGAAAAAGCGACCAGGTTGATGTTAATTGCCAGTAATAATACCTCTACTGACAATAATATGTTGATTATGCTCCTGCGATTGATGAAAATACCACACACTCCGATAGTGAATAAAATAGCAGCAACTACCAAAAAATGATTTAATCCTATTTCCATTCTACTCCTTTTCCAAATTCAGCTTTGACCAACTTTACAGATGAGGATTGCGTCAATTGCTTTAATACATTCTGTCTCTTAATTTCCTTTTTCTTGTCCTGCAAAGTAAGGGCAATTGCACCTACGATTGCAACAAGTAGCAGAATACCAGAAAGGTGAAAAGCGTACATGTAGTCAGTATAGAGCAAATTACCGATGGCTTTCACGTTGTTGGCGTTATAGTTTATAACATTGCTTATATCAAGCGCTGAGCTGCGGATTACAAAGCTGATAATTAGAAAAAATACAACGCACAATATAGCGCTAAGAGTTAAATGCTTTACAAACCCCTTATGTAACTTTACGTAGTCAATATCAAGCATCATCACTACAAAGAGGAATAACACCGCAACTGCACCAATGTATACTATCAGCACCATCATAGCAATAAATTCAGCCCCAAGGAGAACAAAAAGCACTGCAGAGTTAACAAAGGTGAAAATTAAAAACAACACTGCATGGACAGGGTTTCTTACACTGATCATGCAAGCAGCAGATAAGATGCTGAGAATTGCAAAAAAATAAAAGAAAAAAGGCATCAGTATTTTAATCGCAGCAATAGTTACTAATTTAAAGTAACTATTGCTGTCAAGTCAATAGACTTCTTGCATAGTAGTATGTTGAATTCAATAGAAACGCAAAAACCTCTTGACAGTTCCAAAAAGTTCGCTTATCATGTGGCTGAAGCTATTTGTTTAACTTCCCAATCTGTACAGGTTAAAATGACAAGAGAACTTGTATTTGGCGTACTATTGTTTAATTTTTCGCACTATGTGCACTGCATGTCTTTTTAAAACTTCGGGTTTTTGCCCATACAAGCTGAAACGCGCTTATAAGTCGTTTAAGACATCACCCAACGCCGGATTTTAAAATAGAGAGTGGAATAACTAGCTACCTCGGGGTTTTATTGTCTTTTCTTCCTGTCTGGTAAATTTCTTAAATATTATAGCTTAGACTAGTTGCGTTTAAAAGCAGCTAAATTGCAGCGTTTAAAGCATAAAAACGCCAATACTGAAAATAAATACCGATCAGGACTTCTTTTGCCTTTTTCTCCATTTAGTAAATTTCTTAAATATTTATTACTAAACTAGATCCCAGTATCAAGTACTGGGATGACAAAAAAAGGGCACTGGGATGACATACACAGCCCTGTCATTCCAGCGCGTGACGCTGGAATCCAGTGAAAAAAGAATGGATCCCAGTATCAAGTACTGGGATGACAGAAAAAAAGACTACTTGGATGACATCGCTGGGCCATTCGGGTGACATCCACGATCCTGTCATTACAACGTGTAACGCTAGAACCCACAACTCTGTCATTCCAGCGCGTGACGCTGAAATCCAGCCTTATTTTCATTTTTACGCAAAATCGAAAATAAGAGGTCTCTTATATTTATTCAAGCAAATAGATAAGCCTTATTTTCATTTTTACATAGAATCGAAAATAAGAGATTTCTTATTTTCATTTATCTATTGTGTCTTAAGCCACTCCCCTGAATAGATACAATAGGATTGCAATCTTAAATGACTTACAACTTTAAGTTGGTAATGCCACAGCGGATGTCTATCCTTCATTTGAGAAATTACTATACTACGAGGATTTTAAACAGGTTCTTATATTGACCAAATCTTTCAATTGATCGTTGTTAAATTCTGTAATCCAATTCTCACCACTACTTATAGTTAAATTTGCTAACTCTTTTTTGCTTTGGATCATCTCATCAATACGCTCTTCAAAAGTACCTGTTGAAAGTAGCCTGTACACCATAACATTACGCTCTTGCCCGATGCGGTACGCTCTGTCTGTTGCTTGTGCTTCCACTGCGGGATTCCACCATAAATCGTAATGTATTACATGATTTGCTGCTGTTAAATTAAGCCCTGTTCCACCCGCTTTTAATGATACTATGAGAATATTTGACTGAAATGAGTTTTGAAAATCACTTACCATTTCATCTCGTGCTTTCAGGGGTAGGCCTCCATGTAAAAATGGTATTGTTGAATTAAACCTTTCTTCAAGTAGCCTAGTCATAATTTCACCCATCGCAGTATATTGGGTAAATATTAGTGATTCCTCTGCAAGTTCGTTAATTCCTATTAGGATTTCTTCCAGCATCTGCATTTTTCCTGATTGCTCAATGCTCGCATGCTTTTTCTTCCCAAAATGCGACGGATGATTACAAATTTGTTTTAAAGAATTGATGAGTTTTAAAATGAGTCCCTTACGTTCAATTCCTTTACTTCCTTCTATCTTTTTCATAGTTGTATTCACTACCTCTTGGTAAAGAGCTGTTTGTTCTGGAGTGAGAAAACAATATCGATTATTCTCAATCTTATCTGGTAAATCCTTAATGATGCTCTTGTCGCTCTTAAGTCTACGTAAAATAAAAGGGCTGGTTATTTTCATGAACCTTTCTAGGCAAGATTTATCTCTCTCTTTTTCAATTGGTATAGCAAAATTGGTCTTAAACTGGGTAGCACTACCTAGATAAGACCTATTAGTAAAATCAAAAATACTCCAATACTCTAACAATCTATTCTCAACAGGTGTACCACTCATAGCTATTCTACATCTTGCTTTTATAGCTTTAACTGCTTTAGTTTGTTCACTATGAGGATTTTTTATGTTCTGTGCTTCATCAATTACAAGCATAAACCATCTTACTTCGTTAAGTTCTTTCTTATCACGATATGTAAGACCATAGGATGTTAGGACTACATCATAACCACTTGTTAATTCTCGATCTTGCCCATGATAAATTAAAAGCTTTAATCCTGGTGCAAAACGTTCTACCTCCCGTTGCCAATTGCTTAAGATGCTTGTTGGAGTTACTATTAATACTCCACCTTGATCTAAAAACCCTGCATTCTTACAATATAAAATTGCTGCAATAACTTGTATAGTCTTACCAAGACCCATATCATCGGCAATTATACTACCAAACCTATTTTCTATGTTCTGTACAAGCCAGCTAAATCCGCGTTCTTGATATGGGCGTAATTGTGCTATCAGATTGTTCGGTGTAGTTACAGGTGTATAAATATTAAGTTTATTGGACAAGTCTGTAAGCTGCTGGTCAAACACTATTTTAGCTTTATCCAACTCACCTGTTAAAACAGCTTGCATGAATTCTGCTCGATTGAGAGAATTAGGTAGCCTATCAAGTCTCTTGAGTAAATCTTCCGCCCGTTTTTCATCTAGAAGTACATACTGGTCCGCAATACGCACAAGTTTTCGAGAGTGCTTGAGTAGTTTCTTAAACTCTGAAACACTAAATTCCTTATCACCTATTGCTACTCTCCAATCAAACTTTAATATGTCTTCAAACATCATGGAAATTTCGTCATCATCTTCTTCTTTTATTTTATCTTGAGTAGACAAATTAAGACTGAATTGATGCTTGGAGGCTTTTTGCAAGGATTCTGGTAAAACAACTACAATGCCAATCTCTCTTAATATTGGCAAAGTGTCTGTAAACACTGATGAGAAGCTATCTAAGTATAGAAATAATGTACTATTATTGTCGATTGATTCTTCTAATTCTGGCATATGCTCAAGCAAGAATGCAAGACCGGATAAAATACTCAGCCTTAATTCTTCGTTTTGATTAGGAAGTGCCTTATCTAGTTTCATAGGCAACTCTATACCGTCCAAAGATATTTGTATGTCAAGTTCAAACCTGTCGTAATGATCACGTACAATTAAATGAAATTTATATGGCTTATCTGTTAAGTAAAGGTGTGACAACCAAACATTAATTATTTGCGACTTTTCTTCGTCGATTGATCCATGAAACTTTTGATATTTGCCAGTAAAAAACAATGTGAAGACGCTCGCGTATTTATACTCATCAAATGATTTAGGAAAATTATCTGTTATATATCCTAAAAGGATAAGAGAAGTAGCAACATTTACTTGTTCTTCAGGCTCTATAGGAATCTCTTGATATTGAACTAAGAGAGGTGGACACATAGATGATATTTTTCTATGAAATTCTTTGACCGATTCATTAAATAAAGCAGGAACCCACCTAATTATAATTTCTCCCCTTTTGTTTTGTAGTATTTGTGGTATTAGTGCTGACTTTTTCATGAGCATACGTGCAAACCGTGAAATCATATGCATGAAGCGAAGTTCAGGATTAAGCTTGTGGAGTAACGAACTGGGAATATCATTTAAAAATTGTGCTAAATTTTTCGGTAAATTGTCATCGTCTATAAATAACTTATTTATGCCATTACTTACCTGAGTTAACTGATAACGATCACTAACAAATAGTTGAAATGTTTGCCAATTTTCAATGTTTCCCCATCTTGCAATGAATAGTTCTTCTTCCTTAAAAGACTGATTTCCAACAGGATATCTTTTCCAATGCTTGTAAGCTGTTTTTAAAATGCTATAAAAATCTTGCTCAAAAAAAAGCGGATCGCTTGTTAAGATACCATAAATGTAATTAGCAAGATCGGGGATAGTTGAAAAATTAATATTATCTAAAATTGTTTGATCAGAAGTGACTTGATCAAGTGGCTTAAGTGTATTATCAATTGTTGAGACTTTTTGAACATTTCTTAATTTCTCACCCCAAAAATCGTCAATGAATGCTAGTAAATCACAATTGCGAATGCTAAAAACCAATAAAGGATTTTTATCAATCTTTTTAGCAATAAGATAGATTACAGCAGCAATGTGCTTACAAGGTACAACCCCATCAGGACAGTTGCACTTTGCGCTTACTTCTTTCCGCTTTGAAGTAAATAATTCAATACCAAGATTATTAAGCTTATCAGAAAAATCGATCGTTCTTACTTCTTTCCATTTCAAAGAAAACAATTTAGTGCAAAAATTATTAAGCTTGTCAAACAAGCTAATTGTTTTTATTTCTTCCCAGCTTGAAGGAAACAACTTAATACCAAGATCATCGATTTTGTCAAGCAAGCTGCTTGGTAATCGTCTGTTTATTAGTCGAGACAATATGGCAGGTGAAGTTTTGATAATTTGATGAATAATACGTTTTTCTGAGGCATTGAATTCTCTTAGTATAACTTTAACCCTATATGACTGACCAGAACCACGAACTGCAGCTATGATTACATTGCCATTAATTTTAATACTAGAAACCCTTCCATCATTGGCATAGGTTTTACCACGTTGTAATCGGTTACTGCAGTAAGCTCCACCAAGACATTGAAGCCACTTCTTACCCCACAATGTTCTTCCATACATAGACACCCTGATATTTTAACTTACTGATATTTTAACCTAGATAAGTTACTAGATGATTTCATCTAAATACAAAACACAAACTACTATAATTATAATGAGTAGGGAGTAAAAGCAATGAACACCTAAATTAGGAAATATACTCTACTGCTTAAGTAGGCAATTACCTTATGTTTTTTTGTTTTAAGCTATTGCTAAAGTAGCTTGTAAAAAACTTTCTGTTCTTATTTCTTTGAGTTTGCTAGACAAACTCTCTATAAATAAATCAGATTCAGTACAAATCTGCTCTACTTTTTTCGGAGATAAGGATGAGTCTACCCAGTCTGCTGCATCAGATATTTTATACAAGACTTTTCCAGCACCGTATGGTATATAAGAGGCGGTATATATAGCACCTGATGTAAGATCCAGCAAGTGCTGAGAAGTAGTAATGATTTTGTACTCTACTGCATCTTTATCTTTTTCCGCCTTAATCTTCTCAAGCACCTTTGATGTGCCATGAGGAATGTAAGACATTCCGGCCATAACGTATGAGGCACCATCTAAAGTATACGATGCAACCACTGTTGTTGCTGACAGTACTTTGGCTCCATATTTTGCAACGTAAAGCAACGGCTCCAGAGCGTAAGAAATAGTTCTATTTTGTGATTGAGAATCAAGTGACGAATTTAATGCTTCTAATTCCTCTTGTGTTTCTTTACATTCAAAAAATCTTTCTTCTGTTTCTGAAATATCAATTTCCTCAAAGCCCTCATCAATATCTATAGTTTCTACAGAAGCAGCTATTTCTTTTACAGAATTAACTTCTGTTTCTTTTGAATTTGAACTATTGAAATTTCTGCTGAAGAAACCTGAAAACATACTAAACACTTCTTACCTTAACATTAATGCTTATACCACCATAATAACCCAACATTAATTAAATGTCAAGCTTAATGGCTAATCAAGTTAACTATCTTTTTTACCAATTACAGTACTAAATATTAAATCTTCATCAAAACTCATCTTAGGACGCCAAATAGGACCATCTAAGTGCATATCAATATGGATTGGATTGCTACGACCTGGTGGAATAAAGAAAAACCTCAATAAAGAAATTAAAGTAAAGTTAGGTAAGTTCAAATTAGAAGAGACAGACCCTGATGCTTGATCAATTTCAAATTGCAGGCTAGCTAAACATACGCCATCTTTAATGCTTGCTTTTCCGCTGACATTTTCAAAAAATGTACTACCATTATATATACCAACATGAGTAAGCGTGGCAATTTCAGACCTATTTCTACTACTCAGTAAGTTAGTGATAAATGAATTAAAATCCACGTTAGTAAATTTTATTTCCTGTGCTTGGAAATTGATTTCTCCCGATAAAGTATTAGCCCAGTCGTAAAAGCTTTTTCCTTGAGCTTTAATTTCACCATCTAAGTTTACTTTACCACTTAAATTGTTAATTCCCACAACTCCACCTATCTTTTTGGTGTCCAAATTTTCAATAAAAAATTTTATATACATTGAAGCTGGGTATAAATAACCCTGAAAAGACATTTGTCCATGTTCTAGTGCATAACCTACTTTTCTGACAGCAATAGTGTTGTTTCTCATAACTGCATCTAAATTAAAATCCTCTAAAACATTTTGCCCAACCTTAAGCTTTGCAACATTGATCTGCACATTTGCATCAAAATTTTCTTTAGCGTTCAAGAAATCAAGCTGCTTTGTTGACCATTGAATTTGATTTATCCTATTTCTTGGATCCCTTTTCACTTCGATTAAATTCGGCAATTTAAAAATACTACCATTCAATTTATTGCCCGCGAGATTCAGATCTAACAAAGGCTTGATGTATTTTTGATCCACTAACATTTTGATATTACCAGTAATATCAAAATCCTCCCCGGATAACTTTATCTTATCTGCAACCAGCCTATTCTTTTCTATCTTCAGCAAGAAACTTAAATCTTCAACTTTTGTATCATTCAACGTGAAATCATTAATGTTAGTTTTGATATTTACATCATACTTCAGTTTTTTTAACCATTGCACTTTCGATAAACCATTCAGCAGTGAATAATCGTACTTATCTGCACTGAGATTGTGCACACTAAATCTACCACCAACCACATTATGCTTTTTTGTGTGATTTACCCTCATTGATCCTTGCCAAAATTCTTTATCATTGAGTAATCTAATATCTGAAATAGACAATATCCTGGGTGCAAAGTGTAATTTTGAGTTTAGTGTAAATTTATTTCTCTCTTTTTCTTTCATCTTTATAGAAGGAAAAAAACACGAAACGAACGACTCAAAATCATCTCCTTCTACCAATAAATGACCATTAAATTCAGATAGGGTACCATTATTTGAAACTTTTCCTGATAAGCGAGATTTAGCTCCAGGAATTTGAAATAGTGTATTAACTTTTATTTTGTCGTCAGCAAATTTTAGTGTAGTGTGAAATTTATCCAATATTCTATTTTGGTAGTGAATGTTCGAAGCCTCCACATTAAAGTCCAGGCTCAAATTCTTTGGCATCACCTCTCTAAAACATTCTAGAATATCCTTCATCTCTGTTGTTTCTTGTGGGTCGCTTTGTATAGAATCCAAGTCAACTTTACTAAAGTTAACGTTGATATTAGTGTGATTATTCTTTCTATCATTTCGTATTACACCATTGGCTTGCATGCTTTTAGAATTGATTTTCAGATCGGTCGCTGTGAACTCACTTCCACTCAGGTTGATAGTAGACGATATTCCAATATTCTCATTAGGAACAACATAAGCAAGAAAGCAAAGATTGATAACCTTTGCTAGATCATTTACAACACTAGAACTATTATTAATTGTAAGCGTTAGCTTGCCCTGGAGTCCCTCTTGGTTTCTGTTGCCTGCAAATAGCAAATTGATAAAGTCTGACGTGACATTAACAAGTACATTCTTTTTTGTGATGTTAATCTTTCCTGAAAAATCATAATTATTATCACCTATCTTGACTTTGCCAGAGAACTGCCTGCTTCTCTTAATAGCAAACTCTTTTATGTTAACAATATTTCCATAATCAGCGAAGTCATTGTGTAAATTTATTTGGCTATTTTTTATTACTATATTAACCTTACTGGCTTCTTCACTTATAATGCTAACAAAATTTTTTTTACTACTTTGCATACCAAATAATGTAATTGACTTTGGTTGTAACGAAAGTAAAAATAACGATAGAAGAGACGGCCTTACTTCAATCTTATTTACGCCAATCAGATCTGATAATTTTTGTTCTTTGTTGTTATTATACTGCAGGTACACGTTATAAATAGTAAGCTTGGGAGTAATTAGTGAGACTTCGACTTTTCCTCCAATATGTATCTTAGCGTTGTACGTGTTTTCTAATTTTTGTACAATAAGCTCCTTGTAGCCATTCCAGTTCTTGAAAGTTGCAGCAACGTGCAGAAGGGTTAATATCAAAGAGATTGATAATATTGCATATAAAGAAAGTTTCACAGTAGACCTCTTATGATGTCATCCAAGTAGTTGACACTGGAATCCAGCTTGTTTCATCATGAACATTATTTTTGACGTATACCCCTAGAATCTGTTGTCTATTGCACAATTTGTAAATACTTTTGTATCTGAACCCCAGTGTCAAGCACTGGGATGACAGGAATGGGTAACGAGATGACATGTAGCAATACAATGACATATAGCAACACAAAGAATTTAATTTATACATGTTTTAGATTACCCATAAATATTAGAGTACCAAAATAAATAACAACACTTAAAAATACTAAAGCTGCCAAATGAATAACGCGAGCAAATACTTTATCGAGAGATAATCCTGCCAATAGAGAACTAGAGATGTAAAGAGCTATCGACATGACTAAAGTCGCAACAAGAATTTTTATAATATTTAATAACAGTACTTGACTAATCTTATACATTTTATTTATTGTTAAATAATTAATTAATAAAATAGAATTTATCCAAGTGGAAATGGAAGTAGCAATAGCAATTCCTATATGTTGATATTTGTTCATTAATAGAAGGTTGAGTACTATATTAATGCCAAGGCACATCAGTGAGAATATAGTTGGTATTTTTAGATCACCCTTAGCAAAAAACGTGAGCAGCAGCACCTTGTTTATAATAAATGCAGGCAAGGAAAAAGAAAATGCTGTTAACGTAGGGGCAGTCTGCTGCACTGTATAGTAGTCAAACTTACCATAGGAAAAAAGTGTAAGTAAAATTGTATGAGGAATAATGATAAAAGCAGCAGTCGTTGGTATAATTAGCATTAACCCGACATTAAGAGCTCTGTTCTGTATTCTGATTGTGTTTTTAATATCATTCACTTGTTTTGAGATTAAAGGGAGGAGTACTGTACCAATTGCGGTACCAATTACTCCTTGTGGTAGTTGATTTATTCTATCGGCATAATATATATAGGACACTGCATTTGGTACAAAACTTGCCATAATCGTATCTACCCATAGGCTTATCTGAGTTACACAGTTGTTGATAATTGCTGGTATCACACGCTTAAAAAACAACTTTACTTCATTACTCAACTTCACGCTAAAAAAGAAGGTAGCTTTTGATCTGTACGCACCAAATAACATCAACAATAGCTGTAGCATCCCTCCGACCAAAACAGCCATAGAAAGATTGTGTGCTGGTGTTTTTATATAAGGCACAAATAAACTGATAATCAGGCAGAGATTCAAAATAATTGGGGCAATAGCTGTTGAAGCAAAATGTTGTTTTACTTGCAACATTCCCCCAATTAGTGATGCAATCGAAATGAAAATTATGTAAGGAATCATAATTCTTGATAGGGTCACGGTAAGGGTAAGCTTGCTTTGATCAAATCCAGGAGTAAATACTTGAACCATGTAAGGAAAGAAAGTTTGCATGGTAAGGCAAAAAATTACTAAAATAATAAACGTGAGAGATATTACGCTACTTGCGAAATTGAATGCCTTTTTACTGTCATGTGATTCTGTTGAATATAATGGTATAAAAGAGGTAGTAAATGCTCCCTCTGCAAAAAATGCTCGAAACAGATTAGCAAAGCGAAACGAAGAGAAAAATATGTCTGCAAGAGAAGTTGCACCAATAACTTTAGCAACCAATATATCCCTTATTAATCCCGAGATTCTTGAAATAGCTGTAAAAAAGCTAAATGTGAAAATACTTTTAAACATTGCTATCCACCACTACTCCAGATTGTAGTTAGTGTCAATACAATTGACTGCAATATGTAGTCCTAAAGTGTTATTGATGATATGAGAACAAATACCATCACATTGTAAAAACAATGGAATGACAAAGTTATCGGTGTCATTCCCATATGATGTCATCCAAGTAGCTCCTCTTCTTGTCATTCCGGCGGCCCCGTACAATGTCACCTGAGTAGCCTAATGATATCGTTCAAGTAACCATCTATAATGTCATCCGAGCAGCTGACACTGGGATCCACTCTTTTTTCCTAGATTCCAGCGTCACGCGCTGGAATGACAGAGTTGTGGGTTCTAGCGTTACACGTTGTAATGACAGGATTGTGGATGTCATCCCTGTAGTCTCTACGATGCATCCAAGTAGTCTAATGATGTCATCCGAGTAGCCACCTATAATGTCATCCCAGTGCCCCGACACTGGGATCCATTCTTTTTTCACTGGATTCCAGCGTCGCGCGCTGGAATGACACCATTTGATGAAAATAAGAAACCTCTTATTTTCGATTCTGTATAAAAATGAAAATAAGGCTGGATTACAGCGTCACGCGCTGGAATGACAGGGCTGTGGGTTCTAGCGTTACACGTTGTAATGACAGGATTGTGGATGTCATCCCTGTAGTCTCTACGATGCATCCAAGTAGTCTAATGATGTCATCCGAGTAGCCACCTATAATGTCATCCCAGTGCCCCGACACTGGGATCCAGGAAAATTTGCTTGTTCACAAGCAAACTGATTCGGTGATCATAGAAAGTAGCTAATCTTATGCTAAAAACGTTCTTGGTGAGGTTGCGTGATAAAGGATGGACAGAATTACACCTTCCTATCCAGTTCATAAATTACACTAGCTATAAATGTTAATAAATTTACTAAATGAGAAAAAAAGCAAAAGAAGCCCCGTGGTGGCTAGTTATTTACTTTTGTGTCGAAATGTTGGCGTTTTTTTATCCTAAACGTTTAATAAGTGCGACTTAGCTGCTTTTTAATGCAGCTTAACCTTAGCCATAAACGTTTAAGAAACTCACTAAGCAGAAAAAAAGCAAAAGAAACCCCGAGTAGCTAGTTATTCACTATCTATCTTATGATATTGGCGTTTTTGATGTCTTAAACGACTTATAAGCGCGTTTGAGCTTGTATAGGTAAAAAAACAGAAGTTTTAAAAAGACATACAGTGCACATAGTGCGAAAAATTAAACATGAGACGCCAAATATGCTAAGTTTTTTTCTCATTTAATCTGCACAGACTGAAGATAAATAATAGCTTCAGCCACATGATAAGCGAACTTTTTGGAACTGTCAAGTGGTTTTTGCGTTTCTATTGAATTCAACATACTACTATGCAAGAAGTCTATTAGTAAGGTTGGCAAATTAAGCTACAGATCTTCCTGAGAATGAAACCGAGCACTGAGTCTTAAGTCTTCCTCAGATGCTACAGAGCTTAGTAATAATCCTATACATATCAAGCTTGCAGCAGTTGTACTTCCACCATAGGAAAGAAATGGTAAAGGGTCTCCTATTATGGGTAAAAGACCTATTGTCATTCCGATATTTATGAAGAAATGAGCACCAAAAAAGGCAAAAATACCGATAGACACTAACTTAGAAAAATAATTTTTTGACCTATAGGCAATAGAGAATATTATAATAAACAGTGTAGTATAAAGGAAAATTAAAGCCATACTGCCTAAAAATCCCCATTCTTCCCCGAGCACTGCAAAAGCAAAATCTGTACGCTTTTCCGGCAAAAATCCAAGCTGAGTCTGACTTCCGCTGACAAAGCCTTTACCAAGCCCCCCCCCTGAACCAATAGCTATTTGAGATTGCTGCGCATTATAACCTATTCCAAGTGGATCAACTGATGAATCCAAAAATGACAGTATCCTCTGCTTATGATAAGGGCGTAAAAAAGGCCAAATAGATGGTATTGCCAGAATGCCGAGTGTTCCAAAAACTATTAAGTGAGACCTTTTTATTATTGATGTAAATATAATTGATGCCCCGATAAATAACATTATCATGGCTGTGCCTAAATTAGGCTGTCTTAACACTAAGAACACGGGTAAGAAAATGATTATAAATGCTTTAAATAACCTTTGAAATTCCATCATTTTATATATACTTTGCTTATTAAAATAACGAGCAAGTGCAAGTATTAAGCCTACTTTTGCAAATTCTGATGGCTGTAAACTAATTGACCCAATTTTTATCCATCTTGTTGCGCCCATTATATGCGCACCAAGAAAGTTTACTAATAGCAGCAAAGTTGCCGCTGCTATATAAAAAAAATAGGCGTGCTTCAAATAAAACTCTATCTCTATGAATGACATAGCTATAGCCAACAGAAAAAAGAGAGAGAATATAACTAGCTGGTGAATTGCAAATGGCATCCACTTTCCCCCAGCAGAAGAATATTGAACAATAATACCAATACAAAACAGAGCTATTACGTTAACTACTAATACCCAATGAATTTTCCTTAGCTTATCCATAGCCTTATGTCCTACAGTATTGCAAAACATGAAATAAAAATCAAAAAGCCAATTTTCCAACTACTAACCGAATTGGAGTACTGTATACTCCTGTTAACACTGTTAAAACTGCCATAAATAATAGACAGAAAAGCATGGATAGCGGTACTTTATTAACCGACCCAGGGGCCATTCCAGCATATGATGCTGCATCATTTTCAAAACACATTTTCTCCACCATCTTCCACATATATACTAATGCCAAAAAAGAACCAATAGCAAAAACTATAAGAGAAATCCATGCATGAGATTCAATAATTGCCTTCATCATATACCACTTACTTACAAAGCCGCTTGTTAAAGGTACACCGATTAATGCTAGGCTAAGTAGAGTAAATGCGAGTGTTGTATAAGGTATTGATTTCTTGAGTCCTGATAAATTCTCCATCCTTGTTGAATCAAATTTATATGAAATACATCCTGCAGTCATGAATAAAGATGTTTTTATTATACTGTGATTTACTGTATGTAGAATTGCTGCAAACAAACTTGTTTTGGAGTTTAAACCCAGCATTAAAATTATATAGCCAATCTGACTAATACTGGAGTTAGCAAACAGCCTCTTTATGTCTCTTGCTGTTATTGCATATATTGATCCAAATACAATAGCACAAAGCGCGAGTGTAAATATCACATTATTCAGTGGCGGTTTAAATAAAAAAAAGTTTTGATGAAAAACAGTATGAAAGATTCTGATAAAGACATATATTATCACTTTGGTTACTGTACCTGAAAAAAATATACTGATGAAACTTGGTGCCTCACTATATGAATTAACTAGCCATCTGCTCAATGGAAATAGTGCCATCTTGATTGAGAGACCAACAAAAATGAACAATGTGCCAAGCTTTACAATGTTATTGTCATACAGTGGCACTATCTTCTCAGCCATATCAGACATATTGAGTGTTCCTGTCATAGAATATAAAAGCCCAATACCAAATAAATAAAACGTTGCGCCTATTGTTCCACTAATCAGATATTCAAATGCTGCAACCAGAGCTTTTTTATCCCTTCCCATTGAAACTAGCACATAAGAAGAAAGAGACGAAATTTCCAAAAAAACATAAAGATTGAATATGTCGTTTGTCACTAAAATTCCAAGCAGTCCGCTTAAGCACAACAGAAATAAAGAGTAAAAACCGGTAATTTTGTTTTTGCTAATTTCTTTTTCGTTAATATGAAAGCTATAAAGGACGCTTATCAGCGCTATAAAATTCACTAGAGTTAGAATTAAGGAATTCAACATGTCGATTTTTAATTCTATTCCGTATGGGGGAGCCCAATCCCCAAGGCAATAAGTTATAACTTCGCCACTATAAGTTTTCACAAGCAGTATTGACGAAATAAAAAAAGTAGCTGCTGTTGCAACAAAAGAAGCAAACCAGGACATCTTATGTTCTCTAGTAAGAAAGCAAAACATCGACGCAACTATTGGTACGATAACTTGTAAAATTGGTAATTGCATTAAATTGTTGTTAATGGACTGTTAAAGTATTAGTATATATAATACTCTTTGTTTTAATACCTTTATGTTATCTAAAATTTGCAGTGCGATAAAACATCTATTACGGAAAGAAGGTAAATTTATAGGAAGAGATGAGAACGGAAACTCTTACTATGAATCAAGTAAAGGGGAAAGGTGGGTTGTGTATAGCGGTATTTTTGAACCTACAACAGTGCCTCCAGAGTGGCACATATGGCTTCACTATACCGATAATGCAGCGCCACTTAATAATAAAAAAAGAAAAGTAAAACATACTCCTAATTTGACGGGTACAAAATACGCGTACTACCCGAATCAAAAAGTGAAAAATTACTATGAAAGCTGGAGTCCTAACAATAACTAACAATGCGAAGATCAAATATACTTGAAATAGCCGCTGGATTGTTTGTACTGGCTCTTACTATCTTTCTTGCTTGTTTCGCTGTTAATAAACTATCTGACATAAAAAAAAGCTATAAGGATTGTTATAAGATATATGGCCTTTTTTCTAACGCTAACGGCATAGAAGTTGGAGATAGTGTCAAGATTTCTGGCGTAGATATTGGAAGCATAACTGGTTTATCACTTGATAAGACTACTTATGTAGCACGAATTGATATGTGCATAAGTAAAGACATAAAATTACCAGTTGATAGCTCAGCTCTCATAACTAGTAGTGGAGTTATTGGTAGTAAATTTATTAATATATCGCCAGGATCAGGCGTTAAACTAATTTCAAACGGCGGTAAAATAGAGTATACCCAATCTGAGGCAAATGTGGGTGGAATAATAGACAAGATTCTTGGTATGTTTTCAAAATAGACTCTTTTTCCTCTGTTTTGACAGCGATTCCTGTAAAGGTTAAGCGAGAGGTCCATTTATCAAGTCAAACCACTACTTTTTCTTCTCTTTCTTATTTTTTTTGCTTACACTGCTTATAAGGCTGCAATGGAGGTCTTATGAAAGAAAAAAACTACTGCCTACTTGTAACAATGGTTATAATGATGAGTGTGATAGGGCTGATGTCTTCAGATATTTACCTACCTGCATTACCAGTAATGGCAGAATACTTCCACGTGCGGACACAAGATATACAAACCACTTTAAGTGTATACCTACTTGGTTTATCTATTTCACAAATAATTTATGGTTCCTTATCAGACAGATTTGGCCGCCGGCCTGTTATTATAATAGGCGTTGCTATCTATACTATATTTTCTGGGCTTTGCATGGTTTCAATTAGTGTTAAAGCCTTAGTCGTTTATCGCTTTTTTCAGGCAGTAGGAGCGTGCTCTGGTATGGTATTAGGCAGAACAATTATTGGTGACTTATTCAAAAAAGAAGAAGCAGCACAAATTTTTGCGAGTATCTTTCCAATTATCGGTATGTCGCCAGCTATATCTCCTATTATCGGAGGGTACCTTACCTCTTATTTTGATTGGCAGGCTAGCTTTCTTTTTTTAGTAATTGTTGGAATTGTGTTGATGATCGTTATAGTAGCTTCGCTTGAGGAAACCTTACCTCAAGATAAAAGAGTCAGTATATTAATTACAGATCTTGTAAAAAACTATGGTAGAATATTATGTAATCCAATCTATTTAGCGTATAGTACAATCGTGTGTGCAGCCTATGGCGCTTATTTTGCCTATTTAGTAAATTCTCCATTTATTTTCAACAAATTAGGGTTTAATCCGGATAATATAGGTTTTTTCTATGTTACTATATCTTTATCGTATGTACTGGGTAATATATTGAGTAAAAAAGTGATAAAAATCATTACCATAGACAGTGCATTGCTATTAGGTACAATAATTTTTACTACCGGTGGGCTTGCAATGCTTGTTTTAGCTTGGAATATAATTAGTAACCCGCTAGAAATTATTATTCCTATGACTATCTTAACATTTGGTAACGGATTCCTCCTTCCACTCGGCGTAGCAAGTGTCATATCAATATTTCCAAAAATGGCTGGCACCGCTTCTGGTCTTATGGGCCTCATGCAACTTAGTGCTGCCTCTATATCATCAGTGGCTGCAGGTTATATCCTAAATGAATTAACTCTCTCTACATCATTGGTAGTTTTTATTACGAATATTATAAGTATTTTTTCAATACTTCTTATTCTGACAATAAAGGGTAAGTCAAAGCAAAAAAAGTTTTCCTCAGGAGATCTTTAGACTAAACTTCGAAAAACCCATAATTTATGTAGTCCATCTAAGAACGAAATTTACAGCTTTGCATTTAATAGATCTGCTTATGTAACAAGGTATATCACTAACACAGATCTCAAACTTTACTCACCCACTTTTTAATGATTACGGCCTACATGAATCATGCAGTTAAATCGATACATCAATGACTTTTCGACAATTTCCTATTATTCCACACTCAACATGAACTGAGTTTACTTTAGAGTTGGGAGCTTTAGGCTCTGATCTTGATCGTTCCATTTTCGTGTCAGAATCATAACCTGACTCATACTTTTGCCTTATTCTTTCTACATTAGCACCAACAGTTTTTCTGGTATTAATCTGCAACCCCTCTTTTTGACCTATTGTTGTGTTGACTTTTGATGTGTATTTACTTATTTTTTCTTCCCATTGATTTTTTCTATCTTTCACTAGTCCATGGTAGGTGCCAGAATCAGCTTTTATAGATTTTGCTTTCCTTTCTGATCTTTTTGCAGCAAGATCTACTGTAGCATATATAGGTTCTTGCTTTGATGAATTAATCGATTTTTTCAGTGTTTTACACTCTTCCGCACTAACGTAGAGTGGGTTCTTACGCTCTCTAACATCAGAAATTCTAGTATGTTCTTGCTTTGATGAACCAATCGATTTTTTCAGTGTTTTATACTCTTCCGCACTAACGTAGAGAGGATTCTTACACTCTTTATTATCAGAGATTCCTTCATATATAGACTTTTGCTGTGTTGTATACCTTTCTATACTGGAATAACCACTATCAAGTGAATTGTCATCTCTTCTAAAATGATCTATTTCTTCATAAATGTGTTCATCGTCTCTAAAGTGATCTATTTCCTCATAAATATGTTCGTCGTCTAATTCTGTGACCCCTTGTTTTGCAGCAAAATCGACTTGAGCATATTTATGCGGTGGATCAATTGATTTTTTTTGTGCTATAAGCTCTTTGATGCTAGAGTAGCCACTACTTAGAGAATCATCATCTTCAAAACCATCTACTTTCTCATAAATGTGCCTGTCATCGTATACAGGTTGTGTTTCAGTGTTCTTGGCAGGTATTTCTTCATAAACAGGCTCTGATTGCAAGGAGTGTCCTACGTTTCCCTTTATCGATAAAGCATGTCCTCCTTCTATATCCATGCTGTCTGTACTGTAATACTCAGAGCCTTTCACCAATAAAAATTGTACTATAGGGTGAGAGCTTATTTCCTCTGGCAAGTTTTTTGATGGGTTCACTAACAAGCCTTTTGAAGCAGCCAGTTTTTCCACGGCATGTGTTATAGCATTCTTGTTATTCTCATCTAGTGAGTTAACATCATCTCCCGCATTGACAAGTAACTCTACCATGTCATAATTAAGATTTTCCACAGCAAATACAAGAGCATCGTTTAAATGTTGATTGTTTTCCTTACTGTGAAGAGATTCTTTTTTTCTAACAGACAAAGAGAGCTTATCTAACACCTTAAAGAGACTTAAAGTAAATTTTACAATTCCTTTGTTGTTATACTTGGTAGCTTGAACTAATAAGTTGCTTTTGATGCCCATTGATTATACCTCACTGTTCATAATTTCTAGAAATATCCTACTCTATAGTGATTGATTTTTTCTTAAATCTGATGGTTTTTGCTCGGGTGGACAGTAGGCTTATAACTGAAGTAAACAAGAGTACGGACAATTGGAATCATATCAGGATTGATAAAGTTGCTAAGCGTGCCTGTGAAGTTTTATAAATTTTACCCTTGCTTTCACCTTGTGTATGGGTATTTTTTCACTTACCTCTTTCGAATTTGCTACCATATCTAATAGCTTTAAGTAGAATGTTGAAGCATTTTTGAAATCTGAAAGCTTATCCAAAATAACAGCTAGGTTATAGATATAAAAAATATTGTCTTGATCGAGAGAAATTGCAGCTATCATATACTCCTTAGCTTTTATATAATCTGCCTTTTTCATATAGATCAGGCCTAGATTTGCCAATAAGGAAGCGCAATTTTTATGTATATCATATAGTTTCAACATTTCACTTAACGCTAGATCAGGGTTATACTGCGAGACTATTGTCAAAAAATTCTCTAATATATAAGAGTTACTTGGGTATTCTTTTAACAGCCTGATGTAGATCTCTATAGATTTTTCGTATTCTTTATTAGTGTAATAAATGTTTCCCAGTCCAATCAAAGCGTTTTTGTGATAAGGAAATTTTGCAATGACTTGGTTAAGAAAAGAAATAGCCGCTTCATTATCTCCAGACTCAAAGGAGCCTTGCGCCCTTTCTAAGATAGAGTTTATACTCAAACTTTTGCCAAAGTTCTGTGCAACTTTGATATTAAATTTATTACTTTTTCTCTCAATAACTTCAAAGTTTTTATACTTGTCATCAGCTTTTATATATTTAGCAACATTATCAAAGACTTCTTGTATCTCCAAGTTCTCGTTAGCATAGGCAGGAGAAAACTTTAACAAAATCATGGAACAGATCAATATACAGACAAACATGGCCGAAGCACTGTAACCACACATTGACATCACTCCAGCACGTAACCAGTAAATTTTACTTTTTTGGACTATGTGTACCATAGTGTAAGTCTATGAATGCTGATTTAGCTATATCAATTAATAATAAAAATATTATTAATTGAAGTTTACACTTTTACAGCGCGTAAAGTTAGAGAAGGATTAACCAGTTTTATAATCTATCACTACCGTATTCGCAATTTTGTCATGAAAAGCTTGTCTATGTTTATCATCTACTGCACATGCTAAAACCAAGATTAGTATAGCTAAAAATAAAACAGGATTGCAAAGAGGTGTACAATAAATTATAAAAAAAGCGATAGCCCTTTTTACTGCTTGTATTAGAGTAATCTGCTTAAGAGTGTCTTTGTCTCTTACACGCATGCTAAATAATAAGTGCCCTGGAGTACCACCAAATTTTACTAACATGAATATGTGAAATACACATGGTATCATTAAAAGTAAAGAAAATACAATTGAGGTGATTACAATTATTGCTCCCATGATTCCTTTTATTACGTGTGTAAGTGAAAAACCTACCACCATTAAACAAAACGGTATTGCAATAAATAAAATACAATCAACTACAAATGCTAGAACACGTCTTGCTATTGTTGAATAGTTTATTTCTTTATCCATATACTGCCGATAAATAAAAGTATTAACTAGGTTTATAATCTATCACTACCGTGTTTGCAAATTTATCATAAAAAGTCTGTTTACATCGGTCGAATATTGCAAATATTAAAACTAAAATTAATACAACTAAAAGACATGCGGAAACATAATCAGGCAGCAGATCAGACAGAAAACTATAAATAATCCAAATACCTTCCTTGGAAAGGCACCTTATTGTTGCCTGCATGAGGGTAACATTTTGAAGTGTATTTGCATCTTTAATACGCATACCACACAATAACTTTCCTGGAGTACCACCAAGTCTTGTTACCATTAATATTTTTAATGCCATATATGGTACTAATATTATGACTGTTCCAACAATTTCTTCCATTAATGTCTCTGCTTCCTGTTGTTTTAATTTTTGAAGAAAATCATCTTTACCTAAAAATATAAGTATACCAATAAGTAAGGGAAAGAAAAATATGATGTAGTCAAGTATCTCTGCTACAGCACGCCTTGTAAATCCTACATAATTTATCTTAACATTTATTTCGGTATCCATACCCCCACCTGTATTTCATAACTTTACTAACTATAACATAAAAACATGTCATTAAATAATCGTAAACATGCTAATTTAGATAGCATTGACCCACTCTATTATTTGAATTAATATTAAATTATTTGTAGCTAGGGAAACTATGTCAACACCAATCACAGTTGCGTATGGTGACGGTATCGGGCCGGAAATTATGGAAGCGGTGCTATCGATATTGCGCGAAGCAGAGGCAAAAATCTCGGTAGATGTTATTGAAATAGGGGAGTGTGTTTATAACAGGGAATGGTCTCATGGAATTTCTCCAAGTGGCTGGGAGTCTATTGAAAGGACAAAGATATTACTTAAGTCTCCAACAACAACTCCTCAAGGTAAAGGCCACAAAAGCTTAAACGTTGCACTTAGAAAGAACCTAGGGCTATATGCAAATATCAGGCCGTGCATTTCATATCATCCTGTTATAGAAAATAAATTTGATAAGTTTGATGTCGTAGTAATACGTGAAAATGAAGAGGACGTTTACACAGGAATCGAGCACAGACTCACTGGTGACTCTTACCAATGCACTAAGATTATTACTAGATCCGGTTCAGAGAAAATATGCAGGTATGCTTTTGAATACGCGAAAAAGCATGATAGAAAGAAAGTAACTTGCCTAACTAAAGATAACATAATGAAAATGACAGACGGCACTTTCCATGCAGCGTTTGATCATGTTGCAAAAGAATACCCGGACATAAAGGCGGAACATTATATAGTTGATATTGGAATGGCACGTGTTGCCACAGAGCCCGAGAATTTCGATGTAATAGTAACTGAGAACTTGTATGGTGATATATTGTCAGATATAGTAGCACAAACCTCAGGTTCTGTAGGGCTTGCTGGAAGTAGCAATGTAGGCAGTAAATACGCAATGTTTGAAGCAGTTCATGGTTCTGCTCCTGATATCGCAGGAAAAAATATAGCTAATCCTTCAGGCCTTTTAAATGCCGCAGTGCATATGCTAGTTCACTTAGGTCAAGTGGGTGCTGCAAAACCGATTTACGATGCGTGGCTGAGAACTTTGGAGGAAGGGATACACACTGCTGATTTATATAAAGAGCAAAAAAGTAAACAAAAAGTTGGTACTAAAGAATTTGCAGAAGCTGTTATAGATAATTTGGGGAAAAAGCCTGGAACATTGCCTGAACTGATAATCAGCAACGGTGCAAATAGTAAAATGAGTAAAATACAAGATAGCTACAAACAGGATTACAAAACTAAAAAGCTGGTTGGTAGCGATATAACACTTGCCTGGAGTAAGTCGGCTGATTTTGATCAAATAGTGAAGTTATTTGAATCGAGTAATCCGAAAATTATAGCAATATACTCAAAAGGTCTTGCAATTTGGCCGGGAAGTCCAAAATCTTTAAGTGACCAAATAACCTGCAGGTTTATTGCAAATAATGAAAAGAAGACTATTACAAATAGTGATGTAAATAACCTGCTAGTCAAACTTGGAGAAAATAACTTTGACGTGGTGAGAATGGATAAGTTGTATTTGTATGATGGGAAGGAGGGGTTCTTTGATTAGTTGCCATTAACCATTTGGCAACGTTTAAGTGTACTATACTAAGGATATGACGTTTGTATAAGGTATAGTAATGGGTCATCATTTTAAACTTACTAATCAAGAATTTAATGATAATGCTAACCTATTTTATATATTAGAAACAAAAGCTGAGCAAGTTGTAGGTCAGAGCCATCAAGAGCTTAGTAGAGTTTTAACAGCACAATACAGAAAGTTGAGTCGTGTGCACCACCCTGACAAAGGTGGAAATGCAGAAAGATTTAAAGAGATTAATGAAACTTATAAAGAGTTAAACGCATATATTGAACCTTTAAAGTCAGGAAACCCTTGCAGTAATGGATGTTTAACAGCACGTGAATTTTATTATAGAAAGAAGTTATTTGAAAAATTGAATGTCATTGAGAAAGAAGCGGTTGGAAAAAATTATGCAGAATTAAGATTAATATTAAAAAATAAAAACCTCTCATTTGAAAAAAACCTAGAAAACTACAGTAAGCTTATCAGCCAAATCAGCAAAATTTTACAAAGCCCAAGCTTAGATATCTTCAGGAAAGGGAAAGAAATTGAAGGGTTAAAACAAGAATTGAATCAATATCGAGTAAAACCAGGTATACAATTATTTGAATATATTGTTCCCCTAAGCAAAAGTGAAAATCTAATTGAAGAAGATAAAAAGTCATTAGCATTAAAATTCATAGAACGTCAGAATTTTATTCAAACACATATTCAAGCTTATAGTGCTCTACCTTTATGCCTATTAGCTACAGTTACTATAGGTTATTATTTTTCATGGTGGATCATAGCATTTAACATCATTACCAATAAAGCTTCTCGTTTATTAATGAATGATTACATAGAAAAGTATAATAATGAAGAAATTTCTACTGACGAATTTATAAGTAAGATAAATTATATTGTGCTAGGCAGTAAATTACTTCTTATTTATCCTCTAGCTGCTTTTTCTGTTTACTTACTTACGACAAATTTTATTGCGAATGGATTAACTATTGGTGTAGGTATACTAGGCTCCCTATTTACACTAGCAATACTAATTGAAGCTTTAGCTCCTGTTTTCTCAAAAGGTTGCGAAATATATACTGAAAAACATACAAGGGACTTACTAGAAGAAGACCCAAAAGATAAAGTGCAGAAGGAGACTGATTTATTAAAACGGTATGATCCTCGAAAGTTATTAATGCCAATAATTATGCCTCTTGTTAGAAAATGTTTTGCAGAAGTAGTTGGTGAATGTACTGAAAGAAATTTTGATGAAGCAAACACTAATGTATCTGATGCTAAAGTTGAGCAACTACCTAAAGCAATTAGATTTACATAGTAAGATATTGCAGTATAGTATAAGCTTTTAGCTCTATGAAATGGATCCCAAAAAAGTAGAATTGATATTTGAAAAATTCAAGCAGTCGAATCACACACCGAAAATAGAGCTCAATTACACTAATCATTTTACGCTACTGGTTGCGATAGTTTTGTCGGCACGGACAACCGATGTAAGCGTGAATAAAATTACAAAAGAACTATTTAATATCGCCTTTACACCAGAAAAAATGTTGCGTCTTGGGCAAAGCGAGTTGAAAAAACGTATAAGCAGCATTGGTTTGTATAATTCCAAAGCAAAAAACATAATTGAGCTCAGTAGGATATTAGTTGAGCAGTATAACAGCAAAGTTCCTACAAATTTTGACGATCTGGTATCTTTACCAGGGGTAGGGAGAAAGAGTGCTAATGTGTTTTTGAATTCAGGACTCGGCATTCCAACACTGGCAGTTGACACTCATGTTTTTAGAGTTAGCAATAGAGTCGGATTTGTAAAAGAAAAAGATGTATTTAAAACGGAGCAGTCTCTTTTAAATGTAGTTCCAAAAAAATACCTGCTTTATGCTCATCATTGGCTGGTTTTACACGGTAGGTATGTGTGCAAAGCACAAAAACCTTTATGTGAGGCATGCATAATCCATGATTTATGTGAGTTTGAGTGCAAAAGGTATAAGATCTAGTATCTCTTCTTTTATAACTCTAGTACAACTGTATGAACATTAATTACAGAAAAATTGCACCTCCATTTAGCCTACTTTATCCTAAAATTTTGCTTGCTTCACTCTCTCTAGACAGACATCATGTTTGTGGGTAACAGTAAGATTCTGCAAGGGGCTGACAGAAACATTCTACTAATCTACTCTCCAAGTTACCCTATATTGGTAAACATATAATGTTCAATCGGAAGAAAGTTTCGTTGTACTTTTTGTGCCAGATTATTAATATGGTATTAATAATCGTAGAATCTGTGTAAAGATTATGAGCACTTATGCTAAATCAGGAGTAGACCTTAAGCTGTATAATAAGCTAATAAAAGAGGTCAACCTTATAGTTGGGAAAACTAAAAAAAAGGAAGAGGTTATTAGCGAAGAAGGTTCATTTTCCGCGCTGTTTGATTTCGCTGCGCTGAGTAAAAAATATGACCATCCAGTACTCGTTTCTTCAACTGATGGGGTGGGTACAAAGCTGTTGATAGCTCAAGAAGTAAACAAACATGGTACTATAGGCATAGATCTAGTTGCAATGTGTGTGAATGACTTGCTTGCGCAAGGAGCAACACCTTTATTTTTCCTCGATTACTTCGCAACAGGTACTTTGAGTAAAGATGTTCTATTGTCTGTAGTGCAGGGTATTGCAGAGGGATGTAAACAGGCCAATATAGCATTAGTTGGTGGAGAAACCGCAGAAATGCCTGGAATGTATAGTAATAATCACTATGACCTTGCAGGATTTGTGGTTGGAGTGGTCAATAAAAGTAAGATCCTTCCAAAATGTAACACTATGAAGGAAGGTGACTGTATAGTTGGCTTAGAGTCGAACGGAATTCACTCAAATGGGTTTTCTTTGGTGCGACATATTTTTAAAGATTTAGGCATAAATTATAATGACTTATCTCCGTGGAATAATAAAACCTGGGGTGAGATGCTACTTGAACCAACAAAAATATACGTTGATTCTTTATTACCTATTATGTCAAAGGTAAAAGGTATTGCACACATCACAGGTGGTGGCTTAGTGGATAATGTTCCGCGGATTCTTCCAGAAGATTTATTTGCCGACATAGACATTGGTTCTTGGGAATGGCCAGATATATTTTTGTGGCTGATAAAAGAGGGTAAAGTGGAGAAGAGAGAAATGTTAAGGACATTTAACTGCGGTATTGGTATGGTATTGATCGTAGATCCTGAGAATATGCAAAGTGTAAAAAATCATTTCCAAAAACGTGGAGAAAAAATTGAGATTATTGGAAAGCTTCATGAGAAATATAAACCACCGCTTGATGAAGTAGCGTCTTAGTTAGACTAACTTTACTGACAATCTTTCTGCAACTTCTAAATATGCTTCCTTTAGGTTTCCTAAACTTAGACGGAAGACATCTTTATCTAGTTTTTTGTGAGTACTGTTATCCCATAACCTGCAATTGTCAGGGCTGATCTCATCAGCTAGGATGATCTTTGCTTTATCGCTCATTAGCCTGCCAAATTCTAATTTGAGGTCGACTAAATCTATACCTGCATTTGAAAATAAGTCAACTAGAACTTTGTTGATTTTTAAGGTTGTAGTTTTAACCTCTTCCATTTCTTCACGAGATAGCCAGCCAAAATATAGCACGTGGTTTTCATTTACCATTGGATCAGCCAGATTGTCATCTTTATAGAAAAATTCGATTATAGGAGATATAAGCTTCTCGCCTTCTTTTACATTAAAACGTTTGCAAAAACTACCGGCTGCAATATTTCTCACTACTATTTCAAGAGGTATAATCTTTAGTTTTTTAACTAGCTGCTCTCTTTCATTCAGAGTTTTTATAAAGTGTGTGCCAATTCCTGCTTTTTCAAGCTTTTCCATGATAAAAGCGCTAATGAAGTTGTTGATTATTCCCTTACCCTCAATAACCTCATATTTTTCTTTATTAAAGGCTGTTACGTCATCTTTAAAGTGCTGTATGACAGTTAACGAATCTTTAGCTTCAATAATAGATTTCGCTTTACCTTCATATATTATTTTGCCTGGCAGCATATTTGATTTAACTATATATTGTAGATATTACATCAATTTACTACCTAAGTTTACTATAAATTTACAAAGATGTTCAATGTTACAATATTAACTATATTTCCAGAGATGTTTCCTGGATTTTTAAGCTATTCCCTTGCTGGAAAAGCGTTAGAAAAGAAAATATGGGACCTTGATGTAATAAATATACGTTTTTTTGCTAAAGATAAACATTCAACAGTAGATGATGCTCCATATGGAGGTGGAGCAGGAATGATTATGCGCCCTGATGTGATTGGTGATGCAGTTGATAGTGTACTTTCTGCTCATAGGGATACTAAATTTATTTATATGACTCCATCTGGCACGAGATTTAATCAAAGCGTTGCAAAAGAATTGATAGAATTTCCTCATATCACAATATTATGCGGTCGATTTGAGGGTATTGACCAAAGAGTGATTGATGAGTATACTCCTTATGAGTTAAGTATTGGAGATTATATACTTTCAGGAGGCGAGCCGGCTGCAATGGTAGTTCTCGATGCATGTGTTAGGCTTCTTCCTGGTGTAGTAAGTAATTCTGATAGTATTGCTGAAGAAAGTTTTAGTTATGGTGGTGGTATGCTTGAGTACCCTCAATATACTAAACCTAAGCAGTGGAGAGAACATAAAGTGCCTGAGATTCTGTTGTCTGGTAATCACAAAAAAATAAGTGATTGGAGGCGGAAACAGTCTCAAGCTTTAACAAAAAGGCGTAGGCCTGAATTATTAGATGGAGATATAAATGACAAGTTTACTTGAAAAGTTCAATAAGCAGCAAATGCAAGTGTTAGCTAAAGAATTGCCAGAGTTTCGTCCTGGTGATGATTTGAAGGTCACTTTTAAAGTGGTTGAAGGTGCAAGCGAACGTATGCAAATATTTGAAGGTGTATGTATATCAAAAAGAAATCGTGGGTTACATTCTTCTTTTGCGGTTAGGAAAGTGAGTCATGGAGAAAGTATAGTATCACAGTTTTTTGTTTATTCTCCTGCGTTAGTTTCAGTGCAAGTGACAAGAAAGGGAAAAGTTCGTAGAGCGAAATTATACTACTTATGTAAGCTATTTGGAAAAGCTGCAAGAATAAAAGAACGTACTACTTACAAAAACAGTAGATCTAAGTAGACGCCAGTGTAGATCTCAGTATAAACACTGGGTCAGGCGTTGAGGTGATAAAAAAGTATTGATGTTTAGTATAAGCAAGAAAATCTCATTTAGGCTAGCTACATAATGAACATAAAAACAAAATTCCTTAAGCTGCTTCAGTCGAGACGCGTACATGCTCGCATAAAAAAGAAAAACAAAAGAAATAAAACGCTGTATTTCTGTTCTCTTATAACGTTAGTTATTTCGCTAGGTTGTCCTATATGTATATTGCTAAGTATATTAATTAACTCTTACAGTGCTTTAACGGTAACTAAAGTTTTGTTGCCAATTGAAATAAACGCTGATTTTGCTTTAACAGATAGTCCTAGTGATTTGAGATATAAATCTATTGAGTTGCTCAATAATTCTCTACATAAAATATTTGAAGGAACTGATTTCAAAAATGTTGATGAAATTTTAGGTCGTAACTCTTACAAGGAATTGGAGAATTTTTTTTACAGGAAAGCAAAATACAGTGGTAAATATGAAATCTGGTTTACTGCTTCAGGTATAATCAATTCAATAAACAAAAATAAGTATTTTGACGATCATTATGCTAAATTACTCGACTGGCTGAAAGAAAAGGGAAGAGTGAAAAAATTCTTTAATAAGTCTTTATTTCTTAAATCTGATTCCCGTGAACCTGAAAATGCAGGGATTTTAGGAGCATTTGTTGGCTCGTTAATGACGATTATAGTATGCATGGCTTTAGCATTACCAATAGGAATTATGTCTGGTATCTGTCTTCATGAGTTTATGCCAAGAAGTAGTATAGTAACTAGCATTGTAGAGGTTAGCGTAAATAACCTTGCTGCAGTACCTTCAATAATATTCGGCGTAGTAGGTTTAACTCTCTACCTTGGTATATTTGGGCTACCGCGTTCTTCGCCGCTTGTTGGTGGAATGACCCTCTCATTCATGATGCTGCCTAATATTATAATTGCAACAAAAAATGCTTTTGCGAACGTTCCTATTACAATAAAAGATGCAGCTTTTGCTATTGGTGCACCTCACATCAAGGTAATATTAGACCACTCTTTACCGATTGCATTGCCAAGGATAATACACGGTGCTATGCTTGCAGTTGCAAGAGTTTTAGGTGAATCTTCTCCTCTACTTATGATAGGTATGGTAGCATTTATAGCTGATACACCAACATCTTTTTTTGACCCAGCAACTGTTTTACCTGTGCAAATATACATATGGTCAAGTAGCCCTGAAATTGCATTCATTGAACTTGCTGCTATTGCGATTATAGCTCTCTTGATAATGTTGTTTGCTCTAAATTTAGTGGCAAATTTTGTGAAAAGGAAATTCGAGTTTTTTAATTTTTAATTTATGAAAATTATTGTTTTATCTGGCTATGGTTTAAACTGCGAAAAAGAGACTGCATTTGCATTTATGGAGTGTAGTAGAAAACTTGGTATCAGCAATGTAAAGGTAAAAATCGTTCACATTAATGAAGTTATACATAATCCAGGTGAGCTGAAATCAAGTGATATACTTGCAATTCCAGGAGGTTTTTCCTATGGAGACGATACTGGTGCCGGTAACGCTTTTGCTCTACGCATCAAGAACAACTTATTGAACGAGCTTCAAGATTTTTTATTTCAGGATAAGCTTGTTATAGGGATATGTAACGGTTGTCAAATATTGGTAAAGTTAATCCCAGAATTCTCTAACCTAGCTTTAATACGTAATGATATAGGTAATTATCAATGTCGTTGGATTAGAGTTAAAGTTAATCCACATAGTAGTTCTGTTTGGCTACGCGGCCTAGATGAATTGTATCTTCCTGTTGCTCATGGAGAAGGCAAGTTCTTTATGAATCGGGATGCTTTGAATCAATTGATTGAGAGCGGTTCTGTTGCATTGCGTTACATTAATGAGGATGGTGACTATGCCAACTTACAGTTTCCTTACAATCCAAATGGATCTGTGTACGATCTTGCAGCTTTATCAGATAAAAGTGGCAGAGTACTAGCTTTGATGCCTCACCCGGAGAGAGGAATATTTTTTACTCAGCGAGACAACTGGCCACTTGAAAAAGAGAAGTACAAGCGCTTAAATTCTGCTGTGCCAAAGTATGGTGATGGGATGCTTATATTTGAAAATGCACTGAGATATTTTGCGCAAGCGTTGTAGATAAGATACTATGTAAGTGATGCCATTGCCTGAACAGCCATGCTTTTTCTATGATGTTCCGTAACGCCATAGAGGCTTATAGCTTCTCTGTGCTCTTTTGTTCCATATCCCTTATTTTTATGCCAATTATATTCCGGGTGTTGATTATGCAGCTCTTGCATTAACTGATCCCTTGTAACTTTTGCAATAATTGAAGCTGCCGCGATTGATACACTCAAACTATCGCCATTTACTATGGGCTTTACTTGCCATTTTACTTTGGGTGGTTGATTACCATCAACTAGCACATAATCTAGTTCTAGACCCAAGTTCATCAACGCACGCTGCATTGAAAGCTTTGTTGCCTGCAAAATATTGTATGAATTTATTTCCTCTACACTTGCTATCCCTATACCAAATTTTGCAACAGACGTTATTTTTTCATATAAAATTTGCCTGCTTTTGGCAGTCAATTTTTTTGAGTCGTTAATGCCTTCAATGATCATATTTCTATCAGTAAATACTACTGCTGCAGACATCACTGGACCAGCTAGCGGGCCCCTTCCAACCTCATCTACTCCTGCTATCACTCCTGACAACTCATTTTCTAGTGTAAAATCTGGGTATTTCATAGGTTTCTATAATAAGAAAGCTAAAGTGAAGATCGAACAAGTAATAGCAATTATCCAAAATTTTACAACTATTTCATTTTCTGACCATCCCTTTTTTTCAAAATGGTGATGTATTGGTGTCATGAGAAAAATCCTGCTGCCCTTGCCACATTTAAACTTCGTATATTTAAAGTACGATACCTGAATAATGACAGACAAAGTCTCCATCACAAAGATTGCTCCAATAAAGGCAAAAAGTACTTCCCTTTTAATTAGAACGCTAATTAATCCTAAGGCTGCGCCAACTGATAAGCTGCCAACGTCACCCATAAATACTTTTGCCGGATGTGTATTAAACCACAAGAAACTTAAAATTGCTCCTACAAATGCGATGCAGAATAAAATGATTCCCAAGTCTGCTTTAGCCATATATGCAATTAATCCCAAAGAAACAAAAGAAGTGATAGCTTGGGTTGCAGCAAGGCCATCGAGGCCATCTGTGAGATTCACAGCATTGGAAGAGCCGACAATCACAAATGCAGCAAACGGCACATATAGGCAGCCAAAGTCGATCACTACTTCTCTCAATAGAAACGTTTTTGTAAAACCTTCAGAAAAATATGGCTTGAATATAGACATAACAACCAGGATGACTATAAATTGGACAAGTATCTTAGTTTTTGCACTTAAACCTCGATGGTTATTTGCTTTTAATTTTAAATAGTCGTCAATAAATCCAATCAGAGCAAAAAACAAAGTTACAAATACCAGCAATAGGATCTCTGGTGTTAACTGAGCCCAAAGTAAAACTGGCAATAAAGTGGAAAACAGTATTATCACCCCGCCCATAGTAGGGGTGCTTCTTTTGGTGATCAAATGACTTTTCGGTCCACATAATCTGATTGGCTGTCCACCTTTGCTGATTCTTTTTAGAAGCTTTATAAAATAAGGATGAAGAACAAACCCAAAAATGAATGAGGTGAAAAATATTTTTGCAGGTAAGTACATCTTATTTAAATTAAGTATTATATCAATTGCTTGTAGATATCATAGCACAGGTGAATTTGTAGTCATTCTACCAATATCTCTCTTTTTCCTGAGTGATTTGGAGCGCTGACAATACCTTCTTTTTCCATTCTTTCAACAATGTTTGCAGCTCTGTTATAGCCTATTCTCAGTTGTCGTTGAATGTAACTGGTTGAAACCTTTTGATCCCTTTGAATGATAGCCACTGCTTGCTTGTATAGGTCGTTCTCTTCATCCTCTGTTTCACCTTCTGATTCCACAGAAGAATTCTCATCTTCTTTGGTAATTTCCTCCATATAGTGTGGTTCACCTTGTGCTTTTAGGTGATTAACTATATTTTGCACCTCATCATCACTTACAAATGGGCCATGAACTCGAATAATCTTACCACCAGAGGCCATATAGAGCATGTCACCCATACCGAGCAACTGTTCAGCTCCTTGTTCACCAAGTATTGTACGGCTATCTATTTTAGAGGTAACAGCAAAACTGATTCTCGTTGGAAAGTTTGCTTTTATCACGCCTGTTATGATATCTACAGATGGACGTTGCGTTGCCATTATGATATGTATTCCTGCAGCACGAGCCATTTGAGCTAAACGCTGAATAGAGCACTCTATCTCCTTTCCGGCAACAAGCATTAAATCCGCCATTTCATCCACAATCACTACAATATACGGAAATGTCTCCATTTTGATTGGCAGTTTTTCAAATAAAGGTTTACCTGTTGTTGAGTTGAAGCCGATTTGCACAACACGTTCCAACTCTATTCCATTATTCATCGCTTCTGTAATTCTTTGGTTATAGTTTATTACATTACGCACGTTTAAATATGACATCATGCGATAGCGGTTTTCCATCTCTTTTACTATCCATTTAAGAGCAATAACAGCTTTTTTTGGCTCTGTTACTACTGGTGTTATTAAATGTGGTATTGCATCATATATCGAAAGCTCAAGCATTTTTGGGTCAATCATTATCATCTTACATTCATCAGGACTTAACCGATAAACGAGTGAAAGAATCATAGTATTAATTGCAACTGATTTACCTGACCCTGTGGTTCCAGCAACGAGCAAGTGCGGCATTTTAGCCAAATCAGCAATTACTGGTTTTCCGCTTATCTCTTTACCGAGCGCAATTGGAAGATTCAAATTTGCATTTTGGTATTCTGGTGATTCGAGTAAATCACGCAACATAACAATTTCTCTTTCCTTGTTTGGCAGTTCTATTCCCATAGCATTTTGCCCACGAATTATTGAAATGCGCGCAGAGAGCGCACTCATTGACCGTGCTATATCATCCGCAAGGCCAATTACCCTTGCAGATTTTGTGCCAGCTTGTGGTTCAAGCTTGTATAAAGTCACAACTGGTCCATAACATACACTGATAATCTTTCCTTGTACGCCAAAATCACTTAAGACTTGCTCCAGCAGAGATAAATTCTTATTGCTTTCTATTTCATTCAGCTGTTTTCTCTGCAAAGACTCTTCCGCCTTAGAAAGTAAATGAATACTTGGAAACTCAAACCCACTAGAAGGTTTAAAAGTCTCTCCAGTAACTTTTTTCTGTCTTTCTTTTGGTTGCTTGCTGGTAGTGATTTGAGCCTTATGGCTTTCCTCTACTGTTAACGGTGCAATCGAATATTCAGCGGTTTTACGTGGCCTAAAAAGCAGAGCTTTTGCAAAAAGGCAAGTTGTTTTTTTACATAAGAAGAATAGAGAGTAAATTGTTCTCTTCCAACCAATCAATCCTACAGTACCTACCAACGCTGCTATTGCGAATATGTAAAATGGACAGTGATCAATTAGAGTATTTCCCACTATTCCACTGTGCATATACCTTGCAGTAATGCCAAGCGAAAACTGCGGTAATATAGCACATATTGCTAAATTGATTAATGTTAAATAGAAAATTTTCAGCAACTTTTTTGATGGATTGAAGATCAGAAAATAAACTGCAGTTGTAGTTACTGTAATGCTAGTAAGTCCAAGAAATTGAACTAATATATCAGCTAAGTATGAACCTACTATTCCACCCAAATTTGTTGCGTCTTCATTTGTAACTGTATTTAAAGATGGGTCTTTATAATTGTAGCTGAAAACTGATACACATGTATACACTAAGAGTGATAAGTATATCGCTGACTTTAGATATTTTTTTAACATCTACTTAAAGTAGTAAGTAATTGTATATTTTACAAAGTGTATTGCTATTATCAATATCATTACAGACAAATCTAATCCATTGAACGGTCTTATATACCTTCTGATAACCTTCAGTGGTGGATAAGTGAGCCGGTTTAAGGTGTGCATTATGTTACTCACAGTCTCATTATACGCGTTGACTACATTAAGCTTAATCAGCCAGTCCAGTACAACCCAACATATGAGAACGAAGCTGTAAAGATTAAGTAGCAGGCTGAGTAGGTATATGATTGGATGCATGGACATCTATTACATGAAAATTATATAAAAGATAAGTATTTAGAAATCTTAAATCAATCACCTTTCTAAATCCAGATTTTGCTTTTGTCTTCAATCCGTCATAGCTAGTAAAGCCACTCCAGGGTCAGCTATTGCATTTTTGGTCTTTTAAATTGCTTTAGCTATAAATATTTAAGAAATTTACCAAATGAAGAAAAAAAGCAAAAGAAACCCCGTGGTGGCTAGTTATTTACTTTTGTGTCGAAATGTTGGCGTTTTTTTATCCTAAACGCTTAATAAGTGCGACTTAGCTGCTTTTTAATGCAGCTTAACCTTAGCCATAAACGTTTAAGAAACTCACTAAGCAGAAAAAAAGCAAAAGAAACCCCGAGTAGCTAGTTATTCACTATCTATCTTATGATATTGGCGTTTTTGATGTCTTAAACGACTTATAAGCGCGTTTCAGCTTGTATAGGTAAAAAACCAGAAGTTTTAAAAAGACATACAGTGCACATAGTGCGAAAAATTAAACATGAGACGCCAAATATGCTAAGTTTTTTTCTCATTTAATCTGCACAGACTGAAGATAAATAATAGCTTCAGTCTCATTATAAGGGGGTTAGAGGAGTTTGTCAAGTAGTTTTTTTGTTTCTATTGGATGACGGCCGGATCAAGTTGCGGGGGTAGGATTTGAACCTACGACCTTCAGGTTATGAGCCTGACGAGCTACCGAGCTGCTCCACCCCGCGTCGTTGTTTATTTAGTTATTATATATACAATAATAGGAAATAAAAGAATAAAATCCTACTATTGTGTACATTTTGTGTATTTATTGACTCTTCTTGATATAACAGCCAGTTATATACGCAACAATCTGCACAATGAAAAACACAATTTGATACTATGGGTTCCTGTCTTTCAATGTGTGGGAATCTTAATTTATTTCTCTGTAAGTGCTGAACCAAGCTGTGTTTTTACCACATCTATTTTTCTCTCGCTTTTACCTATACTAATTCTAATTGCAATACTGTACAAAAGGTACGCAATATTATGTATTGCCTTGATTGCAATGCTTATAGGATTTACAGCCAGCAAGCTGAGAACAGCTTTAGTTGATACTCAAATTCTTGATAAAGAGAGGTATGTAAAAAATATCGTTGCCACAGTGAAGGATATTAGCAATAAGGGCTTATATAGACAGTTTCTGCTATCTGTTGAAAAACTCCCCCCTATTATCCCAGCGCCCAGACACGTGAATCCAGAAAAAAATACACAAATTCCAGCGTCATGCGCTGGTCGCATTACTTTAGACAACATAAGAATATCAGTTAGAACTAAAGTGGAAGAAGGCGTGGAAATAGGCGATCAAATAAAATTTTCAGCAAAGCTCTTTCCGCCAAAGATTGCACCTTCAGAGTATGCATATGATTTTGCAAGAATAGCATATTACCAGAAAATAAGTGCTACAGGCTTTACAACGAGCAAAGTAGCTTTACACAAAAAGGCTCAAGCAAGAAAATTTCAAGAGTATATAGAGTCTTTCCGTCAACATATTTATGAAAACCTGCAGCAAAATATCAAAAAACCACATGCAGACATAATCTCCGCATTACTGATCGGTAAAAAAGACGGAATAGACCAAAAAACTATGGATGCAATACGAGATTCAGGCATAGCACATTTGTTTGCTATATCTGGTCTGCACTTATCATTTGTTGCTGGCCTGTTTTTTATAGTGTTTCGTAATTTATTTGCAATGTCTGAAACTTTAACTCTTAAGTACAATACCAAGAAAATATCTGCATTTTTCACCATTTTGCCAACCACATTTTATCTGCTGGTCACCGGTATGCAAATCTCCGCTCAGCGTGCGTACATTATGGTGATTTTGGTACTTGTTGCAATAATAATAGAGAGGAAATATCGGGGATTAATAGCAATTGCGTTTGCTGCTTCAATGATACTTATAGTAGAACCAGAAGCGATTTTAAAGCCCGGCTTTCAAATGTCATTTTCTGCCGTTTTGGCACTGGTTGCCAGTTATCAGATTAATGCTAATAAGCTGCTTAAAATAAAAATAATGAAGTATTTTGTGTCGATAATGATCAGCTCAGTGATAGCAAGTCTAGCAACTGTTCCATACACAATATACAATTTTAACTATCTTTCAATCAGCAGCATTATCACAAATTTAGTTGCTATACCGATAGTAACATTGATTATTATTCCACTTGGAATAATCTATGTTCTATTGATTCCTTTAGGCATTGAGTGGATTATAGTGCCATTTATAGAACGTCCAATTGACGGTGTTTTGTATATGACAAATACAATCGCCAGTCTTCGGTATTTGGTTATTCCTATTCGCACTTTTCCTGCTTCATCAATTATTATCATAACACTTGGATTGTTGTGGCTGTGCTTGTGGGAGAGAACTTGGCGCTTCTTTGGAATTTTTTTTATCACGTTGGGCATTTTCTGCGGTGCTATGTATAGAACTCCCGATATTCTAGTCAGCACTAATAATGTTGCCATAAAGGAGAGTGACAACTTACTATATTCTCTCACTAGAAAAAATAGAAACTTTGTTATCAAAACGTGGGCAAGGCAAAACGGACAGAATCAAGTTTTGAATCATACCAAATACAATAATTCAAATAAAAAACTAAAGTGTAGCGATTATGGATGCATATATAATAAAGGGAATAACAAATCAGTGT
This sequence comes from Wolbachia endosymbiont of Ctenocephalides felis wCfeJ, assembly GCF_012277315.1. Classification (NCBI taxonomy): domain Bacteria; kingdom Pseudomonadati; phylum Pseudomonadota; class Alphaproteobacteria; order Rickettsiales; family Anaplasmataceae; genus Wolbachia; species Wolbachia endosymbiont of Ctenocephalides felis. The sequence continues at coordinate 405,276 of NZ_CP051157.1, read as the reverse complement.
TACTAGCTTATAAAAAAGAAGGGGTTGTAGAAAGTTGTGACAGAGTTGACTTAATAATTCAATTAAGCAAATTCGACTATCCATCCTGTAATACTAAAACTATCAAATACGCCGATTTAAAAACGTATGGCACATATTCTGTTTGGTTAACAAATAGTGACATAAAGATTAGTAAAGTGCGCTCCAACAGGCCTTGGCATGCGACTTTAAGTTAAAAAGCTTGCTTTTAAAGTGTTATTAATATATAATTAATTTAGTTAAGATATAAGGAAGTTTATGAACTCAGGTGCTCCACTCTCAGGTATTAATGTAACTCACAGTGTGGGTAATATAAATGATGCTATTGGCTTTTTCCCTAAAGCATGGCGTGCAACAAAGAAATATTCTGTAAATAACACGCTACCCACAGTTGCTGTAAGTACTTGGATTCAGTTTTCTTTGGCGTATGTTGCAGCAGTAATGATAACCCATAATAATCTGAGTTATATTACGGACATTTTTAATTCGCAATTAATGCCAGCTTACGCTCTTGCTTCTGTTATTCTTGGAACAATTTTATTAACCTCTCTTGTTATAAAGTATATACACACGCAAGAAATAAAAGATGAGAAATCAAAAAATGGTGATAGCTCAATAGATATAAAGATCAGAGGTGGAGAAAGTGATGGAATAAATGAGATTGCTCAGAATGCATCAGTAATAGAAATTGTTCCAGACACGAGCCTTATAGGCAACAAAAAAGAAAATTTTTCTATAGTTTTACCAATTGCCGAAAAACAGGGAGAAACATTGGAAAACAAAAGACAAGAGAACAGAAATAAAATTATTCTGCTCACTGCACCATATGTACTGAGTAGTCTAATTATAGCCGGTGCATTGGCAAAATTTGGCTTTGTCCATATCCGAAGTTGGAAAGAATGGACTTTCATTGCAGCAGTGGTCGCTATCACTGTTGTTAGTGCACTCATAACATTAATTAAAAATTTGAAGAATAATGAAGTGAATAATGCATGTAATATCGTTAAAAAATTCAATAGTGCAGATATTCTACTTCCATGGAGAAAAGGTGGTGTTATATCGGTAATGGAAAATAAATTTGAGAGTAAGGAGGAGAATGATTTACAATCACAAGCGTTAAGATTATTTGAAAGGTTTTTAACTGGTTTTAAAAATGATGTTTGTAGAATACTAGATAAACAACTAACTGAAGCTAATAAGTTGTTTAAGAAAGACCTTTTAGACCCTTCAAATGAAAAGATTCAAGAAGCTCTTAATCATCTCAAAGAGATTAGAGAGGATATCAAAAAAGATTTAGATTGGCTACATGCAGAAATTTCAAAAGTTTTAAACGACACTAAAGAATTGACAAAGAAAGCAAATTCACTAGATATTAAAGGTACTTTTTCTAAGCTGCAAAGTGCTATTAAAACTTTTAATGATACTATGGAGACAGTGAAAAATAAGGTAAAAAGCTTAAAACTTGGGAAATTTGGTATACCCTATTTTGATACAACGCAATCTGATCAAAATGAACATGAAAGTGGCAATAATCAGGCAGAAGGTGATAATGAGAATTCTCGGGATGTTGACGGAGGTTATAATCAACTTCTAGAAAGGTTATGTGATCTAGAAAAGGAAATACAAGAATTAAAGAAATCTTTAGAGGAGGCAAAAAACAAACAAGCTCAACCAAAAGAACTTGATAGTGGCGTCAGTTCTGAAACTAGCAGCCCCACCTCTAATGGCTCACAACGAGATGAAGAAGAAATATTGGATGAAGAACTAGCACGGCTAGAAAAAGAAGAAAGGATGGAAGAGAAGCGAGAAAAAATAAAAAACCTTAAGGAAGCGCGCCCTAAACAAAAAGAAATAAAGGAGTGGAAAAAAGAAATCAACGGCAAACCAAGTGAATTTTTATATTACGTATTAGAGTCCATTAAACTGGGAGAAAAGGCAACGTTGCGGAATCTTGACAACAAGATAATAATCCACTGGAAAGATGGTTCTCGGACAATTTGCTATATTGAAAAACAAGGTGACCTTCCTAGTACAGAAGTTGATTTCATAGATCCAGATATTCAAGCAGCATTTGGAGCAGCTTGTGTAGGGTAGTTACTATAGATATAACCTTGCATATCAACAGTGGTGAGAAGGTTAGACACCTACATAGCTGAAGAGTGCAACATATCACGCAGCAAAGCGCAAAGATTGATACAGAATGGGCAGGTGGAATTACTTGGTGTGCCTATAACTAATAACGATTACATAGTAAAATCAGGTGAGAAATATGTGGTGCATCTTACTTCTAATAACGAATCCACATCAATTGAGCCTAATCACAACATAAAACTCGATATCATCTACGAAGATGAGGATATTATAGTTCTCAATAAACAAAGTGGATTAACAGTGCACCCAGGTGCTGGAACAAACAATGATACGCTCCTAAATGCAGTTGTCGCTCACCTCGGTAAAATTCCATATACCCACGTAAGACCAGGAATTGTTCATAGGCTTGATAAAGACACCAGCGGACTAATGGTAATTGCAAAAAATGAGGAATCCCATAGTTTTTTGTCTGAATTACTATCAAATCGTAAAATAAGACGAGAATATCTAGCAGTAGTCTGGGGAACATTATCTAATCCGCAAGGAACAATAAAAACTAATATTGCCCCCAAACGTAGCAATAAAGAAGTGATGTGTGTAACGAAAACCACAGGAAAAAGAGCAATTACCCATTATTTGGTGCAAAAAATTATAGGGCAAGCGAGCTTAGTCAAATGTACTTTAGATACAGGTAGAACACATCAAATTCGAGTACACATGAGTTACATAGGACATTCTATTATTGGTGATCAGGTTTACGGAAAAAATAGTAGCAAAAGTGCAAAATATGCTAAACATTCTGATTTTATTTGTACCTTTAATAGACAAGCATTACATGCCTATAAACTAGGATTATATCACCCAAAGAGTAAGGAATATATGGAATTTCGTTCTGATTTACCGCAAGACGTGAGAACTTTAATTGATGAGTTTGAAGAAATATAGAATTATTTAAGAATAGAGCGGATGCCTTAGCAGTTGCAGTTAATGCTTCTCAATGATAAAATAATGGTTGGTGTATAATTTTGATGTTATGATTAGCTTATTGTTTGCTGTGCTATTGTTTTTTTATGGTGGCGAGGCATTTGCGAAGCAGGAACCACGTTCAATAGCTGCAGACAGTCACATAAAAGTAATAAATTATAATCCACAAGCTATACATAAATATACAGGCTTTTATGGTTATCAATCGAGCATATTGTTTGAGCCAGGTGAAGTAATACAAAACCTTTCAATGGGTGATCCAACTGGCTGGCAGCTTACTCCCCAAGGCAACAGGTTATTTATCAAGCCTATAGATGATATTGCTGACACTAATGCAACTATAATTACTAATAAAAGAGTTTATTACTTTGAACTTCATGCTGAGGAAGCAACTGGACTGGATGACCCAAGGTTAGCATACGAAGTAAGGTTTCTTTATCCTCTGTTTAACAGCGACGAAATCTACGCAACCGATAACGGTGACATTCTTGCACAAAACAGCCCCACCACTATTCCTGATATAAACGATCTTGAGGTTGCAAAGAAAGGTCTAAATTTTAATTACTCTATTTCACATATTAAGGGCAGCGAGTCAATTATACCTACCAAAGTCTTTGATGACGGAAAATTTACATACTTACAATTTAATAAGGAAAATTCTAACTTTCCAGCGGTCTTTATGGTTGATTCTGCAGGGTATGAATCTCTAATAAATTTCCGTACAGTTGATGATTATCTTATCATCGAAAAAGTTGGCTCTGTGTTTACTTTAAGAAACGGATCAAGTACAGTTTGCTTGTTTAATGAAAACATGCCTTTTAAAAAGGGTAAGTGATAAAAGCAAGTACATGTGCAGGTATAAGGTTTTTATCTGTTCAGATGAAAAGTGGTAAAAAACAATCCCAGCCATAATGATCAAAAGATTAGCCCTATTTGCAGTTGGCTATAACTGAAAAGTTATCTATCAATTTCACCAAAAACTATATCGAGTGAGCCAATAATTGCTGCGATGTCAGCAAGCATATGTCCTTTTGCCATAAAATCTAAGGCTTGCAAATGTGGAAAGCCAGGTGCTCTTATTCGGCATCTGTAGGGCCTATTGGTACCATCTGAAACTATATATACACCAAACTCACCTTTCGGTGCCTCAACTGCAGCATACGCCTCGCCTTTCGGCACATGATATCCTTCTGAATAAAGCTTAAAATGGTGAATTAGGGCCTCCATAGACCTTTTCATCTCTGTTCTTGGCGGTGGAGAAATCTTCCTGTCTTCAGTTTTTATTGGCCCTTTAGGCACTTTTTCTATACACTGCTTTACCAAATTGATGGACTGCCTAATCTCTTCCATTCTCACTAAATAACGGTCATAACAATCACCATTTTGACCGATCGGTATATCAAAATCTAGTTGGTCATATATTTCATATGGCTGGCTCTTTCGCAAATCCCAAGCAAGCCCAGCAGCACGCAACATTGGACCACTAAAACCCCAATCAAGAGCCTGTTTAATTGATATTTCACTGATTTCTACAGTACGTTGTTTCCAGATTCTATTTTCTGTCAAAAGCTCGTCAACATCGTCTATATATTTTGGAAACTGCTCTATAAACTTTGCAATATCTTCAATTAAACCTTCTGGAACATCTGCTGCGACCCCACCTGGTCTGATGTAAGCCGCGTGAAACCTTGCTCCTGAAGCCCTTTCATAAAATTCCAGTATTTTTTCCCTTTCTTCAAAAAGCCATAAAAGAGGAGTCATTGCCCCAACATCAAGTGCTTGAGAGGAGATATTGAGTAGATGGTTGAGTATTCTTGTTAATTCACAGAACAGAACACGCAAATATTTTGCCCTTATCGGCACTTCGCATTGCAACAACTTCTCTACACATAGCGAATATGCATGCTCTTGTGACATTGGTGATACGTAGTCAAGGCGATCAAAATAAGGCAAGGCTTGAAGATACGTTTTATGCTCTATTAATTTTTCAGTACCACGGTGCAGAAGCCCAATATGAGGATCAGCCCTTTCGATTACTTCACCATCCATCTCCAATACAAGACGCAACACCCCATGTGCAGCCGGGTGTTGGGGGCCAAAATTTAACATCATTGTCTTTAAGTCAGGCATGTCCGGTAGTTTAAGGTATTAAAGTTGTATAGACCAAAGCGTGTTGAAAGTCAATAAACTTCTCAAACAACGAACCAACAACGCATTAAACATCACAGCAATCAGAAACAAAAAACCACTTGACGTTTCCAAAAAGTCTACTTATCATACGGCTGAAGCTATTTATTTATCTTCAGTCTGTGCAGATAAAATGACAAAAAACTCAATGTATTTGGCGTCTCATGTTTAATTTTTTGCACTATGTGCACTTATGTCTTTAATAAACTTTCAAGGTTTTTACCTATATAAGCTAAAATGCGCTTGTTAAAGCGTTTAAAACAGTAAAAAACGCCGATTAAAAGATAGATAGTGAATAACTAGCTAACAGGGTTTCTTTTGCCTTTTTTCTGCTTAGTAAATTTCTTAACGTTTAAATTTAGATCAGTTGCGGTTTAAAAGCAGCGAGATTAGACGTTTAGAATAAAAAAACGCCAGTTTATAAAGTTAATATAAATAATTAGCCACCAACGGGTCTTCTTTTGCCTTTTTTCTCATTTAGTAAATTTCTTAAACTCTGTCATTCCGGCGCGTGACGCTGGGATCCAGCCTTATTTTCATTTTTACGCAAAATCGAAAATAAGAGGTTTCTTATGTTTATCCACGCAAATAGATAAGCCTTATTTTCATTTTTATATAGAATCGAAAATAAGAGATTTCTTATTTTCATCAAATGGTGTCACTCCAGTGCTTGACACTGGAATCCAGTAGAGTTTGCTTGCTAAACTAATCTTGTGAACATAGAAAGTAGCTAATTTTAATTTGAAACACAACATCTTGATTATTATGGAAGCTTGGATCCCAGTGTCGGAGCACTGGGATGACATCCACAACCTTGTCATTCCAGCGCTGGTCCACTTTCTGAAGGTGTCATTCCAGCGCGTGACGCTGGAATCCAGCCTTATTTTCATTTTTACGCAAAATCGAAAATAAGAGGTCTCTTATGTTCATCCACGCAAATAAGGTAAGCCTTATTTTCATTTTTATACAGAATCGAAAATAAGAGGTTTCTTATGTTCATCGAAGGGTGTCATTCCAGTGCGTGACGCTGGAATCCAGTGAAAAAAGAATGGATCCCAGTATCAAGTACTGGGATGACATCATTAGACTACTCGGATGGCAAAAAGACACACTGGGATAACGTCATACGGGTGACGCGCACAATCCTGTCGTTCCAGCGCGTGACGCTGGAATTTAGAGATTTTATAATGCACCATTTTGGCAATCTGGATCCCAGTGTCAGGGCACTGGGATGACAAGAAAAGGAGCTACTCGAATGACATCGTAAGGCTACAGGAATGACACCAGCAAATTACCTGTGATTGTAATGTTCGTGCAGTTGTTGTACACCATGTGCTGGAATGACAGGGGTGCTGAAATGACACTATCATAGGACTTCAGCTACACTATATAATCTTACACATCAAATTAATTATTTATATTTTTTTGCTAAGACGTAAATTATACTAATATGGAAATTTACGCTTTCTTTAGAGAAATTACTTTATGCTTGATATTGAAAGATTAATAAATTAGAGGTTAAAGTTATGACAATCAATCGACAAGTAAATAAAGGTATAACTAAAGAAGAATATTTCAACAATGGCGGTAAGGGATTTAACTCGCCATATATTATAGAAATAAAAGAGCTAAACATTAAAGTAGAGGTTTATTCTCATGATTTAAAAGCAAGTAAACTTGCTAACATTGAAAGCGAAATAAGAGAAACAGCTACTAATTTTAAAAATGCATTCGGATTAGAACGTGGCAGTTCGGAACAAACATTTAAGTTTTATGTGTTCGATGATAAAGCTGATTACACTCACCTTGGCGGAAGCGAACGTTTCGGTTCTTATCTTGGAGATGAAGGTGGTAAAACTTACTATATAGGGGAAGCTGGTATTGTTGCTGAGATGTACGTCTATCAACAAGGCGGTGTTCATAACCTTCAGCATGAATTTGCACATGGTTTGACTCACTTAGCGACGGGAGGTAACCGCTTACCTACAGTATTAATGGAGGGAATTGCAGATTACTTTGAACACCACTCAGACCATAAGTTCAATGCCCAAGGATCGAGCATTGATAAAACTGAAGCTACAAATTTAGATTTAAGTAGAATTTTAAATTTGGAATATTCAGAAAATAGTGAAGCAAATAGCCTGGTTTACAAAACTGGTCATGCGTTGATAATGTATTTACAAACAAATCATCCAAACTTGCTAAGTGATTACTTAAGCGCTATACGTGCCGGTGATAGCAGTAGATCAAAACAACTTTTGGAAGAAATACAACAGCATAACGATGCCTTTAAAGGCTGGCTTGCTGAAAATAGCACAGATGTTGCAATGCAGGACATCAATGCTTTACAAGTCACAAAAGGAGAGTCTATAGCAACTGGTCAAGAAATAGTAGGTGGAGAAATAAAAAACGTATCATACTATAGAGCAGATATAAAAACAATGAATGGAGAAAATGTTGGAAGTTTCTCTCCTGTAGAACATGTTGCATTTTATGATATTGCTCGTGCTGTTAACAGGGCAACAAATGATAGTCTCGATATATCAAAGGAATATCACTTTTTAAAGGTAATAAAAACTCCTGATGGGCAAACCAAACTCACTTACTCTGATCAATATGGTAATGAATATCGAAACAGTTTAGAGTATAAAATGCAAGCTTTCAGGATACTATCAAAGTATGATGAGAATTTGAAGAAGGCTTATGATAATGCATTAAAAAATCTGGATCAGGAGAGGCAAAAGGAATACTCTAAAATAGATAGAGAGCTTGGTGAAGGAAAGATTTCTTACGAAGAGTATTTAGAAAAATATCATTCAATTCCTTCTAAATATCAGAAATTAGAAAATGCCTTACTTGATAAAACCATAAATACTGGCCTAGAACAAGTAAAAGCGACTAAGAACATCGATATAGAAAAAATGTTAGAAGAGATGATCAATATCAATCCAAACTTAGTCAGAGGTGACCATATTGATCTACAAGAAGGTAAGATTCTCTCTATAAAAGCTCTCGGTAAAGGGGATATGGGTGCACTGTCTATATATGATGGAAATACAAAACTTGGAGAGTTATCAAGCGAGTCAGGCTTCTTTAAGCAAGTTGAGGGTCAAATTAAAGAAACTTTTATTTTTGAGGATATATTACACAACCTGAATACTCAATATGAAGGTGGTGCTTATATGGCAATTACAAAAGAAAATGGTCATTATAAAGCTTCTCTGATAGATGGCAGAATGGTTGAACGTGATGAATACTTCGATGAAGCACATTTACACGAAAATGAGTTGTTGCATCCTAGTGTTGGACATATCCAAAAAGACTTAGATCCTCTACTTCTTAAAGGTACTAGAATTTTGAATCATAAGGATTCAGAGCATGCCCAATATCCTCATGAGCAAAGAGAAAATGGAGTTATTGTAGAAAAAGGAAGATTATTGGATGATAAGGGAACTGACAGAACGGATGATGATGTACATGAAGCTGTCATAAAACAAGGAGGAGAGCGCTTATATGAATTCAGAAACATGGGTTTTTACATTAGTGAGAAAGGCGACCTATTTATTCATGACCATGGAGCAAACGTAAGGTTTCAACTACCAAAAAGTATTACTCATCTAAAGTTAGTACAAAAAGATGGAAAATATAAATTAGTTCCAACTGATGCTGATGGTAACGAATATAACGGTATACCAGATGAATACAAGTATATAGATCCAATATTTGCACATGAATATGAAAAGAGGGATTATTCTCATAAGCATGTCAATATAGGTCTTATAAATTTTGATAAATATCCCATTGGTAAACTTTTTGCTGTAAAACACGATCCGGATGATTATCACATACAGAGAAACTCCAACGGTGAAATAGTTAGAATAAACGGTCAAACATATTTCACTAAGGTAAAACTGTTTGATGGTGATGAAGAAATTGGAATGTTATCTAATAACTTCCATAACTTCCAAGGAAAAATGTTCTTTTCTGCTGACTACAACTACAGTTATAACGACTTCCTAGTGTCTGTTTCTCCTCAAGTTGAAATTGAGGATATGGGAGATGGAAGTAGAAGAATAACTTTTGGTCAAGGTAGTGGCGATATCGGTGACACTAATAGAGGTTACACTGACTATCAGAGAATATTTACAAAAGGGCACCAAAATGAAGGTTCACAAGCGAGTAATACTCAACCAGGAGTTGAGGTATCGAATACGAGTCCTAGTAATGACATTGAGCGACCTGTTGGAGTACAAGCTGGATTGGGCATTAGCAGAGAAAGTGATATGCAGCCTGATCAGTCAACTTCACCACAAGGTTTAACAAGACAAAAGAAATCAACTTCTGTAGAAGAAGAGCAAGAACAAGTGGTGTTGAAAGACACAATCTTGAAAATAGAAAAGAACTATGATCGAGATTCAGAAGGAAAACATAAGGCAAATGTCACTATAGATTATAGTGATATGAAAGCCTTGTATGATAGAGCTGAGGGAGCAGAAAAGCAATCTGTGTTAAAGTTTTGGCACAAATTGGCTGAATCTGGATATAAGATAGGTGCTTTGCCGGAAGATAAGTATTACTTTAAAGATGGCAAATTCGTAATTCACGATAGTGACGCGAAGAAGCTTATAGTATTACCTGAAGATAAGGTATCCATCAAGATAATGAAAGATGGCGATCATTATGATTTGGCTATATCTAATAAGGAAGGCAAGGTAATAAGTAGCATTACAAAAATAGATAACTTAAACTATGAGTTGCTGTCAGATACGAGCGGTATCAGTTTAGAAACGCAAGATAGCACTCTATTTTCGGATCAACATAATGAATATAATGTTTATCTAGAGAATGGTTTAGGAGAAATATTTAACTCTGCAAACGATTACGCTTATCACGATCATAACTTGTTCAACGTGGGTTAATAAACATAAGGAGTCGTTGTCTAAACGCAGCAACTCCTCGTGTGTGTAAGACTCCCATACTAAGTCAGACATAAACTTTACAAAATTACACACTTTTTGATATTAGCAAATAATGTAGTACCGCCTTGCGTATTGCCAATCCGAATTTTACCTGCTGTAAAATAACACAATCGGCTATATCACTGCCAATCTCAACTCCTCTATTTATTGGACCTGGATGCATCACAATCGCACTTGGTTTTGCGTACGATAATTTTTGTAAATCAAGCCCATATAAATGAAAATATTCTCTCTCTGAAGGAATAAAATGACCATTATTCATGCGCTCTCTCTGCAACCTCAAAAGCATAACTACATCGGCGTCTTTTATACCTTCAATTAATGAATAATAGACTGAAACCTCAGGAAAATGTCTACAAACCAGAGTTGGTGGTGCAATCAAGCATATTTTTGCTCTAAACATTTTTAGTAATCTTATATTTGATCTTGCAACTCTGCTGTGCAAAATATCTCCGCATATTACAATTTTGAGGTCCTTTATTTGCTTCTTATGACTACTGATTACAAAATAGTCCGCAAGGGCTTGAGTTGGATGTTCACTGCTTCCATCACCGGCATTGATTAGCGAGCAGCTAACATGCTCAGCCAGCACATTCAAAATACCGCTGTTTTTTTGCCTGATTATCATGCAGTCAGGATTCATTGTGTTTAACGTTTTCACCATATCTTTCAAATTTTCTCCTTTGTTAATAGAAGAAGATTTTATCGGCAGAGTTATGACATTTGCTCCAAGACTTTTTGCTGCTATTTCAAAAGATGCAAGAGTACGCGTTGAATCTTCAAAAAATAAGTTTATTACCGTTTTATTTTCTAAAATATGATCACTTGCAACTTCATTTTTCAGATATTGACTAGCTAGCTTAATTATATTCTCTACATCATTGATTGTGAGGTCCTGTATGCTTAGCAAATTCCTGCTATTGCTCATAGTTTCTTTTAATGCACAATAACCTATTCTACTTTCTTATTACCTTTTTTCAACGAACCTATTTGCAAAAATTATAGTTCAATCTATAGTAATTACATTAAAATAGAAACTGGTATTAACTAATAATTAGTGTTATAATTTTATCATAGTTAATATGTTAATAGTAAGTGAGGCTAAAAATGGTTGTAAAAAACGAAGAGGAAGATAGTAAAACTAGCTTGGGGAGCAAAATCCTAGACTACGTACCGTGGAGGATAGCGCTCACAGTTGCTGCTTTTGCTATTCCGGTCATTGGTCCTGTTGTTGGTGCGGCTGTTGGTGCTTTGACGTACGGTAATTATAGAAAGAATAATAAAACCAAAAATCCCGCTTCCGATGATGGACCTGATGAATCTAGTAATAAGGAAAGTAAAAAAGAAAGTGCACAACCAAGCCGTTTAGCAAGACTTGCATCTGAAGTTGGCACTATTGCAAAGAGAATCGGTGTTATTGCAATTGGTTTTCTGCTTGGAGGACCGATTGGCGGTATAATTGCTATAGGTCTTATGGTAGTTGACGGTATATCAGGTGGTAAAGTCTTTCAAATAGTAGAAAAAGTGCTGGATGCAGTTTATGATGCGCTCAGTGGAGTAGAAGATAAAATACAAGATGCAGGAAAATTGGCATCAGATAAGACGAAAGATCCTGAGAAGGGTAAATCAGAAAATGGGGAGAAGATAGGAATTCCAGCTCAAAATACTGCAAAAGACAATAAACAACCTATTGGCCCTGCAACCGAAAGGCTTGCAAAAGAAAGCTTAACGAGCAAAGAACAAAAGGCTGGAAAAAGTTGCTAGGTAAGCCAGCATTACTAAGCTACTTCCACTTACACTCGTCAGCTATCATAACAGCCTCTAAAAGGTGTTTTTCAAGTTCACTTAGAGGTAAATCATTTTGTAAATAATTTCCCCAAGATTTTAATGTATCGGAGGTGCCAACACCTTCAATAATGGGGTATTCTTGATTTTTTTTAGCATATAGTTCTTGAGCTTGCTCGCTCACTAAAAATTCCAGTAAAGCTACGGCATTTTCTCTATTTTTTACGTTTTTTGTTACTGCTGCACCGCTGGTATTCACCATTACACCGCTATTATCTTGATTGGGAAAGAAAATCCCCAATTTGTCTGCAATATTCCTTTTATGTGCATCTTTGGATGAAAGAATTCTTGCAAAATAATAGCTGTTTACTATTGCAACACCTCCTTCACCGGCAGCTACAGCGTAAATTTGATCGGTATCGCCACCACTTGGTTTTCTTGCCATATTGCTTACAATCCCACTAACCCATTCTTTCGTCTTTTCAAAACCGTTGTTTGCGATCATAAAAGCAATCAATGACCTGTTATATGGACTTGTGGAAGAGCGTACTAATATTTTTCCTTTCCATTTTGCATTTGCTAAATCTTCATAAGTGCTTAAATCCTTAGGATTTACTGATTCTTTATTGTAAACTAATATTCTAGTTCTCTTTGTGAGGCCAAACCAGTAATCCTCACTATCTCTAAACTTTGCGGGTATAGCACTTTTTAAAACCTCTGAATCTACCTGGGACAAAAGCCCTCTTTTTTTTGCCAAAATTAAATTTACCGCATCTGCAGTTAAAAATAAATCAGCTTCGCCGCCATTTTCCATACGTGAAAGTAGTTGAGAATAATCGTCAATGATATAACGTACCTTGATGCCTGTATTTCTTGTAAATTCATTAAATAAGGTATGTACTAATTCTTCTTTACGTGATGAATAAACATTTACTACTTGTGAGTTATCAGTCCCACTATTTTTATATAGAAAAGTAATAACTATTAAGACAACTGCTATTAGGGATGTGGATATTAAAGCTTTTTTCATATTGAATAAAACAATTCTCCCGCCCAGGGTACTCAAATAGCAAAATTTTAGCAAGGATAAAATCATCTATGTATCAAGTCATTAGGTTCCTTGCACAACAATTTTCAGCGGCATGTTGAAAACAACATCTGACACCCCTCGGAAATCCTCTTATCATATAGCTGAAGTTATTTTTTTATCTTCAGTCTGTGCAGATAAAATGACAAAAAAACTTAATGTGTTTGGTTCTCTAATGGCACATAAGTCAACAATAATTTTCACACAAATCAAAATGTATCTGTTCAGAGGAGTGGCTTAAGAAACAATAGATAAATGAAAATAAGGCTTTATCCATTTGCGTGGATGAAAATGAGAAACCTCTTATTTTCGATTTTGCGTAAAAATGAAAATAAAGCTTATCTTAATGGTGATAGACTTCTTGCATTATGGTCACGAACATTGCAATCAGCAGGTAATTTGCGTAACAGATGGTGTCCATCCCTGTAGCTCCAATGGTGTCATCCCAGTTCTCCGACACTGGGATCCATTCTTTTTTTTACTGGATTCCAGCGTCACGCGCTGGAATGACACCCTTTGATGAAAATAAAAAAAACCTCTTATTTTCGATTCTGTATAAAAATGAAAATAAGGCTTATCTTAATGGTGATAGACTTCTTGCATTATGGTCACGAACATTACAATCAGCAGGTAATTTGCGTAACAGATGGTGTCCATCCCTGTAGCTCCAATGGTGTCATCCCAGTTCTCCGACACTGGGATCCATTCTTTTTTTTACTAGATTCCAGCGTCACGCGCTGGAATGACACCCTTCAATGAACATAAGGAATCTCTTATTTTCGATTCTATATAAAAATGAAAATAAGGCTGGATTACAGCGTCACACGCTGGAATGACAGGGTTGTGGGTGTCATCCCAGTAGCCTCTGCGATGTCATCTGAGTAGCTGGCACTAGCCTTTTTCACCTTAGATTCCAGTGTTGGGGCATTGGGATGGCAGGAGAGCTACTTGAATGATATGAAAAAAGAATCTACTCTGAATCGGCTGATAAATTAGGTGCTTGATAAGCGTAATTTGGAGCTTCTTGTGTAATAATTATATCATGGGCATGGCTCTCTCTGAGTCCCGATGCAGTAATAGTAACGAATTTGCAGTTTTTCTTCATCTCCTCTATACTTCTATTACCAGTATACCCCATTGCAGCCTGCAACCCACCAATTAATTGATGGATTACCCCTGAAGCTGGACCTTTAAATGGGACTCTTCCTTCTACTCCTTGTGGAACTAATTTGAGTTTTGAGTCTTTATCTTGAAAATAGCGACTTGCTGAACCTCGTTTCATCGCGCTGATAGACCCCATTCCTCGATAGCCTTTGTATGCTCTGCCCTTGTACATGATGATTTCGCCTGGACTTTCGTCAGTGCCTGCAAAAAGTGAACCAATCATCACAGAATCAGCGCCTGCTGCGATAGCTTTTGCAACATCTCCTGAGTATTTTATCCCACCATCGGCAATTAATCTTACTTTTCTTGCTTTACATACTTCTGCAACATTTTGAATTGCGGAAAATTGTGGCACACCAACACCTGTAACTATCCTAGTTGTGCAGATTGATCCAGGCCCTATGCCAACCTTCACTGCATCAACGCCCGCGTCAATCAATGCTTCAGCAGCCTCTTTTGTGGCAATGTTACCACCTACTAGCTGCGTGTTTGGATACATCGCTTTTATTTCTCTAATGGTGCTGATAACATTTTCGGAATGGCCGTGAGCGGTATCTACGACAATCACATCAATTTCTTCTCCAATTAAAGCTTCACACCTTTCTATGCCATCCTTTTTGCCAGTGCCAACTGCAGCAGCAACTCTGAGCCGCCCTTTACTGTCTTTACATGAATTGGGGTATCTATTGTATTTTTCAATGTCTTTAACCGTAATTAGGCCTATACAACAAGAATTTTCATCTACGACCAGAAGCTTCTCTATTCTATTTTCATGCAACAATTTCATTGCTGAGGCGCTATCCACTTCCTGCTCCCGCACTGTAATTAGCCTGTCTTTTGTCATCACTTCAGAAACTTTTACACCCATGTTCTGGTCTTCAATAAACCTCACGTCCCGGTTAGTTAAAATTCCCACCAACTTAAATTGATCAACCACAGGAATGCCAGAATAATTGTGCTCTTTCATTAATGAAATCGCTTCCGCAACTGTTTTATCTGGAGAAATCGTGATTGGGTTATACACGATCCAACTTTCATATTTTTTTACTCTTCTGACTTCCGAAATTTGCTCATCTATTGATAGATTTTTATGTATGCAACCTATCCCACCATGTTGGGCAATAGCTATTGCAAAGTCTGATTCAGTAACAGTATCCATTGCAGAAGATATGATAGGGATATTGAGTTCTATGCTATTTGTTAAATAAGTTTTCGTATCTGCATCACAAGGCAATATATTAGAATGGGCTGGCAAGAGTAGTATATCGTCGAACGAATAACAAGCTTCCATTTTTTTCATACGCTTTATTTAAAGCTTATACATCAATTAATTGAATTGCAATAGAGCTTTGCGAAATTCGCTTTGAATGCCTGCATCAAAATTACTGTCACAAAACTAAGTTTAAAAAGAAATAAAATACTTGTGCTTTACCTACGCTAAAGTAAAATTAAACTTTACTCGATAGTTTCTATGCTTGATGAAATGCATGAAGAATGCGGAGTATTTAGTATAAGCTGCAATAAAGATGCTGCTTTTGACTCTATACTAGGCCTGCATGCTTTGCAGCATAGAGGTCAAGAATCTTTTGGTATAACAACGAGTAACAACGGTAAGCTGCATTCTTATCATTTTCAAGGTCAAGTGAGTAGTGTGCTTGACGATATAGGTGAAATAAAAAAATCCTTGCCTGGAGATTATGCAATAGGCCACGTCCGATATTCAACAAGTGGCAGTAAGGTCGGAGCGCAGCCCATGCTTGGCAAAAGCAGTAAGTTTGGAGATTTTGCTATAGCACATAATGGTAATTTAATTAATATTTTTCCAATACGCGAGCGGTTAATTAAACAGGGGTGTGTTTTTCAATCGGATATCGATACAGAAGTGGTAGTACGTTTAGTAGAAACCAATACAAAAGATAACTTTCTAGAGAGTTTTATATGTTCATTAAAGCAGATACAAGGCGCTTATTCCTTTGTTGCAATCAACCAAGAGATGGTTATTGGAGTGCGTGATCCAGCAGGAATCAGACCACTTGTTTTAGGAAAGTTAAACGGCTCTTACGTGCTTGCATCTGAGACTTGTGCTTTTGATATAGTAAATGCAGAGTTTATCAGAGAAATAGAACCAGGCGAATTAGTCACTATTGATCATAATGGCCATCTAACTTCAGCATTTCTTTTTGCACAGCAAAAACCGAGCTTTTGTATTTTTGAATACGTTTATTTCTCAAGACCAGATAGCATAATGGAAGGCAGGTCTATATATGATATGAGAAAAGAAATAGGGAAAACGCTCGCAGAGGAGAGTCCACCAAAAAACAATGTGGATATGATTGTACCAATACCTGATTCTGGAATACCTGCAGCCATTGGATATGCAAAGCATTCAGGGTTACCTATGGAGCTGGGAATAATTCGTAATCATTATATAGGAAGAACTTTTATACAACCAACTGCTGAAGTGCGTAAAGTCAGAATAAAGTTAAAATTCAACGCTAATAAGCACATTCTAAAGGGTAAAAACATAGTTTTAATAGATGACAGTATAGTACGTGGCAGTACACTCAGAAGCATAATAGTTATGTTAAAAGATGCAGGAGTAAGAGAAATTCACTTAAAAATTTCAAGTCCACCAATTAAATACTCTTGCTTTTATGGAATCGACACACCAGAGCGCAAGGATTTAATTGCTGCAAATCAATCTATAGAGGAAATAAAGGTAAGTATAGGAGTGAATAGTTTGACCTTCCTAAGTATTGATGGGCTATATCGGGCTGTTAAGAAAGAGAAACGCAATAATATAGCACCGCAATACTGCGATGCTTGTTTCACTGGTGATTATCCAATTGGTAAGTAATCGGTATAAAACGTTTTTCTATGTTATGTCGTCGGTATTAGAGGTTGTTGTCTACAGGTCAATAATAATTTTACGAGTTAAATAACATGTTTACTTGGGTTAGTTATTGTTTCCTCAGCAACCTATCACGTGCTGCATTTAACTTTTGTGCAAAATATTCTGAGCCTCCTTTATCTGGGTGAACTAACTTCATTAAATTTTGATATGCTTTATTGATTTCATTTTTGCTTGCTTCAGGATTTAGCCCCAATATTTTCAGTGCCTCATCTGTGGACACATTATCACCGGTGTAATTTTTAGCATGACTTTTACTACCATTTAGTTCGTTCAAAAACTTACTTAATATAGAATTCACCATGAAGCTTATGTTATTTTTTTTTGTTAGGAAAAGAAAAAATACAACAATGCTAGGCAGAACAAATGTAATTACTATGGATATTAAAAAAAGAAAAAAGATGAATGACATGTATATTTTTTTATCATTTTGTGATTAAATAGTAACAATTATAGTCGTCATGGTAAACAACATGTTCATTCAAATTGAAGAAACACCAAACCCAAACACGCTAAAATTTCTTCCTGGGTTTGCAATTTTAAACGAAGGAGAAACGGCTGATTTTTCAAATGCGGATGAAATAAAAAATTCTAAACTAGCAGCAAATCTTTTTCAAATAGAGCATGTTATTAGAGTATTTTTTGGTCATGATTTTATTTCAGTAACCAAATTAGATGAAATTAAATGGGACATATTAAAAGTGGAAATTTTAACTACAATTATGGATCACTTTACTTCTGGTGGGAAAGCACTTGATAAGGAAGGGGTGAATGATAATAATATACTAGAAGAAGAATTTTTTGATGAAAGTGATATAGAAATTGTAAACAGGATAAAAGAGTTGATGGAAAGCTATATTAAACCTGCAGTTGCTCAAGATGGTGGTGATATCAAATTTCGTGGCTATAAAGACGGAATAGTTTACGTTGAGCTGCAAGGAGCTTGTTCTGGATGTCCAAGTGCTGCAATTACTCTCAAGCAAGGAGTGCAAAACATGCTGTGTTATCATATACCAGAAATTTCAGGTATAGAAACTATAATATGACTAATCAAACGGTTAGAGGAACAAAAGATCTCCTATTTGATGAATGGTATAGGTTTAAATATGTTCAACAAACAGCAAGTGAAATTTCAAGTTTATATGGTTTTTTGCCTGTTGAAACTCCAATATTTGAATATACAGAAGTCTTCACAAAAACTTTAGGTGATAGTTCAGATATCATCAATAAAGAGATGTATACCTTTAATGATAAAGGGGGCAAGAGCATAACTTTACGTCCTGAGTTCACCGCAGCGGTCGTCAGGCTTTTGATTGAAAAAAAACTGCAAACACCAATAAAATTATTCTCGACAGGACCTGCATTTCGCTATGAAAGACCGCAAAAGGGGAGGCAAAGGCAATTTCATCAGATAAATTTTGAAGCTTTCGGCATAGAAGATCCAAAAGCCGATATTGAATTGATTACACTTGCTCAGCATCTATTAACTGAATTTGGTATCGATAAAAATGTAAGGCTGGAAATTAATTCTTTGGGCGATGGTGAAACAATAGGTAAGTATAGAAAAGCCTTAATATCATATTTTAAAAAGTTTCAAAACGACCTATCAGAAGATAGCCAAAATCGATTGATTAAGAACCCACTCAGAATATTAGATTCCAAGGACAAGACAGATAAAGAAATAATCTCTGGTGCACCTAAAATCAGTGACTATTATACAAAAGAGTCCTTGAGTTTCTTTGAGCAAATACTAAATGGATTAACAATTCTTGATATACCTTATACTGTAAACGATAAATTGGTCCGAGGTTTAGATTATTATTGCCACACAGTGTTTGAATTCGTCACGGAAGATTTGGGTAGCCAAGGAGCAGTTTTTGCAGGAGGAAGATATGATAATCTAGTATCTTCAGTAGGTGGGAAGCATACTCCGGCAATAGGGTTTGCAGGAGGTATTGAGCGCATAATGGAACTGACCAACTATTTCGTAAAAGAGGAAAGAGCTGTTTGTCTAATTCCTATTGGCAAAAAGGCTGAAGAGCATGCTCTGACACTTGCAAATGAGCTGCGCAGAAATGGTTTATATGTAATCTATGAGTATAGCGGAACTCTCAAAACCCGAATGAAAAAAGCAAATCAAGCGGATGCTAAAGTTGCGCTTATTTTTGGTGATGAAGAACTGAGCAGCAAAACCTTAAAGGTCAAAGATATGGACACAGGTGCAGAAAAAATAATTGCTCGTGGCAATATAATAGAAAACATTCATCAATCTTTGTTCGCGTGAGTTAAATAAATATAGTTTACTTCGTGTGGCACAAGTCATGCATTTTTTGATACGCTTTTTGGAAGCCAAGTAGAGAATAAGTGTCATCAACAGTTGTTGCTTTTATTTTACCATTAACCACCATTGATAATCCTTGCTTCATCTTGAGAACTAGCTCTTGATCTGTTTTTGTATGCTCTGCCCATGCAAGATTTCCCTGTGTTATAGACAATTTATATTTGACTTTTTTGTCAATATTGAGAACGACAGGCTCCTTGTCATACTGAAAGCCAGAAGTGACGCTTATCTCATCTGCTTTTTTGTCAACATAACTAACCATCACATACGGCTTACGAGTGGTTGTATAATGCTCGCTTTTCTTCTTAGGATAAGATACGATGTAACACACTTTTTCTCCATCTTCTAATGCGGTGTACACGAGCCAATCTTTATATTTTTCCTTTAACTGCACATCACTAACTGATGCCAGAGCACCTATTGAAAATAGTGTTAAAAATATAAAAAAACTACGCATGTAAACCAAGTTTTGAACTTTCTGATTGTATATGTTGTTTCACCTTACTCATCGCTTGTTCAGCCAGCTGCCTTATCCTTTCTCTTGAAATACTATACTTTTTACTCAGCTCGTCTAGAGTTTTAGTATTTTCAGATAAATATCTGCTGATAAAAATATCTCTCGACCTTTCATTAAGGTTTGCTAGTGCATTATTCAAAATTGTTTCTTTTAATTCTTTCTCTTCATGACTCTGATAGGTTATTTCTTGGCTAACTGAGTTACAAGGAATCATATCTTGTAGCTCCTTTTTAGAATCATCACCTATCTTTATGCAATTATTGAGTGACTGATCCTTACAAGTAAGACGATAATTCATCTGTACAACGTCTCCTTCGGATACAGAAAGTTCATTAGATATTGCTTTTATTTCTTCATTACTTAAGGTCTCTCTGTTTGTATATTGTAAAATCCTTTTTTTTATTTTACGCAAACTAAAAAATAACTTTCTTTGTGCTTGTGTTGTACCTATTTTCACAAACGACCAAGATTTCAATATAAAGTCTTTTATTGAAGCTTCAATCCACCAAACCGCATAAGTTGAAAAGCGAAACCCTAAATCAGGATTAAACTTTTTCACTGCATGCATTAAACCCATATTTCCTTCCATAATTAGGTCCATAAGCAACAATCCATAGTTTTTGAACTTCATTGCAATTTTCACTACCAAATTTAAATGGCTGGTAATTAACCTGTGAGCAGAAGAAATATCCTGATATTGTTGCCAATTTTTTGCTAGATATATTTCTTCTTCTTGGGAAAGCATAGGAAACCTTCGCACTTCAGCAATATACTGTGTGAGATTAGTGCTGCGATTAATACATAAACTTGCTGTTGGAATCAACATAACAACTTAAATTAAAACTTCATGCATATAATATACTGATTTTCAAGTAAAAATTCAAGTTTTTGCTTGAAAAAAAGTGCAGTTTATTGTTTTTCACCTGATTGAAAACCTTGTAGGCTTCAATTGTGAACACCAATCATACTGCATAAACTAAACAGCCTATAACAAACGATGTTATTCCAGTGCATAGAAACACTGGAATCCACATTTCTTTTTTTCTAGGTCCCAGCACCAGTTACCTGAAAGATAAGACTGGGACATAACAAGAAGAGCTGCGAAATAGATTAGAAATTAAACGTTACTCCAGCTTCTGCACCAACAGTACTGTAAAGAACTTTATATGCGCCTTTATCAGTAACCTTTTTGGTTGCATCGTCAGAATGTGCAGGATCTTGTTTTTCTCCATCAAAGTTAGCGCCATAAGAACCAAAATAACGGGCTCCAGCAAAGAGTTTGATTTCTGGAGTTACGTCATAACTGATACCAGCTTTTGCTTGATAAGCAAAACCAAATCCATGTTTTTGATCCCCCACAGGACTCTTCAAAGGATTGCTGAGATATGCTGCACCAACACCGACACCAACGTATGGGGTGATAGGCATGTCCTCAATTGCTACGTCGTAATACACATTAACTAGCCCTGACATTACTGATAAATCATCTGCAATCGCTGTATTGCCAGCTTTTGCTGTACCTGAGATTTCGTTTTTTTTGAGCTGCGAGTAAAGTCCCTCAACATCCACTCTGATGTCATCCATTTTATAACCAAAAGCAGCACCACCAGCCATAAAAGAAGCCTTGTAAGGATCAAAAGCTTTATTAGCACTATCTTGATATTGAATAGCATCAATTTTTGTTTTGAAAGGTAAAAATTCACCGTTGTACTGCAGGCGAATGTAGTAGCTAGTTTCTTCATCAGCTATTGGACCAACAGGATCTGAAAAAGCAGCGTTTGATAAACTTAGCAACGTCGCTAAAGCAGTTGCCGAAAAAAACTTTTTATAATGCATAATTGCCCTCGTTAAAAAAATTAAAATTCCACTTTAGCAATTTAAGTAAAAACTAAAGTTAAGTCAAGTACTAACTTAATAACATAAAATATTTGACATTTAAACTAATTTTTAGGGAAAAGGTAGGGATTTTATTAATGAAAATGAAATTATGTGACTTTTGACTTGATTCTTGATATTCCCTTACTAATTCCAGCATTGCTTTACTCTTTGCGTGTCACCTTCAATGCCACGGTTTCTTTCGTCTTTGACTATTTTTAGGTGTGCTTATTAAAATAACGCTAGTGCCAAAAGCATCAAAAACCTAATTAACAATATAGAAAAACTTAAAAGGGAAGCTTAAACCCAGGCGGCAGACCCATCATACCTGCAAGACCAGAGGTTGCATTTGCCATATCCTCCTCTGCTTTTTTAATAGCATCATTAAACGCCGCTGTTACTAAGTCTTCTACTATATCTTTTTCCTCATTTCTCATAAGTTCTAAGTCTATGTTTACCTTTTTGACTTTGTAACTACCTATTTTTATAATTTCTACCAACACAGAAACTTTACCACCACCAGAGATGCCTTGGAACTCTTTTCCAATGTATTTTTCTTGAGCTTCTGCAAGCTTTTTTTGCATCTCTTGTGCTTGCTTCATTATTTGACTAAAATCCACAACTTACTCCTTATTCTCTATATTAACTACCTTTGCACCTTTAAACGTATCAAGTACATCCTTAACCTCAGGTGCATAATTTAAGTTGCTCACTTCCCTGTTTATATAGCATGTATCAACTGTAATCACCCATTCTTGCTGAGTTACTTGATGCAAGTAATTTTTTAAATCATTACAAAAGTTACCACCCAACTGAGATACAGCTTTTAATTTTAAATATCCAGGTTTGCAGCTTACTAATTGTAGATTACTACATAGCTGTTTGTAAAGATAAATTTGGTTGTTCTGTCGTAATAGTTGCAAAATTTTATCGAAATCGTAATTTTTGTGCTGTGCACTCTCTATGTTATGTGTACTCCTTTGCTGTGTATTCTGTGCAAGAACTTTTTTGACTACCTGCTCGGGAGAAGGTAAATCAGAGAGATAACATAGGCTGATTAACATCATTTCAGCAGCAATATCATTACATGTTGAAGCTTTTATATCTTGAATGCCCTTGAGCAACACTTTCCACATCCTTGAGAAAAATATTAAAGACTTTTTTGTACCTAAGTCTTGTATTCTGTTCTTCTCGCATTCTGTTACCGAACTATCAATTTCTTTTGTAATCAAATAACGGCATATTAATTGGATTGTTTGTAATAAACCCTCGAAGATACTAATAGGGTTTGCTGTATTTGCTGCTTTGTCGAATACTGATAGAGCTTTCTGCAAATCACCATTCAGTGTTGCTTCTAGTAGATCAAATACAATATCTTTATCCACTAGGCCAAGTATTTCTATAACGCTCTTGATGGATATTGTACCATTTTTACTATATAACACTGCTTGGTTCATCAAAAATAAGGCATTGCGCATGGAATTGCCACAGTGGTGTGCAATTAATTCTGATGCTCCACTTTCGATGAGATAATTTTCTTTTTGTGCAACGTCATTCAAGCGCTCTACTATTTTAGCTGCAGGAATGTTGTACAAATCAAATCTTTGACAACGTGCAATGATAGTTATTGGTATCTTTTTTATTTCTGTGGTTGCCAAGATAAACCTTACGCTGGATGGTGGTTCTTCTAGGGTCTTAAGTAATGCATTAAATGCGCTGCTGGATAACATGTGTACTTCATCTATAATGTAAACTTTAAATTTAGAACTTATAGGTGAGTAACAAATATCTCCTAATATTACCTTGATATCTTCAACGCTAGTATGACTTGCCGCATCAATTTCAATCACATCGGGATGACTTGAGTTTTTTATTGCCAGACAATTTTCACATGATCCACAAGGTTCAAAAATTGGTCCTAAAGAACAATTTAAACATAGGGCTATTATTCTTGCTGTCGTAGTTTTACCAATTCCACTACTACCAGAAAGAAGTATAGATTGTGGAATTTTGTTAAGCGCAAAGGCATTTTCTAATATACGCACTAATACATCTTGACCTACCAAATCTTTGAAGCTGCTAGGACGATATTTTAATGTTATATTCATAGCTTCTAATAAAACAGACAATGAAGTAGGTATGCAACCCAAAAAGATCCTGGTGTGGCTGCTTCATTTCTGACCTGACCAAGTTACAGAGTTTTTGCCTGCATACCCTATAAAATATTATACTTTTTTTTTTATTTGGCAAGGTATATTCTATATTAGTTTTACAATTTGTATGTTAGACCTCTTGCAACACTACTTTGAAATAAGTCGTTGTTACCTAAAATACTCTTCTGTGCCAGATGGGATCCAGAAAAAAAGGATGTTGATATGTGCTGGAATGAGAGCCTATAAGTGTCATAATGACAAAGGAGGGAGTTTATGATTTTGTATCACTTCCCTTTGTGTCCATTTTCACGAAAAGTTAGAGCTCTTCTCAAGGAAAAAAAGTTGAGTTGTGATTTAGTATACGAAAATCCATGGGAGAAGCGCGATGAATTTATGAAGATTAATCCAATAGGACAGGTACCAGTACTTGTGGATAATAATTTTGTTATAGCAGACAGCAATGCTATTTGTGAATATATAGAAGAAACTTACAACAGCGATATTAAACTGCTGGATTTTTCTACTGCTGTTAAATCTAAAATACGAGCTTTAATTAACTGGTTTGACAATAAATTTTATAATGAAGTGACTAAATATATCATAAATGAGAAAGTGATTGTCAACCGCAGTCCTGACTCTAGATTTCTTCATGCAGCTAGGAATAACCTGTCTTGCCATCTGGAATACATTGAATACTTAATTAGCAAAAATGTCTGGCTTGCAACTGATAAGTTTACTTTAGCTGACATTACCTTGGCTTCACATGTTTCTGTGATGGACTACGTAAATAGTTTTCCATGGGAAAAAAGTAAAACTTTGAGAGAATGGTACTCTATTGTTAAATCTAGACCTTGCTTTCGTGATATGTTATTGGAGAGAGTTCTTGGTTTAACCCCTCCTAAACATTATGCCGACTTTGATTTTTAACTTATGTTAGCTTTAAAGCCACAGTCATCCCTTCATCAGTTGGAATCAATACAGAGCAATATTTCTTTTCGTCTGATAACCTATAATTAAATTCCCTCATGGCATGCCATGATTCTTTTGATACTTCTTTCGGAGGTGATTCCAAAAATACTGTGTTAAACAATAGAGTATTGTCAGCAATAATTAGTCCATCTTGTTTAACATGTAGCTCTGCCCAATCTAAGTATTTAGGGTAACCACTTTTATTTGCATCAATGAATGCCATGTCAAACGTTGCATGTGCTGACAACTCGTTCAATTTTTCCAATGCATTACCTTCTATTAAAGTAATTTTATTGTTCAGATTAAAAGCACTGAAATTTCTTTTTGCTATCCTTGAGTGCTCAGGATTATTTTCTATTGTGTATATATGGCCATGTTCAGGCAGAGCTTTTGCCATACAAATCGATGAGTAACCATATAACGTGCCGATTTCAACGATACTTCTTACTTTATGAATTTTTATGAGTAAACTGAGCAGCTTTCCTTCTTCAGCACTAATTTGAATATGTTGCTTTTTTTCAAGAACACAGCCTTCCTTTATTTTTTTGCAGTCCTTTGCAAATAAGTTTCTTATGTATAACGATTTCGTGCTGGAGTTATTACGTGCCATATCTTGTTATTAAAGGTTTAATTTATATAGAGTTTATATATTAGCTTAAGATAGTAAAAATACTTGTTTCAGGTTACTATTTCACAGTGTAAAATTTTAAGTGACAAAAATTATTATATATAATATTATAATTAACTAGTATAATAGTCGGTCGATTGTCATACTATAGTTAAAGAGACTGCTTATGTGCATTTCTCTTTATATTAAAATATAATTTTCATAATCAATTAGAGGGGGTTATATGTCTTATAATATTGCTGGTGAAGTTGAAACGCTAAGTAAGAAATCTAACAAAGACGAAGGGGTTGCATTACTGCATAACCCAGCTTATCGCGAGAAGTACAGGGAACGTTTCGATGAAGCACAGAAAAAAGTTATGGATATGGTTCAATTTTATGATGGGACAATAATATTAATAGAAAACAAAATTGCTATGTATTACTATGCTTGGCACAGTAAAAAAAGAGAGTTTGAGCGAAAAAAACAACAAGCAGTGATGAAAAATGACGGCTCAGCATAGTGGTCTTTTACGTGATAAGCTACAGTGGTACTAGCTCACTATAGCTTTTTCATATAGCTTATCTATTATATTGGTTAAGTATTCTAGCGTTTTATATCCTTCATGTTTGATTTTATTATGCTCTACATACAATTTATCATTATTAGGCTTAATGAAAAATATTGGAGTACCTGTAATGCCAAGCTTATTAATTGCCAGTGATTTATCGTTTATGATTTTATCCATTATTTTTTTATCATTGATGCATTGGTTGAACATGTCTTGCTTTAAGTTACTCAGTGCAGCAACTTTTTGTAACACAGTTAAGTCACTGAAATTATAGTAGTTCCACGAGTCTATTGAATTAAAAACAGCTTTATTGAAGTTAAAATAGTCTTCTTCTTTTTCGTAACAATAACTTAACATTGCAGCTTTTAATCCTCTATAATCCATGGGGAAGTGACGGAATACATACAACATCTTACCTTTATCTATATATTTCTTTTTGATTGCAGGAAAAACCTCCTTATGAAAAAGGGAACAGTGATAACAAGTTAGCGAAGCATACTCTATCATT
This sequence comes from Wolbachia endosymbiont of Ctenocephalides felis wCfeJ, assembly GCF_012277315.1. Lineage (NCBI taxonomy): Bacteria > Pseudomonadati > Pseudomonadota > Alphaproteobacteria > Rickettsiales > Anaplasmataceae > Wolbachia > Wolbachia endosymbiont of Ctenocephalides felis. The sequence goes on along the minus strand of NZ_CP051157.1, from coordinate 378,529 downwards.
AGAATAGGTGCTTTTGGATCTCCTAATAATTTATCGTCAGGCAATAGTGATAGTAGTTCTTTTGACGTCATTTCATCAGTTTTATGGGTGTGCTGGTTGTTGGGCAAGTCTTGCTTAACAACCGCATAAGAATTAACACTTATGAAAATTAATGTGAACAGTAACCTAAAAATCATTACAATACGAATACTAACCTGCTAAAAAAGTTATACATTTATATAAGTAATGTCAAGATACCTTTTACCCAGCAAGGCTTTCAACTCTATCTTTGAATGCAGCCATTATTTTGCTTTGTGTATATTTATACACTGAGTTTAATAGAGTCGAAAGTGAACTAGACTTGAACTCAAATTCTATATAAAACTTCACCATGGTCTTATTTTCATCTATAGAAATGAATTTCCATTCGTTGTACAAATGTTTAAATATTCCATTTGATGATACAGCTTTTATCCAACCTTCATTTGTTTTATTTGGAGAAAGAAAGGTTATTTTTGATGTATACCTACCTTTAATACCGTGAAAAGCCGCTAGTAGGTCCACGATCATTTGGCTGTTAGTTTTTTCTTTTATATACACAGCTTTGCACCAAGGAACAAAATCAGGATATTTCTCAACATCAATTACAACCTGAAATACATTATTAGGTGGACAGAAAAAAGTATCTTGTTCTTTATGTTGATAGAGCATGAATCTAAATTGACTAGAATAGGATCCGTGTCTACCGTTAGTCTTAGTAGATTCCTGAGACCTAAAGTTAAGGTGGGCATCGCGTATTAACTTCAATAGAATTAACAGAGGCAATTCCCTTGACTAGAAATTATCGCTCGGGAAATTTAACTTAACTTATAACGCGTAGCACAGACCCCTCTAAATTATAACTAGTTTACACAAGTTATGTCTATAGATATATTGTAGTCAGCAGTAGAACTAACTATTATTTAACCTTTATTAAATTTTACATTTTGAATGTTACGGTTAATGAGTATTACTAAAGTTTTAATCGGTATTGTTTCTATTATCATTTCTTCGGGTGTTTACGCTAATTGTGCAGAGCATAAAATTTTTGTGCACACTATGAAGCAACAAGTGGATAGCGTACCTACAAAAGAGGATAAAAAAAATAGAGAATACGTGTACAAAAAACTTCAGGAGATCATTCAAAGTAATGTTAACCTCAAAGAAATATCACGGTTTGTTATGGGAAAACACTGGTCTTTGGCTACCCAGAAAGAGAGAGAAAGTTTCTTAAAAGAATATGAAGTATACCTTACACGTTTATGTGTTAAAATTTTATATAAACACATAAATGGTAGCGAAATGACTATAATGGGTTCAAGAGCAGTTGATGACGAAACCTGCCTGATTAGCACAAGGTTTTCTTACGGTGACGAAGAATTTGTAAATATTGATTTTAAAGTTACTAAAAATGGCAATTCCTTCTTAATCAGTGATGTTGCAATGAATGGGATAAGCATTTCTATTAATCAACGCTCTCAATTTAGTGAGAAAATTGATACATATGGCATAGCGAGTGTTATCAGTGAATTAAAATGTAACAATAATCTATGATATACATGCCTCATTGGCCCAAACCACTTGGCAGCAGACCAAGAGATTTCTCTCTTGAGCGCATAAGAGGTTTTCTAGATAAGTTAGGAAATCCTGAGAGAAAAATACCCCCCGTAATTCACATAGCTGGAACTAATGGAAAAGGCTCAACATTGTCATTTATGAGGTACATGCTGCAAGCAGCAGGGTATAAGGTCCACACATATACCTCTCCACATTTAGTAAATTTCAATGAAAGAATAGTTGTTGCAGGTAGTTGTATCGATGATAATGAACTGCATAACTTATTAGAAGAGAGTCGTGCTGTAGTTGCAAATCAGCCTATCACTTTATTTGAAGCTGCAACAATTACAGCTTTTCTAACTTTCTCTCGTCATGAAGCCGACGTCACTTTAATTGAAGTGGGTATGGGTGGAAGGCTTGACGCAACAAATGTTATAGATAATCCGATTTTAACAATTATTACTTCCATCGCATTTGATCATACGGAGTATCTTGGCTCTACTTTGGAAACCATAGCAGGTGAAAAGGCTGGAATAATGAAACCTAATATTCCTTGCGTAATAGCACCACAGGAAAAAACTGTGATGAGTACGCTAGAACATTGCGCAATAAATAAGAAATCCCCTGTGTACAGAGGAGGCTTTGAGTGGAATTGCAGAAAACAAAACAGCAAGATGATTTTTCAATCGGCTGTTCAATCAATAGAATTTCCTTTGCCGTCTTTAAAAGGCGATCACCAAATAGTGAATGCAGGGAATGCTATTGCAGCATGTAGCATTTTGAGTGGAAAATATGGGTTTAATGTTGAAGAAGAAGATATCGTTTCAGGTTTACAGAGTACCTACTGGCCTGCACGGCTAGAACCTATAAACAAGGGCTATTTAATTTCTTTATTACCAAAAGACTGGCAATTATTTTTGGATGGAGCACATAATAATGACGGTGCTAGAGTATTAGCTGAATGGATAAAGGATAATTTTGCTGAAGGTATTTATGTAATTTTCGGCGTCACACGTAACAGAAGTGTAGAAGAGTTTTTGAAATACTTAAAACCATATATCAAATTATTATGTGCGGTTTGCGTTAAATCTGAGCCTAAGGCAACGAATACATGTCTAATCAGAAAAGGGGCTGATAATATAGGAATAAATGCGATTGAATGTGAATCAATCGGCAATGCAATATCAAATTACATATTAAAAGCTCCTATCCAGGACATCAAAACTATACTGATTTGTGGCTCATTATTTTTGGCTAGAGACTTTGCTATGGAAAATAGAATCCTTGCATAACAAACTGTTTCCTATCATCCAAACAGCCTTTTTTTGTCAACAAATTACATAACCTTTACAGAGATGACATTATAGGTGGCTACTTGGATGACATCGTTGGACTACTTGCATGACACTACTTTTGCTTCAATGTTTACCATACCCCTGAGTAGATACAATTCAAAAGCCCACAAAGGCTACATTTAAGCTATGTTAATTCTTTTAATTCTCACTTGCCAGATTGAGGCTTGCCCTTTGCATGTGCCGGCTGTCGGACTTGAACTGACAACCTACTGATTACAAGTCAGTTGCTCTACCAATTGAGCTAAGCCGGCATTAAATATATATACAATTATCAATGAATTCTCGTCAACTAGTTTTTAAAATTATCAAAATACTGCATAATAAAATAATATGAGAAAATTTTTATTGAAGCCGAAAAAGACTCTAGGACAAAATTTTATTTTATCAAACGACATCACAAAAAGAATAGTCGGTTTGGCTGGCAATCTGGAAGATTTTAACGTCATTGAGATTGGTCCTGGATATGGTGCATTAACAAGGGAGATATTAGCATGTAATCCAAAGTCGTTGCTTGCTATAGAAAAAGATAGCAACTTAGTGAAACATCATAATCAATTGCTGAATGAGTATAAAGAAAGGTATAGGATTATAGAAGCTGATGCACTTCAGGTGGCAGAAGAAGAACTAGTAGAACGTCCAATAAAAATTATTGCTAACTTACCTTACAATATTTCAGTAGCATTATTTTTAAAGTGGTTAAACAGCATAAAATTTTTTACAAGTTTGACATTGATGTTTCAAAAAGAAGTAGCAGATCGCATTGTAGCAAAACCCAATTCTAAGGACTATGGTTCCCTATCAATGCTAAGCCAGTTATTGTGCGATATAAAAAAGGAATTTGATATTGAACCTAAAGAGTTCTTTCCAAGACCAAAAGTACATTCCTCGATAATTACAGTGAAACCTTTGCCTACCCAAAGGTTTGCAGTAAATTTAGAAGCCCTAAAGAGATTAACACGTACTGTTTTCGCTCAAAGAAGAAAGATGCTGAGAAACAGCTTACAGAGTATAACAGATCACGTTGAAACCATCCTTGGAAACGCTAAATTAAGTGGTAATGAACGCCCAGAAAATTTAACTATTGACCAATTTTGTTTGCTAGCAAATGGTATGCAAAAAGAACTATTCAATAGTTAGGATAGCATATTAAACCTAAGTGTTAAAGGCTTAATAAAGCTGTTGGATTTAAAAGCAAAGCACTAACGATAATTAGCGGCTGTACTCTAAATGTAGAGCTTCAAGCCAAGAACGCAGAAGATGCTCAAGCTATTAGAGGTAGTATAGAGAATTGTGATTTTAAAATCAAAGTGAGTAAAAAAAGCTCTGTGTTACAAAGTCTAATAATCTTAACTCTTGACTTTGCCCTATAGAGTTTATACTTTATTTACTGTCACAGTCTAAGTTTATAGGGTCAAAATGGCGTTAAATCCGCTAGAACAATTTAAAATACACACAATCATAGAATTACCCAGGTTATTCGGATACGACATAAATTTTACTAACTCATCTCTTTTCATGATGATTTCAGTAATGGTAGTTGTACTTTTCTTACTTTTGGGAGTAAGGCAAGGACTAATAATACCAGGATATCTGCAAGCTGCAGTTGAGTGTGTATACGATTTTGTTATTTCCATAATAGAAAGCAATACTGGAAGCAAAGGCCTGGAGCACATTCCATTGATATTCACAGTATTTATTTTCACTCTATCGTGTAATTTAGTCGGTGTCCTTCCCTATAGTTTTACGGTTACAAGCCACGTGATAGTTGCTTTTGCCTTATCGATGATAGTTTTTACTTATACAACTGTTGTTGGATTCAAAGAAAAGGGAATAAAGTTTTTACGAATATTGCTGCCGGAAGGTACTCCGTGGTGGCTGGCGCCCATGATGGTTTTCATTAAGCTATTTGCCTACTTGGCAAGACCTGTAAGTTTGTCAATAAGGCTTGCTGCAAACATGATTGCAGGTCATACAATTATTAAAGTGATAGCAGGATTTATTATGAATATGCATTTGACTCTGACTCCTATACCGTTTTTATTCATAATTGCGCTAATAGGCTTTGAAGTGTTTGTTGCAATTTTGCAGGCTTATATATTCACCTCTTTAACATGTGTATACTTGTCAGATGCAGTAAAGTAATTGACTTTGTTTGTAGAGCGTTTTACAATTAATACTGTAAGGAAATGGTTAAAGGTAATATATGGATTTAGTAGCTTTAAAGTTTATAGCAATTGGTTTGAGTGTACTTGGCATGCTTGGAGCAGGTCTTGGTGTAGCGAATATATTTTCTACTATGTTAAGTGGACTTGCGAGAAACCCTGAGTCAGAAGATAAGATGAAAAAATATGTATATACAGGGGCAGCTTTAGTTGAAGCAATGGGATTGTTTGCATTTCTGCTTGCACTGTTATTAATATTTGTTGTTTAGTATGCCACAACTTGATGTTTCAACTTTCTTTTCTCAAATTTTTTGGTTTTTAATTTTTTTCTCTTTACTTTTTTTTGTAGTAAGCTATTTATTTTTACCAAAGCTGGATGAAATAATAAACATTAGAAGTAAGAAAGTGTTGGATTCTTTTAATAGTTCCATCTATCTTCTAAAGCTTGTAGAAAACCAGACTGTTAAATATAATGTAATTTTAAACGAAGCTAGAGCGCAAGCAAAAAAGGTTATAGATAATGCACTTACCCAAGTGGAAGAAATGAGGGCAAGTGTGAAAGATGTATTAGAAGAGGAAGACAAAAAGATGAGTAAGATAATTGAAGAAAAAGTATCAAAGTTTAAATCTGAGTACACCAGTGAATTAAAGCGAATAGCTACTGATATTGCCTTAATTTACTACAATAAGTTAACCAATTCTGAAATTGAAGAGGAGTTTGTTGCTAACTTAATATCCAAAGAATTTTAGAGGTTTTTATGTCTACATCAATAATTGTTAGTCTTGCTTTTTTGGTAGGGTTTATCCTTTTATACAGGTTATTAAAGAAATTAATAAAAGGCGTTCTTAATAAAAAACGTAATAAGAGCAGGCTTACGAACGAAGAGATTGAAAAATTTAGAAGAGATATGTTGGAATACTACAAAGAGTCTTCTGAAAAATATAAAAAATTAGATATAGAGGTTAATAAAATAATGAACGAAGCGCTTGATAAGGCTAATAGTATTATCAAGCACAATAGACAACTATTGGACCAGACATTAGATGATAATACCCGTTCTCGCTTGAAGAAAGTCACTGATCAAGCTGAAAAAGCCATTGGAGACTTACAAGCTAATACAGCAAATATAGCTGCTGACGCTGTAAAAAAAATAATGCGAGAACATAAGGATGATAAGCGCAGTAGCGAGATCATATCTTCACTTTCACGTGACTTAAATAAAAAACTGCATTAGATTTAATGCAACAACTGCCAATACTTCAAGCCAGCAATATAAAAAAAATTAGGATCGATTCCAGTTTATGCAAAGAACAAGAAAAGCCTTTTTACTATAAATTTAATGTAGTTCCTTGGCAAAAATTAAATAATACTACTTTTTTTATAATTGGAAATGTAAGTCAAGATGGCAACACCTGGATCAAGGCCCACTACAGTGATGACTGTGTATTGATAGAAGCCGATGACAGACAGGTTTTAGATCTGCTCAACTTACACTTTGGTATTTCAGAATTTGCAAGCAATTATTTATATTACAAGAATCCTGGTTTTTCAGTCAAGAGTACCAAGCTAAGCGCAATATTTTCTGCTTCCTTTTTTATCATAACTTCAATTTTAACACTAACAGGGAAATATACATACTGTGCCTTGATGTTTATGTTTGTAATTGGATGTTCTAGTTATTTATTCAAATTTATAACTACAGTTTTTAGTTTATACGGAACCTCCGATCGCAAAATAGATTGCGATAAGGTAAATAAAAAAGGTTTTCCTATATATACTATTTTATTGCCTGCTTTTAAAGAAAATGCAGTGATAGAACAGTTGATTAAAAACATTGAAAGTTTGGACTATCCAAAATCAAAATTAGATGTGAAGCTCTTGATAGAAAATGATGATCAGGAAATGCTTGCAGCCTTAGAGGAGCATACTTTACCGCAATATTTTGAAGTAATCAAAGTACCTCATTCTCTGCCTAGAACAAAAGCTAAGTCATGTAATTATGCCATGAGCTCTGTCGAAGGAAAGTACGTGGTAATATATGATGCAGATGATAAGCCAGACCCATTGCAGCTAAAAAAAGCACTAATTGAATTTAATAAGGGCGACAGTAAGTTAGCCTGTGTGCAGGCGAAGTTAAATTACTACAATTACGATTACAGCTTTCTTACAAAATCCTTTTCTCTGGAGTACATGAACTGGTTCCAGTATTTATTGCCCGGATTTCAAAAAATGAATATGCCAATACCTTTGGGTGGCAGTAGTAATCACTTTTCAGTCGAAATTTTGAGGAAAGTGCTTTTCTGGGATGCTTATAATGTTACTGAAGACGCTGATTTAGGCTTGAGGCTCGCACAAATGGGATACAGAACTAGAATTATTGATTCGGAAACATTGGAAGAGTCACCAACTAATGTGTTTGCTTGGATCAAGCAAAGAGCACGCTGGATTAAAGGTTATATGCAAACTTACATTGTTCATTTAAAAAATATAAAGTCACTTTACAAACATACTGGACTCAAGGGAGTTTTGTTATTGAACCTTTTTGTTGGCTCTGCAGCCTTTATGTTTTTTACCACCCCGTTTTTATTACTTTCACTTGTGTTAACTAAAGTTTTAAATGAACTGTTTTTGTGCTACTTCATAGTGGTTTATATTGTTAACCTGATCTTTTCGATAATAACTATCAGACAGCAAAAGATGCCTGCTTATTTTTATACAGTATCAATACTTTTTCCTGTCTATAGCTTGCTACATAGCGTTGCCGCTTTTTTTGCCCTGTGGGAATTTATTTTTTATCCTGAGCGATGGAACAAAACTCAGCACGGTTTATGGAACAAAAGCAATCAAAATTCATAGCCATTTGGCTTTTTCTTTGTTCTATCATGGTAATTTTTATGGTAGGAATTGGCGGGTTTACTAGACTTTCAAAAGCCGGATTGTCAATTACAGAGTGGAAACCTGTTACTGGAACGCTACCACCACTAAGTGAGCAAGATTGGCTGCAGGAAAAGTTAAAGTATGAGGATACACCTGAATATAAAGCGTTTAACTACGGTATTAGTATGAAGGAGTTTCGTGCTATATACTTAATAGAATATATACACAGATTATTTGCAAGGCTAACAGGTTTAGTTTTTGTTCTGCCGTTTATATATTTTATGCTAAGAAAGAAAATATATAAAAAGGTATTAATAAGGCTATCTATAGTACTGTTGTTTGGAGCATTACAAGCTTTTGTTGGTTGGTATATGGTAAAAAGTGGTCTGGTATCCGAACCTCATGTTAGTCACTACAGACTTGCACTTCACTTGCTGCTCGCATTGGTTATCTTTGCATTATTGTCATATCAATTCTTTGACTACCAAATCAGGCCAAAACAAACAAAACTCAGGGTTAGTTATAACACCAGGTACTATGTAGTAATTATTTTGGTTCTGGTCATGATACAAATAATCTTCGGTGCTTTTGTTGCAGGATTAAATGCTGGTTTAATTTACAATACTTTTCCACTAATGGACGGGAGAATCGTTCCTAAGGATTTATTTTTCTTACAACCTACATGGTTAAATATTTTTGAAAATAGAGCAACAGTGCAATTTATACATCGAGCATTAGCACTGCTAATATTAGTTTTAGCAACAATACTTACAATAAAAAATGCCAGTGTAAAGCCGGTATATATTATGCTGCTTTCTGTCATCACTCAGATAACCTTAGGAGTAGTTACTTTGTTGTTACACATACCAATGGTCATTGCTATAGCTCATCAAATGTTTTCATTTATCTTGTTTGGATCAGGTTTGTATTTCTTATGTTACTTAAGAAAGCAGACCTAATACCACATCGCCAGCCTGTATATTTTTTCCTTCTTGAACGGCAATATTTTTAATTACCATTGCTGCTTCAGCACATATGATATTTTCCATTTTCATAGCTTCCACAATGAATAAAGGTTGTCCTACCTCTACCTGATCTCCCACGTTTACGTGTAATTTAACTAACAAACCAGATATTGGAGATTTTACAGCATCTACTGAAACCCCTTCCGGTTCATTGTTTAACATCAATTTGCTTAATTCAGCTACATGGGGTTTAAACACATAATACTCAGCTTGCATCCCTGCATATCTTATAAAGTGTTTACTGCCTTGCCTTTCTACTTTAAGTATTATATCGGTGTCATCATTAATTGTGATACATAGCAACCTACGACTTGGCTTCCACTTGCCCACTACAGAGTATGTACTGTGATTATATACTGTTGTTAACGTGTTATCTTGATATTGCGCATTTATGGAGTACTCGTTGTCATTTATTCTCACTATGAATGCTTTATCTATTGACTTATTGTAATACCTTTCCTCATTTTCTAAGTGAACATATAATGCGGCGAAAATAAATATTTTGATATACTCTTCTGTAACGAAATCGCTGTGGAACCCACTGGGGTAATGATCTGGAATGAATCTCGTGTGGAGCTTTGCTGCAACAAAATTTGGATGGTGAAAGATAGATTCTAAAAACTTTATATTATTTGTTACTCCATCTATATAGCATTCAGATAATGCTTTCTGCATTTTGCTGATTGCTTCTATTCTATCTTTTCCATATGTTATTACTTTTGCAATCATCGAGTCGTAAAACATGCTGATTTCCGAACCTGCGGCAACTCCATCATCCACTCTTACGTGATCATTTTCACTCGGCTTATCGTAATATTTTATTCTTCCACTGGAAGGAAAAAATTTTTTTGATGGATCTTCAGCACAAATCCTACTTTCTATTGCAGAGCCAGTAAGTTTAATGTCATCTTGAATGAACCTTAGCTTTTCTCCACAGGAAATTCTAATCATTTCTTCTACTATATCTATTCCAGTTACAAATTCTGTTACTGGGTGTTCAACTTGCAATCTTGTATTCACCTCAAGAAAATAGAAATTTTGATCTTTGTCTACAACAAACTCAATAGTGCCCGCTGAGAAATAGCCAACTTGATTTGTCAGGGAAACACATTGGGCATACATTTCTTGCCTTACCCTCTCGCTGATGAATGGACTTGGCGTTTCCTCTATTATCTTTTGATTATTCCTTTGTACTGAACACTCCCTCTCCCCAAGACATACTACATTCCCGTATTTGTCTGCTATAACCTGTATTTCAATGTGCCTCGGTAACTCTATATATTTCTCTATAAAGATACTCCCATCCTTAAAACTTTTTTCTGCTTCATTCGTAGCTGATGTGAACGCTAGTTCAATTTCCTTTTTGGAATTTACAATTCGCATACCTTTACCACCGCCACCTGATGCAGCTTTAAGCATTACAGGGAAACCGATCTCTTCAGCAACTTGAGCTGCATGAGCAGTGTCGTTAATCTTGCCCATATATCCTGGTACTACATTTACTCCAGCCTTCCTCGCAGCCTCCTTTGCTGTTATCTTGTTGGCTGTGGCTTCTATTGTTTCTGTACTTGGACCGATGAAATCTATATTGTATTTTTGCAAAGCACGTGGAAAATCTGGATTTTCTGCTAAAAAGCCATAGCCAGGATGCACTGCCTGAGCACCTGTTTCAATTGCTACTTCACATATTTTTTCGATGTTTAAGTAACTGAGGTAAGCAGGCGAAGGGCCAATGTATTTTGACTCATCTGCTTGCCTTACATGTACAGAATGTGTGTCTGCATCTGAATACACACATACACAAGATATACCCATCTTGCGTGCAGTTCTAATAATCCTGCAGGCAATTTCCCCTCTGTTCGCTATTAAAACTTTACTGTACTTCTTTTTTGTCATCATGTGATTATACTTTCTTAAGTTAAGAAAGTAAATTTCTATATCATTGCCTGCAAGTGATTTTTCTTTTTATGTACTAAATTGGACCTGTGTAACGTGAAGCCATTTCCGTACTGATACCCTCCATTAGAGTGCTTGCGTCATTCAAGTCATATATCTCACCAAATGCTTTGAATGACAGGCATGCAGCCCCACCAGAAGCTATTGTCGCTGCCGAAGCTAATGCAAGGCTTTGAGAAACCATATACAGAAAGTATAAAGAAAGACACAAAGCAGCAATACACGCTATAGCTCCTATTATATATAAGCATAAGTGAAATTTTCTATTACATAAAAAACTTTTTTTTATGCCTGCAATCTCTCTCACTTCTTCCCGGACTTCCTTACTAACCATATCAAGAGGAGTCATCTTGCGGATATTTAACGCACATCTGTTGCTTAATGCATTTCTGACGTAACTTTTGAAACTCTCTGATTTTTCTTTTGTTACTTTTTCCGAATTCAAATACTCAAATATTCTGCTTACCACATTCGGTAATATTTTAAATTTTGCTGCTATGTGAAACGGATTTTCATGATTTTCGTTGTACTCTAACAAATGAATATCATTCTCAACGCTTTTCTTAAAAATAGATAAAAAAGTCTCAGTGCTTCTTGTTCTTGCAGCTAGATGTAAGAGATTATCTCCACTTACTATCACCTTATCAGATGGATCTGTGTAACACCAATTGATATTATTTTTATTATTTGAGAGCAAATTTTCTATTTTAGGTTCACCCACAACATACCTCGCTATATTGAATTGATATTAAGTTATACGCCATAATCTATGAAAAATAAATACAATTTTATCTCCATAGGATTAGTAATTTACAGTAATTCCACATTGTTGCAAGCATAAATTTTGGCTATTATCATTTACGTCACTGTAACAAATGAATATGTCAGATGTAGTTACTAGATTCGCTCCGTCACCAACGGGATTTTTACACATTGGTGGCGCTCGTACAGCTTTATTCAATTGGCTTTACGCAAAGCACCATGATGGTAGGTTTTTGCTGAGGATTGAGGACACTGACAGAAAACGTTCAACACAAGAGGCAATCGATGCAATAATGGATGGGCTAAAATGGCTTGGTGTAAGCTATGATGGAGAAATAATATATCAATCAAAAAGGATAGAGCGGCACATTAAAGTGGCAAATCTTTTAGTCAAACAGGGTAGGGCATATTATTGTTACTGCCCTGAGAATGAAGTTGCGGAAAAGAAGGCAAAAGCAAGAGAAGAAGGGAAAGTATACAAACATAAATGTACTAATGTGACACCAAACGTAAAGCCCGTTGTACGCTTTAAAGTACCAGACTCGCAAGAAATCGTTGTTGACGATAAAATATATGGTCAAATTAAAGTAAATAGCAGCCAACTTGATGATATAGTAATTCTACGTTCTGATAACACTCCAACATATATTTTTGCTGTGGTGATTGATGACCACGATGCCGGGATAACTGATATAATACGTGGTTCAGATCATCTCACTAACACCTTTAAACAAGTGCTGATATATCAGGCTTTCGATTTTAATATTCCACGTTTCGCGCATGTGCCGCTTATTCATGGGGAAGATGGGAATAAGCTTTCCAAAAGGCATGGTGCCACGAGCATTTGCGATTACGAGAAGATGGGAATATTGCCAAAAGCAATGCGTAATTACCTGCTGAGACTTGGTTGGAGCCACGGTAACGACGAGATTATTAACGATGAGCAAGCGGTAGAGTGGTTTAATTTAGAAAGCATCGGTCGTTCACCTGCACAACTTGATTTCAAAAAATTGGAGCATTTGAATAACCATTACATCAATAATATAAGTAATGAAGATATTCTGGCTCTAATACTTGGAGAAAATACTCTCACTGACAAGAAAAAAAACTATTTATTACAGGGACTAACAGAGCTAAAGAAAAGAGCAAATTACCTGACAGAATTACTGGATTTAGCAAAATTTTATATTCAAGATCCACCACTTGATTTAAGTGAAGAAGCTAGACAAATTGTCAAATCTAACCTCGATATAATCAAGTTACTTGCATCGTTTCTCTCGAATATTGATAATGAAAATTGGAACAAGAGCTTTCTGTCTTCTCAAATCAAGAAATTTGCAAAGTTACATGACGTTAAAATGAGTGACGTTTACCACTCACTACGTGCCCCTATAACTGGGATAATGGATGCACCCGGAATTATCGATATCATGGTGATTCTTGGAAAAGATGAGTGCATAAAGAGGTTGCGAGAACTGTAGTCGGCATTTGCTCTGGAATGCACATAATATTAACTAGCTACGAATCAGCATTGCCTTAAAGAGAGTACCCATATTTTCAGTTAATCTGAGACATTCACTAAAGATCCTATTCTTTTGTTCATTACCCACGTTTTCCATTAAAGCCTGTGTTCTCTCTTTTATACCAAAAAGGTATAAAAATTCCCTTTGAGTTAAAATTTCACAGTCTACGTGTTTTAATGAATCTCTTAATGCTTGAAAATTCACAAGTGCGGTAATATCACTATTACCAATATTTTCGAGAGAATTGACGTACTTATGTTGTTTCACCGATTGCAGGGTACTCTTGTATGGAGAAGATACATAGCCATAATCTATAATCAAAGCAGCTCCTCTGTAACTAACCATTTTTTCTTCAAGTTTTTTTAATATTTCGACTCCAACTGGACATACTTCCACCACTGCACCATTAAAAAGTTTTTCATTTGTTGCCTGAGTAACTGATGCTGGGACACATGATTCCTTTTTTCTGGATTCCAGTATCAAGCACTGGAATGACACCTCGTTATCCTGTTTTATCACCCTATTTTCGTACCATTTCCCATTACAATACACAAACTGATCAATCGGAAGAGCATCAAAGAATTCATTTGCTAAAAAAATAGTAGGCTGCTTTGGCAAATTATTAATATCCTCGTGCCAATTAATATCTAATCCCTTTAATTTTTCCTTTTGCATCCTCTGCAAAGAAGGACTTATTTCAACTAGGTGAATGGCCATTGAGCTAAAAAAATCCCTATATTTTTTGGTGACTCTTATTATATCGTGAATGAGTGTTCCTTTACCCGGTCCGAGCTCGACTAAAGAAAATTTTGGTGGTTTTCCTAATTGTTCCCATGTATGCATTACCCAAATTGCAATTATCTCACCGAATAATTGGCTAATTTCAGGTGCTGTAATAAAATCGCCATCTCTGCCGAACGGTAGTTTTTTCATGTAATATCCATACTCTTTATGATATAAGGCAGCGTTCATAAAGCTACTTATAGATATCGATCCTTGATTTTTATCAATTAATTCATGTATATAAGCAAGCATATTATTAATAAATGATTAACCATAGTGTGTCATAATATAAAGTAGTGGAGTATTTATATGTATAGTATAAACTTAAGAGCTTATTAACAATAGGTGCTTCGATTATGGACGATCAGGATACTAATAACATTGCCCTTGTGGACGCAGATAACAGCATTGAGTGCAAGTTTGAGGAAGCCATCAATCTTGTGGAAAATAAGGTCATAAGCGCTGATGGGTTAACTTTGGCGGAGGTATTTCAAGCACTGGTTCAAATGCTGGATGGTGATCTAGAACTGGTAAAAAAGGTGTTAGCTTATGCTAATATTATGGTGAAACATGGAATGAAGGTAGCGAAAGAATCACAACTAAGCAAAGCTGATGTCCTTCGAGTTCTTGGAGGCAAAGAAAATATCGTCAGCAGACAAGATATAAAGAAACCACTTCCTACACCTGCTGTAAAATCAACCAAAAAGAGAATTAGAGGTTTTTAGATGGCTGATTCTATAAAAAAATTTACTGTGCAATGTGATTTCAAAGGGCAAACTTCGCCTTTTGCAATATACATAGGAAACCCAAAAAGTGATACTCATCCAATTCACCATCAGGATTCCTGGCTCGTAAAAGAACGTGGAGGCAATATTCCGACTAAGGTAAAAGAAAGTCTACAAAAATTATATAAATTATCTCAGGAAAACGGAATCCCCTTTCCTGATTTATGTGCGTATGCCATCACTGTGGTTAATAATAGTGATAAAATAAGTGACAGCAAAAAGTAGTATCTTCCAGCATCTCTTTCCTGTTATCTAACAATTGTCTAATCTGTAAATGTTGCATTATCTGCATTTTATCAGCATAGTATAAAAGTAATGTGATGGAGATATGTATGGTCCCAGAGTGTGATGGTATGATAAAATGTGAAAAAGAGATACCATCAAAGGAGGAGTTATGGTTACATGGGTGCACCAGAACAACAGCGTAGAGCAATACAAAATAGTAAAGAGAGCATAGCAAAACTCTCCAAGCACTACAACCTTAACCTAAAAACTATCGTTAAATGGAGAAAACGCTCATTTACTAAAGACGCTGATATGGGTCCAAAGCATCCAAGATCAACCATATTAACCCTGGAGGAGGAAGCTTTAATTGTTGCATTTTGCAAGCATACACTTCTACCATTGGATGATTGCCTTTATGCCTTGCAGTCTACAATTCCGCACTTCTAGCCTACATCTCTGTTTACAAAGACATGATATTAGCAGATTGCCAGATGTTGATGGTGAAGCTAAGCCAAAAAAGAAATTCGAGAAATATCCTATAGGCTATTTCTATATTGACATTGCAGAAGTCAGAACAGATGAGATATCTATGTTGTTGAGTTACATAAAAGTGCTACAAAACCCATAGCTGCTGAGTTTCTACGTAATTTGATTAAAATTCTACCATATAAAATCCACACTGTTTTGACAGACAATGGTATACAATTTACCAACCAGAAACGCCATCTTTCCAACACATATTTGATAGAGTTTGTGAAGAACATAATATTGAACATCGCCTAACAAAAATCAGCCATACTTGGACGAATGGGCAAGTTGAACGTATGAATAAAACTTTAAAAAATGCCACTGTTAAAAAATACTACTACCGATCACATCAGCAACTCACAAAGCATCTTTACGACTTTGTCATGGCTTACAATTATGCAAAGAGACTCAAAACTCTTAACGGTCTTACTCCTTTTGAATTTATATGTTCTCAGTGGACAAAATCTCCTGAATTATTTATACTAAGTCCATACCATCACACTCTGGGACCATACACTTAACCTCTCAATATTTCATTTATAGAAGTTTTCGCTCTTGTTTTTTCATCTACTTTTTTTACTATAACTGCACAATAGGTTGAAATGTTATTTCCAGATAAAGTGGATCCTGGCACTACCACAGAGTAAGGTGGCACTTCGCCATAAAATACTTTACCAGTTTCTCTATCAATAATTTTTGTTGAGGATCCAATAAAAACTCCCATACCTAAAACCGATCCTTCTCTTATTATAACACCTTCAACCACCTCGCTACGCGCTCCTATAAAGCAATTATCCTCTATAATAACTGGAGAAGCTTGAATAGGTTCTAAAACTCCACCAATTCCTACTCCTCCAGAAATATGACAATCTTTTCCTACTTGTGCACAGCTACCAACTGTTGACCAGGTGTCTATCATTGTACCCGAACCAATGTATGCACCAACGTTAATAAAACTTGGCATCAGAACAACATTTGTATCTATGTAAGCAGATTGGCGGATAAAACACCCAGGAACTGCCCTAATTTTCGACTGGCGAAATTTTTCTTCATTCCATCCGTCAAACTTATTGTTTATCTTATCAAACCACCTATTGTTATCACCTATTGTTCTGCTTTCCTCAGTAAGAAAGTGTAATAATATTGCCTGCTTTACCCACGTATGTACTACCCACTCTCCGTTTGACAGCTTTTCTGCTACTCTGATTTTACCACTATCGAGAAGTTTCATTACCTCTCCAATTGTTGTTTTTACTGCTGTTTTTACACTGTGATTATCAAATTCGTTCCTATTTTTCCAAATATTTTCTACATTGTTTTGTATCTTATCTAATTGCAAGCTTTCCATTTACTACATATTGACAATAAGTTTACAGTTCTATATAACCTAGGCTTGTTACTACTTTACACATAAGTGTTGTGAAAATACAATGTAATAATTGTACTAAGATTTACTTAGTGCCTTCCGAGCAAATAGGTGAGTTTGGAAGAAAAGTAAGGTGCACAAACTGCAGTCACACGTGGTATGAATATTTACAAGAGTCAGGCGAGCTGCATGCTGCTGCACAAGAAAAAAAAGTCGGTGGAAGGAACTTTTTAGTATTTACTACTTTGGCTTTTGCTATAGTAACAGGGTTATGTGTTGTAGTAGCTAATCCTAAGGAAGTGAACAAGGTATATAAAACGATCAGTTTGTATAAAGACTCAATAAGCTATAAATTAGGTTATAAAAAAAAGCAAACCAATAGCTCAAATATAGAAAGGTTAACTACAAGTAAGTTTTATCAGGACCATCTTTTTTTACCCAATCTAAGATCTAGTTAAATCGAGCTTAATTTTCAACTGACCTTACCAGAAAAAGCTGAGGGTTCTGGTGGTAAAGAAGAGTGGTGTGATGATATGAGCCATTTATTTTTGTCCCACCTGTAAGTAAACGTGTAACGAGCACTTAACTCTTTTCCATCTTTTAGCTTAAAGGTATATAAACCTGTATCAACAGCTTTATTACATCCAATGCTTATAGTGCGTGACTCAACTTCTGCAGTTGGGTTTTTAGTCAAAAAATCTTTAAAGTAATCAACACGCTGAGTACTGGTTACTCTAGGATCAGAGGATAGAGTGGGCAGTAGTAAGGCATCATCAGTGTAATTTGCATTGACTTTGTAAGCATCGCCTGTTTTTAGTGAATCATTCCAACGATCAAACAGTGCTTCGATATCCTGATCACTAGCTTTGACACAATTTTGGCTTCTAATAAAAATTTGAACTATAACTACTAAAATCAAGGCAGTAAATAACAAACTCGCTATTGCAATAACTTTTTTCCTACACATCCTGCTCTACATGAATCAGAAATATTAACCTATAATATAAAAGTTAAATAACTATAAAAACAAGAAGATTATTTAAAGCTATCTTGCTTGTTCCTCAGCAATATTGCCAAGCAAGTACACATACTGTTCTATAGCTAGCTTAGCACTCAGACGCAATCGATTTTTACCTGCACTCTGATAGCAATTTTGTTTAAAACTTGCCTGCGCTCCTCTCAAGTATTCTGCTTTGATGTTTGTTTGTTGGTAGGCGGTAAAGAACGACATAAAGTTTTTCATGATAACCAGAAAGGTTTTGAAAAGCTTGTAGCTTTGTACAATAATCATGGAGCAGACCTTATTTATTTGTGTTTCGAAGCAACTGGTTGTTATAGTGAAGATATAGTTAATTTTATGCATGACCTCGGGTATAATATAAGTGTGATCAATATAACCAAAATCAAATTGCAAAATTTTTATCTATTATTTTACAATAATCATCCACAAAACGTCATAACTCTGTTATATTTTAAGTGACCTTCTATTGTTACTAAAATACTGGAATTTACCTTATTTCTCTTCTTTTCTCTATTCTCTTTCTAATCAATAGTTAGCGCTTAGAGTAGTCGAAACTAGATAAATCAGTGCTGATTAGTTCTTCATTTGCTACTGAATTCAACTCTACCCAGCACATCATTTTTCAGACCACTTTTTATATTTGAATCTCTGAAGGATATACTTTTCGTAACACTCTGCTTTTCTCTTTAAAAGTATTGATACTTTTCTTACTATATTTAGTTTTCAATGCACCTGGTCTTTTACAGACCTTTTTACTGCTACGTTTTTTAAACTGTGCACTACAATCAAAATTTGGCTCCCCTGTTTCATTTGAAAGTGCAGGTAGTCTTCTCTTATCTTGAGGTGTGATAAAAGATAGCGCATATCCTTCAGCTCCAGCACGTGCAGTTCTGCCTACACGATGGATATAATCAGCTTGTGATTGCGGTATGTCGTAATTGATAACGTGTTGAACATGGGGAATATCAAGACCACGAGAGGCAACATCTGTTGCAACCATAATTTGATTGCGGCCACGACGGAAAGAATTGATGACCCTTTCGCGTTTGTGCTGTCTTAAATCACCATGAATTGCCAAAGCGCTATAGCTATCTTTGCGCAATTTGTTAGCTAGCTGATCAGCTCCCTGCTTTGTTTTGACAAAAATAATGATTGATCCTTTACGTTGACATAATTGTGTAATAAGCTTGTCATATTTTTCTGGTTCTGAGGCATAAACAATTTCTTGCTTGATTTTTGTAGAAATTGTAACTTCATACTCAATAGAGACACGTTCTGGTCGATCAAGGTATTTCTCAGCAAGCTTAACTATATCACCAGGAAGAGTTGCAGAAAACATAAGGGTTTGTCGTATTTTTGGAAGATATTTCATAATCTCTTCAATTTGAATTCCAAAGCCCATGTCAAACATACGATCCATTTCATCAAGTACCAGAGTGTTGACATTGTGAGCCATTAAAGTTTTACGTTCAATATGGTCTATAATACGACCGGGAGTACCTATTACAATTTGCGGCTTTTTCTGAAGCTGATTTAACTGCCTAAAAATAGGCTCACCACCAATTAATAAGGCAATTTTTAACCTGGAATTTTGCAACAAGAGTTTTCTTATTTCACTCGTTACCTGCTGCGCAAGTTCTCTAGTTGGCACAATGACTAAAGCTGAATTAGCATTAGACCCGTCTAACAATTTAGCAACTAATGGAATAGCAAATGCCAAAGTTTTTCCAGTGCCCGTCTGAGCAGACCCAAGAATATCTTTACCCTGTAAGGCTAAGGGAATTGCCTGGATTTGAATCGGAGTTGGAATGAAAAGATTATGTTTGTCTAGAACTTGTTTGAGCAAAACCGGAAGATCCATCTCATGAAAGCTGCTCACAGCTCTATTAGAAATTTTTACCATCAAAATGTGGTTAACTTTCTAGCAACTTTAAATTTATTGCACACTTTTTCTCTTCTCCATTTCTACCACGCTCTTCTTTGAGCTCATAGCTGACTCTCTCTCCTTTTATTCCCTTCTCCTTATTTTCTCCTCTGAGTGAATCAGGTCTTATTCCTGAACGCTCTAGTGTACTGATATGCACAAAAACATCGCTTCCTTTAGCTTCTGGCTTAATAAAACCGTAACCCTTTTCGGCATTAAACCACTTTATATTACCAAATTCCATTTTAACAACTCCTAAAACTATTAACTAACATTACTAATGTGATGAAAAACTTTGAAATTACAATTGAAAATACCTGAAGCTTAGCCATTGACACTAAACCTCTATACTCCACAGTCTATTCTAACATTATACGATTATAATACATAATTATTGTACTTGATGCAACTACATTTTCTAATTATTAAGTGAACCCGCAACTGTCATTTCACTAACTTTAATCGTTGGTGAATTAAATTGCCCACAGAAAATTAAATCATTTGCAACAACTAAGTTGCTAAACATGTCTTTTAAATTGCCGGCAACAGTAATCTCGTGTATTGGATATGTTATCTTTCCATTCTCTATAAAAAACCCTGATGCACCCTGACTGTAATCACCATTGATTAAATTAACACCAAACCCGAATAAATCAGTTATATACACTCCTTCTTTCACTTCCTCAATTAATTCTTCAAACGATATATTGCCATTTTCAACATAGAGATTGCTAGCTGCAGGAATAATTGCTGCATTACTTGCGCGAGTAGCGTTTCCAGTTGTCTCCAAGTCTAATTTTTTAGCTGAGTATAGATCTAAAATCCAACTTTGTAGTACTCCATTTTTTACAAACGCATTCTGCCTACTTATTATTCCCTCTCCATCAAATGGTCTTGATTCTATACCTCTTGGTAGCAGTGGGTTGTCGACAATGTTAATTCTCTCATGAAAAACCTGAGCATTTAAATCATTTCTCAAGAAAGAACTATTACTTATAATGTTACTGCCATTTATAGCAGAAGCAAAGCTCTTTACTAGCTCTTTTGCTGCCCTTTTTTCAAAAATAACTGGAAATTTACCAGTTTTAATTGAACGCGCATTTAATTGCTCAATCGCTCTTTTTGCTGCTTCTTTTCCTATTAGCTCTGGTAATTTTAAATCATTGAAGTTGCACGCCACATCATAGTCGTAGCCAACCTTCATTTCGCTTTTTCTTCCGGCGATCACGGAAACCTGATTAGCAAAGGTTGATTTGCTAAATGAGCCGATAAAACCAGAAACAGTAGATAAGACTGTGTTGACTAAAGCATATGAAGAATAAGCTCCTTCAGAATTAATAATATCTTTATGTGCAAGGGCTGAATTTTCTGAGGTTTCAGCAATTTCTTTTAGATTATCAATAGTTACAACATTATTGTCTAGGATACCTAAATCTGCAGAAGAAGGATAATTATCTCCATACATAGCAAAACTAATATGCGGATCTTCCGGTGCATTTTTTGCCATTTCTATCACTTGGCTTACCGTATCACCAAGATTGTTTAAATCATTTGTAGAAATATATGCAGCTTTGGTTTTGTTCGCTATAGCTCTAATGCCTACTGTGCAATTCTTAGATTGTGATATTTGTTCAACCTTTGATAGCCGTTGAGAAACTGAGATTTTGTTGGTTTCATATATTGTAACTTCTGCGTCTTGATTTTGCTTTTTTATTAGATTTATTATGTCTGCTGCAATATTTAATATACTCATTTTTTTACCCTTGAGATTTCTATAAAGATTCTGCACCACCTATCACTTCGATCAAGTCAGTTGTGATTGCTGCTTGACGAGAACGGTTATAAAGCAATGCTAGCTTATTTAGCATCTCTTTAGTGTTTCTATTTGCTGATTCCATAGCAACCATTCTAGCACTATTCTCACTTGCTGCACTCTCAAGTAACGCAGAATAAAGAGCGGATATAACGTAATCTTGGATCAAAGATCGCAAAATAAATTTAGTATTTTGTGGTTCATATTCATAGCTGTCATTCGCTGTTGGAGTAATCAGAGAACTATCAACTAAGGATGAGTCTTTACTCCATGGTTTTATTGTTTCTAACGTTGGCTTTTGTGTAAAAGTATTATAAAATTTGTTATAAAAAACTTTAACCTTGTCGTATTTACTTAGATCTATATTATTAACCAAAGCCTCCACATGTTTTAGCGTAATTCCCTTGCTATTTTCAATTTTTAAAATACTCCTGGAGTCAAATCTACTTTTACCTATGTCGAAAGCTTTTTTGCCAAGAAATATAATATCTATTCTTTTACCATTTGTGATTAATTTATTTACATACTCTTGACTAGACTTTATAATAGAGGAATTAAAATTGCCGCATAAGCCACGATCAGATGCAATAATAAATACTAGGTAATAATTGTCGTTACCAATATTTAAAATTTTTGCCAGCAATTCTTGATCGGCTGATATTATTAATGAAGAAACAATGTTATGCAGCTTAGATATATACAATTTTGAATTTGATAACTTTTTTTGGCTATGCAATAACTTTGCTGCAGAAACCATTTGCATTATTTTTGTAGTTTTCTGTACAGATCTAATATTCTTAATTCTTAAGGATAATTCCTTTAAGCTCTTCATTTGTATACAACTCTAATTTATTAAAAATATATAATTATTTACATCAAAAAACAAGTTTTTTTGATACGAAAAAAACATGCAATCCAGAGTCAGCATTATTGACTTTCGGCATACTTTAGCCTATACAACTCTAATGTCTTAAACCATCAGCATGCGAGGTTAGGTACCTAACCTCGGAGATACTATTCCATAATAGATTAGCGCTAACAAGCAGTAGGGTAACGAACTGTTGGTAGATCTAAGTTGCTTTAGCTATATATTCCGGATGATGAAAATCAAGAAGCCAAGAGTAGGGCTGCTAATATAAAGAATCATTCTACCGGTGTCAGCATTATCGTTTGGTATAAACATTTCCTTATGTGCTCCATACCTCTAAACTACTTGAGTGTATCTTAAATTAACTTTGCCAATTTTTATGTTAAGCTGTTTAGTGCTCATAATTTTGTTTGCAGTCTTGTAGCTACACATAATGAATAAATTTTCTTATATATTCATTCTTAGTATTTTTTATTTCTTGAACGGTTCCATGAGAGATAATATTTCCTTCATGTAGTACAGCTATTTTATCAGCTATCTTAAATGCACTGTGAATATCATGTGTGATTGTGATAATTGTAGGATTAAGATCTCTTGATAACTTTATTATTATCTCATTTACTATATCTGACATGATTGGATCTAGCCCTGAAGTTGGCTCATCCAATATAATGATTTCTGGGTTGTGTGCAATTGCTCTTGCAAGCGCTACCCTTTTCTTCATTCCACCTGATAACTCTATCGGAAACATATCTGCTATGCTTTCTTCTAGTCCAACGTCATTCAACTTTACTATCGCTAATTGTTTTGCTTCCTTCTTGTTGATATTGAAGCGTTTTTTGTAATTAAAAGATATATTTTCCCATACTGTAACATAGTCAAACAAAGCAGAATTTTGAAATAAGACTCCAAATTTATTTTTACTTTTGCTATCTATTTTAATAGACCCCAAGTCTGGTGCAAGTAAGCCGATAATTGTTTTTGCTAATACCGACTTGCCACTTCCTGAGCCACCGAGTATGACTAATGATTCTCCTTTCGATATATCTAAACTTATGTTGTTTAATATTGTTTTATCGTCAAAAGATACGCTCAAGTTCGATATTGATATTATAGGGCTATGCATGTATCAAAGTAATTAAGTAATTTGCTAAAGTGATCAATACGGATGATAAAACAACAGTTGATGTTGTAGCAATGCCTACTCCTCGTGCTCCTTCTCTACAATAGTAACCGTAATAGCAGCTTGAGACAGAAATTATAACACCAAAAGCAGTTGCCTTTACTAGTCCAGTGATAAAATCATGCATATTAAAGAATTGAGCTGTATATTTTACATATATATTCATATTGTGGTTAAACTCGAAAACTGCAGTGATATATCCTCCAAACATTCCTATTAGATCTGCGCATATTATCAGCACAGGAAATACTATAACTGATGCTAAAATTCTTGGTACAATTAAATATTTGAAAGGGTTGATATTTAAAGTTGTAAGTGCGTCTATTTGTTCGGTGATGCGCATCGTGCCAATTTCTGCTGCAATTGATGAGCCAACCTTTCCTACCATCATGAAGCTTATAAAAACTGGCCCTAACTCTTTAATAATAGTGACCGTAACAAGTTTGGGTATTATCTGCTCTGGGTTAATCAATGGACCACTCAAGTTGCTTTGCAAAACTATCACCGCTCCTATAAAAATTCCTGCAAGTCCAACAATTGGTAAAGAGAAAAAGCCTATTTCTATGATCTGCCTTCCTACGTTACCCAAATAGTATGGTGGTACAAAGCAGTGATATAGAGATTGGATAAAAAATGTGAATGCGCTACCAAGCCTCAACAAAAGCTTGATAAAGTACTTACCGATTATTCTAATACCATTTATATCAAAAGGGCTCACTTCGTATTTTCCCTAGCTAAAAGTTAGTTTTACTGATTTTATTGAAATTTTTGTTAACTTCACCGCAGAGTATAACTGAAGTATGTCCTTAATTCAATATACTTTAGACTTCTTACATAACAGACTTCTTAGCAGCGCATTGGAAAAAAAAGTTTCTTGACACCTATTGCCAGTTCTTTCCCCATAGGATTAAGGGTATTTTGACTCAAAACTTGTTTTTGATCCGTGTGAGTTCAATGGTAAAAATTCAGTAAAAATTTAAGGTATTTATTGGCGGATTATATAAAATAATCGGAGCTGCATGTCTTTTGAAATTTTTTACATTTAGCCAAATCGTGCTTAAACTAAACGTCAGTATATTATTACAGTACCAAATTACAGTATTAGAGGGTCAAAACTCGTATCACGGAGTTCCTTTTGCCTCTTTGCTTATTAAATTCTTAATACTTGTAAGGCAGTTTAAGAGCTTATATAACAATGCTCGTACAGTCATGTGTAATCAGTGCTAGCTATTGAGGGTCTGTAGCTAGCGTTTGCCTTTTACTGCCAATTCACTATACTTACTCGGTAAGATCTAGTTTGATTAAATGCATAAAATATTAGTAAAGAATAGCAGTAAGCCCTTAGTTGGCAAAATCAAAATTAACGGTTCAAAAAATGCTATTCTGCCGATAATGGCTGCAAGCCTATTGAGTAATTCCTTAGTGACTTTATATAATGTACCCGATTTAATAGATGTGCATCTGATGTCTGAGCTGCTTGAAAATCTTGGAGCGAAAGTAAACTTTACACGCAACGAAGATTGCAAAGCAAATCATACTTTAGAGATTGAATGTAGAAATATCAACAATCACGTGATGTCATATGAAACTGCAAGTAAGCTAAGAACTTCTTTTCTAATGCTAGGGCCAATGCTTAACAGATTTGGCAAAGTGAGAACAGCATTTCCTGGCGGATGCAATATCGGAAAGCGTCCTGTTGACATGCATATTAAAGCGTTGGAAGAGATGGGGGCAGAAATTGAAATTGATGGTTGCAATATAACTGCGATAGTGAAAGGCAAACTACAAGGGAAAGAAATCACACTTGAGAAAGTAAGCGTTGGCACAACAGAAAACATAATAATGGCAGCAACACTCGCAGAGGGAGTAACAACAATAAATAACGCTGCAATTGAACCAGAGGTTCTTGATTTAATAAAATTCTTAAAAAAAATGGGTGCTAATATTGAGGTTGGTAATAAAAAGATCAAGATAACGGGAGTTGAAGCATTAAATGGGTGTGAGCACAAGATAATATCAGATCGCATAGAGGCAGGCACTTATGCGTTGGCTGCTGTTATTACTGGTGGCGAGCTAAAGTTAGAAGGAATAAGTCTGTCTGATATAAGATGTATTGTGAATGAATTGAAGGCTATAGGGGCTAATGTTGAACTATATAATGAGGGGGTTATAATTTCTAGGGAAAATGGCTTTATTAGGTCTACTAACGTTGCAACATATCCATATCCCAACTTTCCCAGTGACATGCAACCACAACTGATGTCTGCAATGTGCATTGCTGATGGGGTATCAGTAATTGAAGAAAACATTTTTGAAAATAGGTTTGCACATGCAGATGAATTGAGAAAGTTAGGTGCTAATATTAGCATCGAAAAAAGTAAAGCTACTATAAATGGAATAAAGAACTTATCAGGAGCTAATCTATATGCTACTAACTTAAGATCAACAGCGGCTTTGGTGCTGGCTGCTTTGGTGGCTAGTGGAGAAACTACAATAAATAATTCGCATCATTTATGGAGGGGATATGAAGCAATGCACGAAAAACTCAATTCATGTGGAGCCGATATTTCAATTTTATCTTGAGGGTATGTTATGAATAAGGAGTATTATTCAACTAAACGAGCCACAGTAAAAGAAATAGATGAAATTTTATATGAGCAACATAAGGTATTAGATCATGGCTTTATTCGAGTAGTCGATTATATGGGCTCTGATAGTGCTATAGTTCAAGCCGCTCGTGTTTCTTATGGAAAAGGAACAAAGCAAATCAGTCAGGATGAAGCACTAATAAAGTATTTAATGAGACATCATCACACAACTCCGTTTGAGATGTGTGAAATTAAGTTTCACGTGAAACTTCCAATTTTTGTTGCGAGACAATGGATAAGGCATAGAACTGCAAATGTGAATGAATATTCGGCAAGGTACTCAATACTTGATCACGAGTTTTATATACCAAGACCAGAACAGGTTGCAAAACAATCTGATAGTAATAAACAAGGCAGTGGTGAAGCTTTTGACTCATATACGTCAAAAGAAATAATAGATTCTCTGACAAATGACTCTAATTCAGTATATTCTCATTATGAAAAGTTTGTTGAAC
This sequence comes from Wolbachia endosymbiont of Ctenocephalides felis wCfeJ, assembly GCF_012277315.1. NCBI lineage: Bacteria > Pseudomonadati > Pseudomonadota > Alphaproteobacteria > Rickettsiales > Anaplasmataceae > Wolbachia > Wolbachia endosymbiont of Ctenocephalides felis. The sequence continues at coordinate 351,694 of NZ_CP051157.1, read as the reverse complement.
AGGGGCTTGCAAGAGAAATCGCTAGAACTAATCTAACACTTAATTATTACACACAATTTTATTGGAAGGTAGACTTACATAACCTGCTTCACTTTTTGAAGCTTAGAGCGGATAAACATGCCCAATACGAAATTAGAGTCTATGCGGAAGTTATGTTGGATATAATAAAGAAGTGGGTCCCAATAGCATACAGCGCTTTCGTTGAATATTGCTTAAAATCGGTTTGTATTTCAAGAACCGGTCTAGAAGTAGTCCGCAGATTAATTAAAGGAGAAAATGTTACTAGAGAGGAAAGCGGAATTGGTAAAAGGGAATGGAACGAGTTGATGTTTACACTCGATAAGAAACCTTAAAGATAAAAATCTGTTGCATAGTTGTTATTTACATAGCGCGTGATGGGCAGCTATACGAAACTTAAAGGGTGTCATTTCAGTGCTTGACACTGGAATGACAGCAGAAAATCTCATTCCTTATAATTCTCGTCCGTCAAGTTGAATCTAGCCCTTTATATTACACTAATTCATCACTTTTATAGAACATCTCGTTAAAATCATCTAAAGTTCCAAAGTCCTGGCCCTTGATAAATAGATGATCGCCAGCAACATATGCTTTATCAAGAGTAAATGACTCGTAATAATGATTGTTAGCTGGCCTAACAATTTCATTATACAAGACCATAACTTGCTCGTAGGTATATTCTTTGCTCTCATGGTATTTGTTACGTACGATATCATAAAAATTCTTTACATCGTCATATGTCACTTGCAATTCCACCTTATACTTCCCCGTTTCAATAGGTTCACCTATCTTTACCTTTAAAGGGTGCTTTGGGTCGTCTTCTTCTTTATCATCTTTCATGCTGTCTATAACACTTGTTATGACTACTTCCTCTTGTTCGTCTTTATCTTCTTCTAGTGACCTTTTACTCCTTTTTCTTTCTTCATTAGTAGGGTGTTCAGTTTTATCTTCTTGTGTACTTGATACTTTGTGTTCACGCTTCAGGTACTCTTCACCACTCAATTGAACCTTAACCCATTGCTTAAATTCCTGATCATAACCTTTCAGCTTAGCCAAAAATCTCTCAACTAACTCTTCACCCTGAGATCTATTTGTACCAGAAGTAGAAAGGTTCTTTAGCAAATTATCGATCATATCTGGGTGTTTATCTTCGAGAAATTTTATCACTTGCTCAGCATCTGAATGATAATGTTCCCCTTTATTACTTATAATATTATTGCGCAATATCTCGTCTGGTTTAAGATCTTTATTTCTTATTGCAATTAAAGCTTCTTTATCTCCGTGATCGTTAACATGCTGACCATCTTCTAAACTTGCTACATAGTTAGCAATTCCTTCATGCATAGCTTTAGGCAGAACACTGCCTGTGCCATAATAGGAATTAATAATAATTAAGGCGTGTCCCAATTCATGTTTTAAAGTTTTACATGAGTTATTGAATTGGTCCTGCAAATAAAAATAAACATGAATATCTGAACCGCGGCCCTGAAGCGTCAAACCAGAATTACCTTGATAACCAATACTCAATTCTTTTAGATAATTTTCGTAGTCACTCCTTGTATTAAATACGAAGATGTTGACTTTATTGGGTATATTGTGCCAAGGTTGAGAATTATTAATACCAAATGCTGAGTCAAAATCTTTTATAGCATCTTCAATAGTGTCTTTTATATTACTTAACCTGTTTTGATTTAGCTCTTCATTATCATATTTTATGTTTACTTGAAGTTTGTGTTCATTGAAAGTAATAATTTCACTGTCTGGTACAAGGTCTTCAGCAATTTTATTACCACTTTTTACATCCATCCACTGCTTAAATTCCTTCTCAATTTCTGGGTTGTTTAAAAGATATTTGAATTTTGACATTGCTTGTACTCCATTAAAGGATATCTCAGCAAGCAATTGTTTTATGAGTTGAGGATGCTCCTCTTGTAGGAATGTGACCAAGCAATCTGCCATTCTGTAGTCGTTAGACATACTGGCTATTTTATAAGGTGTAGTGTGTCCAGATTCCAGCATTTTATCGTATGCTTCTTTTGTATAATGCATATCGCGAGTACTTTCTTTTTTAGCTGCATCATAACTCCACATGAAAAGTTTCATACCGGTGCGTAAAACTTCGGGTACTTCATTAAAATTGCCAGTATAGTACTCAAGAAATGCATCACTCATCTTTTCCATTAAAATTTTAGATTTTGCACAAAGCAAGCCATTTACATCTCCAAAAATGAAAGTTTTCGCTATCGTACCATCAGCTTCATGCGCTCTTACTGTTCCACCACCCCATAATTCATTATGGTCTTTACCACCTGAAAGTTCCTTTATATGAGCTTTATAATCGTCATAATTTTTCAGCACATAAAGCTGTAATTTTACCGGGCCAGTATTACTGCCTTTCTGTGAGTAAAAATTATTAGACCAAGCTACATAAGCATCTTTCACAGTTTGCTTGATATAATCAGGCGTGTAACTAACTAGCCCACCATACTTCACTTCTATTGTAAGCTCATCGTTTATTATTACACTTTCTGTATTTGGAAATAGCTTTTGTACTAGTTCCTGTGACACAGAATTTTCTTGAGGTCCAACAGCCGTTATTTTCTCACCCTCACTTTTTGTGTAAGTATTTACTGAATTACTAACTGTTTCTCCATTATCGTTTTCTTCAGCTGCTCTCTTTATTCTAGGCTTGGTTTCATTCTCTAATACAGCTTCTTCATCTCTTTGTTCATTATTAATAGTAAATTTAGCACCTACTTGATTATTACCTTCCTTCAATTCATTAGATAATTTTTCAGATAGTTGATCGCCTTTTAAATATGGTTCTTTTGAATATTTAGCGTAATTATGGGGATCAGTACTGTCTGCCGAATAAAACCCGCTTTCAAAGCCAGAGTGGGAGCTTTGATTTAGAACAAAAAATAAATTATCGTAATAATATATATCCACATGGTCAAGATGGCTAGCTAAATATTCACCATCTTCATCTTTTCCTATATAGTATTTACTTGTATCAAGAGTTATCTCATTTCCTTCCCTTTGATCAAGTCGTAGAACTGCTGCTGAACGTCCATCACCTATATCATGACCTTTTATCACTTTAAATATTTTAATCTCATCTTTTTCTATAAGTTCTTTTAACTCTTCGTTCTTTTGATTTAACTCTTCTTCCCTCTGTCTTTCTTCTTCTCTTTCTTTTTCCAATCTCTCTATTTCTTCAGCAGCTTCTTTTTGCAGATGTAAGAATACATTTTGTAATACATCCTGTGTAGATAAGTTATTTTTATTGCTTAGAAAATTATCCAACATGTTTGATGCCACTGGCAGCAGTTTACCATGATCATCAAATACTTTTTCCTTTGTCTTATTATAATGGCTAGGGTTGTAGATTGCATACAGAGGATAAAAACCATAATCTGCGATTGATGCTCCGTTGGCTGATAGTTCCATTGAAAATCCGTAATGATTGAGCGGGAGGTTAGAAGCTAAATATCTACTATTATCATCTCTAACATATAGCTCGTCTCGATATGCATATTGATTGTAATAAATATAAAAATTTTCAGGATTGAGATCTAGGGGGCTATCTAGGTTATCAAACTCAACTGCATTGCCGAGCTTTTCACGCAAAAGATTTTTGCTTTCATCTGTAAGCTTTATACGTGCAGAAAAATAATATTGGTTTATAGGTTTGCCTTTTTCTATTTCAAAATTTAAAGTAATAGTATTATTAACCATTAGTAGCCTCCATAAATTATGTAAATCTATTAATTTATCAATTATATGATATGTACTATGAAAAATATGTTAAAAGTTAAGGTTTTTTGTATACCTGATTTTTCCGCATTATCCATGTTGTTAAAAGTTACAAGCTCCCAAGAACAGTGATAAACTCAATTGCTATGACAAGAACAATTGACGCATTACTACCACTTCCAATTGACCAGTTATTTTCATATGCAGTTGAAGAAAATACTAAAATTTCAGTTGGGGATTACGTGGTAGTGCCATTTGGCAAAAAACGTTTAATAGGAATAGTTTGGAAATACGGTGATAAGGGTGATCGAGAACTAAAATTTATTGAGCAAAAGATCAATCTACCAAGCGTTAGACCAAAATTGATCGCATTTGCAGAGTGGGTTGCACAATACAATTTAATACCTATTGGTATGTTTGCAAAAGTAATAATGGGAGGAGTATTAAAAGTAAACCAAATAGACAAACTGGTTTGTATTGAAAAAGATCAGGAGATAAGTGAAATAGGTTGCCAGTTAAGCCCTGAGCAGCAGATAGCTAGTGACAAAATAACAAGCAATTTGAACGAATACTCAGTGACTTTGCTTGACGGTGAAACAGGATCTGGGAAAACGGAAGTTTATTTATCTGTGATTGCGAAGTTAGTTGACACTGTAAACGACGCTCAAGTTTTAATTCTCTTACCCGAAATTATTTTAACTTCACAATTGGTAAATCGTATTCGCAGTCAGATATCAAGAAACCTAGCTCAGTGGCACTCGGGGCTCACTCCAAAGACTCGCAGAAATAACTGGCTTGATATAGCAAATGGAGATGTACAAATAATCATCGGAGCACGGTCAGCACTTTTTTTACCTTATAAGAACCTAAAATTGATTATCGTTGATGAAGAGCACGATTCATCTTTCAAACAAGAACAGGGGATTATATACAATGCTCGAGATATGGCGATAATCTTAGCCAAAATTGAAAATATTCCAATAATTCTGTCGTCAGCTACTCCACTGCTCGAAACGATTCATCACGTTAAAAATGGGAATTACAATCACGCGAAGTTAACTAGGCGATTCGGTGGTGCGGAATTGCCACTCATTAGAGTAGTGGACATGAGAAACAACAAACAATGGATTTCCGATGAGCTTTTCGAGTGCATAAAACAAACCATAGAGAAAAAACAGCAGGTTATGCTTTTTTTGAACCGCCGAGGGTATGCGCAACTTGCAGTTTGTAAAAAATGTGGATATAAAATTTCCTGCCTAAATTGTGCTGTTTGGCTTATATATCACAAGAAAAAAAATGCTCTCCTGTGTCATCACTGTTCTTATCAGTTAAAGCTTCCAGAGAAGTGTTCTAATTGCCAAAGTGAGCAGTCATTATCCCTTTATGGTGTAGGAATTGAAAGGTTGCTTGAAGAAATGGTCAAACTAATACCAAACGCAAAAACTGCAATTATAAGCAGCGATCAGAAGTCGGTTAGCAACATCATTGACTTAGTGTTAAAGGAGGAAGTGAACATTATAATTGGTACACAGATCATTGCTAAAGGGCACAATTTTCCTAAATTAACTTTGGTTGGTGTGATAAATGCGGATTTGAGCCTCGAAAATTCTGATCTGAGAGCAGCAGAAAAGACATACCAATTATTGCACCAAGTTGCAGGGAGATCTGGAAGGTTCAACGAAAAAGGGACAGTAATAATACAAACCAATAATCCTAAAAGCTCGATAATAAAAGCATTGCAGCATCAAAAGAGGGACACATTTTATGAAATTGAACTTGAGTCAAGACGCAAAGCCAAAATGCCACCGTTTAGCAGGCTAATAGCACTTATAGTTTGTGGTAAGGATCAGATTGCGACACAAAAAGCAGCAAGCAAGATAACGAGCTTCTTGCATCAGCAATGTTTAAATACTGCTTCTTCATTGCCGTTTCAGTGCTTGACACCGCAATCTAGAAAATTAGAAATTCTTGGTCCGTCACCAGCAGCAATAAATTTCTTAAATAATAGGTATCGATATAGGATACTACTGAAGATACACAATAAGCATAGTCTGTCTGTAAAAAAACAGCTAAAATATCTGATTAAAAATTGTGACTTAAATTCAAATATTGCGGTGACAGTAGATGTTGATCCTGTGAGTTTTTTTTAACAGATTTGTTGCAGAACGTTAATCCAACATTGGATAACATTCCGTTTATTCCGCAGTCAGTTAGACAATGTCTATAGAAGCTGTCACAAATTATATTAATTTTTTAACCAAAGGGCTTGACTTTCAGCAAGATTTATTATATTATTAATATAATTAGAATAGGTAGATAATATGACCTTACTTGAAATCGTCCGTAGGGAAGGGATAAAGCATAACGAAAAAATTAGAGAGTTGCGAGAATTCCTTGGTAAAAATCATGAAATACCTGTTGATAAGGAATTATTTAGATCAGCTTTATTTACAAAGAATGCTGTAAATATGAGAAAAGAGATAATATACCTTATTTTGCACCACTGCATTAAATTCAATAGTGGAAGGTCTGAGAAAGAAGAGGTATTATCATTTCAAAACGTGATGAATATTTTAGATGAAGCGGTACATAAATTTATTACTCTTGAATATTTTGATATATTGATAAATTTTCGAGATCAAAATAGAAATACATTATTACATCAAGCTGTCATAAGTAACAACATTAAGGCAATAGAAACCCTTTTGAAATATGGTGCAAATCCTTTGATAAAAAATAGAGATGAGCATATTCCATTAGATTTAGCTGAAGGAAAAACAAGAGAAGTACTCGTTAAATGTATGAAAGACCAAGCTGAATTGAAAAAAGAAAATGCTAGATATAGTAGTTTAATCGGTATTATACCTGGCATTTTTCTTGGTATTGGAATTGGTGTTGGTAGTGCTTTAGCAGGGCCTTCGATGGCTATTATGTTAGGCACAATCGCAGCATCTGTTCTCATTGTTGGAATAGCGGTTGGACTAGCTATATATTTCTTAAGTCAAGATCGTGAACAAGCTAAAGCGATAGAAAAAGTTATCAAACCTTCTTCTATCAATAATAAAGTGTCTCATGCACATGAATGGAGATGATAAACATCCTTAATCAATTGCATAGCCATTAGTACCGCTTCTTTTTCTTCTCTCTGTTATGTCCACAAAACCTAGAAAACTTGTATAGATTTTTTCCACTTCTGTGATATCATAAGGCTGTAGTTATGAATAAGCAAATATGGATAAAGCAGCGTATGAGATTTTAGAACATGAGTATGATGTAGTAGTGGTAGGTGCAGGTGGAGCAGGGCTCAGAGCAACACTTGGAATGGCTGCCACTAATTTTTCAGTTGCTTGTATCTCTAAAATCTTTCCTACGCGCAGTCATACAGTTGCAGCGCAAGGTGGAATTAGTGCAGCTTTGGGTAATATTGGCGAGGATGATTGGCGTTGGCATGCGTATGACACAATAAAAGGTTCAGACTGGCTTGGCGATCAAGATGCAATAGAATATATGTGTAAAAACGCTGCTAAAGCTGTTATTGAACTTGAAAATTTTGGTGTACCTTTTTCTCGTACAGAAGGTGGTAAAATATACCAGCGTCCCTTTGGAGGAATGACAACTCACTTTGGTAAAGGAAAATCAGCGCAACGCACTTGCGCAGCAGCAGATAAAACCGGGCATGCAATTCTCCACACTCTATATCAGCAGTGTCTTAAATTCAACGCTAAATTCTTTGTCGAGTACTTTGTAATTGACTTAATCATGGACAATGAAACTGGGGCATGCTGTGGAGTTCTTGCCTGGTCATTGTGCGACGGTACGTTACATAAATTTCGTGCACATAGGGTGGTGCTAGCAACAGGTGGGTATGGACGTGTTTATTTCTCTGCAACAAGTGCACATATCTGCACGGGTGATGGTAATGGCATGGTAGTAAGAGCTGGACTGCCGCTTGAGGATATGGAATTTGTACAATTTCACCCAACAGGAATATATGGCTCAGGATGTTTGATGACAGAAGGATGCCGTGGTGAAGGTGGATATCTTGTTAATTCTCAGGGTGAGAAATTTATGGAACGTTATGCACCAAAAGCAAAAGACTTAGCCTCTCGTGATGTAGTAAGTCGCGCAATAACAATTGAAATTAGAGAAGGAAGAGGTGTTGGACCGAAAAAAGATCACATGTATTTGACTATAGCACACCTTGACCCAGAAGTAATAAAACTGAGGCTTCCAGGGATTAGCGAAACCGCAAAGACCTTTGCAGGAGTTGATGTTACTAAAGATCCAATACCAGTTATTCCAACTGTTCACTACAATATGGGTGGCATTCCAACCAACTATCATGGAGAAGTGATTACGCTAAAGAAAGGCAAGGAAGAAGTAGTGGAAGGCTTATTAGCAATTGGAGAAGCAGCATGTGTTTCTGTGCATGGTGCAAATCGACTTGGTTCTAACTCGCTTCTTGATCTTGTGGTTTTCGGTAGAGCTGCAGCGCTCAGAGCAAAAGAGAAATTAAAACCCAATACACCACATAAAAAATTGCACTCAGATTGCACAGACTGGATAGTTGATAGGTTCAATAAGATGCGATTCGCTTCCGGAGGGCTTAAAGCGTCAAAAATACGCAGTGCGATGCAAAATACTATGCAAAAATATGCATCGGTATTCCGTGTTGCTGAAGTTTTAGAGGAGGGCAAAAAAGCCATAAAAACAGTGGCAAAAATGATGCCTGATATTGCAATTGAAGATCGCAGTATGGTATGGAATAGCGATTTAGTTGAGGCACTAGAGCTTGCTAACATGATTCCGCAAGCAGTTATCACCATGGAGTGTGCAGCCAACCGCGAAGAGAGTAGAGGTGCCCATGCTCGTGAAGATTTTCCTGAGCGTGATGACAAAAACTGGATGAAGCACACTATAGCGTGGCTCGAAGAAAAGAAAGATCAGATCAATGTAAAAATTGATTACAAAAAAGTCGCCGAAAAAACTCTGAGTGATGATATTGATTTCATCGCCCCGGAGAAGAGGGTGTATTAGTTATATCACTGGATCTACCGAAGTGTTCTGTTGATGTATTTTCCATTTTACTGCTTGGGTTTCCTATATCTTTATCAGTTGAATCTCCAAAAAGCTTCTTAATGCCGTTAAATCCTAAAGTTAAAGTAAGGCATATGACCCCAGCAATAGCTATCATAGAAACTGCTGCTCCAACTCCAATCTGTCCCTGAAAAAATGCAAATGCTGCCATTGCAACTACAGTAGTTGTTATTATAATTGTTAACAATTCACGAGTTCTACTTGCTGGATCCATGTATTTTCCAAAAGCAGATATTCCTTTTTTTAGACCAGAACCTATACCATGTGCAGTATTTAGCAACTGCCCCGGAAGAGTTTTGATGTTGTATTTTTTCTCAAGGTACTTTTTTATTTCTCTAGCTTTTTCTCGTGCTTCCTGTGGCGTGCTTGAATAATCTTTTAGATCTCGTAGAGCTAAATAGTACTTTTTAGTATGAAATTCTGGATCTTTTAACCACAAAGAACTAGAATTAGCACCATTTTGCAATAATTTTGCACAAAACTTTGTTGTATTGTCATAATTCATTGCTGGATCAAAAACTGTTTCTTGCGATAAGTATTTAATACTTTCTTTTTTTGCTTTTTTCTTTAACGTTAACCTTAGAGGAGTATCTTTTTCTCCATTGGGTGTATTTATAGCCTGACTTAATTGATCTCCAGATATTTTTTCTTCTTTCACTAAGCGTGAAATCAGATCCAAGCATATAACTTTTTGTTCTCCCTTGAATGAAGCAATATAGTGCAGAGCATTATTTCCTTCTTTATCCTCAGCAGTAATATCAGCACCATTTTTTAGTAATAGTTCTAGGGTTTTATATCTGTGAGTACTCTCAAAACTTACCAGTGAAAATTCTTCACTCTCTTTTTGCATGTGCTGAAGTAGTAAGTGAAGAGGAGTTAGCTGATCCTCGTTTGGAGCATTTATCAATCCTTTTTCAGTAGAAACATTACAAGTATGCTGTAGCAGTTTCTTAAATCTACCTATATCTTTATCTAAAATAGCTTTATGTAATGGAAAGCCACCGGCAGTAATTTTGGCTGTTTTAATTACAATCGGGCTTTTTATTTCTTGACTTAATTGAGATTTCCCTACTGATCCTTCTAATTTTTTTAAGAATTTATGATAATATGACTTTTGTTTTTCATCTAAACTTTGTAGTACCTTCTGAGGTAACTCTAATTGGTCTGGCTTGGCTCCATGTTTTAACAATTTCACGAGGAACCTGAGTGTGTTATCGTTACTACCAATTGTATGAGATTCGTGCTTTCCTTTTGTTATCTTATTAATTAGTGCTTCTTGAAGAGGGGTTTTCCCCGGATTTTCACCATCAATAAGTTGTATTAGATTTTCTTTGGTAGCTGTTTTTATCAGAGTGCCTAGAAACTTGAGTTTCTGTTTTCCTTCTAACGACGCAATAAGGTGTAAAATATTTTTTCCTTCCTCATTTTTTATGTTGCTAATATCTGAGCACTCTTTTAGATGTTTTTTAAATTTACTGTTATTTCTCTTTTCGATTGCTTTTAGTAATTGAGCACTGGTATTCGTTATTCTGTTGCTTGTTTCTACTTTAGTATTATCCTCACCTTGACTGCAGATAATACTATTATTAGTAATGTTTGAAATTACCTGTCTAACTTGACCTTTAATTTCAATTGATACTTCGTCTGACTGTTTTATTTTTCTATCTAATACTGGAAGAAAACACTCAACATAATACTTATAATATCCTGCTTGCTTTCTGAGTGACTCGTCTAATTTAGTTAGCACTTCATGGCTAGCACCATCCTTTAATAACCCTATACATTCCTTGATAGCGCTATCTCGACCTCTCGGTTTTTTACGTTTATGATCTTTTTTTGTTACCTTTCTCTCTATCGCTCTTGATAATTGCTTGTCTTTTTCTTTTCTATCCTGTTCTTGCTTTTCATTTTCATCTATGCATTCTTTTAATTTATCCGCATTAGTAGTTAATGCATTTATATCTATACCCATACTAAACCCCCAATATTAAAAGCTATCAGCACTAAAGCTAGTTGAATTAGACTTTTAAATTGAGCTAGATATTGTATGTGTAATCGAAATACAGGTGAAAAGGCAGAGAACTCGTTTCAATTAAAAAATTTGTTATCATGGCTAAACCTCACTGCAGCATTTACCTACTATTTTAACTATTTAATCTTAAAAAATAATAAATGTAGTTAAAGTGAGTTAGAAATACAATATTGTTGAAACTAAAATAAGAGGCTGCAAAAAGCAGAAAATTAAATGTAAAGCAACTGCTGTTCACACTAGACTGACTGCATAACTTTTGAGATTTATTTTAAAATACCGGTGTTCTCAACGCTTTCGAATTGCTTTAATATTTAAGAAATTTACCAAATGAAGAAAAAAAGCAAAAGAAACCCCGTGGTGGCTAGTTATTTACTTTTGTGTCGAAATGTTGGCGTTTTTTTATCCTAAACGTTTAATAAGTGCGACTTAGCTGCTTTTTAATGCAACTTAACCTTAGCCATAAACGTTTAAGAAACTCACTAAGCAGAAAAAAAGCAAAAGAAACCCCGAGTAGCTAGTTATTCACTATCTATCTTATGATATTGGCGTTTTTGATGTCTTAAACGACTTATAAGCGCGTTTCAGCTTGTATAGGTAAAAAACCAGAAGTTTTAAAAAGACATAAGGTGCACATAGTGCAAAAAATTAAACATGAGACGCCAAATATGCTAAGTTTTTTTCTCATTTAATCTGCACAGACTGAAGATAAATAATAGCTTCAGTCTCATTATAAGAGTAACGGCGAAAGTTGTCAAGTAGTTTTTTTAGTTCCGTTTCTTAGTCGGTACGCGCCCTGCCTTTAAGCAAAGATAAAAGCACAATTATTACGAACAGCATTCCACCAACAACTGATACAGCTCCACCCATAATAAAACAGATACGTGCTAGCACCGACGAAATGCTTGGTAAATCCGCAACTTTCCTTAAAGCGCCATATCCACCAAGCCATACAAGGCCAGTAATATGGAGAAAATGTCCCAAACTGTATGCATAAATCTGTAATCTTACTATGGAGCTTTTTATCTCTTTACAGCCTAGTTTTGGCAACAGCCAGTAGACAAAATTCATAAAAGCTATAGTGATACCAACCACAGAACCATGGTAATGAGCAGGAATGGTGACATTTCCCTCAATAGTCAGCACTCCAAGTACGCCTCCATAGATGAACAATACAAACGAATGGAGCAAATAATTGCCCTTCTCATCAAGTAAGGTTTTTATGTTGCGATACACGAGCATTATTAAGAAACATGGCAAAACTGCTCCAGCAATCCTCATATGCCAAGTAAAGAACTGTATCAATTCAGCACTATCCACCGAATAAACAAAATATGTAAACGGTGCGCCTACAACCAAAATCGTGTTTATAAACAGTGGTAAAATGGTGATTTTGTTGTTTGAAGCTAAGCTAATATCACTGGAACTTAGCATTATCAAATAGACTAAAAACACTCCTTGAGCAAAGGCAAATTGCAATAAATGTCCGCCTCCCCAAAAGAGATACTCGTAAAATAAATTCTTATCTGAGTGATATAGGCCTGTAGGCATATTTTTGTGGGCTAGAACAAAGCAAAGAAGCGACGACACAAGTATAATGACCAGCCCAACTTGTCCAACGGAAAGGTATGAGGCCTGTTTATTTGACATGTAGGTGAGGACTGCGTTTATCAATATGCTGGTAATAAACAAACTGAGTCCAAACAAAAACAATTTGTTTTGTAATACGGGTATATAGTTACTTTTGATAACCTCAGTGCTTGGAACAAATGCGGATATAAACATCAGCAGCATGGAAAGGGTTGAGAGAATCCATAGAAAGTTGAGCCAATTATTGGTGTTTTGTAGGTTTATGATAAAGAGTAGAGATATTATAGAGCACATCCACACCAAAATTGACAAGTTCACGTGTATCACCAGCGCATTATCAAAGATATATTGTGCAGAAGGAACGAGAGAGGAAATAAAAGGTAATCGTAGAGAAATAACAATTATTGACAGCAACCCAGAGCAAGCAAGAGCACATACTGCTAAGAATATCCATTTTCTACAGAGTGGAGCGTTATTTTGTATGCTGAGCATGGTCTTTCTTACTTTTAGGTACTATAATACAAGACAGTGTACATTTTTCAAATTGATATACGTAGTTCAAATGAATGACATAACAACAAAGCAAGTCATATCTTTCATCCTGAAAATGCTGCGCCCATTTCAGTTTCATATTACAATAGTATTGCTGACAGCATTAGTCTGGGCTGTCGATGTTTCCTTTAATCCATACTTAGTAAAAGTCATTATAGATCGCGTTTCAATATCAACTGCAAACAATCTTTTTGATAACATAGCAATTCCTGCCATATTCTACGTGCTAATCTTATTTGTGCTTGAGTGTATTTTCAGATTATACAACTATTTTTTTGAAATTAAGATGATTCCCAATCTCCGTAAAAACATTGTTGAATCAAGTATTTCCATATTATTAAATCAAGATAATAGTTACTACCAAAATAACTTCTCTGGCAGCCTTGCCAACAAGGTTAATGATTTGACAAATTATATTCCGGATATTGTACAAATTACAATTGATAGGCTTGTAAGCCGCGCGCTAGCGCTTGGCATCGGAATTTACTTTCTATGGCAAGTGCATATCAGCTTTGCTTTATTGATGCTCACTTGGTCAGCAGTATTTGTCCTGTCTTCTTTCTTGCTTGCGGAGAAGGTAACGAATCTTGCAGATGCATGGTCAGAGCTTGGTTCAAGCATTACTGGCAAAATGGTAGATGTATTCTCAAATATCATGTCTGTAAGGTTATTTGCCAGCAAATACCAAGAAAGATTATCTTTGCGAGCTACTCATAGCGAAGCTGTTAAAGTAGAGCAAAGACTTCAGTGGCTGTATACGTGGATTTTTGCTTTCTATGGCTTTTCGTTTTTAATCATGCAAATACTTAATTTGCATTTCTTAGTTAAAGGAAGAGAACAAGAATTGATTACTACTGGAGATTTTGCTTTCGTTATGACTGTTAACATAGCAATAGCTAATTTTCTTTGGATGATAGCTAAAGATTTCTCACAGTTCTCTAAGTCATGGGGAAGGATTACTCAGGCTTTGAGGACAATTACTGCAGTTCCTGAAATTGAAGACCGGCCAGATGCAGCAGATCTGGTCATTAAAAAAGGGGAAATTACTTTTGATAAAATTCATTTTCATTATAAAGGTGCAGAACCAATATTTGAGGACAAGTCCGTAGTAATTGAATCTGGTCAAAAAGTAGGGCTTGTTGGTTACTCAGGTGGTGGCAAGTCAACATTTGTTAATTTAGTTCTTCGCCTTTACGATGTAAAATCTGGAAAAATTTCAATTGACGGACAAGATATTCGCAATGTAACCCAGGATTCTTTGCACAGAAACATTGGAATGATTCCACAAGATCCATCGCTTTTTCATAGGACTCTGATGGAAAATATTCGCTACGGCAAAGCAGATGCTAGTGATGATGAAGTGATAGAGGCTGCCAAACGCGCACATGCTCATGAATTTATTTCAAAATTGCCACAAGGTTATGAGTCACTCGTTGGCGAAAGAGGTGTAAAACTTTCAGGTGGGCAGAGGCAGCGTATCGCAATTGCAAGAGCTATTTTAAAAAATGCTCCGATATTAATTTTGGATGAAGCAACTTCGCAACTTGATTCTGTAACTGAAAGTGATATTCAAAAGTCCCTATGGGAGTTGATGCAAGGCAAAACTACAATAGTAATAGCCCATCGTCTATCTACACTTTTGCATATGGATCGCATTTTAGTCTTTGATCAAGGTAAAATTGTAGAAGACGGCACACATCAAGAACTTCTCAGTAAAAATGGAATGTATAAAACCCTATGGGATACACAAGTTGGTGGATTTTTACCAGAGGAAAGTGGAAAGGCATGCATCAAGGGGTGCATTGAAGAGCAAACGTGAGGTATTTGTTTAGTGTTGATTTTATTCATATACGTTCGGTGGAACTACCTTATATAATAATATAGAGGCATGTGCTGCTATTCCTTCATTCCTTCCAATAAAACCTAGTTTTTCTGCCGTGGTTGCTTTGACATTTACGAGTTCACTATCGATCTCTAATGTTTTTGACATGAACTGTTTCATTGCTACTTTGTAAGATGATATTTTAGGCTCCTCGCAAACTATAGTGATATCCAAATTAGATACACGGTATCCTTTGTCTTTTGCCTTTTTAGCGGCAAAGCTCAGGAAATAAGATGAATCACAATCTTTCCATTCAGATAAGCTCGGGGGAAAGTGATCTCCTATGTCGCCACATCCCAGTGCTCCCAGTATTGCGTCAACAACTGCATGTATTACAACATCACCATCGGAATGTGCTTCTATTGCCATGTTGTGCTCAACTTCTATACCGCAAATTTTTATAAAGTTTTTATCCTTGCTTTGAGCTTTAACGAACTTGTGTATGTCATAACCAGTGCCAATACGATATTTTGGTTCTTCAAGAAGAAGCTTTGCCATATTAATATCCTCTTTTGTAGTCAACTTAAAATTACTTTTCTCACCTTTAATAATTGCAACATGTTTTTTGTGATCTACCATTAGCGATGAATCATCAGTGAATTCTTTGGTTGATTGGTGGCATGACAATAGTTCTTTGAAATTAAAGATTTGGGGAGTTTGTACAGCTCTGAGTTTTTCTCTTGAAATCGTGGAGTCGATGAAATTATCATTTGCTAATGATATGGTGTCTTCGACTTCTATTGCTGGCACTACTCCTGCATGCTGAACATCAATCATGGACTGAGCTAAGCTATCTATTAAAGCATTTGATACGAAGGGCCTGCAAGCATCGTGTATAACAACAAAATCTGGATTAATTTTTTGTAAGCTTTCAAGTCCCAACTTAACTGAATCTTGCCTACTTTTTCCTCCGTATATTGGACTTAGTAGTTTAGTACCTATACCTTCTGTCATCAAAGTAGCTGACACTGGCTCATAGAATCCTTCATGATCTTTATTAATTACCACTCTTACATAATCTATGTATTGGTTGGTCAAAAGTTTTTTGGTTGTATGAAATAAAACAGGTTTGCCTACCAGTTTTATGTACTGCTTAGGAATCGCGCCACTACATCTACTGCCTACTCCTGCTGCAACTATTAATGCTGCTATTTTGTATCTTCTTAATTTATTAGTGTGCATATCTATCACAGGATCCTTGCATTACTAATCTTAGAGTTGATAGGTTCTTTCAACTTGTTGTACAATTTTATAAAAGCGATCAAAATCTAAGCTTGCACTACCAATTAAAACTCCTGATAAATTTGATATATTCAACAAGTTTTCTATATTTTCTGAACTAACTGAACCGCCATATATAACATCCTTTTTGTCAGTACAGGACTTTATTACTTCTATTACCTCTTCAACTGTATCATTGCTTGGTACATGTCCTGTGCCTATTGCCCATATAGGTTCATATGCTACGGTATATTCACCGTGTGTTGGCAAGCGGTTTTTGCATTGATATTCTATTACTTCCTGTGTTTTGCCGCGCTTGTAATCTTCTGCGTTTTCGCCCACGCAGATAATTGGATGTAAGCTTGATTCTATTGTTGCTTCTGACTTAAGCTTTATTTTACCGTCTGTTTCGTTGATTCTTTCAGAATGCCCAAGTATTATGTAAGTGCACCTTAATTCCTTCAGCATCTCTACACTAATCTCACCTGTATAAGAACCAGATTTTTTGTGATGACAGTTCTGTGCTCCTATACTAACATTATTGCTTAGCTCTATGCTATCTGGAAATGATGTAAAAGGTGGGCAAATTACGAGCTTAGAGGTAATTCTATTACTCTTGTTGTTGAGCTTGCCTATAAAGTCAACAAACGAAGATCGTGTTCCATTCATCTTCCAATTTGCTACAATTAAAAAGGACATTAGTTTTGCTTATATAGGCAAAAATGTCCCAAATAGTACCAAAACAAATTCCTTACACACTTGCTTGTTAACTTAATAAAGTGAGCCATATAAGATGCGTTTTATTAACCTCTATTTGTGTAAATGTATGTACCTAGTTGAGAAAAAATAAATTAACTTTATGGGATAAAGTAGAGTTGAGTCAATAAAAAGTTTTTTTACCACTGCCTACTTCTATCAAACTTTCCCTTTATTATAGATTTCTTGAATTTCACTGATCCAACTGGAGTCCTTTGCAGGCTCTTAAATTGCTTTAGCTATGAATATTAAGAAATTTACCAAATGAGAAAAAAGGCAAAAGAAGCCCCGATCGGTGGCTAATTATTTATATTAACCTTATAAATTGGCGTTTTTTTATTCTTAATGTCTAATCTAGCTGCTTTTAAGCTGCAACTGATCTAATTTTAAACGTTAAGAAATTTACTAAGCAGAAAAAAAGGCAAAAGAAACCCAGAGCAGCTAGTATTCAAATTCTCCCTTGTTCTATTTGACGTTCTATACTGTCTTAAACGACTTATAAGCTCGTTTCAGCTTGTATAGGCGAAAACCTAGAAGTTTTATGAAAACATGGAGTGCACATAGTGCAAAAATTTAAATATGAGACGCCAAATACAAAGTTTCCTTTGTCGTTTTAATCTGCAGATTGCGAAGTTAAATGAATAGCTTCAATATAATAAGTGGATTTATGGAGGTTGTCAAGGAATTTCTATAGTTGCTTTCTTAGACCATTGTCAAAAAAGCCACAATTAAATTAATTCTTTAGGAATAGTGTGAAGAGTGATATCGTAGTATTTTATTAGGCAAAACTCACTATCTGCGTCTGTTAGTTGACTTCTGCTGCATCCATTATTTTTGCTACTTGTTTGGCCTGTTTCTTTAAATAGCTTAATAACTTCTAATTTAAATTCTTCTGTATATTCCCTTTTATTTGCCATATTACACCCCTTTGAAAAACGTTTTATTTGACTCCAAAAACGTCTTAACTTTCTCTTCACTTTTTCTGGGTAAGGTCATTTTAGAGCAGTTAATTTACAAACATTAATTATTCGTTGATAATAATGTAATAAGTATAGTTACAAAATTTTGGATAGTACTGCAACACTGAAAATGAGCCATATTGTTAATGCATACAATAGATTTGAAACCTCTATAGTTAGGGGAGAAGGTGTATACCTTTTTGATCAAGATGGCAAAAAATACTTAGATTTTGCTGCGGGTATTTCTACATCCTCCTTAGGGCACTGTCATCCATACATAACAAATAAGCTGAAGGAACAGTTGGATTTATTATGGCACTGCTCTAACATTTTCACTATCCCGCAGCAAGAAAGGCTTGCTGAGCGTTTAACAGCACTTACTTTTGCGGACAAAGTTTTTTTCTGCTCGAGCGGACTTGAAGCAACAGAAACTGCAATAAAATTTATTCGTCGTTATTTTTATTCAAAAGGGCAAAAAAAGCGCAACCGCATCATTACAATCGAAGGAGGATTTCATGGCCGCAGTATTGCTGCAATTTCTGCCGGAGGAAATGAAAAATCACGTGAAGGTTTTGCTCCACTCCTTGCCGGTTTTGATAGAGTACCAAGAAATAACATCAAAGCGCTAGAGGAGAAAATTAGCGATGAAACTGCTGCTGTGTTTTTAGAGCCCATACAAAGCGAGGGTGGAGTGTATACACTGGATGTAGAATACCTTCACAAAGTAAGAGAAACAACAAAGACTCAAGGAATAATTTTGTGCTTTGATGAAGTGCAATGTGGATATGGACGTGTCGGTTCTTTGTTTCATTATCAAAATATAGAAATTGAGCCTGACATGTTAACTTGTGCAAAAGCCATGGGCAACGGATTTCCTCTAGCTGCGTGTTTAGTAAAAGATTATATAGTAGAAGCAATTACTCCGGGAACTCACGGATCAACTTATGGTGGTAATCCTCTTGCCATGACTGTCGGTAATGCGGTGCTTGATGTAATGCTCAAAGAAGGCTTCTTTGAGCACGTTAGAAGAGTTAGTAAATACCTAAAAAAAAGACTGCTGCCTTTAGTTGAGGAGTTCCCGGAAATAATCTCAGAAATTTGTGGAGAGGGCTTGTTAATAGGAATAGAACTTAAGACACCTTTTGCTGATAAAATTGTTAGCCGATCTCTTGACAAAGGTTTAATAATAACTAGAGTTTTAAATAATAGAGTGATAAGAATAACTCCTCCTCTTGTTATTGAGGGTAGACATGTAGATATAGCCTATGATATACTCTATGGTTTATTTTCTGCAGTTAAAGATATATAAATGTTTTGAGTATATAAACCTAATTATACAGAACTTCAAACTTGCAAATGCTTCTTATAATATATAAAATTAACTCTGTTTTTTGTTGCAATAACATCACACTTTAATGGATTGGTTATTGATTTCAGTATTATCAATAATTTTTATTTTATTGATTTTATCGTTTTTATTTTCAGGAGCAGAAATAGGGTTAACTTCAATTAGCCGTTCTAGAGTTAATAAGCTGAAACTGGATGGTAACAAAAGAGCCAAGGTAATCGACCACTTGTTAAGTAAAAAAGAATTAACAATAGGTACGATACTCCTCGGCAACACAATTATTAACATTACTTGTTCTGCTTTATTTACAGCAATAGTTATAAACTTCTTTGAAAATGAAGGCGTCTTTTTCTTAACAGTTATGATGACCTTTTGTATTTTGCTGTTCTGTGAGGTGTTGCCAAAAACCTATGCCATGCAAAATCCCGAGAAGTTTACGTCATTCTCTGTTTATTTTGTACTGTTCTTTGTCAAGATTTTTTCTCCATTGACATTAGGTATTCAGTTGATTGTCAACTTCATTCTAAAGTTGTGTGGGCTTCATAGGAATAGGGAAGTAATATCTGCAGCAGATGCAATGCGTAATATGATTGCTCTTCATCGCAGTGAAGGAACCATGTTGCAACAGGATTTGGATATGCTGAGTAGCATACTTGATTTAGCTGAGACAGAAATATCAGAAATCATGACCCACAGGAAAAATCTATTTTCTCTTGATATAGATCAAAAAGAGGAACTAATAAGAGAAATTTTAACCAGCAGTCACAGTAGAGTGCCTCTATGGCAAAAAGAACCGGATAACATTGTCGGAGTAGTTCACGTGAAAAATCTAATAAACGCTTTGCGTGAAAAGGATAATAAAATAGAAGAGGTTAATATCGCTCAAGTTATGTCAAAACCTTGGTTTATACCAGAAAGTACGCCGCTTAGCGTACAACTGCATAACTTCCGTAAAAATAGGAAACACCTTGCATTTGTTGTTGATGAGTATGGAGCGCTGCAGGGAATAGTAACTCTTGAGGATGTATTAGAAGAAATAGTTGGAGAAATTTCTGATGAGCATGATTTGATCACGGAAAATTTTATAAAGAAAATATCTGATAATGTGTATCACATAGAGGGAGAGTCTACTATTAGGGATATTAATAGACAGTTGCATTGGAATCTTCCTGATGAAGAAGCTACAACTCTAGCAGGTATGATTGTGAACGAGATAGAGCGCATTCCTGATGAAGGTGAAGAATTTTCCATGTATGGTTTTTACTTTAAGATTTTGAAAAAAGATAAAAACATTATTACTACTATTGAAGTGCAAGTGAAAACTGATAATACTATAACAGCAATTAATTAGTTGAGTTTTATGGAAGACACAGTAAAAGTAGTAGCTGACGAGTTGAAAGGTTACGTGGAAAGAATTGAGAAGCTTGAACAAGAAAAGAAGGATATTCAAGATCACATCCGTGATGTGTATGCGAAGGCTGCGGATGAGGGTTGGGATACGAAAGTTATGAAGCAAATTGTCAGGCTTAGAAAGATGGATGATGACGATAGAGAAGAGCAAGAGATATTGCTTGATACTTATAAGCGTGCATTGGGAATGAGTTACGAAGAAAACTAAGTGAATAGCAGAATTGTAATTGGAATAAGTGGGGCATCAGGTTCTGTTTATGGCGTGCGAATTCTGGAAGCGCTAAGAAATGTTAATAAATTTCTTGTACAATCCTCTGTTGCTCACGTACCTTCTTCTGTTATCCCAGTGCTTGACACTGGGATCCAGGAGAAAAAAAATATAGATTCCAGCCTCACGTGCTGGAATGACACCAAATTTGGTTACGAAACTCATTTAGTAATAAGTCATGCTGGAAGGACAACTCTAGCTCATGAAGTGACAGAAAGGCTTGAAGATGTTACATCACTCGCAGATTTTTACTATTCTGAAGAAAAAATAGGAGAAAAAATAGCAAGTGGTTCATTTAAAACTTCAGGGATGATTATTGCTCCCTGTTCTATGAAGACGATGTCTGAAATTGCATCAGGTGTTACTTCCAACCTATTAACAAGGGCTGCAGATGTAACTCTGAAAGAAAGAAGAAAATTAGTTCTTATGGTACGAGAGTCACCATTGCATCTTGGTCATTTACAGAACATGTTAAAATTAACAAAGATGGGAGCGATAATCGTTCCACCGGTGCCAGCTTTTTATATCAAACCAAAATCATTGGATGATATTATTAATCATTCTATTGGCAAAGTATTGGATTTATTTAATATTAAGTTACCTGATTTTAAGGAGTGGCAAGGAAGTGACAATTATTATTGATGGTAAAAAAATAGCAAGCGACCTGTGCGAAAGATTATCACAAAAAATTAATATTTTAAAGAAGAAGCACAACATTCTTCCTTGTCTTAAAGTGATCCTCGTAGGAGGCAATCCAGCAAGTCAAGTCTATGTTCGCAATAAACAAAAAAAAGCAGAATCAATAGGAATAAGTTCCGAGACCATTGTTTTGCCGGACAATATCTCAACAGATGAATTGATCACAAAAGTTAATGAGTTAAATGTAGATCCATCTGTGCATGGTATTTTAGTACAATTGCCTCTACCGAATCATATTAATGCAAGTAGGGTAATTAACGCAGTAAACGTTGAAAAAGACGTGGACGGCTTTCATGACGAAAACGTTGGTAGATTAGTTAAAGGTGAAAGAAATTGTCTTATACCTTGCACCCCTAGAGGTTCTTTGTATTTAATTAAATCAATTGAGGAAAACCTTTCAGGTAAAAATGCAGTTGTGATCGGGAGGTCAAACATCGTAGGCAAACCGATGTTTCACCTATTGCTGCAAGAAAACTGCACTGTTACGATTCTACATTCACAAAGCAGGGATCTAGTTGAATATTGCTCTAAAGCAGATATAGTAGTTGCAGCAGTTGGAAAGCCAAATTTTGTTCAGAAAGATTGGATAAAAAAAAGTGCAATAGTAATTGACGTTGGCATAAACAGTGTGAATGTAGGAGAGCGAACAAAGCTTACAGGTGATGTTGACTTCGAGGAGGTGAAAGAAAAAGTCAAAGCTATCACACCAGTGCCAGGAGGTGTTGGCCCAATGACCATTGCGTTTTTGATGGTGAATACTGTTATTGCTGCTTGCTTGCAAAAAAAGGTTGATGCTTCTGGTTTCGTAAGCTAAGGTTTTTAGCTGCAATGATATGGTTAAGCGGGATGAAAGGTGTTAAAATGAGATGGTTGAAAGGATGGCTAATAACAGTTTTTCTTTTACTACACTCAACCACAGTTTTCTGTAATGGTTGTAATTTCAATTTACCATATCGTGGGCTCAGTTGTAATCTGGATCTGTCACATAAAAATTTAAGTAGTATAAAAAAATTGCTGAGTAGCAGTGATAAATTTGTTGCACTGACATTTGATGATGGGCCGTCTAACAATAGAACAGGTGATATTGTAAATATTTTGGAGAACTATCGGGCAAGAGCAACGTTCTTTCTTCTTGGCGAGCGTATAAACAAAAAAACATCTGAAGTAGTAAGGCAAATCCATGAGACAGGTCATGAACTTGGCAATCACTCTTGGTCGCATAGAAAATTGACGTTACTTGCAAGTAAGGAACAATTACAGGAGTTGGAAAAGACAAATATAGCAATTAAAAATGCAACAGAGCAGAATATAAAGTGGTTTCGTCCACCATATGGATGTCATGATGACAGCCTGATTGAAAACACTGATCGATTAAACATGTATTCAATATTATGGACAGTTGACTCTCTGGATTGGCAAGGCGACGAACCAGAGATCTTAGTTGAAAGAGTTGTAAGCAATGTACATAATGGAGCGATCATATTGTTCCATGACCATGATAACAAATCAAATACAGTTGAAGCTTTACCTCATATTATTAGAATACTAAAAAAATCAGGTTATGAATTTGTTACTTTAAGTGAGTGGGAAGAAAGGGTTTGTAATGTAGTAAAACCAGAGGCATACCAATAGGAGAAGTGCATTTTGAAGGAATCTTATGCGGACAAAAAATAAAGTCTTTAACCGCAGAGCGTTTATACTGGGTGGTGTTCAATTTGCCATTTCTATAATTTTTAGTTGCAGATTATATAATCTACAAATACGAAACAGACAGAAATACGAAGTACTGTCTGACAATAATAGAATAAGAATCGCCACTATTATGCCTAGGCGAGGTAGAATTTTAGATAGGAATAGCGTTGAGCTTGCAGCAAACAAAATTTCATATATTGTTCTATTTGATGGGCAAAAAATTTCTGGTCAGGAAGTTGACTTGCGCACATTACCAGAAATTGAATCTAAGATAGAAAAGTCATCAGAAGCAAAAGTAACTGCTCTTTATAAACGTTACTACCCGTTTGGTTCAATATGTTCTCATATACTTGGGTATATAAAAAAACAACAAGGAATGAGTGAAGTAGGAGTAAGTGGCATTGAATATACATATGATAATATATTAAAAGGTGAGCCAGGAAAATCTGAGCATGAAGTAAACTCTAAGAAACGTGTTATAAGAGAATTGTTAAGCATACCGCAGCAAGACGGGCAAGATGTGCAGCTAACAATTGATATTGATCTGCAGAAGAAAATTGCAGGGGTATTTCAGGGTCACAAAGGTTCCGTAGTGGTAGTTAACGTAAATAACGGAGAAATTTTAGCGTTATATAATTCACCTTCTTATGATAATAATCTTTTTACTAGCAGATTATCGAATGAAACCTGGGAGAGTCTAAATGCTCCTTCATTACCACTTGTAAATCGTGCGTTATCGTATCAAATTCCGCCTGGTTCAATATTTAAAGTAATAGTTGCACTTGCAGGGTTAAAAGACGAAATAATCACACCAGAAGAAAAATTTGCGTGTAGGGGCTACATGAAAATAGGGGAGCGGAAATTTCGTTGTTTAAGGAATAAAGTTCATGGATACGTATCTTTAAATGAGGCAATGGCTCTTTCATGCAACACTTATTTTTATAATGTAGGGAAAAAAATAGGTGTAGACTCTCTGGTAGAAGTGGCCAGAAAATTTGGTATTGGAAACGGGAAACTGATTGGAACCTTTAAGGAGGAAGCTCCGGGGTTGCTACCCGATAGAGATTGGCGCGCGCGGAAGCTATATTCGCAGTGGTATTTAGGTGACACTATCAACTTAGTTATAGGACAAGGATATATACTGACAACGCCGCTGCAGCTTGCAATTCTTGCAGCAAGAATTGCAACAGGGAGAGAGGTGGTTCCTCACATTGAGATGAATAAAACGATACAAAATTTTCCTAATATTGATGTAGATCATGAGCATCTAAGCATAGTTCGAAAAGCTATGCTTAGCGTGGTAAATGCCAGAACTGGAGCCCATAGAAAAGAACTTGAGTTTATAAGAGATATACAAATCGCCGGCAAAACCGGTACACCGGAGATAAACTCTAAGGGCGAGAGTCATAAATTATTTATTGCTTATGGCCCTTATCATAACCCGCGCTATGCAATCTCTGTATTCATAGAACACGGCAGAGCTCCACGCCAAGATGTTGCTATGGCAAGTGAAATATTGCGATATATGCTTAAGAAATGATCCTATGAGATATGATATGACCAATTATACATAAATTGTTGACAGGTGTAATAATTTAACTATTATCGTCAATATTGTATAAGCTAGAAGGGTAAAAAAATGCGTACACTCAGTCTAGGTCCTTTAATTGCTGCTCTCTCATCATCTATATTGAGTCTTACAGCTGGTCACCATCTTTCTTACGTTATTGCAGCAGTTTCTGGTGCTGGTGTCACTGCAATAGTTCCTTTAGCAATTTTTGCTGTCTCTACAGTTATTGCACTGATTTCAGTAGCGTATCTTGTTAAACTAGCTGTTTCTAGAGCTGGCAATAAGAAAGAAATAGGTCTTAGTGGAGAGAAGCTTAGTCAATCCGGCCACACTGTATCTCAAGAACCGCAAAAATTTGTGTGTAAAAATTTTACTAATCTGGAAAATAAGTCAAATATGCCTACTCTTACACCGCCTCCAGTCAAGCCTGGAGCACAGCCAAATTCGAGCCCCAGTGTACCACCTCCACCTCCTCAATTGTCACACAGTGCTGCTCCGCCACTACCGCCGCTGCTGCCGCCTCCATTGCCAAAAGGTGTTCCACCTCTACCTTCGGGTTCTTCAAATTCACCAATTCAACCGTGTAATGCTGGTTTATCTGCAGAAATAAGAAATAGAAGTACAGAACTGAAGAAGCCTAATATTCCCGATATTCCTAAAGGTGGTGCTAGAGATGCTTTGCTCAAAGAAATCAGACAAGGAAAAAGGCTCTTAACCAGGAAAGAGCATGATGATAAGTTAAAGCAGATGGCAGAAAAGAAGCCAGGCAATAATGAAAGTGGGCAACAAGAAGATTTGATGGCTGAACTTCTGAAAAAACTTAATGTAAGAAGAAAAGGAATTACTGGGTCAGGAGTATATGGCAAGATGTCAGATATGATTCCTGAACCGCAGTCAAGGAGTCGTAGTAATAGTGTATCGAGCAGTAATAGTGAAGAGTCTGAACAAGATTGGTGCTGTGATGAAGATGAGTATCCACCACATCTAACTCCTCCATCAGACAATGAAAAAAGAGGCAAAAGTCCTGACAGCAGCTGTGAATCTAATGATGATGCAAAATCTAAACCCACATCTCCATTGCTACCACCTAAGCCTGATAATTTACAAACAAGACCTAAAGCTCCTCCTGTAAAAAAAGAGTGTGATGCAGGTCCAGTGAATGGTGAGATAAAAGACCCATCTACTCTTCCTGTTAAGGAGCGTGCTAGAATGTTTGAAAATTATAGGTAATAGAATGGAGATGTTTTAGCGCTTCCCTTCTTAAAATAAGTTTACCTACGGATCTGATTGTACTAAAATTACTCAGTACGATCAAATTTGTTAAATGCGCCTATCAAAATATTACCTACCAACTTTGAAAGAGACCCCGATTGGTGCTGAAATTGCTTCTCATCAATATATGTTACGTGCGGGCTTAATCAAGCAGACAGCGTCTGGCATTTATTCTTGGTTATCGCTCGGTCTGCGCGTGCTTAGGAATATTGAAGATATCATCAGAGATGAAATGAATAAAGCTGGTGCGATTGAGGTATTAATGCCTTGTGTGCAACCAGCAAGCCTTTGGCGAGAATCAGGGCGTTATGACGATTACGGTAAAGAGATGCTGCGCATTAAGGATAGGCATGAGAGTGATATGCTTTTTGGGCCAACGCATGAGGAGGTAGCAACTGATTTGATTAGAGGTACGGTAAAAAGTTACAAGGATTTGCCACTTTGTTTATATCAAATTCAGTGGAAGTTTCGCGATGAAGTAAGGCCTCGTTACGGCGTTATGAGAGGTAGGGAATTTTTGATGAAGGATGCGTATAGTTTCGATATAGACTATGAAAATGCACTGAATTCATATAATTTGATGTACAAAACTTACATAAAAATCTTCAAACGCATGGGACTTACTCCAATTGGAGTAAGAGCAGACACAGGGCCAATTGGAGGAAATTTAAGCCATGAATTTCACATATTGGTAAGCACTGGTGAGAGCACTTTATACTACGACAATAAGTTTTCTGAGTTACTGGAAAGTGAAGATATTGAAAGCCTGAAGAGTATATACGCAGTTGCAGATGATATGCACGACCTCGAAACTTGCCCTATACCGCAAGAACAGTTAAGCGTTAGTAAAGGTATTGAAATAGGGCACATTTTTTATTTTGGTGATAAATATTCGAAGCCAATGAATGCAAAAATCACCTCACATGATGGAAAAAATGTCAACGCGCATATGGGTTCATATGGCATTGGAGTTTCAAGGCTTGTTGGTGCAATAATAGAAGCTTTTCATGATGATAAAGGGATTATCTGGCCAGAAGCAGTGGCTCCTTTTATGATTGGCTTAATCAACTTACAAACAAAAACTAGCGAATGCATGGAAATTGCAGATAAAATATACAAAGCTTTAAAAAGCGATGAAGTGCTTTACGATGATACGGAGGGAAGCGTAGGAGTGAAATTTGCTAGAATGGACCTAATAGGCTTACCGTGGCAAATAATTGTTGGAAAGAAAGCAGCAAGTGAAAATATAGTTGAAATAAAGAATAGGACAACTGGAGAAATTGAGAAAATGCAGATTGAAGAAGCAATAAACCGCTTCAATGCAGAATGATACGCGGTATTGGCACTGACATAGTATATATACCAAGAGTATTGAAAATACTGCAGAAGTATGGAGAAAAATTCCTCAATAAAGTCTACACTGAGCAGGAAATAGAGATAAGCAGAAAGTACAACAGTCAGGAAATGCAAACAAGGTATTTTGCTAAACGTTTTGCAGCAAAAGAGGCTTTTGTTAAAGCACTAGGCAGTGGGTTCAGCCTGGGCATTACAATGAAAGATATAGAAATATACAGTGACGTAAGAGGAAAGCCGTACATTGCCATCAGCAAGGATTTTATTCCAAAGGAGCATGTAATACACCTTTCTTTAAGTGACGATAAAGATTACGCCACTGCGTTTGTTGCAATCTGCTGCTAATCTTCACGTTTGAACAGACATAGGCCTACAAGAAGTATATCTGTGTCTGTTCAAGAGTTGGTCAATGTTAAAGTAAAAGCGGTGCCTTCCAAATAATCTTTTTCTTGTCATCTCCGTATGATGTCATCCGAATAGCTGACACTGGGATCCACTCTTTTTTTTACTGGATTCCAGCGTCACGCGCTGGAACGACACCCTTCACAGACTTTTGAATTGCTTTAGCTATAAATATTTAAGAAATTTACCAAGCGAGAAAAAAAGCGAAAAAAGCCCTGGTCAGTATTTATTTTCAGTATTGGCGTTTTTGTGTCTTAAACGCTGCAATTTAGCTGCTTTTAAACGCAACTAGTCTAAGCTATAATATTTAAGAAATTTACCAGACAGGAAGAAAAGACAATAAAACCCCGAGGTAGCTAGTTATTCCACTCTCTATTTTAAAATCCGGCGTTGGGTGATGTCTTAAACGACTTATAAGCGCGTTTCAGCTTGTATGGGCAAAAACCCGAAGTTTTAAAAAGACATGCAGTGCACATAGTGCGAAAAATTAAACAATAGTACGCCAAATACAAGTTCTCTTGTCATTTTAACCTGTACAGATTGGGAAGTTAAATAATAGCTTCAGCCATATGGTAAGCGGACTTTTTGAAACTGTCAAGGAGTTTTTCAGCGCGACGCTGAAAATTGTTGTGCAAGAAGTCTCAAGTGTCTCCTTAAAAAAAGCTCTTAAGTTGATGCCGTTGGGCATTCAGTTTCATCTGCTTTTGTAAGGTATTTTAGCTCTAATACCTCACTTTACGAAGATACAAGTTGGCATTTAAAAAAGACTTTCCATTAGAAGTGATAAGTGATAAGTTGTTAATATCAGGTTATTATTAATAAGGTTATGTGTTTTAGTTTGCCTAACATTAACAAGGAAGGTTATTTGTTTATAGTAGTTTCTTTTATAGTAACATGTATAGCATTCTCTATATCTTGGGGATTTGGCGTTACATGCTTATTTCCAACGTTATTATGTACTTATTTCTTTCGTGATCCAGCAAGAGTTGTGCCAGGCAATACTGGTCTTATACTAAGTCCCGCTGACGGTATAATTTCAAAAATTGAAGAAGTAAGTTACCCTTTATCAGCGGAAAATGAAGAGGAGAAAAAATTTACACTTGTTAGCATATTCTTGAGTGTTTTGAACGTACATGTAAATCGCACACCGGTGTCTGGCACAGTAAAGGAAATGCACTATAAAAAAGGTAAGTTTGTATCTGCAATAAGTAATAGATCTAGCAATGAAAATGAAAAGCAAGTTATTGTAATTCAGTACGAAAAGGGAAAAGAGATCATTGTAGAGCAGATAGCTGGACTAGTTGCACGTCGTATCGTTTGTAATCTAAGAGTATCTCAGAGTGTAAAGGCTGGTGAAAGGTTTGGAATTATAAGATTTGGCAGTAGAGTAAATATTTACGTTCCTGCTGGTATAGAAGTAAGAGTCTCAGAAGGACAAACTGTTGTTGGTGGTGAAACAATTATAGCAAACTTGAATAAGGAGGATGCTCAAGAAAAGCTTACTTTTGATATTATATGAATAATAATGGCAGTAACAGTAAGTCTCTACCTGTCGCTAAATTATTCCCAAATTTTATAACTTTATTGGGTTTATGCTCGGGTTTAACTTCACTTAAATTTACATTTAATGAGCAGTGGGAGTTTGCAGTAATTTTTATTATCATTGCAGCAATTATAGATGGAATGGATGGCAGAATAGCCAGAATTTTAAAATCAACTAGCGATTTTGGAGCACAACTTGACTCTTTTGCTGATTTTCTAAACTTCGGTGCAGCACCTGCATTTCTTTTATATTTTTGGAAACTAAAGGAGATCAAAGTTATAGGGTGGATATTAGTAATGATATATGTTATCTGCATTTCGATAAGGCTTGCAAGGTTTAATGTATCATTGAATGCAGAACAACTTGACTGGGAAAAATTCTTCTTTTCTGGTGTTCCAGCACCGATATGTGCTTTACTTTCTTTATTGCCAATAATCATTACCTTTCAATCTCATGAAAGTGAATACTTACTTTTTACGGAGCAGTTTTTTAACATAAGAAATACGGCTTGTTACTTTTTGGCTATTTCATTTTGTTCGGTCAGTCATATTCCAACTTTTTCTGCAAAACATATTTACATTCCCAAGAGCCTATCATATATATTTGTGTCATTCTTTGGAGTTTTTATCGTATTCTTTGTTAGTAAGCCCTGGATAACTCTGCCAATTTTAGGTATTGCGTATATGTTTACTATTCCAATAAGCATTGGTCTTTACATATACTACACGTATAAAGCACGTTAGCTATATAAAAGTAGTGAGCAGCATGATTTTAAAAATAAGTGAACTGTTAAATTCGTTTCTGTATATAAAAATATTTAACATTCCATTTATAATTATTTGGGTGATTGCAACTGGAATTTTTTGTACCGTGCAATTTAGGTTTACTAACTTCAGATTATTCAAGCATGGAATACAAACGCTGCTCAACCTAAAATGTAATAATGACAATGGCATAATCACTCATATTCAAGCGTTCGCAACAGTAATTTCGGGAACAGTTGGCCTTGGAACAATATCAGGAGTTGCAATTGCTGTAACAATAGGAGGGCCAAGTGCAATTTTTTGGATGATAATTACCGGAATGCTTGGCATGTCGATAAAGTTTGCTGAAGTAGTACTTGCATTTACTTATCGCTCTGAAAATTCAACTGGCGGGGCTTTTTATTACATGGAACACGGGCTTGCAAAAATTGGATTCATAAAAACCGGCAAATTCCTTGCATTTACTTACGCGATTATGCTACTCATTGCAATGATCTTAGGTGGCATACCATTTCAAGCAAATCAAATCGCAGCATTATCAAACGACCTCTTTGAATATAACACATCTGTTATCATATCATTACTCGTTTTAATTGTAATACTGGGAGGAATAAAGCGCATCGCTTTCGTTTCAACGGGTTTAGCACCAGTTATGATCATGTTATATATAGGCATGTGTGTGTATTTAATCTATGTAAACGGAAATAACCTGCTGAACGCTTTATCTATAATATTTCAAGATATCTTTAATAAATCAGCTATAGGAGGTGGAGTATTAAGTGGATTAATAGCAGGTGTGAGAAGATCAGTATTTGCCAACGAAGTAGGTACTGGAACAGCAGCTATAGCACATTCTGTTGTGAAAGAGAAAGATCCAATTAAAGTTGGATGCGTTGCAATGATTGCACCATTTGTAGACACAATATTAGTCTCATTTTTGACTGGCATTGTGATAATTATCACTGGTATGCATAGTACCAATAAAATTGGTGATATTACATTAGTTAGTTCGGTGTTTTTAACGGCCTTGCCTTTATTTAGCAAGCTAGTTCTTCCGCTAATAATGTTTTCCTTTGCATTCTCCACAATAATAGCTTATTATTACTACTGTGAAGTTGCCTTATTGTACTTGTTTGGTAACAAAAAAGTACTGATATTATTTCAAATTCTTATAGTGGTTTCAGTGTATATCAGTTGTATATCAAAAAATATAGAGTTTATATCTTATCTAGGCGATAGTTTATTTATGTCCCTTATGGTTCCAAATGCTATTGCGATATATCTACTGAGAAAGGAAGTCCTAAACACGATAGATTCTTATTATCATTCTAAGAGGTATTAAACATGATTTGTAGATTGTTGTATGTAGTATTGTTTTGCCTACTGTTTAATGATGCGCATGCTATTTCAGGTTTGTACGAAAGTTATGACGCTGTGTTGAATACAATAAATAACTTCATGAATGAGGTATTGTTTTTCAAAGTCTTTTACGTGCCATTTGTAATTCTTCTAGTGGCTTTTGGTTATATATTTCTAACATTGCGTTTTAAATTTCTCAACGTAAGAATGTTTAAGCATGCATTTGCTATCTTATGTGGAAAATATGATACAACTCACCATGATGGTCACATCACACACCTTCAGGCATTTGTAACCGCACTCTCAAGTACGGTAGGTCTTGGAACTGTTGCTGGTGTTGCAATTGCCGTTTCAATGGGAGGGCCAGGGGCGGTGCCTTGGATGATGGTTACAGGCTTTTTCGGTATGTCAGCGAAATTCGCTGAAGTGACTTTAGCATTTAGGCACAGAACAGAAGGGCAGGAACAGTTGTTTAGTGGTCCCTTTCAATACATAAGAAATGGACTGGAAGAATTTGGATTTAAGAAACTTGGTATTGTATTAGCTGCAGTATATGCGGTATTTTTTGTATTATCAGGTCTGGGCGGCAGTGTAGCATTTCAAACTAACCAAATGGTTTCGATACTGTCTGGATACTCAAATTGGGTTGATAGTAATCCTTGGTTTCTTTCTTCTATAATTTCTGTACTGCTTGCTTTGGTGATTATTGGTGGAATCAGAAGGATAGCAATAGTATCTTCTGCACTAGTGCCTGTTATGTCACTCATATATATTTTTGGTTGTGTCACAATTATTGCATTTAATATTCACAATTTTGGCAATGCATTTAAAATATTATTCTCTAGCATGATAGATTTTAATGCCGTTGGTGGAGGAGTAGTAGGAGCATTTGTTGCTGGAATTCAAAGGGCGATTTTTGCCAGTGAAGCAGGTGTTGGTTCTGCTTCAATTACGCACGCAGTAGCTAAAGATGAAGAGCCAGTTAGAACTGGATTAGTTGCAATGATAGAGCCGTGCTTCGATACAATGTTAATTTGCTGTTTAACAGGAATAACAATAGTAATAACAGGTGCATACCAAACCGGTATTGGTGAGGGAATATTGATCACCCACAAAGCATTTGAAACAGTTTCTTCTTGGTTTCCTATACTTCTAACGGTAGCTGCGCCTCTGTTTGCATTTTCTTCAGTAATTTCATTTGTCTATTGTTGTGAAATGGGATGGCTATATCTGTTTGGCACAAAGAGTATAGTAATATATCGCATAGCAGTAGTGGTGGTTGCATTTTTCTCTGGGTTATCTAGAGATATAATGGCTATTGCCAATATTGGTGGTACTTTATTCTCCTGTTTAGCTCTCATCAATATGACAGCACTTATACTGTTTAGTAATCAGATTAACAATGAAGTTCAATGCTACTTAAATAGGTTGAGAAATAATAAAATTAATTAGATCTTCAATGTATGAAGAAGTATATTGTACAACTAAGGGTGTCATTCCAGTGTCAAGCACTGGAATGACACCCTTGGGCTACTCGCAATGACACAATCTGGGCTACTTTGATGATAGGAGATGTAATACTGGAATGATGGAGAAGTATGTAATCCTTATACTATCCTACGTGCTCGGTTCAATACCGTTTAGTTTAATTATTACAAGAATCAAGGGAATAAATTTAAGAAAAGTAGGTTCTGGAAATATTGGTGCCACAAACGTTGCGAGAACAGGAAATAAGAAGCTTGCTGCTCTGGCATTGCTTTTAGACTCCTCGAAGGGATTCATTGTGGTTTATATAGCACAAAAATTTTTCGATATTGGTAGTTTTTACATATGTGCATCCGCAATTTTAGCAGTTCTAGGACATATGTTCCCTATTTGGCTAAAGTTCAGAGGAGGAAAAGGAGTTGCAACAACTTTAGGGATCTTGATAGCACTTAATATCTCTATTGCATTAGTATTCATATTTATTTGGCTAGCAGTATTTTTTACTTTTCGATATTCTTCCCTTGCTTCTTTGACTGCTACTGTAATAGCTGTTGTAGTGTCTTTCCTTTTGCAAAAAGAGTTATTTCTTGCACTACTCACTGTAGCAATATTAATTTTCTTGAAACATTATAAAAACATTGCAAATCTTCTGCAGGGAAAGGAACATAAGTTTTATAAGCAGTAGCACCTTTATAGCTCCTTTTGCCTTAAGCTTCACTTTGTAATCTACACTTTCAATATCTTATCATCCGCACACTCATCATCTTCAATTTCAACTGTGGAGTGTGCTATTTCGAACCTATTTAACAACATTTTTTTTATCTCATACAAAATATCACTGTGTTGTGCATTTCGTTTTACCTTAGCGTGCATGGTGATTATAAAATAATTATCAGACAACGACCATGCATGTATATGGTGTACATCGATAACGTCAGGTAGCTTAGATGTAATCTCGCTTCTTATCTCTTCAGCAGATATCCCCTCAGGCGTACCTTCAAGAAGTATATGGCAAGAATTTTTAAGAATCTTATAGCCGCTGTTTAAAATTATTACGCTAACAAATACTGATAAGATTGGATCTACTATTTGCCATCCAGTAAGCATAATAATTATGGACGCAAGTATAGCAGCTATGGAGCCTAAAATATCTCCTATGACGTGCAGCACGGCACTCTTTATATTTATATTGCTTTCGCATTTACCGTGTAATACAAAAAAGACTATGATGTTAGCAATCAGTCCAAGCGTGGCAATAATTAACATTATTTTCCACTCGATATTGACTGGGAAAATCACTCTCTTTATTGACTCAATTATAATGATTGCTGCAATGAGGAATAGAGTTAAACCATTGACAAATGCTGCAATTATCTGCAATCTGTGATACCCATATGATCTTTGTAGATCAGATTTCTTAGCTGAAAATTTGTGTGCTATCCAACTTAAAACTAAGGCAA
This sequence comes from Wolbachia endosymbiont of Ctenocephalides felis wCfeJ, assembly GCF_012277315.1. Lineage (NCBI taxonomy): Bacteria > Pseudomonadati > Pseudomonadota > Alphaproteobacteria > Rickettsiales > Anaplasmataceae > Wolbachia > Wolbachia endosymbiont of Ctenocephalides felis. Next base: position 317,209 of record NZ_CP051157.1, on the reverse strand, counting down.
AGAGGTCAGTAAGCATATGTCCTGCATCTGACAACAGAGCAAGCGAATGTGAAATTATTCCACCTACTATCTCCATAAACATTGTGATTGCAACTATTATTATGGAGTAGATTAGGCGTTTGGACTCTGCTGCTGAATGCTTGCCGTTGTGCACTGCTGTCATATAAAATCTTTTCATGGACAAAAATAGGTAACACTGGGCTCGAACCAGTGACCTCTTGCACGTCAAGCAAGTGCTCTACCAACTGAGCTAGTTACCCATTGTGGCTTTAGTATAGTGTTTTAGCAGAATGAAAGTCAATTTGCTTTTAAACTCTTTCATAATAAACTGTATGGTTCCAGTGTCATCTACTTGCAGGATGTTTGCATGACACTCATAACTTTGTCATTTCAGCGCGTGACGCGTGGAGAATCTAGTGCTTTGGTGATTTTAGCAAAAATGTTGCCTAGTATGCTTGTTTGCGATTAATTTTTTTGTGATCAAGCACTGCCGTCATAAAGCGAATGAGATATCATTTCGTTTGACAGCCCTTCACGGATCTTTGAATTGCTTTAGCGATAAGTATTGAAGAAATTTACTAAGCAGAAAAAAGGCAAAAGAAGGCCCGAGAAGATTTAAATCATGTTAAAACTACCACTAAGAGTGACTCTTACGGGATTTGAACCCGTGTTACCACCGTGAAAGGGTGGTGTCCTAACCACTAGACGAAAGAGTCAATATGAATTAACTAAGTTATATTGATTGTTCGTATTCAAGTCAATTCAATTGTTTTACAGCAAAACTAAAAACGGACAAATTTTTTTCTATTTATAAAAAAATTGCTTCCATTTTTTTTAAACTTGATTATAATTAAAGTTAGAGATATTTTTAGAGCTCAAAAATTTATCTTTGTCTGCAGGCTTTTCATTAAATAACTAAATTCAGTAAAAAGTGTATCTATTCCAGCAAAGGGCGTGTAGGTGCACATGCATTCCTGCGCTACACTTTTCCTGAATCTTTCTTCACAGGAGGGTCATTATGTTCAGCATTCTAGACTAGGCTTACAATTAGCTTAAGCGTCAATACATCATAAAAAAACCAAAAGAGGCGCCTATGGTTTTTAACATTAGACAGCAAACTTTATGCACTAGCATGGGGTTCTTTTGCCTTTTTCCATTCAGCAAATTTCTGTATGCTTCTGCTTAATGAATTCCTATATTATCTACTGTTTCTATCCGTTTCGATGATCTAAGTTGTATTGGTTATCTTTCTAACTGTAATTATAAATGTATAGACCTTTTACCTTATTATTGTTATAATTGATATCTTGCTAAGAATTGAATATTAATGAATGAGCTAAGAAAATTAAGCATTACAGAAATGCGTGATGGGCTGAAAAGGAGAGACTTTTCTGCTGTCGAACTCGTAGAGGCACATATCAAAGCAGTTGAAAATGAGAAATTAAATGCATTTGTAACAAAAACTCCAGAAATAGCGATAAAAGCCGCTAAAGCAGCAGATGAATATTTTTCAAAACAGGAAGATAGTATAATCCCACCGCTCATGGGTATACCAGTTGGTGTAAAAGATTTATTTTGCACGAAAGGAATAAAAACAACAGCATGTTCAAAGATGCTGGAAAACTTCGTTCCAACTTATGAATCTACGGTATCCGACTTGCTTTTAAAAAGTGGAGCAGCCATGCTCGGTAAGCTTAACATGGATGAATTTGCTATGGGTTCTGCAAACACAAATAGCTATTTTGGCCCTGTTGAAAACGTGTGGACCAGAAAAAGCGATGGGGAAAAGGTTGTACCTGGTGGATCATCTGGTGGATCTGCAGCATCGGTTGCTGGATTTTTATGTGCCGGAGCACTCGGAAGCGATACTGGCGGATCTGTACGACAACCAGCAGCTTATTGCGGTGTAGTTGGAACAAAGCCAACTTATGGAAGATGCTCGCGTTTTGGCATGATTGCGTTTGCAAGTTCTCTGGATCAAGCAGGAGTCATTACTCGTTCCGTCTCTGATTCAGCATTAATGCTGGAAACAATCTGTGGCTACGATGACAAAGATTCAACATCGAGTGAAAGGCCAGTACCTAAGTTCTCTAGTCTGATAAGTAGTAATATCAAAGGCAAGCGTATTGGTATACCAAGAGAGTATAGGATGGACGGGATTTCAGAAGAAATTATCCATTATTGGGAAAAAATTTCTTCCAATTTAAAAGAAAATGGTGCTGAAGTTGTTGATATTGCTCTGCCGCACACTAAATATGCAATACCAGTATATTATTTAATTTGTTCTGCTGAAGCTTCATCTAATCTTGCTCGCTATGATGGTGTGCGTTATGGATTCAGGGTTGATGCTGACACTCTTGAAGAAATGTATTCGCTAACAAGAGCAGAAGGTTTTGGAAAAGAAGTGAAAAGAAGAATCTTAATTGGTGCTTACGCACTTTCTTCAGGTCACTACAATGAATACTATGAAAAAGCACAATGTATTAGAGCATTAATAAGAGATGATTTCGTAAAAGCATTTGAAAAAATAGATTACATACTTGTCCCGTCTGCTCCAACAGAAGCTTTCGGCTTAAATGAAAAGCCGGATCCACCGATTATGTGTATTAATGATGTCTTTACTGTACCTGCAAGTTTAGCTGGTCTACCTGCCATTTCTGTTCCTGTTGGACTTTCAAATGAAGGTTTACCACTTGCTTTGCAAGTAATTGGAAACTATTACGATGAAGCTGGAATATTGAGTGTAGCAAACGTAATAGAGCAAAATTGTGGCAGGATAATTGAACTGCGTAGCTAGTTATATAACTTTACGAACATTTGTTTTAACTCACACAATAGAAGGTGTCATCTAAGTAGCTTAACACTAGCATCCAGAAAAAAAGAGTATGATGATAAGTATCGATATCACGAAAGGAGCTGACGCTGGAACCTCACTTTTTATACAAATTTATAAAATTGAACATCAGATCAGCTACTTTCGATACTCAACAAATCAGTTTGCTTGCTCACAAGCAAACTTTCCTAGATCCCAGTGTCAAGCTACTTAGATGACACCTTCTTGGTAGCACAATGTTCGTACAGCCGTGAGCTAGTCGCGGGTATGTTTGCTCAAAAAGAAACAAGTTTAGTAAAAAATAATGATATTATTAGTGGAACATAAAACAGTCCCACTGCAGTACTGATGAAAAGTAACAAGGTAGCTCTATCTGGCTGATAATTTAAAATATTAGCAAGTATTACACTAGATCCGGAAACTGGAATAATAGCCAGCAACATCAGCGCTTTATATATACTCTCATCGTATATACCTGTAATATGCTTGTCTATCAGAACAATTCCCCAAACAAATAATGGCCAAAATACGTACTTTGCTGCAATAGTGGTCAGAGCAAGCTTCCAATCTATTTTAAAATTTGTAATTTGCGCAATACTCACTCCAAGTAGCATCATCCCTAATGTAATAAATGTGCTTCTAATATTCATCATAACATCTGTTAAAAAAGTGGGTATCCGTATATCGTATATGCTTAAAAAGAAGCCCAGAATCATTGCATAAGATGAAGGAAGTCTGAGTAATCTTAACATGCATTCTTTTGCAGTATAGATGCCATTTGCAGCTATATAAAATCCCAGGCTATTTTCAAACAATGCCATTCCTATGTAACAGACAACATATACAGACACTGAATCCTCATCAAATAAAGTCATGGCAATTGGCAAACCAAAATAACCCATGCTTGTGCTGCCTGAACTAAACGCCAATATGTTTTTTGTATTATCCTTAAATAAGAAGGAAGAGAGATAATACACTGATAAGGACATAGTACTACCTATGAACCATATCAAAACCGGCAGAGAAATTACTTTTAAGTTGACTTCTGTATGAGATACTCCATACAGAATCACTATTGGATTGGCTATATAAAAGAGTATTTGAGATATAGTGTTTCTATCAATCTTAAGACATTTACCTGCTAAATAACCAATAAGTATTGTAATATAAATAGGCAATACTTTAAAAAAAAGAGTAAAAAACATACTAGCCTAAATTACAATTATTTTTGATATTTCCGACTGATAAAATGACATTAGATCTTAAGATATTGTAAAAGTAAATAGAATTTATTTTCCAGTTTACCAAATTCATAGCTAATTAAAAAAGATTTATCAGTACTAAAACTCGCTATTACCAAAGTATAGAAATGATATTTTTATGATAAAACTATGTTAAGTTTTTATAAAGTTTCTTGCATATTTTTTAATGGTGATAGATTTGCTAAAAGTCAAAGTTTAGACTTGATTTTACTATATACTTAGTGGTATGAGAGAGAAATCTTAAGTTGCTTGTAGTGCAATCCTAACTATAGCTAGCCTTTTATAGGTAACAATGCGACAAAAGAGTTAATGTTAGCAGAGCTATAGTAAAGCAACATATGACTCGAATTCATAGTTACCTTTAAACTTCAATATAGAACTTTCCACCACAAGTTGCTTCCCACTCTTCTTTAAATTTTTTTAGATGTGCCTTTTTCTCGCATTCTAAAAGTAGCTCCTCCACACTTTTGTTATAACTTTCAGTAGTGATTCTTCCTTGATGCTGCATGAACCTTAAGTAAATTAAATAAGTGTTCACTACGTCTGTTTCACAATAATCTCGAATTTCTTGTATCTTGCCACTATCGTATAAACCCACAACTTGTGACCCATCAACTCCAATTTTACCAGGAAGATTAAACGCTGCACAAACCTCATTCATTTTTACTCTTGCAGAGGCTCCAAAATCAGATAGAGATTCAAGCAAGTCACAATGCCAATCACTACTGTATCTTTGATTGTAGCTATTCCACTTATCTCCAGCTTTATGAAAATATTCCGCTTGAATGCCATGGACCATAGCACGGTATTTTAGTACCGGCATATCAAAAGTACGTCCATTAAATGAAACTAGCCTCGGTCTTTTTTCTGACATATAATTGAAAAATTCCTTTACTAGTTCCTTTTCACTGGAATTTAGTGTACCGTCAGACCTAATTTCCTGTAGTGTGAATACCTCATAACCATTTCTGCAGCTTATATTGCAGAGTAAAAAACTGATAACTACAATTTGGTGAAAAGGCTGGCGAAGAAAAGGGTTTTGTCCACCTGTTATCTCGAGGTGATATTTTATCAGCGCGTCCCTTTTCTCTTCTACACTACTGTCACCACTAATATTGAGTAAATTTTCACAGGAGTTTACATTCGGTATAGTCTCAATATCAAATACCAGTAAAGAATTAAGCATCGCTTATATACTCCTCAGGGCGATTAGTCCAAGGTCGTACTTTTACGAATAAAAACAGGTGAACTTTGCGCTTAAACAACTTCTCCAGTTCAGCACGTGCCTCAGTGCCAATTTTTTTAATACTATTGCCATTTTTGCCTAGCACTATTTTCTTATAACTATCTTTTAACACAAATATGACCTGTTTTATAATTAAACTCTTATCTTTTTTTTCCTGAAATTGTTCAGTTATAACAGCTGTAGAATATGGCAATTCCTCACGTAAATTCAAGAATAATTTTTCCCTTGTGATCTCTGCTGATAAAAAACTTGTCGAGGAATCAGTTATTTGGTCTTCTCCATAAAACCAAGGACTTACTGGTGCAACTTCAGACAAGTAATTCATCAAATCAGAAAGTCCTTCACTCCTAAGTGCCGATATCGTAAAAATCTTTTCAAATCTATAAAGTAGATTCAGATGTTCATACGTCATCTTTAATTCAGGCTTTTTTATCAAATCAATCTTATTTATAACTAAAATGCATCTCGCTTTTGTGCGTTGTAGCTGCGCAAATATGGTCTTGATTCTCTCTATATTTTTCAAATAATTGCTCGCATCAACAAGCAGTAGAGTGATATCATCGCCTTTTATTGCCGACCACGCGGATTTGACTAAAGCTTTTTCAAGTTTTGTTTCTGCTGAAAATATTCCTGGAGAGTCAGTAAAAATAATTTGTGTGTCATTACATATTGTAATACCCCTTATTTGAGTCCTTGTTGTTTGCACTTTTGGAGTAACAATTGCAATTTTGCTACCTACGATGCTGTTAATCAGTGTAGACTTCCCAGCATTGGGTAACCCGGCTATAGTGACAAATAAGCATTTTTGTTCTCTCACGAAGGGGATTGTAAAGAAAACTGGAGTTTAGTGTCAAGCATACAACTGTGCAAATTTCCATATTACAAGTAAAAAATAAGGGTAACAACAGTGTCATCAAGATAGCCAACAAAAAAATTGAATGTAAAACCTCTTGACAACCCCCAAAAGTCCGCTTATCATGTGGCTGAAGCTATTTATTTATCTTCAGTCTGTGCAGATAAAATGACAAAAAAACTCAATGTATTTGGCGTCTCATGTTTAATTTTTTGCACTATGTGCACTTATGTCTTTAATAAACTTTCAAGGTTTTTACCTATATAAGCTAAAATGCGCTTGTTAAAGCGTTTAAAACAGTAAAAAACGCCGATTAAAAGATAGATAGTGAATAACTAGCTAACAGGGTTTCTTTTGCCTTTTTTCTGCTTAGTAAATTTCTTAACGTTTAAATTTAGATCAGTTGCAGTTTAAAAGCAGCGAGATTAGACGTTTAGAATAAAAAAACGCCAGTTTATAAAGTTAATATAAATAATTAGCCACCAACGGGGCTTTTTTTGCCTTTTTTTCTCATTTGGTAAATTTCTTAAACTCTGTCATTCCGGCGCTTGACGCTGGAATCCAGCCTTATTTTCACTTTTACGCAAAATCGAAAATAAGAGCTCTCTTATGTTCATCCACGCAAATAAGGTAAGCCTTATTTTCATTTTTATATAGAATCGAAAATAAGAGATTTCTTATGTTCATCGAAGGGTGTCATTCCAGCGCGTAACGCTGGAATTCAGTGAAAAAAAGAGTGGATCCCAGTATCAAGTACTGGGATGACATTATTATGCTACTTGGATGACATCGTCGGGCCACTTGGATGACAAAAAGGGGGCACTGGGTTGGCAGCTCGTGACTGAAAACCTAGATTTACTTCATCAACGCTCAGGTATCCAACCTTTAGGACGTATTGATACAGCAGATAAAATGAATTTTTCTTGGTTAAAGAAAAATATAAAAGGTAAGCACTTTAGGAGAGTTGATTTTATCATTGCTACTGGACTGAATAGTGATGAAGTTGGACTTCTTGCTTTATATAAAAAACATAACCCTAAAGGAAAGATAATTGCAATGAACTTGGTACAACCAAATTACTTAGGAGATGATGATATTTTGGTAGCTGGTGATCTACAAGAAACTTTGCCTGATTTGTTTGAAAACTTGTCTCGGCTTTCAACTACTAACGAAAACAAAAATGAAATGTTTACGGATGAACTTCCTGTGGTTTCAAACATTCAGGGGTGAGGCATTCTTAATTGCAGTACCTACATTCATATGATGGTCCTTTTGCCTTTCTTTGCTAACCTTCTCACAAAACTTGCCAATACCATAACCTACCAATGCGCCAACCAATGCAGCAGCAGCAAATACCGCAACAGCAGCGATAGCTGAGATTAAGGCAGTAGCTCCTGCGAGATATGCTATACTCAGGCCCAACAATAAGCCAGCGGAAGCAGTTATAATAGGCAACTTATTCCCTTTTGTACCGTGTGGAATATCATCGTTTTTCTTTGGATTACCAGGTGAAAATTTTGCTTTAGGATTTTGTATAGGCACATTCAGCTTCTTTTTAGCAATAGGTATTCCACTAATTTCTGACAGCTTAGATAATGCAGATGTACCATCTCCGCATTTTAGTTCACCAATACCGCACTTGATAAACAATTCTGATATTGAACTTAATCTGTCTCTTTGCTTTACACATATACGATAAGTATCGATGCTTTCTTTATTTAAAGCATTATCATAGAAGCTGATCCCGCTCTTATTCTTCCTTATGCTATCAACAAAAAGATCAAATGAAGTTACACCATCGTTATTTCTAATATCGAATTGTATACCTTTGCCTAGAAGTGATTCAGCAAAGCCGTTGTATTTAAGGTACCACCCACTACCTGAGTAATCGAAACTTTTATCAATGTACCCTTTAAAAACATGATGCAAAGCTGTATTCCCATCTTCATCTTGATGATTAATGTCTATATCATTTCTCTCTAAAAGAAAGTCAAAAACCTTTTGAGCATCAAATTTAACAGCACTAATTAAAGCAACGCTTGGTAACGTTGCTCCATTTTCAATCAAGAGGGCTAAAATTAAATCCTGATTTTTCTTAATAGCAACTTCTACTGGAGTGAGGTTTAAGTACTCATGACCGATATAGTGATTAGAACCATCATGCCTTGTATTAATATCTATACCTTGTTTTATCAAAGCATTACATTTCTCGAAATCACCTAAATCAATACACATAAATAGACGACCAGTTTTGATTAATTTACACCAATCTTCACAAAAGTCCTCAAATTTTTTCCAAAAATCATTGAACTTATATTGCTGATCTTCTGAATCTCCATCACTCTCTGGATATTGAGAGCTTCCATTGTTATCATATTGCTTTCTTTTTTCCTGATCAGATAATATCTTGTATGCTTCGTCAATTTCTATGAATTTTGCTACTTTATTTTCAATCTGAATTTTTTGCTTTTTCTCTAATTCTGATAGCGGCCCTCCATTTCTTATCTTGTCTGATAATGCACGGGATATTTGCTGTTCCTCAGATGACAAGCATTTATCTGGATGAAACTCTTTTGCTAAGATGCGATACGCTTTTTTTATCTCATCTTCAGTAGCATTTTTACTCACTCCTAATACTTTATAATAGTCGGTAGTCATAACCCACACTCCATATACTTCCTTTATATTAAAGATATAATAAACCTAAACTTTTGTCAATATATATTACGAAAGTTCGAGTAGGTTACAAACACGAGTAAAATTTCACACTATTACTTTTTATGTGTTATAATAGACTTAATTCATAAAAAAAATAAAGTTGGAGAAACTAAACCAAGGCTGGATAGCAAGGACAGGGAGATTTTTATCTTCATTGTTTTTTTTACTACTAATTGCGCTATCAATACGTAGTTTTTTATTTGAGCCATTTCATATCCCTTCTGGTTCAATGAAAAGTACTCTGCTTGAAGGAGATTATATTTTTACTAGTAAATATTCATATGGTTACAGTAAACACTCCTTTCCTTTTTCTCCAAACGTCTTTAGTGGCAGGATCTTTTATACCCCTCCAAAGCGTGGTGACATAATAGTTTTTAAGCCTACGAGAAATGACAGCATAAGATTCGTTAAGCGAGTAATAGGAATGCCAGGTGACAAAGTGCAAGTGATAAAGGGTGAGTTATACCTAAATGATAAAAAGGTAGAACGAAAACAAATTAAAAGTTTTTTTGACTATGAATCAAATCATAGCATACCAAGGTATATAGAAACACTCCCAGGCGAAAGGAAACATGAGATTTTGATAGATAATGTTTCTAATAAGCTATCATATAACACTCCAGCTTATTATGTACCTGACAATCAATTTTTTGTCATGGGAGACAATAGAAACAATTCTTTTGATAGTAGGTTTCCTGAGATTGGTTTTGTACCAGTAGAAAATATAATTGGGCGTGTAAGTATAGTTGGTCTATCATTTAAATTAAAGAAGGTTGACTGGCTGCCATTTAATTTCAGAGTACCTGTTGCTCTAAGATTGAATAGGATATTGCACAGTGTTACATAAACTCTACTTATACATGGCTAATGCGTAAGTGTTGAAGCAAAAGTGGTGTCATCCTAGGCACTAGGTCTAGAATGAAGAAACTTAATTTTAATTATCTCATAATTTCTGTATAATTTCATAAGCTTAATTGGTAAATTATGAAGATAATAATAGGTAGTACTAGTAACAAATTAGGAGAATCAATAGCTAGCAAGCTAAACATTCCGCCATCCTTCGTGCAGGTATCAAAGTTTGCCGATGGTGAGATAAGTGTAGAAGTGGAAAGCGATATCTATAATCAAGAGGCATACATAATACAGTCAACTTCTCCTCCTACAAATGACAGTCTTATAGAGCTTCTACTCACAATTGATGCAGTAAAGAGATCAGGAGCTAAAAGAATAACAACAATTATTCCTTATTATGGATACAGTAGGCAAGATAGGGTTATTAGAAACAGTAATATGCAATCTGCCTTGAGTGCCAAATTAATCGCAAATCTCATTCAATCTGCAGGAACAAATAATGTTGCAGTTATTGATCTGCATTCAAGTCAAATTGAAGGGTTTTTTGATGTACCGGTTGCTAATTTGAGCTGCTTTGAAGTATTTGTTGACTCTGTACACACAGAAAACTTGGCAATAGTTGCACCAGATGTCGGAGCAATTGGTAGAGCACGTGCTTTTGCAAAGGCGTTGGAGAAAAAATGTGAGATAAAATTTAGTGGTGAGATTATTGTAATAGATAAATATAGAGAGAAAGCAGGTACATCTGAGGTAATGAACGTAATAGGAGATGTGGCTAATAAAAATTGTGTCATTGTTGATGATATAGTTGATTCTGGTGGAACGTTATGTAATGCAGCTTTTGCTTTAAAAACCCGTGGAGCAAGGTCTGTAATTTCATGCATAACACATGGCGTGCTTTCAGGCAATGCAGTTGAAAAAATCTCTTCCTCTGTTTTGGATAAGTTAGTAATTACGGATACCATACTTCACAAATTTAAAAAAACTAGTAAAATAGAAGTTGTTTCAATTGCTAATGTTTTAACTCACTTCATCCAAGGAGGTAAAGGTGCCAGCTAGGTCAACAGAGGACGTAATCACTTCGTTAATAGAATTTGTAAATAAGAGAAAAGTAACAATTACCAAGGAAGAAATGCTTAAAATAACACAACTTGTAAGAGTAAAATTATCAGATGAAGAAATTGAGCACTATTCTAAAGAACTAACAATGCTGGATTGGATACATGATACTTTGTTGCAGGTTAATACTGAAAGTGTTTCTCCTATACGTTATGGCACCATAGATAAAGACATTCACGTATGCAATGATGTTGTTAATTCTCAGAACATTAAAGAGGAGATATTATCCAACACAAAATCTGAGCATGGATATTTTGTAGTACCAAAGGTTATAAACGATTGAAGTATGAAGCAATATGGGTGCAGGGTTTACACAGGTAACCGCTTAGGTAATAGCGTCAACTTAAGGAAAAATGCCAGTGATTGTGTTCTCTCTATAGTTGCGATAAGGTAGAGCATTCCAAGCGCCATCATGGCTTTAGGGGAGTTTGCTGATTGAGGCTCTTAAGTTGACGCCATTGCCGGAGTGGTTACGAAAGAAAGCTAGTACATATTCTGCAATTCTGCCAAGCAGGTACATTATTACCTATACTTATAATTATCAACGATAAATTTAAATGGTATTATACCATCTAGGGTCGCTTTTATGTTGGATAAAGTAAAACTGATATCAATTGTCTGATTTTTTACCTTCTTATTTTGCTCAACCGTAAAAGTTACAGTAGCATTTCCAGAAAATGTAACTAGGTCCTTGATTGACCGGTTGATAGATAATTTTGTCACATTTATATTGGTAATTTTTCTTTCAGACAAAGATAAATCGTCAGCTTCACCGTTCACTTTCTCTTGAAAGTCTTGATAGATTTTATACGAGGAATTGTTTTTTATGAAATTCTTTTGGTATTCCGGTTCAGCAACTTTATTAGACTCATATACTTCAACGTATTTACTTATTAAGTACCCGGCTGTAGAAATATATTCGTCTTGCTTTTTATTGGAACTTAGCTTACGCATTACAGAGAATTCATTTTCTGTATGGTTTGCGTATCTAATGAAGTTTAAATCTTTTTTAACGGGAAACAATAAGTATATGTTCAGTAGTAATAAACACAAACATACCAGAAGAAACGATACTATAAATACCATCCAAGACCTTTCTACGACACAAAACAGATATCTATAGCAGTACCACTGAACTGCTTTGCTGAAATAACTCTGATTTTTTACTGATTCAAGTAGTTTATTATCCATAATGTAGAACCCAATTGAATTGTGCAATAGTAAGCTTCAAAAGCCTTAAATTATATCCAAATTTTCTAAAATAGGATGAATGATTATGTCACCTTGTTCCGCAATAAGGTAAAATTTATCGACTCTGTTCATATCCATATTTATCATTTTTACATTAAAATTTTCAGGATCGTAGGTATTACCATCTGCACTTTTGTGATAATTATAGTAGTGTAACTTATTTTGATCATCAAAATAACCAAATTCATCAGCGAGGGTTCCTACCTTTCTACCTGCTCTATCTTTGGCTAGTCCAAGTAAATCAATTGCATGATTTTGTGATCCAGGTTCGATAGGGCCTTCTGTAGCAAAAAACTTAGGTGCATGACCAAGATATTCTTTAAATTTTAGATTATGAGCCTTTTTTACACTACCAAAATCTACAAATTTATATTCATCTGAAAAACCGGAATATTGTGGATCATACTTTTTATATTCAAAAAATTCATTACCCAAGATATTACAAAATGTTAGTTTGTAATCACTATTATTTAACTTAACAACCTTAAGATAATGAAAATCTTCGGGAATTTTTACCTCTTCTTTTGTAATATGGTTGCGCACAACAAGCTCACCATCAAGCATATGGTAGCCAATTTTTGGCAAAGTAGCTATACTGATTACATTGTTTAGCTTAAAGTTTGCTTCATAAATGCCACTTGATAACTCCTTTCCTTTTTCCAAGGTTACTTCTTGACCTGTAGATATATTTTTAATTAGATTTAATTCTTTTCGCATGTTCAATATGGCTTTTGTTAAAACTTCTATTGATTGCCATATAGTTAATTTATTATCAGCCAAGTTACGTACTTCAAACATTAAATTAACAGTATTTTACCACAAATTTATGTTAAAAGTATTATACTCCATAAACTGGTGCTATAATATTAACTACATTAGCTAAAACATGCCTTTTATCTAAGTGGAGTTGCCTCGCAGCAACAAAAAGTTCATCTATTTTTTTCCATTGACTCAGCAGAATTTCAACATCATTCATCCTTCTTTTTTTTATGCTTTCTAAAATAAAAGCTTGAATTATATATGATGCTAAATCCAGCTCAATTGTGCTATTAATTGCTTTATTGATCACTTCAGGGTTATTTAAGTTAGAAAGGAATTTATAAAAGCACCTGTATGATTCATAGGTGTCATTGCTTATTGCATTTGTTATTATTCCTGGCGTTCCGGGAAATAAAGTAATGATTTCATCAAATGCTTGATCGTCAAACTTACATTGAGATGAAACAATTTGCTTTGTTTCATCATAAGTCAGAGGTAGTAAGTTTAGCTGAAAGCACCTACACTTAATGGTGGCTTGTATATTGTATGGTTTATGGCTAATGATAAATATTTTAGAGTTCTTTGGCGGTTCCTCTAGTATTTTTAATATTGCGTTTTTAGCATTATTTGTCATTGCTTCTAAACTATCTATGATAGCAACCTTGTACTCTGATTGAATGGGGCTTAGGTGCAGGAAATTTTTCATTTCTCTCACTTTTTCTACTCCTATTGTATCACCCTCAACAATGTGCAAGTCCAATGCTACTTCGGTATGGTTTCTTGTCAGAAACCAATGAGAAAAGGATTTTGCTAGTGTTGCTTTTCCTATGCCTTTTTTACCGCAGATCAGCCAAGATTGAACAGACAAGTTATTCATTAATTTTTTTTTGGCTTGATCATGACCTATCACTTTCTTCATTTTTCTTCCTATAGATTTCTGTCTGAAAGCATATTATTTACCGTTTGTAATGAAACAGTACCTTCCCTTACAACCTTAATCTTATCTAGAGTTAAGTCAATAATAGTAGATTCGATACCAGAAACTAACTCATCATCTTCAACAACTGCAGATAAGTGTCGTTTTATGGATTTAGGTATACCGCTTGCTTTACATACACTTTTTTCTCCTGAAATATTAATACTAGTTGCAACTATTGGAGTTTTCAGTTCATTTAATATTGAAGTTGCAATGGGATGATTAGGAATTCTTATACCTATACTAACTTTAAAGAATTCATTCGGTAGTATGTTATTATTTTTCAATGGTAAAATATAGGTAATTGGTCCAGGAGAGAAACGATTTATTAAACTAATATATTTTTCCTCTAGTACTGCTATTTTCGTCAAACTGTAAACATTATCAACAAAGATAGATAATGGTTTATTTTGAGAACGCTTTTTTACCTGGTATATTTTCTTTATAGCTCCACTATCTAGAGCACTACAAGCAAGAGCGTAGACTGTTTCTGTTGGGAAACACACTAACAAGTTGTTCTGTATTGCATTTATTATTTTGGGGATCATATAGCTAAAAACTTACATTCACAGTAGCTATTGTTACATAAAGTGAGTAATTTTACATGACTGTTTCAATGCCAATCTAGGCAAATCCTGTTGACTATATTAATGGCTTCTTTAAAACTATGCTAGGTGGTAGACGTTTCAAGTGTTGTTAAAAAATTTATTATAACTGTAAATTCGCTAAATTATACTTAAAAGTTACCAAAAACGTAAATTATCATTAGATCTTTTACATAACCATATAATAAAGCAGTTTTCGGTAGCACATTAAAAAACGAAAAACCACTTGACAATCTCCAAAGGTCTGCTTACCATACAATTGAAGCTATTTATTTATCTTCAGTCTGTGCAGATAAAATGACAAAAAAACTCAATGTATTTGGCGTCTCATGTTTAATTTTTTGCACTATGTGCACTTATGTCTTTAATAAACTTTCAAGGTTTTTACCTATATAAGCTAAAATGCGCTTGTTAAAGCGTTTAAAACAGTAAAAAACGCCGATTAAAAGATAGATAGTGAATAACTAGCTAACAGGGTTTCTTTTGCCTTTTTTCTGCTTAGTAAATTTCTTAACGTTTAAATTTAGATCAGTTGCAGTTTAAAAGCAGCGGGATTAGACGTTTAGAATAAAAAAACGCCAGTTTATAAAGTTAATATAAATAATTAGCCACCAACGGGGCTTCTTTTGCCTTTTTCTCTCATTTGGTAAATTTCTTAAACTCTGTCATTCCAGTGCTTGACGCTGGAATCCAGCCTTATTTTCATTTTTACGCAAAATCGAAAATAAGAGGTCTCTTATGTTCATCCACGCAAATAAGGTAAGTCTTATTTTCATTTTTATACAGAATCGAAAGTAAGAGGTTTCTTATTTTCATCAAATGGTGTCATTCCAGCGCTTGACGCTGGAATCCAGGAGAGTTTGCTTGCTAAACTAATCTTGTGAACATAGAAAGTAGCTAATTTTAATTTGAAACACAACATCTTAATTATTATGGAAACCTGGATCCCAGTGTCGGAGCACTGGGATGACACCCATAACCCTGTCATTCCAGCGCGTGACGCTGGAATCCAGTAGAAAAAAGAATGGATCACAGTGTCCGCTACTCAGATGACATCATTATGACCAACACTTTGATCATCAATTGCTTCTCTCTGGAGAATCCACTGACAACCTCGTTTTCTGCAATTAAAGAATTATATAAAATCTAGCATTTACGAAATCTATACTTTTTTCATGCATCTTATGGTTTTTATAATTAATGGAGAGTGATATGGGTGGTACTACGTTAAAAGATGCTATTAATGATGATGACAATTTTATAACAGCTCTAAAGGTGCTTAACATATTTGCAGAAAAATCAGAGCTAAATGATAAAGCTAACTCTGCGGATGTTTACACTAAGACACTTGCTAATACTACATTTGCAACTAAAGCAGCTCTAGATGATAAAGCTAACTCTGCGGATGTTTACACTAAGACACTTGCTAATACTACATTTGCAACTAAAGCAGCTCTAGATGATAAAGCTAACTCTGCGGATGTTTACACTAAGACACTTGCTAATACTACATTTGCAACTAAAGCAGCTCTAGATGATAAAGCTAACTCTGCGGATGTTTACACTAAGGCACTTGCTGAGACTACATTTGTTAAAGCTATAGACCTCAAAACTAAAGCTGCTGAAAAACCTGTTGTAGAAGCAATAATAGCTTCTAATGATTTCCCTAAATTCGTCAAGGAATCAGACCTCAAAACTAAAGCTGCTGAAAAACCTGTTGTAGAAGCAATACTCGGTGCAAAAGGTGCTGATAATAAATCTATCTTAGTGGAAAAATTAGGAACATTTCTTGATAATGAGAATGATAAAGTGTATGGTAATAGCCAATCAGCAAAAGAGTTCCTAGGAGCTAAAGGCATGAAAGGACCAAAAGGAGATACTCCATTAGTCGAAAACGTAGCTACTGAACTAGTTCAAGATTCAACCAAATTAAATAAATTAAAGGAAGAAATTACAAAAGATTCAACTTTCCAGAATGCTTTAGCACAGGATGGAACGCTCCTAGGAAAACTAACAACTAAATTGGCAGGGACCCCAGATTTTAAGGAAGCTATCAAAATGGAAGCTGCTATTAAAGACGCAGGATTTAAAGAAGCTGTGAGAGCAGTAGGGTCAGAAACACATTATGATATGCCAAGTAATCAAAATGAACCACTTAATTGGCACATTTCATTTTCGGATTCACTGCTTGGATGACACTCCACATGTCACTCCAGCTTGTCATTCCAGCGCCACACGCTGGAATCTCGATTTTCTTAAGACCAAAACCCTCGTTAGTTCCCAGTGTCACGCACTGGGATCCATTCTTTTTTTCACTGGATTCCAGCGTCACGCGCTGGAATAACAGGGCTGTGGATGTTATCTGAATAGCCCAACTATGTCATCCAAGTAGCATAATGATGTCATCCCAGTGCCTCGACACTGGGATCCAGCATTAATTATATGATTTCATCATATAAATCCTTCCATTCTTGATTTGTTTGTTCAATTAAGTTTATTTTCCATTTTCTCTGCCAGCTTTTTAGGAGTTTTTCCCTACTAATTGCTAAATTTACGTCTTGAAACTCCTCATAATAGACCAATTTACAAACATTGTACTTTGATGTGAAACTAGAGACGACCTTGTTTTTGTGTTCCCAAATTCGTTTAATCAAATTTGATGTTATACCTATATATAGGGTTCCATTGCGCTCACTTGTGAGTATATAAACATAATAACTTTTCATATATAGTAAATAAATTTACTGGATTCCAGTGTCAAGCACTGGAATGACATCATTATAAAGTGGATCAGCGTTACACGCTGGAATGACAGGGCTTATTGTGTCATTCCAGTGGCTCCAACGTTGTCATCCCAGTGCTCCGACACTGGGATCCAGCATCTCCATAATCACCAAAAACGTCGTATTTTAACATAAAACAGCTACTTTTATACTCACCAACTTAATAAAATTTCTGGATGCCAGTGTCAAGCACTGGCATGACACCCTAGTAGTAGGCTCAAATCACAATGTTCATACAGTCGTGCGTCACGCGCTGGAATGACAGGGTTGTGGGCCCCAGTGCTTGCTACTTCGATGACATCATTAGACTTACTACTTGCATGATATCATAAACTAATAAATAGGAAAATCGTTACAAATCTTTTCAACTTTATTTTTCACTGCCCTTTCAACACTCAAGCTATTTCTGTTAATTAATCCCTGAACCACTTCATTTATTAGGCCAGCTATTTCTTTAAAATTTTTTGCTTCAAGCCCGCGTGTTGTCTCTGCAGCGGTGCCAAAACGTAGCCCTGAAGTAATGGTTGGCTTTTCCACGTCAAATGGCACAGAGTTTTTATTGCAGGTGATACCAGCCCTCTCAAGGCTATCTACAACGTCTTTTCCAGTCAATTTTTGTGGCCTTAGGTCAATTAGCACTATGTGAGAGTCAGTACCACCGGTTATAATGTTTAGCCCATACTCCTGCAGGGCTTGAGCTAGGACTTTCGCATTCTCAACAACTTTTTTGCTATAAACCTTAAACTCTGGCGCCAATGCCTCTTTAAATGCAACAGCTTTTGCAGCTATCACATGCATAAGCGGCCCGCCTTGCAATCCTGGAAAAACTGCAGACTGAATTTTTTTATGCAGCGCTTCATCATTTGTTATTATCACCCCACCACGAGGACCACGCAGAGTTTTGTGAGTTGTGGAGGTTATAACATGTGCATACTCAGCAGGAGACGGGTATTCACCCGCTGCAATAAGCCCTGCATAGTGAGCAATATCTGCAAGCAAATAGGCACCAACTTTATCCGCGATTTCGCGAAAACGCTTGAAATCCATTTTTCTTGGATAAGCAGAAGCACCAGCAATGATTAATTTTGGCTTGTGCTCAAGTGCAAGCTTTTCCACCTCATCCATATCGAGCAGGTAAGTGTCTTTGTCGACTGTATATTGAATCGACTTAAACCATTTACCGGAAAGACTTGGTGCTGCACCGTGAGTCAAATGTCCACCACAACTTAGCGATAATCCAAGTATCGTATCACCTGGAGTAAGTAGTGAAGCAAATACCGCCTGATTTGCCTGAGAACCAGAATGAGGTTGAACATTTGCAAATTTAACACCAAACAACCTGCAGAGTCTCTCTATAGCGAAATTTTCAATTTCATCCACATACTCACAACCACAGTAATATCTTTTACCTGGATAGCCTTCTGCATATTTGTTAGTCAGAAAGGAACCCTGCGCCTCCATCACTGCTCTGCTTGCAAAATTTTCTGACGCAATTAGTTGTAGCTGCGACCTTTGACGCTGAAATTCTTTCTCTATAGACTGATAAATTTCGTTATCAAAAGACTTTAAATCATTTTTAGGGCTGCAGACTTTTTCTGAAACACTTGTCATAGATCAAACTTCATTTAATTTTTAATGATACTAAAATGCATACTCATAACAAGCAATTTCAAGACCGTTTTCTTAACCACATAAACCCAAAGACAGCTAAAAGTAGACTTACAGGAATAATCGACATTGCTTCTATCAGCAGCTTAGCACCATACACAGGATTCCCCTGCACTACTGTTTTATCCCAATATAAGTCTACTATTTTTGCAATTCCAACATGAAAAAAATAGCCAAAAACCATAACTATCATATTTGAAACAGCCGTAGCCAAGCCCACTAAATTAGTGCTTACATAACTTATCGCTTTGTAAATGGTAATTACTTGATATCCAGATGCAAAACCGATAACAAGAAGCGTAGGCAACACAACATACAAACCACCTTTCTGTGTAAAAAGCAGGAGGAAGCTGGCAATCATCGCAAGAGAACATGCAATAATCACTTCGTAATGCTTATTTGGATATTTCTCCAATAAGTAAGCTAAAAAGAATGCTCCAGCTCCAAAACCTATGAATACAAAAGAAGAGAGAGAAGATGCCAGATCTTCCGTCATCTGATATACTTCACACAAAAATGTTCTTGCCCAACCATCGGCAAAACCCTCCAGTGGGCCAACCATTAAA
This sequence comes from Wolbachia endosymbiont of Ctenocephalides felis wCfeJ, assembly GCF_012277315.1. Classification (NCBI taxonomy): domain Bacteria; kingdom Pseudomonadati; phylum Pseudomonadota; class Alphaproteobacteria; order Rickettsiales; family Anaplasmataceae; genus Wolbachia; species Wolbachia endosymbiont of Ctenocephalides felis. The sequence goes on along the minus strand of NZ_CP051157.1, from coordinate 297,718 downwards.
CCACCAAAAAAGCTGATCAAAATGATGTACTTGTTGCAAAGTACGGTTTTTAAGTCTTGAAGTATGTTGCTATCTACATTCTCTCTTGCATCATTTCCAGGCGTTATCAAAAATAACGACAGAGCAAGCAAACAACCAAATGCTGAAAAAGTATAGATAACATAATCCCAACCAAATTTATCGAGTAAGAAATCCAGAGGCAATCCACCATAAATAGCTCCCAGCAATCCTATTATTATAGATAAACTGGCCATCTTCGCTGATTTCTCTTTAGGGAAACACATGCTTGCAACTTTGAAGATTCCAATCGCCGAAGCAGATGATCCAACTCCAACGATTATTCTACCAAGTATTGAAAGATACCATTCATCAAAACATATAAGTGGCAGTGTTCCAGCAAATGTTAAAACTATACATATAGGTAAAACAAGTTTTGGCCCAGACCTATCAAGAAAAAGACCAACAGGTATATGAGCTAATGTATATCCTACATAGTATAATCCGCTAAACTGCCCAACATCTGCTATGCCTATATTAAACTTTGTTATCAACTCAGGTGCAATTATGTTTGGAATTACACGCAATATATATTGGTACGCATAGAACAACGATGCTAATAACCATATCAAAAAGCTTCTCTGCAGCATTGATTTCACCTAAAATCTAGGATTATAGGCACCTCGGTTATGAAAAACAACATTTTTACAAATATTTATCTCAACTTACTGAAATTCAACATAGCCAGATTCGTAGTCAACACGCATCGACTAAGCCTTATAGCGTAAGCTACCTGAGCAGAAGAGAGTATTTTTAAAAAAGGCTTTTTATTTTATTTATGACTTTTTCCATCATTTCTATAACCGGTTCGTGAATTAGGTATATGAGAAAGGCTACACCACAGATGATAATGATATTTATGATTTTACCTTTATTCATCTTTACCTTGAGCTTTATTTTTGTCACAAAGTCCATTTTATTTACGCTTTCCATTCTGTGATAAAATTATACTTTAACTAATATAATTTTTAGTAAAGCCAGGTACCAGAAACACTGCAATTAACCAAATATTAACCGCTTTGCGTGTAAAATATACAACGTCAAAGCAAAGGTGAGCCAATGAGTACAACAGACAATACACTACAAAATTATATAACAAAATACACCGAACAAGCATTTGCTGCCCATACAGGTAACAGGTACGACAAACTTTATAGGGAGCTTTTAAGTAGCGTAGAAGGAATAATAAAACTCACCGTAAACCAAGCAAAACGCTATGATAAAGATCTAGAGAATTTATACAATGATCCGAGGTTTAATAAAAAATTTATTCGAACTTTTGCTAAGCACCAGATATTGGAATTTCTAGACACTCATCCAAAAAAGAAAGAGGTCGTTACAGAATTTAATAGCGAACATCATATCAACGAAAGCGACTTAAAAATCCTAGAGGAGGGAAAAGATTTAATAGACAAAATAAATGACATCAACTTGACCCAACAAAATGAAAAAGGCGAAGAGTTAAACATCAAAACTGTAGTCGCTCAATCAATAGGGCGGCCTTCTTCACAAGTTGGAGAGTCAAAAGCAACATCGGTAAACATTTGTAATTTGATAAAATAGGTAACTTAGCCTGTTTTACTTCAATCTTTGATGTACAGCCAACCTTTAACTACTTATTTGGTAAACACTTTTAAGCCTATAATACCCAGCACTACCAAAGCAAGGGAAAACAGGCGACCAAAATTTACTGGATCATTAAAAAATATTATCCCTATTACTGCTGCGCCCATAGAACCTATGCCAGTCCAAACCGCGTAAGATGTGCCAAGAGGAATATACTTTATCGCTAACGACAGCAAATAAAGACTTAAAAAACCACAGATCAGGACGATTATCACAGGTATAACACGAGTGAAGCCGTTGCTATACTTCAAAGCTGTAGTCCATGCTATTTCAAGTAAACCAGCTAATAACAAATATATCCACGACATATGTTGATTTTATATGAGAATGTAAAAAGTTAACTCAGCATTTCACATGCCTTAGCAATGCTGTTACATCCAATTTCTAGTTGCTCCTGGGAGGTTGCATAAGAAATTCTAATAAAGTTCTTCAGGCCAAATGCAACTCCTGGAATTACAGCAACTAAATGATCTTCCAACAAATACTCAGCAAAATCAAGATCATTATTTATTACTTTACCACCTTCTGTGTTCTTACCTAACAAACCCTCACATGAAACAAACAGGTAGAATGCACCTTGTGGAACAGATACTGATAACCCTGGAACAGAGTTCAGTTTCTCCACTACAAAATCTCTGCGATTCCTAAAAACCCCTGCTCTTTCTTCCAAAAAGCTATGGTCACCATTTAACGCTTCAACTGCCGCTGCTTGCGCTATCGAATTCGGATTAGAAGTGCTCTGAGACTGCAGTGTAGATATGGCTTTTATTACATCACTTCTACCAGCAACATAACCTATTCTCCAGCCTGTCATTGCGTAAGCTTTTGACACTCCATTGACCAAAAAAACTCTTTCATAAAGCTTTGGCTCAACCTGAGCAATAGTAAAAAACTTTTCATCGTAAACTATGTGCTCATAAATATCATCTGTAACAACGTTCACATTTGGATGCTTAAGCAATACTTGCGCTATATCTTTCAATTCATCATACGCGTAAACAACCCCTGCTGGATTGTTTGGTGAGTTAAGAATTAACCACTTAGTTCTTTCAGTTATTCTGCTTTTCAATAATTCTGCTGTCAGCTTAAAACTTTGTCTACACTCCACGACAACTGGGAGACCACCAAAAAGATTTATCATATCAATATATGAAACCCAGTAAGGGGCCGGAATTATAGCCTCATCCCCAGGGTTAACTGTTGCCATAAATAAGTTGAACAGCACCTGCTTAGCGCCAGCACCAACACAGATTTGACTAGACGTATACTCAAGATCATTGTCTCTCTTTAACTTATTGATTATTGCCTCTTTGAGTTCGCGTGTTCCATCAACAGCGGTATACTTAGTTTTACCTTCATTTATCGCTTGAATAGCTGCTTTTTTTACATGATCTGGGGTATCAAAGTCCGGCTCTCCCGCAGCTAAAACACAGATCTTCTTTCCTTCACTTTTTAACCTATTCGCCTTGTCAGTTACAGCAATCGTAGGTGATGGTTTTATTAGGGACATTCTCTCTGCAAGGTCTAACATAATCTCGTTAAAGTTAAAATCAAGATGATAAACTCTACACAACAAAAAAGCTAGAAATTTTGTTATTGGACTTCTTGCATAATCTAAAAAGGGCAACCATCTAGGTGCCTCTCATGACGCCGTAAATACTTTAATTTCTTAAAGAAACTTACAAAGTGGAAAAAGGGTGAAGTAACCCTGAGACAACTAGTTATTTACTACCTCTCTGTCGAGTATTGGCGTTTTTTACTGTATTGTAGCACTTTACAGACACACTAAGTTTATAAAACTTAGATGTAGAGAGATTTTATTAAAGATATACAGCACCACACACTATAAAAGGCTAAACACAACAAGCCGCTATACTAAGTAACTCTTACTTTCTAATCTATAGATCGGCACAATAAAATAGCCTCGGCTATATAATGAGTGAGCCAAATGCACTTGTCAAGCAATCTTTTTTTTGTTTCTACTGATGTTATGCAAGAGTTCCGTTGTATTAGTAATTTTTTACAAAATCCACTAATGCAGCAATATTTTCAACAGGAGTATCGGGAAGTACTCCATGCCCAAGATTAAATATGAAGGGCAAATCCCTAAAACAATCAACTATGTGTCTTGCCTCCTTAATTGCTCCTGTTTTGTCATAGGCCAAAAGACCAGGATTGAGATTCCCTTGCAGAGGAACCTTCAGGTTTGCCTTTGCCCATTCTATTGGAACATCGTAGTCTATGCTTATTGCAGATATACCCGTCTGTTCGCAATAATCCTTGTAAAGCCTTTTAGCAGATCTTGGAAAACCTATTACTGGGAAACCAGGAAATTCACTCTTTATTGCGGAAACAATTTTCTTTGTTGGCTCAATGATGTATTGCCTAAATAGTTCTTCCGGTAGCATGCCAGCATTACTGTCAAATAGCTGAACAACGTCTGCTCCAGATTCTATTTGTTTAATCAAATAAACAATAGTTGCTTTTGTTATTTGCTCGATTATCTCTTCTAAGCCTAGAGGACAAAAATTTAGTGCCTTGGAGAAAGTTTTACTGCTTCCACCCTCTATAATGTACGAAGCTACGGTCCATGGTCCACCAGCAAACCCTATAAGAGATTTCTTTTCTGGCAATTTGCTTCTTACCTTCCCTATAGCTTTTAGAACTGGCAAGGTCTTAGCTTCAATTCCCTGTAAACTGCCTAGCTCCTTAGAACTTTTCACAGGTCTTATTACTGGACCCACACCGCGTACAAAGTTTATGTCGCAGCCTAAAACATCAGCCATTATCAAAATATCCGAAAAAATTATAGCTGCATCCATGTCAAACCTCGTTACTGGTTGCAACGTTAGTTCTGCGACGAGATCTGTATTATAACACATCCCTATAAAATCGCTTATGCCGTCCACTGCTCTACGATATTCAGGGAGGGACCTGCCAGCTTGACGCATCAGCCAAATAGGTATCTTTTCACCTCGTCTGTTTTTTCTAATAACTTCTGCTATTGTCACTTTGCTACTTACTAATCTAATAGATTTATTTTCTTCTTTTATATAATAGAGTATAGCTATAATAATAGACTCATCAATGATGTGTTAGCAACTTAAGATTTGATGAAAATTCTCTCTACTCAACTTGTGGATAAATGTGTTGGTAACTTTCATATGGTATTGATTTTCGGTCGTAATTTATGTGTATAAGTAAAATGTTCAGATTGTTGGTAATCTCCCTTTATGGAAAAGTCTTTCTGTTACACGTTGTTATGTAGTTGTGTATACGCTGGTAAAAAAATTGTTGAGGAACTGTTAGTATCTGATGTCGAAACATGATTCACAGATTAATTTTATGTTATTCACATGCTTATTAAACATTTGACAACAGTTTTTTTGATAAATCTAATATGAGAAGATTTTATCTATTACGGGAAGCAACTTGAGTAAAAAAAGAACTTTAGGGGAAAGAGCTACATACAAAGTTTTTCTGTTTCTTTTCAAAAAATTTCGTGCATTAAGAAAATGTGCAACTGAGGTGTTAATGAAAGATCTGCCAGACCTTAATATATTCAATGATCTATTGAAATTTCACGACTGCAATATAACTGATATAATGACTCCACGTACAGAAATATGTGCAGTGGATATTGAGTCAAATAAGCACGAAGTGACAAAAAAGATAGAAAGCACTTGCCATAGCAAGGTACTAGTCTATAAAAACAACTTTGATAACATGGTCGGATTTTTTTATGTGAAGGATGTTATCTTTGGTAGAAATGAGAACTTTAGTTTGAAAAACCTTATGCAAAATGTGCTATTTGTTCCTCCTTCAATGAAGACTACCAATCTCTTCGTCAAGATGAAATCTACAGGATCATGTTTAGCTGTTGTACTGGACGAATACGGTGGAACTGACGGCTTAATTTCGATGACCGATCTTGTAAGGGAATTGCTACCAAACGTTAATAGCGGAAATGAGAACTTTGAATATACTATCATCAAACTGCCCCAAAATAAGTTTGAGGTATCAGCAAGGACCCTGATAAGAGGTATAGAGGAAAATCTAAAGATAGAATTACGTGATCCTGAAGAGGATTACGCTACACTTGGTGGATTAATTCTTTCAATTGCTGGTAAGGTACCTTCTGTAGGTGAGGTAGTTGAGTACAAAAACGGTGTAAAGTTTATCGTTAAAGATGCAAGTGAACGCTACATTAATAGAATAATATTAGACCTGGGTAACTATAAAAACTAAATTTGTGCGTGAGAGGATATTTTGTTTTTTGGCAGGGAAGTTTTGGATGTTTACGTGTTCAGTGTTGATACGTGAGAGGTAAGTGTACCCAACTTTGAGACTCCACAAAAGCCTTGATTTCTATACTGTTGCTTAAGTTTGTAGATACCTTTGCAAAGTGCGGGATTGTGCTAGGTTAAAACTAAACCTATTTCCAGCAAATTATTTTCACAAGAGTAACGTATTTCAGCGTTATAGTACTCTAGTAATAAAGAGGTCATGTAAATATTAATATCTTTTGTATTTAAGCTGATATCGCCCTTTTTTGCTAATCTATTTACTAACGATTTGCTTATTGGCTTGTGCTTACTTAGAATTTTTATAGTCAGTAACGTCTTGTCTTCTATTTTACTCAGTAAAACGGAAACTGATTCAACTCCTGCTACTGCGCTAGCTATAGTTAACACCATGTTGGAAGTTATCTTATTTATCTTTTTAATTAAATTTTCCTTTATAGGATATTTGTCTATCTTCCACATGAACTTTACTTTTTTTTTAATAAATAATTCTCAATGTTGGATTTAGTGAGATTAAGGTTATAGTTGTCCGCTGAAAGGGAATATGCCTGTTTCATAACTTTGTGTTTACTCATCAAATCATCAAAACTCTCTCTTAGCAGCGACAATGCTTCTTTATGCGTGCTGGTGTCATTCTTATCATGCGCTTCAAGCTCTTCTAAACCAAATGTTATCCCATTCATGGAGTTAGCGAAGTCGTGGAGTAGTTGTCCTGATAGTAACTCTGTTATTAGTAAGATATTTTCATTACTTTTTCTCATGATTTTTTTAATTAATAATTTAAGCCACCATATATTGGTAGCTCTATGATAGTCAATTGAGAGAAGATCTCGTTACAATTTTTGCGATGATTGGTTAATATAGTATTAATAATCGTGGAATTTGCAAAGGAATTATGTATCGTAGAGGTGTAGGAGAGATTTGAATAACGGAAGACCTAGTGTGAAAGCTGCTAAACGGATGAGAGTATGCCATAGGAAGAGCAAGCTTTGAGTAGCTATAGGCTGCTTTGGTGAAGAGCTAAGGGTTAACCTTATAGGAAAGGTATGATAGAGGAATAACCACGAGTGAACCACTATGACGAAGCATTAGAGTAGTAAAGGCGAAGTTAAAACTAAGAAATAACTCCTTACTCAGAATAGATTGTATGTTTGATGAGATATTGCTATTAGAGTAATAGCGTCACGTAGTGGGAATGATATGGAAGGAGGTAATAAAGGAAATAGGTTGTGGGAAAAGGTTGTATATTGAGAGACCATTTTCAAGATTAAAATTATTTTGGTTTAGCTTTCAGAATAAATCTGAAATAAATCAAAATAAAGAGCTAAGTGTTATTCGTTCAATAAATTTATTGATGTTGGTAGAGCTAAGTTTGAAATAGTTATGTGGATTTATCCTCAATCGGCTACTACATAGGGTACCGTGCGACAGAGCCAGCCTATACAACAATAGTTGATAGTTTGTTAGTAATGTGCATCTACACAGATTGAAAGTTCTCATTCACATATTTCATTGACTTAAGCATAAATTGCTATGGTAGAGTTTGATGTAAAATCTTCTTTCTATTACGGATAGGTTTTGTTGTCTAGATGGTTGAATAAGGCTGCGGACGAAAAATTTTTGAAACACAGCTGATATATATAAAACCTATTAGGTTTCGGGTAAACAATTAAATTTAAAGGGTGTGTATGTTAGATTAAGCAAGCTATTATGTTGACTCTGCAGCATGCTGAAGCTAACATCAATGGGCAATGACAGATTTGAACTGCCGACCTCCTCGGTGTAAACGAGATGCTCTACCAGCTGAGCTAATTGCCCCTTTGCAGTTTAGCAACTTCAAAGTATAATTCTATAGCTCAATATTATTATTGTAAACAAAAAGTAGAACGAAATGTGGCCTAATTTCTCATTGACCATTTGCTTGACTAAATGTTAACATTAAAATTGCTTTGATCAAAATATAGAAAATGCAAGACAATATAGTACCAGTCTCAATAGTAAAAGAGTTAGAAGATTCCTATCTTTCCTACGCAATGAGTGTCATCATAAGTCGGGCTATACCTGATGTGCGGGATGGATTTAAGCCTGTTCATAGGCGCATATTGTACGCAATGTCGAAAGCTGGGTACGACGCTGGTAAACCGTATAAGAAAGCAGCTCGTATAGTTGGGGATGTAATGGGGAAGTATCACCCGCACGGTGATATGGCTATTTACGACTCTTTAGTTAGAATGGCTCAAGATTTTTCTCTTCTTTTACCACTGATTGATGGACAAGGTAACTTTGGTTCGATAGACGGAGATCCACCAGCTTCAATGCGATATACAGAAGCAAGGCTTCACAGAGTGTCTCATTTTTTGTTGCACGATATTGACGAAGGTACAGTTGAATTTAGGCCAAACTACGATGGAAATGAAACAGAGCCTGTTGTACTGCCTGCAGAGTTTCCAAATCTGTTGGTAAACGGTGCAAGCGGTGTTGCAGTTGGTATGGCAACTAACATTCCTTCTCATAATCTTGGCGAGATAATCGATGCCTGCATGTTATATATAGATAATCCCGAAGTTACTTTAGACGAGCTGCTTGAGGTGATACCAGGACCTGATTTTCCGACTGGTGGAACGATTCTTGGAAAATCTGGAATAAGGTCGGCATTTGCCACGGGTCGAGGTTCAATTGTTGTGCAAGGAAAAACTCATATAGAAGATCTACCGCAAGATAGGCAAGCAATAATTATTGATGAAATACCTTATCAAGTAAATAAAGTAAAATTAATTGAGAAAATAGGTGAGTTCGTAAAAGAAAAGAAAATTGATGGCATAACAGAAATTAGAGATGAGTCAGACAAATCTGGTATTAGAATAGTAATTGACCTTAGAAAAAATACTGCAGCAGATTTTGTACTGAATCAAATATTAGGACTTACTCCTCTAAGAAGTAGCTTTAGTGTTAACACTTTAGTTCTCAATAATAACAAACCTGCTTTGATGTCATTAAAAGAGATCATAGCTGCTTTTGTTAACTTTAGAAAGGAAGTATTAATCAGAAGGACAGAATTTCGTCTTAGGAAGACAAGGGAAAAAGCTCATATATACATAGGGCTTTACATTGCGGTTCTTAGCATAGATGAAGTAATAAAGATCATTCGCAGTGCAAAAGATCCTGAAGAAGCAAACAAAGAGCTTTTGAATAAAGAATGGAAAACTTCATCTGAAATAAACACAATTATTGAATTAATTTCAGATAGCATGAGCTTTTTGAAAGATGGAGTATATAGACTGACCGAACTACAGACAAAAGCTATCCTTGACATGAAGTTGCAACGCTTAACAGGTCTTGAAAAAGACAAATTGAAAGCTGAGCTAAATTCAATGATTAACCTAATAAAGGAATATATCGCTTTCCTTGGCTCAGAAGAAAAATTGATGAAAGAAATAAAAAATAATTTACAAGAAATAAGGAACAGATTTGCCGTACCACGAAAAACTGCAATAGAAGAATCAGATACAGACATTGAAGCTGAAGATCTAATTCCGCAAGAAGATATGGTAGTAACCGTAACTATGAATGGTTATATTAAGCGTGTAAAACTTTCTCATTACAGAACTCAGCGTCGTGGTGGAAAGGGGAAACTAGGACAGGGGTTAAAAGAAGAGGATGTAATTACAAAATTATTTGTTGGAAATACCCACACTAGTCTTTTATTCTTTTCTAGTATTGGTCGAGTTTATAGATTGAAAGTTTATAAGCTACCCCTTGCAGAACCAACTGCGCGTGGAAGAGCACTTGTTAATATATTTCCGCTTAGTGATGGTGAAACAATTACTAATATAATGCCATTGCCAAGTGAAAATGATAACAATCAGAACATAGTTTTTGCTACCGCTCATGGAAACATAAGACGTAATTCCTTAGCGGATTTTCACTATATTCCGAGTAATGGAAAAATAGCAATAAAGCTTGATGAAGGAGACAAGTTAATATCGGTTAAAGTATGCAATGAAACTGATCACGTTTTACTTTCAACAATGTTTGGAAAAAGCATCAGATTTGTTGTAAGCGATGTTCGTCAATTTAAAAGCCGTAATTCAGATGGCGTAAGAGGTATCAAACTTGCAAAAAATGACAGCGTGATATCCATGACTATGTTAAATGGTATAGGTATTGCAACAGAAAAAAAAGAACTTTACTTAAAGGTTCCACTCGCAAAAAGACTGGAAGCTGCTACTAATAACACCATTGATTCTAAGTTAGAAAAGACTTTGAATGATTTGGGAATAGATGGTGGATTATTCTTAAAACTCGCAATGAACGAGGAGTTTATATTAACTATTACCGATAATGGCTTTGGTAAAAGAACTTCTGCATATGAGTACAGGGTAACCAATAGAGGTGGTGTTGGTATTACCAATATTCTTACTACCAGCAGAAACGGCAATGTTGTTGCTAGTTTTCCAGTTGAACAGGGCGACAATATAATGCTCATTACAGATAAAGGAAAATTGATTCGCATCTCGGTCGACGGAATCAGAATTGCAGGGCGTAGCACTCAAGGAGTCACCCTATTTAAAACGGAAAGTGGAGAAAAGGTGGTATCGGTAGCAAAAATTGAAGATCCTGGTTCTACTGAAGATAGCATTTCTGAAGTTGAAGACCCTATTTCTTCTTAACTATATAGTAATGTAACAAGTGCAGCTAAAAGCAAAAAATACAAGTTTTTGTTGATTAATCTACAGTATTTAAATTAAAATATATACTTGTAGCTAAGTAAAGATCGATGGGCAAAAAACTAAATAAAGAATCGCTGATAAGCAAGAAGGCTAAAGAAACACCTTGTGTTAGAAGCCTTACTGAAAATAAGAGTAGAAGAGATTTTATAACATTAACTACATGCGCTATGGCAGGCATAGGGGCTGCAAGTGGGCTTTGGCCACTGATTAAGTCTATGAACCCTTCCGCTGAAGTCTTAGCGATGTCCACAGTCGAAGTTAATTTATCTGATATTCAAGAGGGGCAAGAAAAAAAGGTAAAATGGCAAGGTAAGCCAGTATTTATTCGAAGACGTACAAAGCAGGAAATTGAAGCTGCAAGGGCTGTGAGTGTAGAAAGCTTAAGAGACCCTGAGTCAGACGAGCAAAGAGTATGCAAAGGAAAGGATGAGTGGTTAATTATGATTGGAATATGTACCCATCTTGGATGTGTGCCAGTTGATCACGCCACAAAAGATGGCAATGGTTGGTTTTGCCCTTGTCACGGTTCATATTATGATACATCAGGTCGAGTAATTGGTGGGCCTGCACCAAAAAATATGACTATACCTGATTATTTTTTTCCAAGTGAAAATGTTGTGGTAATTGGTAAGAAAGCTTAGTTAATACATTAACAACTCTCTAGTTTCAAATAACCTGCATATCTCAACTATATCTATAGCTGATAGCTGTGTTTTTACGCATATCGTCCAGTAGCAAGTTACTTTGTATCATAATTTTTTGTTGATATATCTCCCGTTTAATTGCTTCTATATCTGCTGCATTGCTTTTGATATCGCATAACATCATCAACCTTGCGGTGCTATTTTCTCTAAATTCTACTATTTCATTTATACCTATTTTACTAAATAAAGCCTGTAAATCGGGATTTAAATTCCGCATTTTTATTTCGAGTTCTTTTGCATTTGGCAGCTTGAGATTATCTGCCAATTTGTCAAAATTTGAGCAGGTGACTTTTTGTTTCTTGAAGTTGTCTAGTAAGCCTTCTGAGTCTTTAACCACAATCTGTTTTAATTTTAAAGTACTTTCCAGTAGTGTATGATCAAGTTGTACTTTATCTATTACTTTTATAATAGAGTAACCTTCGCTAAAGCTGACTGGACCTACTATACTGCCAGTTTCTGATCTTTCTAAAATGCCCTTAAGGTTACCTTTTAGTTGACTTAAATTAACAGTTACTTTGCGCGCCTTTATTGGAGATTCTGGAATGAAGTCATTATTACTATTGCGCAGTTTTTTCAATAGATCTTCAGCCATACTATAAGCATTCTTATCTTCCTGATCGAGAATTATGAACTCTTGGAATGTAATAAGATAATATGACTTTTCTATTTGCTCTTTTGCATAGGTTACTTCCTTGTCGCTTATGCTAATAAATGGTACGATTCTTGTTTCAATAATTTTATTCCATAACAGTTGACATTTTATTTGTTTTTTTAAAATGCCAAGATCTATGTTGTGTTTTTGTATGTGTTGATCAACTTCATCATTTTTAATTTTAAAACTTTGAGTTAAAAATAATGTGACAGCATTATTCAACTCTTCATCGTTTGATTTTATATTTAACCTTTTTGCTTCGTTGATGATGATAATTTCATCTATTAACTGCCTGAGAATTTGAAACTTCAGTTCCTTCCCATTTTGGGGACCGAACAATGAATTTATCAGGTTAATACGTTTCTCGATATCTAAGTTTGAAATTGGTTCGCCATTTACATCTGCAATGATTTCAACCCCGACTGCAAACAACTTAATTGGCAATATTATCAACAGTAAAATCAGTATTTTATGCATAAGCAAGATTATTTAGTTAATAACCAATTTTATAATAAATATTGAGCTGATACTAGTAATAGGTAACCTTCAAGGGTTTTTTGTAGGAAGGATATTTTGAGTTTATTAATATAACAGTATCATTTTAATAAAGTAAATAAAGATTTTTAGTATCTTCAAATTGGATATTTTGGTTCCTTAAGTATAATATTGCTAAGAAATAAACTATTTTATATATGACAAGCATGGATAAGACTGTTTTCGCTCTATCAACAGTATTTGGTAAATCAGGAGTTGCAGTAATCAGGATTTCAGGCAATCATGCACTTAAAACTTTGAATTGCTTTCATGTTAAAAAGCATATTAAGCCAAGGTTTGCTACTTTAATTGATCTGTATGATGGTTTAGGTCAATTAATTGACAATGGAATAATCATTTATTTTCCTGCACCAAACAGCTTTACCGGCGAGGACGTTATAGAGTTACAGGTGCATGGAAGTAAAGCGGTTATAAAAATCATCTTAGAGGAGTTATCAAAAATCTTTGTTATGGCTGAACCTGGAGAATTTTCGCTTAGGGCTTTTCTGAATGGCAAGTTTGACTTAACACAGATAGAAGGGATTGCAGATTTAATTGATGCTGAGACAAAAATGCAGGCTAGACAAGCGATTAGGCAGATGTCAGGAGAATTAGAAAAGCTGTACAGTAGTTGGAGGCAGAAACTAATAACGATGCAATCCAAAATCGAAGCATATATAGACTTTCCAGAGGATATTGCAACAGAAAGAAATGAACTAGAGAAAGTCAATGGTAAAGTACAAGCTCTTGTGCAGTCAATACAAGAGCATTTGAATGATAATAGACGGGGTGAAAGGTTACGTGAGGGTTTACATATTGTAATAACTGGTGAGCCAAATGTCGGTAAATCAACACTATTTAATTTCCTTGCCAAACGTGATATTGCTATCGTTTCTGAATATGCTGGCACAACAAGGGATGTGCTTGAAGCCCATATCGATATTGGTGGATATCCAATCATTCTTTCTGATACTGCTGGAATTCGTGAAAGTTTGGATCCAATAGAATCGGAAGGCATAAGTCGAGCGAAGAAGAGGTCTTGTGAAGCTGATTTAAGAATAGAATTGTTTCCCTTTGAACAGCATTGTGACATTAATTGCAACACTGTGAATAGCGATACCATCTACGTATTGAGCAAGGCAGACACTGTTATTGATGATTATGATATAAAAATTAGCGGTATGAATTTTTTACCTATTTCTATTTTAAAAGAAGTAGGTACGGGAAGACTAATTTCGGTAATTAAGGAAAAGATAGAGGAAAAATTTGGTTACAATAACAATGCCCCTGTGATTACTCGGCAAAGACATAGAAATTACATGCAGAAAGCTATAGAACATTTACAACGTTTTAGTATAGATAACTCAATTGAATTAATGTCTGAAGATTTAAGGCTTGCTGCGTCTGAACTTGGTGTGATAACAGGAATTATTAGTGTGGAAGAAATATTGGACAGTATATTTAGCAGCTTTTGTGTAGGCAAATGAAATTTTTATAGATTGCTTGAGATCGAATGTTGTGGTAAAAAAGAGATGGACGGATGGCCGAGTGGTTTAAGGCACCAGTCTTGAAAACTGACGTACGTGATAAGCGTACCATGGGTTCGAATCCCATTCCGTCCGTATCTATTTTGGATACCCATATAAGTTAAGACTTTATTTTAAAGAAACTAAGTCCTTGAAATAATAACCTTATCGGAGATTTCACTATACACTTGATTGTCATTTTTAGTTTCGACTTCAGTAATAACATTGCACCTATCAGGTTCTTTTAGTGCTATTTCTTGAAATCCTTTTCGAACTTTATTGTAAAAATTAATGTCCATCTCTTCGTATTTATTTTTATATCTTGCTCTGCTTAGCCCAACTTGAACATCAATATCTAGGATAAATGTGATATCTGGACGTCTAATTTTTACTAACTTATGAAGGTCCCCTATTAGCCCTAAGTCGACTCCAAGCCCATATCCTTGGTATGCAATAGTTGAATCAATAAATCGATCGCAAATCACTATCTTTCCTTCTTTTAGAGCTGGCAGTATTAATTTTTTTACATGTTCATATCTCATTGAGGTGAGCAGCAAAAGTTCAGAGATGGGATCAATATTGTCTTTAAGCAATACCCTTCTTACCTTCTCTGCAAAGTCAGTACCACCTGGCTCTCGGGTCAATATCACATTATTCTTACCACGAATCTGCTTAAAATGACTTGCAAGTAACTCAGATTGAGTTGTTTTACCGGAGCCGTCTATTCCTTCGAAGGTTATGAACATAATGTCAACAAAGAATATGCAAACAGTATACACAAGAACCGTTTGACATTTAAGTAATAATATTATAGGCTGTGCCTGGTACACAATCTCTGTAAGCTATGGTTGCACTGAATACTCCTAAGGTAGATTTTGGCTTTACCGCAAAAGATTTCAATCTTTTAGGGGTGGATAACAAACACTATACATTAAGTAACTGTCGTGGAAAAAATGGTCTTATTGTAATGTTTATATGCAATCACTGTCCTTACGTTCGATCAATTATTAGCAATCTGGTGAGCGATGTTGATTTGTTAAAAAAAGATTATCAGGTAAATACTGTTGCAATAATGCCAAATAATGTAAACGAATATCCAGAAGACTCCTTTGAAAATATGATTAATTTTGCCAAGGAAAATAGGTTTAAATTTCCATATCTGATTGACAGTACGCAAGAAGTAGCTAAAGAGTATGGTGCTGTTTGTACTCCTGACTTTTTTGGTTTTAATGCTAATTTAAAACTCCGTTATCGTGGACGTTTTAACGATGCAAGAAAGGAAAAGGTTCAAAACTATAAAACAGGAAGTAGTGATTTATTTCAAGCTATGAAATTCATTGCAGAAACTAGTAATCCTCCAGTTGACCAAAAGTCAAGCATTGGTTGCTCAATTAAATGGTCTGATCCTACAGGTTGAATATCATGCACAGTAGCTCTCAGTATTTGTTTGATATTATAATTTTACTTTCCGCTGCTGTGTTTATAGTCATAGCGTTTTGGAAAATGAATATCAGCCCAGTGCTCGGTTACTTCGTTGCAGGCGCGTTGATTGGTTCTCATGGATTCAATCTGATACATTCAGCTAATGCAATGGATAATTTTGCAGAATTCGGTGTAGTTTTTCTGTTATTCATTATAGGTCTTGAATTGACCTTTGAACGCCTTATCGCTATGCGTATCCATGTATTTGGATTTGGTTCCCTTCAAGTTATAGTTACCATGGTAGCGATATGGTGCATTGCTCTTGCTTTTGGA
This sequence comes from Wolbachia endosymbiont of Ctenocephalides felis wCfeJ, assembly GCF_012277315.1. Lineage (NCBI taxonomy): Bacteria > Pseudomonadati > Pseudomonadota > Alphaproteobacteria > Rickettsiales > Anaplasmataceae > Wolbachia > Wolbachia endosymbiont of Ctenocephalides felis. Next base: position 281,830 of record NZ_CP051157.1, on the reverse strand, counting down.
GTGAACACTAACATGGCAGCAGTTATTGGCGGTGGGCTTGCATTGTCCTCAACGGCAATAGTGTTACAGGTTCTACAGGAAAAAGGTTCTCAAGCAAGTCAAGTTGGTAGGTTGTCGATAGCAGTGCTACTAATGCAAGACTTTGCAGTGGTACCACTAATAGTATTAGTACCCTTACTTACTGGTGATTCTACAAATAGCCTGATAAGCTCACTTGCAGGTTCATTAGTGCAAGCAGCTATTGCGTTAGTACTGATATTTATAACTGGTAGGTTGTTACTTAGGCCCTTATTTTCGGTTATTGCTAAAATGGAAAGCAACGAGGTCTTTATATCAACAACATTACTGATAATACTGGGAGCAGCATTTATTACTGAACAATTTCGTTTATCAATGGCACTGGGCGCATTCGTTGCTGGGTTATTAGTTGCAGAAACAGAACATAGACACTCGGTGGAACACGCGGTATTGCCATTTAAAGATTTGTTTCTTGGCTTATTTTTCATGACTGTCGGTATGTCTATCGATATTGACCTTTTGCTCAATAAGTTGCCCCTAATTACTTTATTGTCGATCATCCTTATCGTTTTAAAAACATCTATCATATACGTATTGTGTAGATTTTTTGGGTTTAAGAGTGCGCCTGCTATACAAGCTGGATTATTGCTTGCACAGGGTGGTGAATTTGCATTTATCCTGTTTCGCTTAGCAGATGAGTTAGATGTACTGCCAAGTGAAATTGCTCAAGTGCTTATGATGGTAACTACGGTAACTATGGCTTTTACTCCTCTTCTATCGGGTCTTGGAGAGTGGATAGCAAATTCATTTAGCACTGAGAAAGTGATACTGGACGATGAGGCAATTGAAACGGATACACAAGATCTTTACAACCATGTAATAGTTGTTGGATTTGGCAGAGTAGGGTATATGGTAACAAAAATGCTTACTGCAGAGCATCTCAGTTACGTTATTGTGGATATTCAATCAAGGATAGTTAAAGAAGGGAAAAGTGATAGTTTTCCTATATATCTTGGAGATGCTACGAGATATGAAATTTTAAAATCAGTAGGAATAGAAAGAGCCCAAGCTCTCGTAATTTCAATAAAGAACGAAGTTACTATAAAGAAGATTGTTTCTCTAGTTGCAACAAATTTTCCACATGTAAATATTATAATACGTCTACCAGATCTGAGTAATGTAGAAGCCTATAAAGATCTAGGGGCTAGTAAAATTATTCCGGAGACATCTGAGATTGGGTTGCAGCTTGGTGGAGCAGCACTGAGCCTAAGTGGAATTAGCGAAAGCGGAGTTGAGTCCTTAAAAAGTAGATTTAGGAAAGGCAATTATAGCATGATAAAGGATATTAGCAGTGATATAGATGAATGATTATTTCTTCGATTCTCCTCTCAGCTTGTACTGGATGAATCTTGATATTAGCTGTACGAGACACTGTAATATGTAGTAGTGCGTCTAAGGTTGTAAAAATTCCTGACAGATTTCAGCAACATTAAGTTGACGCCATTGTCCATTTAGCGAGATAACAAAATAGAGTGACACCATTGGAGCTGCTTGAAGACGGGAAGAGAAAGCGACAAAAAATTCTTCTAGTGGTAACGTTTATTGAAGCACGATTACATCTTGAAAAAATTAATTTTTAATGCTATCAAGTAATTTTATCTTTGTGGTAGCTTTATGGACGTTAAAAGTGAGAAAAGACACAATACTAAAGTAAAATTACCGATATTTCTTGATTATCAATCCACTACTAAAGTAGATCCTCGCATTCTAGAGGTAATGCTGCCTTATTTTGGCGAATTTTCTAATCCTCACTCTCGCAGTCACTCGTTTGGTTGGGCTGCTGAAGAAGCAGTGGAAAAAGCAAGAAAGTACATTGCTAATTTAGTAAACGCAGATAGTAAGGAAATTGTTTTTACCTCAGGTGCAACCGAGTCAAATAACATGGCAATCAAAGGTGTTGCTCACTTTTATAAAAATAAAGGAGACCATATAATAACTGTTTGTACAGAGCATAAGTGTGTTCTAGATTCTTGTCGACATCTGGAAAATGAAGGCTTCAAAGTTACATATTTACCTGTTAAGCAAAACGGAATGATAGATTTGTCAAAACTTGAGGAAGCAATAACCGATAAAACAATTCTGGTTTCAGTGATGATGGTAAATAATGAAATTGGAGTAATTCAACCTGTTAAAGAAATTGGTGCAATATGTAGGAAACATAATATATTTTTCCACACAGATGCTGCTCAAAGCTTTGGAAAAGTGCCGATCAATGTTAACGAAATGAACATTGATCTCATGAGTCTTTCTAGCCACAAGATTTATGGACCTATGGGAATAGGTGCATTGTATGTCCGCAGAAAAAATCCTCGTGTCAGATTGACACCACTCATTAGTGGTGGTGGGCAAGAGAGGGGTATGCGCTCTGGTACAGTTCCAACTCCCCTTGCAGTTGGTTTTGGTGAAGCGGCTCGTATTGCTAAAGAAGAAATGGAAACAGAAGCAACCAGATTGGAAGGACTAAGAGATATTTTGTACAGCAGGGTAAAAGAAGCATTTCCTGATGTTGTTTTAAATGGTGATTGTGAAAATAGAATTCCTGGCAACCTAAACTTAAGTTTTCCCTATGTTGAGGGTGAGTCTCTCATTATGGCGATCAAGGACTTAGCAGTAAGTTCTGGTTCTGCATGCACATCTGCATCTCTTGAACCTTCTTATGTCATACGATCACTAAATAATGGTCATGACCTTGAGCACTCATCAATTAGATTTGGTCTTGGCAGATTTACAACTAAAGACGAAATTTTATATGCAGCAGATCTTATTGCTAAAAATGTCGGACGGTTAAGGGAAATGAGCCCACTTTGGGAAATGGTGCAAGAGGGAATAGATTTAAACACTGTCAAATGGGACTCTCACTAAATTCTGTTTAGTGAAGTTGCAAGATAAAAGTAAATATCCATTTAGGCAATGGCGTCAACTTAAGAGCCTCCATTAGCAAACTCTCCTAAAGACGTGATAGTGTTTGAACTTATCTAACCTTATCGCGACTATAGAGAGAACACAAGCAATGATGCTCTTCCTTAAGCTGGCTACCTCTTCTCTTGTAAACGGTTACAGAAATTAGAACACTGACTCTTCCAAGAGCTGCTCACTCTCTTCTTCTATCGTAATAGGATTACCGAGATTTTTAAATAAATCTCTGATTTTGGTTTCTATTTCGTTGGCAACTTCCTTGTTTGTCTTGAGGTAATTCTTTACATTTTCCCTTCCTTGCCCAAGACGTATGTTGTTATATGAATAATAAGCACCAGCCTTTTCAAGCACACCGAGCTTTGCTCCTATATCTATTATTTCTCCGAGTTTTGATATACCTTCATTGTACATTATATCAAATTTTGCTTCTCTAAATGGGGGAGCAACTTTATTTTTTACAACTTTAACTCTTGTTTCATTACCTGCAATATTTTCCTTATCTTTTATTGCACCAATTTTTCTTATATCAAGCCTTATAGAAGTATAAAACTTCAATGCGTTTCCACCCGTAGTAGTTTCAGGATTTCCATACACTACTCCTATTTTCATACGAATTTGATTAATAAATATTAGTATGCAGTTTGCTTTTGAGACTGCGGAGGTAAGCTTCCTGAGCCCATGACTTAGAAGTCTCGCTTGCAGCCCCATATGTTGATCACCCATATCTCCTTCAATTTCAGCTCTTGGAGTTAATGCTGCAACAGAGTCAACAACGATCACATCAACTGCACCAGAACATACTAAATACTCAACGATATGTAATGCTTGTTCCCCAGTATCTGGTTGTGAAATTACTAAATCATCAGTGTTCACTCCAAGTTTACGAGCATATATAACATCCAATGCATGCTCTGCATCGATAAATGCACATGATCCTCCTTTTTTCTGTGCTTCAGCAATTACATGCAAAGCAAGAGTGGTTTTACCAGAACTCTCAGGACCAAATATTTCAATTATACGTCCCTTTGGTAATCCTCCAACACCAAGAGCTGAATCAAGTGCGATCGATCCTGTTGATACCGTATCTATTTTCTCTACAGGGTTTTGCTTCAGCTTCATTATTGCACCTTTGCCGAATGCTTTTTCAATCTGGCTTATTGCATTATCTAATGCTTTTTGCTTATCATTACTTCTTTCTTCTGGATTGCTTGCCATAGGTCATTTATTAATTTGTATAACTTCTATGATAATCAAACGTGAATAATCTGCCAAGGATTTTTTAATAGTTCGGGGTGTTATCATAGAAAAATTAGCTACCTAAATTATATTTAAGATAGAAAATTAGATAGACTTTGTAGTGCGATACAAAATAACGATAGAATATAATGGTAGCAGTTTTTCTGGTTGGCAGAAGCAGCAACACTCCACTAACTCAATCCAGGAAACTATAGAAAATGCCATATTTAATTTCAGTGGTGAAAAAGTCACTTTATACTGCGGTGGCAGAACTGATGCGGGAGTTCACGCTTTAGGACAAGTTGCTCATTTTGATATGGCAAGGGAATTTGAACTTTACAGGATAAGAAATGCTATAAATTATCACTTAAAATCAATTCCCATAGCCGTGCTCAGTGCAGAAGTGGTAGATAATGTATTCCACGCACGATTTTCAGCAAAAAAAAGACATTATGAATATAGAATAACTAATCGTTATGCCCCTGCAGCTTTAGAAGCTGGCTATGTATGGCAAGTGTTTAACCCACTCGATGTAAATATCATGCGTGAAGCAGCTAAATATTTACTTGGAAAACATAACCTTTCAAGTTTCCGTTCAAAAGACTGTCAAGCTGCAAATCCGGTAAGAACAATTGATAATATCGAGATAGCACAAAATGAGAGTCATATATACATCAAAATATCTGCTATTTCCTTTTTACATAACCAAGTGAGGATCATTGTCGGTACTTTGGTTGAATTTGGAAAAAATAGAACTAACCCACAGGAAATGCTAAATATATTAAGACAATGCAAAAGAAATGCTGCTGGAGTTACTGCGCCGCCTTGCGGTTTGTATTTGGTAAAGATAGATTACTAACTTAAGTTCTCATTGGCATTATTATATATAATGCGTTTGGGTCATCTTCATCAGTAATAACTATAGCACTACTACCATCTAATAGACTAAATTTACATTTGTTTTTTATGCAAGACAAAGCATCAAGCAAATAACGCGAATTAAATCCTATTTCCATAGGAGCTCCATCATAATCCACTTCTATAGATTCAGTTGCATCACTGCACTCCTGAGAATTTGAGTGTAGAGTTAATAATTTTTCTTGTAATGAAAACCTAATGGATTTTATTTTATCAGATACAACAACGGAAACCCGATCTATAACGCTAGCGAGCTTACCACTTTCAACAACCATTTGTTTATCTTGGGGTGCTGGGATGACGATCTTGTAATCTGGAAAGGTCCCATCTATTAATTTTGATATTAAAATGTAGTCACCACACGTAAATTTGATTTTCCTATCTGAAAGCTTTATATTAATCTCATTACAACCGTCCAATACTTTCAGCAACTCTGTGACAGTTTTACGTGGGATAATTACACCAAATTCGTCATTGACGCCTTCAGGTTTTGGCCTTTTTATACATGACAAACGATGGCCATCAGTTGCAACACAGTACAGAAATTGCTCATCTGTATGCAAATATATCCCATTTAAATTGTATCTTGTATCATCTAGTGATACAGCAAACTTTGTTTTAGTTAACAAATCTATCAAATCTGTATTCAGTAGCGTAAAATCATGTTTATGATCGCCTTCTTCAAGGACAGGAAAGTTATTTGAAACTACATTCGGTAAAGAAAAGTTTGCATTTCCACAGGATATCAGCAATTTCCCTTGGTCATTCATTTCGAAATTAACATCCAAATCAGGTGGTAACTTCTTGACTATATCATGCAAAGTATGTGCTGAAATTTTTACTTCTCCTTCTGTGGACACATTTGCGGAAAGTGAGGCAAATATTGAAATATCAAGATCAGTGGCTTTTAATTTTATGCTGCCGTGTTGTGCTTTGATATTTATACATGCTAAAACATCTATCGTATTGCGCCTTTCAACCACTCCACTTACTCTGGATAATGTATTTAAAAGGCTTGCGCGGCTCACGCTAAAACGTATTTGTTCACTCTGCGCTTTGATTTCTACATCTATATCTGCAACCTCTGACATACCAGTCCTCGAAAATATATTCCAAATGATATCCACATTTTACGTAAAGTAAAGCGCTATTTATAAGACTAAGCTAGCAAACAAAAATTCTGCTACTCGTGGTATAGTCATATTTAAGTACTTCATACAACCGTATAAACAGACTTCGTACATAGTTTTTAGTGTCGTGCTGAAAAATCACTTGACATCCCCCACAAGTCCACTTGTCATATCAGATGGACTTTCTGGCTTAAACATAGCATTTATTTCATTAAATGATGCATATGGATAGCGGATTATGTATCTCTTTGTGCAAGCTCGGCAAAAAACCGATAAGAAACATACCCTCTATCACAGATCATTGGATTTTACACTATCAAGCATATCAATAGCTAGAGCAACTTCATAGCTATTACCCCTACCAAATACTGATTTTATTGCAATATTATTCAATACATCGTAACATACTTCAAAAATTGCACGCGTGTAATCTCCAAACTCTTTTTTGCTCCAATTTCTTATTGGTCTTGAGCCAAATTCATTTATTACCTCACTACTTTTTGGCAGGATGAGTATAGAAGCATCAAATGCAAGCATTCTGAAACCATGATAGGTTTTAAGTTCCTTATCTTTGGTAGTATAGAGAAACTATATCATCATTTAGCCTGAAAACGCAGTATGCTTTAGTTTTTTCCTTGCTTGAGTAAATGCACTTGCCGTGATTGTATGATCTTTGTATGCAGAACAAACTCATTAAGCATTACTTGTAGTGACTTTACACTCTTTCTCAAAATTAGAATAAATACATCAATGAAAGGCAGCTTTCTTTTGCGTGAGAAATCTTTCGAAGACTCTTTAAATGGGCATTTATAAAGTTTAAACTCGTCAATTTATTTTTTATGAATTTAATTATTCTTTTTTTTACTTATATCGTTATTCCTTTTAACTTATCGATCTTGCTCGATTTTTTAATATAGTCCATCACTTTTTCCTTAACTTAATGCCAGTGATAATGTCACCCGAGTAGCGGACACTGGGATCCATTCTTTTTTCTACTGGATTCCAGCGTCACGCGTTGGAATGACACCCTTCGATGAACATAAGAAATTTCTTATTTTCGATTCTGTATAAAAATGAAAATAAGGCTTATCTATTTGCGTGGATAAAAAAATAAGAGACCTCTTATTTTCGATTTTGTGTAAAAGTGAAAATAAGGCTGGGTTCCAGTGTCAAGCACTGGAATGACACCATTTGATGAAAATAAGAAACCTCTTATTTTCGATTCTGTATAAAAATGAAAATAAGGCTTACCTTATTTGCGTGGATGAACATAAGAAACCTCTTATTTTCGATTTTGCGTAAAAATGAAAATAAAGCTTAGTAGCTAACACTGGGATCTAGTCTTTTTTTTTACTGGATTCCAGCGTTACGCGCTGGAATGACACCCTTCGATGAACATAAGAAACCTCTTATTTTCGATTCTATATAAAAATGAAAATAAGGCTTACCTTATTTGCGTGGATGAACATAAGAAATCTCTTATTTTCGATTTTGCGTAAAAGTGAAAATAAGGCTGGATTCCAGCGTCACGCGCTGGAATGACAGAGTTTAAGAAATTTACCAAATGAGAGAAAAAGGCAAAAAAAGCCCCGTTGGTGGCTAATTATTTATATTAACTTTATAAACTGGCGTTTTTTTATTCCAAACGTCTAATCTCGCTGCTTTTAAACCGCAACTGATCTAAATTTAAACGTTAAGAAATTTACCAAGCAGAAAAAAGGCAAAAGAAACCCTGTTAGCTAGTTATTCACTATCTATCTTTTAATCGGCGTTTTTTACTGTTTTAAACGCTTTAACAAGCGCATTTTAGCTTATATAGGTAAAAACCTTGAAAGTTTATTAAAGACATAAGTGCACATAGTGCAAAAAATTAAACATGAGACGCCAAATACATTGAGTTTTTTGTCATTTTATCTGCACAGACTGAAGATAAATAAATAGCTTCAGCCACATGATAAGCAGACTTTTTGAAACTGTCAAGTGCATTTATTAAAATTGCTAAAGTGTGCGTTTAATAGCACTGTCTATAAGAGAGATCGTATTATCTATCCCATAAAGCTTTATGAAAGATCCCATTCTTGGACCGGTTTCTTGGCCAAGTAGTGTTTCATATAGCAACTGAAACCAATCACGTAAGTTGCTGTAATTATGGGTTTTTCCGATGGAGAAAACCTGAGATTGAATCTCTTCAGCAGTGGTCGTAATAGGTAGGGAATGCAGGGTGTTTTTTAAATCTAGCAACGCTTCTTTCTCTCCCTCATTCGGAGCTTTATATGATTTTGTTGGTTTGATAAAGTCGTGATAATACCTAACTGCGAAATCTGAAAGCCTATCAAGCATTTTGTTATTTTCTGGTGTAACATCTGGTGCATAAGTGGATATAAACCCCCAAAGAATCTCTTTATTTTCAGCGTTACAAGCTGCTGCTAAGTTTAAAAGCAGTGAAAAGTTTATACCTGAAGTTTCAATTTGAGGAACGCTACCTTGGTGAATGTGCCATACAGGACTGTTTACATCCTTTTCTTCACTCTCATTGTAACGCTTAATAAACTCCAAATATTCATCAGTTGATTTTGGTATAACATCAAAATATAAACGTTTAGCCTTTTTTGGGCTCTGAAAAATATATAACGCCAAGCTCTCTGTTGGTGCGTAAGTAAGCCACTCTTCAATTGAAATACCATTTCCTTTTGATTTTGATATCTTCTTTCCTTCTTTATCAAGAAAAAACTCGTAGCAAAACAGAAGCGGCGGCTTTTCTCCAAGTATTTTACATATTTGGCTTGAAAGTATGGCAGATGGAGTCAAATCTTTCCCATGAGCTTCGTAATTGACTCCAAATGCGGCCCATCTCATTCCCCAATCTGGTTTCCATTGCAATTTGCATCTGCCTTTTGTTACTGGAACTTCTACTTTTTCTCCGTTTGTGTCTTCGTATGTAATTGTTCCTTTATCTATACTCCTTTCAATTACTGGCACTTGAAGAACTTGGAAAGTCTTTGGACATATTGGCAGGAATGGACTATAGGTCTGCTGTCTTTCTTCTCGGAATGATGGAAGCATTACATCCATTACTTTGTCGTAATTTTCCAGCAGGAGTAAAAGTTTTTCATCGTAAATACCAGATTTGTAACACTCTGTAGCACTTCTAAATTCATATTCAAACTCGAATAGGTCGAGAAACTTACACAACAGTGAATTCATATGATGACCATAACTTTCATGAGTGCCAAAGGGATCTGGTATCATGGTTAAAGGCTTGTTCAAATGCTCTCTTAGCATTTCCCGATTTGGCACATTATCTGGTATTTTTCGCAAGCCATCCATATCGTCAGAAACTGCAATAATTTTAGTTTTTATATTAGGAGCGATTTTCTTTAGTGCATTTGCAACAACTGTAGTACGAAAAACCTCTCCGAAAGTACCAATATGTGGCAGACCTGAAGGTCCATAGCCAGTTTCAAATATTATCTCTTTTTTGTTAGGAAATTCTTGTAATATTTTTTCTGCTTCTTGAAACGGCCAGCTTGTCATAATTAAATTTAAATTAGTTATCTTACCTAAAGTGCTACTCATTTCAATGGATTTTTAATTAATGATATAGTATTAGTGTTAGGGCTATTAATTAGAAGGTTAAAAAATATGTCTACAGGTAGCATACAAACAGATCAATTATTTAAAGGTCTTACAAGACCTGCGATGCTTTTTGGTGTGAGTTATATGTTTGCGATATTAAACGTTCTCATTTGTATGCTAATTTTTATTAATACAAATGATCTGAGAACTTTCTTGATGCTATTTGGAATACACGGACTTGGTTATATAGCTTCTGCAAAAGAACCATTGTTTATTGAATTATTTATGGTAAAACTAGGAAAGTGCTCTAAATGTTTAAATCGTTTTTATCATGGAGCTAATTCTTATGACATTACTTAATGCTATGCAATGCTGAGATTTAGACCTATTCAATCCAAGAATAAATCTATTCTAAGCAGGGAAGTTCACGCTGCTGAATTCATTCCTTATTCTTGCTATTGGAATAGTACAACTTTGGTAACAAAACAAAATTGGTTAGTTAAGTTTATAAAATTAAATGGCTTTGCGTTTGAAACAGCCGATGATGAAGATCTGGTAATACAAAACAACATCAGAAATCAGATGCTGAGAAGCATTTCATCCCCGGCATTTAGTTTATATTTCCACACCATTAGGCGTAAGAAAAACATTTTTTCTGATGAATTCGCAAGTCAAAGATTGCCAAACTTTTTTGCTAATCATGTAAATTTAAAATGGAGAGAAAAACACGCAGCAAGGCAATCATTCATTAATGATCTATACATTACAATTATTCGCAGAGCAGATACAAAAGGAGTAGAATTTCTATCACATCTACTAAAAAAATTCGGACATGTAACTTCAAAACATGCTTGGGAAAGCGATATGCGTGCCACTTATGAAGATTTGGAGGAAACAACAAATCGTGTAGTAACAAACCTTAGAAATTATTCGCCTAAAATTCTTGGGGTAAAAGAAACTCCCAATGGTCTGTTTTGTGAAATCATGGAGTTTTTATCTAGAATTGTAAATTGTGGCTTTGTGACAAACACACTTTTTCCTCTGACAACCGGGATATCGAGATACTTACCAGTACATAGATTGTTTTTTGGCCGTAAGACGGTACAGGTCGTAACTCATAATGAGAGTAAATACGCTGGAATAATTAGTATCAAAGAGTATGGAAATAATACTTCTGCAGGAATGCTCGATACATTTTTACAGCTCGACCATGAATTTATTATTACGCAGTCTTTCCAATTTACAAATAGGCAAATGGCTATTGCGAAAATGCAGATACAGCAAAATCGGATGATACAATCCGCAGATAAAGCCATTTCTCAAATAGCAGAAATCTCCCATGCGCTTGATGGTGCAATGAGTGGTAAGATAGCATTCGGTGAACATCATTTAACCATATTATGTATGGAAAAAAGTCCTAAATCATTGGATAATGCTCTGTCGTTAGCGGAATCAGAGCTTTCTAATTGCGGCGTTTACCCTGTTCGTGAGAGGGTTAACCTTGAACCGGCATTTTGGGCACAAATTCCCGGTAATTTTGACTATATAGTAAGAAAGGGTACGATAAGTAGTCTTAATTTGGCTGGCTTTGCGTCTCAACATAATTATCCTACTGGTAATAAGTTCAATAACCACTGGGGAGATGCTGTGACAGTTTTTGACACGACATCTGGCACTCCATTTTTCTTCAATTTCCATATAAGAGATGTTGGACATACTATGATAATTGGACCAACTGGTGCTGGTAAAACTGTTTTGATGAATTTCTTATGTGCTCAAGCAATGAAATTTTCTCCAAGGATATTCTTTTTTGATAAAGATCGTGGTGCGGAAATTTTCTTAAGGGCACTTGGTGGTATTTATACTTTGATAGAACCAAGAACTAAAACAAATTTTAATCCTCTGCAACTTGATGATACTCCTGATAATAGAACATTTTTAATGGAGTGGATAAAATCTTTGATCTCGGTATACAACGATAAATTCACTTCAGAAGATATTGCTCGAATTAATGATTCAATTGAAGGAAATTTTAAATTGAGGAAAGAAGATAGATTTCTAAGAAATCTTGTACCGTTTTTAGGACTTGCGGGTCCTGATACTCTCGCTGGAGCAATATCTATGTGGCATGGTGATGGCTCTCATGCTGCAATATTTGACAATAAAGAGGATTTGTTAGATTTTTCAAAAGCTAGGGTGTTTGGCTTTGAAATGGCTAGCTTGCTTAAGGATCCCGTTGCTCTTGGACCGGTCTTGATTTATTTGTTTCATAGGATTAGTATATCTCTTGATGGTACCCCATCTATTATTGTGCTTGATGAGGCATGGGCATTAATAGATAATCCAGTTTTTGCACCTAAGATAAAGGACTGGTTAAAGGTGCTAAGGAAGTTAAATGCTTTTGTGATTTTTGCGACCCAGAGTGTTGAAGATGCAAGTAAGAGTGCTATTAGTGATACACTTGTACAGCAAACAGCAACACAGATTTTTTTGCCAAATCTAAAAGCTACCAGTGTCTACCGGGATGTTTTTATGTTGAGTGAACGTGAGTACATACTGATCAAGCACACGGATCCAAGTACTAGATTTTTTTTGGTAAAACAAGGAGTGAATGCTGTGGTAGCCAGAATAGACTTAAAAGACTTAGATAATATAATCAACGTGTTATCTGGACGTGCGGAAAGTGTTCTATTGTTACATGATATCTTAAAAGAAGTCGGAGATGACCCGAAAGTATGGTTACCTATATTCTATCAGAAGGTAAAAAATGTTTAAGACTAAACTGTCACTGCTACTAATTGCAATATTTTTGTTAAATATAGATTTTTTACTATCGTACCCAGCACTTGCAGAGGAAGTAGGTAGTGCTGGTAAGACGGAATTTGTCAGTAGGTTTAATTCCACTGGCAGCTTTAGCCGTGCTTCTAATCCTGACTGTGGAGCATTTAAAACGGCTGCAGCACTTGCTGGAATAGCGATTGCTGTTGGTGCAATATTTACTGGTATTGTTTTAATCGTCTCTTCTCTTGGTTTGTTTACTGCTCTTGTTATTGTTGGAGTGATAGCCGCGATTGTTGGAGTTTGGAAGGCAATAGGAGGACTTGTTGTTTGTGAACATAGTTTCGTTAGGCATCCAGTTGCACGGGATCATGATGGAAAATACAAAGATTTTGGATTCTCGAAACCAGAAAACTCAAAATATTCAAAGTGCACTGATAAGAATTACCAAAAAGAAGAAGATTACTTTCAATGCTTCGATGAAATAAATAAGTCAACAGAAGAAGGTAAAAAAATAGGAAGGGGTATTTTGGGTTCCATATTTGATAAAGATGCAGATAGTTATTACTGGCCCAAAAATAGTGTACAATACAGTGAATATATAGAAGTATGTCATCGAAACCCTTTAACGTTCGGTAATCTTTTTAAGACGAATGACTTTAATTTCAGAGGGGAATCCGGATACATAGATTTTGATGTTAGAGAAAAAGACACTGGATATGTAGATGGGTCATGGTCACCAAAAGTTGATGGCAACCTAGAATGTAAAGTTCTTAAAGCAGGACAAAGAGAAACCATACATAGTTCGTCATTCAAAGCAGTAAGAAAAATGGGTAGGTTGTGTGTGGAGTTAGAAAGTGTTAGCGTACTTGGCATTTCAATGACTCCTTGGCCACAGGGAGTTAATATAGGTTGTACAGAATTGCCACCTGACCCAATGGCTCCTATGTGTGATGAGTCTAAGATGAAATTTAAAACTGAGTATGGTGGAGATGTTGTAGACAATGACACTCTGAAAGTTCTTCTTAACAAGAAAGGAAATGAAGGTAAAGATTACAAAACTCTGATAAGGGAAAGGGAAGAAGAAGGGAAAATTTTCGTAGGTTACGACAATAAAGGCTGTTTTAGCTCATATGTTTCTGAAGCTTGCTACAATCAAGCGGGAAGTAAATCATTAGCTCCTGTTCCTGTGACTTCTATGATAGTGCAATGCATTAAGGAGTCGCTGGACAATTTAGTGGCAGGTATTGATTCAAGTGGCAACCAACTTAAGGACGAAGGTGGACATAGCAAGGGTAGTTTCCTGTCTGTGGCACAAAAGAGGCTGAAAAACACCATAACTGCTGTTTTGGTTTTAGCTTTGATACTGTTCTCTATAAAAGCCATGTCTGGTGGAGTGCGTAGTCCACAAGAAATGTACATATTAATCATTAAATTTGCTTTAGTGGTTTACTTCACAACAGGTAATGCCATGTCTTATTATTATGGAGAATTAACGAAACTTTCAAATGGCTTGTCGGAAATAGTATTGAAAGCATCATCTGAAAGTAGAGGTATATGTGACTATAAAGCAGAGAAATACGGAAAATACAGCTACCTTGCACCTTGGGATAGGCTTGATTGTAGGCTTTTATTTTATTTGGGTGCCCCTTTGGACGGAATTGCTGGCAAAATTGGTACTGGGAGTGTAGGAGTATTGGCTGTTTTACTTGGTGCTGCTCCTATTTTGTTAGTAGCAGGTTCGATAATCGGTATCATTTTCGCTGGTGGACAGATTTTAGTAGCTCTTGTCTGTATATTCATGGCTGTCATGATGATGATGGTTGTTTTGTGGATGTGCTATGTGTTTATCTTATCTCTAGTTGCTCTCAGTGTAATTATCATCTTATCGCCTCTGTTTATTCCTATGGTTTTATTCCAACATACCAAGGGGTACTTTGATGGGTGGCTAAAGGAATTGATCACCTATAGCTTATACCCGGTTATGGTTTTTGCATTTCTATCTTTTATGTTTATAGCATGCGATAAAATCTTTTATAGAGGTCTGCATTTTGAGGAAGAGCCAGTTACAGTATTAGGCAAAAAAACATATTGGTTTAAGTTGAAAGAAGGAGAATGCGCTAGCAACCCAAATACTTTAGCATGCATGCTGCAAAACTATAAATGGGAGAAGAGCGTGCTACTTGGTCTGATTGACTTTGCATATGTTAAGTTTAGTGATTCTGTGCTTGGAGAATTACTAAAGTTAGCTTTAATATTATTCCTATTTTATCACTTCTTGGATATTCTTCCTAGTATGGCTGCAGAGCTTGCTGGTAATCCAAGAGGGGCACTCGGCTCTGGTGCTACACCTAAAAACATGATGTCCAAGGCTTTCTCTGCAGCTAAGGCTATTGCTGGAGCGATTGGCAAAGCTCAATCTGGAGATGCTGCTGGAGCTGCTAAAGATGCTGAGGAAGCTAAGAGAAACATGAATATTAATGAAGAGCCTAATAAGTCATCCTCTGACAGTGGTAGTTCTGAAGATGTTAAATCTGCTGAAGAAACTCCTGGAGGTGGTAACTCTGGAAATACTGGTGGTATTGGAAACACGTAAAGGTTAGTAATGGATGTTAAATGTTTAAGTAATCAAAGCTTAGGTAGGACATGCGTAAGCTTTTATTAATAGTAACATTCTTTTTGTTGTCCGGCTGCGAGGAGCGCTGTATCAAGCCAGAGAGTCTATCAAACTTGCGCGAAAAATTGGACGTAGTTTCAACACAACAGAAGTGGGTCGATTCTGGTGTTCAAATTTCAGATGTAGTAAAAGTAACAGAAATTAGTATAGTACCTAGCAAAGTTAATTTTTGCCCTGGGCAGCATGCAGATTTTGCAATTCGATCTGGAGAGGACCCTATTGTTGTTAAATTGCCATTTGCACTTAAAGCTGGTGACTCAATAAACTTTAGTGTTATTGGAAGTAAAGTGTGTAAAGATAAGGAAAACGAGAAAATCAGGTATGTAAGTATTGATGACAAATGCAGCGACAAAGAAAAAGAGTATTTTGCACATGTTTTAAATCAAAATGAATGTCAGGTGTTGGGAGATGGAGAAAGTCAGTACACAATATGTCCTAACAAGTGTATTGTAGGAACAGTACAGTTGTTGCATGGAAAAGAGTATTGGAGTCAGGATTTTTCAAAATCAGATCAAGATGAAAAGGGAACTGAAATTACAAATATTATCAACTCTATAAAGCAAAGAGAAAATATAGACTGCAGCAAGCTTTCAAGCAATCAGAAAAATAAGATAGATACATATATTCTAAATCTTGCGTGTAAAAACATGTGTTATGACCGTAGTCAAAATTGTGTTCAGATAGAGTCTAATACTATAGATGATGGTGACTTAGCTAACAGACTAGGTGAAGCTTGCCCTAAACAAGGGTGCCTTATTGATGGTTTAACTGTTGTTAACGACAAGGCAAGCGAAATTATTAAAGAGATTATGGAAAAAAAGATAAAAACTTATATTCCTTCTTTAAAGGTGTCAGTGGAAGAAGTGGAAGGAGAAGATCTTGAACATGTGAGAAATGATGGCATACGCACTAACTATGATCATGAACTGCAAAACAACTACGGTGAAGGCATGAAATTAGCATTTGAATTGAGGAATGGTGGCAAGGGCGGCTACAACATAAGAGTAACAAGAGTTTTTAGCCTAAAAAACAGCTCACACACCAGCATTTCTGATGAATCCCCTAAGGATGACCTAAAAAAGAGTTTATACATACGCGTTTCTGATAAACTTCCCGAGCATGACCCTGATGAAAGCCAGGGGGATATACCTGTGGACATAAGCAGAGTTCACGATACTAAGTACATGGAAGGCTTAAAAGAAAAGTTAAAGGACAAAAATGGTACCATATATTATGGGGTAAGAAATTATGGCTGTAACTATAAGGACAACGAAGGTCAGTTTAGCATTAACCTAACGACCAGAAAGCCACCTATAAAAACTTTTAGTGCGATATATAGTTTCTTTGATGAAAAAGTAAAAACCGCATTTTTTGGCTCTAGCTACAAAGACACTGACGCGATTCACTCTGATACTAGTCCTGTAAAGTCTCTCTACGAAAGTTTTATAAAATCAAACAGAACAAACACTATTAGATCTACAATAGTATCATTGCTAGTGTTATATATAGTTTTGTATACACTTTATTACTTTTTTGGTTTAACTCATGTTTCTATATATGAGTTTTTAATTGTATGCGTGAAAATAGGAGTCATTGTCCAACTATTGCAGGATAACAGCTGGGATTTCTTTTATAACAATGCATTTTCTATTTTTGTCAACACTACGAAACAGCTTATAGAAATATCAAACTTCAGAGGCACAACATCAAATGTTTTTGAGTTTCTTGATTTGCCGTTAAATAGATTTTTATCACCAAATTCGGTATTGTTAATAGTATCTTTGATATTTTCTGGTCCTTTAGGCTTTGTATCCTTTTGCTTGGTGATTTGGGGTTTAATAACAGTAGTCCTGTCCATTTGTAATGTTCTATTTTCTTTTATTACATCCATAGCAATAGTTGCGTTATTGCTTTCTTTAGCTCCTATTTTTATCATTTGCCTTTTGTTTGCATATACTAGGCAGATGTTTCATAGCTGGGTCAAAAATTTGGCAAGGTTTGCAATCCATCCAGTAGTGCTTCTAATTTTTATATCGCTGATAAGTCAAGCTATGGATTATATCGTATATTCAGTGTTTGATTTTGAAGTCTGTTCTACGTGCATACTTAGTATCAATCTAAAAATCTTTAACCCTTGTATCATTTATGGGTATGCTTCCAAGCATGCGCCTAATATTACTGCTATAATGGCTTTTGTTATCTTGGTTCACGCTATGAAAGCTTTAGTTGAGGCTTCCTCGCGAATATCTGATAACTTGTTTGGTACTTATGTGCAAAGCGAACCTGGACAACAATATCAACAAAGCTTAATGGGAACAGTAGGATTGGATCAGGACAGCACTCAAAGACGAGCAGTAGGTGCTCCTCAACAATCGGGTACGACAAGACAAGGACCTCAAGTACCTCAAAGGTCAACACCTCAGGTACCACAGCCAGGTACGCGACAATGAATAAAAGATCACTGTTATTAATAATATATCTCACAATCACTGGTTGTAACATGGATTGTGTTGAGCCTGGGTTGCAAAGCAGGAATACTAGCATTAACGTAGACGTTCCAGTTCGTAAAGATAAAGAGGCTAAGATCTATTGGGTTGATTCTGGCCAGGTAATTAGTAAAGAGGAGGAAATCAAATTCACCCTCGGTGGATCAGTAAATTTTTGCCCCCTTAAGGAAGGTAAAAATCCAAGGAAAGTGCTTGTACCTGCTGTATTTTGCGCTGATGGTTCAATTCCAAATTATAGTAAAGCTGCAAATATTAACAATGTGTCTAATAATTACGGTATTGACGAAAAAGACATAAGTGGAGACGAACTGTGCGGTGGTAGAGGATTTGGGAGCGAAGAAGCCTATAGTAGGAGACGTTATATCGATACTGGAATTAAAGTGGATCCCGGTGATAAGTTAAGCTTCAGCTTGGTTCCCAGAGAAATGATAATTGATTATGATAACCTAACAGATAAAATCAGCTTTGATGACAATTGTTACAGAACTGAAAAAGGAGATGAAAAAGTGCCAGTAAGCGAAATACTGAGTATTAGCGAAAAGGAAGGGAAAGAATTTTTTTGTGATGGTCAGGATGGAAAGAGAAATAAAGTAAAATTTTTACCTCTTGATAAGGCAAAGAAAAGCATGGTGCTAGTCGGTAACGGCTACACTCCTTATGATAATAAGGTGCATTTTAATAAAGGTTATGTTAAAGATGAAAGTCCATGGATGAATGGTTCATTATTAGATTTGCGGCAAGCTAAAATAGGATTGGATCGACTATGCGAAGAAAAACATTGTGATCTTAACGAAATAAGGAAGTACAGCTCTTATGAGCTTAACTGTTACTATCAAAATATATGCTATACCAATAGGGGTATTTGGAACTATAAGTCAGATCAAGCAGGAGAGCGGAACTGTGTTTCTTCTGTAAGATACAAAAAATATGATAATGAAAACGGCAAATGTGACATGTATTCTCACCTTAAAGAGATTAGTAAGAAGATTGAGGGGGTTAGAGAGGATTCTGGATCAATTGACGTTGTTATACCAAATACTAAAGATATCTCATGGGCTGAAGCTCTTGTCGCGAAAATAAGCGATCCAGGTGATACAAATATTTCTGAAAGCGAGCGTGAAGATATGAAAGATACTGCTGAAGGTACTCAGTGTCTTCCAGAAAAAGGAAAAAGGAAAGGTAATGCATGTTCGAAAATTAGTGGTAATTCCAAGGATTTTTCCGATTTTTCTCTGGAATTGAATAGTAATTATGAAGTAAAAAATGTAGCGTCTGGTAGCAGTGTGATGCTTGCTATTGCAGACTATGGTTATTATTACCGTAATAGAGGTGGGTATCATGTTAAAGTAACTAGATCGTGTGAGTATACTAAGGGTGAAAAGCTTTATATGTATCTAGGTGATAGCTTGCCAGAAGATAAACTCACTGATTTCAAGAAGGTATCGGAATTAACTTCAGTAATAGAGGATAATATAAAATATTATAAAATAGATGGAAGTCATTTGGAAAATGATAAACCTAAAAAGATATATTTTGGTGTCGATGTAAGTAATGTAGAGAAAGAAGATATTACAGATAAAGAAGGTAAATATTATGAAAATAATAAGTATATTGTGACTTTATTTGTAAAAAGAAAAATTAACGATTTTATTTCATCAAATGTAGAGATGGTCTTTGATTTTATAAGAAAAGAAATCATTGGGAACAGCATTGAAGAGTCGTACAAAGGGTATGCAAAAGGTCTTCTTCAAGGAGTAAGAGCTTTACTTACTCTATATATTATATTTACTGTTGTTGGCTATATGCTTGGAACATTACAGCTAAGTAAATTTGACTTTATTGTACGGGTGATGAAGATAGCATTTATAGCTTTTGTCTTTAGTGATAAAAGCTGGGAACTCTTTGGTGTAACTTTATCCAAGTTTTTTGTGGATGGCAGCACTTATTTGGTTGATAGTTTTTCTGGCTATGTGGGAGAAAAAGGTAGAAAATTTGCGTTCTTGGACTTAACAGCGGGAGTATTGTTTACAGGAGAAACATGGCTGAAGTTTTTATCATTAATGTTCGCTGGCCCTTTCGGTTTTATCGCTTTTTTGATAATACTTCATGCTAGTTTTATGTTCTTAAAATGCATTATTAGCGCTACGTTTAGATATGTTATATCTACCATTCTAGTGGCGTTTTTGTTATCGTTAACGCCTTTATTTATTGTATTTATTTTATTTCAACAGACTAAATCCCTGTTTGAGAACTGGATAAAAACGTTGGCCCATGTTGCAATACAACCAGTCATTTTACTATCATCTTTATCTATTTTAAATCAGTTAATGTATTCAGTTTTATATAACCTCACAAACTTTTCTGCATGCTATCAATGTTTGATTAGTATAAATTTCTTATCATATGATTTTTGCCTTATGAAATCGATATTACCTCTTGGATACAATCCTGGCACCAGCGTTGATGTTGCACTTAGTACCGGAGAAAAGGCTGGCGGGTACTTTGCAGCATTACCTATAGACCTAATTCAAGCGTTTATATATCTCATTATTGCTGGTGCAATGGAAGCTTTTATTGATGTATCAGGAACTATGGCACAAGCAATATTCGGTGCTGGTTGGGGAATTATGTATGGCGTTAGAGATGCTGCTGGTAGTGCATCGCAATCTATACTATCAGCTGTTGGACTTGATAACAAAACTCAAGGCATGATATCGCATGTCAAGAGCATGATAAGCAAAGATCGAACAGAACTTGAGGTTAAATCTAAGCAATCTGTAGGCAAGGATAAACAATCAAGCCCACCAAACGAAAAGAAAAAAGGCGCACTACAAAAAAAAGAAGTGTTAAAAAATATAAGGACAAGGATAGATGATGCTAAAGATAAGAAAGAAGATTAAGAAGGAGAAGTATGGTTGTTATGTAGTAACTAATTAAAAAGATATTTTAAGTAAAGTTTTATTCTATATTCGGAAAAGATTTAGATATGCAGTTACACTTAGGCAAATTTTGGTTTAGGTTACTACTTCTTGCAGCTTACGTGCTGATAACAGGTTGTGACAAGAATGATATGCCTTTTCCAAGGTGTATATCTGCTGACTATTTCGGTCCTGAACCTGTTGCAGTAAGTGCTCATTTTCCAGACAATCATGATGCTTTTATCCCAGAAGATGGGGAAATTATTGACCCTGAAACTGGAGAATTTAATAATGGTTTTCACTCTAACCAAGTAGTGAAGTGGAAAGATACCGGACTCGAAACTAATGGAGATGACTTGAAAGTGCGAGTCAATGGTGCATGGACATCTTGGAGTAGTAATAATAGGAGAGGATCTAAAAGCAGTTACAGCTTGCAAGATTTGGAGCAACTGAAATATGCAATCAAATTTGAAGGCAAGCAAGGTGATAATAGTTTGCCTGACTTTCACTTAGTTTGCAATGATTATAAATCTAGTATACAAAAACTTTCAAGTAACTTCAGCACAAGTTGCACCGTGAGTTGCGAGTACGTTGATGAGGACAGTGGTGAGAGTGCAGTGTCACGTGGCACTCCATGTTGGTTTACCAACGGTCATGGTGCTTACTTTCTGTTTAAAAGGCCGGGTGATAACAACCCTAACGAAAGTCTGAAATCTATGCGTAATCCTCAATCTCCTACTATACACCTAGGTTACGATTCCATAGCAGAAGATGGAAGTGGTCTTTTTACTCTAGAAAAAAATAACAATAAATTAAAAGACAGAAACTGTAAGACGGTAAAATTAGACAAGGGATGGAAAATATATGTAAAAATATTAGACAGATATTACTTAGATAACGCAGGCGGTTATTCCTTTGAGTTCCTAGGAGGGGTGCAGGAGCCAGGCAGACTTGAAATTTTCAATTATATTTATCACTACCTAAAATGTGTGTTGTTGATTAATGAAAACTGCAAAGAGCATTTTGATAGTAACGATCCTGCAGCTGCTCAAGCTATGTTTCAAAACATAGCTGAAAAGAGCACGAGTTTTCACAACTTTGTTCTTTCTTTGCTTGTTTTATTTATGATGATTTCATCGCTTCTTTATCTTTTTGGTATGGTACGAGAGACTAAGCATGACATGCTCATCAGGATGATGAAAATCACTTTAGTAATAATGCTTATATCTCCTGGAAGTTTCAGATTTTTCTATGATCATTTTCTTGTTTTGTTTGTTAAAGGCCTTGAACAGTTGATAAATATAATTACTAATTTTGCTCCCAACATGAACACCGGAAGCACTGTTCAGGGAGATGAAGCTCGTGTAAAATTGTTTAGCTTCATAGGGGACATGTTCAATAAGTTTTTTGCTTATTCTGTCTGGAAAAAGTTTGCAGCGTTTTTGCATTACCAAATGTGGGCAAGCCTACTTATGATACCAGCAATTTTTATAGGGATCGTTTTATATTTCCTGCTATGTTTATATGCTTACATAATATTCCTTTCTGGTTTTGTAGGTATAGCTTTTCTTATAGCTATAATGCCACTTTTTCTAATTTCCATCCTATTTTCACCGCTGAAAAGTTTGTTTGACGGTTGGATAAAATTCTGTATTAGTTTCTGTTTGCAATCGATTATGATATTTGCCCTGCTGTCATTATTGGCTGCAATGATAATGAATACCTTTTATAGGCAGCTAGGTTTCACTGTATGCTACAATAAATGGCTTGAGATAAGGCTCTGTGCTCCAGAATGGATGTTTGGTGGTTTTTGTATCGTTGATCATCCGTACTTTGGTTGGACTCCAGGGCAAATTTTTGTGCCTTACACTATTGGAAAAGCTTCTCCGCTGAATATAGATAAAGATATAGAAGGTATAGAAAAACTAAGTAGAGAAGGTGGTACAATAAAATTTACTGGTGGTGCTGGGTATATCCCCCTTCCACCAGATTACAATGAAAAGGGTTTTCGTTATATAGATTATCCTTTCTTTAATCCAATGCCTGGCACTAAAGATAATCCAGCAGATCATTATATAGCAGAAAGTGATATAGTGGTTAGTAGTGGTTGTAGTAAAAGTGAGAAAGATCTAGTACGCTTGGCAAACAGTTTATTGCATGCATCAGAAAAGGCTGATATCTTGGTATTGATTAACAGTATAGAAAAAAAGATAGGTGGCGATAGTATTAGTAAAATAGTAAAAAAACGCTGTCAAGATATAGATAGATGCAACAGCTATAGAGAAGTAATAAATGACATAAAGTCTTTGGTGAAGACGGTAGTAGAACAACAAAATTGTGAAGTACGGAAACTTCATAACTTATATAGGGATCCCAACAGTGGGTATTGTCAAACATGTAAAGGTAAGGATTGCGAGGATTGCAAAAATTATCAAGAAAATAGCGACTATCAAAGAGTGCAAGACATACAGAGAGGTTATTTAATTAATGCAGGAGAAATTTTTGTATTGTTCTTGCTTTCATTCTTAATGTTCTCCTTACGTGAGTTTGTACAACGAATGGGCCCAAATATCGTAGGTAAAGGCTATAGTGTTTACAGCATATCTAGTATGTATGCAGCATCTCCTTTAGCTGGTATAGTAGGGGAGTTAAAGCATAAGTTACAGGATAATTTTGGTGGGAAATTAGATGCTATTGGTAACTTTGCTACTGGGCTCCCTAATCGACTGGCTGGAGGTACAGCTAATTTACTAAGTAAGATACCAAGAGTTGGTGGTGTGCTGAAACATGCTATTGACGTGCCACGCAAGCTTGTAGGTGCTACCATAGAAGCAACAAAATTTGCGACATCACCTGAAAATGATGTCGATAAGCTTGAGGAAAAAATTTACAAGGCATTTGGAGTTGACAAAGAAGATATTACGCACAGAAGAATTGGTAGATATTTAGATTATTATAAAGGATATGTGGGATCACATTTAGGCTATACAATAGAAGATGCCATGAAGTTTACTTGGGAACATGGTGTTGATTCTATAGGGAAGCATAGTTACAACCATAATTTACTCTATAGAGCGAAATCGCATAGGCGAGAATTCTTAGAGAAGCTTCATGATCACACTATAGGGCGCAAAAGAAAACCTGAGAGGTATAGTGATGAAGATGATCAATAATCAATCAAATGTGCTAGATTTACACCAAGGTGAGAACTGTCTGGGTGCATCGATAAAAAGAAATGAGGATGGGAAGAATAATGAAAGCTAGTAAAAGAAACTTCAAAGGTTTTGGTTATTATAAACTGCGCCAGGATAAAGAGGGTAACATAAAGTTAAATGACTATGATGACGTTTTAAGTGCGCGTAGAGCAAGGGTAGATTTATTGTTGGATAACACTAAGCAGGATGATATTAATCTTTTAAAACTCAACAAAGCCCTTAGTGAGAAACTTGCAGATAATGGAGAACTATTATCTGAGTTTGACAAGGAGGATCGGGAAATTGCTCAGGAAGAACTCAAGATGTTTAGCATTTTAGATAATCTTGATAACCTTGCAAACATGAAAAGTGAAGATTTACTCGAGGTGAGTTTATTATTATCGGATCTTAGCTTCATAGAGAGAAATGTGGTACTAAATACCGACCGGAGTTCTGATCTAGCAGAGTTTAAGAACCTGTTTATTGAAAAAAAAGCATCCGGTGAAGAATATAGCGATGAAGAATGTAAAAGCTTTCTTGATAGCATAGATAAAATCAATACTATAATTAAGCTAGAGTTAGAAAGTAGGATTGGAGGATTAAATCATGATGAAACCAATGACCATGATGACTTACAAGATGAGATTGGCCATGCAATAGATACAGCAAATAAATCAAAGAAAGTTGATTAGACTTTTGCAGCAGGTTTAATGTTGTTTTTCCAACTTTAAACCTTTTGGCTACAAACTCTTCTCTCCCCTTCATCCAATGCTTGCATTGCCTCTTTCTTTAAATCGCAACTTATATGCTGCTGGCATTCACATCTCCTTTCTACTTTTTCCATTATGTTTCTACTATTAGAAAAAGAGCATATTGACTAGGGTTTCTTTTGCCTTTTCTCCTTGCTTAGTAAATTTTTTAACGCTTATATCTAAAGGTTGACCGCAGTTCCTTAATTTGCGATATGGCAACCAGCCCAATCAATGCACAGAAAATCATGTAAAAGCTTGCTGAGGTTTCTTGCCCCGTAACCTTGATGATTGTTGTACATATGAATGGTGCAAGGCCACCAAAAAATCCAGCAGCTATATTTCTTGATAAACCGAACCCGCTGTACCGCACCTTTGTTGGAAATAATTCACACATAAATGCACTGACAGGACCAAGCGATGCAGCTATCGGGATTATAAAAAGAATGTGTGCCACTATAGTTAGCAGGTTATCACCACTTAGTATTATTAAAAAAACTGGATAGCTCACTACTATAAAAGCCACGAATGCAAATTTCATTACTTTTTCCCTTCCTACCTTATCAGAGAGTATTGCAAACAATATAGTCAATCCCCCGAGCGCAATTTGACTCAATATTTCCACTGTGTGGTTAAAATGAGTATTTACTTTTGATGTAAGAACATTGAAAAATACTAGATATATATAAAGAGATGAATTTTCAACTATGTCGATTCCTACTGATATCAAAAAAGGTTTTTTATAGCTTTTCAGTAACTCTTTTAATGGTAATTGAGGTGGATCTTCCTGTTTTTTATACTCTGGGCTCTCATCAAGTATATATCTTGTATATATGCTGATTAATCCCATTGCTAAGCTAAAAATAAAGGGTAAACGCCACCCCCAAGATTCAAAATCAGATACTTTCTTGCATATAAGTACTGCTGTAAGACTCAATATTGAACCAAGAATTGCACTTAATACTTCAATGCTGCCAAAAAATCCTCTTTTGTTTTCAGGAGCGTGCTCTATTAAAAATGGTGCATTTCCTGCCTCTCCCCCAAGAGATATACCTTGTAATAACCTTAAACATACCACCAGTATTGATGCTAGTATTCCGATTTTTTGATATCCAGGAACAAAAGCGATTAAGACAGTAGATAGAGTCATTAATACAATAGAGAGCAATAGAGCAACCCTTCTTCCATGTTTATCACCAATATGGCCAAATATGGCAGCGCCGATGGGTCTCATTAAGAAACTCACTGCAAATACTCCAAAAGCCTTCAGTATGCTAACCAATTGATCATCTGAGGGGAAAAATACACCGCCGATTATGCTTATCAGGTGACCAAAGAGCATGTGATCATACCACAGTAAAGTGTTACAAATTAAGCTCGAGAGTATTACCTTTGTTATTTGTTGCATCACCTTTCTGCAGTTTGTTTGGTATTATAATAATTTACTTTATTTTCGCAAATATAAATATTATATTAATAATGATATCCCATTAAATCTTAATATTTTTATATCGTTGACTATATCAAGTATTCTCATATCATATATTTACTATGTTTTAGTGAGGAAGCTATCTTCATCTTTGTACAAAAGATCCTTCGATAGGGTGCTATGATGCATATTCCAGTTTTGTTAAAAGAAATGTTATCACAACTTTCACCACAAAATGGTGGTGTATATGTGGATGCTACATTTGGAGCTGGGGGATACAGTAAAGCAATATTGGAATCAGCTGATTGCAAAGTGTATGCAATTGACAGAGATGTAACGGTTGTTAAATTTTATGACAGTTTAAGTATCAGACACCCCGGCAAAATAAAGTTATTTGTTGATAAATTTAGCAATATTAAAAGTATACTAGATAATAATAGATTCGAGCACTTTGCAGAACCCTTTCTCATCTCACAGTCCTCTTCCATTATCTCGACTGGGGTCCGAAAAAAAAATGTATGGACATGCACTGGAATGACACCAGACAATACTGTAGATGGAGTTGTATTTGACATAGGGGTCTCGTCCATGCAACTTGATGACGGAGATAGAGGATTTTCATTTTTACATGATGGTCCGCTTGATATGCGCATGGATAACTCTTCCCACATCAATGCTTCAACATTTGTTAACGCTTTGCGCGAAGAAGAAATCGCAAATACTATATATAACTATGGAGGTGAGCGTCATTCTCGCAAAATTGCAAAGGCAATAGTAAATGCACGGAAGAAAAAAACTATCAAAACTACATTTGAACTTGCGGGTATTGTACGTTCAGTGGTATTTCGTGGAAAAAGCAAAATTGATCCTGCAACTAGGACATTTCAAGCAATAAGAATATGGGTAAACGATGAGCTTGGAGAACTTGAAAAAGCTATTAAGGCTGCATCTGAAATTTTAAATAAGAATGGTAAACTAATTGTCATCACTTTTCATTCTTTAGAAGATCGTATAGTTAAAACCTTTTTTAGAGGTTTATGTGAACCAGAATCTGCTGATTATAGAACATTTTCTCTCTTAAATAAAAAAGTAATCAAAGCAAGTGCGGAAGAAATGAGTGCAAATCCACGTGCGCGCTCAGCAAAACTAAGAGCTATACAAAGGTTATCATGAGAGCTTTCTGTATCATCTCAATAGTAATATTTTTTTTCAGCATCACAGGACTATTTAAAGTAAAACTACATGTCCAGTCATTAAACGAAGAGCTGGTAAAGATAAAACGTGAAATTAATTTAGTGCAAAGTGATATAAAAGTTTTACAAGCAGAATGGAGTTATTTAAGTAATCCAAAAAGGCTCACGAACCTTATGGAAAGATACCTAAAAAGCAACTCTTTGATACTAACCAGCCAAGTTAAAAATCTTGACTCTCTAAATGGCCGTAGTGTGCTAGCACAACTTAAAAATCGGGATTGATGACTAATTACAAAGCTATACTTAAATATAGAGCAAGTTTTCCAGCATGGCCTTAGTTTTTCTATATCTTTTACTTCTTTTTTTGTATTTGATTATAGGTTTGAAAATAAAAGGCAATCCTAGAATTGTCAAGCTCAAAGCCAAGGTTGAAAATATGCAAGAAGCTTTACATTTGCTGTGTAGATCTTTCAGGTAAAGTATCAAAAACCTACAAAATTTCTTGTAGTTTTCGTTGCTGCCGTTAGCTTTGTTGATAAACAT
The DNA here is from genome assembly GCF_012277315.1 of Wolbachia endosymbiont of Ctenocephalides felis wCfeJ. Taxonomy (NCBI): domain Bacteria; kingdom Pseudomonadati; phylum Pseudomonadota; class Alphaproteobacteria; order Rickettsiales; family Anaplasmataceae; genus Wolbachia; species Wolbachia endosymbiont of Ctenocephalides felis. Next base: position 253,988 of record NZ_CP051157.1, on the reverse strand, counting down.
GTCTATTGCAGTGTAACCATCTTTGCATTTTATGCTAAGGTCTGCTCCTTTTTCTATTAACAGTTGGGCTATATCAAGATAATCTTTTTGAACAGCAAGATGCAGGGGCGTATAACTCTGGTGTTCGCAAATATTCATGTTGGCTTTAGCTTCCAGTAACATTTTCACAATTTTTATATGACCTCTTTTAACTGCCAGCAGCAAAGGAGTCCTGTTGCATTTAGTAACAGCATTAATGTTAACCTTAAGTTTCAATAAGAGCTTAACTGCTCTAGCGTCGCCATTGTAACTAGCTTTATGCAACCGGGCATTACCATTGAAATCCTGATCATTTGCATCTATTCCCTTTGAAATAAGAAATGTTACCATTTTCCTATTGTTATGCTCAATAGCACAATCCAATGCATCAAAGCCATGAGTATTTTTTGTACAGATAAATTCTTTAAAGTTGGCTTTTGCTTGTTGTTTTTTTACAATAAGCTTCACTATTTGCATTTTATTATTATATGCTGCTAGGAAAAGTGTAGTATTATTTTCTGCGTCTTTTGCTTCTATGTTTGCACCTCTCTTTATCAGATATTCTATAATTTCTGCTCTGCTTTCGTAATGTGTAGTACATTGATAAGTGGTCAAAAATAAAGGGGTATGCAAATTATCGTCTTTACATTCAAGATCGGCTCCACCATCAACTAAAGCTTGGACACTCTTTTTGGAGCCGTATAGTGAAGCTATGTGAAGAGGAGTGTAACCTTCTTTAGCATCTTTTTCATTAATTTTTGCACCTTTTGCTATCAGAAAACCTATTAGTTCCGTATCATCTTGTAGCGCAGCAAGGTGTAGCGGAGTAAACCTGTTTTTATCCTTGGAGTTAACTGTCAGTTCGTTGACAAGAAGTTTAGCAATTTTTTTTTGTCCATGCATAACAGCGTAATGCAGTGGATTTCTATTTTCGTTGTCTACAACATTAAAATCTGCTGCATGCTCTAGCAACGATTTTACTCTGGCTGCATCGCCCTCTTTTGTAAACTTATGCAAAAGAGTGACCCCATTTGCATCCTTTGAGTTAATATCAAAACCACTTTCTACTAATTGGTTTATATCTTCCTCATGCGTCATACCATCTGAATTAAACCCCTTTCGCATCAATAATACTTCTACTTAATTAAGTTTGAGTGAATCTGTGAGAAATATATCATGGCTTACAATGCAATAATTCTCCGAAGTCAATTATGTTTGCAAAGTAGTCACTATCCATAACGTCGTCACTTACACCATTAATGTGAATGAGGACTGGACGGCATGAAAAGCCTTTTGGACGCTTTAGTGTATCTATCTTTTTTTGCACTTCTTGTATTATCGAATGACTGATTTTATTTTTTGAAAATTTGATTTCACAAATGTAGAGAGTGTTAAATTTAGTTTGAATCATATAATCAATTTGACAACTAGCACCTGTCTTTCTTTGGAAAAATGGATTTTCGCTTATTATGCTATCAATTCCCAAGATATTATGTATGCTTTTTCTATTGTTAAGCACCAAATTTTCAAACTGAAGTCCGATGATTGTATGCCACTCTGGTAGAGATGCGAGCAATCCCATGGAGTAGGCATCGCGATTAATTTTTCCTAGATTTTTTTCAATATATTTCAAATAAAATCTTAAATAATTATCTTTGAGTCTGTACCTCCTTAGTCGCGAATCAGTACCCATTTGTATATTCCAAGTGTGATCTCTAGCAACAAAACCAGCAAGCTCAAGCTCATGTAGATACTCAGAAATGCGTCCGTGTCTTGCAATATCTAAAGCAGCACAAATTTCTTCTTGTTCTTTAGCTCCAGTAGAAAGAGCCCTAACTATCTGTTTATAAAAAGCTGTTTTTCGCATGAATAGATCTGAGAATATTTGATCAAATTCCTCAACTAAGAAGCCACCTTTTGTAAAACAAAGCTTTTTAATATTTTCTTCAGCACTTTGTTTAGAATTTACCTCTTCTAAATACTTTGGAATTCCTCCAGTTACTGCGAGTACCTTAAATTTTTCATATGCTGAAATATTTTTGGGCCAAAATCTATTGCAATCAGAAAGTGATAACTCTCCAAGTGTTAGAGTCAACGATACCCTTCCTACAAAACCAGTACTACTAAGTATATTTTTTTCGATCCAAGATGAAGCAGATCCACATACGACAAAAATTAACTTTTTGTTATTTTTTAGCTGCGTGTCCCAAAAATTCTTTATTTTGCCTAAAAAAGTTGGATCTTTTGAACCCATCCAAGAGATTTCATCAAATAGCAGTAATATTTTCCCTGATAATAGACGTTCACCAACTGCCCATAGTAAGTCACTCCAGTCATCATACCTAGCAAAAGATGTATTAAATTGCCTAGCAATTTGCCTGGAAAATTCATTAAGCTGATGAGATGTTGTAGTATGCTTTTCTGGTGGCAAACCTATGAATGAGTAATACTGCTCGAAATTCTTACCAAACTCTTGAATTAAACGACTTTTTCCTATACGACGCCTTCCTTTAACTACCACAAAAGATGCAGTATTTTTTTTTGTAAGCTCTAGCAGTTGCTTTAATTCAGCTTGCCTGCCAATAAATGCTGGAGACATAAAACATGAAATGTAAATCTTTGTCTCCATTATGAGCTATAAAATTGGAGACGTAAACAAATAAATTTAAATCTTTGTCTCCGAAGTGCTAAGCTGTTGACATTATTACTCTTTTTTGTCACATTAGACTTCTTGCGTAACAAATTTTCAGCGTTGTGCTGAAAATTTGTTACGCAAGAAGTCTGAAGTGTCTCCTTATTTAAAAAGGCTCTTAAGTTGATGCCGTTAGGCATTCAGTTTCATCTGCTCTTGTAAGGTATTTTAGCTCTAATACCTCACTTTACGAAGATAGCGTTATAAGAGCAAGTTCTCTTGCTGTTTGGCATGAATTAGCTCACATTCGTCATTTTTAATTAATGCGTATAGTTCATTGCTAACTTCGTGATGAGGTTTTGTAGTTGGATGGAAGTAATCGAAAAAGAAATGATCCTTTAGTGTTTCTTCGCTACACCCAGGATTATAATGAGTGCCAAGTTTTCCTTTAAATATCAGCTCTAGGAGTATTTTTGTGTTTCCTTTAAATTCTCCAAGTTGGTCTGCAACATCCGATATGCACGCGTTTTGATAATTTAAACCTTTGTTCTTATATTCGCTGAGCATGGTTTTCATTTTAGAATTAAGATCAAATATCTTTATTTCAAGATCTGTGCTTTTCTTAGTATCATCTAAGCCACTGGCTAATTTTGCGTTGAAATTCTCTGCGCGCTTTGTAGCTAGCACTTTTGCTTTTTCATTTTTGTTAAAAGCTGGTATTAAACCAATGTCAGGTGCATTTGCAACAACTACATACTTAACACCATGTTTATCGAGAACCTTAAGTGCGCTGCATATTTCGCTAACTGCTCGTTCCAATACTGCTTCCGCTTTAACATCATCATAAGCAGTTGTGATCATGATATCATTGCCGCCAATCATGATAAAAAATAAATCTTCTTTACCTATATTTGGATGATGCTTAACTACCGCGTCTAGTTGGTTAGCTAAACGGAATTTGTTAAAAAAATAAGAATAAATGGGCTCAGAAATTTCAGACGCTGATGCATATGAAACTGCATAGTTTTGACCTCGCTGTTCGTGATGTCTACCAAAAAGCGAATAACTCCATCCAGGTTTAAATTCTTCCAAATCCAAATATTTTGCTAGATATTCAACGGCAACAGGGCCATTGCTGAAAGATCTGTTTTGATAAAAAGGGTCATCAAATTTTACGCTTCTCGCAAAGGACAGTGCTTCTAAGATTCCACAGAGCGCGCCACTATCAGACAAGCTATCGCCTAGAACATAAAAATTTCTATACCTTGGATTAAAATTGTTATTTTTATTTGCCATGACGTTTTCTGTAGGTTAATGTATGATCGTGTTGTTTAACATGAAATTCATAAAAAAAAGCAAAAGGTGGTGTTTATAGTTTTTTCTTACGTAAAGCTTGCTTTACATAACTAAAGCGCCTACATTTCCAGTTTGAGGTATAGCTAATGCTGCAGAGAAATTTCTTAATATGGTTATTAGTATCTCTGTTTTATGCATATCAATACATACTACGTGTCATTCCAAATATTATAGTTCCTGAGTTGGTAACAAAGTTTAACATAGGAACAACAGAAATAGGGCAATTTTGTGGGCTATATTATGTAGGTTATGTGTTAGCACATATTCCTGTAGGTATTCTTTTAGATAGGTTTGGCTCTAAAATTGTTATATCAACCTGTATTGCCTTAACGTCTTTAGGTGCATTACCTTTAGTGAGTTCTAACAATTGGAGTTATTCTGTTATTGGGAGAATAATTACTGGTGTTGGATCATCAGCTTCGATATTGGGACTTTTTAAAATAATCAGTCTCTATTATCGTAGAGAAAAGTTTGCCATAATGTTCAGCATATCAGTTATTATTGGTATTTCTGGTGGTGTATTTGCTACTAAACCATTACATGTTTTATTTGATAAGTTTGGGTGGGATTATGTATTCACTGTATGTGTAATATTTGGACTATTACTTGCTTTGACCGCCTTTGTATCCATACCTAGCAGTGCTACTACAGACAAGAGATTAAGTATAAAAAGTTTAAGCAAGATTATGCTTAATAAAGATATTCTATTGATGGGTTTATTTGGTGGTTTTCTGGTTGGACCATTAGAAGGGTTTGCGGATGCATGGGCTGCAACGTTTTTGCATGAGATGTACTCCATGGATATAAATGTTGCATACGGTATCTCGAAATGGGTATTAATAGGCTTTGGTTTTGGACATGTATTATTTCCTTACATATTAGCGAAAAATCCAAATAAGCACTATGAGATAATAATTTCTTGTGCTGTTGCCATGATAGTTGTGTTCTTATTGCTTTTCATATTCAACATCAGTGCACTCTTGGCATGTGTATTGTTATTTGTTATTGGCCTTGCTTCTGCATACCAACTTGCCTTAACTGCTAAAGTTGTAAGCTATGTGAAAAACGATGCGGTAGCAAGTGCGGGATCTGTAAATAACTCCATTGTTATGAGTTTTGGCTACTTTTTTCACGTTGTGATTGCAACCATAATGAATTTTTATTGGGATGGTAGAATTGTTGATGGCAAGCCATTTTATGGAGCTGATGTAATGGTCAAATCTATGTTGATAATACCTATATGTCTACTAATAGGAATGATAGGTTTTTGGTCACTTAAGGTCAGGACGTACTACAAACGCTAGAATAATAAGCTGTTGATATTCTTGTATTTTAAAATTCTAATCCATAACTGACATTTCTAATTAATTTTGTAATATTGGACCATCAATAGCTGCATACCCGCCTATTTTTAAAAGCTCCTCATTAACTGTAACAACAATACGACTTTTTTTGCCTATACAATCACCTTGTTCTATGATAACATCAGAAAGTTTTGCTGTTTCATCAGAGTAGACAGAAGCAAGTGCTGCTGCAGCTACTCCTGTTGCTGCATCTTCATCGTTACCCGAGTTTGGATTAAAACTACGAGCATGAAAATGTGAGCCTGTATCAACAGTATCAGAAGTATAAGCATATATACCGTTGACATCATTTTTAATACTCCAATCAGTAATACCTAAAAAATCAGGCTTAATTGTAAGTAAAGTTTGTCTCGAAATTATAGGCACTAATAACTTTGGGCTGCCGATTGAAGCAACACAATAAGGATTATCTGATTTAATAAGCAAAGAACTTGGTAATCCAAGAAGACCACGTATTTCTTTATCGTCTATATTTATATCTAATCTTTGAGCCCTTGTTGATGTGAACTGTAGTAATCCGTCGTGTCTTTTTTCAATTTTTACTATTTTATTTTCCAAGGTTTCAATAACTAGCTTGCCTTCAGTTTTATCTCTAAATAAATAGCTAGCTGCTGCTAATATTCCATGTCCGCACATTGATAATTCTGTTGCTGGAGCAAAAAATCGAAGCTGCGCTACCACTTTATTGGATTTAGACGGCAATATAAATACAGTGGCAGGGAAATTTAACTTTTTAGCAAGTAATTGCATCTGCTGACTATTTCCGGAGAATTCTATAACAACAGCAGCGGGGTTACCTGTAAATGTAGATCGTGTGAAAACATTAACCTTTATGATTGTCACATTTACTCTATAGTTTGATTTTATTAACATAAACACGAATCCTAGTTATTTAAAAGTGAAAAACAGCTAGCTTATTATTTTTTTATTGCTGCTATGAAAAAGAATTTCACTCTGTTGATAAACTCTTCTTAATAATAGCTTGAATAATTCTAGATTGAAGGAGAAGGGAAAAACAATTTCGTTTAGTTAGTTTAAACTGGTCTCTATTCTTTATCTTTTGAAGAAAAGCATTCATTAACTTTTTCAACTATTGGGTCCACAACGTAACTTGTTACAAAAGCTCCTGCAATAAATGCTAGAGCCCCTATCACTGCACCTGTTAAAGCGGCAGATCCAGCTCCAATTGTTACACCTGGAAAAATAGTGGCTGCAGTTGTGGTAAGACCAGCTCCAATTACAATGCTTGCAAGTGCTATAGTACCAAGACAAATGGGGGAAATTTTAAGATCTTCGTTCTCAATAGGATCTTTCATGAAAACAAGAAAAAATACGAGCAGTGCTGGAGCTATGGAGCCTAAAATTCCTCCTATTATTAACGGTGATAGAGCTGTAAAACTCAATACTAAACCTGTAAGTGCTCCTATTACTGACGCTATACCACAGAATATTAAAAATGGTTTAGTATTTTCGCTCATATAACTTCTGCAATTTGACTGGTAATAATAACCTTTCTGAGGATTAAAACTTTCCCTATTATTATATAGTATAAGTTAATTAGATAATCAAGTCATACTGAGTTGTACAGTCTTGGAATGTAAAAAACAAGACCCAACCTGACAAGTCAGTTATAATAATCTCCATGAATCGAACACTTTTTTAACTTGCGCAAAAAATTTTCAAACAGATTACGTTTTATAACCTAAAAAAGTATCAATAAGGGACCTAGATATAGAGGGCATCAAAGGTAGATCAGGTAGGTTATCTTTAGAAAACCAACGGGCGTCTTCTAATTCATTGTAATCAATTGTAATTTTTTTATCATCACACTCTGCTGTGAAAGCAATCATAAAACTTGCAGGAAATGGCCAAGTTTGAATGCCGAAATATTGCAAATTATATATATCCAACCCTACTTCTTCTTTTACCTCCCGGATTGCTGCTTCCTCTGCAGACTCACCAACCCCTACAAATCCGGCAAGGGCGCTATACACTCCTGGAGTGAAATGAGGAGATCTAGCAAGCAGTAATTCATCTCTGCAATAAACTAAAATCATAACGGCTAGATATGTGTGTGGAAAAAACAGTCTGTGACACAGTGAACATTTTTTCTCTATTGCCTTTTCAATTGCACTGAGAATGCCACCACATATTGAACAATATTTAGTTTGTGAATCCCAAGAAACTAAATGGATAGCTTTTAAAAGATGCCCCTGTTCTGTACCTGTAACTTGCCTTAGACAAGATTTAGGATTAGCTATAGTGAATGGAGCCTTAGGTAATAATACACCTTGTACAATGATTAAGTAATCATTTTTTATTATATTCTCCGCATTGAAATATTTCATAGCTTGCCCAAAATTAATGAAAGGCGTACCAGTACTCTTGTCGAGTAGGAGACCATCTTTACAGAAAAATAAGGCTTTTTGATATGTCATTTCACAGAACTTTTTCATTTTGGGACTAATCCACTTTCAACCTCAAATTATCATAAAAAACGTAAATAAGCCAGAGATTGAAAATTTTAAAGCGGATAATTAGACACAGAAGGTCATATTTAAAGCTGGTTAAAATAGGCTATTTTGGCAAGCTTTAAATTACACTAAATTAGTATAGAGAAAGGTTTAAACAAACAAAATGGTGGAGGCAAGCGGGATCGAACCGCTGACCTTCTGCGTGCAAAACAGATGCTCTACCAGCTGAGCTATGCCCCCAATTGCTTGTGAAGACAAACTAATCTAGGCTAGAATACAGGAAGTGTTAAGCTATTGTCAAGAAGCTATATGATGCATAAATTCTATACATATGAAAATTTTAGTTTGATTAAAACGGATAAAAGATATATTAATGCTTAGTGTAGCTAAAAAATGAAACGATCCCGTAGCTCAGCCGGTAGAGCAACTGACTTTTAATCAGTGGGTCGCGCGTTCGATTCGCGCCGGGATCACTTGGAATCTCAAAGGACCATGTTGAAGGCACAGAACAAAATATTCACGAACTTAGATGGTAAAGAAACTCCACTACTTGAAGGTGCGAAAAAGCGTGGTAATTGGCAGAAAACAAAGGAGTTGCTAGATTTAGGGTCAGAAAAAATTATTGATGAAGTGAAAAAATCTGGCTTGCGAGGTCGAGGAGGTGCGGGATTTTCTACTGGCCTTAAGTGGAGCTTTATGCCCAAAAATCCTTCAAAAGAACAACCGGTATATTTAGTAGTCAATGCAGATGAGTCAGAACCTGGTACATGCAAAGACAGGGATATATTAAGATATGAGCCACATAAGTTGCTTGAAGGGATTCTCCTAGCTGGCAAAGCGATTAGTGCGTCAGCTGCATATATTTACATCAGAGGTGAATTTTACAATGAGTATTTAATTCTAAAGGCAGCGCTTGAAGAAGCTTATCAAAAAGGGTTGATTGGACAAAATGCCTGCAAATCAGGTTATAACCTTGATGTGTTTATTCATAGGGGCGCAGGAGCTTACATATGTGGGGAAGAAACGGCTCAGCTTGAATCTATCGAGGGGAAAAAGGGTTTCCCCCGTATGAAGCCTCCATTTCCTGCAGGTGTTGGACTTTTTGGTTGCCCAACCACAATAAACAACGTTGAAACCATAGCTGTGGTTCCAGATATTCTGCGTCGTGGAGGAGAGTGGTTTGCTTCTCTTGGCAAACCTAATAATACTGGTACTAAAGTCTTTTGTATTTCAGGGCACGTGAATAACCCATGTAATGTTGAAGAAGAGCTTGGAATTTCACTGCGTGAATTAATTGAAAAATATGCAGGTGGAGTGCGAGGAGGTTGGGATAATTTACTTGCTGTGATACCTGGCGGGTCTTCAGTGCCATTAATTCCAAAGTCTATATGCGATACTATTGAGATGGATTTTGATTCATTAAGAGCTGTGCAGTCAGGACTTGGTACTGCTGCTGTAATAGTGATGGATAAGTCAACTGACATAATAGCTGCAATAGAGAGGTTATCGCACTTTTATATGCATGAATCGTGTGGACAATGTACACCATGTCGTGAGGGTACTGGATGGATGTGGAGAATTATGAAAAGGATGGTAACGGGAGAAATTAAACCCGATGAAATAGATAAGCTACTTGATCTTACAACTCAAATAGAGGGGCATACAATTTGTGCACTCGGTGATGCTGCAGCTTGGCCAATTCAAGGATTAATAAGACATTTTCGCCATTTGATTGAGGAGAGAGCACAATTAAGTAGAAGTTGTGCACAAACGGTGTAGCTGTTATTATTTGGCGTCTCGTGTTTAGTTTTTTGCACTATATGCATCTCATGTTTTTAAAAACTTCTGATTTTTTACCTATACAAACTGAAACGTGCTTATAAGTTGTTTAAGACATAAAAAAAACGCCAAAATTATAAGATAGATAGTGAATAACTAGCTGCCATGGGGTTCCTTTGCCTTCTTTTTGTTTGGTAAGTTCCTTAAATATTTATGATTAAATAAAATCAAGAAGTGACTTTTTACTCGAACAATGATTATAATATAGGTACCTACTAAAACTTTAAAGTTATTTAATATTGACGCTATATACTTAAGTGTTAAAATAAAATGAGAAGTTTTTAGGAGTTCATATGGCAGCAGGCGGAAAGGCAAAAACAGCTAGTAAGAATAACCCCACTCAGCGTAAGAAAGCTGAACAGAAAATGTATAAAGATAGGCCAGTAAAACCAGTTAGATATATAGATCGTGATTCACGTATGAACTATATGTCTGCTCAGTATGATAATGGTGATTTGGTTGAAGATGAAGTAAGTGGTAACCCTATAAAGTGGGAAGCTGTGTAGTGGGTTTAAATTTGTGGTTAAGGTTAACATTAACTCTAAGGAATATGAAGTAGGGCCTGGGCTTACTATAATCCAAGCCTGTGAGGCCGTAGGCGTTGAAATTCCACGCTTTTGTTATCATGAGCGCTTAGCAATTGCTGGTAATTGTAGGATGTGTTTAGTTGAAGTAGAAGGTGGGCCTCCAAAACCAGTAGCATCTTGTGCAATACCAGTTGCAGAAGGTATGATTATCCATACTGATACTCCAAAAGTTAAAAAGGCACGAGAAGGAGTACTTGAGTTTTTGTTAATCAACCATCCGCTTGACTGTCCAATTTGTGACCAAGGCGGTGAGTGCGATCTGCAAGATATAACAATGGCCTATGGAAAAGGAACAAGTAGGCTCGATGAACATAAAAGGGCTGTGCCAAAAAAACGTTTTGGGCCAATTATTGAAACTGCGATGAATCGATGTATCCATTGCACTCGATGCGTTAGATTCTTATCTGATGTTGCAGGTACAAACGAACTTGGAGGGATTGGAAGAGGAGAAAATGTAGAGATCAGTACTTACATAAAAAGGCATATTAGTTCTGAACTATCTGGAAATATCATAGACCTTTGTCCTGTGGGGGCTTTAACTTCAAAACCTTACTCGTTTAAGGCACGTCCATGGGAGTTATCACATTGTGAAACTATAGATGTTCTGGATGCTGTGGGAAGTGCAATCAGAGTGGACTACCGTGGCATGGAAGTTATGCGGATACTGCCAAGGCTCAATGAAGAGATTAACGAGGAGTGGATATCAGATAAAACTCGCTTTGCTTACGATGGACTCAGAGTGCAACGTCTTGATCAACCTTACATAAAGAAAGACGGTAAATTAGTGCCAGCTAATTGGAATGAAGCATTAACTGTTGCTGCAAAAAAATTAAAGAGCACAAAACCAAACAGAATAGCTGCCATTGCAGGTGATCTAGCAGATTGTGAATCTATGCTTTTACTGAAAGAAATGATGCAAAAGCTTGGCTCAGCGAATATAGATTGTAGGCAGGATAGAGCAACACTTATACCAAATAATCGTGGATCATATGTGTTCAATACTACCATTGAGGGTATAGAGAATGCAGATTTATGTTTGCTTATAAACACAAATCCTAAAACAGAGGCACCAATTATTAATGCACGAATAAGAAAAAGATACTTACAAGGAAATTTCCCTATTGCAACTGTTGGTCCTGACATTGAGTATTTATATCATGTTGAAAAACTAGGCAACAATCCTAACGTTTTAAATGAAATAGCAAGAGGGAATCATAAATTTTGCAAATTGCTAAGCGCTGCTCAAAACCCTATGCTTATAATTGGTCAAGATACATTAACAAGGGACGATTCCGAATCAATTTTAACCTTAGTTAGTACAATTGCAGAAAAGTTTAACATGATTAGAGATGACTGGAATGGTTTTAACGTGCTGCATAAAGCCGCGGCGAGAGTTGGAGGGCTGGATATTGGATTTGTTCCTCAAAAAGGCGGAAAGGACATTAACCAAATACTAGAGCAAGCAGAAAGTGGCGAGATAGAAATTGTCTATCTTCTTGGTGCAGATGAAATTGACACATCAAAGTTAGGAAATACCTTTGTGATTTATCAGGGTCACCATGGTGATAGAGGAGCGCACGTAGCAGATATCGTTTTACCTGGAGCTGCATACACAGAGAAATATGCAACCTACGTGAATACCGAAGGTCGAGCTCAAAGAACAAATTTAGCTGTACTTCCCCCTGGTGAGGCAAAGGAAGATTGGTTAATTGTCAAGAATTTATCTCAATATTTGGGCCTTTCCTTACCGTATGATAGTTTATTTGATGTGAGAAAAAAATTAGATGCTATTGGTCCACAGTTTAAAAATGTAGATCAAGTGGTAAAAAACAAGTGGGTGTCAATCAGTAGTGGTGAAGTAGGCTTAAGCGACAAATCTTTTACTTTAAAGGGGTGTAGTTTTTATATGACAGACCCAATAAGTCGAGCTTCAAAAATAATGGCAGACTGTACTAAAGCTTTTTATGAATGTGCTAGTTAATATCTTATTTATTTTGGTGCCACTGCTGCTTTCAGTTGCGTATTTGGTGTACTTTGAGCGCAAAGTTATTGGTGCAATTCAACTGAGACATGGTCCAAGTGTTGTTGGACCCTTTGGGCTATTACAGCCATTTGCGGATGCTATCAAGTTACTAATTAAGGAGCCAATAATACCGTTCAGAGCAAACACCATATTATTCATCATGGCTCCAATGCTTACCTTTATTTTAGCATTAATTGCATGGGCAGTGATACCATTTAGTGCTGAAGTAATAATAGAAAATGGTCAACAGATAGTAATCCCTAAGGTAATGGCGAACATCAATGTTGGGGTACTTTATGTACTGGCTGTATCTTCTCTAGGAATATATGGAATTATTATTGCAGGCTGGTCCAGCAATTCTAACTATGCATTTCTGGGCAGCATAAGGTCAGCTGCTCAGATGATCTCATACGAAGTTTCAATAGGTCTGATAGTTGCTACAATTGTTATTACAACTGGCACGCTAAATCTTGGGGAGATGGTAGTGATAAAGCATAATATGCCATTTTGGGTTGATATACTACTAATGCCTATGGCAGTAGTGTTTTTTATCTCTCTTCTTGCCGAAACTAATCGCCACCCGTTTGATTTACCAGAAGCTGAAGCAGAGCTTGTCTCTGGGTACAACGTTGAGTATTCATCAATGCCTTTTGCTCTTTTCTTTCTTGGAGAATATGCAAACATGATTTTAGCAAGCGCTATGCTGACAATATTCTTCCTGGGAGGATGGTATCCTCCTATAGAGCTTAATTTACTGTACAAAATTCCGGGCTTGATTTGGTTTGTTTTGAAGATGGTTTTACTATTATTCGTATTTGTTTGGGTTAGAGCAACGATACCTCGTTATCGATATGACCAACTAATGCGTCTTGGTTGGAAAGTGTTCCTACCAATATCAGTGCTCTGGGTAATACTCATTTCAGGAGTGTTACTATTTACTGGAAATTTACCAGGTTTAGAGTTGTAAATATATTTAGATATTAAGAAATCTACTTGTAAAACCTAGATGTAGCTGCTTGAACAATACTTTCTGGTGAATAAGTATCTTGCAAACCTAGGTTGCTTTGCTTGCTTTAGCCATGTATTTATATAAAATTGAAGAAAATCAGAGCCACAAATGTTAACAAGATTTGCCCCAAGCCCAACTGGCTATCTCCATGTGGGAAATATCCGTACTGCACTTATTTGCTGGATGTACACACGTAGCAAAAACGGAAAGTTTTTACTTCGTTTCGACGATACTGACCTTCAACGCTCAGACGCCAAATATGTAAATAGCATCATGCAAGACTTGAGATGGGTTAGTATAGATTGGGATTCAAACTTTAAGCAATCAGAGCGCTTTAAGCGCTATAACGAGGTATTTTTACAGTTAGTGAAAGAAGGGTATATTTATGCATGCTATGAAACAAGAGAGGAGTTAGACATTAAACGCAAATTGCAGCTAAAACAAGGACTTCCGCCTGTTTATGATAGAGGTGCATTACTTCTAACTGGACAGGAGAAAGCTCACTATGAGCAAGAAGGACGAAAACCACATTTTAGATTTAAGTTGAATAGAAAAGAAATCGTTAAGTGGAACGATGAAGTTAAAGGTGAAGTAAATATTGCAACCAATCACATCAGTGACCCTGTGGTGAGGAGGGAAGATGGACTTTATACATACATGTTACCTTCTGTTATTGATGACATTGACTTTAATATTACCCATATTGTACGCGGAGAAGATCACTTGACCAACACTGTGGCACAGGTACAAATGATTCAAGCATTGAAGGCAAAAGTTCCTATATTTGCTCACCTTTCTTTGTTGCATTTTGATGATGGTAAGATATCAAAACGAAAAGGTGGACTGGATATTAGATCCATAAAAGAAGATGATATTGAACCAATGACGCTTACTAGCTACTTAGCGAAACTGGGAACATCAGACCCTATTGAAGCTCATATTGACATGAAATCTTTGGTTGACTCATTTGACATTAAAAAATTTAGCTCGGCTTCCACGCAATTTAGCTTGAGTGAAGTATATAAGCTAAATAGCAAAGTTCTGCAACAGATGCCATTTGAAGTGATGAATGGGCGTTTAAGTCAAATTGGAGTAAATTCTTCGGAGTTTTGGTATTTTATAAGAAGCAATATAGAAAGGTTTTCTGAAGTTGCTAAGTGGTGGCAGATATGTAAATCCGATATAGAACCTGCGACTCTTGATAAGGAATTTATAAAAATTGCACTGAGTGCGTTGCCGCAAGGTGAATGTAATGAGAATACGCTGTCGGAGTGGGTTAAAGTCATTCGACAAACATTGGATATAAAAGCAAAAGACTTATTCATGCAGCTACGTTTAGCCTTAACAGGCACAAAAACAGGCCCGGAACTTGCTAAGTTGTTAGTTTTTATCGGCAGAGAAAATATCGTTGCGAGATTAAAAAAGTGAGGGATGATCAGGGGCAAAAATTATAGGAAAAGAGTACACAAACCTTTTGAAGCAGCTAAAGGATTGTATCGCAACAAGCCGCTATAAAACAGCACTTGCAGTAAATAACAAGCTTATTTTCCTCTACCATTATATTGGCACAGAGATCTTAAAACGCAAAAAAGAACATGGCTGGGACGCAAAAATTATTGATCAATTAAGCAAAGATTTGCGAGATACTTTTCCTGATATGAAGGGGTTTAGCACAAGAAATCTGAAGTATATGCGTAAATTTGCCGAACTGACGTTGAATCTGTGCAACAGGTTGCTGCACAATTGCCTTGGTACCACAATGTTACTCTTTTAGAAAAAATAGAAAATCGCGAGATAGGATTATTTTACATCAAGAGAGCTATAGAGCTAATAAAACCTATTTCTGTCATCCTATGGCTTGACCATAGGATCCAGTCCAAAAAAATCTGGATTCCAGTGTCACGCGCTGGAATGACAGGGCTGTGGATGTCATCCCTGTAGCCTCTACAATGCATCCAAGTAGTCTAATGATGTCATTCAAGTAGCTCCTCTTCTTGTCATCCCAGTACTTGATACTGGGATCCATTCTTTTTTTCACTGGATTCCAGCGTCACGCGCTGGAATGACACTCTTCAATGAACATAAGGAATCTCTTATTTTCGATTCTATATAAAAATGAAAATAAGGCTGGATTCCAGCGTCACGTGCTGGAATGGCAGCTTAGCTATAAAAGCTGAGTTATCCAAAATCCCAGATAAGGACAAATAATTCTACTAAAATCATTCTTGTAAATACACAGTTTTGCCAGACACAACAGTGCGTACTACTTGACCTTTTATCTTGCGTCCATCAAAAGGAGAATTTTTTGATTTACTAGCAAAGGTGTCAATTTTAATTTCCCATTCATGATCCAGATCAGCTAGGATTAGGTCTGCAGCAAGGTTTTTCTGTATACGACCACGCGGCACATGTATTATATCCGCAGGCTTGTATGTGAGTTTTGCTAGTACATCAAACAAACTCATCTGTCCACTATGGTAAAGTTCAAGTGAAAGAGGTAGCATTGTTTCAAGACCCACAATGCCAAATGCAGCGTTCTCTAGTGGTAGACCTTTAGAATTACGATCATGTGGTGCGTGATCGGTTGCAATGCAATCAATCACACCCATTTTTAAACCTTCAACCATAGCCAAACGATCTTCTTCAGTGCGAAGTGGCGGGTTCATTTTTGCAATTGCTCCGTGTTGTTTTACTATATCCTCAGTCAAGGTAAAATGATGAGGAGTTACTTCGCATGTAACGTTTAATCCTAAATCCTTTGCATATTTGATAGCATCAAGCGAATCTTTTGCAGAGACATGTAAAATGTGATAGTGTACATTTTCGATATCTTTCATGAGCAGTATGTCGCGACTTACCATGACCGATTCTGACGCACTTAAGATTCCCTTTACTCCTAATTCCTCAGAAATCTTACCCTCGTTGATTGCACCGCCTGCTGATAAATTTAGGTCTTCGGCATGTTGAGCAATAGGAACATTTAGCATACTTGAATAAAGTAGTGCCTGCCTCATAATCATTGGATTCATAACTGGCATACCATCATCAGTAAACCCAACTGCACCGGCTTCCTTTAAAAGAGCCATTTCGGTCAACTTTCCTTCTGCAGTGGTGATTTTAGCGTAAAACTCAACGTTTACATGTGAAGTCTCAAGTGCTCTATATTTTAAATACTTGGCCAAAATAACACTATCTATTGCTGGAACAGTGTTAGGCTGACAAACTACAGTTGTAACGCCTCCTGCAGCAGCAGATTTGCTACCTGTGTGTATAGTTTCCTTATGCTCCTGGCCTGGTTCACGAAAATGTACGTGAATGTCAACAAGGCCTGGCATGAGAACAAGTCCTTTACAGTCTATTGTCTTGTCAATCCCACTTGAAACTCCATTTGAAAATAACGACTCACCAAAATCGATAATTTTATTTCCTTCAGTTAACAGTGAGCCTTTTATATCGAGTTTAGTTTCTGGGTCAATAATACGAGCATTTATGTATGCTATCTTATAATTTTCCTTCTGCCCTGTTTGCAATAAATCCCAAGTCTGAGCCATGAAATTGTAGTATTGATTATGAAATAAATCTAAAGTTTTTTTTAATAAAATACAACCAAATTAAAATAGACTTTTTGTATAACAAACTTTTATCGGGAAAAAGCTGCTTGGCACATTCTGCCGTTCTTCTTATCATGGTGTGCACACCGATATTACAAAAAATAATATCTTAGAATTCAGCAGGGTTGTTCCTAGAGGATTACTTACTTACAAAAGATCAAGTTGTAATAACCCATATGAACTATACAGCTTCTGAATTATTTGTATTAAATCTTTACCGTTACACTCTCTGGGAACATGCATCTAGATAGAAAATCTATTGACCATCTAAACAATTATGGTTACTTAAAACTGTATTGTATTTTAATTCATGGCATTATGGAGCCTATTATAAACTTAGTGTTTGCATTTATTGGTGGTGTAATACTTAACTTTATGCCCTGTGTTCTCCCTGTTCTTTCTTTAAAAGTAGTAGCGATGATTAATGATGCTAGTAACTCATTTAAGCTGAGATTAAATGGCATAACCTATACTCTTGGAGTGTTGACTACCATGTTAATACTATCCATAGCACTATTAACATTACGTAATATGGGATGTGCGGTAGGTTGGGGTTTTCATATGCAATCTCCTGTTTTTATATTGGTGCTAGTATATGTGATGTTTGCAGTAGGCTTATGTTTTTGTGGCTTATATGAAATTCCTTTTATATTTTCTTACTCAGGTAAAGCTAACAGCAGTTTTTTCACTGGAGTGCTTACAACATTGGTTGCCACTCCTTGCGTTACACCTTTCATGGCGTCAGCCATATGTTTTGCACTTACCCAGTCATCAATATTTATTTTTATCAGCATTTTCTTGTTTCTTGGTCTTGGCATTTCATTTCCGTACTTAATTATATCATTTTTTCCTAACAAACTTAAATTCTTGCCAAAACCTGGTAAGTGGATGGAAACATTTAAGCATTTTTTATCTTTTCCTATATTTTTATCCACTATTTGGCTGTTTTGGGTGCTGATAAAGGAATCAAACATGGAAATGGTATTGCCTGTACTAGTCGGACTCCTAAGTTTTACATTTAGCATATGGATATGGAGTTTTACCAGTTATGTAAAATTATTAACTAAATCTATTCTTTTTATATTATTGCTTTTGTTGAATCTATTGCCATTTGTATTATCTGAATCAGTACAAAGGGTCATTTTTCAAGAAAATTTGCAAGCTGAGAGGATTAATTTTTCTCAAGAAAGGCTCACCAGCCTGATCGATGATGGCCAATCAGTTTTAGTAACAATTAGTGCTGACTGGTGTCTGTACTGTAAGTTTCTCAATCAGGTAGTATTGAAATCGGATCCTGTACAGCAACTTTTGAAAGCTCATAACGTGGTATGTATGGAAGGCGATTGGACTAACAGGGATCCATATATAGCTAACTATATGAGGAAATTTAAAGGAGATGGCCTTTTAGGTGTTCCTTTTTTTGGTTTGCATACTCCAAATAATAGGGAAGGGAAATTTTTTCGAGATATTAGTAAGGAAATATTAGAGTCAATGCTTAATACTAATTAATAAATGTTTCCATTTATGTTACTACTTTTTAGCTTAATGGTAGTGTCAAGCGCATAACTGTACGAACATTGCAATCAGCAGGTAATTTGCGGGTGTCATCCCAGTGCCCCGACACTGGGATCCAGGTTCCATAATAATTAATGTTGTGTTTTAAATTAAGATTAGCTACTTTCTATGCTCACCAGATCAGTTTGCTTGCTCACAAGCAAACTTTTCTAGATTCCAGTGTCAAGCACTGGAATGACACCTGTAGAAAATGGACCAGCGTCACACGCTGGAATGACAGGGTTGTGGATGTCATTCCTGTAGCCTCTACGATGCATCCAAGTAGTCTAATGATGTCATCCGAGTAGCGGACACTGGGATCCATTCTTTTTTTTACTGAATTCCAGCGTCACGCGCTGGAATGACGCCCTTTGATGAAAATAAAAAAAACCTCTTATTTTCGATTTTGTATAAAAATGAAAATAAGCCTTTACCTTATTTGCATAGATGAAAATAACACCTCTTATTTTCGATTTTGCGTAAAAATGAAAAAAAGGCTTATCTTAATGGTGATAGACTTCTTGCATTATGGTCATGGTTGTACGAACATTACAATTAGCAGGTAAGAGGTTGTCCACCGTAAACGCGGCGGTAAAAAAGTTGATAATTTTATTCCGCTGTGTATAATTTCAATAAACTCCGCGGAATAAATATATGAATGAGCCAATAATTGGTAGGAAAAAAGAAATAGCTATTCTACAAGACAAGCTTCTTTCTCAATCAGCTGAATTTATTGCTGTTTATGGTCGGCGTCGCGTGGGTAAGACATATCTAATAAAACAATTTTTCAGTAAACGTGCCGATGTTTTGTTTGAACAGACTGGCCTTAATGATGGTACTATGCAAGAACAGCTTAAAATCTTTACACATTCGTTATCAAATGCTTTTTACAAAGGTGCAAGAATGGCTTTGCCTGAAGATTGGATGGATGCATTGCAGCAACTAACACTCGCTATTGATAACACACATGAAAATGAACAAATTGTTTTATTTTTTGATGAATTACCGTGGCTAGCTACAAAAAAATCTGGTTTTTTAAAAGCATTAGAATATTTTTGGAATACACGCTGGACATACCGAAAGAAACTTATTTTGGTTGTATGTGGTTCAGCGGCTTCTTGGATGTTGGAAAATATAATCTATACCAAAGGGGGATTGCATAACCGCATCACCGCAAGGATTTCTCTACAACCTTTCAACCTACGTGAGACTGAAGCATATCTAAAATATCGAGGGGTTAATCTTAATCGCCAGCAAATATTGCAGCTCTATATGGCCATGGGAGGTGTACCGCATTATCTTAAAGCAGTGCAGAAAGGGTTATCAGCAGCACAAAACATTGGTTTGATTTGTTTTCAAAAAAATGGATTACTTTTTGATGAGTTTAATATGCTGTTTCACTCTTTGTATGAGGAACCAGAAGTATACTTGAATATTATTCGCGCGATTGCAAAGAAGTCAAGAATAAGCAGGAGAGAACTGGTTGATGCTACTAAAATAAGCGAAGGTGGTTATTTAACTGCTAGGCTCAGAAGTTTAGAGGAAGCCGGGTTTATTAGCAGTTTTTTACCTGATAACCACAAAAGGAAAGGAATACATTATAAGGTGATTGATGAGTACACATTGTTTTATTTTTCATGGATTGAAGAGTTTCGGAAGACTACGCGAGGGGTAGTGACAGATGGTAGTCGTTACTGGGAATCAGTAATGAACAAGCCGACTTGGTTTGCATGGGTAGGAAAGGCTTTTGAGGAAGTTTGCTTCAAACATGCTAGTGCAATAAAAAGGAAGTTGGAAATTGAGTATATACTAACTAAGTGTTACGATTGGCAGTATCAACCAGGAAAATATAGTAAAGAGTCTGGTGCTCAAATAGATCTGGTTTTAGATAGAGAAGATGGATGTACAATGTGTTATGAAATAAAGTATAGCGATAAACCTTATATAGTGACGAAGAAGTTTGTTGAAAAGTTAAAGAGAAAAGAAGCAGTTTATAGAGAAAAGACGAAATCAAAGAAGCAGATATTCTGGGTATTGATTGCTGCAAATGGAGTTTCTGAAAACAGATATCTGAAAGATACAATACATCATGTGATTACACTAGAAGACTTATTTTGAGATATGTACAACAACCTACATGACTTCATCTCTGCTTTAGAAGAAAAAAAGGATCTAATTAGGATTAAGGAGGAGGTTTCAACAGTTCTTGAAATGACAGAAATTCACCGCAGAGTTCTGTCAAGCAAAGGACCAGCAATCATTTTTGAAAATGTTGTCACAGAAAACGGCAAAAATTCGATTCCAGTTTTGGTGAATTTATTTGGCACTATTGAGAGAATTGCATTGGGACTGGGTATAAATCCTGGTGAACTGAGGGATCTGGGTAAACTTCTAGCGTTTTTGCAATCTCCTGAGCCACCAAAAAACCTCAAGGATGCTATGAAGATGTTTCCTCTGCTAAAAGTTGTGTTATCGATGCGCAGTAAAGTCGTAAGCAAAGCTCCATGTCAAGAAGTGGTGCTAACTGGGGATGAAGTAGACCTCAGTTTACTACCTATTCAAACGTGTTGGCCAAATGAACCTGCACCGCTTATTACCTGGCCGATTGTGGTAACAAAAGGACCCACGAAGGACAAGCAAGATAACTTCAATCTTGGAATATATCGTATGCAGGTTATAGATAAAAAAACGACTCTAATGCGCTGGCTTGCACATCGTGGGGGAGCAGGTCACCATAAACGGTGGAAGGAAAAGGGGCAAAGCATGAAGTTTCCTGCTGCCGCTGTGATCGGTAGCGATCCCGCAACGCTTATCGCTGCAGTAACTCCAGTGCCAGAAACATTGTCAGAATACCAATTTGCTGGACTGCTGCGCAAAAAACCTCTTGAACTTGTAAATTGCAAGACTATACCACTTCAAGTGCCAGCTCATGCGGAGATTGTTCTGGAGGGCTATGTAAGTTTGGATAGCTATCGAGATGAAGGGCCATACGGAGACCACACTGGCTACTATAATTCTGTTGAGCAATTTCCTGAGTTTAACATTACTGCAATTACAATGCGCAAAAACCCAATTTATCTCAGCACTTTTACTGGTAAGCCGCCAGATGAACCATCAATTCTTGGTGAAGCACTCAATGAAATCTTTGTACCAATTCTTATCAATCAATTTCCAGAGATAGTGGACTTTTATCTGCCACCGGAGGGTTGTTCCTATAGAATAGCAGTAGTGTCGATCAAAAAATCTTATCCCGGACATGCGAAAAGAGTTGTTATGGGCATACTTTCCTTCCTCAAGCAGTTTTTATACACAAAATTTATTATAGTTGTTGATGATGATATAAATGTACGTGATTGGAAGGAAGTGATGTGGGCAATATCAACGAGAATGGACCCTGTACGTGATACAATCATGATAGAGAATGCCCCAATTGATTATTTAGATTTTGCCTCTCCTGAAAGTGGACTTGGAGGTAAAATGGGATTTGATGCGACAAATAAAATCCCGCCTGAAACCAAACGAGAGTGGGGAAGAAAAATTGAAATGAGCGAAGAAATAGTAAAAAAAGTTACAGAGAAGTGGAAGGGGTATGGATTGACAGATGATTAAACTATGATGTAGTCTACTACCATATATTCAGGTGTGAATTGTGAGGCTTCTATACCTTTTATTTTTGTTGGCATGTTTTTCTTTGTATTACTATGCCGGTTCTATATTTTCATCTTGCCCAAAAGCTACAGTTTGCTTTTCGCCTGAAGAAGATTGCGTTGTCCCGATAATCAGTGAGATAGACCGGTCTAAGGAATCCATTTTAGTACAAGAATATACATTTACCCTTGAAGCAGTTGCAAAGGCTTTGATTAATGCTAAGAAGCGTGGTATTGATGTTGAAGTTATCTTGGATAAATCGCAACTTCATTCAAAATATAGTGTTATAAATGAATTGTTTGCAAGTGGAATACCAGTTTGGATTGATAATAAGCCAAAGATCGCCCATAATAAGGTAATAATTGTCGATAATCAAAAAGTCATCACAGGGTCGTTTAACCTGAGTAAGACAGCTGAAAAAGGGAATGCTGAAAACTTATTAATTATTAAAGACTATCCTGAATTAGTCCAGCAGTATGTGAATAACTGGGAGATACGAAAGTTGCAATCTTACAAGTATATGAAGGCCAAGTAATGAGTTGACAGAAATGCGCAGAGGCATGTTGAAGCAAAAGTGGTGTCATGTAAGATATATGAAACAAATGCCCATACAGATGTGTATCAACTGCTTGGGTGACATTTGCTTTGTCTATAATAAACTATACACGTAATTAGCCAAATCACGGAAAGTGCAAACCAAGTTATTGCATATTCCAAGTGTTTCATCGGCTGTACAGTTAGTTTATTGCTGAAACCTTCCTGCCACAACATACACTTCTCTAGCTCAATACCAAGTTCATTGGAGATTTCTTCTGCACTCAGAGTAAACCACGTGTTCAAAGTAGTATCATTTTTGATCAACCAACTTTTACTTTTGCTGCTATCACAATATAAAACTCCACTTGCAGCTACTCTTTCAATTTTTGCTTTTTCTTCCTTTTTTTCTCCGACTATTCCTTTGTGTACTAGCATGTAGTGTCCAGTAGTAAGCAACATAGGAGAGAGTATGTAATAGCCACGTTGTCCCGCAAAAACATATAGTTCTATGTCACTTAGAATCCCATCAATCTTGACATGCCTATAGTTAAACTTTGTAAGGTCATCATCGGGCAATAGATGAACAACTGGAAGACTCATGCTTTTTATAATACTATTCTTCCAGCTCAGCCTAAACAGTTGCCATAACCCTAATGAAAAAAGGAGTAAACAAGGTATAATTAAGACAAATACTGCTTTTTTTAACACTCTATATTTGTGTTTTTAGGTAATTTTCAACACCTATAAGCTCAATAAGGTTAATCTGCTCTTCAATCCAATGTAAATGCTCTTCCTCATTTTTCAATAATTCTTCTAGTAACATTACACTAACAAAATCCTTTTCTTTTTCAGCAACAGAAATTGCCTCTTTGTAGTCTTTCAAACCTTCTTTTTCTAATTTTAAATTATCTTCTAAAATTTTTCGTATTGTACCTTTTGTAAACTGTCCGTCGTATTTTGAGATTTCATTTGTATCTTGAAAGTTTGGCACACCCTTAAGCAATAAAATCCTTTCTGCTAGCTCATTTGCGTGCCCAAGTTCTTCATTGAGCTCACTTTTCATCTTTTCTGCAAGTTTATTAATCCCATTATCCTTGAGAATTGCGAAATGCAAAAGATACTGGCGCACAGAAGTCAATTCATTGGTTAGTAATGTATTCAAATGCTTTACTATCTCTTTACTCATAACCGTCCTTTAGTTTAATCTATTGGTATAATCTATATGACAATGAGGGTTATAGCAATTCATTTGATAGCTCCTTTCACAACAATCGTACCAAATAGCATATCGTGATATGTTTGTTTCTTCTGAGAGAAGCAAGCCACTAAATACCAGCAAAGAGCGAGCAGCAATGTAATTACTACCAGCATGTTTAAAATGTTTACTAGTATATTTTGTTCTTGGAAAAGCCCGATGAGGATAATTATTACGTTTTTCAATAGGTGAAGAAAGAACTGAGAGATGCTTCTATCAAATGCTAAGCTCAAGTCTATTTTAGAACCGTCTAATCTTATAGTATGTATGTTCATTAACTGCTGACCGGGAGTTGCTTGAGCTGCTGAAGATATAAAATATGTGAAGTAACTGCAATTTACACACATGTACGATAGATGTAAAATTAACGGAAAATTCTTTAACAATAGTATGATTAATAAGTTTGGAATTAATAAAATTGCCACATCTATTAAATATGCACAAAAGCGCCTTTTGATACTAGCAATTTCCATAACAGTAGTTATTACCTATCTTTTAAATATTTTATTATAAAATCTGTAAGTTTATCAAAATGTTGAAAACATAACAAATCTTCATATCCACTTATTGATTGGCCATATACAATCGGTAAACAATTGGCGTTTTGTGCACACAAAATATCTGTGATACTGTCACCAACAAAAAATACATTTTCTTTATTTATAGGCAATATACTCTCCTCTAGTGCAAATAGCAGTGGAGTTGCAGATGGTTTATCTTCTGCAGTATCGGATGAACCAACTACTCTCTCAAAGTAAGAGTCTAGCTTAAAATAGGCAACTTCTTCACGTAAATTAGTATTTTTCTTATTACTTACTATTGCTAGATAGATATTATGGCTTTTCAACGTCTGCAACATTTTCTCTACTCCTTGATTGAGAGTAATGTTTTGCAACAATGCATTATCTAAGTATTGTTGATATATCTGATTTGCTTTTTTCCACCGATCGCCAAACAAACTGACCATGTAGCTCTTTCTCGATTCATGGGAATTCCTGTCAGCGGTTTTATTACTACATCCCATTGAATCTAGGGTATACTTAATGGCATTAGAGATATTGTCTTGGGTATCAACTAAGGTATTATCCCAGTCAAATACTACTGCTAATGAGCTATTTTTCATTTCTACATTGTTACGTATTTTGGGTTAATAAGTAAATAACATTTTGATGAAAAAAATATAAATAAGATGCTCTTTACGCGTACAAGAAACATTATTTATTGCGGGTTGTATTAACCATTTCTACATAATAAGCTAATACACTGGTTTTATGTGCTTTATTAGGAGTAGGTATGACTGAAGCTAAGAATACATCTCAAGAAAATGTTGAAAAAAAATTTAAAGATGTTTTTGGACGTTCTCCAGGCGCATTTCCAGAAGATACTTCGTTAGAAGAGAAGGTTAATTACATCGCAAAAGGAACAAAGGCCCTAAAGGCTGTGAAAAGTGAAGATCTTGAAAACAAAATTAAAAATATTGCAAAATTAGATAAGGAGCTTAAAAAACAACAGAGGCAGAATGAAGAAGAAGTAGATAAACTTAGACGATCAGCACAAGAGCTAAGAAAAGAGTTTGGTACAAGTAAAAAAAGTAGATCAGGTGATAATGATAAATCACCTCAAGAAGCTGGGCGAGTCACACAGACTACTGAAGCTTCTACACAAACAGAAACACAACCACCAAGGGTTGAGGAGTTGCGCAATAATCCAGAGTTTCAAGAGGCAGCTAGCAATCTTAAAGAAACTACTGCAGAAGGTGAAAAGTTTGGACAAAGTGAACAAAAAGAAGCTTTTGAAGCTTATATACAAACAGACACACAACCACCTATAAGTTCTGAGGCTCAAACTTCACCAGAGCTTGAGTCACAGGCTGTTAGTCCTATAGTCAGTAAGAACTCTGCGGAATTAGCTGAAACTCTTGGAAAAACTCCAGCGAAAGATAAGAGTTTTAAACGGAGCGGACACAAGACTTCTGAAGCTTCTGTGCAAATGGATGAAGCCCCATATGAGCACAAAGCTGGTTTCTCATTGGGTAGGGATCTTAAAAGAGAGAAATCGAATAATAAAAAGCTTGGACAAGATGAAAAGGATAATGTACCTCAAGAAAATCAAAAAGAAGAAGGGCTTTTTAGTCTTCTAAAACGCTTTGTTAAAAAGATATTAGAAAAACTTTTGGGTGAAGATAAAAAGGGTATAGAAAATACCAACAATATGAAAGGAGCAGCCCAAAAAAATACATTAAATAATGAAATGCAACAAAAAAGTGTCAACCAGAGCTCCTACATAAATATAAACGGAAAAGAATTCAATTTAGAACCAGGAAAGTCTTTTAATTATCAGGACAAGGCTCTTAACATTAGTATTATATACAATAGTTCTGAAACAGAGCAAAATCTGCAGCAAGATGCAACCTCTCCCAATGTTGCTCATACAATTAACTTAAACATTAATGGTAGGGAATATAATATTCAGCCTGGTGAGTCTTTCAAGCATACAAGTCCTGGCCTAGAAATTAGCGTGGTGAATGGTCATCAACAGGGCAAGCACTTTGATAAAGTTTTAAGTCAAGACCAAAGCATAAGCGAGGGTTTAAAACAGGTAACAGAGCTTAAAAATCCAGCAATAACGCCTGTCAACACTCCTAAAGTCAATGAAGTGAATACGGGTCGTGAAAGATAATCCGCTTGACTCCAGCGATTTGAAAAAGCATTTGACTATGATGTATAGCTACAATTAGACTTATCGCTTAACTTAAACTAAAGGCAATTATTTTTGACATTTTTTTTGTGCTCTTAAATTGCTTTAGCTATAAACATTAAGAAATTTACCAAATGAGAAAAAAAGCAAAAGAAGCCCTGGTCAGTATTTATTTTCAGTATTGGCGTTTTTGTGTCTTAAACGCTGCAATTTAGCTGCTTTTAAACGCAACTAGTCTAAGCTATAATATTTAAGAAATTTACCAGACAGGAAGAAAAGACAATAAAACCCCGAGGTAGCTAGTTATTCCACTCTCTATTTTAAAATCCGGCGTTGGGTGATGTCTTAAACGACTTATAAGCGCGTTTCAGCTTGTATGGGCAAAAACCCGAAGTTTTAAAAAGACATGCAGTGCACATAGTGCGAAAAATTAAACAATAGTACGCCAAATACAAGTTCTCTTGTCATTTTAACCTGTACAGATTGGGAAGTTAAACAAATAGCTTCAGTACTATGATAATTGGAGTCAGCGAAGACTGTCAAGTAGTTTTTTCGCATATGCCAAAGCTGATTTGATATGGTTATGCAAGAAGTTTTATTTTGGTGTGCGTGACCTTGAAAGATCGCGGTACAATACTTAGATTATTAAGTAGTAGGCTAATCATGGAGCTTGAAATGCACGACGTACAAGAAAGTGAAAATTTAAAATTTGATGCTGAAGTAGGCAAAGTACTGAACATAGTAATTCATTCGCTTTATACCAATAAGGATATTTTTCTGCGTGAATTAATATCAAATGCATCAGATGCATGTGACAAATTACGCTATGAATCACAACTAAATCCTAATTTGCTAGATTCAAGTGGCGAGTTAAAAATTACCATTGGTGCCAATAAAGATAAGAATGAGTTGTGTATAACTGACAATGGGATTGGAATGAACAGACAAGATTTAATAGATAATCTCGGTACAATTGCTAGCTCTGGTACACAAAAATTCCTAGAAGCAATTAAAAATAGTAAAGATTCGAGCCAAACTGTAGAGTTAATAGGAAAATTTGGCGTGGGTTTTTACTCAAGCTTCATGGTTGCTTCAGAAGTTATAGTTGAGTCTCGAAAGGCGGGAGAAGAGGAATCTTGGGTCTGGAAATCAAAAGGAGATGGAGAATATTCAATCAGTAAATTAGATGATCAAATCCCTCGTGGTACCAAGATTACCTTGATTATGCGTCCTGAAGAAAGCGAATTTTTAGACAAGTTTCGCATCGAAAACATTGTTACTACTTATTCAGATCACATAAATTTTCCCGTTGAATTTATAGACGAAGAAGGAAAAAGTGAAAAGTTAAACAGCAAGGCTGCAATTTGGACTAAACCGAAAAATGACGTTTCTCAAGAGGAGCACAATGATTTTTTCCGCAGCGTTGCGCATGTTGGCGGGGAACCTTGGATGATATTGCATAACAAAAATGAAGGGGCAATAGAATATACGAATTTGCTTTATGTTCCTTCTATTAAACCTTTTGATTTATTTCATCCAGATAGACGTTGCTCCGTGAAATTGTACGTAAATAAAGTGTTTATCACTGAAGATAATGTACAGGTCATACCGCAATACTTGCGTTTTCTGAAAGGTATTGTTGATTCACCGGATTTGCCTCTCAATATCAGCAGAGAAACGCTGCAGAACAATCGAGTTGTTGAGCAAATTAGGAAATCCCTCACTAAGCGCGTGATATCAGAGCTTGGTAAAAAGGCAAAAGAAAATCTAGAGGAGTACACAAAATTTTGGGCCAATTTTGGTGCGGTACTAAAAGAGGGTCTTTGTGAAGCTATGCCAACTGACGAAAGAGAAGCATTGCTCTCAATTTGTAGATTTCATAGCACTAGTGATGATAAGTTAGTCAGTATTGATGACTATATAAGCAGAATGAAATCCGAGCAGGAGTATATCTATTATCTCACAGGAAATAGCCTCGATTCAGTGAAAAACAGCCCACAACTTGAAGGATTTGTCAGCAAAGGATTGGAGGTTCTTCTGTTTGTTGATCCAGTGGACGATTTCTGGACTAGTGTAATTCATGAATATAAAGATCAAAAATTTAAGTCTGTAACTCGTGCTGATGTTGATTTGGAAAAATTCTCTTCAGAGAAAAAAGATGAAGAAAATAAATCAGATGAAGAACAGAGTGAAGAAAATACGGATTCTATATTAGAGTATTTCACCAAAGTTCTTGGTAATGCAGTAAAAAGTGTAAAAATTTCTAAAAAATTGACCGATAGTCCTGTATGTTTAGCAGTTGATGAAGGTGCTATGGATCTTCGTATGGAGCGTTTTTTACGCGAGCAAAAACAGCTGAATTACCGCACACCAAAGGTGCTCGAAATCAACACTAAACATCCTGTAATAAAAAGTATAATGAAATCTCATGCTGAAGATGGTGAAAACCCGACATTGGAAGACATGGTCCATCTATTGTTCTATCAAGCTTGTATTGTGGAAGGCGAAGAGATGGACGATGCGAGCCTGTTTGCTAAAAAATTAAACAATTTGCTTGGCAAAGTCGTTATTTAGTGCTATACTAAATTAAGCTAACTTGTAGTAAGCGATAAATATGACTTTGAAGGATAGAACTATTGGTGGTGGGGATCAACAGATTAATATTAATGCTTCTGTATACTGTGAAGAGTTAAAAGGTTCTTTTTCCGAGGAAATAGAACAAGGAAGGACACTGAAATTTGATAAAAAAGTTCAAGTCCAAGATATTCCACTTATAGGAAAAAAGGGACGGACAAAACTTTTTAAAGCTGAGAATGAGAAACGGCGTAATACATGCGCAGTAGCAAACATGAATGCTGAAAATAGGGTTAATATTCAGCACGATCCAGGAGTTGTTCAGTCTAACTGCCAAAACTTGAGCGGTGATGAAGATTGGGTTGTTGTAAACGGTGAAGATCAGCCTAATCAAAGTCCTAGCACAACAACTACATTAGAGTTTCAGCTAACGCAATCTTTGCTCAGTCAAGTAAGGGTAAATGAGGATAACAGGAATGCAAATTCTGGCAGGCAAGCACAACTTGACCTAAGCAGAATGAATTTTATAATTAATGGGAAAACAATAGATAAGAAGTGTATTCTCGAATTGTATGACAAGAATAATCACTTGATTCAAAACGGAAACGAAGATTATCGCCCGTTTGCTAAACAAGTTTTCACAGGAATGTTTGAATATGTTAAAGCAGAGATTCCGAATGATCATATACTGGAAGAATTAATTACTAATTGTAATCAAGCGGGGTATGAGTTTACAATGTACGGGCAAATTCAGCCTATACTTGTCCAGTATAATTTAGCACCGACAATTCCTGAAAAAACAATAAGTATTTGTTGTAATAGTGTGGATTCTGCAAGTGTTGAGTATAGTGATGTTATAGTTGTAAAAAATCCAGATCTAGACCAATTTGAACAGTATGAATCTAGCAGTAAGCTAGAATTCACACTTAAATTTCAAAATGGTGAAGTAGAGTATGAAAATGGCAAAGTAACGCTGAACATCCCTGAACAGTTAAAGAATTACAAAGCTGATGGTAAAAGTTTACTAGATAATGTTAAGGAACATTTTACAGATGCTGACAATGCAGTTGTTGAGTCTCTTATTGCAAATATTGGTGACGGTCCGAAGTCGTTTATTATAGACTTGCCAACAGAAGTAGCTTCAAGTGTTGACAATTCATTCGATATTATTCCTGAGAATGTAGTGTTTGATCTGGGTGATATGGCAAAACTAGTGGAAGAAGCAGTGGATAATAAAGATGTTAACGCCTTAAATACTTATATAGAAGTTGTTCAAGCTGGTATTACTCATGTATCACCTAGAGAAGGCTTGTTGATAGTAGAAAAAGTATTAGAAATAGTAAGTCAATTTGTTAAAGAACAAGGTGAAGCATGGAGTACATACTATGCCATGCCAGTTGTAAGGGAAGTATATGCTGCTAAAAAATATGCCGAAGGCTACATTTCTCAAGAAGACTATGGACGTGTTAAAGAGCTTGAGAAAGTTTTGCGCAGGACCAAATCTATTTTGTCTAATAATGAGAATGGAAAAAATAACGACCAATCAAGCAGTCAAAAAAATCCAAAGCCCAAAAGTATTGACAACCAACAGCAACAAAAAAATGTTGTCGACAAAAGAAAAAATATTATGTACAAGGGGGAGGCTTCAAAGCAGGAGCCTATAGGCAGTAATCGCGAGGGAGGGAAAAAGGTAAATGGAAGTTATGGTAGCAGATTGCCTAATACTCAAGAGCAACAAAAAGTTCCTGAGGCTCCAATTCTAAAACAAACGGGTATTACTCAAAGCGAAGGAGCTTCTTCAAGCATGCAGGGACCTCAAAATAAAAGTACTACCGTACCACCAGTTGGTAATGACAAAGAGAAACAAATTCCTATTCAATCGACGGAATCTAAAGGAAATGAAAATCAGGAACTTGCTCCTGATCAACCTACTGAACAAACAATGCTGCAAATGGGTGATGCAGAGCTTAAAAGTAAAGGTGATCAACAAGATTCACCATCATCAAAGAGTTCTGTGGGTGGTAGTAATGGCAGTGCTTCAAGTTTTGTCAAACTGCCTGAAAGTGATACTGAAAATAGCAATGGTGAATATGTTAAAGTTTCTCCACTGCCAGTTTCTGGTAGTGGCTCTTCACTTGAGAATATAGATAATGAAGATGATAACAAAAATCCACAGCCAGCACCAGTACCACTGACACCAGCACCGGGACCAACTCCAGTACCACTGGTGCCAAAAGAACTAGCTCCAGTACTACCAGAGCCAATACCGCTAGTCCCAGAATCAACTCCGGTACCACCGGAGCCAGGACCAGAACCGACATCAGTACCGCCAGCACCAATGCCAGCTCCACCAATGTCTTCATTATCTAACGAAGATGATGTTCAAAGCAATAGCAGACAACCTTGTACTACAGGCAAAAACGATCCTGCTCCACAAGGCACAAAAGCTAGTAAGAGGCCTGTTGTAGCTGCTTCTGCATTAGCAATAGCTGGGATTGCTTTAGGAGTAGCTATTGCAGTTTACTTACAGATGTTAGCGGCAGGAATAGTAGTCGGGGCTTGTTGTTTGGTTGCAGCTACAGTTATATACTACTGTGCGTCTAAAAGCTCAGTTGAAAACAGTAAGGTCGAAGAGCGGTGTAAAGACAAAACTAGTAAGGGAATTGTGATTGGATCCTAATAAGTAAAGCAAATGTCCATGTGAATATTATCCTTGGTGCGGCACTGAGGTCTAATGTTCCTTTATATAGTGTTCTGTGAGCATTGTTCCCCAGTCATTCAAGTCGTTCCCCTTTTCTCATTATATTGCAGTGCTTGATACTACTTGGATGATATCGCCTTTACTTCAACACTTGCACATTAGCCATATCACACCTTTGGATAAATTAATAGTAAAAAATTTTGGAGAGAAATTTTATGTACAACCACTGATGTTTTTCCTTAAGTTGACACCATTGCCTGAATACTTACAGTCCTAAGCATTAATTACCCGCCTCGTAGTGTTTCTCAACCAATTTATTGAGTAATCTTACACCAAAACCTACTGCCCCTCTTGGAGAAATATCAGTGCCTTTTTCATGCCAAGCAGTGCCTGCAATGTCTAAATGTGCCCAGCAAGTTTCATTTACAAAACGCTGTAAAAATTGCGCAGCCATTATGCTATCCCCACCAGAACCTGCAGGAGCGATGTTTTGAACATCGGCAATCGGCGAATCAATAATTTTATCGTAAGTCTCATTCATAGGAAAACGCCACAACTTCTCGTTTACTTCATTTCCTACATCGATAAGACGATTTGCTAATTCATCATTATTGGAAAAAAGACCAGCATACTCGTTATTCCCAAGCGCAACCACTATAGCACCAGTTAAAGTTGCAAGGTCAACCATAAACTTAGGTGAAAACCTGTCTTGCGTGTACCACAAAGCATCTGCAAGTATGAGCCTTCCTTCTGCATCGGTGTTTAATACCTCTATTGTCTGCCCAGACATCGAAGTTACTATGTCGCTTGGTCTTTGAGCATTACCATCTACTGCATTTTCTGCGAGTGCAACTACGCCAATTGCATTTACTTTTGCTTTTCGTCCAGCTAGAGTACGCATTACCCCAACCACAGTAGCAGAACCTGCCATGTCATATTTCATTGACTCCATACCGCGTGAAGGCTTGAGTGATATTCCACCAGTATCAAAGGTTATACCCTTACCCACAAAAGCTATTGGTTTTTGTTCCTTAGAAGTCCCATTCCATTTTATTACTACTAATTTGGGCTCTTTACTGCTTCCTTGTGCTACCCCAAGCAGAGCTCCCATTTTTCTATCTTCCATTTGCTTTTTATCAAGCACTTCGATTTCAAGGCCAAGTTTAGTCAGTTTGTCTTTTATACGATTAGCATAGGATTCGGGATATAAAACGTTAGGTGGCTCAGTGGTAAAAGAACGTGCAAGAAATATACCTTCACCTTCTTGCTTTAAACGCTCAAATGATTCTTCAGCGCTGCTGAATTGCTCATCTTTTGCTAGCACTGTGAGCTCCTCTACTTCTGTAGCTTTTTCATCCTTTTTGGTTTTATACTTATCAAACTTAAAACTACGTAAAAATGCACCATATGCAATATTTGCTGCATTGCCTTCAATTGAAACCGCTGCTTGCTTAATCTTTAATCTACTTAATTCGCAATATATCTTGCCACCAATATTTAATTCCTTGTTTTCATCCCACTCATCTCTCTTACCAAGCCCAGCAACTATGATGTTTTTTTCCTTCGATGAAGTAACAGAGAAAAATTCACCAAAGCCCCCATTGAAGCCACTAAATCTTTTGATGTTATCTATAATTTGCTTATCTTGTAAAACCTTGCCGTTACTTATAAATTCATCATTCTCAAATAAACCTACCACTAGCGTTTCAAAATCAGGTAAGGCCTTAGAAATTGTTATCTTCATTGTTGACATCTCCGTTGCAAATAATTGTAAGCCGCACATAAAACATAGCAAAAACACTAGTAAGATGTTTTTCATATACATTTTAAGTACAACAGCGCTTAAGGCTACTATGAATTCCCACGATATGCAAGGGTTTTCATCTTTTATCGGAAAACTTGTTATACCCACCTAAGGTGATATTAAACGTATATGTTTTGATGGCTCGATCGTTATAAGTGAATGGTGCTATTAAAAGGCTTGCAAGTCCACTATCAATAAAATTTCCAAGGACAGAATCAGCACAATTGTCACAATTATGGTCAGCAAAAAACATTTGTGTTGTGAACTCTGGAAAATCTGGATGTTGAACTAGAAAGTTGATGTGTGGAGCTCTATCACCAGTTTTACCAGGTGCTATTGTAATAAAACTATAATAGCCAAGGTTATTTACTATAAATCTTCCCGATCCAGCAAAATTCGGATCAAGTTTATCATCTTCTGTATTTTCATCATAATGGTTCACGCCGCGTGAATTCGCGTGCCATATAGAAACTACAGCATTTTGTATTGGCAAACAGTTTACATCAGTAACCCTACCCATTATATTTATTAATTTTCCTGCTGCACTAACTGGAGAACCAGGTTTTCTTCTCAAATTGTTTGAAAAGTTAAAATTTTTTGGCTTTGGATCAAGATTATAAATCTCTGGAGTTTCAATACAATTTAGTAAGACAGGATCGGCTGCAAATGATGAGAGCCCAAGCATGGCCTGTATTAAAAGTGCTAATAAGATACCTTTCACTTTCGTCTCGTTGATAATGCTTTTGCTTGAATTATAGCAGTTTTTTTCTTTCATTAAAGATAAGACTTTCTTGCTATTCTGTATCAAGCACAACCATTAGCTCTTTAGGGCTTACATAGCCTAAAGCATTTCTTGCTTGCTCATCAAGTAAATCCAAATCTAAGCTTTTTTCATATAAGCCGAACACTTTATTGCTCAACTTTTCCTTTTCAAAAGAAATATTCTTGAGCAAAAGTTTATTGTACTCTATCTCTTTTTTTAAGTCCATCAATACTAATAAGCCACGCTTACCCGTGATTGTACTGATGTTGAAATATAGTGTAAGAAAAAAAATGAGCAAAGCTGTACCTAAATACAACAACTTTTTCTTTTTTCTAGAGATAACCACCATATTTTCACATACAAGAAACTGAAAATGTATAGCATGAAAAGATGAATAAAAAACTAAGCACTCTATCCACAGCTCAGCCTTCTACGATAGAATAAGTACCAACATTATAATATACAAGATACTATATTGTGGCCGTTATAACTTCTCACCTTATCTTAAAGCAACATGCTTAAGAACCTTGGCGAGCTTTACATCTTGGCTTTACTTTATTTATAATGTAAATCTTACCACCCCTTCTCACAACTTTACAGTTTTTATCTCTGCTGCGATGTGATTTTAGTGAACCTTTAACTTTCATACCTATAGCGAGAACCAAATTATTTTATATTATGGTTACTTATAAAAAGTTAGTCAATTGATAAATTCCTCACGCTTTATTAAAGTATTGTATAATTGTTGCCGATACTTCTTCGATTGACTTTTGTGTTACATCAATAATTGGCCAATTGTTTTGTTTAAAAAGTTCCTCTGCTTTTTTAATTTCCCTTTCTACTTTCTTGGGATCAGCGTATATATTATTATTTTCGTTGTTGATTGAAGTAAGCCTGTTTTTGCGTATTTTCACTAGCCTACTTGCATCTATTGTTAGCCCTATTGTCAGCTTGTTTTCTAATTTTGTTAAATCAACATAAAAAGGTACCTTACTGACAAAAGGAATATTTGCAACCCTATAGCCCCGATAAGCTAAATACATACTGGTAGGAGATTTTGATGTACGTGAAACTCCAATCAAGATTATGTCTGCTTTATTGATATCTTGAATATTTTGTCCGTCATCATGATTAATAGTATAGTTTATTGCTTCAATGCGTTGAAAATATTCATTATTTATCTCAGTATGTAAATCAAGTTTTTCGTCTTTTTCAATTTCAAGGTAGGAAGAAATTTCTCTGATAATATGGGATAATATTGCTCTATAGGGAATTTCCAATTTTATACAGCTATCTTTTAAATATTTTCTTAGCTCATCATCAGTTATAGTACATATAACGAAATGGTGTTCATCATTTTTCTTATTAACTTCCTCCAAAATTTTATCAATTTGTTCTTCTTCTTTCACAAAAGACCAAACATATTCAATTGTTTCTACAGAACGAAAGTGCTTTAGAGCTGATCTTGCAACTGATATAACAGTTTCACCACTTGAATCTGATACTAGGTGTAGGTTAAGCTTTTTAAGGGTCATGTTTTATATAGCATTATAATAGTACGGATTTAGGCAACCTGCTACTTAAATTGTGCTAATTTGTTGATTTATGTAAATATAGAAAAACTACCCTGTTGATAAAGTTTGAGCTAACTGATAAATTCTTAACATATTTATTGTTGAAACAAATGTTTTTATTACAACCTACACATTTCTCTTATTTTTCTAAGAAAGCTTTGCCCTGGCTTGGAGTTATTTGTTTCGCATGTTTTCTAGTTGGAATGTTCTTAGCTTTATTCTTTTCTCCCGAGGATTATAAACAAGGAGAAATTGTACGCATTATGTACCTTCATGTACCTTCTGCATGGCTTTCCCTTGGAATATATGGGCTCATTGCATCTCTCAGTTTCATCTCTTTAGTGTGGAATAACAGCATTGCTAGTGTTTTAGCGCATGCTGCTGCTCCTGCAGGAACGATCTTTTCTGCAATATGCTTAATCACAGGTAGTATCTGGGGGAAAGGTACTTGGGGTACTTGGTGGGTATGGGATGCAAGACTTACTTCAATGCTGATTTTATTTTTTCTGTACGTTGGATACCTTTCATTATGGAGTGCTTTCGATAACGAAGCAAGAGCTAAAAAATCAGCAGCAGTATTCGCTATCTTTAGTGCCGTAAATATCCCTATAGTAAAATTTTCCGTAAACTTGTGGACTACCCTCCATCAGCCAGCAAGTGTTTTTAGAAAAGGTGGAATAGCAATAGAAGGCTCCCTTCTATTGCCATTGATTACGATGTTTATATTTTGTGCGACATTTTTTTTGGTCGTATGGATACTCTATTCACTTTACTTGATTAATTTGTATAAGATAAAGAGAGAAATCAGTGTGCGCTATTAACCCCACTACAAATGTATATATAACTACTTTTCCTATGCAATAAAGCCCGCTGTACCAAAGCTCAGGTAGTATTAAAGATACATTAAAGAGTTAACAAAAAACCGCTTGTAACTAATTATTAATATTGTATAATGTATTGTTTCTAATAAAGTTTAAATAAAAAGGTATGAATAATAATGATCCGGCTGCAAATCTACCAATTAGTATCAAAAAACTGTCATCAAACAGGTTCATAGAAGGGGTATGTCAAGGTCAGTTTGAAGATCAAGATAACATTTTATTTGAAGATTCTTTTATCAATAAAATTAAAGAAGGAGATGTAGTAGAAGGTGTAATTACACGAGTAAATCCCAATGACATCGTAGTTGATGTTGGCCTCAAGTCTGATGGGAGAATTCCAATCAAGGAACTCGGTTGTAATGATGAGATTATTGTTGGTTCCAAAATTAGGGTATATGTCGAAAGAATCGAAGATTATCATGGTAACGTAGTTCTCAGCCGTGAAAAGGCAATCAGAGATGAAAAATGGCATAAGTTGGAAGAAAATGCAGCTACACAAACTGAAGTAAGTGGAGTTATTAAACGTTCAATTAAATGCGGCTTTATTGTTGATCTTGGTGATGGAATAAGCGCTTTTTTACCTCTGAGTCATGTGGATTTGAAACAAGTAAAAGATGCTAAACACCTTATTGACACTGAACAAAAGTTCATTGTGCTTAAAATGGATAAGAAGCAGGGTAACATCGTAGTATCAAGAAAGCTGGTATTGGAAAAGTTGCATGCTGGTGAAAAAATTAAGTTTTTAGAGTCTCTAAGCGAGGGTGATGTAATAGAAGGAAAAATAAAAAGTATTACTCATTATGGCGTATTCGTTGGCATTCAT
Organism: Wolbachia endosymbiont of Ctenocephalides felis wCfeJ; assembly: GCF_012277315.1. Classification (NCBI taxonomy): domain Bacteria; kingdom Pseudomonadati; phylum Pseudomonadota; class Alphaproteobacteria; order Rickettsiales; family Anaplasmataceae; genus Wolbachia; species Wolbachia endosymbiont of Ctenocephalides felis. The sequence goes on along the minus strand of NZ_CP051157.1, from coordinate 216,264 downwards.
GAATCAGATGCAGTAGGAGTCATAGATGGATTGTTACACATTACGGATATCTCTTGGAGCAGGGTAAGTCATCCATCTGCAGTTTTTGCCTGTGGTCAGATCATAAAAGTCAAAATTATAAAAATAGATAAAGAAAATGCGAAAGTTTCTCTAGGCATAAAACAGTTAGAAGACAACCCTTGGCAAGATGTAGAATCAAAATACCCAGTTGATAGTGTACATAAGGGGCATGTAACAAGCATAGAGGATTATGGAGTATTTGTTGAATTGAAGCCTGGAATTGAAGGTTTAGTACACTCATCGGAAATAGTTTGGGTTAAGAGTAATTTGCCAGTGAGTAGTCTCGTAACCAGGGGGCAAGAAGTATCCGTTAAAATTCTCGGTGTTGATACTGTAAAGAATAGAATGAGTTTGAGTATGAAAAGGTGTTTAGATAACCCTTGGCAAGTATTTATCGACAAATACCCTCCTGGATCTATTGTTTCCGGTAAAATTAAGAATAATACTGGTTCATATTTATCTGTTACCTTTGATGATTGTGAAATAGATGAAAATGTGGAAGGTACAATTTATGCGCAGGATCTAAGTTGGTCTAAAAATGGTTCAGAGGAAATAAAAAAGTACAATGTGGGCGATACAGTAGAAGCAAAAGTAGTAAGGGCTGATGTAAATCGAACAAGAATTTATCTTGGCATAAAGCAAATAGAGTACGACCCTCTCATAGAGCTAATAAAGAAAGTTAAAGTAGGTGACAAAATGCAGGTGATCGTAGGTAAGAGGGAAGATAATGGGTTAGTTGTTGAAGTTGAAAGTGATGTAACTCTCTTAATAGATCAAGAACATCTACCAGAAAATAAAAAATTCTCTATATCAGAGGAAATAGAAGTGGAAGTGTTGGGTGTTGAAGAATATAATATAATACTTTCCGCTAAATGATAATAGTTTTAGCTTTGCATAAATGGCAACAAAATCTGACATAATAGCAAAGGTAGCAAAAAGGCATCCTTCTTTAGATAAGGTAGTTGTTGAAGCTATAGTTAATAGATTTTTTGAAGTACTTTCAGGTGCATTGGGGCGTCATAATAGAATTGAAATTAGGGGATTCGGCGCCTTTTCGATTAGGTATTATAAATTAAAAACAGTAAGTCATTTAATGTTACAGAATTTTGAAAAAGATCAATACTTTAAAACATATTTCCGTGGCAGTAAAAAATTATCTGAGTTATTAAATGGATAAAAACTTACATTGTAAGTTAAAGTGAAAGTGGGGGTAAGTTAGCGCTGAAAATTTTAGCATTATATGCAAGTAGTAGAAATAGTTATACGCAATAGTACATACAAAATATCTTGTGAAAGTGAAAAGAAGGATCACTTACTGTACCTTGCCAGCAGCTTTGATAAGCTAGTTAGCTCCATATCTCAAAAAACTGGAGGTAAGGGCTCGGACGCATTAAATTTTCTACTGGCAGCACTGATTCTTGAGGACAAAGTTCTAGAATTAACGAAAAAGCTGGATGAAATAAATCAAAAATGTGAAAAGCAGAGAGACGAAGAAAAAATAGAATACATCAAAGTATTAGATAGGGTGAATAAGATCATTAAGCACATAAAGGATTAGCTTCAATAAAGCAAGTAATCAAGTTTATTATCTTACTATTTACATTAGCAGGGAGGTTAATTTTACGAGTTATGTAACAATATAATTCATAATCATCAAGATCAACTATTTTTTCATACTCAATTAGCTCATTCAGGGAAAATTTATCAAGGTACTTGAGTGCGAAATACCCTAAAAGTATATCGGTTTCTTTGCACCCTCTATGCCAGCTTCTATACAGCAATTTTCTTTTTAGTAAAGAGATATCTACCATTGTCATTAAACCTTCTTTAATTAAAAGGTTAAATTAAACACTTGTCAAGTGAGGCGCATTTTAATATACTTAATGTTTTATTAATATCTAAAATACAGGTGGAACTAGTTTCTGGTCTTATCCATCAACTTGGTGGTGGAACACATAATTTTTTGTCGTTTGCCTTAATCATCTCTGTCATAGTATTCGTACATGAATACGGGCACTATATTGTTGCTAAAGCATGCAAAGTTAAAGTTGAGTCTTTTTCTATAGGCTTTGGTCCTGAAATCTTTGGTTTCCATGACAAATCTGGAACTAGATGGAAATTAAGTGCCCTTCCACTGGGTGGTTATGTTAAAATGTTAGGAGACAGTAACGCAGCAAGTGTGCCAGCCAATCAACGAGAGCTGACCGAAGAAGAAAAATTGTATTCACTGCATGCAAAACCACGATATAAAAAAGCAGCAATAGTGTTTGCAGGGCCATTTGCAAACATGGTACTGACTGTTATAGCGTTTACGATACTCTTTAGCACAACAGGCTATTACCGTACTCCACCGGTGATCGGAAAGGTAATCGATGGCAGTGCGGCACAGCAAGCTGGTTTACTGCCAGGTGACATTATTACACAGATTGATAAACACAAAATAAAATATTTTGAAGATATTTCGCGCGTGACAATGTCAAGCCTTGAAAAAGAAATGGAAATTAGATATAGCCGCAATAATGAAGAGCATAGGATTTCTCTAACTCCATCAATAATTAAAGACACTTCCGATTCCACAATAGAAAGAAGAGTTATAGGAATTACTTCAGTTAACATGACAGGATTAAAACAGTCATCTTTTCTCGGAGCTGTGAGCCTATCAATAAGTGAAACTTACCACGCTATGTGTCTCACAATTAAAGCTCTCTTTCAAATTGTTGTTGGTAAGAGAAGTATAAGTGAAATAGGTGGACCAATAAAAATTGCAAAATACTCAGGAGAATCAACTAAAAAAGGATTTGCTACGGTTTTATATTTTACAGCGATCCTTTCTGCTACTTTAGCTGCAGTTAATTTACTACCAATTCCACTGCTGGATGGTGGACACTTGTTTAACTATATTATAGAGACAGTTATACGTAGAGATTTGGGTCTGAGATATCACAAATATGCAGCTACTTTTGGTGCTACCATATTGTTTGTGCTAATGGCAATTGCGATCTCAAATGATATAAGACATCTTTTTTAGGGCAAGCATGAAGAAGCTATTTTACATATTAATAGTAATTTCTATTTCTACTCTACTTTTTGCCTCAGAAAATGAGGGAAAAACTCAGATAAAGAGTATTAAATGCGTTGGTAATGAGCGAGTTGGCAGTCAAACAATAGAGTTTTATACAAAGCTAGAACCCGGTAGTTATGTAAATGATGACGATATAGATTCGATTATAAAAAGCCTATATAAAACAAAGTTATTCGCTAGTGTTAACGCTCACATTGACGATGAAAAAAATTTGGTGATAAAGGTTCAGGAAAATCCACTGATTAACAAGATAATATTAAAAGGCAACAAGCTGTTTAAAAGCAAGGAACTGTTAAATAACGTGATTCAGTCAAAACCCCTAACTATTTTTGCTGAAACAAAATTGCAAAGTGACTTATTGAATTTAGTTACAGCTTATAGAAACAATGGTAAGATCGGGGCTAAAGTTGAATATGAGCTAAGTAAGCTTAATGGTAACAGAGTAAACTTAGTCTTTAAAATAAAAGAGGGTAAAACATCCAGAATTGAGGATATAAGATTTATAGGTAATAAGAACTTTTTCGAAACTGAGCTAGAGCAAGCTATTAAGATGCAGAGTAATAACGTATTTAATAAGTTATTCAGAGCAGTTTTTAAGGGTGGTAATCATTATTTACCACAGTATTTGCTGATCAGTGAAGAATTGCTTGATCACTTCTATTCGTCCAAGGGCTATATTGAAAATAGAATCCAACCAATTGTTGAGGTTGATAATAATAATCAAGTGGTGTTAACTTTTTTGATCGATGAAGGGCTGCAGTATTTATTTGGAAGTAATAAAATTGATGTTGAAACTAAAATTCATGACCCAAACCTAAAAGAAAGGATAGCGGATTTGATAACTGAAGAAGATAATAAAGTATTCGATAAGGCTAAAGTTAGTAATGCAATAGAAAAAATAAATAAGTATCTAAACGAGAAGGGATACATATTTGCAAAAGTTAATCCAGAATATGTACAGCATGGTAATGTTGTAGATATAACTTACAGAGTACTGCCAGGCAAAAAGATTTATGTAAATCAAATTACAATTGATGGTAACGATCGTACTTTAGACAAAGTAATCAGAGGCAAACTTAGCATAGCAGAAGGTGATGCGTATAATACATCTGAAATTCAAAAGTCGCGTAGAAAACTAATTAGCAGTGATTTTTTTGAGACAGTAAAAATAAATAGCTATGCGATTAACGATAACACAGTAAATCTTAACTTAGATGTGAAAGAGAAAAACACTACCTCGTTATACTTAGGAGGAGGGATGTCTTTCCCTGGTGGAGCATTTTTTAAAACTGATTTAAAGGACCGTAATTTATTTGGTAGCGGAAAAGAACTGTCTTTTGCCCTCGAGAAAAGCCAGTACGTATTTTCAACTGATCTAGAAGTTATCGAAAATAGCTTCAACGACTCTGATACATCGCTAGGTGTGGGTATATTCTATGAAAAACAGGATAAGCCAAATACTACCTTTGACAGTTGTGACATGGGATTTTTTACAAAATTATCATATAAAGTCACACAAAACTTAACTAACTCTCTTCGCTATTATTATAAGTATAACCATATACACATGGATAATAAGGGTGGAAAAGACAGTGATATTTCTAAAATAATACTAGACCGAAAAGGTGAACACCACATTTCATCGGTGGGATACACATTAGCATATAACAACTTGGATAATCTCTATGCTCCAAAAGAGGGGTATTTATTTCGTCTAAGCCAGGATATCTCAGGACTTGGGGGAAACATTAATTTTCTCAAATCTGAACTTTTATCTTTCTATACACATCCTATATTAAGTAATATCGATGACGATACGATACTGCGCTTTAAAATAGCTGCAGGTCATATTTTTTCTTATACCGGTGAAAATTTAAACATTGGCCAACATTTTTTTAAAGGTGGTAATGAGATTAGAGGATTTGACCTTTCTGGCATTGGACCAAGAGCAATAGACAAGAGCTCGTTAGGAGGCAAAACTTACTTTAACTTAACACAACAAGTGGATTTTCCATTACCCAAATTATATGATCATATTGGTATCAAGGGTTCATTATTTGTTGACTATGCGACACTTTTTGGTTTAGATGATAAAGGTAAGGAATATGAGAAGGGCAAGGACTATAACGATAGTAAGCTTGTGAGAGTATCACCAGGCTTTGGTTTTTCAATGCCTTCTCCTTTTGGCGGTAGATTTAGATTGGATTTTGGCTTTCCTTTAGTTAAGGAACCTTATGATATAATACCATCATCGAATATTAAGTTTTCTATTGAAGCGGGGATTTAAATGAAACATACACAATTACTTATATCAGTTATTGCTTTAGTTATTTCGTTGTTTGCAGGCTACAAGGCTGTAAAGCATCAACCTCAGAGTGCATTTAACGTAAAAGTTGCAATCATCGATAGTGATAAAATTATTAATGAGTCTTTGGCTCTACAAAATATACAACGACAAATAAAAGAGCAAAGCTCTAAGTTGCAGCAAGAGTTCGAAAGTGATCTAGAAAAATTTAAGCCTTCACAAGAAGAATTTGAACTTTTGTCAGAAGAGGCAAAGAAAGAAAAAACGGAGCAATTTAACAAGCACGCTTCAGGTGCTAGAGATGACTATGCTAAAAAAATGTTACAGTTAGAAGAAAGTTATAGAAGTGCATTTGAAGGTATTTTTAATAAGATAAAAGAAGTTGCTAAAGAGACTGCAGAAAAAAACAACATAGATTTGGTGCTCCTTATTCCAAAGAAAAACCAAGTTTTATACTCTATCGATAAAGTTGATTTATCCGATATGTTACTGAAAAATGTGAACAAGAAAATGCCGGAGTTTACTTTGAAAGACGCTAGCTAAGTTTGCTTTCAAGATAGCATGCAATTTAACATTAATGATGTTATAAAAATCTTACCGCATTCTTACCCATTTCTCTTAGTGGATAGGGTAATAGAATGTGATCCTGGTAAGAGTATAAAAGCGATCAAAAATGTAACTTTCAATGAGCCATTTTTTATTGGTCACTTTCCTGGTCATCCAATAATGCCAGGGGTTTTAATAATTGAATCTCTAGCTCAGGCATCTGCAATATGTGTTCTTGGTAAAGAAAGTCAAAATACAATGGAAAGTAAAGTTGTGTACTTTATGTCTATTGAAAATGCAAAGTTCAGAAAGCCAGTTACTCCAGGGGACACATTGATTCTTCAAGCTAACATTAAAAATGCACGTTTGAGTGCATGTAAATTTGAGTGTGTTGCATATGTTGGTGAAGAAAAGGTTGCAGAAGCAACAATTTTAGCTATGTTGCAAAACGTATAAAATTTTCGTCTACAAAAATAGTGTGTGCGCTGTATAATGTAGCAATGCAGCTAAATTTCAACATCTCATTTTCAAGCCTATACACTCACACTGGATTGGTAAAACTAGATGAGATGTTTTTAAATCACGTCAAATCATGTGATAAAAATTTATTTCATTTATTGATTGAGGCAAGAAAAGAAACAGCCTCTTCTGCGACATCGTTCCAGTATCATTCCATGTCATCCCAGTGCTTGACACTGGGATCCGGAAAACAACCAATTTTGGCCACTCAAACGACAGATAGTCAGCTAATTATAGACCTTTCGTATTTACTTGATGAATTCATCGCAAGACTTTTCAACATTGAAAAAGAAATAGAAGAGCTGAAGAAAAAGCACAATGATTTTGCTGTAATATACAAATGCAAAAGGTTATTTGTTCAACGTTATGCATTGAAGAAATATACTGATATAGCAAATATCGATATTGAGTATGTTACCAGCAAATTAAATCTTTTCCTTCCTCTACCGACAACAGAGAAAAACTTTGCCGAGCAGGTAATGTGCTGGCTTCAAGATGGAGAAACCCATAAAGAAGAAATAGAGCTTGCAGCACAATATGCAGCGTGGAGAGTAAAAAATAAGAAGAGTATACTTTTCAGTACTCACAAAAAAACTGACCATGAAAATCTTATACCATTCTCTCAAAAAGAAATAGACAGGATTGAGGTTCTTTATTCAAAGGAAGTAAAAAGACGATATGGTTTTGACCTAACAAGTGAGAAGGTAAGTTTAGATAGAGCATTAGATAATGCTCACTACTGCATATTTTGTCATAAGCAGAATAAAGATAGCTGCTCGAAAGGGTTGGCTATTAATGACAAGACCTTCAAAATGTCCCCACTCAAAGTTGAACTGCACGGCTGCCCACTAGAGCAAAAAATATCAGAAATGAATCTGATAAAAAGTGAAGGATACAGCATAGCCAGCCTTGCAATTGTGATGATAGACAATCCGCTATGCGCGGCCACTGGGCATAGAATATGCAATGACTGCATGAATTCATGCATATATCAAAAACAAGAACCTGTGAACGTGCCCATGGTTGAGACAAAAGTTTTGGATGACGTACTCAGTTTGCCGTATGGATTTGAGATATACTCTCTGCTCAGTCGTTGGAATCCTTTAAATTTTCAGCGACCATTGCCAAAAGACAGCACTGGAAAAAACATCCTAGTTGTAGGTCTTGGTCCTGCAGGATTTAATTTAGCACATCATCTGTTAAACGATGGACATAACGTTATTGCTATCGATGGATTAAAGATCGAACCTTTAACCGATAGTTTTCAGCCAATTAAAGATTTCAAACGTGAAAAATTAAGCAAGCGCCCGGCCGATGGGTTTGGTGGAGTGACAGAATACGGTATTACTTCCCGGTGGGATAAAAATTACTTAAAGATTATAAGACTATTACTGGAAAGACGTAAAAATTTTGCACTTTATGGAGGTATCCGCTTTGGTGGCACAGTAACTGTTGATGATGCGTTCAATTTGGGTTTCGATCACATTGCCTTAGCGCTTGGTTCTGGCAAGCCACGGATGATCAAAGTAAAAAATATATTGGCTCGCGGAGTACGCATGGCATCCGATTTTCTGATGTCACTACAACTTACTGGTGCCCTCAAATTTAATTCCATAGCAAACTTACAAGTTCGTATGCCAATAGTTGTTATAGGTGCAGGACTTACTGCAATCGATACTGCTACTGAAGCTTTAGCGTATTATCCAACTCAAGTAGAAAAATTTCTTTTCCGCTATGAAACATTGGTTGATAAATATGGAAAAGACTATATTGAAAGGGATTGGACAGAAGAAGAGCACACCATTGCAGGTGAGTTTATATCACACGCACAACTGATTCAAAAAGAGCAAGAGTTAGCAAAAAAGGAGAATAGAGAAACAAAAATATTGGAATTAATGCAAAGCCTCGGAGGGGTAAAAGTTGTATATAGAAAACAGTTGAAAGATTCACCAAGTTATCGACTAAATAGTGAAGAGGTGCAAAACGCATTATTAGAGGGGATCTACTTTATTGAGAATCTAGAGCCAGTTGAAATTGTAACGGATAAATATAGTCATGCTGAGTCGGTAAAGCTGAGAGACATTCAATCTGGAGAAATTAAACATATAAAGGCACGTTCTATTCTGATAGCAGCAGGTACTGAGCCAAATACAGTCATTGCAACAGAAGATAAAAAGCATTTTAAATTAAGTAATGGGTATTTCACGCACTTAAACTCATTGGGGGAAGAAGTGGATCCGATATTGTCTCCTAAGATGCAAAATAAAGATAGAATATTAGCATATAAGCAAGGCAATAGAACAATTAGTTTTTTTGGTGATCTTCACCCTTCGTATAGTGGTAGTGTTGTGAAAGCTATGGCAAGTGCTAAGAATGGCTACCCTATTATTTCCAAAATTTTAACAACTAACCAGCCAACATCATGTACTGTAGCCAATGAAGAATTTTTCAACATGATCAAAGAGCAATTCACTGCAAAGGTCATGAAAGTACAATATTTAACTGACAAGGTGGTAGAGATAGTGATTAAAGCACCACTTGCTGCAAAAAACTTTCAGCCTGGACAATTTTTTAGATTGCAAAATTTTGAAACTAACAGCAGAAAAGCTATGGAAGGTGTAGCCGTGACCGGCACTGAAGTAGACAAAAAAAAAGGAATTATCTTCACTATTGTGCTTGAAACTGGTGGCTCCACTAATTTATGTAAGTGCTTTAAAGAAGGTGAACAAATAGTTCTTATGGGTCCAACGGGCTGTCCCACTGAAGTTTATTAAGTACACTCCATATTAATTATACTATAATGTATATTGTTTATTAACTTAAATATGCTATAATGACCATTTTTATTAAGGTAATATTATGACATATTATTTAACATTAAAGTTTCCAAAGGAACAATATTCCATAGATAAAAGCAGTAATGAGTTTTCGACAAAAGATAGCGAAGGCAATAGATTTATCATTATTGCAGATAGTGACCAAGAAGGAAAATTTTCTTTTTGTAAAGATGAAGGTGGTGAGTGTAAGTTTACACAACACTATAACGTTAAAGATCCAAAAATATATAACAATGACACTGATAATGCTGATTATGTAAATGTTATTATGGAAGACTATGGTGAAAAAGATTTCCAAAGCAGAATATTAGGCGAACTAAATAAGTATAACATTCATTATGAAGTAGTAAATGATGGTAAAACGCAAGATGATGTCAATGTGCTACATAGTTCCTCAGTGGATGACTACATGGCACAGGAAGATGCTGATATACTTTATAGTTCTTTAGCAGATCTTGCAATCTAATCTTCATTACAACTATCTTGAAAAACTTCCGTCATTCCAGCACATAGTGCTAGAATGACGACTATCAAACTGCACCTCCTCTGTTGTCTCAATACCTTGCCTGATATGCCAATACACATATATTATTAATAACCTTATGTTATAATAATTATTTTGATGTAGGTAACATGAAGCTAAGATAATTTTACGCTAGCTATAGCTAACGCAAGAAAGATTTACCAAAGGGCTCAAACACGCCTGTTGCCTTGATATTGTAATTGTGCCTCTATACTACTCCAGGTAAATCTTTCTTGTATTAGCTATGAACTTTATTTCAAAAAGTAAATAATTTACTAACGCCCGTGCACAAATTTAAAACATATTGTGCACGAGTGTAGTACTATAATTTGAGCGTGTTATATTGAGGCTTACCTCACTATTAAAGCTATCGGTCAGATTAGATTAAAAACCTAATCTGACCGGTTTTCCTAACCCTCTAACCCTGGTACAATTATAGGGTAATTAGTTTAATTAGTAGTTAAAAAGCAATTACATGTAAATTGATTTTATCTATTTATTCAAGTAAAATAAACCATATTGGCTTAAATCATTGTGCAGTTTTATAAATTTTTACTGTTACTTCTACTGACTATATTAATAGTTACAGCTCTAAAATTACCTGAGAATTTAAATACAATAGTAAATTGGTTTCATCCTGCTCTAAACTTCGGTTTATCCTCTCACATTATGTTAATATCCTTCCTATCGGCTGCATTTTTAATTGTTTTACCGGCAAGAAACTTGAGCTTTTCAGAAATGCTATCTTTTTTTGCTTACACTGTCAGTTCGTTATGTGCAATGTTATCTAAACAGATGATATCGGCCATAATATTTTGTGAATTAATGGCCATCAGCGCGTCTTTTATCATTGCAGCCGGCAGTAAAGATAGCGGACCTGCAATAAGATATGCTTGTGTACACTTTTTTGTCGGAACTATACTAACAGCAGGATCAGCAATTCAAAGCTCTAACTTAATAGCCATAGGTTTATTAATAAATTGCGCTTGTTTTCCTTTCTCGTTTTGGGTTGTGGATGCATATCCTGCTGCATCGTTGCACGGTGCATCATACCTTTCTCTATTTACTACTAAGGTTTCCTTTTTAGTAGCAATCCTGCATACCAATCTTTGGCAAGATCATGCTGAAATATTAGCACTCTTGGGCACTATTACTGCGATCTATGGAATTGTATTCACCTCTCTTGAACAAAACATTCGTAGATTTTTAGCCTACAATGTTGTAGGGCAAATGGGTATGTTAATTATAACGGGAAGTTTACTTAGCCGTTCAGAAAATGCTGCATCACTACTTGCATTCAATATAGTTTTTTCCATTGCTTACCAATTGTTGCTTACTGCTGTTGCTAACTCTACTATCTTACGGACAAAGGCAGTGAATTTCAATAGAGTGGGTAAATTCATGTCAGTGGAAGGAATGTATGCTTTAATCGCAGTACTTACAATGGCTGCATTTCCTGGGACTGCTGGCTTTATTAGCAAATCATACACCTCAGTTGAAATCGAGGCGAGTGGTACTAACTTAGCATTGTACAAAAACTTATACAAAATTCTAAATTTATCGCTTTATTTAAGCGTAGGGCTCAAATTCCTCTATTACATATTTATTGTAGAAAGTAAGTCAAAACTTTTAGCAGAGAAAGGGGGGGGAGTGGCTATGATTGTCTTAGCATTTGCATGCGTAATTGCTGGTAATCCTTACTTGCCCATTTACAATAAATCCTCGATTTTTAATCTTGCGTATACCACAAAAAATATTTGGTCACAATTTAATTTACTGCTATGTGCCACTTTGTTATTTATCCCTCTGCGCAAGTTATTTTTGCCGAGAATAAATTTTAAAATGGATATTGATTGGATTTTTAGAGCTTTCATACCCTATGTTGTGTCAATATCTAATAAGTTAATTCTCAAAACTAGGAAAATGTCTACTGGTATACTGCAAAACTTGACTGATTCACTGGCTGATTTATACTTTAGTAACGCCACTAGACTTAAAGAAGTGTTGAGTTATAATTCAGTGAGTTTTATTTCAGCTTCTTCTCTTTTTTTGATGAGTATTCTATTAGTACTATTATGTTTAAGCCATTAACTGAAAGTTTAAATTCTGTATTTAATAAGCTCAGAGGAAAGTCAATCATTTCCGAAGATGACTTTAGCTTTGCTATGCGTGAAATACGTATAGCCCTCATTGAAGCTGACGTTTCCCTCGAAGTTGCAAAAAAGTTTATTAACGACATTAAAGATAAGGTAATAGGGGAAAAAGTTATCAAAAGTATTTCTCCAGCACAGATGATAATCAAAATTGTGCAAGATAACTTGGTTGCGATTCTTGGGTCAGAAAAAAGTGAATTAAATCTAGCAGTCAAATCTCCTGCTGTAATTATGATGATGGGCTTGCAAGGTGCAGGTAAGACAACTACCTCAGGAAAGCTCGCTTTGAAACTAAAAAAACAAAAGAAAAAAGTAATGCTTGCTTCTTTGGATATTTACAGGCCCGCCGCCCAGAAACAGCTCGAGGTGCTCGGCAAACAAATAGATATACAAACTTTACCTATAGTAACGGATGAGGAACCTATTGCCATTACCAAAAGGGCACTGAAAGCGGCAAATCATTATGATGTATTGATACTAGATACCGCAGGTAGGCTTCATATTGACGACAATATGATGAATGAATTGAAAGTTGTAAAGGAAATCGCTTCGCCTGCAGAAGTTATTTTAGTAGCCGATGCGATGATTGGCCAGGATGCAGTGAATATCGCCAAATCATTCAACGAAGCAATAGGTGTGACAGGTATTATTCTTACCCGTGTTGATGGTGATGCGCGCGGCGGTGCTGCTCTCTCTATGAAAATGACAACTAATTGCCCGATTAAATTCATTGCTTGTGGTGAAAAGTTAAGTGACCTTGATGATTTTTATCCTGACAGAATCGCAAAAAGAATACTTGATATGGGTGACGTTGTCTCATTGGTTGAAAGAGCTGCTGAGATCGTTGGTCAAGAAGAAATTGATAAACTGCAGAAAAAAGTAAAAAAAGGCAAATTTGACCTAAACGACTTAGCAGGAATGTTAAAAACCTTAAAAAAAATGGATGGCATCAGCAATATAATGAAATTCATTCCAAGTTCATTTACAAAAAAGCTAAGCAGTGGCATGCCAGATGATAGTAAAGTGAAAAAATATATAGCGATCATAAATTCGATGACTGAAAAGGAAAGACAAGATCCAGATATTCTAAATGGCAAAAGAAGACTCAGAATTGCGAAAGGTTCTGGAACAGGTGTACCAGATGTTAATCTTTTAATTAAGCAGTATAATCAAATGACCTCAATGGTTAATAAGTTCAGTAAGGTTGATCATAGTAAACTCAAAGAATCTGATTTGATGGATATGCTAAGTAGGAAGTGACGCTGATTTGCTTTATGGATGGTGTCATCCGAGTAGCGGACACTGGGATCCGGTTACAGTGTTGAACAAAATATCTTAGAGTTTAAGAGAACAATTCCTAAGAGACTTTTACATCCAAAAAGAGGCAAATCGTGTTAGTGCTGTTTGAGTAAGCTAACCGTTTTAACCTGAACTATGGATTAGCTTGATGCAAACTTCTGAAATTCTGAGTTTTTTTCTGCATTAATTTTAATAGCATAAAATCATTTTTACTTCGGATATTTGTAAATTGCTGATATTCAATACTTTTCAACCAGCAATTGGTATTAGCAAACTTTCTGTTATGTATGGATTATTGATCGTATAACTTGCTGATTTTCTATTCCTTTTTTTGATATTATACTAAATTTCTAATCCATAGTTGGGGTTTGGAGGATTTGTGAGCAAAATTGACCAGGAAGTTACAGAAGAAACAGAGGAAAATGATTCTTCTTCTAGCACAACAGTAGGAACAGTAATATTAGGGGGAGTAGCAGCAGGAGCAGTCGCACTAGTGTCTGCAATAGGAATAGTTCCGCTGCGGTAGGAATAGGCATAGGAGCAGTGATAGCTTTGGCACATTCTATAATGAATAATGATCCAGAGTCAGTAGAAACTGAACATGAGAGAGAGCAAGAGAGAAAAATGCGAGTGGCAGCAGGATTAACACACCCTGGATCTTATGCATGCACACGTTCAATAGAAAGTGTGAGAAGAGAGTACGAACAAGATCCTGGCTGTTCGGTACAATTTTGTCGAGAACAACAGGAAGCATATTTGCACTTGTCACAATTCGTATCAATAATTTTCATGATGCATCAATTCAACCAGTAAAACAAAGCCTCTATTCGCCTTCTTTTGAGGAACTAGGAATTAAAATGGATGATAAGTGTACTGCTGTTACTCGTGGGTTTTCCCAGGGTTTGTTTTTTAATCAACACAAATTACCCTTGAATAACACCAGCTTTTAGTAAATTATTTGATGGTTTTGAACAACAGTTAGATTTTCGTATGAGCAGTCTACCTTCGAACTTGATTTGCACTAAGGGCTATAAAACGCTTGGCGATCTATCGAATTATATAACTGGAGTTAAGGGTGATTTTGCTATTCACTTAGTAACAAATAATCACGTTGTTGCAATTTATAGAACAGGTGATAATTATGCTTATTTCGATTGTAATACAGCGTTTGTTTCCGGATTAAAAAGCGTTGACCAGCTTATGCAAGTTGTAAAAAAGGGGTAAAGTCTGCTAAACATAAAGTAGGGAAAAATGGCTTTCTTGTTGAGCAATTTGATGTTGATAGAGTTAACAGTCAATTATCCAGTACAGGATATGAACTGACTGCCAGTGATGGTCAGCAAAAAAGTCAATCATTAGAAGCTACTGATAAAGCAAACAATAAGCCTGAGTTTTATTTGAATGGTATCACGATAAGTGATCAACTAGAAAGGTCAATAAACCATTAGTCTGTTTCTTTCTAAGTAACAAATGCTTCGTCTACAGAAAGACTGGTTGTTTTTGAGATAATATCAATAAAAACACCAGTCTTAAGTAGGTTTTATTAGCTTCAATTTTTTCCTTTTAGGATTTATGTTTTTGGGTAAGTATTGCTACCTGATGTGTTTTTTGTATCTGATCGGCCAGTGGCGTCAGCTTAAGAGCCTACGTCATCAAACTCTCCTAAAGACATGGTGGCGTTGGGCTGCTCTACCTTATCATAACTATAGAGAGAAATTTTATACACAATAACTGACATTTTTCCTTAAGTTGACACCATTGTCTGAACGGGTACGTTCGGGTTACCTATATACAAACCTGTATTTTACTAACGTTAGACATAGCGTATACTACAACACTTTTTTCAAAAATATACATATCGCTCCATTAATATACCCCGGACGTACAAAATCACACTTGTACTCAAGTTTTTCATAAAACCCTCTTGCCATCTGAAAGTTCATGGTTGCAACAGTTGCTATTTTACAGTGCACTTCTCGACCATAACCATGGACTTTTTCCATTAACTGCCTTCCCATACCTTTTCTTCTATAATCGGAATGCACCCAAAGCAGATCAGTGTAAATTGAACCATAGATAACAAAACCGCTACAGCCTGCAATAGTTTGTTTACTATCATCACGGATAAAAAAAGCGAATGGGCTAAACGTGCCCTTATCAGCGGTTTCTTCATTAATTTTTTTGTACAGGAATTCAATATCTCTACTGTTTGGAGACGTAGTATGCTCAATTCTTATTTCTAGCTCCTCCATTCAAAGCACTCAAATTGACCAAACGTACGAAACCCCAGGCGTTCATAGATTCGATATCCTGAATCGCTTGACGCAGAAAGAGTTGCATACTTTATACCAATTTTTCTCGCAACATCCATAAGGTGAATCATCATTTGAGTACCATACCCAAGTCCCCTTTTATTTTCTTCTGTTATTAAGCTAAAAATGCCGGCTGTGTCGCAAAAAATGAAAAGAGTAGCAATGACAACAGGTATATCATTTTCATACCCAATAAACAATTTTTCTTGTTGATTGAGCAGTGGTTCTGTAAGTTTTTCGTAAAAGTTACGTGCTGTTTCATCATATATCTCAATCACTCTGATAAAATGTTCAAGTTGATCTCGATTTAACACCTGCCCTATTCTGATAAGTTGGTTATTGCTGCTTTCAAAACTGGTTAGATCACACAACATGGCATGTTCTTCAGTCTCGGTAATAAAGCCGTACTCCAGCAATTTTCTGCTTAATGCTTTTGACTTAGTTGATGGACTAATCCACCATGCAAAAGGCTGACCTCTAAATTCGTCCATAACGCTTTGAACTTTTTCTTCAAGTCCCGTGCGGTAGTCACCACAAACGATGTTAAACATCGAGGATCCAAGCCCACAATTGATTATTGTAAGAGTATGGTCGACTTTTACCCTGAAGCCTGCAGCTTGAGGTAGATATTTGAAGTGACCAAAAGTATTTTGCTTAATTTTCTCTAGCATATTTTTCTATATGGTTGTGAGGCTATATTAGTGTTTAAATTTGCTATAAGCTTCAACGAAGTCTGCTAGGCAGTATGTAATGTCCTTCTGAATCTTTCAATAAAAAAATGAAGGATGACTGTATAGAAATATATTTGAACATTAAAAATTTTACCAAAGGCAAAAAAATCCCGTGTTAGTGCATAAGGTTTGCCGTCTAATGTCAAAAACCATAGGCGCCTTTTGGTTTTTTATGTGTATTAACGCTTAAGCCTATACAAAGCTTAAGCTAACTGTAAGCGTAGTTTAGAATGCTGAACATAATGGTCCTCCTGTAGAGAAGATTCAGGAAAAGTGAAGCGCAGGAATATATGTGCACCTACAAACCTTTTGCTAGAATAGATACACTTTTTACTGAATTTAATTGTTTAGCGTAAAGCCTGCAGACAAAGATAAATTTTTGAACTCTAAAAATATCTCTAACTTATCATTGTAATTAAGTTTAAAGAAAATGGAAGTAATTTTCTCTATAAAGTTAGGAAAAAATTTGTCTGTTTTTATATTAAGAGGGTGTCTACAAACTAGTAAAATTAAAGAAAATGCTTCATTACTATAACCATAGTAATGACAAGTGGACTGGCGAGGGTTATCAAGTGCCTTTTTTCAGCGCCTTGCTATGCAAGATTTTTCTAATATGTAGAATATTTTAAAATGAGGACGAAAATATTCTTTGCTAAATATTTTAAATACGCTACTTTTGTCTATTAGTTGAAAATTTTAAATGTTACTACCTTTTCTGTTGATCCTATCTTTGATCGCCACGTTTATTGAAATTGATATTTCTGTACCTAGCTTTCCAGACATAGTGCGCTATTTCAATGTGTCGGAAGGTACAATTCAGTTAACTATTGCCTATAACTTTCTGGGTTTTTGCATAGGAGGACTATTTTTTGGTCCATTGTCTGAATGCTATGGTAGGAGGAGAATCATGATCATAGGCAACACTTTGCTACTTGTCGGGGCTGTTGGGTGTGTTTTCGCACCGTCAGTTTTTTGGCTTTTCATCTCTCGCTTTGTTCAGGGCATTGGTGTCAGCACATCCGTGGTTGTATTTGCGATTGTTGCAGACAGCTACAAAGGTGACGAAGCGGTAAAATTCATTGGAATCATGAACTCTGTTCTAACAATCGTCATGGCGATCGCGCCAGTGTTAGGTAGTTTCATCAATGAGATCGTCGGTTGGCGTGGCAATTATGCAAGTGTTGCAGTAATTTGTTTGCTTTCTTGGGCTTTGTTGCTTTTAGCTTTGCCAGAAACGAAAAAGGACCGCGATATTTTTAGTGTGAAAAAAATGATAAAAGACTATGGGAAGCTATTATTGAGTTCAAGATTTATGGCGTCATCTTTGATAATGAGCTTTTTCTCTGCTGCTTATATGTCATTTATCACCTGTGGACCTTTTTTGTATATGGAAACTTTTGGTTTATCTAGCACGATTTACTCACTGCATCAAGGTGCAATAGTCGGGTCCTTCTCTTTTGTCAGTCTACTTACCGGTAAAATTTTGCAAAAACTTGGAGCAATAAAGTGTGTAGCTTATGGCACAGGTGTGATTATGATTGGATCTATATTGCTTTTTATATTTAGTATAACCACACCTTATTCTTTCTACTTAGTAACATTATCTATGGTCATTTTTGGTATCGGTTGCGCAGTGTGCCAGGCAGTGCTTTTTAACGCATCATTGAATGTTTTCCCTGAAATCAGAGGTACAGCTTCTTCTGCAGTTTCATTTCTTAGAGCTTTCATCATGGCAGCCTTTATTGGCTTAACAAGCTGTGTTTACAACGGTCAAGTAATCAGTACAGCTATTCTTGTTTTGTCCGCATCAGTGCTAGCATTTATTTTTACTGCCTATTTGCTGCTTTTAAGGCCTGGAAAAGATGTCGGTACACAGATTTTCTAATCTCCAGTTATTGTCACAATACGCGTTGACGTTTTACTGCTGGCTCTATAATTACTTCTTCTAGTTCGTTAAACTTTTCTAATGTTGAGAGTTGAAGGCTATTTGATAGCTGTTCTCCGGTTGTCCAATAAATCAACTCATCCAATGACTGGGACTCTGAAAGTATATCTTGATATTCTTCCGGTGTTACACTCAAATTAACTGTAGGGGGTTCTATCTCGTGTTGATCGGTTGTCTCTTCTGCAGAGTTTGGAAGGAAATTTGCAGAATTATTTAATGGTAAAAGTCTATTCTGAGTAGGCTTTTTTCTTTGCCTTAACAATCTATGATCTGTATTAAAATTCTTTGCATTAGAGTTTTCTGCTTTAGGCTTCCTTTTATCATTTGAATAAAAACGCTCCAAAATGTGCTTAGCACTAACTGTCGATTTTATCTCTAAATATATCTTGTAATCTTCTTTTTGTTGAGAATTCAACTGACTAAATAGAGTTCTAAATAAAAAAATAGATTGATGAGCAATGACATCGAGTGTGTTAAATGCAAATCCTTTCTTTTCCTGAAACAAATCGTAAAGCACACTAAGTGCTTCATCTCTTTTTATTGAACTCAATATGCAGTACATAACTTTAGCATGACATTTTACTATTGTTGTGTGAAGGTAGCACTGCTTATGATGGTAACTGAGGTCATAAAATGTTTCTCTAAATCTATTTATTTGTCCTTTATAGGCTAGTTTATTTAAGTTTTTCACTACCCTATCACTTATATTATTAGCACTGTTACGCATTTCTTTACCATCACTATTAGTTGATATTGTATTAATATCTGTAAAGAAATCAATGAAAGTATAAAAAATAATTATTATATTTCAGCTATAAAGAGGCTAGAATTGTGATGGCTCTGTAAAAAACTTGAAAAACACTACAATAGAATATGCATGTACCTGCACGCTAAGTGAAATATTGTAGTTCAAAAGATAACATTAACTCTCTCCCGCTAACCTTTCTGCTTCGTTACGTGAAATTAATGCTTCAATAAATTCATCTAGCTCACCTTCTTTTATAACTTGTTCTAGTCGATGTGAAGTTAGATTAATCCTATGATCTGTTATCCTTGATTGTGGGAAGTTATAAGTTCTTATGCGTTCAGAACGATCTCCAGAGCCAATCTGACTTCTCCTCATTGTCGATCTTTCCATTTCTTTTTTTTGTCTTTCAATTTCATATAGTCTTGCTCTTAACACTTTGAGTGCTTTAGCTTTATTTTTGTGCTGCGATTTTTCATCTTGCTGTATTACAACTATTCCTGTCGGCAGGTGAGTAACTCTTACTGCGCTGTCGGTTGTGTTAACTGATTGTCCCCCAGGGCCGCTAGATCTGTAAACATCTATTCGTAAGTCTTTTTCTTCTATCTTGAAATCTACTTCTTCAACTTCGGGTAATATGGCAACAGTAGCTGCCGAAGTGTGCAGCCTTCCCGAAGATTCGGTTTCTGGCACTCGCTGTACCCTATGTACTCCTGATTCAAATTTCAGTCTTGCAAAAACTTCTGTTCCATTAACAAGTGCAGAAGCTTCCTTATAACCGCCTATACCTGTGCTAGAAATACTTATTGGTTCAAATTTCCAGTTTCTTCTTTCCGCGTATTTTTGGTACATGCGAAATAGCATTGCTGCGAACAATGCTGCCTCTTCTCCTCCTGTACCTGCTCTAATCTCTAGTATTGCGTTCCTCGAATCATCTTCATCTTTTGGTAGTAGCGCTAATTTTAGCTTGGTTTTTACTTCTGGTAACAATAACTTTTGCTTTTCGAGAAGTTCTTCTTTTGCTAACTCTTTTATATCATATTCGCTATTTTCATCTTTTATTATTTCCTCTAGGTCTGAAATTTCCTTTTTTAGCGTATCGTACTCATTAATTATCTCAATAATTGGTCTAAGTTCGGAATATTCTTTTGAGAGGCTAATAAATTCTTTTTGACTTAAATCGACAGGATTTTCTAATTTTCCTTCTATATCATTAAACTTTTTCTTTAAATCTTGTAAATTGTTTTCTATGTCCATACGGCTCAAGTCTAATATTTTAACTATCTTAGTAAATAACATATACTTGAAATAAAAAATTTTTTACATCAAGCAATAACATTATAATATACATACTACCTTAGATATTTCTATAATAATGGCAAGAAAGATGACATCAAATAGCAATTTTATATTCGGAGCTTCAGACATAAAATCATTGCCAGATGAATCGGTTCCGGAAATTGCGTTTGCCGGTAGATCAAATGTAGGAAAATCCAGCCTAATTAACTTGCTTATAAACAGCAAAAAAGCTGCCAGAGTTTCTTCTAAACCTGGATGCACTAGACAAATAAATTTTTACTCTATGTATGATGATAAGTTTAGACTTGTTGATCTGCCAGGGTATGGTTATTCTTGTGCGAGCAAAGAAGAAACAATACGGTATTTAGATCTGATTGAATATTATTTAGCTCAAAGAAGAAGCCTAAGAAGAGTGTTTGTGCTTGTAGATAGCAAGGTGGGGCTAAAAGAAATAGACAAAGACTTTATTTATTGGTTAACATATAATAATGTTAACTTTGATGTTGTGCTAACAAAAATAGACAAAGTAGGTCAAAAAAATCTCGACACTACTTTAGAAAGTACTCAAAAATGGATTAGTAATGAAAATGTGTCAATTCATCAAATAAGTACCCGTATTAAGTGTAAAACAACCAAGGTAAGAGATGAATTTTTCAAGTTTACAAGATAAAGGAATGAAGAGCAGTGAATTTTCAAGTGGTGAGGTATCATTTAAGCAAAAAGCGGAAATATTACTTGAAGTGCTATCGAATATACCCAACTTTATAGGGGAAACTTTCGTTATCAAATGTGGCGGTGTAGTAATTTCAGATGAGGTTCTGTTCAATGCTTTTGTGCACAATGTTGTCTTGCTGAAACAGCTTGGTATAAATCCAGTCATAGTCCATGACGGCGAGTGTGAAATTAACTCTGTGCTGAAAACCTTAGGTATCAACAGTAAGTTTGTTAATGATATCAGGCTTACAGACAAAGATACTATGAAAATCATTGAGATGGCACTGTGTGGCTCAGTTAACAAAAAAATTGTCCAGCATATAAATTCTGCTGGTGGCTCAGCTATCGGATTATGCGGAAAAGACGGCAACCTAATAAAAGCCGAAAAAATGAGCACTACGCTTAAGGAAAATGGGTCAAACAATATCGAGAGAATATTAGACATGGGGTTCATTGGTACACCAACCGAAATTAATCCTGATGTGTTATTTTTTATTGAGGAATCAGATTTCATACCAGTTATTGCACCTATCGGCCACGGAGGAAATGGAGAAACGTACCACATTGATGCAGACAGTGTTGCAAGTGCAATAGCAGTTGCAGTTTCTGCATCTAAAATGATAATCTTTAGCGATACAGAAGAAATAGATAGAATTGGTAGTAGGAAAATATCTGTTAAAAATTTAAACACATCGATGAATTGTGGCAAAATTAAAGGAGAAAAACTTATTGAAAAGCTTATAGCGTGTATTAAAATGGTAGAAGAATGTGCTGGAATTGCTCATATAGTTGATGGTAAAACACCTAATATTATAGTTGATTTGTTTACTGAGAGTAACTTTAGTGTGTCAATTGTGAATGATTTGTAGCTGAATGTTGATTGCTGTGCTGTATCACTTTTATGAGTACAATTTGCATGTTATAATTTGAGCTTCGGTAGGTAGAGTGCAAAGAAGTAAAATTAAAGTAGAAGTAAAAAAATTATCGCATGGAGAAGATCTGCCTCTTCCATGTTATACAACCGCGCAGAGTGCTGGTATGGATCTTTATGCAGCACTGGATAGTCCTGTGGTTTTAAATCCACTCGAAAGGTTACTTATTCCAACTGGAATTATAATTGCGGTACCAAATGGTTTTGAAGGACAAGTTCGCCCGCGTTCTGGTCTTGCTGCAAAACATGGAATCACTGTCTTAAATTCTCCAGGTACTATAGATTCTGATTATCGAGGTGAGGTTAAAGTTTGCTTGATTAATTTAAGCAATCAACCTTATGAAATAAAAAGGGGAGATAGGATTGCACAAATCCTTATTGCTCCTGCATTTTGGGTAGTTTGGAATAGTACAGAGGAATTTTGTATAGAAGAAACTGACCGAAATGCAGGGGGGTTTGGCTCAAGTGGTAGGTAATGTAGACAGACGCTGCCTATCAGTTGGTTTTTGCGTAAAAAGTTTCTTGACTAAGGTGATTTTTACATATAACTTTAGTATATTAATGATTTATCAAAGAGGTTAATAATGTCAATTTTGAGAACTTTCAAAAGTCATCGTGGTCAACTCCACAAGACAAATACTGCTCTTGTAGTACTTACTTCAATGTATATTGTAGGTGCAGCAGTAGCACTTTCAGCACCGTATTGGGTGTCTGCAACTTCAGCTTTAGCTCCACTTGCAGCTTTTGCAGCTACACCACTTGGAATAGGTATATTAGCAACTGTTTCTGCTGCACTAATTGGTTTAGCAGTTTATAGCATTATCAGAAATAACGAAGTATCTGCTGTAAAAGCTCCGAAGATTATTAAAGGTATTGATGGTAAACCAGTATTACAGTTCAAAAGAGAAGTGTTCAAAGAAATGGAAAGCTATAAGTATAAAGATGGAAAAGGTAAAGAGATAGAGGGTAAATGTTGGGAACGCAGCTTAAGAGGCAAGCATTACCGTTTTATTTTTGGTGATAAGCCTGACGAAGAGCTAGGCGATACTTTACTCTTACCGGTAGTGTCATTAGAAGTGAAAAAAGACGGTAAGTTCGAAAAAATCGAGCCAGGCAAGCAGATGGCAGAATTAGGTTTTAAAGATAATAATGATTATCAAGAGATCAACACTCATTTAGATAAACTTTTTATTTACGAAGTTTCTGCTGCGGAGCAAACAAGAAAATAAGCAAAAAAAGAGGTAGATTAGTCTGCCTCTTTTGTCCTTCTGAAAAAAATTGCAAGCAATATGCACAGTCATGTGAGTGTTGTGATTTGAGTTTACCAGGAGGGCAGTATCTTTTTTATTATTTAAGCACTGCTTTCCTTGCTGTTTAAACAGCTTCTTTTTTCTGTAATACCAGTGCTTAATACTGGTCACCTAGTTGCATTTTGGCATAAAACGCAGCATGTATCAGCAATCTCCATATAAAAATTCCAAGGCTTTCTATGCCTAACATTTCTCTACAAATCAGAGTTTCCAAAATTGCCTTCATATATTAGGTTTATTGCACTAAAACCTAAGTTAGTGTTTATAGAAATGAGATTTACATTCTTTTGAGTTTGTAATTTTCCAAAAAGCCCTATATTCTTTGGTTTTGTCCAACCAAAATGAACATGAAGCAAAAGCATTATCCTGATACAACTAGCAGTCCTGATTTTCCATCGTTGGAAAAGGGAATCATAAAATTTTGGCAGGAAAACAAAATTTTTGAGCGGTCAGTTGAAGAACGTTCCAAGGATAATTGTTTTGTCTTTTACGATGGACCTCCATTTGCAAATGGACTGCCACATTATGGACATTTACTCACTGGTTTCATCAAAGATGCATTTGCAAGATATCAAACCACGCTACAAAAAAGAGTTGAGCGTAGGTTTGGTTGGGATTGCCATGGGTTGCCGGCTGAGATGGGTGCAGAAAAGGAACTTGGAATATCTGGTAGGACTGAGATAGAAAAATTCGGCATCGAAAAATTCAATAATCATTGTCGTACTTCTGTGATGAAATTTTCATCAGAATGGGAGAAATATGTAAATAGACAAGCAAGGTGGGTAGATTTTCATAATGACTATAAAACCATGGATAAGTCATTCATGGAGTCAGTTATGTGGGCATTTAAGCAGCTTTATAACAAGAATCTGGTATATGAATCAGTACGCGTTGTTCCCTATAGCTGGGCATGCGAAACTCCACTGTCTAATTTTGAAACAAGACTTGATAATGCATATAGAGAAAAAACTAGCAAGGCCGTAACTGTAGCATTTGAGCTTTTAGAAAACCCAAAGCAGTTTAAACAAAAATGTAAACTGCTTGCTTGGACTACAACTCCTTGGACGTTGCCGAGTAACCTAGCATTGGCAATAGGGAAAGACATTGAGTATTGTGCAGTGTTAGTTCCCTCCTTGGTGTCATGCCAGCGTGTGACGCTGTCTGGAGAGAAAGAAACCTGGATCCCAGTGTCAAGCACTGGGATGACAGAAAAGAGTGCCGGAATGACAGAAGAGGAGGCTACTTGGATGACAACAGAGGGCAATGAAGAAAATCTAGTGGATAGTGAAATATATATCTTTGCTGAAAGCTACCTAGAGAAATTTATCAGCCACTCTAAGCAAAACAATATTCCATATGAAAATTGCAATATAAAACTTAAAGCAAATGATCTGGCAGGTCTTTCTTATAAACCACTATTTGATTACTTTAAAGATACAAAAAATGCTTTTCGCGTTTTCATTGCTGATTATGTTACAGCAGAAGATGGTACCGGTGTTGTGCACACTGCTCCTGGATTTGGTGAGGAAGATTTTTACCTATGCCAAAGCCATGATATTCCAGCCATTTGTCCAATTGATAACGGTGGAAGATTTACTGCTGAAGTTTCAGATTTAGCTGGAGTTCATGTTTTTGATACTAACGATACAGTAATAAAGAAGCTGAAAGAACAAGGAAATTGGTTCAAAACTGAGCAATATATTCACAATTATCCACACTGCTGGAGAACTGATACTCCTTTGATCTATCGCACTATGCCTTCTTGGTATGTTGCTGTGACAAAATTCAAAAGCAGAATGGTAGAGCTCAATAAGAGAGTTAATTGGATACCAAACCATATAAGAGATGGTCAATTTGGAAAATGGCTTGAAGGAGCGCACGACTGGTCAATTTCACGTAATCGATTCTGGGGTACACCGATTCCTGTATGGGAATCAGATGATGCTCGGTACCCAAGAGTGGATGTGTACGGCTCGGTAGCAGAACTAGAGCGAGATTTTAACGTTAAAGTGAATGATTTGCACAGACCATTTATTGACACTTTAACAAGACCAAATCCTGATGATCCAACCGGAAAGTCAGTTATGCGCCGTGTACCTGACGTATTCGACTGTTGGTTTGAATCTGGTTCAATGCCATTTGCACAAGTCCACTATCCGTTTGAAAATAAAGAATGGTTTGAGAACAATTTTCCTGCAGATTTTATTACCGAGTATATAGCACAAACAAGAGGATGGTTCTATACGCTTTTTGTACTTTCGACTGCTTTATTTGACAGTGAACCATTTAAGAATTGCATATGCCACGGCGTAGTTCTCGATATAAAAGGACAAAAATTATCCAAACGTTTGAATAATTATGCAGATCCAATGGAGGTTTTTGATAAATATGGTTCTGATGCGCTGCGCTTTCTTATGCTTTCTGGATCGATTGTTTGTGGTGGAAATTTGTTGCTTAATAAAGAAGGAAACTCAATCCGAGACGTTCTGAGAAACGTAATAAAACCTGTTTGGAACAGTTATCACTTTTTTACCATGTATGCAAACGCGGATGGAATTAAAGCTGAAATTTGTAAGGATTATCAAAGCACTATTGATTGTTACATGATTGCCAAATGTTTTGAAGTTGTAGGAGGCATTCAAACTTCTATGAACAATTATAATTCCCAAGAGGCTTGCAACATTCTGGTGGATTTTTTCGAAGTGCTAAATAATTGGTATATTCGTCGCAATCGCGAACGCTTTTGGAAAAGTGATTTAGATCAGGATAAGATTGACGCTTATAACGTTCTATATACAGGTTTTTACTACATACTTCGGGCTGCAGCTCCTCTATTGCCACTTATAACGGAGACTATATGGCAAGGGCTTAAATATAAAGAAACGTCTGTTCATTTGGCTGATTTTCCACAACTAGAGGGGTATGATAATAAAATAATTACCAAGATGGATTTGGTAAGAGAGGTGTGCAATGCTGCGCTCTCTATTAGGAACACTTTTAACATACGTATCAGGCAACCGCTTGGTAGTATGATCATTTATCATCAGTCTTCCTGTAGTTTTCTTGAGGATGAGCCGTTTTCTTTCATCCCAGTGCGCGACACTGGGATCCAGTGTGCTGAAGACTCAA
Organism: Wolbachia endosymbiont of Ctenocephalides felis wCfeJ; assembly: GCF_012277315.1. NCBI lineage: Bacteria > Pseudomonadati > Pseudomonadota > Alphaproteobacteria > Rickettsiales > Anaplasmataceae > Wolbachia > Wolbachia endosymbiont of Ctenocephalides felis. Next base: position 189,824 of record NZ_CP051157.1, on the reverse strand, counting down.
ATGAGTACCAAGAGATGATAAAAGATGAGGTAAATGTAAAAAAACTAGAGTTAGTGAACAAACTTGAAGGTACTGCATCACTAGAGCTAAAACTGAATTTCCCTATGCTTGGAAAAAGGATTCCTGACAAGATCAAAAAATTAGTTCAATATGTCAAAGAGGGAAAGTGGAAACAAATTGATAATGAGCAAGTGTTCTTGGGAGATGAATCAGAGAACTATATTGTAGAAAAAGGTGAATATGAACTATTACTAAAAGCAAACAGTGAATATTCTGCTGTGTTTGATAACAACAAAGGGATTGTTATCCTAAACACTGAATTAAATGATGAACTAATTTTAGAAGGGCTCGCAAGAGATGTCGTGAGGCTTATTCAGGAGACTAGAAAACAAGCTGATTTTCATATATCAGATAGAATCGGAGTAATAATCAAGACAAAGGATGAAAAGATTAAAGAAGCGGTGAATATTTGGAGTGAGTACATAAAAGAGCAGACACTTGCCTTATCTCTAGGAGTGAATGTAGAAATTGGAACCAACTTCTACTCCAAGGAATATCAAGATTTAATTGTTAGTATTAAAAATCAAGATATTAATTAAGTTGCAAAATTTTTAATACTCGTGTATACTTTAAAGTGAGGTATAATATGAATAATGTTGTTGCAGGTTATGAAGAAATTGTTGGCTCAAGTAACAATGACTTAGGTGAAAAAAGGCTGTTGCTACTTTGGAGGATATGGCTGCTAGTTTTGACATTCCGCTGAATATATTTCATTATAAAGATTACAAATCTGACTTTTTTACCTCCTGGTATAATGTAGCGAGCGGAATACTTGATGTATGGTCCCAGAGAGTGATGGTATGATAAAATATGAGAAAAAAATACCATCGAAGGAGGAGTTATGGGACAAGTATTACATGGGTGCGCCCGAACAACAGAGGCAATTCGTAGAGCAATACAAAATAGTAAAGAGAGCATAGCAAAGCTCTCCAAATATTATAACCTAAATCCTAAAACTATTATAAAATGGAGAAAACGCTCATTTACCCAAGATGCTGATATGGGTCCAAAGCATCCAAGATCAACTATCTTAACTCTGGAAGAGGAAGCTGTAATTGTTGCATTTCGCAAGCATACACTTCTACCATTAGATGATTGCCTTTATACCTTGCAGTCTACAATTCCTCACTTAACTCGTTCTAGCTTGCATCGCTGTTTACAAAGGCATAACATTAGTAGACTACCAGATGTTGATGGTGAAGCTAAAACAAAAAAGAAGTTCAAACAATATCCTATAGGATATTTCCATATTGATATTGCAGAAGTTAGAACAGAGAAGGGAAAACTATATCTATTTGTTGCTATAGATAGAACATCCAAATTTACTTATGTTGAGTTACATAAAAGTGCTACAAAACCCATAGCTGCTCAGTTTTTACGTCATTTGATTAAAATTCTACCGTATAAAATTCACACCGTTTTGACCGACAACGGCATACAATTTACCAATCAGAAGCGTCATCTTTCCAACACATATTTGATAGAGTTTGTCAAGAATATGACATTGAACATCGTCTAACAAAAATCAGCCATCCTTGGACGAATGGGCAAGTTGAACGTATGAACAAAACTTTAAAAAATGCTACTGTAAAGAAATATTATTATCGGTTACATCAACAACTCAAAGATCATCTTTATGACTTTGTTATGGCCTACAATTACGCTAAAAGACTTAAAACTCTCAATGGTCTTACTCCTTTTGAATTTATATGTTCTCAGTGGACAAAATCTCCTGATTTATTTATACTAAACCCATACCATCACTCTCTGGGACCATACATCTCAGGACATTGAATTTACATTGATTAGCAAAGATGAATCAAAAGACGTTAGCAAGAAGTTAAATGAAGTAAACGTAGCACAGCTAGAGCAGGGGGCACTAGCTGCTTAGTTCCTTTACAGCTTTACTACAAATAGCTGTGATGATTTTGTCGTTATCGCAGCCCATTTGAGCAAGTTCAGCGTTTCCACTGCAACCCCTTCCAGTTACGGTAGATACCAGCTCTTTTGCGCTGATCTTATCAGTTAAGTCTTTACTTACTTTGACAATCAGCACTGTTTTGTTTTTTTCCGTTGCTGTGAAAGCTATTACAGTTTGTGGTTTTTGTTGCTGCAGAACAAATTCCCTTATTATGCTCGCTGGAATGTCAATGAAAGCATGGCTTATGAAATTTACCCCATTTATTTCGGTGCTTTTTACGTTCTCTGCACTTGCGAGCTTTTTATAAAGGTTTTTTATTTTAGCTTCAGATTCCTTACGATCTTGGCTTAAAATACTGAGTCGGCTTATTATTTCGTTTACTGGCGCTTTTACGGATTCTGCAACTTTTTTCAAGTTGATTTCATTATCACGCACATAATTAATTGCTTCTTGACCGGTCAAAGCTTCGATCCTTCTTACTCCAGATGCAATAGAACATTCTGTTACTATCTTAAACAAGCCAATTTCTCCAGCGCGCTCCACGTGCGTGCCGCCACATAACTCCTTTGAATCTCCAATGCTTACCACTCTTACTCGGTCGCCATACTTTTCGCCGAACAACGCCATAGCTCCTTCGTCTATCGCCTGATTCATGCTCTGAATTTTTGTAGATGTAGAAAAATTTTCTCTGATTAGGGAGTTTACCATATCTTCTATTGCAAACAGTTGATCCTGAGTAACTTGAGTGCTGTGGCTAAAGTCAAACCTCAGTCTATCCGGTGCAATTAAGGAACCTTTTTGAGTTACGTGATCACCCAAGACTTTTCTCAATGCAAGGTGCAGAAGATGTGTAGCTGAATGATTTCTTCTTAGGTCTTGCCTTCTTTTCTTGTCAATACTGGCTGTAACTGTGTCACCTTTACAAATTGAGCCAGATTTAACTATACACCTGTGCAAATATAGGTCATTAATCTTATTGGTGTTTTCCACTGTGATTACATCTGGGTTTAGAATCTGGATCCCAGTGTCGGAGCACTGGGATGACAATAAGAGAGGCACTGGGATGACAATAAAACATCCAGTGTCCCCCACCTGTCCACCTGATTCGCCATAAAAAGGTGTTTTATCAAGTATAATGGTTGCCTTCTCTCCTTCTTTTGCAGAATCAATTATTTCATTTTTAAGAGAAATTATAGCTATCACTTTTGCATCCTTTACCTCACTAAACTCATAACCGACAAATTCTGTTTTGCCAAATTTATCGATCAAATCGAACCATATTTGCTCAACGGACTTTTCGCCAGATCCAGCCCATTTAGTACGTGCTCTCTCTTTCTGCTCTTTCATTGCGTTATCAAAACCTTTTTGGTCGAAATTTATTTTCCTCTCTTTTAAAATATCAAGTGTAATATCCAGAGGAAATCCATAAGTGTCATATAGCTTAAACGCCGATTCTCCTGGCAGAGTATCACCTGGTTTTAAATCTGTAGTAAATTTTTCCAAGAGACTAATGCCTTTCATCAAAGTATCCTTAAAGTTCTCTTCCTCCAATTTTAACGTTGTCTCTATTGAGCTTTTAGCTCTGATTAGTTCAGGATAAACATCTCCCATATAAGCTGAGCTTGAGCTATCTATCAGCACTGGAAAAATGCGATGGAGTAGAGAGTCATTATGTCCAAGCAGGTGGACATAACGTGCCGCTCTTCTGATTAATCTGCGCAGTACGTAGTTCCTGCCTTCATTTCCAGGGAGTATCCCTTCTGCAATAAGAAATGCAGCTGCACGAAGATGATCCGCGATGATCTTATGAGCTACTTTATTTTCTGTATTTCGACAGAGCTCTTGCGACTTATTTATCAGAGCAGAAAATAGATCAATATCATAATTATCATGAACGTTTTGCATTACGGCAGCTATTCTCTCAAGGCCCATTCCAGTATCGATGCATTTTTTTGGTAATTTTTGTAAATTACCTTCTTCATCTTTATTAAATTCCATGAATACCAGATTCCAAATTTCAACAACTCTGTCGTCATCTTGTAAATTAGGATTTGCATGGTCATAAAAAATTTCAGAACATGGGCCACATGGACCAGTATTGCCCATGCTCCAAAAGTTGTCATCTGTTGCAATTTTGATAATTTTATCATCCGAAAAACCACTTACCTTGCGCCAAATCTCATATGCTTCATCATCAGTGTGATAGACAGTTATGGATAATCTATTTTTGTCAAGAGACAATTCTTCAGTAATGAATTCCCACGCAAGTTCTATCGCAGTTTTTTTAAAGTAATCACCGAAACTAAAATTTCCGAGCATTTCAAAAAATGTATGATGCCGAGTTGTATAACCAACATTTTCAAGATCGTTGTGCTTGCCACCTGCTCTTAAACACTTTTGACTTGAGACAGCACGTTTCATCTCAGTTTTTTGTAAACCGGTGAAGATGTTTTTAAACTGCACCATACCAGCATTTGTAAACATGAGTGTAGGGTCATGCTCTGGGATCAAAGGAGAAGAAGAAACCTGCTCATGGTTGTTACTTACAAAAAACTTTATAAATCTTTCTCTAATTTCATTTAGCTTCATCGTTTTTATTGAGATTATCTATGCATAATAAGTTGTAATGAGAGTAAAATCAATTCATCGCTCTGAGTATTAATATATACATTATTTAATATAATAAAAATAATACTTACATAAAAATTTTAACAAAAAGACATAGACTGAAACTTTCAATGTGCTAGTATAGTGAATATTAATAAATTTAGGAATAGATGTATGACAAAAAGATCAAAAAACGCCTCGCGAAGAGAAGAAATGACACCATTCGAGGGAAGGGCAACAGTTACTATTTTTTCTAGCTTGGAAGACATAGAAAAAGGAAGAAAAATATACTTTTCATTGAAAGGAAAGGGGTTGACGATTGATTATCTTAGTATATCTGACAATTCATTTAGCTTATACTTCACTAATGGAATAACAAAAGAGGTTCCAACTCCTGAAGGATATTGTAGATTGATGATTAACAATATTATTTCAGATCTGAGAAGTGGGAGAATAAAAAGCAAAACAGAGTATGATTTCAGAAAATTCGACGAAAGATATCTAAAAGGTCTAAAAAAGCTTTTGAGTCAAGAGACTACAACAACTAGTTTGCAGGAAGAATCCACTACTGAGGCGGTTGACTATGAGACTAAGGCCATTAGAGCAGCTAGCACCATCGGTAGTACAACAACAGAGCTATTCAATTCTAGCCAATTGAAAGAATCCGCTACTGAAGAGCTTGACTACGAGGTGCAAGAAGATAGCGAATATTTTGCTGTAGAACCAGCTCCGTTAAAACAACAAAAACTTGATCTTGCACCAGATGAGACAACTGAAGAAATCAAACACATAATGGAAGAAATAAAAAGTTCGAATACTAGTCATGGCATTACAACTGAAAATATAGAGTATATTCAAGATATGACAAGAGATGTTACTTTTTCCCCTGGTAAAGTCACATCAAGAAACGTACCAGCATTTTCTGAGTTGAGCAGCACAAATGCGACATTACCTCAATTGCCAAACGAGTCAGGGATTATCGGCACAACAGTAGAAGGATTATCAACACTGAGTGCTTATATTATAGCGCCAGTATTATTAGTAGCTGCTGTTACTGTGGGTGGATGCTGGTTTTTGCATAAAAAGAAGAGAGAAGATAGTTACGATGTTGAAAAAGCTGGTGTAGAAAATGAAGTAGAAGCTCCATTTTCTGAAGAGCAAAATTCTCTGCTTGATGAAATAAATATTAAATCAGGGGTGTATAAGTCTTTTCAACGTAATGTTGATTAGTACGTAGGAGCTACCGCACAAGTTTTGTTATTGTAGTCTAAGTCACCGCGATTCATTCGCGGTATCTTGGATGCTTATACGTAGCAGCTGTAAAGGTTGTATAATTATTAATAAATTAACAATTACCTAGAAATGCTGGCAGTGGAAATAGCAGTAGGAACTTGTTGTCTGATTGTTGCTGCTACGTTCGCATATCATTGCAGTAAGCCTTCAAAGTTACTTGAAAATAGCAATGTCTAAGATTTTGGTGACGGTCAACAATCTATTGTGTAAAATTCACAGGACCTATTAAAATATTTTTTTACATTTCATTATATATTCCTCAACATATTATCTTTAAATACTAATAATTATGGCTTTATTGATAGTTGAGTCGCCTGCGAAGGCAAAAACGATAGGCAAGTATCTAAGTAAAGAGTTCAAGGTAGCTGCATCTTTTGGACATGTAAGAGATCTGCCAGTGAAAAACGGTTCTGTTGATCCAGATAATGATTTTGCCATAAAGTATGAGATTGTTGAGAAAGCAGAGAAGTATGTAAAAGAGTTGGCAAAGGAAGCAAGTAAAACATCAGATATATATCTTGCAACAGATCCAGACAGGGAGGGAGAAGCAATAGCTTGGAATGTAATAGAGGCACTAAAGGAAAGGAAAGCAATTAATGATAAAAGCAACGTCTATAGAGTAGTTTTTAATGAGATAACAAAAAGAGCAGTGCAAGAAGCAATAAAGAATCCACGTGAAATAAATATGGACTTAGTGCGTGCACAACAAGCGCGTAGAGCTTTAGATTATCTGGTTGGGTTTAATTTGTCGCCACTGCTATGGACGAAATTGTCAGGAAGCAAATCTGCAGGGCGAGTGCAATCTGTTGCACTGAAGCTCATATGCGAGCGAGAAGATGAAATTAGTAAATTTATAACACAGGAGTATTGGAACATAAAGGCAGAGATGCAAAATAGCAAAAGCGAAACGTTCTTTGCTATGCTCAGCCACTATGATAATAAAAAGCTAGAAAAATTTGACATTAAGAATGAAGAGGAAGCAAAGAACTTAGTTGGGGAGATTGAGTCAAGGCAATATGCTGTAAGCACAGTAGAACGCAAGCAGGTTAAGAGAAACCCGCTTCCTCCATTTATTACTTCAAGTCTTCAACAAGATGCAGTGAATAAGCTTTACTTTAATGTGAAAAATGTTATGCGCATAGCGCAAAACTTATATGAAGGTATCGATATTGGTGGTGAAACTGTTGGGTTGATAACTTACATGCGTACAGACGGGTTTTATATTGCAGATGAGGCTATAAACTCAATCAGAGAGTCGATTAAGTCGTTATATGGCGATAAATATTTACCCAAGTCTCCTCGTCAATATATAAAAAAGGTCAAAAATGCTCAGGAAGCGCATGAAGCAATTCGTCCAACTGATATAAACAGAACGCCAGGTAGTATCAAAGACTATTTAACGCCAGAACAATTTAAATTGTATGATTTGATTTGGAAGAGAACCATTGCAAGTCAGATGGAATCGGCGATTCTAGATCAAGTAGTAGTTGAAATTAGCTCTACTGATCAGAAGGTAATTCTAAGAGCAAGTGGATCGAGCATATTTTTTGATGGTTTCTATAAAGTTTATAGAGATAACACAGACAGTGAAGACGAAGGCATGCTGCCTGCCTTGCAAGAAGGTGAAGCGTGCAAACTGATCTCTGTTGATCCAAAACAACATTTTACTCAGCCTCCACCGCGTTATAGTGAAGCCAGCATCGTAAAAAAAATGGAAGAAATTGGCATAGGACGTCCATCAACTTATGCAACTATTATTTCAGTTTTGCAGGATCGTGAGTATGTCACATTAGATAATAAAAGATTTATTCCCAGCAGCCGTGGTAAGATTGTTACTATATTTTTAGAAACTTTTTTTCAGCGTTGTGTAGAATATAGCTTTACAGCACAGATGGAAGAAAAGCTTGATTTAATCTCAAATGGACGTGCAGATTGGAAAAAAGAGCTAGGCTATTTTTGGGTACCGTTTTTTAATCTTGTAAACTCTGTCAAGCAAATGACGCATGATGAGATTTTTAGCGGTATTCACAGTTTAGTAGTCGATTGGTTTTGTTCAGAAGAAGGAAAAAAAGAGATAGGTAAAAAATGTCCTGAATGTTCTGATGGTATATTGAAATTGAACTTTGGAAAAGCAGGGGTATTTCTTGGGTGCTCTAACTATCCTGCATGCACCCATACAAAAGAAATTACTGGCAGTAACGACAACTCAGAATACCCAAAAAGTTTGGGTATAGACGATGTGACAGGGCAAGAGGTGATGATCAAAAAAGGCCCTTTTGGGCTTTATCTGGAGTTCAATAACGAGTCAAAAAAGAAAAAAACGGTTTCCATACCAAAAGATATAAATGTTAATGATATTGATCTGAATACCGCTACTCAGTTACTTTCCTTACCGAAAGTGATCGGAGAACACCCAGAAACCGGGAAGGAAGTAAAAATAGGCCTTGGAAGATTTGGGTACTATATTTTCTATGATGGTAGATACTTTTCCCTTAAGAAGAGTTCTAAGGAAGTATTGGAAACACAATTAGATGAAGCTGCGCAAATTATTGCAAGCAGTCCACGTAAAGAGCTAAAGTCCCTCGGTTTTAATGAAAAAGGAAAAGAAGTTTTCATCTGCAACGGTAAGTATGGATTCTATATAAAATGCGGTAAAACAAATGTTGCCTTAGGCAAAAATGCAGATATTGAAAGTATGGATTTGAAAAAAGCTTTAGAGTTAATTAAGAATAAAAAATAAATGCTTAAAACCCCAACTATGGATTAGAAATTTGGTATAATATCAAAAAAAGGAATAGAAAGTCAGCAAGTTATACGATCAATAATCCATACATAACAGAAAGTTTGCTAATATCAATTGCTGGTTGAAAAGTATTGAATATCAGCAACTTACAAATATCCGAAGTAAAAATGATTTTATGCTATTAAAATTAATGCAGAAAAAACTCAGAATTTCAGAAGTTTGCATCAAGTTAATCCATAGTTCAGGTCTTAAAAGATATCTTGCAACTCTTCTGTAAATGCAATATGTTGAGCTTTATAAAAATACTTGTTAATCATTAGTGTATATGGAGGTAAAATTATGTTAAATGGTACCAGAGGTTATGATTTATATAAAATTTTAAGGGAGTACTGTAATGATGAAGTTGAACCAGTAGGCCATGAGCGTCTAATGGGCAAGCATACAGACATTAATGCCAAAGATAATATGGAAAGAACTGCTTTACATTATGCTGCTTATTTCAATGATACTGATATGGTTGAACTTCTTCTCAGAGCAGGAGCAGACATTGATGCCCAAGACAATCTGGGGAGGACTGCATTGCACTATGCTTCTTATTTCAATAATACTGATATGGTTGAACTTCTTCTCGAAGCAGGAGCTCAAACTAATATAAAAGACAATAATGATAAAAAACCGCTTTATTTTGCTAAGAATAAGGAAGTAATTGATTTATTCAAAAGCTTGCCAGCTAGGTGCCTTTCTAGTATTGTGGTCAGTTGTCTTCTAGCTCCTTTCTCAGTTATTTGCGATTGAAATTTTACTATACCTCAGGTTGGTAGTACAAGTAGATGCTTTTTGGAATGTAACTTACCTAGCTTGGAACTTGTTAAGTAGAAGAGATTGTGAAAAATAAGAATATCCTAGCGCATAAACTTTTTTCCAATGCTTCAAGGCTTACAGCCAGAACAAACAACCTGGCCGCGCGGGACTGATTTGAGCTCATCGGTTGAGACTTGATTTGAGCAGAATATACATTCTATTTGATTACTTGGGGCAAGTGAGTTATTGACAGCAATTCTGTCATCGAAAACAAAACACTCACCTTCCCAGTTATTATTTTTATTATGAGTTCTTTCAAGGTAAGAAAGAATACCACCTTTAAGATGGTAGACATTGTTAAATCCAAGGCTTTTCATATATGCTGTAGATTTTTCACATCTAATGCCACCAGTACAATACATAGCTACCTTCAGATTTTTGCTCCCAGAGAAAGACTTTGCCCACTGAGGAAATTCACGAAAGCACTGAGTGTGTGGATTAATTGCATTCTTAAACTTGCCTAATTTCACTTCATACTCATTTCGTGTATCTATTACTAAAACATCAGGTTGAGAGATAAAGTTATCCCAATGCTCTGGATCTACATATTGACCTCTAAGGGAAAGATCAAGGTTGCTTACACCAAGATTTACAATTTCTCTTTTTAACCTAACTTTCATTTTGCTAAATGGTTGATATCCTGCTGCACTCTCTTTCCAGGTAAGATTTTTTAGCCTGCAATCAGAGCGTAGAAAGTCAAATATTTCATCAATTGCGTTTCTTCTGCCAGATATAGTTGCATTAATGCCCTCTTCTGCAAGCAGTATAGTACCCCTTAATTCGACGTTGTCGCATGCAGTTTTAATTGCGTCCTTCATGTCATAGTAATTAGCAAGTTCTACCAAGTGATAGAAAGTTGCGATGACGAAGCTCATAATTATTAACTTATCAACTTAAAATATAGTACATAAAATTATAAAGACATTCAACAGATCAGCTCTAGATATCTTCAGCTTTTGCATATAACATTTTAATATTAAGTGTGGATTTAATTTAATGTTTTTAAGAATATTTAAAAATATATTCTTATTTTTGGTAAGTATATTATTTATCTGTCCCATATTGTCATTAATATCGATCCTGTTTACAGAATCAACGAACTCTGGATGGGTTATCAGTACGCTTTTTCCTGAGTATATACTAAATACATTAATTTTGATGGTCGGAGTTGGGAGTATATCTTTTATATTTGGTGTGGTGCCAGCATGGCTCACCACGTTTTTTTCATTTCCTGGGAGTAGAATTTTTGAGGTTGCTTTATTTTTTCCAATATCAATACCTGGATATATAGTATCGTTTGTTTACGTTAATGCACTGGAGTTTTCAGGTCCAACACAAAGTTTATTGAGGGAAATCTTTCACTGGAGCAAAGGAGATTATTGGTTTCCCGAGATCAAATCTTTAGGTGGTGGAATGTTGGTGATGGGATTTAGTTTATATCCATACGTTTACATATTAGTCCGCTCGAACCTAAAAAATGTTAGCAACTCAGTTACTATTGCGTCTACACTTGGGTTCTCTTCATTGCAAAGTTTGTTTTCTGTCATAATACCTTCTATACGTCCATCAATTATAGCTGGATTATCCTTAGTGCTGATGGAAGTGATTACCGACTTTGGCACACCACAGTTTCTTGCAATTGACACTTTTACAACAGGGATATATCGTACCTGGTTTTTACTGCATGATAAACATTCAGCAACTATTTTGGCAGTCGCGGAATTGGTCTTTATTGTAATGCTAATAACTATTGAAAAAATCCTGCAAAAAAGAGGAATATCCTATTCTGCAATCAATACTAATGCAGATTACCACAACAAGCGAAATATAAGCGGCACTATTCCATTGATCCTTACTTACACCCTGTGTGTATTGCCAATACTAATAGGGTTCATTTTACCAATTATTCCACTGATATATTGGAGCATAGAGAAGGGATTTTTCATATATGAGGCTAGGTTCTATAGCATAATAGCAAATAGTTTTAGTCTGTCATTTATCACTGCACTAATCTCAGTTAGCATTGCGATAACGATTGGATATGCGGCACGTAAAAATAAAGTAATCAATAACATAGCACGTTTCATTTCTTTAGGCTATGCAATTCCAAACGCAATTATTGCAATTAGCATAATAATATTTCTGAGCAAAATATCTTCTTTTGTTACTCAATATATCGTGGAAATGAGCTTAGTAGGAACTGTTGGTGCTTTAATTTATTCATATTTATTTCGTTTTTTTGCTATATCTTTCAAGGCAATAGAGTCTGGGCTTAAGAAAACACCAAATGAAATTGAGTGGACTGCATATACTATGGGTCATGGGCCTATTTCCACGTGCCTGAATGTGCATATTCCTCTCATTAAAAAAAGCATAATATCGGGATTTTTACTTGTGTTTATGGATACGATTAAGGAGCTTACTGCAACACTTATTATAAGACCATTTAATTTTGAAACTATATCAACTAGAATATATGAGCTTGTAAGTGATGAGCGTTATAGAGAAGCTGCTCCATTTTCCTTGATGATAATTGTAATCGGTTTAGTCTCTACAATGGTTCTGTTTAAACTTGATGATGAGAACAAAAAATAAATTTTAACTGCTAAGCCTAATGCGGCCTAACGTTTACGTATGGGCTATCCAAAGAGAAGGGCGGTATCATAACCTCAAAAGTTTTTGTGCTTTCTTCATTTAGAAATTCGTACTTACCTCGCATTATTCCAGATGGTGAATTCAAGTATGTTCCGCTTGTATACTTAAATACTTCTCCGGGTTTAATCACAGGTTGCTCTCCGATAACACCAACACCAGCAATTTCATTCACCTCCCCTTTATAATCTATTATTTGCCAATGGCGGCTTAGCAATTGAATGGTAGATGAGCCTTTATTTTTTATCTTAACATTATATATCCATACGTAGCAATTTTCATAGGGGATAGATTGTTCCTCGATATAAATTGGCAGAACTGTAACTTCAACAGAGTTAGTAGTAAGTGCGTATTCTAAAGTCATATCATGATAGGAAAACAACACCTTAATTATACACTATTTCCTTGGATTTTTCAAGCGTATTATCGTATTCTAATTAGCAGCAATAATCATAAAACAATGCTTAGCAAAAAAGTAATAGGAATAATAGGTAGTGGACAATTAGGTAAAATGACTGCTATTGCTGCAACAAAGCTTGGGAAAAATACACACATTTTTGCTAGTGCTGAGGGTGATCCAGCTTGCTCTGTTGCTGACGATTTAACAATAGCAGATTTGTCTGATAAAAAAGCGCTTGAATCTTTTGCACGGAGCGTGGATTTAGTTACCATTGAATCTGAAAATATCCCTTGTGATGCAGTTGATATTGTATCACGGCATGTAGACTTTTATCCAGGTAAAAGAGCATTATACATCGCGCAAAATAGGCTTAGGGAAAAAGACTTTATTAGAAGTTTAGGTATAAAAACCGCTGATTATAAAAATATACAAAATTATGATGAGCTATTAGAAAGCAATAGAACTTTTGGCTATCCCACAAGACTAAAAACAACAGAGATGGGTTATGACGGAAAAGGGCAATATGTGATCAATAACGATTCTGAGGCGAAGCAATTTGTTTCTTTTGACTGGAATACACAATATATTCTCGAAGCAAGTATTGATTTAATGAAAGAGATTTCGATAGTCGTTGCAAGGGATAGAAATGGTAAGATGGCTTTTTTTCCTATAGCGGAGAATCATCATGTTGATGGGATACTCGACACTTCAACTGTACCAGTTAAAATAGACAGTAAGCTAACTCAAGAGGTACAACAAGTTGCGAGGAAAATAGCAGATGTGCTTGATGTAGTAGGAATTATGGCTATTGAATTTTTTATTACTGAAGATAATGAGTTACTAGTCAACGAACTTGCTCCAAGACCTCACAATTCTTGTCACTGGAGCTTGGACGCATGTAACATTAGTCAATTTGAACAGCTAGTCAGAGTAATATGTGGGTTACCTATGCAAGAAGTAATGCTACGCTTTCCTTGTATGACAAAAAACATAATAGGTAGTAATATATACGATTCTCATGGGTACTTGAGCGATAAAAAAGCTAGTTTAACCATATATGGCAAAAAAGAGATCAGGGATAAGCGTAAAATGGGACATGTCAATATAGATTTGAGTTGTTGATTTACAAGTGCTCTCTCACCAAAATCTCTAGAATCTGTACTATATTGAGTGCTGCACCTTTGCGCAAATTGTCAGCTACTATCCACATATTTAATCCGTGCTCAACAGTATTGTCTTGTCTAATGCGCGATACGTATACTGCATCTTCCTGCACAACATCAATTTGAGTTGTGTATTCACCGTCTTCACGTCTATCGTACATCAAAATTCCATTATCCTCAGCTTCTCTTAGCACTTCCCGAGCTTGCTCTTCGATTATAGGCTGATCAAATTCTACATTTGCTGCAATGGCATGGCCAATGAAAACGGGTACCCTGACGCAAGTTGCAGTTACTTTTATCTCTTCCCCTAAGATTTTTTTTGTTTCCTCTTGCATTTTCCATTCCTCTTTTGTAGATCCATCTTCCATGAATTCTCCTATATGAGGAATGCAATTGAATGCTATTTGCTTAGGGAATATTTCAGGTTTTTTAGTTTCATTCATGAAGATTTTTTTTGTCTGATTATAGAGCTCATCCATTGCTGCTTTGCCTGCGCCAGAAGTGGATTGATAAGTTGAAGCAACAATTCTCTTTATTTTTGCTCTTTGGTGTAATAGATGTAGTACTAACAGCATCTGTATTATAGTACAATTTGGATTAGATATTATGTTGTGGTTTTTGTACTCTGAAATTTTTTCTTTATTAACCTCTGGAATGATTAGTGGTACGTTTTCTTTCATCCTAAAATGGGAGCTGTTGTCTATCACGATGCATCCAACTTTTGTTGCAACCGGTACGTACTTTTCAGAGACACTATATCCAGCACAAAAAATTGCTATATCAATTCCAATAAAATTATAACCTTCAAGGCATGAGACGGTTAATTCTTCATCACCAAAACTTACTTTTTTCCCCTTTGATTTTTTAGATGCAAATGCAGTAACAAAATCTATCGAAATTTTTTTTTCATCTTGAAACTCAGCGAGTATACCTAGCACCTCACGTCCTACTCTCCCGGTTGCTCCAACAACAGCAATTCTATACCCCATATAGATACCTCTAATTTTAAAATTATATTATATTTTTACTGACAAAGTTTACAATTACTTTAATATTTTTACCTTGAAATTAATTGTAATTTAGTTATTATTATGCAATATTAATTATATTACATAATAAAGCGAGAGATGAGTAAGGAATATAATGAAACTAAGTTAAAACCTGCACCATCCATATCTCAGGAGTCTGAGAAAATTAATGGGTCAAGGGTTCAAAACATTCTCTCACAAAAAAAGTATAAAATAAATTTTGATGATAAAAAGTATGCTGTGAAAGTCATTAAGACACAGTTTGCAAAAGCAGAACAGCGACCTTCCAAACTAAGGGATTTCCTAAAATCAATACCGATGATAGGAGGGCTTCTAGCAAGAATTTTCGCACCTGAAGAAGAAACATATAAAAAACTAAGATTGCAAGCAGGTCACCCTAGTGAAGCAAAAAGTAAGACCTGCATAGACAATAAACATACAGAGGAAGTGGGAAGCAGGCTTAAGAAGAGTAATGTTGAGCAAGTAGACAAAGAAGAGAAGAACCTTGGCCCATAAGCATCGATCATTTAGATCTAGCTACTCAGTGCGTTGTACCGAGGCTCTGCGATACCAAAATAAATAAAGAGGTATGCCACTTGCGGTGAATAAGCTCGAAATTAGCAAGGTGTTTACAGGAGTTTCAAGTATCACCCAGCAGCAAAAGATTGTTGCTATACTACCAATTAAAAGCTTGTAATAATTTCTCTCCTTTACAACAACCTTTAGAAAAGCAAGGCTGCATGCAAGGTAGACAAATAAAAATGAAACTACAGAAAAGTCGATAATCGAAGTGATCTGCTGAGCAAAATTGTTACTTGAAGTAAGAATTAGCAAAACTGCAGTTCCAACTGAGCTGGTTATTATTCCCCAAAAAGGAGAACCATGTTTGTTCCTTTTGGCAAAAAATTGTGGCATAAGTCTATCTCCAGCAAGACCAAAAGCAACTTGTCCACTAGATAATACCCAAGCATTTAAACTACCAACACAAAAAATGGATGCAATTACAGAAATAATCAAATGCCAATTACCAGAAAGCATAATTTTTATTGCGTCAACATATGGTGCTCTTGAATTTGCTAAATCATTCCCATTTATTAACCCCATAATCGCGAAATTATTGATAAAATATATAACAGCAACACAGATTGTGCCAAGTACCACAGCCCTTGGTATAGTTTTGGTTGGGTTATCGACCGACCCTGCAGGTGCTGTTGCCAGTTCAACTCCAACGAAACACCATAAAGTCAAAAGTGTAGAACGGGCAAGAATCTGCGATGCTGTAAGACTTGAGATTTCTTCACTTATGATAAAGTTGTTTCTATCGAAGAAAAACAACGCTGCTACAGGTATTGCAAGCAATACAGAAATTTTTATAACCGTAAGTAGGAACTCAATGCGCCCAGCAGTAGCTATTCCTCTTAAATTTACTAACGTAATAACTGTAAATAGTAGCAACTCTAAAAGCAAACGCATGCTTTGGATATCTTCATGGAAAAATGGTGTAAGATAACCAACACCCACAACTATTAGAGCTGTTGTGCTCACCCAGGAGATTATCCAATATGTCCAACCAACAAAAAAAGCTGCTGTAGGACCAAAGGCATGTTTTGCATAAACGTGGGGACCTCCAGTCTCTGGAAACTTTGCACATAGCGTAGCAAACACTAATGCAAGAGACACAGCACCAGCTCCTGATATTACCCAACTTATGAGGCTATAAGCTCCGTATGGCGCAAGGCTGATTGGAAGCATAAAAACCCCAGAACCAATTTGACTACTGATTACTAAAGCAAAAACAGTTAAAAAGCCTATTTTATTTGACACAATACCTCTTGATTCTATCAACACAGGCAGTAGTATAACTTAACCCCAAGAGTTTTAACAAATGAAAAATTATGTCTTTAGGTTAAGCTTTTAGGAAGGTTGCTTTGTGGTACCAGAGTAAATAAATAAGTGTGCTGCTCAGGGGGAACAGACTTGACATGAGCAGTGTGCTTATAGGAGTCTCATATATTATCCAGCAACAAAAAAGCACAGCCACACTTCCGATCAAGAATTTGCAATAGGTTTTCTCTTGCACAGTAATCTTGAGAAAGGCAAAACTACACGCTAAATAGACAAATAAATATGAAACTACAGAAACATCAATTATTGAAGTTACTTGCTCAGCAAAATTTTTGTTTGATGTTAGAACAAGTAAAACTAATATCCCTAATGTATTGATTATCATTCCACAAAAAGGGGCATCATGCTTGTTTCTTTTAGCAAAAAGTTGTGGCATTAACTTATCTTTTGCAAGACCTAAAGCAACTTGTCCATCAGCCAAGAACCAAGCGTTTAGACTGCTTGTGGAAACGATAAAAGCAATAATGGAAACTATTAAATACCAACTACCAGGTAAAACTATTTTTATCGCATCAACATATGGTGCTTTTGAATTAGCTAGATGATTGCCATTTATCAATCCCATAATTGCAAGGTTATTAATAAAATATATGATAGCAACAGAGAACGTGCCAAGTACTATTGCTCTTGGTACTGTTTTGCTCGGATTCTCGACTGATCCTGCAGATGCTGTTACTGTTTCAAGCCCGATAAAGCACCATAAAGTGAGCAATGAAGAGCGAGCAAAAATTTGAGATATTGTGAGATTCGAAACTTCCTCGCTTACAATAAAGTTATTTCTATCGAAAAAAAATAGTGCTGCTATTGGTATTGCAAACAATATGGTGATTTTGATAATCATCAGTATAAGCTCAACGTGTCCTACGGTAGTTATCCCTCTTAAGTTTATTAGCATGATAGCTAAAATTAGTGTTATCTCTAAAAACAAACGTATATTTTGCATATCATTGTGAAAAAGTGGAGCTAAATAACCAATACTTGCAACTGTTACAGCTGTTGAACCAACCCATGAGCTTGCCCAATATGTCCAACCAACAAAAAAAGCTCCTGTAGAGCCAAAAGTATGCTTCACATAAACGTGAGGACCACCTGTTTCTGGAAATTTTGCACAGAGTAAGGCAAAAACCAAAGCGAGAGATATAGCACCGAATCCTGATATCACCCAGCTTATAAGGCTATAAGCGCCGTATGGTGCAAGGCTGATTGGAAGCATAAAAATTCCAGAACCAATCTGGCTACTAATCACTAAGGCAAGAACAGCCAAAAAACCTATTTTATTTGACACAATAACTTTTAATTCTATCTGAATAGGTTAACAATTTCTAACATCCATACAAGGGTTTCCGCTGTCTAGTAGTGGGCTTATGTCATGGGAGAAAATTTTTTCACTCTAACGAAAAAAATTACTTGCATATACTAAAAATCTCATTACACTAGTGCCAGAGATATTTATAGAGCTCGAAATCTATCTCCGTTTGCAGGCTTTTCTATTAAATAATTAAATTCGGTAAAAAATATATTCGCAAATAGTGTACAAATACAACTTAATTTCTGTCGTATGTGCGTTGCATTTTTTCTAAGTCTTTTTCATGCAGGAGGTTTTATGTCTAGAATTCCTGATACTTGACTTTTGCTCCTAAGCTAAAAATCATCTGGCGCCAATGGTTTTTTGCACCTTCCATTCATTTCAAGCTTGGTTGTATTTTAAACTAAATTAGGTACTTTAAACTGGACGTTTTCAGTAATGCCACCTAGCATAACTGAGACTTTTACGTTCATATCTGCTTTTAGGTAGTTTATTAATTCATCAACCAATATATCAGGAGCAGAAGCACCTGCAGTAATTCCTATTTTCTTTACGCCCTGCAACCAGCTTTTGCTTATACATCCATAATGATCAATCAAGTATGCTTTTTTTCCTCTTGCAGTACACAGATCTAATAAGCGGTTTGAATTCGAACTATTTTTGCTTCCCACAATTAATACTATGTCTACAATTTCAGTTAGTTTTTTGACAGCGTTCTGCCTGTTCTGCGTTGCATAACATATATCTTTTAAATCAGGACCTGTAATGCTTGGAAATCTGCGCTTCAGGGCAGCAATAATTTCGCGAGTATCATCAACGCTTAATGTGGTTTGCGTGACGTAAGATAAATTTTCTGGATCTTTAACTTTTAAATCGTGTACATCCTCTAAGGTTTGCACTAAAGTAATAGGATTGTCCACTCTTCCTCTAATTCCCTTAATTTCTGGATGATTTTCATGTCCAATCAGAATTAATTCTTTACCATTATTCTCATACCTTTTTGCTTCTTTGTGCACTTTGCTAACTAGAGGACATGTTGCATCAATTACTTGAATACCCTTTCTTTTTGCCTTTTCTTCTATGCTTTTTGACACTCCGTGCGCACTAAAAATCAGTATTCCCTCATCATCTTTAATATCTTCAATACTGTTTACAAAAACCACTCCTTGTTTCTTAAAGTCCTCTACTATATATTTATTGTGGACGATTTCATGCAACACATAGACTTTGCGCTTATTTTTGTATTTTTCTAAAGTAATGGCTAATATGTCTACAGCTCTTTTAACTCCTGCGCAAAAACCACGTGGTTCAGCTAAGATAATTTCCATTTTTTTTAAATCAGATAAATATGCAAGCATTGCTTAAAAATAAGCTCCGCTCACTATATTTTATAGTACCATTGTTTATATTTTATATAATAATTATTTTTCGCATATTCTCCCTGACATTTGATCAGTCTAGTGCGCTAGAAGATTTAAAAAAGAGTACTAAAGCGTGTAGGCAACCTGACATTTTGGATAGGAATGGAGTGGTAATAGCAACAAATGTACCAACAACGTCATTATACATAGATTCAACCAAAGTAAAGAATCCGGAGAGTATAGCAGTACAACTCAGTTCTACTTTGGATGATCTTGAGTACGAAGATTTATATAAAATACTCACTTCGAAAAGGAAATTTGCCTGGATAAAAAGACATCTGACCCCAAAGGAGCTGCTGACAATAAAAAACGCTGGTGTGCCTGGAGTAAATTTTCATAACGACGTAAAGCGTATATATCCCCACAGCAATTTGTTTTCACATGTGCTTGGCTACACTGACATAGATGGCAACGGCATTGCAGGCATTGAAACTTATGTAAGTAGAAACAGACAGCCTTCTATCACTCAAATAACTAACACGCATCTACATGAAAGTTGCAACTTGAAAACATTTCCTGCACAACAATCTCCTATACAACAGACAATGTCATCCCAGTGCTTGACACTGGGATCCAGGTATGGAAACACTAATGAATTATGTGGTAAACAACAGACTCCAGAAACATATGTTAAAAATAATACTCACAATGAAATCGCACATAAAGCTGGATTTCAGTGTCACAGCACTGGAATGATACCAGATGGATGCGTTCAACTATCTTTAGACCTACGGGTACAAAGTGTGGTACATGAAGAACTAGCTAACGCTGTAAGCAAATTCCAGGCACTCGGTGGAGTGGGAATTGTGTTGAATGTGAAAAATAGTGAAATTATTGCAATGGTCAGTCTACCTGACTTCAATCCCAATCTACAGAATAAGGCGAAAGATACACAAAAGTTTAATCGCGCCAGTCTTGGGGTATACGAGATGGGATCAATATTTAAATTCTTTACAATCGCTGCAGCACTTGATGCAAACGTAGTAAAAACCAGTGATTTATATGACGTGTCAAAGCCAATCACTATTGGGGAATATAAAATCCGGGACCTTCACAAGTTCAAAACTCCTAAAATTACTGTACGAGACATATTTGTGCAATCATCGAACATTGGTGCAGCAAAAGTTGCGGCAAAACTAGGTATTGAGAAACAAGTAGAATACTTTAAAACTATGAAATTGTTTTCTCCTTTAAAAATAGAAATACCGGAAAAATCTGCACCGATAATTCCAAATAGATGGAGTGAAAGCACTTTAATAACAGCATCTTACGGTTATGGCATAGCTGTAACTCCTATGCACATTGCACAAACTGCTGCCGCACTGATCAACAATGGGATATTTCACAACGCAACTTTAGTGTTAAATAAAAGAAGTATCGGAGAGCAGATTGTTACCAGAAGCACTTCTAGAGAGATAAAAAAATTATTGCGTGCAACAGTAACAGATGGAACAGGTAGAAAGGCAAATATAAAAGCGTATTCGATAGGAGGTAAAACTGGATCAGCAGAAAAAGTTGTGAATGGTAAGTATAGCAAAGATTTAAACATAGCATCATTCATAGGGGTGCTAACTATACTTGATCCAAGATATATAGTACTAATTATTATTGATGAACCTCAGGGCATGTATCATACCGGGGGGATGATCGCTACACCTGTAGCCAGAAATATCATGAATAAAATAGCACCTATACTGAGTGTTACACCCGAGATGTAGAAATTAGTATTTCTTTATTAAGAGTCTAAGTTTATGATCTTGATTATTTCCATCAACACACAGAAGTCCATCTTTTGTTACGTTACAATTTTCAGGAGAAATATCAAAATCAACTTTTTTATCACTGTCATCCACGCTAAGGCAGATTCTCGGCTCGAAAAGATCCGTCACCCTCGCCTCAAATTTTTTTGCTGGCTTACCGTCCGAGGAAATCAAGTCAAACTTCCAGATATCCTTTGGTTCAATATTTCCTGTGTAATGATTACACCCATCACCTGTGCAATATGAACTGTCAATTGTATAACCCCCACTAGGAATATCCATGAGAAAACCCCACAAATCATCTGACATATAGAGTACCTTTACATTTGCTATTTAAAAATATGTACATTTTAAAGTATACTTAACTAGTATATACTCAAAAATACAAAGTTCAACAGTTAGTTGCGTGAGAAGTCTAAGTGATTGTCTAATTCTTCTTGTTGATTTTTTTTACCATGCCGTCAATCATGTGTTTTATTCCTTGATATACAGAGTACGTATTCTCGTCACTGCGCATATAGGCAGAACAGGAAAATACACTATGTTCTTCGTCTTCTATTGATAACCCTGTATCGCACTTTATGTGCTCACCACCGAGTTTTTCTATCAATTTTTCTCTGTCATCCCCTATCGTTACCTTGATTCTATTCTTTTCCTTACCAATTTTGTTACTTAAAATAAAAACAATTATTGCTGGAGATATACATATTGCTCCTATTGGCTTTTTTGCAACAAAAAATTCTGAAACTAGTCTTTCAAATTCAGGTATTACTGTTACCACATCTTTACCTTCGGCAAGGTCGGATAAATTTCTTGCAACTCCATATCCACCAGGTACAACTAGCATATTAAAATCTTCAGCTTTAGCTTCTTTTAGGTCATATATTTCACCCCTTGCAATTCTTGCTGCTTCTACAAGTACATTCCTTTTTTCTTCTACTGCTTCTTTTTTTGTTTTATGATTAATAACTTGCGTAACATTGATATCAGGCGCAAAGCATGTGACTTCAACTTCCTGCTGGTCAAGCACAAGCAGACTTAATACAGCCTCTCTTACTTCTGCACCGTCAAGATGACCACATCCTGATAAAACCACAGCAGCTTTTAAATTTTTCCCACCCATAAAATACCTTGATTTCATATAATCTAGGTATTGTAATACAAATTCTATGTTTGGGAAGGGATAATTATATTAATTGTTTTATATTAGTTATAACATAATTAACAATTAGTATGTATAATTAGGAATATTTATAATTGATGAAGTTGAATATGGCATCTACAAACAGTACGTTTTTTGACACTGACTACCCAGAACTAAGAAAAGCTATTTCAGATATAATAGAAAGCATTGCACAGTTCCCACAGGAAGAAAAAGGGAAGTTGTTTGAAGCCCTATCAGAACAAGTTAGAGAGATGAACCTCAAAGATTTAGGTTTAGCAATTAATGACCAAGGCTTGCAAAAGGAGGTAAATAAAGAATTATTTATAAAACTCATTGAAGAAGCACTTAAAGGGTTAACTTCTGAAAACGTTGACTCAAAAATAATAGAAGAGGCATTAAAATCTGTTAATCAGCAAGCAATAAGTAATGTTATAAATAATAATAAAGGTCCGCTGGACAATCTAGTCAATTATTTTAAATCAGCATCTGCAAATAAAAAAATTGGAATAGCTTCTACCGGAATAGTATTGGGAGTAGCATTTTCTCCGCTTATTGTGCTTGCTACATTAATAGCGCTTGTAGCTATTGGAGCGCGTTATGTAGGAATAGGTATAGGAAAGGCAGGGGAAAAAATAAAAGAAGGAGCGATTGAAGCAGGAAAAGCAGTAAAAAGTTCATATAAGGATTTAATAGATAAATTACCTGAGGTTCAAAGAAGAGAAAATAATTTTGAAAAGTTAATAAGTAATTTAATGGAAAAGAATCTTGAAGCTGATGAAGGAGAAAGAACAATGCTTAGTAATGAAATAAAAATAATAAAAATGCTTCAGAATCAAAAGCAACTAGCAGCCATAGGACAGTTAATAAGGGAAGATAAGGCTGGTCTTTTGCACAATCTTATGAGCAAGGGTACTAGTACTCATGAGGAAGACATGGAGAAACTTGTAGATTTTATGAGCGAAGTTCAACCTGCAATTATGGCCATTGGCGAAAATGACATAAAAGAGGTAGAGCGGAAAATTAATGAAAAAGCTCAGGAAATGAAGCCTAAATTTAAGTTAGATGATCCAAATTCTGAAAAAGCAGCAGACCCAGAAGAACACCTCAGCCCCTAACGGCTTGTTTGCCTTATTACAGCTATAGGGAAAACACAATTACTGACATTTTCCCTTAAGTTGACGCTATTGGGTGAACATAAGAAACCTCTTATTTTCGATTTTGCGTAAAAATGAAAATAAAGCTTTATCTATTTGTATAGATGAATATAAGAGACCTCTTATTTTCGATTCTGTATCAAAATGAAAATAAGACTTATCTTAATGGTGATAGACTTCTTGCATTATGGTCAAAGCTGTACAAACATTCTACTGAATAATGTCATCCGAGTAGCGGACATAGGGATCCATTCTTTTTTTTTACTGGATTAGGCGTCACGCGCTGGAATGACACCACTTTTACTTCAATATGCCTCTGGATGGATACAAATTTACTAAATGAAAAAAAGCAAAAAAACTCCGTGTTAGTGCGTAAAATTTGCTACCTAATATTAAAAACCGTAGACGCCTTTTGGTTTTCTATGTGTATTAACGCTTAAGCCTATAAAAGCTTAAGCTAACTGTAAGCGTAGTTTAGAACGTTGGACATAATAACCCTAATGTAAAGAAAGATTCAGAAAAAGTGCAAGGGCGTATGTGCACCTACACACCTTTGCTGGAATAAATACACTTTTTACTGAATTTAGTTATTTAATGAAAAGCCTGCAGACAAAGATAAATTTTTGAGCTCTAAAAATATCTCTGGCTATAATTATAATCAAGTTTTAAAAAATTTGTCCGTTTTTATATAAGGTCTAGTTTGAACATTCTTTAATTTTATAGTACTGATGAAAACTAACTACTGTAGCTTCAGAGATGTGAGCTCACTATCAGAAAACAGACTATGTGAAGAGCTTAATATGTTTTCTTTTTACTAGGTGGAATAGATATGTTGATACAAGTAAGCAGAGGCTTAGTGTTGATGCGTAAGAAAACTTAAAAGCTAAGTCTCTGATATATATTGACAAGCATTTGCCTGCGGAGAACTTATGTAGTAGTCCAACGTATACAATGGAACTATCAACAACTGATGCTATGATTAAGGTAATAAAATTTGTTATATGAAAGTCAAATTTAAATTTTAGTTTTTCAAAAACAATTGTACTTAAGGGAAGGGATACTAAAATTGCAGTGTACGAAGTCAATATCATCAAGCTGAAATTTTGCCATTTAAGAATACAACATAACATTACGCATATTACTAAACTGCATATGGTTTCCCTCTTACCGTAAAATTTAGTCATTAAATTTACAATTAAAGCAGCTCCCATAAATAAGGCAGCACATATCACTGACTTATTTGAAGTGTTGAGTAAAGAAATGCTAACAAACAGAAGAATTGATAAAATAGACATACACTACCTACCTAAAAGCAATAACATACATCTATTCTAAATAGACATTGCATGTAATAAAAGAATTATTTTACGTAATAAAAACATTTTATATTAGTGTGCCGTGATAACTTGTCCCTAAATCTTTCAGGTCTACTTTTAAGATATCCTTTATGTTTAGAGCTTTTTCCTCTGTCACTTTACCGAGATATGAGAAAACTATACCTTCAAACAATTCTTCAAACCTCTGCTGATTTTGTGGTGCAATAGTCACTAAAATTCTACTTTGTGATTCGGAAAACATTATTATCTTGTTTATCATATTTCTATTTTGTATTTTTCCTATCGACACCAGCGAAAGATCAATTTCAGCGCCGAGATCTCCTGCAATTAGTGATTTTGCTAGAGCAACAGCCAATCCTCCCAGATTTGGTGCAATTGCAGAGGCAATTATGCCATCTTTTATTGCAAGGCCGTAGCGCTCATACAACTTCTTGGCACTCTTTGCATCAACTTTTGGTACGTTGTTATTATCTATTCCACTGTATAATTGATATTCAGATCTACCAAGCTCGTTGTAGGTTGTACCGAGTACGTATATTAAATCCCCCGGCATTTTTACATCGAGCGATACTGCATTTTCAATATTTCCTATAATCCCAATTGCTGAGATAAGTAATGATGGCGGTGCAGAGATCATTACTTTCTCGCCATTTTCATCATATCCTTTGAAGTCATTAAACATACTGTCTTTTCCCGATATGAAAGGGGTTTTAAATGCAGTTGCAAAGTCATAACAAGCCTCTGCAGCTCTTTTTAGTTGCCACAGTCTTTCTGGATTGTATGCATCACACCAGCAAAAGTTGTCGAGCAACGCTAAGTGGTTTATATCTCCTCCTACAGCTACATAATTGCGTATTGCAATGTCGATTGCACATGCTGCCATATGGTAAGTGTCAATTTCTCCATAGCTTGAGCCAAACCCATGCGATTTTACAACCCCTTTGTTTGAGGAAAGAACTGGTCTTGAAATAACAGCTTCGCCACACACTCTTCCTTTGCCTTGCAGTGGTTTTAATACTGACGAACCCTGAACTTCATGGTCGTATTGCACCACTATGAACTCTTTGCTGCATATGTTTGGTCTGCTCAGCATTTCTTTTAATGTGATGGTGTCATTCCAGTGCTTGACACTGGAATCCATTTCATATTCAATTTTACCTCTAGATGAGTTTTGGCATAAAACATTTGTAGACTCTGCCTGTTGGATCCCAGTGCCAGCTACTTGGGTGACAGGAGAGAGTTCCGGGATAACAGCAGAATGGTTGGATTTTTCAGTCCATGGCTTTGTTTGTAAGTGCATTTTAGGGTTGCCATCATGAAGAAACTCAGTTTCCATATCCATTATTACTGTTCCTTTAGGGCATTCAACAACTGCTTTACCACTGTTGTTGAATTTTCCAATTACGCTTACTTCTACATCATGTTTTTTCATGATTTGCTTAAACGTAGGGAGATTTTCTTCTGGCACTGCTAAAGTCATTCTCTCTTGTGATTCTGATATCCATATTTCCCATGGAGCCATATCGTCGTTTTTAAGGAGAACCTTGCTCAAATCAACTTCAAATCCATCCTTGCCCATTTCGCCGATAGAAGATGAAAGCCCTCCCGCACCATTATCTGTTATTGCATTATAAAGACCAAGATCTCTTGCTTCTATGATGGCATTGGATAATTTTTTTTGCGTAATAGGGTCACCAATCTGCACGACTGTTGATGGGCTATTTCCTGACAACGCCTTTGAAGAAAATGTTGCGCCGTGAATACCGTCTCTTCCAACTCTTCCACCGATGACTACAATTTTATCTCCATTTTTAGGCTTTTTAATGTGTGAGGGTATGTTATTTATGTTGCGTGGAATAATTCCAACGCTTCCAGCAAATACCAACGGCCTGCCACAGAACCTATCATCAAAATATATCGATCCAAGTTGTGTTGGAATGCCAGAACAGTTACCGGCAACATTAACGCCATGAATCACTTCTTTCATTACATATTTTGGCGGTAAAATCTCATCAGTGCACTCCTTGTTCCTATAAAATTTACCTTTTGCTTTTTTGGCAAAGCAAAAGTAATAGGTGTTCATTATAGGCGCTGCACCCTTACCAAAACCCAATATATCGCGGTTAACTCCAAGTACTCCAGTCATAGCTCCACCGAATGGATCGAGAGCTGAAGGGCTATTGTGAGTTTCAACTTTATCTATAATCAAGTAATCATCGTCAAAAATTATTCCTCCTGCATTGTCGACAAAAACTGATACACATATGTCAGAATTTATCTCACGCGTTGCACGCTTAATGTAATGTGCATATAAGCCATCTTTTATTTCATCAATGGGAGAACAGAAGATGTTGTGCTTACAGTGTTCGGACCAGGTTTGTGCGAGGGACTCAAGTTCAATATCATATGGGTTTCTACCAAGTTTTTCGAAGTAATCCTTTATGGCCTTCATTGCTACTAGCGAGAGCCCTAAAGTGCCATTACCATCGATTCCATCTCTACTGATTTTTTCAAGTTCTTGGTCACTTACATTTAGGTCAACGGATTTTGCCCCATTACTACTTGGTGTCATTCCAGTATCCTTTGTCATCCCAGTGCCCAAGCACTGGGATCCATAGATTCCAGCGTCAAGCGCTGGAATGACACCAGGTGAAGTATTCGGTTCACTGTAATATTTCCAGTGGCAATTGCCATTTTCCTTATAGATAAGCATACAATATTCAGTAATAGGGTTGTATTCTTGTTTTATATCGTCTTCGGCTGGCATATTCCCTTTTCCCAAGATCAGTTTTGAATTTTTTGCTTTGATATAAATGTTTTCGTCAATATAGCCCCTGCTTATTAAATACTCTCTAACGATTTGCTTTGCTGTATTGCCTGTGTTATCGGTCATGCCAGGCAGAAAGCTTATTTCTAAACCCCACTTAGCTTGTGGTTCTATGAAATCATATTGAGCTTCTTCAAGGCTTTTATCATAAGAATAACAACGGCAGTCTTGTATGATTTTACTGTAGAATAACCCACAAATTTCTTCATATAATTTTTGTGGTAATTCTTTGCTGATGTAAATTGAGTAAACGTCAATCACTCTTCTGTCGCTAACTTCCTCATATTTATTTGCAACTTCTATTCTGATATTTGTCATGTAATGTTATAAAAGATTCTAATATATAATAACATAAGAAACTGTGAGCATATTTATATTTTGAGTGATTTTCAACCCAGTAGAAACGAAAAACATTTGACACCCCCCAAAAGTCCACTTATAATAGGGCTGAAGCTATTATTTATCTTCAGTCTGTGCAGATTAAATGAGAAAAAAACTTAGCATATTTGGCGTCTCATGTTTAATTTTTTGCACTATGTGCACCTTACGTCTTTTTAAAACTTCTGGTTTTTTACCTATACAAGCTGAAACGCGCTTATAAGTCGTTTAAGACATCAAAAACGCCAATATCATAAGATAGATAGTGAATAACTAGCTACTCGGGGTTTCTTTTGCTTTTTTTCTGCTTAGTGAGTTTCTTAAACGTTTATGGCTAAGGTTAAGCTGCATTAAAAAGCAGCTAAGTCGCACTTATTAAACGTTTAGGATAAAAAAACGCCAACATTTCGACACAAAAGTAAATAACTAGCCGCCACGAGGCTTCTTTTGCTTTTTTCTCCATTTGGTAAATTTTTTAATATGATTGCAATTCAAGATGAGGCTTGGGCTCGTAGACCAACACATCCAAAACAAAAAGATTGAATACTTTTACAGAATTGTGTATAATTATTAATATTTTTAAGCACTATAGTTGTGGCTTTTTCAAAATTTCTCGACCCTAAAAATGATGTAGCGTTTCGTCGTATCTTTGGTACTGAAAAGAATAAGGACATCCTCATTCATTTTCTCAATGATATCTTGGGCTTTACTGGCAAGGATGAAATAAAAGAAATAGAGTTTCTCAGCACTATTCAAGATGCTGAAATTGCCTCTAAAAAGCAGAGCATTGTTGATGTTCTCTGCAGAGATGAAAATGGGGTGCAAGTGATAGTCGAAATGCAGGTTGCTAAAACTAAAGGTTTTGAAAAACGTGCTCAATACTATGCTGCAAAAGCGTACTCAAGGCAGGCTAATAAAGGTGATCAATATGAAAACCTCAAAGAAATTATCTTCATTGCTATAGCAGATTGTATTCTATTCCCTGATAAGTCTGAGTATAAATCAAAACACACTATTCGGGATGAGGATACCAATGAACATGATCTAAAGGATTTTTATTTCACATTTATTGAACTGCCAAAATTTCCCAAGACGAAGGAAGATCAATTGGAGAGTATAGTCGAAAAATGGGTCTACTTCTTCAAATATGCGGAAGAAACTAGTGAAAGAGAGTTGGAAAGAATAATAGGAAGTGATGTAATCATCAAAAAAGCATATGAGGAGCTAAATAGATTTAACTGGTCAGAAAAAGAATTCATTGCCTACGAACAAGAGATCAAGCGTATTCGTGATGAGAAAGCTGTCCTCGCTCAAAAACTTGATGATGCTAGAGATGAAGGTAGACAAGAAGGAAAAATTGAAGTGGCTAAAAACCTACTTAAAGCAGGAGTTTCTATTGATATCATAGCCAAAACTACTGGTCTTCCTAGGGCTGAAATTGCACAACTCAAAGAAGAAGTCGCAAGTTAATCGCTTAGCTACCAATATATTTTGAAGTAAGCTGCCCACGGGATTTCTTTTGCCTTGTTTTTTGTTTGGTGAATTCCTCGATGTTTATAGCTAACATGAGCTGGATGGAAAAATGAAATGAGATCCCAGCGTCACGCGCTGGGATGACACCCTTTGATGAAAATAAGAAACCTCTTATTTTCGATTCTGCACAAAAATGAAAATAAGGCTTTATCTTTGCGTGGATGAAAATAAGAAACCTTCTTATTTTCGATTCTACACAAAAATGAAAACAAGACTTGATCTATTTGCGTGGATGAAAATAAGAAACCTTATATATATTGCTACACTGTAAATAATAACAGCTATGACTTGGGTTAATAAACTAACTGGCCGTTCAGTGGTGCTATTTAAAACCTTCAATCCTCTGAGTGATTGGTATGGTCTGTTGCCAATTGAGGCAGCTGCATACAGCATAGACCAGCATAATCAAGCTGGCGCTTGGAATCAGGCAATACTACAAAATGGGGCAAGGCCAAGTGGTGCAATAGTTATAAAATCAACGAAAGATGGAAGTAGTGGAAATTTAAGTCAAGGGCAGTACCAGCGTCTGAAAGAACAGATAAATGATCATTGCTCAGGTTCTGTCAATGCTGGAAGACCAATATTACTTGAAGGAGGTTTGGAATGGAAAGAAATGAGCCTGACACCTAGGGATATGGATTTTCCAAGCATAGCTCAGCCTGCGATATTGCGCTGGCTTTTGGCGTTCCACCGTAGTTGTTTGGCATACCAGGTGATAACACTTACAACAATTTAGTTGAAGCACGTCTTTCCCTTTTGGAACAGACGGTTTTGCCGACGCTGGGAAACATCGTCTGTCACCTAAATTCTTGGCTGACATCAAAATTTGGCGAGGATCTGTGTTTGTCGTATGATAAGGGTGCAATAGAAATTCTCATGAAAAAAAGGCAAAAGCTCTGGAAATACGTAGAAAATGCAAGCTTCATGACCCTCAACGAAACAAGGGAAGCTTTCGGTCTGCCGCCGCTGCCGGGTGGTAATAGTTGGGTTGACATTATTCCTTTTACATATTAAAATAAATTAATGAAATTGTGAAGTAAACCATGAATGAAATACAACAAAGGGAATTAAATAAACAGCTTTTTTATGCTCTCATGCAGGATAATGCAGAACAAGCTAAAAAGTTGGCGGAAGAAGGAGCAAATATATTTGGGGCAGTAAATGAAGGTGGAATGACTATCTTACATATAGCTACTTTTTATGGCCGAGAAGGAATGGTAGAACTGTTAATTAGAAACGGAGCAAATATTGATAAGGAAGATAATGAAGGACGTACTTCTTTGTATTTTGCTGTTATACAAGGCCAAGAAGAAATGGTAAAGCTGTTAGTTAGAAACGGAGCAGACATTCATAAGGAAGACAATGAAGAACATACTTCTTTGTATTTTGCTGTTATACAAGGCCAAGAAGAAATGGTAAAGCTGTTAGTTAGAAACGGAGCAGACATTCATAAGGAAGACAATGAAGGACATACTCTCTTATACAGAGCTATTGTGGGTGGTCAAGAAGGAATAGCAGAGCTGTTAATTAGAAACGGAGCGGATATTGATAAGAAAGATAATAAAGGAAGGACTCCTTTGCATAGGGTTACTGTTCAAGGCCAAGAAGAAATGGTAAAGCTGTTAGTTAGAAACGGAGCAAATATTGATAAGGAAGATAATGAAGGACGTACTTCTTTGTATTTTGCTGTTATACAAGGCCAAGAAGAAATGGTAAAGCTGTTAGTTAGAAACGGAGCAGACATTCATAAGGAAGACAATGAAGGACATACTCTCTTGTACAGAGCTGCTATAAGTGGTCAAGAAGGAATGGTAAAGCTGTTAATTAGAAACGGAGCGGATATTGATAAGGAAGACAATGAAGGACATACTCTCTTATACAGAGCTATTGTGGGTGGTCAAGAAGGAATAGCAGAGCTGTTAATTAGAAACGGAGCGGATATTGATAAGAAAGATAATAAAGGAAGGACTCCTTTGCATAGGGTTACTGTTCAAGGCCAAGAAGGAATGGTAAAGCTGTTAATTAGGAACGGAGCGGATATTAACAAAGAAGACAATGAAGGAATAACTTCTTTACTTTATGCTATCATCAACGGCCAAGAAGGAATGGTAAAGCTGTTAATTAGGAACGGAGCGGATGTTAATAAAGAAAATAACAAAGGAATGACTCTTTTGCATTTTGCTGCTTTGTATGGTCGGAAAGAGATAGTAAGGGCTTTAATTAAAAACGGAGCAAATATTAATGCAGAAAATTCGCTTGGTACTTCTTTAAATATGGCTATTGAACAAGGCCATATAGGCGTCGTTGAGCTGATAGTAAATCACATAGCAAAGTTAGAAATTGTCGGTTTATATGTAAGTGAAGAGAACTTACAAAGAAAAGATGAATTTATAAACACTTCAAACGAGAGGCGTAATAATTATTTACAGCACTTTCAAAACTGTCAGAGAGAAGCCAAAAAGATTGAAAAAGAAAATAAGCCACTGTATGACTTTTTAAGAGAAAGCAACATTGATAATCTAGTTAGTATATGGGAAAGAAATGAAAATGTACGCAGTAAGTTTGGTAACCAAGAAAGCTTACAACCAGAATATGCCCATATTTTAATTAATAAAGCTAATGAAGTAAAAAAAGAAATTTTTCTGCATAACCATAAACCATTAATTGATGCTTTATCATCACATTATAAATGTGATTTCAAAACTATGACATTTGCTGGTATACAAACCTTCTTTGCAGTTCATAGAAGTGATTTTAGAAAAGAACTGGGAAGTGGTGGCATAACTCTGATTAACTTTGTAGATTTTCAAGATATTAAGGAGAGACATATTCCTACATTAAAAGTACAGGCATTTGAAGAAGTGGTAAGAAATAATGCACCAAGTAGGAACCTTGACAACCCAAACGCTGAACAACCTCAAGGATTGTGGTCCTATTGTTCGATCCTTTAACTACTTAATTTACATAGGCTCGGCGGGCCTATGCTTGTATGCAGTTAGGCACTGCTACACCATTAGGCCTCTTGCATAAGGAATTTTTAAGAGAAACGCAACTGCAGAATACTTAGAAGGAGTGTAAACAAGTTTTGACACTAATCGGAAAGCAGGTTATGCAAGAGCTTTACATCCATAAAAAACAGACCTTTTTTCTCGTCTTGAATGTCGATGGTAGTGTGGGTATTAAAGGGTAGGGGATCGTTTGTATACCCATGGCCTATTCCTTGAATTGTGAACACCGGAAAGTTGACACTTTTTGCAAATCTCTCTTTTACAATTTCGATAAGATTATCGTTACCGGAATCAGTAAAGCTACCAAAAATCACCGCTTGCACTTCATCGAAAATATGAGCTTGTTTTAGGTGATCTAAACTGCGTTCCATTGCGTATGGATAAACTCTTATGTCTTCTAGAAATAAAATTTTGCCTTTTGCATTTACTTGCCAAGCAGTTCCTACGCTATTTTCAACTAAAGTCATATTACCACCAACAATCTTAGATTCTAATCTGCCATTTTTTAGCTTAATACCATTGTCGATGATTTTTAAGTTATCAAATCTAATAGAATCACGTTTGTTTAGAACTAACTCTTTTAATTTTTCAACAGAGCTCTCAGAAACGGAGTTATTTACTATCATTTCCAACATGGCACCGTGAAGAGTTTGCCAATCATATTTTGCTTGTAGGTAGATGTGCAAGGCAGTGATATCGCTATAGCCTATGAGAATTTTTTTATTTTGGGCAATTCTTTCTTTTTTATCATTTGACAATCTCTCTAGATAAGAAATTAACCGAGAAGCTCCTGTTCCTCCTCTAATGCACCAAATTATTTTGCTATCATCGGTTAAGGCGCTAATTAAATCATTTGCTCTGAATTCATCGGAGTTAGAGTAGAATGGATTATCGTTACTGTATATTTTCTCCTCAATATGGGGATAAAAACCCAAGGCTTCCACATATTCTTTTATGGTAGTTAGATCTGACTCTTTTCCCTTCGAAGAAGGAGCAATAATATCAACTTGATCAACTGCATAGACACCCGTGTTAATACACAAAACAAGGATGAAGTATAAAATGTAAATAATAATGGAGTGCATTAAAATATCTTATAAAACTCTTTTTTTAGTATGTCGTCCAATTCAGAAAGTGAAACTTCAACTCCTAGTTCTTTCATTGATGTAACACTATAATCTTTCAGCCCGCAAGGAATAATGCCTCTGTAGTGAGAAAGATCTGGAGAGACGTTAAGTGCTATGCCATGATAAGTTATCCATTTTCTTACACGAATGCCAAAAGCTGCTATTTTTTCTTCTATTCCATTGTTATTCACCCAAATGCCTATTCTATCTTCTTTGAATTCTCCAAATATATTGAAGTACTTCAAAACATTTATTATCCAATTACTGAGGTCTCTAATATATAGCCTTATATCGCATTTATTTCTTTTTCTGAGGTCCAACATTAAATATATAATGCGCTGCCCCGGGCCATGGTATGTGTATTTACCACCTCTACCTGTTTTATATATAGGAAATAATTTTTCAACAATGTCATCATCTGTTGCACTGATCCCTGCTGTGTAAAGTGGAGGGTGCTGGAGCAGCCATACCAGCTCATCAGATAAACTATCGTAAATTCTTTGAATTTTTGCTTCCATGAATTTTACAGCATGGTTATAATCGATAAACTGATTAGATACTAGCCATTCTGTCATGTTCTGTTTCTTTTCTTTTTAGTGTAGCAGTAAGTTCTTTTCCTGTCATCTCAGCATGTGACGTACATCTGCATGAATACTTGTTTTGCTAGGGCAATTCGCGCAACAAATAGCGGTATAGAATTAGTTGACACTGATGGTGGTGTAGGAATAGCGCTGGAATCCACAATCCTGTCATTATAGGCGGCTACTTGGCGACAAGAAGGGACATGTAGATATAATACAGAAAGTTTCTTATGACCTATTTTTAATTAATCTGATCCATGCGTGCCAATCTCTCTCACCAAGATTGCTTTCAAAAGACAAAAGATCCTTTACAGTTTTTGAACAAATTTCTTCACTTGGAATTGATAATTCCCTGTTCATCGCTAATGTTAAACATTGAGTCTTGCATGCTTGTTCCAAGTGATATGTATAAAACATTGCTTCCTGTATAGTCCTGCCACATGTTATAGATCCATGATTGCGCATCAACATCACAAAATTTCCTTTCAAGTCAGCTATTAATCTTTTTCCTTCCTCATTATCAAGCGCTAGGGAATTATAATCATGGTAAGATACCTTATTATAAAAGTGCAGTGCCCATTGATTTATTGGGAGTAGTCCATCTTTAAGAGAGGAAACTGCCACAATAGAGGGTGTATGAAGGTGAAAAATCGCTTGAATGTCTTTCCTTGCTTGATAAATAAAACCGTGAATTATATAGCCAGTTTTATTATATTGATATTCTTTTCCCTCAATTACATCTCCATCAAATGACACTTTCATTAATGAATTTTCACTTACTTCATTAAAGCGTATACCAAATGGATAAATATAAAAAGATTTCTGGTCTTCAGAACGCACTGAAAGGTGAGTGTATGTATGATCGTCTAGCTTAAGGTAAGACAAAATCTGATAAGCATAGGCTAGGTCCCTTTTTACCTTGCTCTTTGTTAACAACACAATTTTCAACTAGGATCTTCTAAAGATTTATACAAGAAAAGAGACTGATAGTAAACTCATACTTCTAGCTTGAAGCTAGGTAAACCAGGTAAAGGAGCTATTAATTCTTAGTAAATAATTTATTGTTATATAGTCTATGAGACTTGTATAAAATTTGTGTCTTTAAATTACATAATATCTTAACCGTAAAAATAATTTTTCTATGTAATGTTTCAAATGTTTTAAAGCTTAAGTTTCATGTTATTATGAATATAGATTTTAACATTATAAATAATATGATAAACGTTAATACAAAGAAACAGATAACAGGAGTTTTCGTATATATTATTGGCTTTTTAGGGAGTGGTAAGCTTTCTACAGCAATAGAATTATCTAACATGATAGATGCACTGATTGTAAACAGCAACTTATTTAACAACGCTCAAGTTCGCTCTGTATATGATAATATCTTTGAATATGATCAAATCCCTAAAGAAGTCCAAGATAGAATGTATAACATTGCACAAATTATGCTTCAGGCAATAGAAGCTTATCCAGTTCATTCAAAAAATTATATATTTATTGACGAATTAATGCAAAATAGTGACTACAACGTGAGAATGTACAATTCAGTGGCAGAGCTTAGCAGAAGAATGAATACAAAAATCCTTCCTGTAATGCTCAGGTGCGATCTACATACACTACAAAAACGCATTAAATTAAAAAGACAGAGGGAAAATAGGAGGGCAACTAACATAAGTGGCATTATAGAAAAATTCAGGACGCGTAATCTATTTATACCACCTAATGCCATGGAAATAGAAAATTCAAACATGAGTGTAAAGGAGGTAGCTGAGGAAATAAAACGTCAGATATACAGACTTAGTCAAATTGATAGAGTGTACGTAAAAGGGTAACTCATAATAATTTCATATACTGAGGCTCATTTAAATACAGAGCTTCAACTTCACCGAACTTTTGTTTGTTTTCTAGCTTATACTGGGCTAATAGTCCTGCGTGGCTAGCATTTAATGCGGATAGATTGCAATCCATATATGTGATGCAGTTATTGTTTGTTGTCCCAGTATCTGGACACTGGGATCCAGAAATGTCAAGCGCTACGGTTGGGTGTGATAGCGGTAATAAACTGAAATCAAATAACTGCGTGTAAAACCCTTTAACATTTTTAATTATAGCTCTGATATTTTTTTTGCTATTTGCACAAAGCAACGATATTGCGTACGCCTGAACTTCCAGTGCACTAACTCCATATAATGGCTTATTTATAGCAAGATTTATGCCTTTTGCAGCTGATATACCAACTCTGATTCCAGTAAAACTTCCAGGTCCAACCACTACCACTAAATAGTCTATTTTATTGTAGTTATAGGTGTGCTTACTGAACAGAGTATCTAAAATTTGAAAAAAAGATTCTGCGTGGCTATTGCTGGTGGAATTGTGTTCTACTAAACACTTGCCATCATGATCAACTATTGCTATTGAACTACCAGAACCTACAGTATCAATTGCTAAAATGGACATTATTTAAGCTTATCATAGAGCTTTGTAAACATCATAGTAAAGGCGCCATTACCCATAACATTTGCTGAAGTTATTATTGGATCAAACACTACATATAATGCTGTAATTAATGAGAGCATCTCTGGAGAGAATTGAAGATATCTCTCAAGAATAGGTAGCATTACCATAATTCCTCCTGCTGGAACCGCAACGATAGCAAACTTAAACAATAAAAAATAGAGAAGGAAAGTTACGTAGTCTGTTGTGGATAATGCATAGCCGGAAGTTATTACCATCGATAATATGATAATAAAAAAGCAATCACCTACTAAATGAAAGCCGGCAGTTATTGGTACAATAGAGGATACTACTTCAGATTGCTTTACATTTTTTTTGCTTCCTTCGAGAGTAAGCGGCATAGCTGCATTACTAGACATTGTGCTCATTGCAGTAATAAATGCCGGCATCATATTACCTATACTAGTTATCCACCTTGTAATTTTGAACGAATTTGCTGCTCCATATAGGAGAAAAATGTAAAAGTAAACTGCGGATGTTATAATAACAAAGATTATTGAGCAATCTTTAAATATTATAGATAAGACCTGATCATGTTGCATCTTTAAAGCCAGCCCAAGTACAAATACTGGAATAACTGGTATCAAAAAGACTTTTAGAATAAACAGAGTTAAACCTGACATTTTGTGCGAAAGTTCTTTACTTTTCTTTGGTAGAAATACAGACGCAACTATGCCAGATAAAGCCCCATAAGCGAGAGCATGAAAGTTAGAAATCAGCGCGGGCAGTTTAAATAACCACAAAGGAGCTATTGTTTCTTCGTATGTTATATCCTGTATTGAATGAGTGCTCTGTAGAACGAAATGCCCAATCGAATAAGCGATTAAACTTGAAGTCAGATTCGATAAAAAAATCGCTATAATAAGCAGCAATATGAACTTTATAGCCGACTGCTTAAGATTATTGATACTGCTAAAGATTAATGCAAAAACAATAAGAGGCATTATGAATAGCAAAATTTCTTTGATGCTTAAGCTCAATGAGTACAAGAAGGTTTTTGCTTCTATTGGAACTAGATGACCAAAAAATACAACTGAAGTGATAATAACAAGTAAAGTTAGTAGCTGTAGCATACTCCAATACAACAATACACTAAGTACATAATGTAGTAAGCTGGCTGTTAAGTAAAGTAAAACTACCTAAGCTGTGATAGTGCATTTATTAAAAACTCAACTTCAGCCCAGCCAAAAGCACATAACCTGAGTTGTTGTTGGACTCTTCGATTGGCTCTGCAGCATTAAACTTTACAATATCTAAATAATATGAAGTGCCCATGAAAAAAGAATTTTCAAGGCTTAAAGCATACGATGTTAACTTGTTCGTGCCTTTGCTTGCAATATTTCGACCACTATTGAAATATGTTAAACTCAATTTGCAGGAATCAGAACGGTAAGCGACACCTGCATTCATGTAGTATGTATTATTTGTTTCAGGATTGCATTTCTGACCGGATTTACCACCATTGCCATATGAAGCAATGCAATCAAGATCAAACAATTTGAGTTTCAACCCGACATTCCAGTGTAGTAGTTGATTAAGGCATTTATAACCTTCACAAGTTCCGTCTGAGCAATCAGTTAAATTCTCCTTTGCAAATTCACCAGTTAAAGCAGCAGTAAGATTTATATCATCTGATAGGCTATTCTTATAGGAAAAGCCAGCAGCAACTAGATTGCTATAATGTAAGTTATTCTTCCCTGGAACATAACTGAATCCCAATTGAAAATTGTAAATTTCAGGAGAGATATAGCTTATTGCTAGTTGTTTTAACTTTAGTTCAAGTCCGTTATAATTGCTATAAATATTGGGTTTAACCCAAAAGACCCTGTCTTTGTCATACCCAGCGCCGGTACCCTTACTGCCACGCAAATTTGCATAATTTGTCCAGTGACCATTTATTCCGCCAGCAGCCACATGAATTTTTGAGGTATTGATCAACATGCTCTGGCTGACCAAACTTTTTTTGCCATATTCAATTGATCCAAGCCCCTGATTTTTAATGATAAAATACCATTCCTCCATGTCTAACTTTTCTATGTCCAATGCCCTCATGTTTGCAATACTAGAAACCCCCACTCTAGCATTCACTCCCATTTGAGTATTTGGATAAACTTGTTGTAAATAGAGGAAACGCAAGTATGAATAACTTGAAATTTTATCTCTGGGCTTAGTATTGAAAGAATCTTTGTTAAAAGCATAACCAAACCTCAAATCTACTTTTCCGTCCAGCTCTGCATAAGATATTCCCTTATCCAGAATTACCCTGGCACTAGCGTCATTTTGCGAAAGCAATAATAAAAGCAGTGTCACTAAGCAGTATCTCAATTTCACTAACAAACCCAAATCTTTACAGAAACCTGAGTTTAAACTCAATATAGGTAAAGGGCAACCCTTCAGAAAGCTTTTTTTTGGCTAGGAGCTGGACTTTGCTGCCAATTTTTGAGCCATATTTCCATAAATTATTGATATGCTGGGTAATTTTTGCTTTAGCAACTGCTTGTTGATGGCAGAATATATACGATTAATTACTTTGGGTGTACTTTTTGCATCGCAGTTAATCAAGATAAAGAGCATTTTATTTTTGTTGATGTACCCAAGAAAATCATCACTGCGGCAATTTTTATGAAAATGCTCTATAACAGTTTTCAGCGCATCATTTATCTTATCAAAGTGACTATCAAACCCAATAATTCCTACGGTGACATTAATTTGATGCTGCAGAGCGAAATTTAATACAACACGTAGCTCTAGAATAGAGGATTCATTGTCCGGAATGTTAAATAAGTCATGGTTTTTGTATTTTTTACCCATTAGATACTTATCTCTAAACATTTTTAATTTATGAAACAGGCTGATGTCACGTATTAACAGCTCATAATTAATCTTGTTATTAGTGAATTGCATGGTGCGAAAAACTTTCACTCTTGTCCTGATATCTTCTCCTTTGGCGTCAACCAAAGAAAAACCTATCACTTTAGGCAGTATGTCAAGTAAATCTTGCCCATCTTCGGTGTACTCCAAATAATCCCTTACATCGTCAGCTGCTCTTGCACTTAAAACACTGATTAGTGGCTTATTAAGTAGACTCTCATTTTCATATTTCAACAAATCTTTTGCAGCTTGATTAAGTCCTAAAATTGATAAAGTCTTTCTCCTATTATCCTGACAAACAGATATCACAGCATCATCTTTCCTTCTTGCAGTTATGAAATCTTCCATACTTTCATTCTATACGGCATATTTATAAGTATAATAAGATTGTATTAAAATTCATTTACTCATAATATGCCTGATTAGATATAACAAAAGTAGCCTAATGCCATATTTTGTCACGCAGCTAGCCTACTTTGGGTAATACTAAAGGTGGAGTGGCTTTTGCCGTTGTAGTGTCTAGCTACTTAGATGATGCTTTTCTGGTGGTTCAAACCACAATGTTTATATGGGTATGTGCATAACGCTGAAATGCCCATGGCTGAAGCTATGGGCATTTATTGTGCAGATTAGTTATTATGCAGTAACTTCTTTTTTCTCTTGTTGATCTTCAGGCGCTTTCATATCATTAAGCTTACTTGACACTTTATCAACAGTCCAAGTTATTGGTGTGACAACAAGTGCAGCAGTCCAAATGACAGCACTAACAGCATAACTCAAAACTGCTCCAACAAATTCAGCTACTTTTCCACTGTGCTCACCCGCCTTCTTTGATAGCGTGTTTGAATAGTCCACCAACGACTTCTCTTCAAAACTAAACTTATCTGTTACTTTCGCTAACCCTTTCGCTGGCCAGTATGAAAGATACGCAAATGCTAGATATAAAGGTTGTAAGACTATATTAGCTAGTGCAAAAGTAATCATTCCTATTGTTGTACAAGTAACGTCCTTCACTGGCCCCACAACACTATTGATATGGTCAACAGACTTATAGAAACAGTTTTGTGGAACTTGATTGTTATTTTCTGCAACCGGAACAGTCCCGTGCTTGGCATACTGCTTAAAATTTCCGTATGTTGTTTTAATTTTACATGGACTTGACATATTAGCCTCCTAAAAAAACTATGGATAAAATGTAATTATTATTAATATTACTGTATTATTATAACTTATTTTATAATAATTACAATAGATACATAAATATTTTAACTAAATTATATGTTGCGCGAGAGCACATATTGCTCTACCATCGCAATAAGTTAGAAGTTAAAGAGGTTGGCATGAGTTTCACTTTACCTGAATTACCATACGATAAGGCAGCTTTAGAGCCTTACATATCTGCAAAGACTTTAGATTTTCATTATGATAAACACCATAAAGGGTATTTGAACAAGCTCAACGAGCTGGTTGAAAGTACGGATTATCAACATGTGAAAATTGAGGAATTAATAACAAAAGTTCATGGCAATAGCGACAGAGTGCCTATATTTAACAACGCAGCTCAAGTTTGGAACCACACTTTTTATTGGAGCTCAATGAAAAAAAATGGCGGTGGTAAACCTAAAGATGATAGTTTTCTGGCAAAAAAAATTCAAGATGATATCGGTAGCTTCGATAAATTTTACGAGGAATTTTCGAGTTATGGAATAAGCCAATTTGGTAGTGGATGGGTGTGGTTAGTGCTTGAAAAAGGGAAGCTCAAAATTACCAAAACTCCAAATGCAGATCTGCCATTAATTTATGACCAAGTTCCACTGCTCACTATGGATGTTTGGGAGCACGCTTACTATTTAGATTGCCAAAATCGTAGAGTTGACTATATAAAAGTTTTCCTTGATCACTTGATCAATTGGGACTTTGCAGAAGAAAATTTGAAAAAGAATACATAATAAGATGAATATACCACAGGTAACAAAACTAGATAATGGTCTGCGCATAATAACTGAGCAAGTACGTGATGTTGATTCCGTAGCTTTAAATATGCGGATCGGTGTTGGCAGTAGAGCAGAAAGTGCAAACCAAAATGGTATATCCCATTTTCTAGAGCACATGGCTTTTAAAGGGACGAAGACGAGGACTGCATTTGAAATTGCAAAGGCTTTTGATGACATAGGTGGGATTTTCAACGCTAGTACTGGTAGGGAAAGCACCAGTTACTATGCGAAAGTCCTTAAAAAAGACATAAAAACTGGTATTGATATATTAATAGATATATTGATAAATTCGACGTTTCCAGAAGATGAATTGGAACGTGAAAAGGGTGTTGTAACACAAGAGATTTTTCAAACTAACGATTCGCCAAGTGACATTATTTTTGACAAATATTTTGAAGCCGCTTATAAGGATCAACCATTTGGCAGGTCAATTTTAGGCACACAAGAAACCGTAAAATCATTTACTCGAGAAGATCTAAACAACTATATAGATGAGCATTATTTTGGCGAGAATACGATATTTTCTGTTGCAGGGAACGTTGATCATGAAGAAGTTGTTCACTTAACTAAAGATTTTCTCTCAAAGATTCATTCGAAAGAGCTAAAGAGAAAACACAATGCAAATTACACAGGTGGTGAATATCTGGAGCATCGTAAATTAGATCAAG
The DNA here is from genome assembly GCF_012277315.1 of Wolbachia endosymbiont of Ctenocephalides felis wCfeJ. NCBI lineage: Bacteria > Pseudomonadati > Pseudomonadota > Alphaproteobacteria > Rickettsiales > Anaplasmataceae > Wolbachia > Wolbachia endosymbiont of Ctenocephalides felis. Next base: position 147,544 of record NZ_CP051157.1, on the reverse strand, counting down.
TACACTTGCTAATTGGGTTGCCTAGTGTCTCTCGCTATGACGATAAATATCACACATTTCAGGTGCTTGATTCTATACTGGGAAGTGGAATGTCATCGCGCTTATTCCAGGAAGTAAGGGAAAAGCAGGGGTTAGTTTACTCTGTTTATTCGTTTAATTCTAGCTACACCGACACAGGAATTCTCTCCATTTTTGCTGGTACAGATAGTAGCAACTTAGACAAACTCTTAAAGTCCATAACGATGGAGCTAAAGAAATTGTCTACAGATGATCTGAAGGAAGAAGAAGTCAATAGAGTAAAAGAGCGAGTAAAATCACAAATTTTGATGTCGCGCGAAAGTGTCAGCTCTCGTGCTGAAGCTTTAGGGCGCTACTATGGCAACCATAATAGGTATATCAGTAAAAATGAACTAATAGAAAAAACTAGTGCGGTTACCACTACTGACGTGAGAAAAGCAGCAGAAGAGTTATTATCTCAGCACGAGAAAACCACTTTAGCTGTGATTGGAGAAATTAAATCTTTGCCAAGCTACGATAAAGTGATTTCTATGCTTAGAGCTTAGATTTAGGGCAGGGTGATATGACTCTCTTCTGTAGAGTCGAACAACACAATGTTTATGCAGTTATGTGTCATCCATGATATTGCAAGTGTTGATCAAGGCGGCGAGCAAATAATTTTAATTGAAAAATAGTTTTTCTATTATATAAATGCTATTTTGAGATGATCAGGTCAGGTAATCAAAATGGAAAGCAATAAATACAGTTTAGGTTTAAGGATTATCCATTGGGTGATGGCTGTTTTTATTATTGGTATGCTTTGCTCTGGTTTTTATATGAAAAGCCTACCAATGAGTAGTGAAATTAAATTTAACATATACGCCATTCATAAAGCTTTCGGGGTCACTATTCTTGGACTAATCATAGTGCGCATATTTTTTCGTGTCTTTACTTATGTTCCATCACTTCCAGCAACTCTCTCCCGATTTGAAATCAATGCAAGCAAAACAGTGCACTTTGGTTTATATGCTTTAATGATATTAATGCCGTTATCTGGTTATATAATGTCTTCCGCTTCTGGTAGAGAGATCAAGTATCTTTTTCATATTCCTTTGTTAATCAGTAGAAACAAAGAGGTAGCTAATATAGCTAATGGGACACATTCAATGCTTGCATACTTTATGGTATTCTTTATAGTCTTACATATACTTGCTGCTTTAAAACACACATTTATAGATAAACAAAACATTTTTAAACGCATAATATAATTATATGTTGAGTAGCCTATGGAAAAAAGGAACGAATTTTCTTGGTAGTGAGTTTGCAATAATGGGTGGTGCTATGAGCTGGGTTTCAGAGAGAAACTTAGTTTCGGCAATCTCAAATGCTGGTGGTTTTGGTGTAATTGCATGTGGTGCAATGTTTCCAGACCTATTGAAAAAAGAAATCATAGAGACACAGAAATTAACTAGTAAGCCTTTCGGCGTAAACCTAATCACTATGCACCCAAGCTTGGGTGAGTTGATAGATGTGTGTATTGAAACGAAAGTAAGCCATATAGTACTTGCCGGTGGGCTACCAACAAAACCTAGTATAGAGAAAATCAAGAATGCTGGCGTTAAGGTAATGTGTTTTGCACCATCACTGAGTCTTGCAAAAAGACTAGTAAAAATGGGAGTGGATGCATTAATAATAGAAGGGATGGAAGCAGGTGGGCATATAGGTCCTGTTAGCACTTCTGTTCTTGCACAAGAGATATTGCCTCACCTCAAAAATGAACAAACACCGGTGTTTGTCGCAGGAGGAATAGGAAGAGGTGAAATGATGGTTAATTACCTTAAAATGGGGGCAAGTGGTTGCCAAATAGGTACATTATTCGTCTGTACAAACGAGTCTATTGCTCATAAAAATTTTAAGGAGGTGTTTATAAAATCAGCTGCACGTAATGCGGTATCTTCTGTACAGATAAGTGCTGATTTTCCTGTAATTCCAGTAAGAGCTATAGCCAACAAAGCGAGTGATGATTTTATGACGCATCAAAGAGAAGTTATTGGTAAATACCAAAAGGGGCAGATCTCAAAAGAAGATGGGCAGCTTGAAATAGAAAAGTTCTGGGCTGGAGCCTTAAGAAGAGCAGTAATTGAAGGAGATGTTGAAACTGGGTCTTTAATGGCCGGTCAGAGTGTTGGTATGGTTGATAAAGAAAAACCTGTAAAAGACGTAATAGATATGTTAATTCAACAGGCAAACAATTATATTGAAAACAAACCCACACAAACTTAAAGTACTTATTCACATATTCATTGGCTTAAGCAGGCAATAGCTGTTTGACATAAAATTCTATTCCTATGACGAATGGGTTTTTATTACCTACATGATTGGGTCAAGTTGCAAAATTACACAAATAAAAAATTTTTTAAAAAACATAGTTGATACAAGAGACGCTCCCTTTTCGTCACGGCTCTTTATTATAAGGAACTACAATTGGCCTATCCAATTCCTTTGTAACAGGCTCTTTACACGGGACTTCGCTATAAAAAACTGCAGGGTTTCAATTTTTTTAATAATTGTGTGCTATCAATGATATATAAGTTCCCATTTTAATAGAGCATAAAGATGATTTCTAAAAATTTAGAGGCAAGTTTGAATAGGGCGCTACTGATTGCCTCTAATTTTAATCTTAAATACGCAAAAGTAGAACATTTATTGCTGGCGTTAATTAAAGACGTGGATGTAAATTATGTTCTGTCAAGATGTAATATTAGAACTGATGAAATCATCAATATAGACAATATTCTATCAAGATGTAATGTTAAAATTAATGGTCATAACATCAAAGGTTTTTTACAAGATAATTCTGAATTAACCATCGATGGAATTAAGCCTGACTCGCTATTTCAATGTATAATACATAGAGCCATAATACGGGCTCATAGCTTGGGAAGAAAAGAAGTAAATGGAGCAAATGTTCTAGTTGAAATTTTGTCTGAGCAAGACTTATACATTGAAGACCTACTGCAGAAACAAAATGCAAAGGATTCTAATTTAATTTACCACATATCCAATATGAAACTCTCAAGCGATATGGATGAGTACACTACTAATCGTAGAGTAAAGCTTGATAAAAATAATGACGTCTCTACTGCAGTAAATAAAGGTGAGTTGCTAAAGGATGAGGAAATTCTACAAAGTTATTGTAAAAATTTAAATGATTATGCGAGAAGTAAAAAGATAGATTATGTTATTGGTCGCGACTATGAATTAGATCGTACTATAGAAATTTTATTAAGACGTAGAAAAAACAATCCTCTATATGTTGGAGATCCTGGTGTTGGCAAAACAACAATAGTTGAAGGTCTAGTGTTGAAAATCATTGAAGGCAGTGTTCCAAGTGCACTGAGGTCTAGCATAATTTATGCTCTGGACTTAGGATCACTCCTCGCAGGAACACGCTATAGAGGTGATTTTGAAGAGAGAATAAAATCTATAATAAAGGCAATTGAGACAAAACCTGGTGCTATCCTTTTTATCGATGAAATACATACTATCATTGGTGCAGGTTCAACGAGTGGTAGCTTCCTTGATGCTGGCAATCTACTCAAACCTGCACTTGCAAGGGGTACATTGCGTTGTATAGGTGCAACTACATACAGAGAATATAGCAATAGCTTTGAAAAGGACAAGGCATTAGCAAGAAGGTTTCAAAAAATTAATGTGAAAGAATCTTCTGTTAATGAGACAATAAAAATACTGAGCGGTATAAAGCACTACTACGAAGGGTACCATGGAGTATATTATACAAAACACGCTATTAAGTCTGCAGCCGAACTGTCACATAAATATATTACCGGGCGGATATTACCCGATAAAGCGGTTGATGTTATAGATGAAGCAGGGGCTTACTGTAAGCTACAAAAAAACAGACGAAAAGTTGTGAATAGTAGAGACATTAGGAACACTATTACTAGGATTACAAACGTACCTTGTGGATCTGAATTTGACGACATACAAAAAATCAAATCTTTAAAAGAAAATCTCGAGAAGGTAATTTTTGGTCAAGGGCAAGCGATAGAATCTCTTGTTAATTCTATTAAAATTGCTAAATCTGGTCTAAGAGATTATAATAAACCCTTAGCAAATTATCTTTTTGCAGGGCCAACTGGCGTAGGAAAAACTGAACTTGCAAAACAGCTAGCAAAAAGTATGGGTATGAATCTTGTACGCTTTGACATGTCTGAATATAAAGAATCTCATACAATATCTAGAATGATTGGTTCCCCTCCTGGATATGTAGGTTATGACCAAGGTGGATTGCTTACAGAAGTCGTATCTAATAATCAATATAGTATCGTGCTTCTTGATGAGATCGAGAAAGCCCATAGTGATATTTACAATATATTGCTACAAATCATGGATTATGGTTGTGTTACAGACACTTATGGACGTAAAGTTAATTTTTCCAATGTAATTTTAATTATGACAACCAATGCTGGAGCATTTGAACGTAGTAAAAGCTCGATTGGCTTTGGACACAAAGATTTTAACATTGGTGATAGCGAAAAAGCGATGGAGCAGGTTTTTAGTCCTGAATTTCGTAATCGTCTTGATGCAGTGATTTCTTTTGCTGACTTAAATGCAGATGTGACTCTGTACATTGTAGATAAATTCGTTCAGGAACTGAAAGAACAACTCATGCAAAAAGGCATACGTTGCTCAGTAGAAAATGAAGCAAAATCTTACCTTGCACAGACTGGTTACAATAAGGAAATGGGAGCACGCCCGATAGAGAGGCTGATTGAAAAAGAAATAAAAAGTTGCTTAGCTGAAGAAATACTGAATCGCCGATTAATTAAGGGAAAAAAATTAAGGATTTATATGAGCAAACAAGAAAATAAAATTGCTTTTGATATAACTTAAAATTCTTGTACTAAACTTCATCTTTGTTACAATTTATAACTTAAATTTAATTTGAGTTATAGTGATAATAAGTGACAAAGTAAAACAAATTCTAAGTTACTACGAAAGTGAAAACCCCGGGGTAAAAGCAAACCTCACTCGTATTCTCATGCATGGGAAACTTGGTGGAACTGGCAAACTAGTCATTCTTCCTGTAGACCAAGGATTTGAACACGGACCAATAAAAAGCTTTGAAGTTAACCCTGATGCTTATGATCCATATTATCATTTCCAGCTTGCACTTGATTCAGGAATCAGTGCATACGCTGCTCCGCTTGGTATGATCGAAGCCGGGGCTGCAACTTATGCTGGAATGCTGCCACTTATTTTGAAACTTAACAGTTCCAACTCTCTGCATTTAAAAAGTCTCACTTCTGATCAGGCAATTACTGCCTCTGTAAAAGATGCACTACGTTTGGGCTGCGTAGCTGTTGGTTTTACTATATATCCTGGTTCTGCTAAGTGCTTTGATATGATAGAAGAAGCCCGTGAAATCATAGCTGAGGCTAAGTCTTGCGGACTTGCAGTAGTGCTATGGTCTTATCCACGTGGTGAAGGAATTTCCAAAGAAGGTGAAACAGCAGTCGATGTTATCTCCTATGCTGCACATATAGCGGCTTTGCTCGGTGCTAACATAATAAAAGTAAAACTGCCAACCAACTACTTGGAAAAAGAGAAAATAGAAGTTGGAAATATTGAGTCCTTATCAAAAAGAATCAAATATGTCAAAAAGTCTTGCTTTGCAGGAAAAAGAATAGTAGTTTTTTCTGGTGGTGAGTCAAAGTCAGTGGATGATATATGCAATGAGGTAAAAGAAATTAAGCAAGGTGATGGTAATGGTTCAATTATTGGGCGTAACACTTTTCAAAGAAAAAGAGAAGAGGCTCTATCTATGCTAAAAGATATAATAGATATCTACGCATAAAAAACGGCTGGGTGGCAGAATGGTTTATGCGGAGGACTGCAAATCCTTTTATACCGGTTCAATTCCGGTCCCGGCCTCTTTAATATAGCTTGCAAAAGTTGCTTGGTTCAGCGTATCTGTTCAGCGGAGTGGCAAAATAAGGGAGACAAGGTAGTATAAAAAGATACCCATAGAGTAAAAGTAAATTTATAACAAAGAGTGTCATTCCAGCGCGTGACGCTGGAATCCAGTGAAAATAAAGTGGATCCGAGTGTTAGCTACTAAGCCTTATTTTCATTTTTACGCAAAATCGAAAATAAGAGATTTTTTATGTTCATCCACGCAAATAGATAAGCCTTATTTTCATTTTTATACAGAATCGAAAATAAGAGGTTTTTTTATTTTGATCAAAGGATGTCATTCCAGCGCGTGACGCTGGAATCCAGGAAAGTTTGCTTGCTCACAAGCAAACTGATTTGGTGAGCATAGAAAGTAGCTAATTTTAATTTAAAACACACCATTAATTATTATGGAAATCTGGATCCCAGTGTCGAGGCACTGGGATGACATCATTATGCTACTTGGATGCATCGTAGAGGTTAAATGGATGACACCCGCAAATTACCTGCTGATTGCAATGTTCGTGACCATAATGCAAGAAGTCTATCACCATTTAAGATAAGCCTTATTTTCATTTTTACGCAAAATCGAAAATAAGAGGTTTTTTATGTTCATCCATGCAAATAGATAAGCTTTATTTTCATTTTTATACAGAATCGAAAATAAGAGGTTTCTTATTTTCATCAAAGGGTGTCATTCCAGCGCGTGACGCTGAAATCCAGTAAAAAAAGAATGGATCCCAGTGCCAGCTACTCAGATGACATCATTATGCTACTTTGATGACACCACTTTTGCTTCAATATTCGCACATTAGCCACGCTCCTGAACAGACAATGGTGTCAACTTAAGAAAAAGTTTCAGTGATTGTGTTCTCTCCATAGCCGCGACAAGGTAGATAAGCTCAAACATTGTCATATCTTTTTGCTGATGGAAGCTCTTAAGTTGACGCCATTGCCTGAACAGATAAGGTTCAGCAGCAAATTTAAGCCTATTTTGATAAACCTGAGTTTGCTTGATCATGCATTGAGTTCAAAACTTCAATTCCTTTAGCAAGTTGCTGATCTTTTCCATCATTTTGGTTGATAACCACGATGTCTGGCGTCACGCCTGTTATAAGGTCACCAGATGGAAGATAATATAACTTGTTTGTTACACTGATCGCACCGCCATTTTTCAATGGAAAAATTGTTTGCCCAGAAGCCTTACCATATGATCTCACCCCAATAATTTTAGCACGTTTATTATTCTGCAAAGCAGCAGCAACAATTTCAGACGCAGACGCAGATTTTTCGTTAATCAATACTACTACAGGTAATTCAGAAAACATGTCTCCTTTGCTCGCGTTGTAATGCTTTTTCTCTCTACTCTCTACAGTAACTATTTTTCCACCATCAAGAAAACTATCACATATCAGCACTGCTTGAGAAAATAACCCACCGTGATTATTCCTCAAGTCAAGGATTACACCTTTTATGACATTGTTATTTTCTTTAACATCAAACCACTGCCTTTCGAAATGATAGCCAGTGCTTCCGCTGAATTCAGAGATTTTAATGTAAGCTATGTCTCCTATAATCTTAGTTGAAACAGCACTGGACTCAAGTGCTTGGGGTTGCATTTTTTTGAATCCTTCACTGTCGAGATAATAAGAATATGAATCTAGTTTAGAAAATATTCTTATTATTGCAGATTCAATCAAAGTTTTTTGGTCAATTAAATTTGAATACTCTCTTTCCATTTGCGTCAACAACTCTTCAAAATACTCAATTCCATCAGAATCAGAGGTAAAGTCAATTGCAAGTTCTTTATTGCTAAGCTCAGAGCTCAACTTGTCTAGCACACTTTCTATTGCATACTTGATAAGAGTTTTTTGATCAACAGACCAAACATATTCCTTTTCTATTTTCTTGATTATATACTCAAGCAATTCAATATGATCTGTTTGCTTAGCAGACGAACCATAAGCAAATAAGAATAAGATAGTAGCAATGATGATTTTCATAAAGAGAGTTTATCCGTGATTAATAAGTAGAATCAATAAAAACGTCTTCCTTTAAAGTTATGGTTATGTTCTTGTAGTATTTCATGGTAGAAAGTAAGCTGAAGAGTGTTTTACAAAATGATATTACGTAATTTACTATTTTTGCTGCCACCTGAAATTGCCCATTCCTTAGCGATCATGATGTTGAAAAGGATGCCTTGTAGAGAACCTATGGAGCTACCGGAATCCTTAAGTGTGAACTTCTTTGGTAATAAACTTAGGAGTCCTGTAGGTCTTGCTGCAGGTTTTGATAAGAATGCAGAAGTAATAAGACCCATGCTCTCATTTGGTTTTGGGTTTATTGAAGCCGGCACCGTAACTAAATATCCTCAATATGGAAACAAAAAACCGAGAATCTTCCGGTTAGTTGAAGATGAAGGAATAATTAATAAGTTGGGATTCAACAATCAGGGAATAGATTACTTTCTAAAGCAAATAAGTAGAGCCAAGCTTGATAATTACATTTTTGGTATCAACATAGGAAAAAATAGCACATCGCAGGATCAAATCAGTGATTATGTTGACTTGATAAGAGCGGTATACGGCAAAAGCAGCTATATAGTGCTGAACATCTCGTCTCCAAACACACCTAATTTACGCAATTTGCACAATAAACAAGAATTATTGGAATTGCTAAAATCTATCACTATAACCAGGAAATCGATTGATAGTTCTGAATCCACACCAATAATACTGAAAATCTCACCAGATATAGATCAACAAACAAAAGAAAACATTGCTGAGCTTGCATTGGAATATAGGATTGATGGCTTGATAGTGAGCAACACTACGGTCAGTCGAGATAATCTTCGCTCTCATTATAATGAGAGTGGTGGGCTGAGCGGCAGGCCATTGTTTAAACTTTCAACTAAATTATTGAGTGACATGTATAAACTTACTAAAGGTAAAATACTATTGGTAGGATGTGGCGGAATCTCAAGCGGTATTGATGCATATAAGAAAATAAAGGCAGGAGCATCTTTAGTACAATTATACACTGCTCTCATATACCATGGACCTCAAGTTGTAAATAAAATCAATCTAGAGCTTGCAGAGCTAATAAGAAAGGATGGACTAAATAGCATCAGTGAAGCAGTGGGTTGTGACTAGACCTCATCTATAAGTATCTATTCGGGGGCATATTGAAGCAAAAGTAGTGTCATTCCAGCGCTTGACGCTGGAACTCAGTGAAAAAAGAGAATGGATCCCAATTTCCATTTTTGTACAGAATCGAAAACAAGAGGTTTCTTATTTTCATCCATGCAAATAGACAAAGTCTTATTTTCATTTTTACACAAAATCGAAAATAAGAGGTTTCTTATGTTTATCCACGCAAATAGATAAGCCTTATTTTCATTTTTATACAGAATCGAAAATAAGAGGTTTCTTATGTTCATCCATGCAAATAGATAAAGCCTTATTTTCACTTTTACGCAAAATCGAAAATAAGAGGTCTCTTGTGTTTATCCACGCAAATAGATAAGCCTTATTTTCATTTTTACGCAAAATCGAAAATAAGAGGTTTCTTATTTTCATCGAAGGGTGTCATTCCAGCGCGTGACGCTGGAATCCAGTGAAAAAAAAGAATGGATCCCAGTGCCAGCTACTCGGATGACAGGGTTCTGGGATGACACCCTTAGGCTACTTGCTCCTGATAGGCAATGTCCGTATAGTTGCGCCTAAGGCACACCCTTCTTAAAGATATTTTAGTATACTAGCTGCATTATTGATATGTGATAATAAAACTGGAGGGTTCTATGGAAACACCTGAATTAACTTTACTCGACTTGCAGAATTTTCTTGATAGTTTGAAAAAGCATGTGCGCAGTGAAGTAGAAAAATATGTAGATAAAAGGGCAGAGGAAGTTAAAAACGAGGTTGTAACGTATATAATGTACAAGGTATTAAATAATATGGTGAATAATAAACCAATGGGTGAATTTCAAACAGATCAGCCTAAAAAAGTTAAAATAATTAAGAATAAATATAGCACAATACAAAATAGGGAAGTCGTAAAAGCTCTTTTTATAGGTAGAACACTTATTGGAAAATATAAAGGTAAAACGTATGAAGTTATAGTCAGCAACGAAGGCAAGTTTATCTATAATGGAAAAAAAGTGTAATGCCCCTTCTACGGTTGGCGAAGAAATTACTGGTAAGAACTGCGATGGTTGGGAATTTTTCAAAGTATGCCTTAACCCTGAGGAAGGACCGAGAAAGTTGAGCTACCACCGTGCAAAATTCTTGTCAGCTCAAAATAGTAACGTTTAAGCTACATATTAAAGCGTTTAAAGAGGTCTTGGTTTACTTGCCCCACTATTTTCTTTATTATCAAACATTGCTTTAAACAAATGGAGGAGTAGGTTGTCAGCAATTGCTATTATTGATTTTGGTTCACAGTTTACACAGCTTATCGCAAGACAGATCAGGGAAATGGGTGTTTATTGTGAGATATTTCCAAGCAACATCAGTTTTGAAACAATATCGAAGTTCAATGGGTTTATTTTCTCTGGAGGACCACAATCTGTAAATGACAGTTGTACTGAGGCAAGTGAAGTAGTGCATGAAATTATCAAACTTAATGAGGCAACAAACGTTCCTATACTTGGGATATGCTATGGACAGCAACTTATTTGTCATTATTTTGGGGCAAAGGTAAGAAAAGAATTTAAACAGGAATTTGGCAAAATTAAGATCAAGATACTAAAAAAATCCCCTATTATAAAGGATACTTGGGAAGTCAATTCCGAAGTGGATGTGCTGATGAATCATGCAGACAGTGTTGAAAGTATACCGCAGGGATTTACTGTTATCGCATCAGGTGTGATAAATCAAACAATTGCAATAATCGTCAACGAACAACGGAAGATTTTTTGCACTCAATTCCATCCTGAAGTTAAACCTACAACAAATGGTAGTAAGCTGCTCTCTAACTTCTTAGATATTGCCTGTTGTGAGAGAGACTGGACGATGAAATCACTTATTGAAAAACAGCAGGAAAAAATCAAGAATCTAGTAGGAGAGAAAAAAGTAATCGCTGCAGTAAGTGGTGGGGTTGACTCAAGCGTTGCAGCAGCTCTTACATATAAAGCTATAGGAAAACAACTAAACTGTATTTTTATTGATACTGGATTGTTACGCAAAAACCAGACCATTGCCATGCTAAAAGAAATTCCAATAAACTACGTTGATAAATCAAACTTATTTTTAAGCAGGCTAAAAGGCATAACTGATCCAGAAAAAAAGCGAAAAATTATCGGTAACACTTTCATTGAAGTGTTTGAAGAAGAAGCAGAAAAGATAGGTGATGTAGACTTTTTAATGCAAGGTACCATCTATTCCGACGTAGTTGAGTCAGGACATGCTTCAGGAAATACCAGTACAATTAAATCTCATCATAACGTTGGTGGATTGCCAGAAAAAATGAATCTAAAGCTGATAGAACCTTTGCGCTACCTCTTTAAAGATGAAGTGAGAGTACTTGGAAAAGAAATTGGTCTTTCAGACGAAATAATATTTCAGCATCCATTTCCTGGACCTGGACTTGCAGTGAGGATCATAGGTGAAGTAGATGGAGAAAAGGTGCGAATATTGCAAGAGGTAGATGAAATATATATCAATACAATGAAAAATTACGATTTGTATGGTAAGATATGGCAGGCTTTTGCTGTACTGTTGCCAATAAAAACTGTAGGGGTTATGGGGGATAATCGTACATATGGATATGTTTGCGCTTTGAGAGCTGTAACATCTTCTGATGGTATGACAGCCGATGCATTTCCATTTGAAGATAAAAATCAACATGCGTTAGTATTTTGGAGTTTCTTACAGGACGTCAGCAGCATAATCGTTAATAACGTTTCCGGAGTAAATAGAGTTGTCTACGACTTAACTTCCAAACCACCGGCAACTATTGAGTGGGAATAATCTAGGGCTGTTCTTTCTTCTTCCTACACCGCACTTTTTTCTTTATACTATTTATAGCTTCTACAAGTAATGCAAATATAAATGAAGAATACAAATATTCTTTTGGCAATTCTATGTGAAGTCCTTCAAACATCAGGTACACACCAACGAGTAAAATAAATAAAATGGCAATTGTTTTTAAACCTGGACTAGATCTAATTAACTGAGCAGTATAGCTCGATAAAAATACCATAGCTAGTATGGAGAACGTATACGCTATAGCAATTATTACCATGTTATGAGTTAATGCTATAGCAGTTAATAAAGAATCAACCGAAAAAACTAAATCTATTAATATAATTTGCAATACAACTGAAACCAGTTGTGACTTGACACCTATTCTTTTTTTGATTTCCTTGCGTAAAAAAATGTTATCCCATAACTCTGTAGCACCTTTAATAATGAGAAACAATCCTCCTGCTATCATAAGTAAATCTTTTATCGAAATGTTGAGCGATACAGCGTGAAATATAGGTTTTTGCATTGACAATATGTGTGATGTGAAAAATAGCGTTACAAAACGCATCAACAGCGCTAGTCCAAGGCCCATAAGACGTACCCTTTCTTTTAGCGCATTTGGTACTTTATCTATCGCCAGAGAAATGAAGATTAAATTATCTACGTTGAGTATAGTTTCAAGTAGTGTAAGTATCAGTAAAGTCCAAGCCTCAGCTAACATTCTCGTTCCGGGTTCAGCTATTTTACTATACAATATATATGTAAAAATTAAGTGACTTCGCCTAGACGAAGTAAACTACATCATAACATTTCAGCATGCAGCGTAATGTCACAAGTTGAGGGCACTATAAACTTATAAGCGATTATTATCTTCCCTTAAGAAATCATTCGAGCTATACTGCAAGCTATGAATCTTAGGCAAAAAATTAAATTTTTTTTTCTGTCTTTTATAATCCTGTTTTTCCTTTGGACTGTCTTGTCTGGTTACTTTGAGCCGTTTTTTGTTCTTTGTGGGATATTCTCCTCTATATTCACATTGTTTATTTTTAAACGGTTGATAGATGCTGAAAGCGCTCTCAGCCAGATCTTAAATGGTGCAGGCAAGCTGTCGTTTTGTAAGTTACTGGCAAAGTATATACCATGGTTAGTATGTCAAGTAATTTTATCAAGCATTTATGTAACAAAAAAGGTGTTACAAGCTAAACTTAAGCTTGAGCCAATCATCATCTTAAAGAAATGCAAAGGACATAACGATAAGAGCATTACATTGTTTGCAAATTCAGTCACAATCACTCCTGGTACTTTAACTATCGATGTTGTAAGAAAACAACAAACATACCTATCCACCATGTGCTTGATGGATAAAAGCCTTGAGAGCGGCGTTTCTGAAATAGAGAATAAAGTCTTAAAAATACTGAGATCAATTAAGTAATTGCTTTAAATAGATTAACAGCATCTTTGTATTCTCTCACTAGGCTTTCAAGCATTTCCCTCGGAAGACTATTGCCAACAACAGAACATAGATAATTGTACAAGTCTTCTAGTCTTGATATGTTATTTTTCTTCTTACTGTTGAATTTACGTGGAAAAATATCTTCCATAATTTCAATAGTAGTAGCCTTATTTAAAAATACGTTTTCGCTTGTTACGCTTATTCTTGCCAGAATAGTGTTAATTTCAGGTTCACTGCTCGCGTAAAGATCTGACAGATGAGCCATTTTAATGACGTATAAGGTTACTATCTTTGACAAGCAATTATCAGCATATTCACAATTTTTTATTACTTCCCACTGAGTAACTTGAGATTTACTTATTTTTGCATTGTGTGGTAACTTGCTCATTCAATTTTCTCCGTTTAATCTAGTGAATAGATTATACTAACACTTTGTTAAATAAATAATAACGCGATTATAAAAATATATACTTATATTAGTATATTTTGCATAAACAACATGATGGTAAGCATTAAAGCCAATTCTAGCTGTGTAAATGATGCTTTATGTTGCCTAGCAAGGAACAAAAAACATGAAGCGGGAGGCTCCATTTGATAAATATAAAAGGTTTGTTAATATGACGTGCACTATATCTATGTGAAATCAGTTTTCCTTTTGAGCTGTTTTGTTAATATTAAAAATTCTCACACTAAATTTTACAATGAAAAAAATAAAGCTCGGAATACTAATTTCAGGCAGGGGATCAAATATGCAAGCCTTGATAAAAGCATGTCAAGATCAAAGTTTTCCTGCAGAAATTGCATGCGTTATCACAAATAATGGTGAGGCTGCTGGCCTGAAAATAGCAAAGCAAGCAGGAATCTCAGCATTTGTTGTTGAAGGTAGACCACTTGGTACTGATAAAATTCACGAAATACTCGTTCAACATAAGGTTGATTTGGTTTGCCTTGCAGGGTTTATGAGAATTCTCAAAGCTGACTTTCTGAGTAAATGGCACGACAAGGTTATAAATATTCATCCCTCTTTACTTCCATCTTTTAAGGGTCTCAATGCTCAAGAGCAAGCTCTAAAAGCAGGTGTAAAAATTACAGGTTGTACCGTACATTACGTCACTCCTGAGGTTGATGCCGGAACCATAATCGTTCAAGCTGCTGTACCAGTTTTACCAAACGATAACATTCAAAGCCTCTCAGAACGCATTTTAGTTGAGGAGCATAAGTGTTACGTGGAAGCAGTGAGGTTAATAGCAGCTAAGATAGCAAACTAGAGAGACCGTGGAGTATTGCTTCCTTTTTCTCTTTCTTCAACCACATTTTTACCTAAAGAAAGGTCTGTTGGGACTTTAGAATTGGGACTTTTTTGTTTTGTGTGTTTTTCTTCTTTCGTTTTAATAGTTCTGTCATCTTTATTAGCTATATTATCGTCGATTGGTTTTCGGCTTCCTACTTTCAGCATTTCTTTTAGTTGTTTAATCTTCTTTCGTTCTTTTACGTCCTCCTTATTAGCATGCAGTTTTGCTAATACTACCACATCAGGTAGAACTTTTGCCTCAATTCTATAAAGAAGTGACGAGTTTATTTCTTTTGTCATCTCCGTGTATAGCGCTTTTTGCTCCTTTTTAGAAAGTTGTGAAAGATGATTTTTAAAGTTTTTAACTTGATGGCAAATGGAATTAGCTGTGTTACCGACCATCACTACACAACCCAGTGTGATGAGAGGTGCAGTAGCAAAAAAAGCGACAGGATTACTAAATAACGCAATAGAAACTATAGCACCAGTTAAAAATAACACATCGCACAGAATACCTAGACAGATGCCTTGAATTCTATGCTTATCCTCTCTTACCGCATCCAACGTTTTCTTGTGGTGACATCTTTTGTATAGGCTTTTTTCTCTAAAATAATTAACAAAAGAGTACATATCTAAAACCAGGGATACTGAACTAAAAAAATACCCGTACCAATATTCCCAAGCACTATACTTGCCGCACCTATCTGTTGACTTGTAATATATATCAACCTAACAGTAACTAGCATACCCGTGTTGATAGCAGAAAATATCACCATCAAAGGATTTAACAAAGCAATTGGAGATTTTTTGCTTCCTTGTGTAGTATCTTGCGTATCGTTCTTCACCTGAACGTTAAAATTAACCCTATATTTAAATTGTAAAGAAATATAGTTAAAAATTCGTTCATATTGCAGTGATTATTTGCTTTGAGCATTCCTACCAACCTCAACAAAAAACAAATTTTCAGGATCTAGCAAAAAACTTGCTAATGCGTTTACTTCTTCTAATTTAACGTTATTAATAATATTCGCATAATTATTTATACGATTAACATCACGATCATTTATCTGCATATCATCTAATCTTGCAGCTATATTATTATTGTTGAACATGGAGAAAACATGAGAATTTATCATACTAACTTTTGTATCCTTGAACAATTGTTCGTCAATTCCTTCCTTCTTTATCCTGCTAAATGTATCTTTCACTGCCGATATAGCTTTGCTAGCAGTAGAGCTATCAGTGCTCATAAATCCAGCAATAGCATTTCCATGTTTATTGGAAATAATACTCGCACTAACACCGTAAGTAATACCCAAGTTTTGCCTTAGCTCTTTCATCATTATTGAATTCAGCCCCATGCCACCAAGCGCGTTAATTAAGACACTAGCGTTATAATAATTACGGTCATCATAAGCTATACCTTTTTGAGCAAAAAGTATTACACTCTGCGGTATATCCATAAAAATGCTCTTACTTTCTGCAGGACCAAAATCATTTTTTACAGATATTTTTCCAACTCTCGACCTTTTTGGTGGTAATTTAGACAAGTATTTATCTAGCAGCGTACTGACTTCTTCTTTTGTTGTACAACCAACAACACTTATAACTATACTATCTTTGGTGAAATTATGTTTTATGTACGTTGAAACATCATCTCTAGTAATATTCATTATAGTGTCAAAAGTTCCATATTCACTTTTTGAGTAAGGGTGCTTTTTAAACAACAACCTGTCCAATTCTTTGATCGCAACAAAATAAGGATTTTTTTCAAGATTATTAAAATTAACTTTGGCTTTTTCGAAAACTCTATTCAACCCTTCAGAGTCAACTTTAGGACGCATTATAGCATCGCTTAGTAACGAAATTGCATCTTCTAGATTCTCAGACAAAGTGTTTAATGAAACCCTAAACGCTTCTAAGCCAGCGTTAAAGCTTAGGCTGATTCCTTTATCTTCAAGCTTTTTTGCGAAGTCTTTGGAATTATTTTTTCCTGCTCCTTCTTGAATCACAAGAGAGGTGAACCAAGTAAGCCCTTGTTTTTCTGCACTCTCATATACATAACCTGCATCTCTGAACGATATATTCAATGAAACTTTTGGTAGATCGCAGTTTTTAACAAATAGAAACTTAAATCCTTTACGAGTTGTGACCTCCTCTATATTTATGTTACCACTTGCTTGTGAGTTAAAGCCTAGACAGAAAAGAAGTAGAAATACAAGTTTACCTATCTTCATTATTACCTCCTTTTGGCAACAAACGACCAATTAGTTTGTTAGTAGAAAAGATAGTGCGAATTTTGTTATTTACATTCTCTAAACTAACATCATTAATTTTACTATATGAAATATCTATCTCATTAAGTGGCATACCAAGCGCTAGACGCGGTATATAAAACATTGCTATATTAGTTAAGTCAGATAGATTATTAAACTGTGCTGCTTTGTACTTAGACTTTGTACTTTGCAACTCCTCATTCGTTATTCCTTCAGAGATAAAATTATTAATAGCATTATCTAGCTCTCTTTCAATAACGTCCAATTTCATTCCGCTTTTTGGGGTTATCTCAATATCAATGTAGCCATCACTAAAAGCTAAATCATTATAGTACGCATTTACCGAAACTGCGATGCCCTTATCCAAAACTAGATCTTCATACAGCTTACTAGACTTACCCTTTCCTAAAATGTTAACTGCCAAATTAACAGCAGAGGCCTCACTTACATGCTTAAATAAAGGAACACGATAACGAAAATATAAAACTGGTTCTTTTACTTCAGTGCTTTCTAAAGTTACTGATAAATTTGCGTTATGTGCTGGATCTTGATTTGGGTAGTGCCTGATTGTAGGTTTAGTTTTAATTTCTCCATATTTTTCTTCTGCTAATTTCACTACTTCATCAAATTCCACATCACCAACAACTAGCAATATTGCATTGTTTGGGTGATAATAGTTATCATGAAATCTCGTTATATCATCTTGGTTGTAAGTTTTAATATCGCTTTCCCAGCCAGCAACAGATCTACCGTAACCAGTACGGTAAAATGCGTTATCCATTTCTTCCCATAATAAAACTTCAGGATGATTATCAAATCTCATCTTCCTTTCTTCTAATACAATGTTTTTTTCTCTATCTATTTTGTCTTGGGTCACATTAAAATTGCCCATCCTATCTGCCTCAATTTCCATTGCTAGTGGTAAGTCTTTTTTGAGAACTAATTCGTAGTAACAGGTATATTCTTTAGTGGTAAACGCATTAAATTGGGCTCCAATGCTACCCAGAGTAGATTCTATGTCTTTGAACTTTCCTGTAGTTTCAAACATTAAATGTTCAAAGTAGTGAGCCAATCCTGCTTTACCGATGGGGTCATCCATTCCTCCAACTTTATATATTACTGCATGAAAAACAGCCGAAATTCTATGATTAGGAACAACATAGATATCCAGTCCATTACTAAGTTTAGCATGATTTATATTGTGTTCTGTACTTGCAGCCTTAGAGGAAATCGAATAAGCGAAAAAAAACACGAATAATATAAAGAAACTAAAGAATTTGTGAAACATTACTCTAACCTAATACAATTGAGCCAAAACGATGATCTTATTCATCATTCTGTTTAGAAATAAACCTATCATATATGTACCATTTGTACAACAATATGAACATTCCACAAGCTATATACGTATCTGCTAAGTTAAAAGCTGGCCAGTACCAGTCACCAATATGAAAACGTATAAAATCATATACAGCTCCCCAGTAGACCCTATCAACTACATTTCCAATCGCTCCACCAATCATCAAAGAAAACCCAAGACAAGTTAATTTATCATTAGACTTATATACTAAATATGCGAGTACACCTATTATCAATGTTGAAAATGTTGAAAAAAAGAGGTCGCTATATGGTAAAGCGCTGAACATTCCAAAGCTAATACCTGAGTTCCATACTTCAACCAGTTTAATAAAACTAGAAATTTTGATTGGCTCTCCTTCATCTATCAATGAATTTATGTACAATTTGCTCATTTGGTCAGTCAATACTATAGCTAGTATAATAATTAAACATAGTTTTTTCATAGATCTATCCTCAACTGGTAAGCTTTAAATATATCATAATTTATCTGTTTTGTTAGTTCGTCAACGTTATGGAATCTTTTTTCTGGCCTGATAAATTTTGAAAGTTGTATATTAACCTTACGGTTGTATACATCTGCATTAAAATCGAATATGTACATTTCTACTATGGGCTTTTTTAAATCCTTAAATGTAGGTCTCATACCAATGTTAACCACTCCATATAGCCAATTTACATTGGCATCAGAAAACGAGCCTTTTGCAAAACTTTCTGTCGCTTCGATGCCTTGATACTGTGATCCATGGCTTCTAGCACCGCATACTGAGGCAACATCCAGAGAAGGAAATGATACCTTAGCATAGTATGTTCCAAACTTAGGTTTTATCATGCAATCTTCTATTGTAATATTTATAGTTGGAAATCCTATCTTCCTACCTCTACATACACCTTTTGTTACAATACCAGAAATTTGATAAGGCCTACCAAGCAACTTATTGGCAGTTTCTATTTCACCTTTCTGTATGCATTCTCTGATTGAAGAAGAGGAACAGATTTCTCCATCGATCATTAATGGTTCCAGCTCAACCAAAGAATATCCATACGTTTCAGAATATTTCTTTAAGGTTAATGTGTTACCCAATCGTTTATAACCAAAAGTACAACTTTCTCCAACAACTATGTGTTTTGCCCCATACATATTTATCAAAATCTTACTGATGAAGTCATCGCAGCTTACCTGAGCAAAACCTTCATTAAAATCAATAATATATAAGTAATCGACACCATAGCTGCTGATCAGTTCCTTTTTGTATTCTTGGCTTATCAATCTAAAATTTTTTCTGTTAAATAGGACAGTTGACGGGTGAGGCTCAAAAGTTAAAATTGCAGAAGATAATTTTCTTTCCTGAGCTATCTTCTTCAGAGTAAAGATTGCAAACTCATGTCCCAAATGAACGCCGTCAAAATTTCCGAAAGTTAATGCTACATTACTTTTTATTCCTTGGTCAAAATTATAAATAACTTTCATACAAGTTGGTGTTTTATAAATTTTCTTATATATAATAGCTGTATTTTATAAACTACGGAGATATAAATAATGAAAAATGCTAAAGGAAAGGTTGTGATATACGTAAAGCAATACTGCCCATTCTGCAAAAGAGCAAAGGAACTACTGGATAAGAAAGGTGTGGAATATGAAGAAATTGATGTACTCAAAAACTCGGATTTATTCAATGAAATCAAGTCAAAATATAATGTTAGAACAGTTCCACAAATTTTTATCACCGATGAAGATGGTAATTACATACAACACATTGCTGGATATGATAAATTGATTGATCTTGAAAGAGAGGGAAAGTTAAATGATATTTTGAACAATGATACCGATCGCATTGATGTCACAACCTACACAAAGAGCAATGATGAATATGAAGAATATGTTTTATCACATGACGACTTTATGTGATTTTCCTCACTTTTACTGTCATATAGTGCACGAATGAGGAGCTAGCATGCCCACTTTAAACAAATTTTAATGGATTAAAAATACAATTCATTTAGTGAGTTTTTTTAGTGAGCAAAAATGACACAGAATATTTCAGTTGTTAGTAAGGGCTTAATCAGTATTGAGCTAGCCAACAAACAAGATTTAGAGAATTTTATCAAGATTTTTACAGTGCTTGATAAGCACGTAGCAGCAAAAACTCTTTTTACAGAGGAAGTGAGAATAGAGTACAAACAACACGATAACATCGAGGTTGTCAATTTATTAAAAAGTTTAGGCTTTACTTATCATGATGTTGAAAATATATTACATCACTTGAGTAGACATGGAATGGAGATACCTAGTAGCGTTATAGCATACGCTCTCTTTTCTGCGTACAATAGTGGACTTGAATCTAAGGATATAGCATTTTCCCTTTTTAAGGGCTTTCCACAATTTAACATTAGAGTGAATAAAAATACCTTCACAATAACTCCTATGAGCGAAGAAAATTTAGAATTGAATTCACAAAGTAGCAGAATGTTCATAGAGTTATTAAAGAGCGAGAAAAGTATATATGACTGTGTAGTGAAAGGCAATACTATCAATATTGTAGTACATTCTGAAATGCACCAAGTCATAAATTCGATTGTAAAATTATTGATAAAATCTTGCCTTTTAGCGCAGGAGGAAGAAATGAAACTTAAAGAGAGATTAAGACAACTTGCTTTTAAGGATCAAGCTTTTGTTGAGTATTCTAGCATCAAAACTATAAATAGATATCCACACAATCATCCTTTAAGAAAGTATGAAAGCATTACCAAAGGTATAGAGAACATCTTATGTGACTTTATAACAAATGAAAACAGTGAGTCTACTATAGAAAAACTAAATAGGCTGAACTTAAAGATTTCTCCAGATACCCCAAGGGTCATTACTAAAACCATAGATAAGCTTGTTAAGTTTCACTGAGGTATTTTGCATGTTATTCCCGTGTTGCACATGGGAATAACACCAAAATTAAAAAATCTTAAATCGCCAAAATTTTTCTCTACCTTTGCTGATCCCAATTCTTGGGGTACAAACATAATCTGGTTTGAGAGAGGACTCATAAACACAAAATTCATGGCTTATAGTGAGGTCCTGTTTGTTGTGTTCTTTTGTAATATTCAGTCTTTTGCACAACATTCCTGGTCCACCTAGATTTGCCTCAAGTGGTTCGATGAGCTTTAATCCTCGTATCAACACTGCAGCTGGAAACCCTTCTGTTTCCGTCACAATATTCAAACAGTGATACATTCCATATATAAAGTACACATATGAAAACCCCGGTGTGCCAAACATTACTGAGGTTCGATTGGTATAACCTCGTGCTGCATGACAAGCTGGATCATCCATTCCTATATAGGCTTCAACTTCAGTTATTATTCCATTAAAGTTAGAAAACTTTAATGTTTTTCCTAACAATTCTCCAGCTACAACCAAAGTTGGTCGTTCATAAAAACTTCTTGGTAATATTATGTTGCTCATCACAGAGGTATAAATTACTTGCAAGCAACTTATACTAGAAACTTCACTACTTTACCTGCTTAGCTTGGGCAGTAGAAGCTTGTTGCTGTGGTGGCATGTTTATGTTTGTCAGATGTGGGAAAACCTGCGTTGTTTCAGCACTTTTTTGTTGCAATTGTGATGCTAATGCTTCATGTAAAGACTTTAACTCGTATTGCCTTCCTACCTTCACCTCTCTATGCGCAAGTAACTGTTCTTCGGTTATGCCATTGCCTTCGACAAGTTTTATAGAACCATCATCACTAATGAGAATTTTTACTTTACATTCTTTCCCTTCAACGTACCACTTTAGAGTCATTTCATACGACCCATTTGCTACTTCATAAATTCTTTTCCCATCATTATCAATTCGGCAACGTATTCCTCTTTTTTCAGATTGATCATCAGTAGGCAGCATCAATGTAACTGCTCTTACATGACATTTTTTGCACATATCACCACCTAGAATATCAACCATATTTATCTCTTTACTATTATCACCCAGCATAATTCTTACTGAAGGCTCAACAATACCATTTTCATTCATAGAAGCAAATTTGGCTTCTTTCAGTCTTATAAATTTTACAGTATTATTTTTTGCATTTTCAGATATCTCTTGCTTAATGCATTCAGCAACCCTGCCTCTAATATCCTTACCTTTATATTTATTCTCACCTCGAGTAGTATACTTATACGTACCATCACTATCTTTATGAACGTAAGGTTCTGGTTTTCTCTTATTAGTGGTATTAGCAGAAGGGTCATTCTGCAACACAAAGAATCTATTCCATGCTTCCTCATCATCAAGAATGATATATTTATGTTTGTCTTTATCCAATGTTGATTTAGGTACATTCTGAGTGCTCAAATCACTAGAAAGTCCTTCTGTTACAGTCGTATCAGAACCATCGTTTGCTCTTGCTTCACTATTTAGAAGGACAAGACACTCTTCCTGCTTTTTTCGACTCGGCTTTGAAGGTACAGTATCAAAAGAAGGTTCTTCCACCATAAGTGCATAAGGATTTTTAACTTTATCTTTAATTGGAAAATAAATAGCTTCCCAAAATTTTCTAATCTTGTCTAGCATGTACTCCTCTATTATTGCTAACACATAATCTTAGCATGCAAGTACTAGATAAGTTAGTCAATACCTAATTATGGCAGAAAAGTTATTTAATACCGAAGGCTCAAATACTCCTTTGCTTGATCGGTTAAAACACGTCCTCTTGGTGTGCGCTTTACAAAACTGATTTTGATTAAATAAGGTTCTACCGTTTCTTCAATATTACCAGCATCTTCAGATAACGCGATAGATATGGTATCGATTCCAACAGGTCCTGAGGTGTTGAATAAAAATCCTAGATAATCCATATCTAATTTATTTAATCCCATCTTATCTATGCCCAATTTTGATAGCGCAGAGTTAGCAATTTCATAGGTAATTTTTTTATCATCTTCCGCTTCAACAAAATCTCTTATTCTTCTGAGTAACCTCAAAGCAATTCTTGGAGTGCTGCGTGCACGGCAGGCAATTTCCCGTATGGCACTCTCTTCGATTTCAGCAGAAAGAACTCTTGCACCTCTTTTTATAATGTCAACCAATTCCTCAAAAGAATAAAACTCAAGGTGCAAAGGGATGCCAAAACGATCCCTCAGCGGTGCAGAAAGCAGTCCAAGCCGCGTTGTTGCTCCAACCAACGTAAATGGTGGCAAATCTATCCTTAAAGTGCGAGTAGATGGGCCTTCGCCTACCAGTATATCTAAGCAAAAGTCTTCCATGGCGGTATATAAGACTTCTTCAATGCTGCGATTTAACCTATGGATTTCGTCGATAAACAAAACATCTTTTGCATTTAAAGTGGTAAGCACTGCAGCTAAATCTCCAGCTTTATTAAGTAAAGGACCAGAAGTAGCGCGAAAGCTAACCCTTAACTCTTTAGAGACAATTTGTGCTAAAGTTGTTTTGCCAAGCCCTGGAGGACCGTGTAGTAAAACATGATCCAAAGCTTCAGTTCTCGTTTTTGCAGCGCTTATAAATACTTTTAAATTTTGTATTAAATCTTTTTGCCCAACAAAATCATCGAGTCGCTCAGGCCTGATGTTTATATTACGCGCATCTTCAGCATATTCTTTGCCACATGATATTGACTTCATAATGTTGAAAGCCCCCTAAGCGCAGCACGAATAATGTCCTTAGTGTCTAGGTCTGGTGATTCGTCTTGTATTTTTTTTACCGTATCATAAGCTTTCACTTTCTCATACCCAAGATTGATCAAAGCTGAAACAGCATCCTCTTTGATTGGATGAAAGTTATTGTTATTTACTTCTAATTTACTTACTTTGCCACTCAGTTCCGTAATAATTCGATTGATGAGTTTCAAACCAAGTCCGCTCATCTTGAGCGCCACTTTATCCTCATTCATAATTGCCAAAAACAACTGCTCTGGGGTTAATTTACTCAAAATGGACATCGCAGTTTTATAGCTAACGCCGCTCACTTTAACAAGCAAGCGCAGGCACTGCTGCTCTTCTTTGCTTATAAAACCATAGAGCTGAGTAATATTTTCTCTACTGCTTGCATAGGTTTCAATAAGTAATTTTATTTTACTTCCAGTAGAGCATGCACCTAAAGTTTTGGCTGAAAGGTACACTATATAGCCAACATCATTTACATTCAGGATTATATGATCGCTATGAACTTCGTCGACTATTCCGCTTAGGTTTCCTATCATTTCTAGCACTGTATAGAGTCCAGTTTAAAAATTCATGAATATCAGGTCAAGCCCCTTAGCGATTCCACTCACTTTTTTGAAAAGAACAATATGGCGATAAAACTAAGATACTGCTTGCATAACAGACTTTTGGCAGCATATTAAAAGAAATCACTTAACTACCCCCATAAGACCCCTCATCATGGAAATTGGTATAACTTATAAGATTCACATTTTCTACTTTTAGTCTTGCTATACGTATTTGTTTCTCTACAATATTATCTTCTTAAAATTGCTGCGGAAGCTAAAAATCCTGTAGTATACTAAAGCTTGAAGGGATATCTTTAAAATATGGAAGTCATTGCAGAAAATAGAAAAGCAAGGTTTGAATACTTCATCTTAGAAGAATTTGAAGCAGGTATGGTCCTCTTAAGTAGTGAAGTTAAATCGCTGAGGGAAAGAAAAGCAAACATTTCTGACGCTTACGTTATCGAAAAAAACGGTGAAATATGGCTGCACAATATGCATATTGCAGAATATAAAGCTGCAAACAAAAGAAACCATAAGCCGAAAAGGGAACGTAAATTACTCCTGCATAAAAAAGAGATAAATAAACTCATTGGCCAAATTAAAACTGCTGGAATAACTGTTGTGCCACTTTCAATTTATTTCAATGATAAAGGATTGGCAAAAACTAAAATTGCCATTGCAAAAGGAAAAAAACTCTACGACAAGAGAGCAACCATAAAACAAAGAGAGTGGGATCGTGAGAAAAGTAGACTGTCTAAAAATGATTTATAGCAAGATATGTCTTTAAATCCAGTAATTTTTAGCATCGGTCCAATCTCAATATATTGGTATTCTTTAGCATATGTTCTGGGTATAGTGTTTGCATATTGGTATTTACACAAATTGGACAACCAAAAAATATTTACCAAGAGTTTTTACGATTCATTGTTAACAGCCATTATTGTAGGTATTATCCTTGGAGGTAGACTTGGCTACGTGTTGATATACGATCCAGTTTTTTATATGAGCAATCCTGTAGAGATACTGAAAACCTGGGGGGGAGGAATGTCATTCCACGGTGGTGCCATAGGAGCTTTGTGTGCAGTAATAATTTCGTGTAAAAGACATAACATTCCTATATTTTATACGCTGGATTTAATTTCCTGCGGAGTTCCCGTAGGCTTATTTCTAGGTCGCATAGGCAACTTCATAAACGGAGAGTTATTTGGCAGAGTTACAACTGTGCCATGGGGCATGGTATTTCCCGAAAGTGGTGATAATTTGCTACGCCACCCAAGTCAGCTCTATGAGGCATTTTTGGAAGGATTGCTATTTTTTGCAGTTATAAATTTACTGTTTTTCTTGACTAGAATAAGGCTATACCGCGGTGCATTAACTGGTATTGCAATTATGTGGTATGGAATAGTGCGTTTTATAGTTGAGTTTTTCCGCGAACCAGACTACCAAGTTGGCTATTTATGGCTTGATTTGACTATGGGCCAGTTGCTTTCAGTACCCATGGTTTTGCTGGGAGTAATCTTATTTTCGATTTTATATAAAAATGAAAATAAGGCTTGATCTATTTGCATGGATGAACATAAGAGACCTCTTATTTTCGATTTTGCGTAAAAATGAAAATAAGGCTGGATTCCAGCGTCAAGCACTGGAATGACACCTTCAGAAAGTGGACCAGCGCTGGAATGACAGGGTTATGGATGTCATCCGAATGGCCCAACGATGTCATCTGAGTAGTCCAATGATGTCATCCGAGTAGCCACCTATAATGTCATCCCAGTGCTCCGACACTGGGATCTAGTCTTCTTTTTCACTGGATTCCAGCGTCACGCGCTGGAATGACACCCTTCGATGAAAATAAGAAACCTCTTATTTTCGATTCTGTATAAAAATGAAAATAAGGCTTTATCTATTTGTATGGATGAACATAAGAAACCTCTTATTTTCGATTTTGCGTAAAAATGAAAATAAGGCTGGATTCCAGCGTCAAGCACTGGAATGACACCTTCAGAAAGTGGACCAGCGCTGGAATGACAGGGTTATGGATGTCATCCGAATGGCCCAACGATGTCATCTGAGTAGTCCAATGATGTCATCCGAGTAGCCACCTATAATGTCATCCCAGTGCTCCGACACTGGGATCTAGTCTTCTTTTTCACTGGATTCCAGCGTCACGCGCTGGAATGACACCCTTCGATGAACATAAGAAATCTCTTATTTTCGATTCTATATAAAAATGAAAATAAGGCTTACCTTATTTGCGTGGATGAACATAAGAGACCTCTTATTTTCGATTTTGCGTAAAAGTGAAAATAAGGCTGGATTCCAGCGTCACGTGCTGGAATGACACCCTTTGTTGTAAATTCACTTTTACTCTATGGTTATCTTTTTATACTACCTTTAATGCTGTAATACTCTTCTAAGCTACTTGGCTTAGGTTTGCTTTACAACCACTCCCCTACTCTTTCCAGTTGTTTATAGCTGTTAAACCTCAGGAACTTAGCAAAATATGGAGAGGCAATAAAAGGTGTGGAATTACTTAGATAATTAGATAAAAAACCAGGCAGATCATTCTGAAATTCTTGCATTTTTTGTCTATAATCCTTCAAAGCAACAACCTTTATTTTATCATAGTCAAGCTTCCAATAAGCAAGCTCCGCAACTTCCTTTTTTGTTGTGTATTCTACTGCTAAAGCTTGTAAAATTAATTGCGGAAAAAATCCTGACATAACCTCCTCATTGGAAGGCGGTGAGCCGAGTTTATAGTCTATAATTGCTACTTGCCCATCTGGCAGATATTCAATTCTGTCGCATCTTGCTGTCAGTAAAATTTCTTGTGGGATCAGATCCCTATTTGTCATCCAGGCAGTTTCTTTTGTCATTCCAGTGCTTGACACTGGAATCCAGTTTCCATTATACAATTGTTTGAAGTTTTCTGGATCCCAGTGTCGGGGCACTGGGATGACACCCTTCTTAGTGGAGGTTGTACAGCATCCGTACAGTTGTGTGTCATGCGCTGAAACGGGAGATATAGGATAGGAAAAGCTCTTTTCTAACTCAATATCATCGTTTCGACTCCCATCAAGTTCGACAAAAGATTGAATTATCCTTTGCAGTCTTACCCACCACATATTTGAAAAACTAAACTGACTAGTCGAGAATGCTTCTCGTGCAATGCTCATCAGCGACTTTTTGTTGCGTAAATATCTTGCAAGAATGTTATGTACCATAGTGCCAAATTCCAATATCGATGGCTTAAGATTCAAGTCTCTTAATTGTTTAAGGCCCAGTATATATTCAACGTAAAATGAATAAGGATTACGAATTAGCTTTTCTATTGCACTGCAAGACATCACTTGCATTTTTTCTTTTCTAACTTCAGCTTGAGGCTTTGGCACGGGCTGAGTACATGGAACAACACGCTCAGGTGTATTCAGCATTCTTAGCCAATCGCGATAAGGATATTTTGGTTCTTGTAATAAGACTTCCAAACGACGCAATAGAATTGACTTCCTATCGCTCAGTAATCTTGTAATATAAACTTTGCTTGCACCAAACAAATTGCGCAGAGTATACAAAAAATACCCCTGTTCTTTTTGCACAGAAGGAAGGTTAAATTTTTCTCTAGTCAGCGCATTCAAAAATGGATTTTGGAAACTTGGTACGTCGTTGAATCCAGCAAGTATTACAACTTTATTGTGATATAAACTGAATTTATTGAAGTGGTTTTCTGCGGAAAAAAACTCTTTCTTTAAAAAGAATGCCAGAACTTCGCTATACAACTCTAAGGAACATTTAATTGCCACACCCTCGCATGCATTCAAAAAATTACAGATAAAATCACCTACTTCATTATTTAACCTTGAAAAATCCACATTAGAAAGCATATTGACACACTGCAAATGAGCTGCTGCTACATCAGAAATGGAGCGATTTATAACATCTGTTAAGTAGCTGAATATAGCCTCCAACTTACTGATAATAAGCAATATATCCTCTTTATATTTCAGCTTTTCACAGGCATTGACAGCATTTATAATATCGCTCAGGCTATTTGTATTAAAGCTGCGTAATATCTCTATTTCAAACTCAGATAAAATTCGAACGTATTCTTCTTCAGTGTAACCAAAAGTTACTAGTTTATGTCTAAGAAGTGAAAGTAATGACACACTGTTCCAATTTGAGGTTAAAACTTCGATACTGTAAAGTAGAAGTGTTACATAAGAGTAGCTTTCCGATATAGAACATACCACACGAGCTGCAAGTAATTTATCAAAAACGACCAAAGAAACGTTTTCATGACCTTCATTCTCTACAATTAATGATACCAGCTGGGCTTCTTCCTCTCTTGAATCGCAAGTGATGACTTCGATATTTTCAATATGATTATCACCAACTTTACTTAGATCAGCAGTTGTATCGAAGATATAATCCAGATATTCTCTAGAACTTCCTGTCATTTCAGCCCTCTGATTTTTAGTGTACGAACATTGTAATTTGCAGGTAATTTGAGTAGTAGATGGTGTCATCCCAGTGTCAAGCACTGGAATGACATCAGAACACGCTTCTGGCAGAAAACTTACATCCTTTCTATCTGTATCTAAATAATCTAGAAGATCTTTCAGGCAATATTGATAGTGTTTTTTATCAAGTGATTTCCAATCTTTCTCTTTAATTTTCAAATTCAGGTTAGGTAAAATTACTTGTCCAAATGGTAATTCATATATAGCCTTGATCAGCGATTTGCAAATTTCCTCCTTTCCAATTCCAACAAAGATTATATGCTGATCTTTCTGTAAAGAGACTATCATGTTGTTTATATAGTCACTTTTATGTTCTAATATATCCACTACTCCTAAACCTTTTAAGGTTTTATTCCAAGTTTTAATAAGTAAGTTGATAAAATCTTCTATTTTTTTTGAATGTTCATCGAATCGGTAATGATCTGTTATTTGGGCACACTGAAGCAGTGATGGCAAACTATAGGCTAAATCTATGGGAAAATTGTCGTTATTTCTTTTATTCCACTCCAATATGAACTCAATCAATAACAGTATCCTCTTTATTGGCTTGATAACCTCAACTCTATCAAGATTTAATATTAAGTCTTCCTCATCAATGTTCTCTAGTGAAACTATCTCTGGCAAAACTATGCATTTTTCAGCACTGTAATTCTTGAATGCATTCAGCAATGCTATCACATCACCTTTACAGGGAAGTATGATTTTTACCTCAGCAAATTCTTCTTTCTTATATTCAGAAAATATGTGCTGAACCAGTGCATCAAAAAAGGACTCATCTACGTTAGCAGTAAAAATTCTTCCCATGAAAAATGACAACTAGTACGATGTTTTATTGTATGGAACTTATTCTGGAAATAAATATTTTTTTGCTCCGAAAGCCTATTGCTAAACCTCAAGTCCTGCTCCTCTTGGATCTGTTTTAGTTTTATTCATTTCAGCATTAGGGTTAATAAATTTACCAAACAAGAAAAAAAGCAAAAGAAACCCCGTTGGTGGCTAATTATTTATATTAACTTTATAAACTGGCGTTTTTTTATTCTAAACGTCTAATCTCGCTGCTTTTAAACCGCAACTGATCTAAATTTAAACGTTAAGAAATTTACCAAGCAGAAAAAAGGCAAAAGAAACCCTGTTAGCTAGTTATTCACTATCTATCTTTTAATCGGCGTTTTTTACTGTTTTAAACGCTTTAACAAGCGCATTTTAGCTTATATAGGTAAAAACCTTGAAAGTTTATTAAAGACATAAGTGCACATAGTGCAAAAAATTAAACATGAGACGCCAAATACATTGAGTTTTTTGTCATTTTATCTGCACAGACTGAAGATAAATAAATAGCTTCAGCCATATGGTAAGCGTACTTTTTGAAACTGTCAAGTGGTTTCTTTCAATGAATTGCTATACAATTTTTATAAGTTTCTACTGTTTTCAACTGGATAAAAACCTTTATGTAAAACAACATTACTGAAATTCTAATAGTTTGATAATGGGCACAATTTACTTTTTGTTTACAGGACTATTTATGGAGTGACAATAGCAGCAATATGCTTAATATTGTACTTAATATTTCTGATCCTAGAATTTAACTTATGCTACTATTTCTAACAAAACTGATTAATAAATTTTATTGCTTAAACTTAAAGATGAGGAATAAAGTAATCATCATTTCTAGCGTTGCTCTTATTCTGTTATTCTTTGTCAACAGTGTACTTTTGAGGAAAAATCAAATAGTTAATAGCGGTAATGCAACTAGTAGTTTTTCAGTAAAAATTCAGGAATTCAAGCCGCGAAGTCGCACTATATATTTGAGCTTTTCTGGCACAGTAAATCCCTTATATAGGGCCAGCCTTGCCTCAGAAGTAAGTGGTAAAGTTACTGCCATTTATTTACTTGATGGGGAGAAGGTGAAAAAAAATGATATAGTGTTAAAGATAGAAGATTGTGGTCGTACTGAGCAAGCTGAAGGAGCCAAGGCACTTTTAAGGCAGCGCGAAATTGAATATGATTCCTCTGTCAAGCTAAGTAAAAAAGGGCATAGAGCGCAAATGCAAGTAGAGGAAGCCTTTACGGCATTGCAAAGTGCAAAAGCTAACCTAAAAAGGCTGGAGTTAGATTTGGAAAATACTGCTGTTAAATCGCCTATTGACGGTTATATAGACAAGATCAACGTAAATGAAGGAGACTTTATTCAGGTTGGGCAAAAAATAACTGATATAGTTAATTTTGATCAGGTTCTTGTGGTTCTGTACGTTTCAGAAAGTGAAGTAGATAAGATGGAGATAGGTAGTACAGCTCAAATTAATTTGCTAGGCGGAAGGAAACTAGAAGGTAAAGTAAGTTTCATCAGTAAGGTTGCTGAGCCTAAAACTGGATCTTATAGGATAGAGGTAAAAGTAGCTAATAACGAAATAATATCCCTGCAGGGATTAACTGCCAACGTCAGGCTGCCTTCAGGCAAAAAGTTTGCATATAAAATTCCTTCTTCAGCTCTAAACTTAAATGATGAGGGTATTCTTGGAATAAAAGTTGTTAATGACAACGGTTATGTAGTGTTCATACCGATCAAAATTGTTGACCACGAAAGCGATGGAGTTTGGGTCATAGTACATAACGAAGACAAGCCTATAAAATTAATAACATTGGGTCACTTGTTTGTTAAACCTGGCGATAGGGTTTAGTTTGTGTATGCACTAGACATGCTGTAATTGTTCAGGCAATGGCGCAACGGTTGCAAACTTTCAAACATTAAGCTGAAAGAATTTAAAAGCAGTTAGCGTTAAAATTAAGAAACGCTAACTTTAAAATACTAATTTGTCTTATTTTCTGCTTAGATTATGCAAAAAGCACATTTTTACAATGCTAAAATAGTTATTTTACCTTTTGTGTCGGAGTTATCGTTATAATGCCTAATAACAATAGTTTCTATCTCTGTACTTATTTCTTTGCATTTGCCTTTTACTTCTTCACAGTATCGATTGTTTCTTACTTCAATATTATCGTTAACAAGTATATCGAACTTTAATGGTTCTATATCTGTTTTCTTATTATGATAGTACGCAAGCATGCATACTAGAGATACTGTAAGTACAGTCAAAACTGCAGCAACTATGATTAGTTCTCTATTACGGGCACTGGAGAAGAATTTGGAGGCTATTAGTTCTTCTTTTCCACCACTAAAACTAAAAGACTTAATAAAGCCTTCTGGTCCTAGTTGTAAATACTTAGTAAGTGGATATATAGAGCCAGTAGTTATAAGTGTAGAGAGACAAACGTTGAATAATACTCTTTCATTTGCTAATTTTAATTTTTTATAGGTAAAATCTGGTATGTTTCTATGCCCTGCATAACTCTTATTTTTAAATTTTATTAGATCATTGTTCTTTTTATATACCTTAATATCATGAACTAAATTATCGTTACTCACCACATTGCTTAAATCATCAAGACTGTGCACAGTTGGCGATTCAGTATTTCTATAATTATGTATAAAAGTACACAAACTTATAGTAGCTAATACAGAAGATATGGCTATTAGTGGCCATGTTTGAAAACTTTTTACGTAATTTATAAAATCTACTGTCTCTTTTAAATAAAACAGACGATATAAATATGAACAAGACAGATACGCTGTAATGAGAAAAGAACTTGTTGCAGGAAGTATAAAGCTCCTCTGCTGCATAGCATATTTTGCTCTTGGCCAGATTCTGTTTGTTTTCTTTTTTGAATTGATTAAAGAAACCTCTGAATCTATGTTGCTATTAGTATCATCACTGTTTTGCGAAACGCTTGTTCTAGGTGCTGGTATAGGCGCTAATCCTTCTGGCATTTTACTCTCCGAAACTAATTACTATGCTGTGTTAATTACACTATAGTTGTTAAGATGTAGTAAATACTAATTTAAGAATAAATATGAAAATTTAGTATAAGAACTGCCGATCAAAGATTCTTTCGTCTAGTGAATAATCTATGTCAAAAAGTAAAGTGACTGTATTCTCATGGTCTTTTTGCATTTTTATTTGTGATATGTGATGAAACTCCTTGTAATCTGATACTACAAGTGCTGGACGATTTTCCACATTGTTAATGTCGATTTGCACGATTGTATCATTTGAAATTAACGCTCCATTCCAATGCCTTGGGTAGTAGCTATTGATGGAGGTCAGTGCAA
Source organism: Wolbachia endosymbiont of Ctenocephalides felis wCfeJ (assembly GCF_012277315.1). Taxonomy (NCBI): domain Bacteria; kingdom Pseudomonadati; phylum Pseudomonadota; class Alphaproteobacteria; order Rickettsiales; family Anaplasmataceae; genus Wolbachia; species Wolbachia endosymbiont of Ctenocephalides felis. The sequence goes on along the minus strand of NZ_CP051157.1, from coordinate 114,325 downwards.
GTAAGTTTGAGTTTAGTGGTAAAATTGGACCACCAGCAGAAAAGTTATACGCAGTGCTACCTGTTGGGGTAGACAATATTATTCCATCCCCTCTAAATTTTTCTATTTTTAGTTTTCCATTTATGGTAACATCCATTTCTACTATTTGATTCGCTTTTCTAAAGACATATACTTCGTTCACTGCTATATAATAATATTTCTTACCACCTATATCTGTGGCTTCCATTTTTAACAAAGTGAGCTGTGTTGGAGTTGCGTGCTCTATATGATCAACTAGATTTTTACTGCAGCTAAAGCACTTATTCATCAAAAACCCAACATTACCAGTGTTTACCCCGTACACATGTATGTTTTTATTTCCTATTACGTAATTATGCAGGGTGCGCAGCATAAAGCCATCACCACCAATAACTATGAGTAGATCAATTTCGGATTTATTTTCCTCTGTTATATTGATAAGATTAAATTTTTGTAACAGTTTGATTACTTCCTGCGATTTTAGCGATGGAGAAGCAACATAGCCTATATTTTTGTACTTATGCATGCTTCAGTCAGTTCTCTAAAACAAAAAAGGAAATTAAAAAATACTCCCATATCTATCGTTAAACTTAGCTACTCTGCTAGTTTTGCTTGCCGATCCGCTTGTCAAACTTCCAGTCCATGCAGGGTGGGTTAGAGGATCCCTATCGAGTTTTATTTTATCGCCTTCCTTCCCATAAGTGGAGCGAGTTTCAAACTCCTTACCATCTGTCATAATTATAGTAATTTTATGATAATCAATTTTTGTCATTGCTACCTACAAACTTTTAGTCAATTAATATTCTAGTGAATTCAACATGTTAAGTCAATTATTGTTGTAAAATCTTGCGTCACTATGTAAAAAAGCCTTCTATTTAGTGGTGCATGATTAGAAAAGTAGATCCCAGATACAAGTGTTTACTACTTGGATGACAGGTAAGAAGTACATTGACAAAAAATAAACAAAGTAGTATACTTAATGAAGAATAAATAATTATCATTATGATTTTTGCTTTTCCTGGTCAGGGCTCTCAGTTTGTAGGAATGGGAAAGAGCTTATATAGCGAGTTTTCCATTGCAAGACAGGTATTTCATGAAGTAGATGATATACTGAGTAGGAAGTTATCCTGTTTAATTTTTGATGGTTCTATTGAAGAATTAACAATTACAGAAAATGCTCAGCCGGCTATAATGGCAGTGTCAATTGCAATACTACGTGTTATGGAGTATGTATTTGGCAGATCTCTTTTCTCTGATTACAATGTTAAATATGTTTGCGGCCACTCAGTTGGCGAATACACAGCATTATGTGCTGCAGGAGCATTGACTCTTGAGTCTGCAGTCAAACTGCTGAAAGTTCGAGGTGAAGCGATGCATGAAGCCTCTCTGAAATGTAAAGGCGGAATGGTTGCATTGCTTGGAGCAGAGATAAGCGAAGTAGAAGATGTATTAGAATCAGCCCAAATTGACGGGGTTTGTGAAGTTGCAAACGATAATGGCGGTGGACAGGTAGTGGTAAGCGGCACTGCGGAAGCTCTTGAAATGTTACCTGATTTATTCAAAGACTCAAGCATTAGAAAACTAATTAAATTGCAAGTTAGTGGGCCTTTTCATTCATCTCTTATGAAACCTGCTGATGAAAAACTTTTGGAATTTTTAGAAAATGTCACAATAACTCAACCTTTAGTTCCCTTTGTATCAAATGTTACAGCTAAAAAAGAAAGTGACCAAGAAATTATAAGAGCTTTGCTTGCTAAGCAGGTTGTAAGCAGAGTGAGATGGAGAGAGATGGTTTTATATATGGCAAAACATGGCATCAACAAATTCGTCGAAATTGGACCTAATAAAGTTTTATCTAATTTAGTTAAAAGAATTGATCAATCCATCAGCACAAAAAATATAGATAGTGTTGGTGATATTGACGATTTTTTTAATGGATCATTAGTGTTAACGGTAGAAAATTTAGAAGTTAGCTTAAGTTGAAGTGTATCTATTTGGTATTACCCAAATAGATACATTTTACGAACATTATGATTGATAGACCAGAAAGGATGTCATCCAAGTAGCCAGAGCTGGTTTCCATGCAACCCCGTCAAAAATGTTGTACGCAAAAGCACCCCACAGAAAATGACTAAAAGGTTTATTTCTTATTTAGTGACAATCAAACTTCACATTTTTTATAATGTTATTTACAGTTATCATATCTTCATGGAATGAGCTCCATATATGTTTTATTAAAAAATGATCATCAATATATGCATCAGGGCTTGTTATGTTTGAGTAAATGTCAAAAAAAACACATTTACCATTAATTATACCCCTATATGTATCTGCACCATAGAGGTGGCTCATAGCATTATCACTACCTCTAAGATATGTAAAGTAATGTCCGTCTATCAATATCTCGTTTGGTACCTCTTTCCCTTCATTGTTACTAAAACTTTCATAATTTATATATGGGTAACTGTTATAGCATGCTTTTTCTGAAACATCATTTTTGCTGATTAGTACATCTGCTCTTATAAAATAATAGCGGTCGTCTTTGAATTTAAATGAAATAATTTTTCTTGCGTTTTTTATAAGAGAGTCATTTCCGTAATTATTATAAACAGTCCGTACGTTATTGTTGTTATCTACAATCATACTACCAGGCAGTGATAATTGCAAACCGCTTTCTTTGTCATAAAGTATATGTAGTTTTTCTTTTGCAAAAATTTGTGTAGTTGACAAAAGAGTAACAATTAAAATTTTAAATAAAAAAATAATCACACCCATTATATTTGCAATACTAAAATAGGAAAAATACTCACTATACGCTACATAGTTTTTTTCTTGTTACTTTATCTTCCAGATAAACCCATGCTGTGATAGTTGTAAATCCCAGCTAAGATGACAGAGGATGATAATCAAAATTAAACGATCAATGAACTACCCGTCATTTTATCAGGGCTTTTAATCCCAAGCAATTGTAAAACAGTAGGGGCGATGTCAGATAATCTTCCGTCTCTCAAATTTAGATTATCACAAAAATCAAAGCATATGATGAATGGAACTGTATTCAAAGTATGTGCTGTATGAGGTGTGTTGTTTTCTTCATCGAACATGCACTCAACATTGCCGTGATCTGCCGTAACAATGAGCGCAGTGTTACCCGCTTCTTTAACGGCATTGAACACTTTCATAAGGCAATTATCTATAGCTAGCACAGCCTTCTGAGCTGCTTTCATATTACCTGTATGACCTACCATATCAGGATTAGCGTAATTTACAACTATCAGTGCGAATTCTTGGGAATGAATTTTTTCTACAAGCTTTTCTGTAAGCTCAAAGGCTGACATTTCGGGCTGCAAATCATAAGTTTTGACTTTTGGTGAGGGAATGAGAATTCTTTCTTCACCAGGAAAAGGCTCTTCTTTCCCACAATTAAAAAAGAAAGTTACATGAGCGTATTTCTCAGTTTCAGCAATACGTAATTGCCGTAATTTATTGTCTTCTATTACTTGCCCTAAAGTGTCAACAAAGGATGGAGGAGGAAAAAGACAGGGAATTCCTAAGTCCGCTTTGTATTGCATCATGCTTAAAATTGAAGAGAATTTTGCTACTTCAATATAGTCTGTTTTACCAAGCAAGATACTTGCCAATTGTATCATCCGATCAGCACGAAAGTTAGCTAGCAACACCCCGTCTTCTGGTTTTATGCCTTGATAATCACCTATTACTGCAGGTCTGATAAACTCATCAGTTATGTTGTTTTGATAATTATTGTCAATCAACGACATCGCACTATCGTGACAAGGTGCCTTTGCAAATGCGATAGCTTCGTAAGCTTCAATTGTTCTTTCCCACCTGTTATCACGGTCCATAGCGTAATAACGTCCAGAGACAGTAGCAATTCTTATGTCATTGTTTATACTCTCTTCAAATTCTTGAATGCATTTTTTTCCCGAATTTGGTGATGTATCTCTGCCATCTAAAAATGCATGTATCACCACTTTAATTCCATGTTGCGATATTTTATTTGCTAGAGTTGAAATATGTTTTTGATGCGAATGAACACCACCGTCTGACACTAATCCCATTATATGGCATACACCATGCTTACTTTTTAAATTGCCAACAAAGCTTTGTAGATTTACATTGCTTTCTATTGTTCCTATTTCCTGATTAATGCGCTGTAGGCTTTGCATCACTACTCTGCCACTGCCAATATTCATGTGGCCAACTTCTGAATTGCCTATTTGACCATCTGGTAGCCCAACATCGGTTCCACAGGCAGACAAACTGCATTTTGGGTAACTAGAGCTAATATACTGCCAACAGGGTGGGTTTGCATTGCTGATAGCATTATATTTATTATTCTCTATTCCATTTCCCCAGCCATCTAATATACATAAAACAACCGATTTAAAGTTCATACGGTACTAGAATTCTATAGATATAACATGATATCAAAAACAAACTCTTTCCACAATTTTTGGATAAGGTCAAGATCAGGTTTAATGTGCAAGTATTGAAACATTAGGTTTACGCACCACTGTAAATCCTTCTGTGTTTGTCCTGTACACCTCAATATTTGACCATTTCTTTATTATTCCACATAGAATATGCAACTTTGCAGCAATATGATGAAAGTTGCATATTTCTGCCAATTTATTTTAATTATTCATAGAGTTAAAAAAGTCAGCATTACTCTTTGTTAAGAGTAATTTATCGCGTAAAAACTCCATTGCTTCAACAGACCCCATAGGATTTAATATCCTGCGCAACACCCATATCTTATTCAATATAGCCTTATCAATTAATAGCTCTTCTTTTCTAGTTCCTGATTTTGTGATATCAATAGCTGGGAATATCCGCTTATCGGCAAGTTTTCTATCGAGTATAATTTCAGCATTACCAGTACCTTTAAACTCTTCAAAAATAACTTCGTCCATTTTTGAACCAGTTTCTATAAGAGCAGTGGCAATAATTGTTAAAGAACCGCCATTTTCAATATTGCGAGCCGCCCCAAAAAAGCGTTTTGGTCTCTGCAGCGCATTTGAGTCTACACCACCAGTTAAAACTTTACCGGACGAAGGAATAACTGCATTATAGGCACGCGCAAGACGGGTGATAGAGTCGAGCAAAATTACAACATCCTTTTTATGCTCAACCATCCTTTTAGCCTTTTCTATTACTATTTCAGCAAGCTGTACGTGACGATAGGCAGGTTCATCAAATGTAGAGCTTACTACCTCACCCTTTACAGAGCGTATCATATCTGTCACTTCTTCAGGTCTTTCATCTATAAGTAATACTATTAATTCTATTTCAGGATGATTTGTAGCTATAGAATGAGCCATCTGCTGAAGTAATATTGTTTTTCCTGTACGCGGTGGAGCAACTATTAACGCCCTTTGTCCTTTTCCAAGGGGTGCAACTATATCTACAGCACGCATATTTATATCTTTCTTATTATCCCCAATGGTGTTGTTTTCAAGAATCAAACTCTCTTCAGGATAAAGAGGAAGCAAATTGTCAAAATGGACGTACTTTCTTAGCTCACTTACTTCAGTAGAGTTTATGCTTTGGACCTTAGTCAAAGTAAAATATCTTTCTTTATCACCAGGTGGCCTTATCTCTCCGCATACCATATCCCCTGTACGCAAGTTGAACTTTTTTATCTGTCCATTAGAGATATAAACATCATCGGTACTCGGAGCATAATTTGCGCTTGCTGAGCGTAAAAATCCGAAACCATCAGGTAATATTTCTACTATTCCGCTTCCTGTAGTAATGCCCCCTTCTTCACTCATTTTTTTCATCAAGCTGAATATCATCTCCTGTTTCAGCATTCTGCCATTACCCTTACCATTAGTTGAAATTTTCCTTTCTTCAGCTAGATCCAATAATTCTTCTGCTGTTTTTTTTCTCAGCTCACTCAGATCTAGTGTTTTTCTGTTCTCTTTCACACCTTCATTCGTTGTTTGTTTTACCATGTTATTGTCGGGAATCTGCTCACTTTTCTCTGCTGATTCTGGTTCAGCCGTGACCTTTTCTTTTGCTAAAACATCTTCATTGATTGTTGCCATAATCCTCCAAAAATTTTAATTGATGCTTACTAACCTAAAATGTGAATACAAGAAATAAATTAGGATTAGCTAATCTTAAGGAAGTATTAAACTCAACTGCTATTAAGCTACATACTTTACCTAACATTATATCAATAAACACGGGCAAGTCAAGTTAATTTAATATTAATAAGGTATGGAAATAAATAAGCAATTTGAGGAGCCTTAATAATTTTCTTTTATATTTTTTAACCTTTCTTGTTTCTCTTCTTTTATTTTAGCTTTTTCCACCTCCACTTCTAAATCTTCTTGGCTACATAAGCCAAGCAGTACAGGGTCTTGAGGTTTTATATTTTGCATATTATAATGAGATCCATTTCTCACCTGTTCTACCGTGTGATTTGTTGTACTAATCAACTTAGCTATGACATTATTATCCAAAATAGGAAATTTTTTTATTAAATAATAAATCGCATCAGGTTTATCTCTACGCCTCGCTACAGAGGCAAGACCAAGAACGTTACCAATCGTTTTGCTTCTTCTTTTTAAGTTTTTTGCAATCAAATTCGGAATACGATTCAGATTTTTTTTACAATTATCTATTTCTTTCTCAGTTGTTATCCCAGAAATAATAGGATTAAATCTTTCAACATCTATTTCTTCATCAGCTATATCTTGCACTTCTTCAAGAGTTAATTCACAAGATTGTGCTATTTGGTTAAAAGTTAAAGCAGTATTATCTACCAGCCAAGCAGCAATTTGCATGAGAAGCTGTTTGTTTCTATCATTATTGCCTTTAGAAAGTTCCGATGACATTAGGAAAACATCTCCCATTAAAATATTCTTTATTGTCACATAGAGCTAAAATATAAGCTATTATAAGCTATTAAAATTAAAAAAGCATTAATTTTATCACCTAATAACTTCCTCATTTTTAATCTTTCAATTTGACTAAGCAATCAGGCCTGTCTTAGTCACCTAAAAGAACATTACCTCTCTTTAGGTGCAATGGTTTGATTTAGGCGTGTATTTCTATTTAAGGGGAGTAAAATTTTAAACTAGATATATTATAATGCAATACACAATAGCTAATTAATCAATAAATTTACAAGTGTTAAATTTTTGCTATAATTAACCACTAATCAACTTTTACGCTTATGAATGTTAAAAATTTTTTCACTAAAGTAACTGTTGTTATTTTAGCTTGCTTATTAATTTTCATGGGAGTTGGTAGCCTTCTATCAGACAGCAATGAAAAAGAGGAGGTAGCTAGAGTTGGAAAAGAAGTTATAACATTAAATGAGTATAAGTCGTTGTATCAAAATTATGGGAAGCAAATTTCTGAACCTGACATTAGTGAAGAACAAACAAAAAGATTGAAATATGATTTACTTAATGCGCTTATAGAGCAAAAACTATTGTTTAACCTAATGAGTGATCTGGGGTTGGTGATTGGAGAGGAATCTATAAAAGACCATATTAAAAACACTAAGTACTTTCAAAACGATCAAGGAGAATTCGACAAAGAGAAATTTTATGAAACACTAAATAGTCTACATATGACAGAGGAAGACTATTTAGCAAAACTAGAGAAAATTCTGCCTGCAGTAATGTTCACAACCTCATTATTTAAAGATAATTATCCAGTGACCTTTGGTGAGAAAATCGATGAGCAGATATACAAAAATCGCTACCAAACTAGAGTAGTCAATGTTATTAAAATAACTAAGGATGCAGTTACAGACATTCCTGAACCAGATGATAAAACTTTACTTAACTTGTATGAAAAAAATAAGTCTCATTTTTATTATCCTGAATATCGAACTGCGCAATATATTTCTTTGGATCAAAAGTACTTTGAAGACCAGATCCAAATTTCAGATGAGGAGATTGATAATATAATAGAACAGCAGGAACTTAAAAATCAAAGAGATATATTCAATCTAGTATTTCCCACTAAAGAGGAGGCCGAAGCGGCAAAAAAAACACTCGAGGAAGACAAAATAAGCTTCGAGCAAATAGCAGCAAAGTTTGGTAAAACAAAGCTTGAGGAAATTAGAATAAACAATATAACCAAAGATTTTCTACCGGAGGATATGAGAGAAAAGGTTTTTGCTATCAAAGCAGGTGAAGTCAGTGAAATTTTAGCGAGCAATTTTGGTTGGCATATAATAAAAGTGGAAAGTGCGCATCAAATCTCTGATGAAAACTTAGCTAACTTAAAAAAAGATATAAAGTCAACTTTAACCACACAAAAGTCTTTCGAAAAAGTCAACAATTTCATAAATCAAGTAAACTATGATATATACAACGGTGCAACAATTGAGGAAATATCTAGTAAGTATAATTTACCTATACAAACCATTGGTCCAGTAGATGCTAGTGGAAAAGATCGAAGCGGTAATATTATAGGTAGCACTGATGATTTGATTTCCTTTCTCTTTTCACGAGAAAAAGACCAAAAGAGTTATCTTAAAGGGGTTGGAGATGCTGTTGTCAGTGTAAAGATTACTGATATCGTTCCGCCCAAATTGCAAAGTTTTGAAGAAAGCAAAACATCAGTGATAGAACTTTGGCGTAATGGGTTTATAAGAGAACAAATGTTTAAGATTGGACAAGAAATTGCAGCTCAGCTAAAAGAAAAAGCAGATTTCAATAAAACTCAAGGCGTAGAACTCATTAAAGGTCAGCAGATACATCGCAATGACACTGAACGGCAAAACTATCCTTCCTTTTTTATAGAAGAGGTTTTTAATATGAAAACGACTGATTCAGTGACAGACCCCATTCAACACGACAATGACATTATAATAGGTGTTCTAAAAGAAATGTATTCATCAAATGGTAAATTAGATACATTCGATACTGGAAAACACGTGATGATATCGCTAAAAGAGCAATTAGTTAGCTATCTGGAATCAAAATATAAGGTTGAAGTTAACCACAACATGCTTGATAATATATAGACAGAAAACCTGTTTTACCTTAAGTGCATGATGCCATTCCAGTTTTAACTACTTGGATGACAAGAAAAGGAACACATAGTAGAGAAAGTAATGATGTATTACTGGTAAAACTTGACGTTAACCACCAATAGCCGTAGTAGTTGTAAGTCGAAAACTTGCCCCTCTTCTGCTTTTTCTGGGACTGTCCCTAAAAATTATTTCACTGATTCAGTAGTTACAATGGCAGTGGGGAAGGTTTAAAACACCGATTCTGGATTAGTTTTTGGTAAAATGTTGAAAGTCTTAACTTTTTGACTATGCTTAATCAAACTTAAGAGCGATAGCTTACTGCATGTCTATACAGCCAAATTATTGAACTTTACTAAATTGATACAGCATTTAGGATACCCGCTGCTTAAATTTAGGTAGATTCTTTACTATGTTTAAATTTATAAATCATTGATACTCTTGCTCTTTTTTATCTTTAATCCAGAATTAGCGTTTTCAATAGAATGCTATATTTATTATAACCAAGTATAGAAAAATCTTTTATAACAAACAACGTAGACATTCTATTATTAACTATGGCACCCCTGTACAATTATACATCATTCTTACAATAAAAATGTTCTCCCTATTTTTTCTGAATAAGGTCAACTATTTGCTGGTTAGTTTTTTTCGCTCTAACACTTGTAACCAACACTATGACAGCACCTAAACAAGCACATATTGGGATAGCACTAAGAGCATATTGATAAGCATAAAGATCGTACAACATCACTCCTTCTTTACTGAAGGTTCCAGACCAAGATAAGTCTAGAACTTTTCCTATTAAAGTATGAAAAAATGAACCACCTAACATATTTATACTGTTTAAAAATGCTATAGTAATTCCTAAATCTTTTACTGCTACTAATTCGCTGCCCGCAACAAACACTATGGCTTGGTAACAACACATAATTCCCACAAGGAAAAAGAGACAGGACAGAGCAAGTGCATTATATGTTTTGCTCATCAATAATAATGTAAAAGCTAGTGCCATACCAAATCCACACATTACAATAACAGTATAGCTACCCTGTCTTTTGCTGAGCCAAGCTAACAATGGTCCACCAAAGAGCATACCACAAAATATAAATGATATAATACCCGCTGCATTGCCTTTGCTTAAGTTATAAGCAGTTGTTAAATAACTAATCCCCCAAACATCAGCAAATCCTTCTAATGAGCCTACCATCAAAAAGTTAGAAAGAGCTAAATACCAAATCAACCGAGAAGTAAGAACAGATTTTAAACTACCTATTTTAAATTGCTCATTTGAATTCACATCCCTTGTATTTTGTGGTGAACGTAAAGCAAGGTACGCTATAAAACCAATTGTTATTGATAATACTCCAAGCGTCAAAGCAACACTTTGCCACTCATGATTTTCTACCAACAAACCTATAGGTTTGCCTCCATAAATTGCACCCATCAGCCCCAGTGTAAATGATAAACCTATCATTTTTGCATACCGATCTCTAGAAAACCATTCTGAAACTACTTTAGAAACACCCAGAAACCCAGCTGCAGAGCATGCCCCTATTAAAAATCTACTCAACGCCGCTAAGTAAAAACTATTTGTGTACGTAAACATTAGAGTGGCAATACCACAAAACGTAGCAGACACAAAAACAATGTATCGTGCACCAAATCTATCTAGTAAAATTGCAACAGGTATTTGCATTCCGGAATAGCCATAATAATAAAATGCCGCAAGTATTCCAAAATGGCCAGTATCTATAGCAAACTGCTCCATGATTTGATGCATCATTAGTCCAGGCCAAAGACGTAAGATAAATTGATATGCAAAAAAGGACAATGGCAGAAACCACATAAAAAATGGCAAATACTTGTGTTTAGAAGTAAGCATAAAAACCTCACTTTATTTAATTATTTAAAAATTTTAACAATGAAAAATAGGTATGAAGATATGTATCGGCGTTAGCCGACAATAATAAGAGAAATAACAATAAGACTGAAGTACTTATGGTACATCGGAACCAATAAACTTAAAATATAAATATAACTTTTATTTTACGTTAACATATTTTGTTTTAAAGTCAACAGTTTTATCTTTGTAATATGCATAATTCCAAGTTCAAAGAAAGAACAGATGACACCAAATTAATATATTTCCTGAAGAATTTACCTTGGTACCTATGCGTTTCCCAACCAACCTATAGCTTGACTATCTTTCTTTCTTCTCATATTATCTTTGCATAAATATTTAATGAATTGCAAGATGAGTGAAAGAGTGAAAAAGTTTATATTTGAGGCTGCTGCTAATCGTCGCTGGAGTATAGTCAAGCTTGCCATAAAAAGAGATGGCTATGATGTAAATGTCAGAAATGAGAAGGGTCATACCTTGTTACATTATGCTGCAGTAGTAGGTCCAATTGAAGAAATCGACTATTTTATAGAGAAGGGAATTGATATCAACTCTACTAGTAACAATGGCTCCACACCATTACATACGGCTGCTCTGTATGGCTGCTTTCCCACAGCAAAATATCTTGTAGAAAAAGGAGCCGATGTCAATGCTCTTGATGATAGTGATAATAGCCCACTTGATTTAGCTTCTCAACATGAGCGCCATGAAATAGTAGAATATCTTAAAGGAGCAGGAGCAGAAACAGGAGTAAAAGCAGAAGAGGAAACAGAAAGTAATAAATGGGTTGATAAATTTAGACCACGGACTGATTTTAAAAGTCTTGTCAAGAAACAGTCTGACTGTTAAATCCGTATCTACTGCAACACCAACTTTTTCGTAGTTTAGAAGGAGAGGCTATCAAAATAAGTCTTGCCTTTTGCATTTTTCACATTTCGCTAATCGATACTCAGAACAGTAGTATTATCAAATTGTTGAGTACCCAAGTCAGTAACTGTTGAACTAGGTTTTGACACCGCATATGTAATACCACTAACGATAAGTCCAACTGCCAATGCAGTAGCCAAAGATATGCCAGCAATAGTTAACATTGACAATCCAACATTTGCAACACAGCATCCAATAGCCACTGTCAATGCAACTACACCACAACAAATTACACCAGTAGTCACTGCTTTCCTCATTGCTTGTTTATTAGTGCTATTTTTGTTTTCAACATCCACTCCCTTAGACTTTAGATATTTAATTGTATCTAGGTGACCATCTTTAGCAGCTAAATTTAAAGAAGTATAACCATTCTGATCTGCTTGATTAAAATCAACCCCCTTTTCATCTATAAAGTATTTTACTACATCTAACTGGTCATTCTTAGCAGCTAAATGCAAAGGGGTATAGCCATCCTGATCTGCTTGATTAAAATCAACTCCTTTTTCATCTACGAGGTATTTAACTGTATCTAAGTAGCCATTTTTAGCAGCACAATGTAAAGCAATGATGTTAAGCTTGTTTGCTTGATTAAAACTAACCTCTTTCTTCTTCATAGCTGAAGAGAGACTTTCAGGGACGCTCGGCCCTTGCTCTGTTGAAGTATTTTGAGCTTTTTTGCTGTTTTCACATATAGGTTGAGGCATTTCAAGATCTGCATTATTTATGTTAATATTTTCGTATAATTTGGTATCAGTTTTTGCACCCGTAACTATATTTTCAACCTTTTCCTGCTCTTTCGCATCAACTACAATTGCAGTATCTTTATGCTCTAAGTTTGACACACTTGTTTGAATATTTCTAGATTGAGTAAAAAATGCAGCTTGATACAGGTTTGTGGACACCTCCCCTTCCTGGTATTCCATGCCTGCTATCTCGCACAATACGCCTACTAGATTAATATCTCCTTTTTTTAAAATTTTTAATATTTCATCTTTTTCTATTGAGTAAATTACATCCCTTCCGTATTGATTTTTCATAATCATTTTTTCATTAAGAACTTCTTCTAAAAGTTCTCGCTTTTTAGCTTCTTTTAACAGATCTTTTATGGCTTGCGTGTTTCCATGACATATAGCATAATGTAGTAGTGTAAACTTCTCACCTCTGTAGGTTATCTTTGTTCTTAGGATGCTTTTATTATAGTTCATTGTAAACATTCTACACCTGAACTTTTCAGCAATACCTTCTCCTTTTTCTATTCTTTTTGCTAGTTTTAGAACCCTTTTTTTGTCTGCATCTCTTAAGTCACGTACTGGTTCATAGCTTATATCTTGTTCACCAGCATTTTCTAGTCCTTTCATAATATATTTTTTTCTCAAAATATTTACTTTTATAAATTAGTTATGTTAATAACACATTAATTGCCCAATTAAGACGCTAATTCGTGGAATTTTTCTATAGCTAACTCAAGCAAGGCTTCCCTCAAAACTGGAAAGCCTATTTTAGCCATCTGTGGATTTATTAGTTCTCAACTGTATGTTTCCAGTGTCTAGGTATTGGAATGACAAAAAAGGGCGTAGGAATAACATTGTTTCCACATTACAAATGTCTGGACACTTGACATTGGAGTCAAATAAGCTTACTTATGTATAAGAGTCGTTATGTTTAATGCCTGTAAACTACATGTAGCATTCAAAGGAGTTAGCTTAATTAACCAAAAGAGAAGAAGCATCATGTGGCAGAGTTATGTAGTGAAACTAATTCCAGTGTTATGTACTGGTATTGGTCTTGTTATTGGATGTGTAAAAGTTTCTACATAGCTGTTGAGTTAACACTTGTGTGACCAGTTCATCAAGTAACAAAATCTAATATGGAGGAAAAAATATGATTAGAATAGAATCAGACAGCTTAGGTGAAGTAAAAGTACTAAGTGAACACTACTGGGGAGCACAAACACAACGTTCCTTGGAAAATTTTAAAATTGGCACAGAAAAAATGCCAGAACCTCTAATTAAAGCGTTAGCAATAGTAAAACTTGCAGCAGCACGTGTAAACATGAAGCATGGTGCTATAGATGACAAAGTAGGAAATGCGATCTGCACAGCCGCACAAGAGGTCATAGATGGTAAATTCAACAACGAGTTCCCACTTGTTGTATGGCAAACCGGATCTGGAACTCAGACTAATATGAATATGAATGAAGTAATCAGCAATCGCGCAATAGAAATCTTGGGCGGCAACTTGGGCAGTAAATCTCCAGTACATCCAAACGACCATGTAAATTATGGTCAGTCATCAAATGACACTTTTCCAACAGCAATGCATATAGCAACAGCAAAACAGGTAAATTGCTCTCTCATTCCAAATCTTGAAGCACTATACAAGGTACTAAATGATAAAACCCTAGAATTTAAAAATGTAATAAAAGTAGGACGTACCCATTTGCAAGATGCAACGCCTCTAACATTGGGGCAGGAGTTTTCCGGCTATGCAGTTCAAATTAAAAAGGGAACAGAGAGAATAAAGTCAACCTTAAGTAATGTGTATGAGCTTGCACAAGGTGGCACTGCAGTTGGTACGGGACTCAATACTAAAAAAGGCTTTGCTGAGGATTTCGTAAAGCAAGTTGTAGAAATTACTAATCTTCCATTTACTTCAGCAGGCAATAAGTTTGAAGCGTTGGCAGCAAATGATGCTTTAGTTGAGCTGAGCGGAGCTCTCAATACAGTAGCAGTTAGTTTAATGAAAATTGCGAATGATATAAGGTTGCTTGGGTCTGGTCCAAGGTGCGGGATTGGTGAAATAGTATTACCAGAAAATGAACCTGGCTCTTCAATTATGCCAGGCAAGGTGAATCCAACTCAATGTGAAGCAGTAACCATGGTATGTGCTCAAGTTATGGGAAATCATGTTACTGTAACTATCAGTGGTTCAAACGGCCATTTTGAATTAAACGTGTTTAAGCCAGTAATAATTTACAATGTTTTACAGTCTGTAAGACTTTTAGCTGATGCAAGTTTAAATTTCACAGAAAAATGTGTGATTGGCATTAAGGCAAATGAAAAGAGAATAAAAGATCTGCTGAATCAGTCATTAATGTTGGTCACTATATTAAATACGCATATAGGATATGACAATGCAGCAAAAATAGCCAAACTTGCTTATAAAGAAAATATCACCTTAAAGGAAGCGGCAGTGAAGCTTGAGCTGCTTACTGAGAAAGAGTTTGAAGAAATAGTTAAACCAGAAGAAATGGTGAATTTATAAATCACCAGCTTTATTATTAGCACTTGAAACAATTTCTATTATTTCTTTTATCCTATTGTCCGCCAACATTTTCAGTTCTTTACCGTATCTGTAATAATTTCGCTTTATAGTGCATAACTCATCCGCAGAGTGATGATCTAGCTTAGGGTAATATTCATAGTCACAGCTTTCTTTGGCACCTCCTGCACCTATAGGCAACGCTAAAAGTGGAAATAGAACCAGTAGTAAAATTAGCAGGATCTTTGTACAACTACTGTTTGAGTGACAATACTCTTTTGGTGTCATTCCAGCGCACGACGCTGGAATCCAGAAAAAAAAAGATATGGATTTCAGTATCAAGCACTGAGATGACAAAAGATGGTATAATAAATTCCGTAAGAAGCCTTTCATACTGAATATTTAAGCTCAATTACATTATAAATCTATTAATCACGAAAGAAGAAAGACTATCAATTTTTCTGTCTTTTTATTTGCAATTCACTGTAAAAATTAAGTATGCCTAGTAGAACCCAATGGAAAATGGAGTTCAATACTGGGTATACTTTCGTATCATAAAATATCCTGTTGGTAGAATTATAAGTGGAATAAACCATAAAACGTAAGTACTAGATTTGACAGGTGGAACAATTATAATTGAGTCGCCGTAAGAATTTTTTAGCTCTGAGATTATTTGCTCGTCAGTATACCCATCACTAATTTTTTTACGAATCGTCTTGCGCATATCGCGTGCAATCTTAGACTCGGATTCAGATAATGACTCACCAGAACATATTGGACACTTTATTATTTCAAATAAATTAGTTGCTCGCTTTTCCATACTTTTATCTATGAGCTTATCATCCAAAGTAAAAGCGTTTATGCTTAAGTGGAATGTCAATGTAAAAAGCAAGCTAACTACTGCTTTCATTCTCGGTTAGCTCGGTGATTTGACTTAGTTGGTTCATAAAATCAGTAGCAGATAACTTTCCAATAAAACTTGACCCTACATCATCGTTGTATTTTATTGAAAATTGAATGCTGTCGTCAGTTGTTTTCTCTGACAAGGAAGATATTAATTTTTCAAGCGCATCCGAGGCTTTCGAGTGATTTTTTTCGCCAGTCACAAACGAGATCAATTTTTGATAATTTGATATGACCACGTCAATTTTGTCTTTAAATGAAGATGTAACCAGATTGTAATTGTTTATTCCACCGTCTGCAGTAAGGGAGAAATTATTACTCTGAACTAAAAATTTTTCTATGTTGAAATTAATTCTGGAAGCTGAGATGTGGTTTACAAATTCGCAGTCAAATTTAGTGTCAACACTAAGGTAACTTTCAGGATTTGCAGTATTTTTATACCGATAAGTATAAAAATCAAATTCTAGCTTAGCATTTCCACTAAGTTCTTTATCTAGGTAAAATTGAATGTAATTGCTTTTGCCATTCACTTCGGTTACAATACCCTGTTGACTTTCTGAATCAGGTGAAACATCACATTTTAATCCATAATCTTCGTAACGAAGTGTGTTTATATAATCTATCATGGTACTATTTCTGTCAAACCTTAGCGAAGATGGTAAATCGTTTAGTTTAACAACAAAGTGATTGTTATTGTTTGTGTAACATTTTATATTCTTTGTCCCGTTGCCATGAACAGTAATATTGATTTTATTGCTTGGTACATAGATATATATTGATTTATCTAATAATCTGTTTTTTATCACTAAAGCTTCGGATGAGATAGTTAATTGCTCATTGGAAAACTTTGGATTTGTCACGCGAAAATTTATGCTAGAAGGGAATCCGCTAAAGTCATATGAAATATCGAATTTCTCGTCGTTAACATATAGTATTGTCTCAGCTAAAAGATTTTTTGTTTTACATGCAGAAAAATACCAAAAACCACTATAAGCCGTAGGAATAAACAAAAGTAAAAAGATAGTAATATAGATGAAAACCTTACGCACAGCTAATCATTCCCTTGTTTATCGAGCGATATGTTTCTTGTTCCTCTTGGTATGGTTACACACAAACCATCAATATCTTTTGTAATTTTTATTTGGCATCCAAGCCTTGATGTCTCTGTCAAGCCAAAAGCTAGATCCAACATATCATTTTCCTCATCAGATATGGGATTATACATTTCTACAGCATCATAAAATTTTGGATCAACGATTACATGGCATGTAGAGCAGGCAAGAGAACCTTCACATGCACCTTCAAGCAAATCTGGATCACTCCTGTGAGCTAAGTTAAGCAGAGTTTCCCCCTCTGCAGCCTCATAGCTTTTCTTACTTCCATCAGGTAAAATAAAAGTAACAGATGGCATATTATTTTCCTATTAAAATCCTTACTAATTTCCCCATATCTTACAGGCAATAATTAACATTTGCAAATTCTTTACGTTAATACTATTAAGAATTTATATAACATCTTCCGAAAACAAGTAATGCAACTGAATAAATACAAAAATCAAAATGTTGCGATTTTTGGTCTTGGCAAAACTGGTTTGTCTGTCATTAATGCTCTAATGAAGAGCAGTGCAAGAATATATGCGTGGGATGATAACGAAGAGCAAATAGCAGATGCAAAAATGGTGTATCGGGAGTGTAATTTTATTCATCCTAAAGAATATAATTGGCATGAAATAAGAACGTTGATTTTAAGCCCTGGAGTGCCAATTTCATATCCAACGCCGCATTGGATAGTGAAACTTGCAAAAAGCATTGATTGCAAAATAAAATCGGATATCGAGCTATTTCTTGAAACTAAAACTGCAAATCAGAAGGTAATAGGCGTCGCAGGAACAAATGGCAAGTCAACTACTGTGTCACTAATAGGGCACGTATTAAAATTTGCAGGAAAAAAAGTAGCTATTGGTGGAAATTTAGGTGTTCCTGTTTTGGATCTAGAAAGAGACGCAGAAATTTATGTAATTGAGTTCTCCTCTTTTCAATTGGAGCTGATGAATGAAATTAACGTGGACATTGCAATATTACTAAACATCACACCAGACCACATAGACAGACATGGAAGTATGGAAAATTACATAGCAACTAA
This sequence comes from Wolbachia endosymbiont of Ctenocephalides felis wCfeJ, assembly GCF_012277315.1. NCBI lineage: Bacteria > Pseudomonadati > Pseudomonadota > Alphaproteobacteria > Rickettsiales > Anaplasmataceae > Wolbachia > Wolbachia endosymbiont of Ctenocephalides felis. The sequence continues at coordinate 96,149 of NZ_CP051157.1, read as the reverse complement.
ATCAAAACTGATAAACGGTAGTGAAATTGCTGTGATAGGATGTGATAACAAAATTACCGCTGATATATTCAATAAATTCACTGGAAATAAGATTCCAATCTCAGCTTCGATGTTACCTTTTTTGTCATCGCAGTGCTTTGACACACAACTATACGAAGATTGTGATTTAAGTCCATCAATAGGGTGTCATCCCAGTGCTCCGACACTGGGATCCAGTTTTTCATATCAAAAATGTTTATTTAACGTAAGACCAGCTCCAAGTTTACAATTAAAATCTCTGGATTCCAGCGTCACGCGCTGGAATGACAAAAGGGGTACTGGGACCCAGAAAACAAGAAGCATAGATCCCAGTGTCAGGCACTGGGATGACAACGGTGATCTAAGTAACGTGAAAATAAACTTAACATCCAACGCGGAAAACATAGCAGCCGCATATGCCGTATGTAAGCTGCTTAAAATAGATAACAACACCATTATCGATGGAGTCAAATCCTTTCCAGGATTAAAACATAGAAATGAACTACTCGGCAAAATAGCAAATGTCCTTTTTGTGAATGATAGCAAAGCAACTAATGCACAGTCGAGCGAAAAGGCAATTTTGTCTTATAGTAACATATACTGGATTGTTGGTGGAAGAAGTAAAGAAGGTGGCATAGAGTCACTAAGCAAGTACTTTACAAGAATTAGAAAAGCTTTTCTAATTGGAGAATCAACAGAAGCTTTTGCAAATGTTATAGGGAATAAAGTAGATTGTATGAAGTGTTACAATCTAGAAAACGCATTTAAACTGGCTTTCGAAGAGGCCATAAATAGCAAAGAAGAAATAACGATATTGCTTTCTCCTGCATGTTCTTCTTTTGATCAGTGGAAAAATTTTGAAGAACGAGGTGATACATTTTGCAGAATGTTTGAAAATCTCAGGTACAATTACATGTGCTGTTCAGTATAATGTTGTATGAAACAAGATAAAATAAAATCAGTAGTAGACGAGCTGATTAGAATCATTCCATTTGAGGGGATAAGCGATGAAACCTTATTGAAAGTGTGCACAGATCTTAACCTAGCCAATAGCTTTTGCAAATTTCAAAATGGAATATATAGTGCTTTGGAGTATATAGCAGAGGATTTAAATAGTTCAATGGCAACCAAACTCAGAAACTCCAATTTAGAAGATATGAAAGTGCGGGAGCGGGTAAAATTAGCTGTTCAAATACGCCTCTCAAACTACGCTAAACTACCAAATTATAGAGAATTTTTAAAAAATGTTTTACTATTTTCTATATTGCCAAAGAATACATACTTTTCTAGTAAACTCTTGTACAGAACTGTTAGTGCAATTTGGTATGGCATCTACGATCAATCGACAGATTTTAATTACTACACAAAACGGGCAATATTAGCTGGGGTATACCTAAGTACAATGCTCTTTTTCATTAATGACTATTCAGAAGGTTTTGCAGATACTCTATCGTTCCTTGATAGACGTATCAACAACGTCATGGCATTTCAAAGGTTTAAAACTCACTTAAAGGGAATTATAGGAAATTTCTTGTAAGCTTTTCATCATATTAGTTATTCGCGTTTATACTGGTTATCTAGACTCCTTTAAATTTTATGTTAAAATAAACTGGATATTTATCAGCCAATGAAAAGATGAAAGTTATTTATCATATCAAGAATAATACCAAACCAGAAGATAATAAAAAACACGTAATAAACTTTTTTGGAATGTTTGGATGTATTAAGCTTCATGCGCTCAATTAAAGATGTATCCGAGAAGCAAAAAAGTAAGTTCGTTAAATATTATTTTGACTATCCTTATTTTGCTAGAATCGTTAATTCAGAATTCTTCAAAGAGGAATTGAAGAGTGAAGCAAAAAAATTTGGTACAAAAATAGTGTTGCTGTGGTTATTTCCTGGTATCTTATCTGCTGCTTCTAACGTACTGCTATACTTGGCATATAAGAATCAAAAACCAAAAAAGGTGCTTATAGGGTTAGCTTGTACATCAATAGTATTATCAATTTTAGCTGCTGTATGTTTTGTTGTATTTTGCTTATGGATGTTTTTTGACTTCGTTAAAAAAAGGTTTGTTGTACATAGAATCAAAAACTTTTTAGAAAATGAAGTCAGCCCTGAGTGGATAAGGCTTTATAAAGAAAAACTTACAAAAAAGACTTGTAACCAAAGTTTAGAAAAAGATATAGAAGATATTATAGAATTCCTCTTAGAAGAAGAGAAAGTTGTAGCTCTGTACAACTTTTTAACAAATGGACAAGATTTAATTCAGGCCGGAGTAGCAATGGTAAATATGTTGCTTGTACATGGCGTAGATCCAAACAACATAGTTTTAGATGCTAACTCTCTTGGAGGAGGAATTGCAGCAGAAGTTTTAAAAAGATTTGAAGATCAGGGTATTTATTTGACGCTAATTCACAGTAACTCTTATAGCTCACTTAAGGATGCAACTAATAACTTCCCCCATGGAGTAGGAGATTTTTTTACAAGGTGGCTTCCTGCAAAATTCTTGAATTTTTGGTTCACACGCTGTGGATTAGATTTTAATGCACGGAAGATTATAGAGAATACGAAATGTCCTGTATTAATTACTGGCAGGAAAGGTGATACTGTAATTCCGGAAGAAGCACAACTTGTTAACAAACTTGATGATCTATCCGGAGAAAGGTTAAGGCGAAATATAGTGCTTGAACATAATCCTAATGTTCCTTGTAAGAATCAGAATATTCACAGCGATTATAAAGAACATTTAGTTCATTATGAGAATAACGGTAGTGTGACAAAGCACGAAGACATAGAAGATAAATTTATTCAAGATGCACATGAATATTTAGTAGATAAAGGGCTTAACAAAAAATTTAATCTAAATGACTACATTGGAAGTGCTTTTTCTAGAAACTTGACAGACATAAAATTAGAACCCCTAAAGGCATTGAAATCCCAAAATGAAGGATATATGCAAGTTTAAGTTGATAGGGAAAGAAAAATTATTCTTGCTATGCCGTAAGTGCGCTCCAAGACTATACTAAAATTTTTGTTGCACTGAAAATCTTCGTTTTTCCTAATCTCTAGAATTATCAGTGCATCATCACTTAGCCAGCCTGAGTGGGCTAATCCGTCTAAAGTTGAGCGAGCCAAATTACTATTATAAGGTGGATCTATAAAAACTACATCACACTTAGAAATAGGTTTTGGCAACTCGCTGGCATTGCAGCAAATTAGCGTAACATCACCTGTAACTCCAAAATTTTCTGCTGTTTTCTTAGGCAATTGCAAATTGTAATAGTCTGAATCTACCATAAATGCATGTTTAGCACCACGAGAAAGCGCTTCAAATGAAAAAGAACCACTGCCACAGAATAAATCAAGCACATTCAAACTGTAAACAGGCTTTTTTGAAGAAAGTATATTAAATACCGCCTCGCGAACAATACTCATGGTTGGTCGTGCGGCTAAATGCTTGCCTGTAGCTATTTTCTTCCCACGATACTTCCCTGCAATAACACGCAGCATATTAAAAGAGCTCTAAAGTAACTAATTATTTAACAATCTACAACTAATGTCAAATAGATCCCTAGCACAACAACGCATTGAAAAACCACTTGACGTTTCCAAAAAGTCTGCTTATCATGTGGCTGAAGCTATTTATTTATCTTCAGTCTGTGCAGATAAAATGACAAAAAACTCAATGTATTTGGCGTCTCATGTTTAATTTTTTGCACTATGTGCACTTATGTCTTTAATAAACTTTCAAGGTTTTTACCTATATAAGCTAAAATGCGCTTGTTAAAGCGTTTAAAACAGTAAAAAACGCCGATTAAAAGATAGATAGTGAATAACTAGCTAACAGGGTTTCTTTTGCCTTTTTTTTCTGCTTAGTAAATTTCTTAACGTTTAAATTTAGATCAGTTGCGGTTTAAAAGCAGCGAGATTAGACGTTTAGAATAAAAAAACGCCAGTTTATAAAGTTAATATAAATAATTAGCCACCAACGGGGTTTCTTTTGCCTTTTTTTCTCATTTAGTAAATTTCTTAAACTCTGTCATTTCAACGTGTAACGCTAGAATCTACAACCCTATCATTCTAGTGCTTGATGCTGGAATCCAGCCTTATTTTCATTTTTACGCAAAATCGAAAATAAGAGCTCTCTTATGTTCATCCACGCAAATAAGGTAAGCCTTATTTTCATTTTTATATAGAATCGAAAATAAGAAATTTCTTGTGTTCATCGAAGGGTGTCATTCCAGCGCTTGATGCTGGAATCCAGCCTTATTTTCATTTTTACGCAAAATCGAAAATAAGAGCTCTCTTATGTTCATCCACGCAAATAAGGTAAGCCTTATTTTCATTTTTATATAGAATCGAAAATAAGAAATTTCTTGTGTTCATCGAAGGGTGTCATTCCAGCGCGTGACGCTGGAATCCAGCCTTATTTTCATTTTTATACAAAATCGAAAATAAGAGGTTTCTTATGTTCATCCACGCAAATGGATAAGCCTTATTTTCATTTTTATATAGAATCGAAAATAAGAAATTTCTTGTGTTCATCGAAGGGTGTCATTCCAGCGCTTGATGCTGGAATCCAGCCTTATTTTCATTTTTACGCAAAATCGAAAATAAGAGCTCTCTTATGTTCATCCACGCAAATAAGGTAAGCCTTATTTTCATTTTTATATAGAATCGAAAATAAGAAATTTCTTGTGTTCATCGAAGGGTGTCATTCCAGCGCGTGACGCTGGAATCCAGCCTTATTTTCATTTTTATACAAAATCGAAAATAAGAGGTTTCTTATGTTCATCCACGCAAATGGATAAGCCTTATTTTCATTTTTATACAGAATCGAAAATAGGAGGTTTCTTATGTTTATCAAAGGATGCCATTCCAGCGCGTGACGTTAACTCACTTTATTAGGAAGAGCACAGGTAAGCTTTAACACAAAATTATACTATCAAAACAGCAGGCACTACGTTCCGAGTGCTCAGATAAACCCTTCTCGAGTTACCTGTATCAACTATGTTTTTTAAAAAATTTTTTATTTGTGTAATTTTGCAACTTGACCCAATCATGTAGGTAATAAAAACCCATTCGTCATAGGAATAGAATTTTATGTCAAACAGCTATTGCCTGCTTAAGCCAATGAATATATGAATAAGTACTTTAAGTTTGTGTGGACGTACTTATTCACAATATTCATTTTCAGTTGCTACTGTGTGAAGTAATTGCTGCTTTAAGTCTTGCATTAGCAATTACTATAATTTTACGCATAAGAGCTGCTATAGCCACCATCTTCTTCTTACCACTTTCAACAAGCTTAGAATAAAAGGCACCAAGTACAGATTTTGACTTTGTAGCAGCTATGGCTGATATGAAGAGCTTTGAACGAACATTACTTCTACCGCCCATAATCCTTCGGTAACCAACAGCTTTACCACTTTCCTTAGGATGAGGTGCTACTCCGGCAAGACTTGCTACTTCTTTTCTACTTAAGTAGCCAAGCTCTGGCATTAAACACAAAAAATCTTGTGATAACTTTTTGCCTATTCCAGGAACTGTTTTAAGGATTTTTTGACGTTGTTGTAGCTCATGGCTTTCATCAATAATTTTTTGTATAGTGTCATTGAGTTCGTTTATTTGACTATTGAAAAATTCAATGGTCTTCTGGCAACTTTCCCTTGTATGGTCATTTTCAGGAGCTTCCAGTCTACACTTTTCCTGAGTTCTCATTTGCGTAATGTCATCACGACGTTGACACAGTGCAGCTAGAGTTGATTGTTCTTTTGACGTAGGTACAAATAGAGAGAGAGTTCTATGGCGTTCACATCCGTATTGAGCAAGAGCCATCGCATCTGATTTATCAGACTTTGCTAAAGTTCCGTGCGACAAGATAAAACTTCTTACTTTTCGAGTATTAGCTCGATGTACTGCAATATTCTTGTCAACAAGAAAATGTGATAAATCAAGCTCATATTTGCCTGTATTTTCTAAAGTTACCAAAGAATTGGGTAAGATATCTGAAAACTTTTTGAACAACAGTTGCCAACCATCAGCATTATTGTCGAACTTGATAATGTAATTTTGGTTGTAAACTGCAGCAACATTTTTAAATTTTCCGATGTCAATGCCAATAAAATTTTGATAAGATGTAACCATAATAAACCTCGATAGTTTTAGCTAATTTTAGATTGTAAACGGGCGCATATATATGTCCCAAACAACTATTCAAACGTATCGAGAGATAGGGCTAGTGTACCTTGATACAAACGGTTGTAATACCAATAGGTTTTCGGTCGCACACGCCCGTGATAACTCTATTCCTATAGTGAGTAGAGTTATCTTCCCTCTTACTTCATTTATATCATGTTTTTAACTTACAATAGTTTAGATAAACGGTTTGACGGTAGAATTTTGATTCATTGCAGAATAATTATAGCATAGCTGTTTTTAGATAATAGACTTCTTGCATAACCTAAACAGAAAAAGGCAATTTACTCTCCATTTTTAATATCGGCATTTTTTCTACGCTGCGTGTTTTTAAGTTGCCCTAGTTATCAAGATTTAAAAAATTTACTAAATAGAAAAAAAGCAAAAGAAACCCTGGTCAGTATTTATTTTCAGTATTGGCGTTTTTGTGTCTTAAACGCTGCAATTTAGCTGCTTTTAAACGCAACTAGTCTAAGCTATAATATTTAAGAAATTTACCAGACAGGAAGAAAAGACAACAAAACCCCGAGGTAGCTAGTTATTCCACTCTCTATTTTAAAATCCGGCGTTGGGTGATGTCTTAAACGACTTATAAGCGCGTTTCAGCTTGTATGGGCAAAAACCCGAAGTTTTAAAAAGACATGCAGTGCACATAGTGCGAAAAATTAAACAATAGTACGCCAAATACAAGTTCTCTTGTCATTTTAACCTGTACAGATTGGGAAGTTAAACAAATAGCTTCAGTACTATGATAAGCGAACTTTTTGAAACTGTCAAGTGGTTTTTGTTTCTCCAATGCGCTGCCGAAAACTATGCAATAAGTCTACTATTTAAGGCAATAACGTTTTCTCATCTATCATCTCTAGGACCGTACATCTATAGGTAAAAGCTCCGTAATGGTCTGAAATAAAATTTTCAATGAATGGTTGTCGGACATATTATGCTCTGCCGATTTTATCAAGTGTACTTCGACGTTAGCTGATTTAATTTTTTCAGCTAAATTCAACGAAGTTTGGTAAGGAATATCTTCATCATTAATGCTGTGTAGTAAGCGTACAGGAGAGTTTATACCTATTGTCTCTTTTTTTAGAAGGAGGTTTTTTCTGCCATCTTCTATCAAATTCTTGGCTATTTTGTATGTACAATGCCCTGAAGTAAAATCTATTACACCTTTAGAATCTAGTTCTTCTTTTTGCTTGTCTGACAACTGCTTGAATATTAAATCTTCAGTGAAATCAGGAGCAGATGATATACCAATTAGTGCTGCAATTCTTTCTGGAAATTGAAGAGCGGTGAGCAACATCAGCCACCCTCCCATACTTGAGCCTATAATTATCTGTTTGCCACTGGTTAATTCACTAATGATTCTAGCGCAATTTTTTTGCCAATCACTTATTGTATAATCAATAAAATCACCACTTGAATGGCCGTGACCAAAGTAGTCAAACAGCACAAGTGCTATATTATTTTCCTGACAAAACCTGTAGATTGCAGTTGCTTTAGCGCCATTCATGTTGGATGCAAACCCACCGAAAAAAACTATAGAAGCTTTTTTTCCTTGTAGCTTGCGATATGCTATGTACTGGCCATTTTCATCAGGCAGCTTGCAGTAGTCCATATTACTTTGGTAAATCAACGGGATTATCGCTTAGTTGACGCAAGTAACTAACTAAGTCTGCAATTTCTTGGGGAGTCGAAATACCTGCAAACGCCATACGCGTACCTTTGATATAAGCTTTTGGATTCTTCAGGAAGGCAAATAGTTCTTCATATCCCCACTTTCCGCCCTTTTTAAGCACTGCTTTTGAGTAATTGTATGAATTGCCAAGATGTGCTTTTTTGCTTCCCACTATGTTCCATAGATTTGGCCCTACTTTATTTGCTCCGCCTTTTTCAAAACTATGGCAGGCTATGCATTTTTTTGCTGCCGATTTGCCTTTTTCAAAGCTTGCACTTTGCATAAGTGCTCCAATATCAAGCGCTACTTGTTCGATTTTTTGCTGAGGCTCATTAGCGCTAGTAGCTACTACCGTTTGATGTTCAATCTTATAATCCTCCGGACTGTAAAGCATATCAACTACGTTACTGACTATCATAATTATCAATCCAGAAAGTAAAATCGATGCTGCAATCTTATTAAGCTCCATAATTAACTTATCAATTGGTATTGCCTAGATTATGCAAGTATTTTCGAAAACAGCAACCGATTACCTTGTGTTCTATCGAAAGTGAAAATTTCTACCACTTAAAAGCGGTAAAAGTAAATCTCTTTTAATTCCGCTTAAGCAGTCCGTGGTCCAATTACATAATCATCTGAAGTAACAAATTCATGTATACTTCCTGCAAACACTGACGTAACAACCGCCCCTGTGATTATTCCTGTAGGTAGTGCAAAAGCGCCTATTCCTGCACCTACTGCTATTGCCCACCAAGTTGCAAAAACACCAGGAAGAACAGCATTTGCGGTTGCAGCAAGACATGCTCCAGTCGCTACACTTGCAATTGCCCCAAAAAGGAAGGATGGCATAAACGCTGCTATTGCGCGTTTCTCTACAATACCTTCTTCCTTTTTCCATCTGTTAATGTCATTATGATAGTAACAGCGTAACCCTATAGCTACAAGCACTAACGAAACTGGCAATACAGCACCAATAACTCCGCCTATAACTAAAGGTGATAAGGCTGTCAAACTGGGTACTAACCCTGCAAGCGCTCCTGTTACAGTGCCCACTCCTACAGATATTCCTACGACTATTCTTGCATAAAACTGACAGTCGTAAGTCTTATCTATTTCCTTGTTACGACCCCATTTATAATTGTTCTTTCTACCACTCATACAATCTCTACAATGCTTTGCCAGAAAGTGTATAATAGCACTTTTACTTAAGTTTGCAAATTGCAATATCTGATCGCTCAGAGGAATAACAAATACAATTGTGGAACAGGTTTAAGAGTTTTGGTAAAGTAGTTTTATTTACAAAACATGCTACTTGATATTGAAAAACGCAGCATAACAAATGCACTGTGGAAGTTGCAAGAAGCAGATCAAAGGGAGGTCTTAACTCTTACTCAAAGATTTGAATTACCAGAAATACTCGCGAGAGCGCTGGTTAATCGCGGTGTTAACGTAGAAAGTGCCGGTAGTTTCTTATATCCACTAATCAGGTCACTACTACCAGATCCATTTCATCTTCTTGACATGGATAAAGCCGTTTGCCGTATAATACGGGCAATAAGCAATAATGAAAACATAGCAATATTTGGTGACTATGATGTTGATGGTGCAACTTCATCAGCATTGATTAACAGATACCTAAGAATGATTGGTGTACACTCTATAATCTACATTCCAGATCGTGTTGATGAGGGTTATGGGTTAAATGTCGATGCTTTATTACAGCTTAAAAAGAAAGGTATTGATTTATGTATTTCAGTTGATTGTGGTACGCTTGCGTATCAGCCAATAGAAGAGGCAAAGGGCTTTGGTCTTGATATTATAGTTATTGATCATCACCTTGGTACAGAAAAACTACCGAGTGCTGTAGCAGTTGTTAACCCAAACCGTCTTGATGAGAGTTCTCCTTATATTAGCCTCGCAGCAGTTGGAGTGTCATTTCTGCTGGTTGTTGCTCTTAACAAAAGCCTACGTGAACAGGGATTTTTCACTAATAGAAAAGAACCAGATTTATTTAATCTACTTGATCTTGTTGCTCTCGGTACTGTTTGCGATGTTATGCAGATCACGGGCCTCAATAGAGCATTTGTCTCACAAGGATTGAAAGTCATGTCAGCAAGAAAAAATGTCGGCTTGCGTGTTCTATCTGATGCTTTAGGAATTCTTGAAAAGCCAAGTGTTTCTCGGCTGGGTTTTAATATCGGACCGTGCATAAATTCTGGAGGAAGAATCGGAGAAGCATCGCTCGGTGCAAGGCTGCTCTCTACAGATAACGAAGAAGAAGCATATTCTATCGCACTAAAACTAATAGATTTAAATAATGCAAGAAAGATGCTAGAAAATGAGGCTTTTTTGGAGGCTGCAACGCAGGTGAAAAAGTCCACGCAATCAGGCGCAAAATTTATCATGGTAAGTGGCAATTGGCATCAGGGAATAATTGGCATCATTGCATCAAGATTAAAGGAGCAGTTTCACTTACCAACGATAGTAATATCTTTAAGTAATGGAATAGGAAAAGCAAGTTGCAGGTCAATCCCTGGAGTCGACATTGGTGCTGCAGTTCTTTCCGCAAAACTTACAAATCTAATTACTGAAGGTGGCGGCCATAGTATGGCAGCAGGGTTTTCAGTTGAAGAAAATAAAATAAATCATTTATATGACTTTTTTACCGAGAGGTTTACAAATTCCACAAATGACAAAGCTCTGAAAGCAGATGGTATGGTAACTGTTAAAGCGATTAACTTATCCCTATGGAATCAACTGCAACGTTTGGAACCATTTGGTGTTGGTAATCCTGAACCGAGATTTATCATTCGGGGAGCAAAGATCAGGAAGCCTGAAATTGTAGGGGTTGACCACATAAAATGCATTATTGCTGACAATGATGCTATGGTCAGGGCTATTGCTTTTCGCTCTGCCAATACTCACCTTGGTTCCGCTATCATGCAGGGGAATATTGAAGCTATTTTAGGTAAAATTTCCATGAATTACTGGAACGGCAATGAATTTGTACAATTTTTAATAGAAGATGTGTTGACCATTGACTAAATCATCTAGCAAAAACTAAAAAAGCCTTCCAACTTTAAGGAGTCAAATGGCTATTTATGATGAATTTTGTCGGCAATTGTTGGCTTTTGTGAACGAGCTTAATTATTACGACACTAAGGGGTGTTTTTAACTTTAAACTTGATTTTAATTTGCGTGAATGTTTACAGTATGTCTAATATCTTCAACCAAAAAAGCTAACTATATTTTCCTTCACTTCCATGCTATCTGTCATGTTGTTTACTCTCACACGAAATTCAGATGAGTTTTTAAACCCGCTGCTATACCAGCCTATGTGTTTGCGTGCCATTTTTATTCCCATGTCATTTCCATAATACTCAAGAATACTATCGTAATGTTCAAGTATGATGTTTAATCTCTCTGAAGCTACTGGCTCAGAAATTTCACCTCCACTTAGAAAGTTCATTGCTTGATTAATGAGCCAAGGTTTGCCATAAGCACCACGACCTATCATCACTCCATCCGCTCCAGACTCTTTGAGCGCGTTTTGAATGTCATTCAAACTTTTAATATCGCCATTTACTATCACTGGAATTTTTACTTGCTCTTTGACATTCCTAATGAATTTCCAATCTGCTTGCCCGTTATAAAGCTGTGCCCTTGTTCTGCCGTGCACAGTGATCATTTTTGCACCTAAATCCTCTGCGATTTTTGCTAAACGTGGAGCGTTGCGATTTTCGTCGTTCCATCCAGTGCGCATTTTTACCGTAACTGGCACATTAACTGCTTTGACCACAGCTTCAATTATTGCAGCAGCCTTTTTTTCATCGCGCATTAGCGCCGATCCTGCATAACCATTTACAACTTTTTTAACTGGGCAACCAAAGTTTATATCTATGATTTTAGCCCCCATATCCTCATTTAATTTTGCAGCCTCCGCCATAACATCTGGCTCGCACCCAGCGAGTTGCACAGCAGTTAATTCATCAACTTTTGCTTTTTGTATGCTCTGGCGAGTTTGCATAATCATAGCTCTGCTGGCGATCATTTCTGAGACTAACAAACTTGCACCGAGCTTCTTCACAATGCTTCTAAACGGATAATCAGTTACTCCGGACATTGGTGCCAAAATTACCGGAGAGTCAATCGTCAAATTTCCTATTTGGAGGGGCATAGGATGCTATATAGTGTTACAAACTGGGAGCTTGCCCTCTTGAAGTGGAAGGCGGAGATGTTGCCGTTCTTGGCGAAAGATCACATAAAAGCCCGTTTTCTAGATCTTTCTTCCATTTTTCATCGTTCATGAGTGCTTCTGCAAACTCTTTTCTTTTTTCATTCAAATCAAATTTATATTCTGATAACTCTTTGTCAATATCGTCAAATGATTTGCATTCGCTGAGCATTTGTGTGATTTTACTAGCATTTTCTAATGCAAATATACCACAGTTGCAGCCATCGTTTTGCTGCTTAGTTTTAGAGCTTCTCCTGCTATCATCCCCTATTCCCAAAATTGCTTCCAGTGCACTCACCATATTATCAGTATCTATTGGAACGTTAACTAATTCATTTTTCTTATCCCGACACGTTTGCGCTGTTTTTTGGACATCTTCACCCATTTCTTTTTTTCCTTGTGCATTTAACTCACCAGCTTGCTTAGTGAGAGGGGGAATCAACTTGTCTTTAATTTCGTTTGCGAGTTCTATTTTCTTGCGTTGACTACCAGGGCTTGGTAAATCAGCACTAAAAGAATCACAATAATAAGCTCTAAATTGCTCTGAGTTATATGCAACAACTAGCGTTACCCAATGATTGCCACCTAAATTAATAACTGAAGTAAATATACTTTTCGTATTCTCTCGTTCTGCTTTATCTTTATATTCTTTCAACCTCTCATTCAAGGAGTCAAGGTTGCCGGGGATACAGAAGAATACACCGTTCGTGGAGTTTTCTGAATACCTATATTTAACTTTTGCAATATGCGCAATATCATGTTGTTGTAGCCAGTAAGCATAGTTTTCTCTATTTGTCTGATGCACAAGAGTATCCAGATTTTCATGAAACTCTTTACCACCTAAACCACTATCCGAAGAAGCAAAAGAAGCATTAGAGCTTCTACGACTAACGTCCTCTGGACCTTCGCTACCAACGCCACTATCTTTATCTTGATCTGCTTCTTTACCACTCACATAACCTTTGATCCAGTAAAATAGAGGTTCAATAGCTACTTTGTATGTTACTGCAAGAGCTACTCCGATTACAATCCACATTATAGGATGAGAAATTAGCATAGCAAGTGGCAAGGTTAGGAGAGAAGATCCGATTATTAACCCCAAGCAGCTAATAGTAAACGTAGCTGTTAGATATATTCCAAAAGCGTAAATAGCAAACCTTCCACCAGCTTTAAGCTTGGTAAAGTAAGTGCTCTTTTCTGCAGTGCCCAACATGTTATATATATGAATACCAAGTTAACTAGGTTTTAACAGATTTTAAGGGTAAAGTCAATCATGATGATCTTGGTATCTATATTATGTCGTATGCAAAAATATTGAGTATCACAAGCTTTTAAAGTACAGTAACAATGTTAGTAATAGCACAATGTATGCATGATATAGAGTATATACGCAAAAACCCTGAGGAATTCGGAAAAACGATGAAGAGCAGGGGAATTGAAAATTTTACTGTAGAAGAAATATTGGAAATCGATCATGAGAAAAGGTCATTGACTACTAAATTGCAAGATTTGAATAGACAGCGCAATGAAATCACAGAAGAGATAAAGAAGCTTAAGGTAAGCAAGAGCTCTTGTGAAAATGAGGTAAAGGCATCAAAAAATGTAACAAATGAGATAGAAGAAACCAGCTTAAAAGAGCAAACTGAAAGGGTTAAGTTAACAAATATTTTATCTAATCTGCCGAATATCCCTGCGCAAGATGTACCGATAGGTGCAGATGAAAACTCCAACTTAGAAGTGAGAAAATATGGAAAAAGAAGGCAATTTGACTTCACAGCAAAACCTCATTATGAGCTTGGAGAGAAATTAGGTTTAATGGATTTCGAACAAGCTGCAAAAATTTCCGGATCAAGATTTGCAGTATTGAAAGGACAACTGGCTAAGCTTGGACGAGCGCTAATAAATTTTATGCTTGAAATGCATGTTAAAGAATTTGGCTATACTGAGGTGTATCATCCGGCTTTGGTAAAGAATGAAGCGATGTATAATGTTGGTCAGCTACCGAAATTTTCTGATGATTCATATTTAACTACCGACGAATTAAGGCTGATTCCCACAGGTGAAGTGGTTTTGACAAATTTAGTTGCTGATAAAATAATAGAAGAAAAAGAACTGCCAGTTCGTTTCACTGCATATTCGGAATGTTTTCGTAAGGAAGCCGGTAGTGCAGGACGAGACACGAGAGGCATGATAAGACAACATCAATTTGGCAAAGTGGAGTTGGTGAGTATCACAACCGAAACCCAATCAAATAATGAACTTGAGCGCATGACAAGTGTTGCTGAGGAGATACTAAAAAAATTAGAACTGCCATATAGGGTGATGTTGCTATGCAGTGGCGATATGGGCTTCGCCGCACAAAAAACTTATGATATAGAGGTATGGCTACCTGGGCAAAACAAATACAGAGAAATATCAAGCTGCTCAAATTGTGGTGCATTTCAGGCAAGAAGAATGAACACTAAATACTTTTTAGAAGCTGAAAGAAAGGTGAAAAAATATGTTCACACTTTAAATGGCTCGGCCTTGGCTATAGGAAGAACGATTATTGCCATAATGGAGAATTATCAGAATCCTGACGGGTCGGTTACAATACCAAACGTGTTGCAAAAGTATATGAGTAATGATACTGTTATAGGCAGATAATAATTTTAACATACGGGAAAACGAGGGAATTAAAGATGAAGGTTCTGGTTGTGGGTTCTGGTGGACGTGAGCATGCTTTACTTTGGGCTCTGAAAAAATCTCCTATCTTAACTGGGTTATATGTTACTCCTGGCCGCCCAGCTATGGGAAATTTTGGGATTCTTGTGGATATAAATCTTAAAAACCCAATCGATGTGACACAATTTTGCAAAAGAGAAAATATCGAGTTGGTTATTATTGGTCCAGAACAACCAATAATTGATGGTCTTGCTGACAACTTAGTTGCAGAGGGAATAAACGTTTTTGCTCCAAGCCAGGCAGCTGCAAAACTTGAAGCATCAAAATCTTTTGCCAAAGGACTATGTAAACAATATGGTGTACCGACTGCCAAGTACGAATGTTTTGTTGATGAAGGGTTAGCTAAAAATTTTGTGCTTAGCAATAAAATAAAGTTTCCACTTGTAGTGAAAGCAAATGGAATTGCAGCAGGGAAAGGCGTAATAATATGCAACACAGAAAACGAGGCTTGTGCAGCAATAGACTCAATGTTGGTAGAGAAAAAATTTGGTGAATCAGGTGAAGAGGTAGTCATAGAAGAATTTTTAGTTGGAGAAGAAGTAAGCTTTTTTGCTCTTGTTGACGGATTGAAGGTGGTAACCCTTGGATGTGCAAAGGATTATAAAAGGGCTAATGAAAACAATGAAGGTCAAAATACCGGAGGTATGGGGTCATACTCATCGTCCTCAATTATAAGCAAAGATATGGAACAAAAAATTATCCAAAGAATAATATATCCAACAATTCAAGCGCTGAATAATATGGGGACACCTTATAAAGGAGTGCTTTTTGCTGGTTTAATGATTTGCAAAGATAGCCCTAAACTTCTTGAATATAATGTTAGATTTGGTGATCCGGAAATACAATCTATTTTGCCTAGATTGGGTGAAAATTGCGACTTATTAAACCTAATGTTGTCAGTTGCAGAAGGAAAGTTAAATACTAAAGCGGTGGAACTCAGCAGCAAAGCTACGGTTTGCGTAGTTGTGGCAAGCAAAGGCTATCCGGGCGATTATCAAACGGGAGAAGTAATTAAGGGGTTGAATAAAATTGAAAACATTCCTGGTATATTGGTATTCCATGCCGGTACTAAGTTAGACGAAAGTGGTAACTTAGTTTCTGATGGCGGGAGAGTGCTCAATATAGTAGGAGAAGGAAGCAGTGTAGAAGAAGCTAAAAGCAAAGTGTATTCAGCATTAAATTTTCTAGAATGGCCAGGAGGATTCTTCAGGTACGACATCGGGAGTTAACTATTTGTTGTGTCTTAGGATGTTACTCAAGTAATAATTTTTCAGTCATAAAAATGTAGCTAAAATTTACTTGATAACCTCCACAAGTCTGCTTATCATGTGGCTGAAGCTATTCATTTAACTTCGCAATCTGTGCAGGTTAATGACAAAAAACTTAGGGTATTTGGCGTCTCATGTTTAAATTTTTGCACTATGTGCACTTATGTCTTTAATAAACTTTCAAGGTTTTTACCTATATAAGCTAAAATGCGCTTGTTAAAGCGTTTAAAACAGTAAAAAACGCCGATTAAAAGATAGATAGTGAATAACTAGCTAACAGGGTTTCTTTTGCCTTTTTTTCTGCTTGGTAAATTTCTTAACGTTTAAATTTAGATCAGTTGCGGTTTAAAAGCAGCGAGATTAGACGTTTAGAATAAAAAAACGCCAGTTTATAAAGTTAATATAAATAATTAGCCACCAACGGGGCTTTTTTTGCCTTTTTTTCTCATTTGGTAAATTTTTTAATATTTATAGCTAAAGCAATTGAAAAGTCTATAAAGGGTGTCATTCCAGCGCTTGACACTGGAATCCAGCCTTATTTTCACTTTTACGCAAAATCGAAAATAAGAGATTTCTTATGTTCATCCACGCAAATAAGGTAAGCCTTATTTTCATTTTTATATAGAATCGAAAATAAGAGATTTCTTATGTTCATCGAAGGGTGTCATTCCAGCGCGTGACGCTGGAATCCAGTGAAAAAAATGGATCCCAGTGTCCGCTACTCGGATGACATCATTGGACTACTTAGATGCATCATAGAGGCTACAGGGATGACATCAACAATCCTGTCATTCCAGCGGAAGTTGTTAGAGTCTAATAAGTAATTTTTATGTCAGCTAACTGCTTTCACATATACAAGGTATTTTTCTTGTAGATATCATACCAACAATCCACTATCTTTTTTATGTCCAGTGGCTTAGTTTGTGGACCTATACTGATTCTAATCGAACACTGTGCTTGCTCTTTTGTTGCTCCCATTGCAAGTAACACATAAGAAGGTTCAACTTTTCCAGAAGAGCATGCAGAGCCATTGCTAACTGCAATGTTATGTAAGTCAAAATTCATGAGCTGTACATCACTCTTCACTCTTGGCATATAAACGAAGCTTGTGTTTGGCAACCTTTTAGAGTTTTTGCCAAAGATTTTGATTTCACTGGCAAGGTTCAGTAGTTCACACTCCAATTGATCACGTAGTTCCTTTATTTCATCCGCTTTTGACAGGAGGTTAGGAATATTTTTCAATGCTGCAGAAAGACCTGCGATTGCAACAATATTTTCTGTACCACCGCGTAATCCTTTCTCTTGTCCACCACCTATTATTATTGGCTTTATTATAAGATTTTTATCAAATATTAGAACCCCACTACCTGCTATACCGCCAAATTTGTGGGCAGACAAGGTGAGTAAATCTACTCCTAAATCTTCCATGTTAACTTCAATTTTTCCAACACTTTGAGCAGCATCAGTGTGACAGATTGCTCCAAATTTATGCACCATTTCAGCTATTTCCTTAACAGGCTGGACAACTCCAGTTTCGTTATTGGCCATCATAACTGAAACCATTACTTTACTTCCCTCAAGTTTGCTTAGAATCTTTTCTAGTTCTAGAAGATCAACAATGCCTTCCTGATTAACAGGTATTATGTGTGGATTACGCGCAGAATTAAGAATTGAAGGATGCTCTATAGCTGAAATCACGTGCTGAAAACCTGTTATTCCTCTCATAACAAGGTTGTTTGCTTCAGTTGCACCAGATGTAAAAACTATTTCTTTATTGCTTGGAATACCAATAATGCTGCGTATATTATCTCTTGCATCGTAAAGAATCTTTCTTGCTTCTTGTCCCTTTCTATGTAATGATGAAGCATTCAAGACTTGTTTCGATAAGACTTCAAGTATACTTTTTTTTACACAATTGCTAATTGGAGTAGTTGCGTTATAGTCAGCATATACATGATCACTATTTCCTAATGGACCTGAAGGTTTATCTGTCATTTTACTAGAAAAATTCCTTACTACTTACTGCAACAGCCATATGTATCAGCGTAGCACGACAAAAAGCCTATTGCAAAAACAGTGAAATTAATACATAATTAATATATACATAATTTACATATTTATTAAATCGGTTCTTACTAGGAGCAAACATGGTAGAAGTTTTTTTGAACAATGCAGCAAAAAAGATAGAGGGTGAATATCACCAAAGTAAAAATGTCAATGCACCCGTTGTGTTAATTCTACATCACCACCCTCAGTATGGCGGCAATATGGATAGTAAAATGGTACATAGTATGTACACATCTTTTATTGATAACAATTTTTCTGCATTGAAAATTAACTTCCGTGGTGTAGGAAAGTCCACCGGAACTTTTGATAAGGGCATGGGAGAATTAACTGATGCTGCAGTGGCGATCGATTGGCTTCAAGAACATAACCTGAGCAATGTTCCAATTTGGGTCGCTGGTTTTTCTTTTGGAGCGTGGGTAGCTATGCAGCTAACGATGCGCCGACCTGAGATAGTAGGCTTCATTGCGCTCTCTCCTCCAGCAACTAAGTATGATTTCTCTTTTCTTTCTCCCTGTCCAGTGCCTGGGCTCATAATACAGAGTAATAACGATACAATTTCCGAAGAAAGTGATGTAACAGAACTAGCAAAGAGGTTGATGAACTCAGTAAAAAGTGACTATATGGAGTATCACATAATAGACGATACTAATCACTTTTTAAGAGGTAAAGAAGAAGAAGTAACTCAAATCATAGATGACTATATAAAACTGCGCTTGAGTAGTGCTGCTATTTCTTCCAAAAATGTAAGAAAAGAGATAAGGATAAGAGAGTACGTCTAATCTTTACAAATAAGAAAAATAAGTGTAGTTATATAAGTGAAGGAGGTCTTGTTATGTTTAGACGACGATTATTATTTCTTGTTTTAGCTACATCTATGTTATCAGGGTGTCTCTTCAGCAAGCCGCGTAAGTTAAAAAGTCCGTGTATTAGAAGCAATGCAAGTACTTCGTGTGAGCTGTATCCTGTTAATGACCATTGGCTGGGTAAGAAGTAGATCTGTACTATACCTATTTACAATTTTACTAGTGACCCGTTTTTTAGTTGTAAAACAGAGTCTGCTTTTTCTGCAAGGGAGTGGTTATGCGTTACTATAAGCATAGAGCTGTTATTTTTCTTTACATATGAATATAACAGCAAAAACACATCCAAAGAATTTGTTGGGTCCAAATTCCCTGTCGGCTCATCTGCGAGTAAAAGCTTTGGAGAATTTACAATGCTTCTTGCAATTCCAACTCTTTGCCTCTCTCCACCGGAAATTCCAGATATCATACTACTTGCTTTGTTTTCTAGGCTAAATTTTTCTAATATTGTCTGTGTACTTTTCATTGCTTCAGCTTTGCTCTTCCCTGCGATAAGTTGAGGAAGCATAACATTTTCTAATACTGATAACTCTTGTAACAAATAGTGAAATTGATAAACAAAACTAAGAAAACTTCTTCTTATATAAGTTTTGTATTTATTGCTAGCTTGTGTGCAATTTACTCCATCTATTGCCACCACACCTGAAGTTGGCTTATCTAGTAAGCCTGCAATTTGCAATATAGTTGTTTTTCCCGATCCCGAGCTGCCAATTAGTGCAACCACCTGTCCTTTTGCAACCCTTAGGTTGATATTTTCTATGATAGCGGGACTTTTCTTGAAGCTTTTACCTACGCAAATCAGCTCTAGCGCTACATCACCGCTCATGTTTACAAATCTCAGTGGTCTGGCAATAATTAAATTGAGAAGCTGTTACCACATCCACACCGCGACTTAGCGAGAGCATTTTTTATTTGAAAACCAGAACCACTTAGGTTTTCAGTGTAATCTATAACCGAATTATTTAAAAATTTTGCTGAACAATTATCAACCATTAATACAGGGTTCCCATTTTTATCATTAATTACTATATCTTTACTTCTTCTACTAAAACTAGAGTGGCTTCTATAATCCTCGCTATCTTCATAATCATCATCATCTTCGTCATCAAATTCATCATCGTAATCATCATCTTCGTCATCATCCAAAGATAGATTTTTATTTATTTGATCTATAAGAAAATCATATTTGAAGCCAGAACATCCACCACCTGAAACCGCAACTCGCAAAACATAATCCTTATTTCCTTCCTGCTCTGCAAGAGAGTGAATCTTTTTCAATGCATTGTCAGTTAAGTTAATATTGTAATTTGTTGACATCGTTACCGCCGTTTATTATTGATAGCTTATTATAGTAGAAATTTTACATGTCAAACAATAATTTTCTATTAAGCTATGCGTGCTTCCCAAGCAAAACAAGAGGCAGATATTTCAAAGAATTAGAGGATGAAAACCGTAGCTGCTTTCAGCGTGATAGGGATCGCATTATTCACTCTAATGCATTTAGAAAATTGGAGTACAAAACACAAGTTTTTATCAATTATGAGCATGACTACTACCGCACTCGGCTTACCCATAGCCTCGAAGTTGCGCAAATTGCAAGATCTATTGCACGCAGACTCGGATTGGATGAGGATATTACTGAATGCATAGCGCTTGCACATGACCTTGGTCATCCACCATTTGGTCATACAGGTGAGAATGCTTTAAAGAAATCAGTTCAAGATTTGGGCCTTGATACCGAGAAGTATGAATTTGACCATAATGTTCAGACTATAAGAATTTTAACTTACCTTGAACAAAAACATGCTGACTTTGATGGTATGAACCTAAGTTGGGAAGTTATCGAGGGCGTTGCAAAGCATAACGGTCCCTTGCTCGGTCAGAATGCAGTGTCTCACACAAATAATCCATTATTGCTAGAATATAATGAGAAATATGATCTAAAACTTGAAGAATTTTCAAGCGTCGAAGCGCAAGTTGCTTCAATTGCCGATGATATTGCATACAGTGTCCACGACCTTGATGACGCATTGAGAGGAAATTTAGTCACCGTAGAAGACCTGCTCGATGTTCCTTTAATTGGAAAAACATTCAAGGACATAAAAACCCAATACTCAGAACTGTCTCAGAACAAACTTATACATGAATCGCTCAGTAGAGCTATAGGAATTATGGTAAGAGATGTTATTTCTCAGACTAAAAAAAATATTGAAGATTATAAAATAAAAAGTGTAGAAGACGTAAGAAGCTTAGATAAGATGCTAGTCACATTCTCACCAGAAGTTGTCAATGCTACAAAAGAAATAAAAAAATTTAATATGGAGAAAATATACAGAAGCTATAAACTAGGCAGAACGATGAACAAAGCAAAACGTATAGTACAGGAGCTTTTTCAATGCTTTTATGAAAACCCAAGGTTATTACCTGTAGAGTGGAATAGGCTTGCCTGTGAACATAAGCGCTCAGTGGTAATATGTGACTATATCTCCGGCATGACAGATAGATTTGCCATACACGAGCACAGAAGAATTTTTGACACCTCATATGAAATGACCTCTTTCTAATGACTGATGATTATTTCATGTCAATAGCGTTAAAGCTTGCAGAAAAAGCTCTTGGAAGTGTTGCACCAAATCCTGCTGTTGGGTGTGTCATTACAAAAGATGGTATGGTGGTTGGCAAGGGCTACACAGGAATTGGTGGACGCCCACATGCAGAAGTAATCGCCCTACAAAATGCTAAAGATTTAACTCATGGTGCAACTATGTACGTTACTCTTGAACCATGTTGCCACTTTGGAGTTACAGAACCTTGTACCGCAGAAGTTATAAGAGCTGGAATAAAAAGGGTAGTAATTGCCACAATTGACCCTGACACGAGAGTTTCAGGTAGAGGCATTAAAGTCCTAAAGGAAGCAGGAATTGAAGTAAAACAAGGAATTATGCAAGAGGAGGCAGAAAAACTGAACATTGGCTTTTTCACCACTCGGAAGTTACATAGACCATTTACAGCTTGCAAAGTCGCAACAACTCTTGATGGAAAAATCGCAACATTTACAAGTAACAGTAAATGGATTACAGGCAAACAGACGAGAAACTGGGTACATACGCTTAGAGCAAAATATGACGCAATTATGATTGGCAGCAACACTTTAATTAACGATGATCCACTACTTACCTGCAGATTGCCAGGGCTTGAGGATAGATCACCAACCAGGCTAATTATTGATAGTCAAGGAAGGTTGAGCGAAGAACATAATATCGCAAAGACTGCAAACAAAGTAGCAACTTGGGTAATCACAAATAAAGAAGTAGAGAAGAAGATAAAAAACATTAACTACTTGATAGTTAATTCAAATAACAAACCTCCTGCCATCTCAGCATCCCCTTCTGTCATCCCAGTGCCCAGACACTGGGATCCAGAAAATTTAATTGCAAACGAGCACACCAGGCAATTGTGTGATAAAAACTGGATTCCAGCGTCACGCGCTGGAATGACATCGGGTCGGAAGGCAGGCAAAGTCTGCCTAAAAGACACAGTATCAAAGCTTGTTTCAGAGGTTGGCATAACAAGGTTATTAGTTGAAGGTGGAGGAGTGTTAATCACAGAGCTACTGAAAAGCGATCTAATTGACAGATTAATAATCTGCCGTAGTGGTAAAATTTTAGGTAATGATGCCATTCCTTTTGTAGGAAATTTAGGAATCCAATCTATCAATAACTGCTACCAATTCAAGAAAGCGGAAGTAATAGACCTTGATGAGGATATAGTTGAGGTTTGGGATAGATTGTTGTAACTTCTACATGCTTAAATAAAAGAGGTAGATTATCTCTACCTCATGTACCATTTAGCCTAAATTTGTGCTATTTCAGATACCTTTTCTTTAAGCACTCTAACAACATCAGGGTTTTCCAGAACACTTGTAAGCTGTGTTTTTAAAGCTTCTTCAGAAACTTCGCCTTTTTCTCCTTTTGGTCCTGGATCTCCCTTATCACCTTTGTCACCTTTTTCTCCTTTTAGTCCTGGATCTCCCTTATCACCTTTGTCACCTCTTAGTCCTTGTTCACCTTTCTGACCTTGTTCACCTCTATCACCCTTTTCCCCTTTTGCAACAGACATTTGCTGATATGAAGAAATAGCCTTTGCCGCAAAATATACAGCAGCAACAAAGAGAACCGCAATTCCAATAGGATTAACAATTGTGCTAACAAATGCCAAAGATTCAGGTACGGCAATTACATTAGTAGTAACTAATATTGCTGTTATTGCTGCCGCTAAAGACGCAAGTGCAATTGTACCTTCAATGCTCATTTTTGTTATGTGCGCTGTGTTTCCCCACTTCCATATGCTTTGACTCATAATAACCCTCCTTTTCACGAGATTGATAATAAATTTAGCATATACACATATTAGCATACATAATCAAGTTATTTTTTTGTAAATTTAATTTTTTGCTGCAAATCTGTTTTTTTAACTGCTACCAACTATATGCAGCTAGCTAAATTTAGAACAAACCAACAGTTGTGCAGATGAGTTGAAAGAAAATTTTGAAATTGTGACTTTGCCCACAATTGTATGAATATTAAATCTCTTGCAGCTACACGTTAGCAGAATCTATGCTAAAATACTACGAATCTGTTGTAAGGTTCATCCATTTAGAATAAAGTCCAGTGTCACTTCGCGCCAAATATGGTAGTGTTCAACAGGTAAGCCGGTTATAGGGCTACATTTATATGCTGCACGCATTGCGTTATCTGCTATTGACCTGAAAAGAGGATTATTTTTATAGGAACTACTGTCTGCCACATCAGCCATAATTATTTCACCTTGATTGGATAGTAATAAGTTAATTTTTATGCTAAAATTTTCTTTGTAAGCTATGTTTTCAGGAATACTCCAGCATTTTGTAAGCTTGTCCCTTATAGAGTTAATGATTTCTGTTACGGCTAGCTCATTCTTTTTACTCTCAACACTCTTTTCACTTTTTATTTCATTTTTTACCTCTTTTGGCTTTACAATGTCTCCTAGTTTTTTATTTACGTTTCTTTTTGGAATTGGAATAAACTCTTCACTTTTGTCAGTTTCTTGCATTTCAATGATTCGTCTTGGTTGTGCTGTTTGCTTCGTAATAACAGTATTCTTTCTTTGCGGCGTAGGGATGACTGACATATCATTTGATTGAGCCTTGATTGAAGATAATAAAAAAAGTAAAAGGCAACATAGAGATAGAAAAAGAGCGTGGTTAGAATAAAAAGAACGCATATGTTAAAATCTATTTTACTGCTTTAAAGCTAATATTATACGTAAAGTCAATATATTTCAGCGAGTTGAGGTAATTTCTAAAACTAACTCTTAATTATACCAGCAATCCCTTATTCTTGCTTGCCATCCCGTATAATGTTATCACAGTAGCCTTTTCTTGTCATTCCAGTGTGTCTTTTGTAATTCCTGTAGCCTCTACAATGTCATCCCAGTGTCCCTTTTTTGTCATCCCAGTGCTCCGACACTGGGATCCACTCTTTTTTCACTGGATTCCAGCGTCACGTGCTGGAACGACACCTTCAGAAAGTGGACCAGCGCTGGAATGACAGGGTTGTGGATGTAATCCGAATGACCCAACGATGTCATCCCAGTGCTCCGACACTGGGATCTAGTCTTTTTTTTCACTGGATTCCAGCGTCACGCGCTGGAATGACACCCTGTGATGAAAATAAGAAACCTCTTATTTTCGATTTTGTATAAAAATGAAAATAAGGCTTAGTAGCTAACACTAGGATCTAGTCTTTTTTTTCACTGGATTCCAGCGTCACGCGCTAGAATGACACCCTTCGATGAACATAAGAAACCTCTTATTTTCGATTCTATATAAAAATGAAAATAAGGCTTATCTATTTGCGTGGATAAATATAAGAGACCTCTTATTTTCGATTTTGCGTAAAAATGAAAATAAGGCTGGATTCCAGCGTCAAACGCCGGAATGACAGGGTTTAAGAAATTTACCAAATGAGAGAAAAAGGCAAAAAAAGCCCCGTTGGTGGCTAGTTATTTATATTAACTTTATAAACTGGCGTTTTTTTATTCTAAACGTCTAAACTCGCTGCTTTTAAACCACAACTGATCTAAATTTAAACGTTAAGAAATTTACCAAGCAGAAAAAAAGCAAAAGAAACCCTGTTAGCTATTTATTCACTATCTATCTTTTAATCGGCGTTTTTTACTGTTTTAAACGCTTTAACAAGCGCATTTTAGCTTATATAGGTAAAAACCTTGAAAGTTTACTAAAGACATAAGTGCACATAGTGCAAAAAATTAAACATGAGACGCCAAATACATTGAGTTTTTTGTCATTTTATCTGCACAGACTGAAGATAAATAAATAGCTTCAATTGTATGGTAAGCGGACTTTTGGGGGTTGTCAAGCAAGTTTTGCGTTTAATCTGTCTATTTTTGAATAAACTCCATTTGCATTTCCTGCATACTATTTTCTATTTGCTTTATTTGTTCTATCAATCTTTCCTCTAAGTCAAAATTACCACTGAGCCTTGCTCTGACTTTTTCTTCTTCTAATACACTCAATTCCTTCCGTAACACTATATTATTCCATACAATTTCTGCTGATTTTCTCTCGTTTAATTGGCTATTTAATACGCTAGTTTTTTCAAATATAAACCTTACAGTTTCAATATTACTGGACTGCTCAAATTCTCGTAATAGGGCCTCTTTATTGAGCTTGCTTCCACTATTTGTCACACTAATTACATGCTGTTGTAATTTTTTCATCTTGGCATTAGTAAACTCAAAATGAGAAAATTGTTCGAAAAATATAGGATGGTGTAAGATTTCGGGAAATTCTATTACTATATGCAGAATTATGGCTTGATTTTGCTCTGCTTCAATTAGCTCTGGAGACTTATTGTGAAGGTATTCACCCTTTGTTGCCCTGATTTTACTGTTAAAAATCTGCTTTTTGGAGTTTCTCCTTAATTCGCTAACCTTATTGTAAAAATAATCTCTGTAATACCTCCTAATGCTGCTGTTACTGATAGTATTAACATATTTCATGAATTTGTGCTCAAGGACTGAATATTTTTCCGGAGCAAGTTTTTCGTAGCTTTGCAGGCTACTATTGACTATGTGACGCCATAAGTATTCGGAATGCAGTTCTGCTAAACGGTCAAGCGCAGAAAGTACATCTTCTTTCTTATATTCTAGCTCATTGCATACATCATATGGGTCTTTATCGCTCGGCAAAGTCACAAACTTTAATGTGTATCCAGGCTCTAATATTGGCAGAGCAAATTCCGCAACTCGTGCAGCAGCAAGATATCCAGCACTATCGCCATCCATACAGATAGAGATTTCTTTAGTATATCTCCATAGATTTTGTATCTGTTCTGCAGAAATTGCAGTGCCAAGCGGAGCAACTGTGTTGCTAATCCCCGCTTGATGTAGTGCTATCACATCCATATAACCTTCAACAACAAACACATGCTGTCTTTTGCGTATTTCGCTCAAAGCAAAATTTAATCCATATAGGTTTTCTCTTTTCTTAAATAGTTGGCTTTCTGGACTGTTTAAATATTTCGGCTGTTGCTCAGAGCTCAGCGCACGTCCGCCAAAACCAATGACTTTGCCCGCAATGTTGTGTATAGGAAATATCAGCCGATCATAGAAATAATCACGAGAATTCTTATTTATTAACCCAATATCGATCAAAATTTCGTCTTCAATACCGGAAGAGTTTAAATATTCCTTCAAGCCAGAGCTTGGCGCATAACCTATCTTAAATTTATCTATGATTTCAGGTGAGATTTTGCGCTGCCTTAAATAGTCTGTAACACCTTGTTTTTTTTGTACAAACCAGTTTGCAGCTAAACTCAGCGTTGAAAATAATTTGTCGCTTTCTTTGGTAATATTGAGGTTTTTAGGTAACTCAACACCTGTAGCTGACGCTAGCCTTTCCAATGCTTCTTTAAAGCTTAAGCCTTCAGTTTGTGAAATAAATTCAAACACATCGCCATGAGCAGAGCAGCCAAAACAGTAGTATAATCCTTTAGTGTCGCTCACAGAAAAAGATGGAGTTTTTTCATTATGAAATGGACAGAGTCCAACAAAACTATTCCCTCTTTTTATTAGTCTGACTTTTTTACCTACTATGTCAGATAATAATAATCTTGATTTTATAATGTCTATGTGATCCATTTCATCGAGTTAGTAGTAGGATAAAAATTATACAGAATTTATGTCATCTTACTCGAAATTTATTTCGAGCTTCAGAGCTTTCAAAAGATAGGGAGCATTGGTTAGCTTGACAAAAAATCCAAAATAAATTACCCATATTAAATGCCTTTAAGTTGTAGTTTCTTGTATGTTAGATGTAATATCGATTGCCTCAGATCACGCCGGTTATGAATTAAAATCAGAAATCAAATCTTATCTGGAAGCCAGGGGTTATGTAGTGATCGATCGTGGCTGCACCGCTAAGCAAAAGAGTGTGGATTATCCAGATTATGCTGTAAAGGTTGTGGAAGATATAACAAACAAAAAGGCAAATTATGGAATATTAATTTGCGGTACAGGCCTCGGTATGAGTACCGTAGCGAATCGTTTTGAAGGAATCTACGCTGCTTTATGTAATAGTGTCGAGATTGCAAAATTAGCTCGCGAGCATGGCAACGCAAATATACTGTGTCTTAGCGCGGAGTTTACTGCAAGTGAATTAGCGAAAGATATAGTTAAGCAATTCCTCGAGACAGAGTTTTCAAAAGAAAGCAGACATAAAAAACGTCTTGATAAACTTAGCAATATAACCTCTTCTAGTAGGAAAAAAGCAAAAACTTATAGCGAAGATGAGGTATCAAAATTTGCTAAAATGGCAGGTGAGTGGTGGAATGAGAATGGTAAATTCAAGCCATTGCACATGATGAATCCTGTGAGAGTGTCATACATTGTTGAGAAAATAAAAGAGTTAAAGAAATGCGATTTAAAGGAATTATCGCTGCTTGATGTTGGGTGTGGTGGCGGCATTTTGTCAGAATCAATGGCTCGGGTTGGCATTAGTGTTGCGGGAATAGATGTATGTGAAGAAAACATAAAAGTGGCGCAGTCACACGCAAAAAAAGTGGGATTAAACATAGAATACACACATACCAGCATTGAAGAACTAAAAAGTGACAAAAAATATGATGTAGTTCTACTCATGGAAGTAGTTGAGCATGTAGATAATTTAGGGCTTTTCATGAAAAAGGCAGCGGAATTGTTAAAGCCAGAAGGGTTAATTTTTATATCGACAATAAACAGAACTATTAAATCCTTCTGTCTTGCGATAATTGGTGCGGAGTATATATTAAACTGGCTACCAAAAGGTACGCATAACTGGAACAAATTTCTCAAACCGTCAGAAATTGCAAATTATTTGAGAGAAAATAATATAACGCCACAAGATATGACTGGCATAGAGTATAATGTAATAAAACGTGAGTGGAATTTAACCAAAAGCGTGGATGTTAATTATATACTTTGTGGCTCGATAGTTTCTTGATTTTCACTACTAGTACGGATACGATAAAGCTTTCAGTACTGGATAATGAAGCAATTTGGAAACTTTTACATCACTACTCCAATATATTACGTAAACGACAGACCACACATTGGTCACGCATATACTTCTCTTTTGTGTGACGTGGTAGCAAGATTTATGAGACTGGCTGGAAAAAGTGTCAAATTTACTACTGGCACAGATGAGCACGGGCAAAAAATCGAGAAAGCAGCCAAAGCACGGAGAATGCAGCCAAAAGAATTTACAGATGAAGTAAGTGTTTCATTTAGGGAATTAGCTAAGTTCATGAATTTTCAATATGATGATTTTATTCGTACTACGGAAGAACGTCACAAAGAAGCAGTGGTAGCTCTGTGGAATAGACTTGAGGAGAAGGGGCAAATATATCTAGGTTCTTATTCAGGTTGGTATTCAGTCCGCGATGAAGCATTTTATCAGGAATCAGAGTTGATAGATGGCAAGGCGCCAACGGGTGCTGAAGTTCAGTGGATAAAAGAAGAGAGCTACTTTTTTCGTTTGTCAAACTGGCAAGACAAATTACTGGAACTCTATAAAAACCAGCCAGACTTTATCTTTCCGGAGAGTAGAAGAAATGAAGTGGTATCATTCGTCAAATCAGGACTCACGGACCTTTCAATCTCTCGCACTAGCTTTAACTGGGGAATAAAAGTACCAGGAAATGACAAACACATAATTTATGTTTGGATAGATGCACTAACTAATTATCTCACGTCAGTAGGTTTTCCTAGTACTGAAGGTGAAGAATATAAGAGGTTTTGGGCAGAACCACAGTCTATCATCCCAGTGCTTGACACTGGGATCCAGAAGGAAACACAGATTCCAGCGTCACGCGCTGGAATGACATCAGCTAATAACTCCTTCAACGTTCATGTGATCGGTAAAGACATATTGCGCTTTCACGCTGTGTATTGGCCAGCAATTCTTCTTGCAGCAGACTTACCGCTGCCAAAACAAATTGCAGTTCATGGTTGGTGGCTAAACGAGGGAGAAAAAATATCCAAGTCTCTTGGTAACGTCATAGATCCAATTGGATTAGCTCAAGAATTTGGTGTCGACCAGCTACGCTATTTTCTCCTTCGGGAGGCAAGCTTTGCTCAAGATGGCAATTTCAGTAAGAAAAATATGATCAGCCGAATAAACTCAGAACTGGCAAACAATATAGGCAATTTAGTACAAAGAACAATTTCATTTTTACACAAGCAATGTGCTGGAATTGTACCAACAATTGATCGCAGTTTACTCAAAGGTGATGAAAGCTTGCCCAATTGCAAAGCTATACTTGATCAAGTGATAAATCATCTGTCAAAATATGAATTCAGCCAGATTATACTTCTAATTGTTAACATCTCTTCTGAAGCCAATGTTTACATAGACAGAAGTGCACCCTGGACATTGAGTAAAACCGATAGGGAGCGTATGAATTTAGTAATCTATAAATTACTCGAATATATCAGAATAATTGGCATTTTATTGCAACCAATTGTCCCAAGATCAGCTAAAATGATACTAGATCAAATACAAATTTCAAAAGAACAACGTGATTTAAAATCTCTGTGCAACGCGTGCGTAAGTTTAGGCATTACATTGCCTAAACCTACGCCGGTTTTTTTGAGGGTTGAGACTAAAGAGGAGGAATAGTTTTTAGCTATTTTTCCTGGATTAGATTATCGGTAAGGAAAACACTGGGTACCATTAGTGTAGCCAAACTCACTTTCACCTTTTTCTATTCCAAATGAAGAAGCCAAAAATATTGTGGCTGCTGTAAGCGCTGTGGGAACAACATGTGGTGCATATTCTCTCGCTACAGTGTTTACCTTGCTACCTAATGACTTAACCTTGTCTCTACCCCAACTAATCCAGCCTTGACCATCCTCTTCTTTAGTTGGCTGATTTGGCTGGATAGGAGCCTCAGTTTCTTTATATGGAAGTTCAATAATGTCAGGGACTGAAATCAATTTATACGGAAGTTCAATAACGTCAGGAAGTTTTAACTCTGCCCTTTCTTTTGCCTCTTCTGCTTTCCTTTGAGCTACACGATTTTCAAACTTCTCTTGGCGATTTGAAAAATTTTCTTGTCGAGGAGTCCCAGGCAATTCAATAGCGTCAGGAAGTAGACCCTTAGCCTTCAACTCTGCTCTTTCTTTTGCTTCTTCTTTTTTTCTTGCAGCTACAAGGTTTTCGAACTTCTCTTGTTGAGAAATAGTATTATTTTTACTAATTGCTACAGCTGAAAGTACACCAGCTACGACAGAAAGTACAGCACCACTAATGATAAACGGAAGACCAACACCCAAAGCTGCAACTGGAGCTAATATAGCAACATAAGGAGCTAATGCAAATACTCCTGATGCCAACAAACCTACAACGGCTATAGTAACGCCCAGATAAGGTGCGTTAGATTTACTAAATATATTTTTCATTTATATACCCCACTAAAATTAATTTATTATTAAAATTGTAGCACAAGTAAAAAGATATGTCAACTCTATTAACAGATTAGCATATTATAGCAAGAATCGATAAAGGTTGCTGAAGGTTATGAACTATGTCTCTCTGTGTAATCCTTAAATGCACCTCTGTTAGAGTCAAAATATAGCTTCACACTACCAATTGGTCCGTTTCTTTGTTTGGCAATAATAAGCTCGGCGATATTTCTAATTTTCTCCATTTTCTCTTGCCATTCGCGATGTTTATTGCTTCCTTCATTTGGTTGCTTCCTCAGTTCATAATATTCTTCTCGATAGAGGAACATGACTATATCTGCATCTTGCTCTATGCTTCCTGAATCACGCAAATCAGCAAGTTGTGGTTTTTTATCATCTCTTTGTTCAACAGAACGAGAGAGCTGCGACAGTGCAACAATAGGAATATTTAGTTCCTTGGCGATTGCTTTCAAACCCTGTGTCACTTCTGAGATTTCTTGCACCCTATTTTCGCTACTTCTCTTTGTTGTCCCTCTGATTAACTGTAGATAATCAATAAACACCACTTCTACATTATATAATTGATACAATAAACGTATTCTAGTGCGCAGGGCACTAATTGATAGTGCAGGAGTGTCATCTATAACAAAAGGCAATTCGGATAATTCTGTACTAGCATTGATAAATTCGTGCAATTCAAAATCACTAATTCTCCCAGTCAATGCTTTATAGTAGCTAATTCCTGAATCTATCGTGATCAATCTTGCAGTTAATTGTTCTGCTGACATTTCAAGTGAGAAAAATGCAACATAGTGTTGCTTGTCGGCTCTTTTTTGCAAAACCTTACAAGCATTAAGTGCGATATTTAGTGCCAGCGCTGTTTTACCCATGGAAGGCCTTGCAGCTAGAATTAATAGATCAGATTTCTGCAAACCACCAAGAAGCTGATTTAAGTCCTGAAGTCCAGTTGTGATACCCAGTGCTTCTGGGTTATTTTTCAACGTGCTGATCTTCTCAACCACATCTTTAACCGAATTGGCAAGCTTTATGTATGTCTTCTCACCTTGTTTTTTTACTGCTAAGTTGAACAATTTTGTCATTGCCTGCTCAATTTGTACTTGTGCAGGATTCTCGATGTCATAGTTGTAACTATCATCAACTATTTCTTGCCCGAGCTTGATTAAACACCTCCTCAGATGAGTGTCTCGAATTATTCTAGTTAAACTGTAGATATCAAGTGCGATGCTTGCTTTAGCTGCAAGCTTTGCTAAATACTCAACTCCACCACATTCGGTAAATCTTTCGTTGTTCTCGAAAAACATTTTAAGACTCAGCTCATTGGCAACTATGCCGTGTTTTCTGGTTTTAGATATCTGCGCAAAAATGCTTTGATGCAGAGGATCATAGAAATTATCAGCGGTTATTATATCCTCAACTGCGTCACAAATTCTATTATCGCGGATCATTGCACCGATCAGCATTTGCTCGGCTTCTAAATTGTGCGGTAATTTACATATTTCCTTGTCTACATTTCTTGAATCGATGAGATTGGCAAGTTCATTCATTTTAAGTTTTTAGAGTAACTATCGATTATTGTAGAATATCTAGTTCTAATTTGAAAGATGTATTAGAACTAAATGAGGTAAAAAAATTTGACTAATTTTGTGTTGCCTATAGCATTAAAATAAGCCTCTGTGGTGGAATGGTAGACACGGCAGACTCAAAATCTGTTGCTTGCAAAAGCATGCTGGTTCAAGTCCGGCCAGGGGCACTCAAATGTTGGAAAATGCATATGTTACACAAAATTTTTAACCGCTTGTTTTCTATTCTCTCTTCTATGAATGCTATTCAAAAGGTCAAAAAGGATGAAAGAGGAATATGTTATGTGACAGGATTTAGGCGCTATATATCAGTGTTGCTCGATTTAATTATTATCGTTTTGTTCTTACAGTTTTGTATCCAAGCCTGGAATCAGCTCCTTACAAACTCAGAAGATGGCAAAACACTGAGCCAAATTACTGCAAAACATCAAATGCAAGTGCCACTTTCTACGGAAGAGAAGACAGTGCAGGTTAGACTTAGTCAACTATGGATCCTAATATGGATTCTAAGTCAAATAGTTCAATTTATTATGCTCTTTAGCTACGTAACATATATGTGGGTAAGATTTGCCGCTACACCGGGAAAATTGCTACTTGGGCTCAGGGTTGTGGATGCGCAGACCTTCAAAAAAATGACCTTAAGACAAGCAATAAAGAGGTTTTTTTCATTTATATTGTCGGTTGCACCATTATTCTTGGGCTTTATATGGTCAAATTTCAACAAACGCTGTCAAACCTGGCATGATAAAATTGCAGGTACAGTGGTTGTCACGAGCAAGAGTCTTAAGGAATACAAAGGTTAAGAAATCTTCACATCTGCTCAGTGCAGCAGAAAATCGCTGTGCACGTAAAGCCACTATGCAGCACCACAACTTCCATAATGTCATTCAAGTGGCTCTCTGTTAATCTCAGCATTTTCTGTGGTGTTATCCTAGTAGTCTTTTTTTCTGCCATTACAGTGCTTTCTTCTCTTGTCATCCGAGTAGCCGACACTGGGACCCATTCTTTTTTTCACTGGATTCCAGCGTCAAGCACTGGAATGACATCTTTCGATGAACATAAGAAATCTCTTATTTTCGATTCTGTATAAAAATGAAAATAAGGCTTACCTTATTTGCGTGGATAAATACTAGGAGACCTCTTATTTTCGATTTTGCGTAAAAATGAAAATAAGGCTGGATTCCAGCGTTACGCGCTGGAATGACACCTTCAGAAAGTGGATCAGCGCTGGAATGACAGGGTTGTGGGTGTCATCCAAGTAGCCATTTTCCTGTTGTCCAAGTAGCTCCTCTTCTTGTCATCCCAGTACTTGATACTGGGATCTAGTCTTTTTTCTCACTGGACCTTTACTTCGTAATTCCTTTAGTATATTCTATTAATAACCTCATGAAATGTATTATGATTGCAAACATAAATACTGTTGCGCTTCAGGGAATTAATATAGTAAATGTTAATGCTCAAATTCATATGGCAAATGGCATTCCTGCCTTTAATATCGTTGGACTGCCAGATAAAACTGTTGCAGAGTCCAAAGAACGCATCAGAGCAGCACTAAACTCAATTAATCTACTGCTCCCTCCTAGAAGAATCACAATTAATCTTTCCCCTGCGGATCTGTTGAAAGAAGGCAGCCATTATGATTTAGCTATTGCTATTGGACTGCTTGTTGTAATGAATATTATACCCGTTGAAAGAGTGCAGTCTTATATTATTATGGGTGAACTTGCTCTTGATGGCAGGGTTATTTCAGTTTCAGGTGTTTTGCCAGCGGTAATTAATGCAAAACAAAAAAACAAGGGAATAATTTGCCCAAGAGGAAATGGAGTAGAGGCTTCATGGGCAAAGAATGTTCCAGTTTTGGCTATAGAGAAACTAACCGATATTATCAGCCATTTTAAAGGCGAGCAGTCAATTGAACCAGTGGTTTTTAATAAACCAAAAGAAAAAAGATCAGTACCAGATATGAAGGATATCAAAGGCCAAATTGTTGCGAAAAGAGCTGCTGAAATTGCAGCAGCAGGTGGACATAATATGCTTCTTGTTGGACCTCCTGGTACTGGAAAATCAATGCTTGCCAAGCGGTTTATGGGGCTACTGCCTGATTTGACTGAGCAGGAGATGATTGATGTGAATATTATTTCTAGCATAACGCAGGCTGGTAATGAAATATTCAAAGTAACACGTCCCTTTCGCGAACCTCATCACTCATGTTCCATGCCAGCGATGATAGGAGGAGGAAAAAATGCAAAGCCTGGCGAAATTACTATGGCTCATAATGGAGTATTGTTCCTTGATGAATTGCCAGAGTTTCCAAGACTCGTGCTTGATTCTCTACGCCAACCACTTGAAGATAGAAAAGTTACTATTGCGAGGGCTAACGCCCACATAACTTACCCAGCGCATTTTCAACTGATTGCTGCAATGAATCCTTGCAGATGTGGTTATTTAGGAGATGCGAACAGATCATGCAACAAAGCTCCACGGTGCGGCACAGATTATAGAAATAGAATATCAGGGCCACTGCTTGATAGAATAGATATATGCATCGAAATGCCAATCGTTAGCATACTTTCTCCGGAAACCTATTCACAAGGAGAGAGCACTTGCAGCATAAGAGAAAGAGTGATAGCGGCAAGGAAGATACAAGCTGAGCGCTACAGTAAATTAAGCATTACTTGCAACTCAGAAGTAAGTGGCGACGCATTAGATAAATTTGCTAAGCCAGATCAGGAAGGGTTAGAATTACTAAAATACGTGCTAAAAGAAAACTACATTTCCAATCGGGGTTACACGCGCATATTGAGAGTTGCAAGAACTATTGCAGATCTTACAAGAAGTGAAGAGGTAAAGAGAGCACACATCGCTGAAGCGCTAAACTACAGGATAAGAGCATATTAGAAATAAACTTACTTGACGGGCTAATCTTTTAATTATATATTACTTTTAGATAAAATTTTAATATTCTATACTAGGAGTAGAATTATGGCATTAACGAATTATCAATATAAAAAAGGGGATAGTGTTTTTCATTCTATTTCAAAAGGATACAACCAAGCTGAAGATTTCTGGGGCATTCCAGGTGCTATCGGTGGGCTTGGCGAGTATACTAGAAATAACAAATGGAAAACAGCTGCAGTTGTTGGGGTAGTTGTAGCAGTTCCGCTTATAGCTGCTTATATTTTAAGCCCAGTTTATGCAGGTTTTGTTAATACAACAACACAATCAGCTTATGCTGGTATGATAACAGGGGGTAAGGGATTATACGCGCTTGCAGTAACTAATCCGGTATTTACTGGTCTGCTTGCTGCTGCAATAGTAGGAACTATAGGTGCTCTTATATATATGAACTATAGTAAAGCAAACCAAATTAGGGAACAAGCAAATCAAATTGATGGAGTGAAGAAAGCTGTGTTAGAAGCTTGTGAAAAAGATGATCAAAGCAATCCTAATTTACAAGATAAAAAGATTAAGATAGCTGGTAAGAATGATCCATTGCAGGTCTTAACTAACGTTGCAGTAAAGCTTGGGTTAGTGCAAGTACAAACACAAGCAACGGCATAAAAGGTAAAGGGATAGGTTTTTATCCCTTTTTATAAATGCTTCATCTCTTGAGCCGGTCTAACAGCGCTATCTGAAAGTTTGTTATACCTATTGATTAATGGTGCTTATAATGTTAAGAATAAGTAAACCTTGTTTACTGTTTATGTCTACATAAGTGAAAAGTGTTTGCATATTGTTAAAAAAGCAGTAACTTATTATCAAGTGAATTCACTAAGTTTGAGTAATTTAAATGTCTATTGACCTTAGTCTACCAGAATTACCTGTGCTACACCCAAGAATTACTGTCATAGGTGTTGGGGGTGCTGGTGGAAATGCTGTGAACAACATGATTCATTCTAACTTGCAGGGAGTGAATTTTGTCGTAGCAAATACCGATGCTCAAGCACTAGAGAAGTCATTGTGTGATAAAAAAATTCAGCTAGGTATTAATTTAACTAAGGGGCTCGGTGCTGGTGCTTTGCCTGATGTTGGCAAAGGTGCAGCAGAAGAATCAATCGATGAAATTATGGAGCATATAAAAGATAGTCATATGCTCTTCATCACAGCAGGAATGGGTGGCGGAACCGGAACAGGTGCAGCACCAGTAATTGCAAAAGCAGCAAGAGAAGCAAGAGCTGCAGTTAAAGATAAAGCGTTAAAAGAAAAAAAGATACTGACTGTTGGAGTTGTAACCAAGCCATTTGGCTTTGAAGGTGTGCGCCGTATGCGCATTGCAGAGCTCGGGCTTGAAGAATTACAAAAATATGTAGATACACTAATTGTAATTCCCAACCAGAACTTGTTTAGAATTGCTAATGAAAAAACTACATTCGCTGATGCGTTTAAACTCGCTGATAATGTTCTGCACATTGGTATCAGAGGAGTAACTGACTTAATGGTCATGCCAGGACTTATTAATCTTGATTTTGCTGATATAGAAACAGTAATGAGTGAAATGGGCAAGGCAATGATCGGTACTGGAGAGGCAGAGGGAGAAGATAGGGCAATCAGTGCTGCAGAAGCTGCAATATCTAATCCATTACTCGATAATGTGTCAATGAAAGGTGCACAAGGAATATTGATTAACATTACAGGTGGCGGAGACATGACTTTATTTGAAGTTGATGCTGCAGCAAATAGAGTACGTGAAGAAGTAGATGAAAATGCGAATATAATATTTGGCGCTACCTTTGATCAAGCAATGGAAGGCAAAGTTAGGGTTTCTGTTCTTGCAACTGGTATCGATAATAGCGTTCCTCGTAGTGACAGGACAGAAACTACCCCTTCACCTGTCAGTCAAAATGAGACTTCAGAGGAAGAAAAATTCAAGTGGTCTTATAGCCAAACTCCAGTACCGGAAACAAAGTCTGCTGAGCAAGTAAGTGAAGAGGTTAAGTGGAGTGGCAATATCTATGATATACCAGCCTATCTAAGAAGAAAAAAATAATGCAATTTTGGCTGCTTAAGTCAGAACCAGATGAATATTCTTGGCAAAAAATAGCAGAGGAGGAAATAGTTGAGTGGGATGGTGTACGCAACTATCAAGCTCAAAATTATATGAGGGCTATGAAATTAGGTGATTTTGCGTTTTTTTATCATACAGGTAAAGAAAAGGCTATATTTGGAATAGTTGAGGTCTTTAAAGAATATTATCATGTTAACGATTCCAAATTTGGATTAATAGATGTGAAATTTTTCAAGTCTCTAAGTAATCAAGTAACGCTGAATGATATAAAAAAGAATCCACTTTTAAAAAATATGGCTATGTTAAAACAACCACGTTTGTCAGTTTCTCCAGTCTCAGAGGGTGAATGGAATGAAATAATAGGGATGGGTGAGTGTTAGAAGTAAATGTTCTCGATAAGAGATGGCATAGCGTCACAGAGGATCCAGAGGGCTTTGTATTAAGCATCCTAAATACTTCTCTGCAGAAATTAAAGATAGATCTCTATGAACCAAGTATATCAGTGGCTCTGGCTGATGATAATTTGCTACATCAACTTAATTTAAAGTTTAGAAAAATGGATAAACCAACTAACGTGCTATCATTTCAGTGTGAGCAACTATCTAATAAGTGCGATCTAGGTGATATAGCAATTTCAATAGACACAATACAAAAAGAGTCACATGAGTACCATATACCCATCATAGCTCACGTTGCACATATGTTAGTGCATGGGTTGCTTCACTTACTTGGTTATGACCATCAAAAAGAAGACGAGGAAATTGTAATGAAGAACTTAGAAAGCAAAATTTTAGCTTCGCTTGGCTATAATTACGTGCACAATTTAAAAGGAATTTAACAAAAATATAGTAGATGATATCAAAATATGTTATCTACAAAATAAAGGAGCTTTTAGCTATAAACGATAAAAGGTAAACATATGGTTCAGTTCTCTTTGCCAAAGAATTCTAAAATTAATGAAAGGGGTAAAGTTTATCCTGCTCCTGCCAAGGCAAAAAATATTAGAAGATTTCAAATCTACCGTTGGTCTGCCGATGACGAAAAAAATCCTAGAATAGACACATTTTTTATTGATATGGATAATTGTGGCCCTATGGTACTCGATGTGTTGATAAAGATAAAGGATGAAATAGAT
The DNA here is from genome assembly GCF_012277315.1 of Wolbachia endosymbiont of Ctenocephalides felis wCfeJ. Classification (NCBI taxonomy): domain Bacteria; kingdom Pseudomonadati; phylum Pseudomonadota; class Alphaproteobacteria; order Rickettsiales; family Anaplasmataceae; genus Wolbachia; species Wolbachia endosymbiont of Ctenocephalides felis. The sequence goes on along the minus strand of NZ_CP051157.1, from coordinate 57,355 downwards.
TCAACTCTAACTTTTAGGCGTTCTTGCAGAGAAGGGATATGTGGATCTTGTGCTATGAATATTGATGGAACCAATACTCTTGCATGTGTTAAATCCATACACGATATAAAAGGTGACGTAAAAGTATATCCATTACCTCATATGTATGTAATCAAAGACCTAGTTTCAGACCTAAGCCAATTTTATGAGCAGTATAAGTCAATTAATCCTTGGTTGCAAGCAGATAAGCCTGACTTGCCAAACAAAGAACATTTACAATCTCCTGAGGATAGAAAAAAACTCGATGGCCTTTCTGATTGTATATTATGTGCTTGCTGCTCGACTGGTTGCCCAAGCTATTGGTGGAACAGTGATAAATTTTTAGGGCCAGCAATATTGCTACAGTCCTACAGGTGGATTGCCGATAGTCGTGATGACAAAATGGATGAAAGACTTGATGCTTTAAACGATCCATTTAAGCTTTATCGCTGTCATACAATAATGAATTGTACAAAGACCTGTCCTAAAGGACTTAATCCAGCAAGAGCAATAGCAAAAATAAAGCAGTTTATGGTACAGAGGGGAGAAGTTTGAATATTATCTCTTACACTCCTCGTATGAAAAGAGTAGACCTTCTGAAGCATAGGGTATTATTAATATTCTAAAAGTTTTTCCGTTTGTAAGGTGGATCGTATCATTATGTGGTCCAAGTAATTTTTTGAACAACTCCTGCCTTTGATTACTAATGGTTTGAAAATCCTCTTGTTTTAAAAGCTTTTTAGATTCAAAGAGGTAAAACATGACCTCATGATAAGTGGGGTAAGATGCCAAGAGCTTTGTGTCAAACTGAAAAGCTTTCACAAAAGCATTATTAAAAAACTTTAACTTTTGATTCTTGCTGTATATCGTAACAGCAATTGGTAACTCCTCAAGTAAACTTTTCTGCGTAGTTAAATAACCATCCAATCTGACACGTAACTCCTCTGTATCACTAACATCCTTTCCATACACTATCACACCACCGGAGTTTTGTATTGGGATTTGAATGAAATCAAAAACCTTGCGTTCGTTTTTATAAGTTATCACATGTTTTCCTGATTTTGTGCTTTGAGTGTTGCTAGCAACAGCCAATCTTTGAGAGCTGTTTATGTATTTATCATAAAATAAGTTACAAAACTTTACTTTTTTATTTTCATCATATTTAAGTATTGGAAACGGCAAAGAGTTGAAAATGTTTCTATAGTTCTCTATTCTCTGTTTCAGTTTATTATTTTCTAACTCAAGCTCGTTAGCTTTTATCTTATAGTCTGAAATGTTTCTTATCCACAGCAGCACACCAATTACGTGATTAGAGTTATCTATTATGCTTCTACCATGACATATACAATAAACTTCACCGTCCTTTGACTTCAAATCCAGAGTAAAAGATTTATTTATTTTTTTTGCCTCAGTAAAATTTTTGATTAGGCTTTCTGATTGTTCGAAAAAATTTACAAACTCATTAAATGAGTAAAAAACTGTGTTGAGCAAAATCAGTAAGTTGGGAGAAAATTTTTCTATGCGCTTTTTTGCGTCCCAAATATAAAATCCATCATCTATAGTATCGATTAAATTATTTATTATGATATTTTGATGTTGTAGGTTCTTAATTTTATTGTCTACTTTCAACTTAGAGTAAGAGAGAAAGAACAATATTAAAATTAATAATAAAAGCACTTCATAGAAAAAAAACATAATACTTTTAAAACAGACGTAAAAACTTGTACCTGCTCAGCAGGGGTATGTATAAGTTACGCTGAAGAGGTATATAAGTAAAGATTACCTAATATCTGAAAACCCAATCTTTTGTAAAGGTTGACAGAAGGTTTCATACAATGCGCTACTACATACCTACATTCAAGCTGTTGGATTATTTTGATTCTTTCTAAAACCATTTGGGTACCTATTCCACGATTTCTATGCATCGGTAAAACTCCATCACTGTAGAAACCGGCTACGTTATCTTGAACATAGAAACCACATGTTCCAACAATTTCGTTGTTTAGTGTTACGAGAAAAAATCTTAATCCCGAATTTTTATCATCATAATTTGATAATCCGCGTAAAAATGTACTGACAATTCCAACGTCATGATGAAAAATTCCAGAGGTACATAAGTCTAATTGTTTTAAAAGATTGCTACTATTTACAGGACTCAACTTCAAGTTCGGAACAACATCGGCAGGTAAAAAGTAATTTTTCATGTTAAGCAAAACTTTTTTTGGTGTACTAACGTGTTTTACCTCACACTTTTCTAAAATACCCTTTGTTTTCGTATGCGAATCCATTACCCATGTTGCTTCTATGTTCCTTGCTCTAAGGTAATCTAGAGTTTTCTGCACGGAAGGTTCGGTACACTGATCTTCACAGAACACAAAATTGAATAATGACTCCCTGGTTCCATTTATTGTAAACGTAATATTATCAAACTCATTGTGCACTTCCCATAGAGATAAATTTGCTGTGTACAGTATGTAATCCTTTAGATTTTGAGTAACCAAGCTTGAATAACAGATTTCCTTATCCTGCATACAAAGACAACGAACAATAAAAGGCCCCTATAAGAACGTAGGCTAAAATTGCAGCTATAATATCATCTAGCATAACACCTAGAGGACCTTTAATATTTCTGTCGATCAAATTTATAGGCCATGTTTTTATTATATCAAAAAACCTAAAAGAAAAAAAGCATAACATTAATAAAGAGCTATTCATTTCTAGGTTTAGCAGCACCGAAACTAAAAATATTGTCAGTAATTGGCCAACTACTTCATCAATCACTACTTCTTTTGGATCGTGCGAAGTCCGGTAATGTTTTATGTAGTTGCCTATGGACCACAATCCCACTAGGAACAAGAAAAGAATAATTACTGCACCTAAAATTCTGTTATTTAGTACTATAGGAACAATTGGATAAGAAGCTAAGCTGCCCACAGTACCTGGCATTTTCCTTGCTGTGCCAGACAGCCACCACGTTGATATTAGTTTATGGAAAAATTTCATAATGTACCAAAGCAACAGGTTAACTTACAAGGACAGAAATAGTATCCTCTATAGATGCACTTTCATACAATAATCTATAGACCGCCTCACATATAGGCATTTTTATCTTTAGCTTCTCTGCTAAATTAAATGCAGATTGGGCGGTACTAAAACCTTCAGTTACTGAATTACCTTCTGACAGAATCTGTTGAACGTCAGAGTTATCGTTACTACTGCCTATTTTAAACCCAAAGGACAGATTTCTTGAATTCAAGGATGTGCATGTCACGATTAGATCGCCCAAACATGCTGGTCCAAGTAATGTATCTATATTACTGCTGTCGATTTTTGCTAGATACAAAGCTTTTATTTCATTCATACTCTTTGTTATCAGTGCTGCATGAGCATTGCATCCAAGTTTTTTACCCAAAATAATTCCACATGCTATAGCAAAAACGTTCTTTAATGCTGCGCAAATTTGTACCCCTATAACGTCGTTGCTAAAGTACAACTTAATATTTTCTTGCTGTAGCTTTGACACTAGTTTTGAACCTAGTGTGTCATTTTGACATGCAAGGACCATTGAATAGGGTAATTTTTTTGCAACTTCCACGGCAAAACTAGGACCTGAAAAAATAGCCACAGGGTTCTCAGGTAAAACTTCATTTACTATTTCACTGGGTAGTTTTAATGTAGATCTTTCTATTCCCTTACAGGCTAAGATTATTGTTACATCTTTTTTTAAACCGCAACCACGTAATTGCTGACATACCTGCCTAAGAGACTGGGCAGGAACAGCAAGAATTATCATTGAAGTGTTAACTGTGTCTTCAATATCCAACTTTACTGACACATCGTTAGAAATTCGGCAGCCTGGTAACTTATTGCTCTCTCTTGTTCTATTAATTGATTCAAACGTAGTTATATTGTGGGTCCACAGAGCTACATTGTGTCTATCACTCAGTGAAATTGCAATTGCTGTACCCCATGCACCAGCACCTAAAATTGATATTGTCACACAATGTTCCTGAAAATTATTATTTTACTTTAGAATGGTAGGGTAAGTAAATTAAAAATACGACACGTATATATAAAACGGTTAAATATTTATTAACTTAAGTACGTCTGCAATGATAATGACGTTAATTCAATATTTACTAAAAATAATGTTATTCTTATGATATACAGTATATCTATTATGTTTTAGATCTATTTATATAATTTTGGAACGGTGTGTCTATTATAGTAGTTTTGACCATTTGTTAATAAAAGTTTGATTTGTTACTTTCCTTAGTTATATATATTACTAAAATTATAAATTACTTACGGGGTGTAAAATATGCGTATATTATTAATTGAAGATGATCAAGTAAGTGCGAAAACTGTAGTTAACGCTTTAACTTCTGATGGGCACTTTTGTGATGTTGTAACTTCTGCGCAAGACTATAACAATAATATGGTTTCCTCAAATGGGGATCACTATGACCTAGTTATTCTAGATATACACTTACCCGGTGATATTGATGGGTATGACATATTATTAAGGCTAAGAAGTGCAAAAATTAAGGTTCCTGTTTTGATACTTTCATGTATATCTGCTGTTAATCAGAAAGCTAAAGGACTAGGGTACGGTGCTGATGATTACTTGACTAAACCATTCCATAAAAGTGAGCTACTCGCTCGAATAAAGGCAATAGTTCGTCGTACTAAGGGCCATCCTGAATCAGTGATAAAGATCGGTAACATAAATATCAATTTTGATCATAGGGTTGTTGAGGTAAAAGGTAAAACAGTTCACTTGACTAACAAAGAGTATTCTATGATAGAGTTACTAGCGTTACGTAAAGGAACTGTACTAACAAAAGAAATGTTTTTAAATCATCTCTATAATGGCCTGGATGAGCCTTCAGATAACAAGATAGTTGACGTCTTTATGTGCAAGTTACGTAAGAAACTTGAAAGTGCAAACGATGGAAAAAGCCACATAGAAACTGTTTGGGGTAGAGGGTATGTTCTGAAAGAATATCTTGATGACGAAGAATATTCTAACGTTAACATAGGCGAAAATAGCGGTGATTATCAAGCAGAACAAGTAAAGGACAACGCTTAAGATGCTTATGCATTTACATGCAACGTACTCTATATTTGTGTAAATGCCCAGGTGAAATATAAGCCGAGTTCTGTTTATGTAGCTATTTATCTGGAGTAAATGTTACCATTTACTGCATGCGATTTACCCGAGTAGATATGAGGAAAAACATAAGGTCTACTCTTATTTAATCTTGCTCCTAGTGTTGGTTACTCAACTACCAATGTTGCCATTGTTATGGTGTGCTCTTACCACACCTTTTCACCCTTACCTAAAAATACTTTAGGCGGTAATTTTCTGTAGCCCTATAACTGGAGTTACCCCCGGCGGGCGTTACCCGTCACTATTTTCCCTTGGAGCCCGGACTTTCCTCTGTTGTGTTTATCACACAACAGCAGCTACTTATTTCACCCAGTGACCATACTTTAACATGAAAATCATAAAAGTAAAATAATTTCCTTGTTAGTCAATGATCTACATATCAAACGTTAAACTACAACTAAAGGTGATATTCTGGCACGTCATTGCTATCCCAAGATAAGCCACTTTCACTTTTAGATTCTGAACTCTTACTACCTCCAGGTGATGGGCTGCTCAATCTGCTACCACTTTCTATTGATACACTGTCTAACACTATTTCAGGACTACTTGTTCTGCTATTACTGACAAAAAGTTCTCCACTGCTATTCGAATGTGACTCTAAATCAGATAGTTCTAACACAGGAGTAGCATTGTCATGGTGGTACTTCCTAACACATTTATATGCTATAAATCCTATAATTCCAAAAACACCTACTACTCCTAGTAAAGATCCTGTTATTATCCCTGCTTCGTTAGGTGCACTAGCTATAGTAAGTTGACCGGGTTGCGGAGAAGAGGTGATTTGAGGAAGTAAAGTCGTGGTAAACACAGAAGTTGTTGACCCTTTGATTTTAATACTTGGTATAGTAAATACTGTTTGTGTAGTCTTTTCCAGGTTTGCTGTTGGTACGTTAGTGAGCGCTGCGTTGACCGTAGTTGCTTGTGAGGTAGCGGTTGTTTCGGCTACTGTTGTAGATTTTGCAGTACTTGCTTGAGTTGTTGACTCCGTCGAAGGTTTGCTCATTGCAGTGCTGCTTGCTGTAGAAGTTAGCGGCACAGTAATTGATGTAGGTTTAGCACTTGTTTTATCAACGCCTGTAGTAACTGTGGTGGTTTGTGATGTGGTAGCTGCTGTTGTTGGCTTTGCTGTTGTAGATTTTGCAGTACTTATTTCATCAGCATCCGTAGTAACTGTGGTAGCTTTTGAAGTCACAGTTGTTTCAGATGTTGTTGGTTTCACCGTTGTAGACACTGTACTTGCTTGAGTTGTCGGCTCTGTTGAAGGTTGAGTAGTACTACTTACTGCAGGGGTTGATAAAATGGTAAGCGTTGTAAGCTTTTCAGTATTTGCGGTAGAGTCTAAAGTTACCGTTGGAACTTTAGTTGACTTCGTGGCAACCACAGTTGCTCTTGAAGTAACGGTTGTTTTAGATGTTGTTGGTCTCACCGTTGTAGGGTCTACAGTGCGTGTTTTAGTACTTGAAGTAACCTTGGTTGCTTTTGGAGTAGCAGTTGTAACGACAACTGTTGTTGGCTTTGCTGTTGCAGGTTTTGCAGTACTTGTTTTATCTTCTGTAGTGACCATGGTCGCTTTTGAAGCAGCAATTGCTGTTGTAGATACTGTACTTGTTTGAGTTGTTAACTCCGCTTTTGAAGGATGAGTAGTCTCCAAGGTATCAGTTTTTGTTATACTAGTAATTGCGGTGGTTGACGTTTTTGTAGAAGTCTCAACTTTCTCTGTGGTAGTTATGGGAACCATGGTACTGCTAGAAATAAGACTAGGTGTCAATCGACCGTTAATGATATTAACAAAATCACCGAGAGCTTTAATACTGTTTGCCGGTATCATTGTTACCTTACGAGGTTTTTCAGAGTTCTTATGGTTAAAAGTTATGATGTTTTCTCCTCTTATTGCAGTTGTAATAAAGCAACCTTGATCACCGTCTTTAACATACAATTGATCTACAGGATCTTTAAATTCGTGAATAACAAAGTCTGATTTTGATCCATTCTTAGTAAAACTTGCTAAATGTAATTCTTGCGTGTTAGAAGATTGGCCTTTTGCAAGAAAAGCAACTAGATCATTGCCCTTTGTTTGCTTTACATGCTGCAAAAAGCTTATCTCATGTTTACTAGAAAGAGATAGTGCTTTATTATCTATCTGACCCCCTTTTTTACTAAGCAGACATTCGTTGGTTTCCTTTTTGTCTTTCAAACTCTGAACCACTTTAGCTACATCAAATTTAAAAATTTGTGTTTTTCTTATCTTGGTAATTCCGCTCATTCTCGCATAAAGCATTGTCTCTTCAGTTAGCACTAATTGCCCTGGATCATCAAATTTGAATAATTTTCTTTCTATGATACTATTTTTTCCACGTAAAGCCTTAAACTTTCCATCTCCTTTTGACTCTAAGTACCAAGAAACCAAAATTTGGTCCTTTAAATTATGAGCAATTACAATTATGTCATTATTATCAACTTTCACTGCTTTTGGTTGAAAGTAACTGTTATCTTTATTTGCAGGATTGCAATCATTGGCATTTTTTTGTAATTTAGTTTTATCTGAAAGCTCAACTAAGGGCATTTTACCTGAATGCTTGATTTTATAAGTGCTAAACATCAGGCCTTTAATATACTTTTTTCCTTCTTTATTATCTTCTTCGGGAAAGATTACTCCGACTTCATCTACTTCAGCCAAATCTTCTATTAATATAATAGATAGTTGGTCTTTAAATTCATTTGCTACGTTGACACATGTATCATACTCGTATGTTTTTGATTGGTATAACGGACTGACAAGTAATTTTACTTTACTGCTCCCATTACCATTATCTTGATAGCTAAGTCCATAGGCAACTCCATTTCCCTCAACTAATCCTACGTTTCTTGGGTTAAAACCTATTGCTTCTTGAACTTTAAGTGTGGTTGAGTTAGTCTCGAATAGTTTGCTTAATATAAACATAATTTTATTTAAAATTTTAATAAAATGCTATTATAACTATTCTAACATATCAAAGTCAATAAAAATCTTAACTAAAAATTAAGAAATAAATGCTTTTCCCAGTGCTTTTAGGTAGAAGAAAGCGAAACCAATTATAACTTTGACAAGCAGTTGTATAATCTAAGTTGGCTGTACCTCTTGACGGCAATTACTTATTATTCTATAATAAGCATATCAGCAATACTAGGTTATATAGGTCTTTTCAACAGCATTCAGGGTTTCTTTTGCCTTTTTTATTTAGTAAAATTCTTAACTATCTATGGCCAAAGCAATCTAAGAGAATGCAGCCCTGCAAAAGATACCAATATTTAAAATATTTGCTTTTTTCCAGGTTGCGTGAGAAGTCTAATTGCAATTGTTAGCTCTTCAAGTATAATCTGTTAAGATTCACATGAACCTTACAGATGAAAGAAAAAGAAGAGCAGTTTGGTTTTACATCAGAAAACCTTAAGAAAGCAAAAAAGTTTATAGAGATGTACCCAAAAGGTAGAGAGGGTAGTGCTGTTATGCCTTTACTATATCTCGTTCAAGAGCAATGTGGGTGGGTTCCTGAGTCTGCCATGCGCTACGTTGCTGATATGTTGCGTATTCCACATATTCGCGTATATGAAGTGGCAAATTTTTACACCATGTACAATTTAAAGCCGGTAGGTAAATATCTGATACAAGTTTGTAGGACAACCCCTTGCTGGTTATGTAGTAGCGCGGAGGTTCTGAACGCTTTTAAAAAGAAACTTGGAATTAATATCGGTGAAACCACCAAGGATAATCTGTTTACTTTAAAAGAAGTTGAATGTCTTGGTGCATGCGTTAACGCTCCCGTTGTGCAAATCAATAATGACTTCTACGAAAATCTGACCCCTGAAAAAGTAGAAGACATCATAACAGAACTCTCAAGCAAATAGATGAAAGAAGAGTTCTCATTTAGGATAGCCAAGCAATCGGGTTCTGCAAGAGTTGGCACAATTAAAACTCCACATGGAGACATAGACACACCAGCATTTATATTCTGTGCAACAAAAGCTGCAATTAAAGCTGCGGATATTGAGAGAATTAGTGAAGTTGGTACTCAGATAATACTTTCCAACACCTATCACCTAATGCTCCAACCGGGAGAGGATACTGTAGCAAAACTTGGCGGTTTGCACAAGATGATGGGCTGGAATGGACCAATGCTAACTGATTCTGGTGGATACCAGATATTTAGCTTGGGGCACGGATCAGTTTCAGAAGAAATAAAGGGAATAAGAAAGAAACAAAAAACTCTGATCAAAATTAATGAGGATGGAGCAACCTTTCGTTCTTATATCAATGGTAAAACTTATTGTTTAACTCCTGAAAGATCTATACAAATTCAACAAAAATTAGGGGCAGATTTAATCCTAGTTTTAGATGAATGCACACCATTTCATGTCAGCAAAGAATACACACAAAGATCAATGCTCATGAGCCATAGATGGGCTGAACGTTCTTTAAATGAGTTTGAAAAAAGTAACGATGGCAAGCAAGCGCTGTATGGAATTAGCCAAGGCGGAGTATATCAAGATTTGCGTGGAGAAAGTTGTGATTTTATCAACGATTTACCATTTTTCGGTCAAGCAATAGGTGGATCACTTGGTCAGAGTAAGGAGCAAATGTATGATGTAGTTTCTTTTACTGTGGAGCACTTAAAAAAAGATAGGCCTACTCATTTGCTTGGCATTGGTGGAATTGTGGATATCTTTCATGCAGTAGAGCTTGGGGTTGATACGTTTGATTGCGTGCATCCAACTCGCCTAGCAAGACATGGTGGCGCACTTGTTAAAGTGCAAAATAGAGACTCTGCAAAATGTAAGGAACACATTAATTTGCGAAATCAACAATTTGAGCTGGACAGTGATCCAATTGAAAGTGACTGTTTATGTTTTACCTGCAGAAAACATTCGAGAGCTTATATACACCATTTATTGAAAGCTAAAGAACTGCTAGCTTACACCCTCATCACCGTTCATAATGTTTTCTTCATGAATAAGCTGATGGAATCAATAAGGCAGGCAATATTAGATGATAGGTTAGATCAAGAGAAGAATAACTGGGTTAGTGAAGCACTGTAAAAGTCACGTAATCTGTTGGCAGAAACGTTAGCCTAGGTTGAAACATTTAGAGAACTTAAGTAACCACTACCAACTCAGTATCCATTCAGCAGGGTGACAAAATAGGGTGGACAAGGTAACATAAACCATGAAGTAAAAGTGAATTTACAACAAAGCCATCCCAGTGTCGGAGCACTGGGATGACACCATTGGAGCTACAGGGATGGAACCCGTCTGTTACGCAAATTACCTGCTAATTGCAATGTTTATACAGTTGTGTGTTTGACACCACTTTTGCTTCAATATGTCTCTGAATGGATACCCAACTTAAAAAAGCAAAGGTAGAGACTTTAAACTGGAAGGCTTGAAACAGGTTACACTAACCCGTACAAGCCTAAGTAAAAAAAAGGAAGAGGTAGAAATGAAACCTATCCCTGTTGCTTAACTTCCTCTCCAGCAAGTGCACCGATTTTAATACTCGATAATTTAGTTGCCACCTTATTTATTAATTGTGTAGGTGATAGCTTACTTAATACAAGGTCTAATGAATTAGTTTCTTTATCCGCACCGAATATTTCCATTATTTTAGAGAAATCGCTTGCTGACTGATCTCCCACAGTTAATTGTACTGCAATACTACCGTTATCCTTAACTTCATAACTGAGGGCTGTGTTTTCATCTTTTTCACTAACTGAGTATAATATTCCTCCTTTACTCTCACCTAGCAACACTTTACGAGCGTCATCTGAAAGTTGCAGAGACGTTTTACCATTTTCTTCACGAAGTAATGTACCTTTCGCTATTACATCATCAAGCGTACACTTATCTAGAGTACCCTGAACTTTCTCCATTGCATATGTTTCCTGCCATGCAGAAATACATCTTGCAGCAAAATACACAGCAACATAAGAAGCTATCGCTGCGATTACCCAAGGGTTAACAAGAAATGCTGGAAGTAATGAAGAAAGTGCCACTCCTTTCGCAGCAGCGTAAATAGCAGTTCCCGCTATTACTACAGCTGCAACTGCAAACCCAACTTCCATAAAATTTGTTGTTAGACGTGCAGTATTTTTCCATCTCCATATAGTTTGATCAGCTGGTGCCCCTGCACCTTTTTTGTTTTCATTAGTCATAAGTACCTCTAATTCTCAATACATTAGTAAAAAACTAATTTTGTGCTGATAATATACATTGGTCAAGTCTTTATTTTATAATAAATAACTATAAACTGCTTTCTAAGCCGCTACTCATTACCTATAATTGACATATGATACATGGTTGGCTAAATCTTGACAAACCAATAGGGATTAGTTCTGCACAAGCTGTAACTCAAATTAAAAAAATTTTTGGGATTAAAAAAGCTGGTCATTTGGGAACACTTGACCCCTTAGCTTCAGGTGTACTGCCGATTGCCCTTGGTGAAGCGACAAAAACTATACCATACTTACCTTGTAATTTAAAAGCATACAATTTCACAATAAAGTGGGGAGAGCAAAGAACTACAGATGATTTAGATGGTGACACCATTAAAGCTAGCAACATAAAACCTAAGTGTAATCAAATAGATCGTGCAATCAAGAACTTTGTCGGTGAAATAACACAAACTCCGCCTCAATTTTCAGCAATAAAAATCAACGGAACAAGAGCATATAAATTAGCAAGAAGTGGGCAAAAAGCGAACATAAAGCCCCGCTTAGTGCGAATATATGAACTGAAATTGGTCTCTGCTAATACTGTAAACAACAGTGCTGATTTTTCTATGACGTGCGGTAGTGGTGTATATGTAAGATCAATCGCGAGAGATCTTGGAACTGTACTAAATTGTTTTGGATATATCTCAAAATTGAGAAGAACTATGGTGGGTAACTTTAGAGAAACCGAATCAGTAACAATTGAACAGCTTATTGAAAAAATTCGCTTTTCGGTGTCATTCCAGTACGCGACGCTGGAATCCGAAAAAAAAGAAGAATGGATCGCAGTGCCAGCTACTCGGATGACAGAAGGTGGTGGAGTAACAGGCAGTAATGCAAAAAGTTTTGTTATTCCTATTGCATCAGCCTTAGAGTCAATGGTCAAAGTTGAAATTTCCCCAGAGGACGCAAGGAAAATAAGAAAAGGTCAGGAAATTGTATTAAATAACTTGCGCAATTTAAAGAATTATGATATCTTTTGTACGATAATGGGTAATGTGCCTGTTGCGGTCTGCAGTTTTACTTATGGTTGTGTAAAGCCTATTCGTGTTTTTAATATTTGAAATGAGGTTTAGATGTCGATAACATCCGAAAAGAAAAAAAAGTTAATAAATACATATGCAATTAAAGAAGATGATACAGGTTCATCTTTTGTACAGTGTGCAATTTTAACCGAGAGGATCAATAATTTAACTGAACACTTTAAGGTGCATAAGCATGACCATCACTCCAAGCGCGGTTTACTTATATTGATAGGTAGAAGACGTAAGCACTTAAATTATATAAAGCGTAAATTTGGTAATGAAGCCTATCGGGAGTTAATAGAGAAGTTAGGCATTAGAAAATAATTGAGGAATTTTGTATGTTTAAAATTATAAAAAAATCTATAGATTGGGGTAGTCGTACCTTATCCCTAGAAACTGGGAAAATAGCACGTCAAGCTGATGGTTCAGTGGTTGTAAATTATGGTGATACTTCCGTTTTAGTAACTGTTGTACGCAAAAAGAAAGAAGAAAGTGTTGATTTTCTTCCTTTAAATGTGCAGTTTATTGCAAAAAGCTATGCTATGGGCAAGATCCCTGGTGGCTTTTTTAAAAGAGAAGGCAAACCATCTGATCGAGAAACTTTGATTTCAAGAGTAATAGATAGAAGTATCAGACCACTATTTCCAGAAAGTTTTCATGATGAAATCAGCGTGGTATGCAATTTATTAACTTATGATACGGTTAATCCTCCTGAAATACCAGCATTGATTGGTACTGTTGCAGCTCTCGCAATTTCTGGTGTTCCCTTTCACTCTACCATAGCTGGAGTTTTAGTTGGGTGTGATGAAAATAATAATTATATACTCAACCCTTCTGTCCAAGAAATGAAAACAAGTAGCTTAGATTTGTTTTTATCTGGTGATGAACATTCAATCTTGATGGTTGAATCAGAGGTAAAAGAGCTTTCTGAAGAAAACGTGCTAAACGCAATAAAATTTGGCCATGAACACCTGCAGCCTGTTATTAAGCTTATAAAAGAGTTTGCTGACACAGTTGGCAATAAACCTGAGAGCTTTACTTCTATTGACATATCAGAAATAATGCAAGATCTTGAAAAGCACAGTAGAGACTTCGAAAAAGCATATTCACAAACAGTAAAACAAGAGCGAGCTCAAGCTTTAGAAGTGCTCAGAGATAATATATTAAACACTCTTAAGGAAGCCGGGAAAGATGAGAAATTAATTACATATGCAATAAAAAGCTTTGAAAGATCTTTGGTGCGTGAAATAATCAGAAAGAAAGGCACGAGAATAGATGGTCGTAAGTACGATGAAATACGCCAAATAGAAATTGAAGTTGATATTTTATCTAAAACTCATGGTTCTGCTCTGTTTACAAGGGGTAGCACTCAGGCACTGGTTGTTACTGCTCTTGGTACCACACAAGACGAACAAATCGTAGATGATATTGAAGGCGACAGACGTGAGCATTTTATGTTGCATTACAACTTTCCTTCATTTGCTGTTGGAGAGGTTTCTGCTATACGTGCACCAGGAAGAAGAGAAATCGGTCATGGTAAGCTTGCTTGGAAAGCAATCCATCCTGTTTTACCTAATAAGTCTGAATTCCCTTACACGATAAGAGTAGTATCCGAAATTATGGAATCAGATGGCTCCTCTTCTATGGCAACAGTTTGCGGAACATCCCTTGCCTTAATGGATACAGGCGTACCAATAAAGGCTCCTGTTGCTGGAATTGCTATGGGTCTCATTAAAAATGAAAATGAGTATATAATACTTTCCGACATATTGGGTGATGAAGACTATCTTGGTGATATGGACTTCAAAGTAGCAGGAACTAGTGAAGGAGTGACAGCGCTACAAATGGATATGAAAATTTCTGGCATAAGCTTTGAAATTGTTGAAAAGTCTTTAGAGCAAGCAAAAGCTGGAAGATTGCATATCTTAGAAAAAATGAATGCAGTGATTTCAGAACATAGCGATGATGTGAAAAGTCATGCACCAAGAATGATATCATTTTATATAGATAAAGATAAAATTTCTGCAGCCATTGGTGCTAAAGGGAAAAATATACGCAATGTGTGCGAAAGAAGTAATGCAAAAATTGAAATAGGAGATGATGGCAAAGTCTCTGTATTTGCAATGAGTAGCACTGAAGCTGAAATTGCAAAAAATATGCTGATTGATTCAATAACGGAATTAGAGCAAGGTGCCATAGTTGATGCCAAGGTTACAAAAATAGATAAGTCTATTGTAGAGCTTGAGCTTCTCAATGGAAAAAGGGGGAAAATGCATATAAGTGAAGTAGCTAATCAGCATATAGAATCGATTGAGGACATACTTAAGCAGGGTGATATTTTCAAAGCATTGGTAATTGACTTTGAAAAAGGTGGATGCCCAAAACTGTCAAGACGTCGCGTTGATCAAGAAACCGGCGAATTCTTTGAAGGTGAGCTTTACAATGAAGATAAGAAAGATGGGCCAAATGAAAGGGATTATTATAATAGTTCGTTTAGTAGAAAACCTGGGCACCGTAAAAGACCCACGCGTCCTCGTTCTGGCTTCAGTAACAGGAACAATAGACCACAATTTGGTAATGATGATTCATCATCGGGTTTTTATTAAGAGCAAATTTCTTACATTACCTCCTTATCCTTAGGTGTGTCATTCCAGTGTCAGTTACTTGCATGACATCTATTTTGGGCTTTTGAATTGCTTCAGCTATATGCATTAAGAAATTTACTAAATGAAAAAAAGGCAAAAGAATCTCATGTTAATGCGTAAAGTTTGCTGTCTAATGTTAAAAACCATAGGCGCCCTTTGGTTTTTTTATGATTTATTGACGCTTAAGCCTATAAAAAGCTTAAGCTAGCGTAGTTTAGAATGCTGAACATAATGGTCCTCCTGTAAAGAAAGGTGCAGGAATGTATGTGCACCTACACGCCCTTTGCCAGAATAGATACACTTTTTACTGAATTTAGTTATTTAGTGAAAAGCCTGCAGACAAGGATAAATTTTTGAGCTCTAAAAATATCTCTGGCTTTAATTATAAGCAAGTTTAAAAAAAATGGAAGTAATTTTTTCTACAAATTCGAAAAAAAATTGTCCACTTTTATATAAGGTCTAGTTTGAAAATTTCAGTATTTTAGCCTTGAGTAGTTTATATATACCATATCTATCGTTCATTTTAGAAATTACTATATTAAAATCAGGAAGAGCGTTACTGTTTGTAACTTTTTTTGTCAAGCTGTGGATTCCTGCTTTTCTTTGATATTTTGATTACCATGAGAAAGACTGTCTATCTATGCATATTTTAAAAGTCAATCAGCGCTAGAAATTATAACGCACTCCTGCCTCTAAGACTGCATCCGGTATTTGGCTCATTTTTAAATCAAGCAGTTGTCCACCCATGGTAATACCAACTATCCGTTGAGTAATTTTATAGTCAATATCAACCTTTAGTTTATATGAAATACTGCTCAGTATTTTGTCTATTGGAGGTAATACCTCTTTCCCCTCTACCAAAGGTAGTTTTATTTCTCTTTTTTAAGCATCTCAACAATTCTGTTTGCGGCGATAAATTTTTTATCTCGAATATAATTTATTCATGGTCAAATATTTTTTAGATTACACTTAAATATGATATTCCATACAATATTCCGAAGATAAAAACTAAGCCTCGACATTAAAAATTATACCGAATTCCCAGCTCCAGAATCGCATCTGGTATCTGTTTCGCTTTTAAACCACCCAGTTGCCCTCCCATGGCAATACCAACTGCACCAACTATCTGTGGAGTAATTTCATAATCAACACCTATTTTCAGTTTATAAGAAATCGCATTCAGTATTTTGTCTATTACAGGTTGTTGTTGTTGGGTCTTTGATATCCTGCCTACTAACGAGTCAGCCTTTTTTACTACTCCGCCTATTACCTTTGTCTTATCTAGTAATCCACTTGCTATACTATCTATCTTTCCTACTCCTTTGCCTAACGCTGAATCCTTACCGCCTACCACACCTTGTAACATTTGAGCTGTTTTTGAAGTTGTCTGGTTATTTCCAATGATTTGGAGATATCCACCTAAACCTGCACTGACATACAGCTTAACAGGATCGATATCAAGGTCAGGATAAAAACGGTAATTCGCTAATAAGCTAGCTCCTACTAACCTCTTGTCATCGTCAGTGATGTTACTAATATTAGTAAGAACTTCAAGCTCAAATTTAGAGTTTTTATCATAATGATAACCAAGAACAATGCTGGGTTTCATCACAAAATTATCTATCTTCAATCCATTTCTAAGTCCAGCACCAAAGTTTAAACCCGCGTAGTACTGACTTTCTGAATTAGCTACTACATTATTAGCCGCACTCGCTAAAGACGATGTGAGCAACACAGCTAAAGCGCATAATCTTTTCATTTTCATATAACTCCTTATAGGAAAAATACATATAATGCACAAGTATATAACCTTTATATTAAAAAAGATATAATTATATATCAAAAAAAGTATAGCTATAAAATTAAAGACACGCTACTCAAATTTTTTATACAACTATGTTCACTATCTTATTTGGCACAGCATATATAGCGCGAACTTTGCTTTGATCAATCCTGTTGGACACGGAGTCTATTGCTATTTTCTTTAATTCTTCTTGAGATAAGTCAACTGCCACTTCGATTGTTGCACGCAATTTTCCATTGATCTGAACTGCTACGGTCACCATATCATCAATTAGCAATGACTTGACAGCTTGTGGCCAAGGCTTTAGATATAGCATACCTTCGCCTCCTATTTCTTGCCATAAGTTTTCAGCCAGGTGTGGCATAAATGGCTCAATTACTCTGATTAGTATGCATATACCTTCATCAATAAGAGATTTTCCATTTTTCACATCTATTTCAGCTATTAAATTTGTCATTTCACGGAATTTTGCCACTACACAGTTTAATCTGCAGCTTTCCAAGTCATCTGTAAGTCCGTGCAAGAGTTTATGTATTTTTTTTCTGTATTCTAGAAGTTGACCCGTAACATTTTCATTATCATAGTTCGTATTCACAGGTCTTAGCTGCATTACCATGCGCCACAACTTGTTTATATACCGAGAACAACCTTCTACGCCATCATCAGACCATTCCATATCTTTTTCTGGAGGAGTGTCAGATAATACGAACAAGCGAGCAGTATCAGCACCGTATTTTTCTATGATAAAATTTGGATCAACTGTGTTCTTTTTCGACTTGCTCATTTTTTCAACTTTGCCCACTTGAACCTTAGCTCCTTGAGCAATCAACTCTTTTGCTTCTGCGGGAAATAGCCATTTACCATTCTCATCTTTGTAAGTTACATGACAGACCATTCCTTGAGTGATCAAAGTAGAGAAAGGCTCCTTAATATCAAGGTAACCACATTTGGTCAAAGCGCGGCAGAAAAATCGTGAGTAAAGCAGGTGCAAGATCGCATGTTCTATTCCACCTATATAATAATCTACAGGCATAAAACGATTACATGCATTTTTATCTATTGATTTATCTTCACTACAGAATGCAGCAAAATACCAGGAAGACTCAAAAAAGGTGTCAAATGTATCAGTTTCACGCTCTGCTTGTTTTCCGCATTCTGGACAATCAACGAATTTCCAAGTTGGATGTTTATCAAGCGGATTGCCACCGCTGGTAAATTCCACATCCGTCGGCAGAACTACGGGAAGGTCTCTTTCTGGCACTTGCACAGTTCCACAATCTTTACAATATATTATAGGTATAGGGCATCCCCAATAACGTTGCCTTGAAATTCCCCAATCATGTAAACGATAGTTTATCGTTTTTTTGCCTATTCCTTTTTCTTCAAGCTTTTTAATGGCTACTTCCTTTGCTTTGCTAACTGTTAATCCATTTAAAAACTCAGAGTTGAACATCACTCCGCCATCAGCGTGCACCTCTTTTGTCATTGGATACTGGATCTCAGTGTCCAGGATTCCAGCCTTACACGCTGGAACGGCACTCAAGTCGGCTGAAGAAATAACCGGAATAATCGGCAAATCATATTTCTGTGCAAATTCAAAATCACGCTGATCATGTGCAGGGCACCCAAAAATTGCACCTTCTCCATACTCCATCAATACAAAATTCGCTATATAAAGTGGCAATTCCTTGTCAAGAAATGGATGTTTGACGTTCAATCTAGTGTAAATTCCAAATTTTTCATCATTTTCCCCCTTTGTTTTTATATCATCGATTGTCATTCCAGCGCGTGACGCTGGAATCCATTCATCTTTTTGCTGGATCCCAGTGTCGAAGCACTGGGATGACAAAACTTCAGGAGCATCTTTAAGCATGATATCCTGCACAATAGGATGCTCTGCTGCTA
This sequence comes from Wolbachia endosymbiont of Ctenocephalides felis wCfeJ, assembly GCF_012277315.1. Taxonomy (NCBI): domain Bacteria; kingdom Pseudomonadati; phylum Pseudomonadota; class Alphaproteobacteria; order Rickettsiales; family Anaplasmataceae; genus Wolbachia; species Wolbachia endosymbiont of Ctenocephalides felis. The sequence continues at coordinate 38,543 of NZ_CP051157.1, read as the reverse complement.
CCGCAAGAAAAGAAGCTCCAAACAAAGTATGAGGAGAAGTTGTAAAAATCTTTAATTTCTTATTTAGGCCAACTATTTCAAACTCTATGGTGACCCCTTCGGATTTTCCTATCCAGCGCTCTTGCATTGTTTTGACTTTTTCTGGCCAATTTTTTAAATCTTGCAAGCACTTGAGTAAATCTTCAGCAAAATCAGTAATCTTTAAACACCATTGGGATAACTTACGTTTTTCAACAACCGCGCCTGACCGCCACCCTTTTCCATCGACTACTTGTTCATTTGCAAGCACTGTTTGGTCGACTGGATCCCAGTTAACCCACGACTCTTTTCGATAGGCAAGTCCGTGTTTTAAAAAATCCAGGAAAAATTTTTGTTCGTGTTTGTAATAGTCAGGCTCACATGTAGAAAGTTCACGTTTCCAGTTATAAGAAAGACCTATAGATTTTAGCTGCGCATGCATACTATCTATATTCTCTTTCGTCCATGCCGCAGGGCTAATATTATTGTCTCTTGCTGCATTTTCAGCTGGCAACCCAAATGCATCCCAGCCAATTGGGTGCAAAACCTCAAATCCACAAGCTCTCTTATAACGCGCTATCACATCTCCTATTGCATAGTTGCGCAGATGTCCCATGTGAATTTTTCCAGATGGATATGGAAACATCTCCAGCACGTAACATTTCTCTTGCTTGCTACTTTCGCTTACAGAAAAATTCCACTTGTCTTGGTAAAGTTTTTCAACGTTTTTAAAATCATATTTCATATAAATCCAAATTCAATTACAGTTCATATGCTTCAAAGGATCAACCACTTGGCCATTATGCCGTATTGTGAAGCACATCTGCGGATCTTTATCTTGTGTGCTTGATTTACCTGCAGAACCGATTACTTGGCCTTGTTTTACCTTGTCGCCAATTTTAATGTGTATGTTTTTTAAATAGGAGTACACAGTCATATAATTATCTTCGTGCTCTACTATAATTAAATTTCCATACCACCTCAGCCCTTTGCCTACATATATCACTTTACCAGGTGCAGAAGCAACCACACTTGTTCCGCCTTGAGCAGCAATTTTCACTCCATCTTTACATACTTCATCAGAAGAGGTAGCTGAAATAATAGTACCTTTTACTGGCATTACAAAGTTACAGCTTACCTTATCGATTTCTAAATTTTGTGTGCCATCATTATATACCTCATTTACAACAACTTTCCTACTTTTTTTTCGTATTGAAGAATGAACATCCTCTCTAATCAAATTGTATTCCCTTGTATACTCTAGGTCCCTCTTTCCGTAAAACTCCTCACCTTTAAGCAGCACAGGTGCAGGCTTTTGCAGGCCACAGCCTATCAATATTGCTAGTAATATAAAAAACGGGGCTATATGCCACATAAATTTGTTTAATATAACTCAAACCATATTAAATAGCATACTTTTTAGGGTAATAAGACTTGTTTGTGAATGCTGAATAAGTCCTGTATTTATAACAACTGCTATGCTAGATAAGGTCAACACTAGTATATTAGAAAAAATCTATATCAGAATACATGTCTACAAACTTACTACCATCGCATTTTAAGATCTCTTTCTTCTCCCGCAGTATATTTTACTTGATAAAAACAGAGCTGCTATAAGATAAATAAGATTCCATGTTGCTAAGGAGACACCCAGAACATAATGAGGTCTATCACAAGATGGAGAGTAATCAGGATTCAATAGATTATTTCTCAGCTCCTCTACACTAACGTTACCACTTGCCTGCTCTGTACAGCCCAAAATATCATGAAACAAGTGAAGTTCAAGGCCTACATGATAAAAAGATATTATCGCACCGATGAAATAACTGCAAAACATTGCATAGACTAAAATTTTGTTGTCTTTGATCATGTGTGCCACTGCAAGTAGCCCTGCAGTATAGTAAACCACCCGCTCATATACACATAGCTTGCATGGTAGCATATTGAAAAAATACTCTAGCACATATGCAAAAATTAGAGCAACAGCGCTTGAAAGCAGGAAGATTGTAGAAGCTTGGGAGTTACTATGCATGATTTTTAAGTTAACTATTACACAGACTTCTTAAAGTATAAAGCAAAGCACTCATTTTACATAGGGATTTTTATTCTTCCTCAAAAGCAATCTAACTGGCACGCCTTCAGCAAAGAAGTTTTTTCTTAGGTCATTAACTAAATAGCGTTTATAACTTTCATCAACACTTTCAGGCATATTGCATATTAAGGAAAAAGCCGGAGGTTTAGTGCCAATTTGAGCAATATACTTCATTTTAATTGCTCTGCCTTTGACAAGCGGGTGAGGATGTCTATCTAAAACATCAATTAGCCACTTATTTAATTTTGCAGTACTGATTTTCCTGCTTAAGGATTCGTTTACTTCAAGACACTTGTCTATCACATCACTACAGCGCATGCCTTTCAACGCAGAAATCGTTATAGTTGGCACTTCCAAAAATAACCGAGTTACTTCCTGTTGTTTTACAAATTTTATCAACTTGCTCCTGTCATCTTTATTTATTAAGTCCCACTTATTTAGGACAATGATAATTCCCTTTCCTCCTTTGATTGCAGCTTCACCGATTGATAAATCCTGTTGCTCAATACCCACAAGGGAGTCCAACATTAAAACTATCACGTGAGAGCGTTTTATTGATTCCATGCTCTTCTCAACAAATCTTGATTCTAAGTCATCTGTAACATTCGCCTTTCTACGGATTCCGGCAGTGTCAATCAGAGTAATTAGCTTTCCACCATGATCGTATGTAATATCCACAGAGTCACGTGTGGTACCTGGTTCTGAACTTGTTATTAGCCTATTTTCTTCGATTAAACTATTTAAAAAAGTTGACTTTCCAACGTTTGGGCGGCCGATGACTGCAATTCGAAGCTGACTGGATTCATTATCCAGTAGTTCAGTGCCCTCATCTAGATCCCCAATAATTTTAGCTAATGCATCATAAAGATCAACCATGCCAAGATTATGTTCAGCTGAGATGTATACTGGACCTATAAAGTCAAAAAACTGCAGGTAATCAACATTTTCTGATTTATGACTCTCACATTTATTTGCTATGAGTATCACAGGTTTGTTTGTCTTCCTCTTTAGCCACTTTGCAAATTCTTTGTTCTGCTCATTCTGGACTTTTGCATCAACAAGAAAGAAAATTATATCTACACTTAATAAAGAAGTCTCTATTTGCTCAACAACTTGTAATGAGAAATTAGTTTGGTCGTTCCATCCTCCTGTGTCTATAATTTTGAATTCCAAATCACTAATTCTTCCGATTCCCTCACGTCTATCTCTTGTTACTCCGGGAGTGTTACTAACTACTGCTGCTTTTCTTCCCACCAGCCTATTAAATAGGGTTGATTTACCAGCATTTGGCAGGCCTACTATAGCGATTTTTAGCATAATTTAAGAACATGTTCTGTATGAAGTAAATTGTAATCAAAATTTTTCAATTTAACTATTGACTTTGTAGATTATATCAATATCATAAAATTAGAATTTTTTATCTTGATTTTATTATGAAAAATACAGGGGGTGATTATGCCAATTTTAGAGCACATCAAAACAGCCGATTCGAAAAAATTAGAACAATTAGGATACCCATATAAAATAGAACATCCAAAAGAAACGGGGAATTTGCAATCAAACACGTTAATGCAGAAATGTATCGATGAACGTATGAAGCAAGATATCTCAGCTATATCGCGTGAAATATCTCAGGCTCATAATTCATATAATGATGCAGAAGAATTGCCTATAGGTGAGGCTGTAGCAAATGTAGCAAGTGAATGGCTAAAATCTGTAAGAAGGGCAAAAGAGAAGAAGGTCATACTTAGCGTGCCACTTAATCCCGGAAGAGGGTCAGCAATAATGGATAGTTTGATATATAGGCTTAACCATCTCACAAACAAAGACGATAACATCAAGGGAGATGACAAACGTAAACTAGAACCTGTTTGGTCAGAAATATATGACCTCGTTTCAAAAGGTAGTTATGTAAGCAAAGAAATGTTGAAATTATTGCCAGAAGATACAACGAAAAAACATGAAGATTACTTGTCACGTCTAAAACAAATTGTATGCAATAGTATTGAAAAAGGTAAGAAAGAAGATGTTGCAGTAGAAAGGGATAATGGATTTTTTTGTGTAGAGTGCCCAGAGGAGAGTGTTATAACTCCTGCGAAATTTTTGAGCAATCCAGAATTCGAAAATTTATATGGAGCATTAAAGATTGGGAAAGGAGATGATATAATCCGAACAAAAAATGGACAATATTGCGATATGAAAGGTGCACTTCAGATGGCTTTTGAAGTAGGTGATAGTGAAAAAATTGAAATGATTTTGTTGTCTGAAAATTCTTCAGGCTTTGGTAAAATAATGGTGCATATGGATGATAAAAGTTGTGAAATTTTTCTAAAACACTGTGAAGAACTAAAGAAAGAACCACGTATAAGTAAGGTTGTTGAAGCTGCCGAAAGTTTCGTGCAAAAGAACAAGACTGTTTCACCTCCTTTTTCTTCTATGGGCGATACTAACACATCCAATCATCTTGAGAATATTGGTCAGAGCGCTAGCCAGAACGTTGGGAATCATTAACTGCCCATACACATACACCGTTGCTGCACGCAATGGTGTATGTAATTGCGTTTCTCTATAAAAGCGTACTAAACTTTTTTTCCACTTTTTCTTGGAAAAGTCACTAGACTGTGACCTTTGATTTTACCCAGTGGTATAATTTACTTATCTTGCCATCATGACCGAGCATTCCAGAATTACTTTTATAGAAAGTGTCAATTATGAGCTTTATAGAGCCTATGGCAGCAGAGAATACAGGGTTTTTATCGTATTCGCCATCAAGACCACTACAAGACTCAGGATACCCAATACGAACTTGTTTATTGAATATATAGCTTGCAATCTCTTTCATGCCTGTAAGTCGGCTGGTGCCTCCTGTGATAACTACTTTATTAATTGGGTCTTTCTGATCCTGAAATTGCTCTTTTACCAGTTCAAGTATTTCCTCAACCCTTGGCCTTATAATATCAACAAGCTCAGACTTGAGCATTTGAGTGGATTCATCATTCTCATTATTTTGCACTGTAATGTACTCGTTTTCATCTATTGAAGTGACAATAGTGTTACCATACAGTATTTTTATACGTTCTGCATGTTCTATGCTCGTACATAGCCCGTACGCTATATCTCGGGTAAGATGAGCACCACCGATTGGAATGCTGCTTGCATATATAAGCTTTCCTCTTTTAAAAATTCCAATAGCAGTACACCCACCCCCTATATCAACGATGGCGGTTCCGAGCTCTTTTTCATCTTCACTTAAACAAGCAAGACCTGCGGAATACGCAGAAGCAATACAACCAGCCATACTTACCCCATCATTATTGGTTATACAATTTTCAATGTTAGTCAGTGCTGGACGCGAAGCAGTAACAACATTAACATCAGCAGATAACCTTTTTCCATATAATCCGCTGACCTCTTTTATATCGGTCATGTCGTCTAAGTGATATTTCAGGGGTATATTATGAATAATAACATTTTCTTCAATGTATTTTTCAAACGTTTGAAAAACTACACGCTTTATATCTCGATCAGAAATTTCATGGTTGGCTGCAATGATTTCATTGTGTACATTAAAAGATGAGACCCCACATCCAGCAATATTAACATATATCTGGTCTATAGTTTCCTCTGACACCTGCTCGGCTAAACCTAATGTTGATAAGATAGAGTAATTTGCATGTTTTACATCAGTTATTGACCCACCGTTTACACCCTCTGCAATTTTGTAACCTGTTCCTGTTATTTTATAACTGAAATTGCCATTGATCTTAACAATTAGACAAATAATCTTTGTTGTACCTATATCTATAACAGCAAAAACGTTTCTCTTTGGTTTTACTATTACTGCGGAGTACATTAGTTGACCTTATTACACAATTTCATTCGAATTGTAGCCTTTTTAATAATTTATATTTCTATTATAAAAATACAACAACACTTTATTATACCCCAAATACTGGACAAAGGAAAAAATAAAACATAAAATTATAATTTTATGTCTAAATTACCAATTGTAATTGCCCCTGATGAAAGGCTAACTACACGCGCTAGTGAAATAACAGATATAAACGATGAAATTAAAGAATTAGTAAACGACATGTTCGAAACTATGTACGATGCAGAAGGTCTTGGTCTTGCTGCAGTGCAAGTTGGAGTGCTAAAGAGAGTTTTTGTTATGGATGTTCGGCTAGAAGAAACTGAAGATGGGCCATCAGGGTATGAATCAACTGGCAAATTTTGCATGATTAACTCTGAAATTACAGAATTATCTGATGAAAAAGTAGTCCTTAAAGAAGGGTGCCTTTCAATTCCAGAGCAAAATCACGAAATTAGGCGCCCAAAGTATTTAACTGTAAAATACAGAGGTTTAAATAACGAGAGTCAAATGCTAAAAGCTAGCGGTTGGCTTGCAAGGTGTATTCAACACGAGCTAGACCATTTAAATGGTATATTATACATTAGACATTTGTCTAAATTAAAGTATGATATGGCCATGAAAAAGGCACAAAAGGTTAAGAGGTACTATGAGTGATGAAGATCTAGAATTATTGAAATTTTACCATGAAGAGGGTGTCGATTGTACGCTAACAGAGGGTGAAGAAAAAAAGGAGGTGGAAGAGGAAAGAGAGAGCAAACTTGTGCAGTTTCCTCCTATTCAGGCTGAAGTTCCCAAAAAGGAACAGCAATCTATGTTTCCAAGTGACTGGATAATTGAAGCAAGAAAACTCGCAAGTAAATGTAATAGCGTTGATGAACTGAGAAGCGCAGTTAAGTCATTTGAAGGTTGCGAAATAAAAAAAACTGCAACCAATACTGTTTTTTCTGATGGCAATCCAAATGCAAAAATTATGCTTGTTGGTGAAGCTCCAGGAGCAAATGAAGACCTGCAAGGTATACCGTTTTGTGGTGCAAGTGGGATATTACTCGATAAAATGCTCGGTGCAATAAATCTTGATCGAACTAAAGTATACATAAGCAACACCGTATTTTGGCGCCCACCAGGCAACAGAAAACCGGCAGACTTAGAGCTTGATATGTGTAGACCATTCGTCGAAAAACATATTGCGCTGGTTTCACCACAGATTTTAATTTTAGTTGGAGGAATCGCGTGTTACAGTCTACTTGATAGCACAAAAACTATATCAGCTCTGCGTGGCAGGTTTCATACATATACTAACCAGTATTTACCTCATTCAATTACTACAGCCGCTATATTTCATCCAGCTTACCTACTTCGCCAGCCAGCACAAAAACGTTTAGCTTGGGAAGATTTGAAAAAGATTAGAGAGTATCTTAATAATAACTGTACAAATATTTAGTCAAACAATCATTGATATGTTAGAAGTCACCAACTAGCATAAAATTTACTCTAATCTAGTAAATTTGTGGTCTTCTATGCAGTTAAATTCATGGATTCATTTCTCAGGCTTTTTAGGGGTGGTTGTAAAAGATGTGAGAACCAGCCTCCTTTCTTAGGTCATCTCAGGCGGTCATTTTTTCTTTAGTATACCATAAAATTTAGAAAAATAAGATTTATAACCCTTCTTGCAATAGCTAGACTATATACACTTAACTCCGCTTAATTTTATCCTATTTGGACTATTATGAGACAGACTATAAGGAACTACAAAACTAGCCTTCAATTTTCTCTAAACCCGCTTGCAATCTTAACTTGATGCGTGTGGTTTATTGAACACTACCTGAATACTTCCTAAAAAATCTAGTTTTACTACCCTTTACTGTTCAATATCAAGATTGCAGGCCTAAATTTTGAGACTCTGTAACTTCAATATCTCGCATTTTAGTATATTCATCACGCAGGTTATTTGCTTCGTTATATGCTTTAAGTGATAATTGAAAAATTCTTCCCATAAACATTGAAACTATTGCTCCTAGCACAAGAGCTTGAGAAGTTGGAAATAACAGTGCACAACCGCATATAATAGCAATACAAGCTACGGCTCCTGCTGCATATAAACACAAGTTAAGCTTTTTATGATATACTAGCCTATCTTTTATTCCTACAGCTTTTTTTATGTTTTCTTTTTCCTCCCTATTACTAATATAGCTAAGAGGAGTCTTTCCTTCTTGATTTAATGCATATTTGCTATATAGTGCATTTCTAACATAATCTTTGTTGCTCTCCAATTTTGCTTTTACTTCTCTTAATTTTTTCTGATTCTCTTGTATACCTTTTTTATCTTCTTTAATGGAATTTTCTAGTCTTCCAATTTCGTCATTTGTTGTTGACTGTAAATAGTCCAATATTCCTTCTACTATAACCGGTAATGTACCATTCCTTGCTGCTATGTGAAATGGATTTTCACGATTATGATTGTATTCAAGCAAACTAACATTGTTTTCTATACCTTTCTTAAAAATTAATAAGAAAATCCCAACATTCCTTGTTCTTGCAGCGATATGCAGAGAATTATTTGATAATATTCTTTGTTTTGCTATATCTGTTGGGCCAATGTAACGATCACTAATATCAGCTCCGTTATCTATAAGCAATTTTATAATCTTTTCCTTAGGGTTACTTTTCTCTAAAGCAATTTGTAAAGGAGTTCTTTCTGTTCCATCATCGGATCTTGAGTTAACTACTTTATATACTGAGCTTTTCCCAGCCAGCTCTTGCTTTTTTTTGTGATTTTTAGCCCATTTTATAATCTCATTTATGATCTTATAGCTAGGATTGTGTGGCTTTAAAGCAGTATGCAGGAAATTGATATAGTTACGTGTACTGAAAGCTTCTTGACCGCCGTCCAGCTGACTTCTTAACTTTTCAATATTACTTTCTTCAATTGCTTGTAAAGTTGATAAAACATAATCATGAGTCATGGTTATTCCCTAACGTTTAGTATATAATAAATTATACAACATAATTTATTAAAAGTAAATATGATAATCTTAACCAAATAAGGTGAAGGAAATTCACCGATTTAGTAAAGATTCACGAATTTCAATAACTTATCCTTTTTAAATAAAATTAAATTTATGTGATAGAATAATAAATTACCATTTTTTAGTTTTACCAAGATTGTTGAAAAATAGACAAGATTTTCAATAATTTATCTATAATCTAATCCGCCACTGGGGTTTGTGGTATTGAAAAGTGGCCACTGCTTTTGAGATATTAAGAATATATACTATTAAATTAAGCAATACATCAAAAGAGATGCAAATCATTCTAGCATTCACAATCAAAAACGGTCCTTAAATTTTAGTAAAAGAAGTTTAATCCGGCTAAAATTTCAATGTTTTGTTATTTTAAATGGAACTAAAATTTGTTTAATACAGTGGCTACCTCTGGGTTGTACTCTCTGTAAAAAGCGTTCCTGACTTTTTCTCTACTTTTCTGGGTTAGGTTAGTTTTTTGTAATAATTAGTTTTTTCGGTAAGATTACAATTTTTATGCGTTCCAATAAGCCTTGACATAAGCTTGATTGAACAGAATAGTTAATATGTAATTAATAGTTAAGGTAAGGTAGGGATTTATGAGCTCAGGTATTAAAGATAGCGCTCATATAAACTTAGACTTTGGAACAAAGCAAATAACTGGTTTTCCAGCTAAAGCATGGCGTGCAACAAAGAAATATTCTGTAAATAACACTTTACCTACGGTAGCCATAAATACTTGGCTCCAATTCTCCTCAGCTTATGTTGCTGCAGTTATAATAACTAGTAATGATGTGAGTTTCATCACAAATATTCTCAGTTCACAAATAATGCCAGCCTATATTCTTGCCTCTGTTATGCTTGGGATAGCCTTGGTAACCTTTCTTGTTATAAAGCGTATATATACACAAGAAATAAAAGATGAGAAATTAAAAGATGGTAATAGTACAATAGATGAAAAGATTAGAAGCGGAAAAACTAGTGGAAGAAGTGAAATTGTTCAGAATGCGCTGACAGTAGAAATTATTCCAGACATGAGCCTCATAGGCAACAAAAAAGAAAATTTTTCTATAATTTTGCCAATCTCTGAAAAACAGGAAGAAACATTAGAGAATAAAAGAAAAGAGAATAGAAATAAAATTATTTTGCTTACTGTGCCATATGTACTAAGTAGCCTAATTATAGGTTGTGCATTGGCAAAATTTGGCTTTGCTTACATCAAAGGTTGGAAAGAATGGGCTTCCATTGCAGCATTAGGCTTTATTGTTATCGTTGGTATATGCATAACACTCAGTAAATTCAGAAGCAATGAAGTAAATAATGCATATAATTTTGTTCAGAACTTCAGCAATTTAGATATTTTACTTCCATGGAGAAAAGGTAGTGTTATATCGGTAATGGAAAATAAATTTGAGAGTAAAGAGAAGGACGATTTTCAATCACAAATATTGAGGTTAGTTAAGGATAGCGTTCTAAAAAGTGTAGGTCCTGAGCTTAATGATGCGTTGAAAAATATAAAAAAAACTATAGAGGAAATGTTGAATACAATGAATGGCGTTAAAAACGCAGCAAAAGCTGTGGAAAACACTGCGAATAAGTTTAACCCGTGCACATGGGAATGGCCGCAGTCACTGTGGCAATCACTGCAGCAGTCACTGTTGCCACAGCAGGATAAACAACCTCAAGAATTAACAAATAGTGGGCAAAGGCAGGCAACTGCATCTGATAGTTCTACTTCCAAAAATGAAGATACCACCGCTAATTCATTAGAAAGCAGAGTTGAAAAACAACTTGAAGAAGTTAGGGAGCTGGCATTACAGATGGAAAGTAATAGATTAGTAGGAAGGAAAATTAAATTAAAGGAAAAACTCTCAGAGCTAAAAGAGACAGAACAGTGGAGAGAGAAAACCAACGGCAAGCCAAGTGAATTTTTATATTATTTGTTAGAATCTATTAGGCTAGCGGGAAAAGATAGTAAAGAGATTGAGGCAACGCTAAGGAATTTTGATAATCGAGTGATAATTCACTGGAAAGATGGTTCTCAGACAATTTGTCATATTAAAAAACAAGGTGATCTCCAAGTTCAACCTAGTACAAAATTTGTAGATTTAAATATGCGTGAAGCATTTAGAGTAGCTCGTAAAGACGGCTAACCATGGATTAGAAAGAAAATAGAGCAAAGAAGAGAAAGAGGATAAATTCCAGTATTTTAGAGATGGTAGGAGGTCACCCAATGCATATAGAATATAACAGAATTGTTTTATGTTATTGATGATTATTGTAAAATAATATGTGCAAATTTTGCAAGTAGAATACTAGCCAACGGTAAAAACCTACATTACACGTTGTAATGACAGGGTTGTGGGTGTCATCCCTGTAACCCCTTTGTCTGTTATTCCAGTGCTACTTAATAATGTCATCCCAGTGCTTGACACTGGGATCCAGATTTCCAAAATGGTCCATTATAAAATCTCTGGATTCCAGCGTCACGCGCTGGAATGACACCCTTCGATGAACATAAGAAATCTCTTATTTTCGATTCTATATAAAAATGAAAATAAGGCTTATCTATTTGCGTGGATAAATATAAGAGACCTCTTATTTTCGATTTTGCGTAAAAATGAAAATAAGGCTGGATTCCAGCGTCAAGCGCCGGAATGACAGAGTTTAAGAAATTTACTAAATGAGAAAAAAAGGCAAAAGAAGGCCCGTTGGTGGCTAATTATTTATATTAACTTTATAAACTGGCGTTTTTTTATTCTAAACGTCTAATCTCGCTGCTTTTAAACCGCAACTGATCTAAATTTAAACGTTAAGAAATTTACTAAGCAGAAAAAAGGCAAAAGAAACCCTGTTAGCTATTTATTCACTATCTATCTTTTAATCGGCGTTTTTTACTGTTTTAAACGCTTTAACAAGCGCATTTTAGCTTATATAGGTAAAAACCTTGAAAGTTTATTAAAGACATAAGTGCACATAGTGCAAAAAATTAAATATGAGACGCCAAATACATTGAGTTTTTTGTCATTTTATCTGCACAGACTGAAGATAAATAAATAGCTTCAACCATATGGTAAGCAGACTTTTTGGAACTGTCAAGTGGTTTTTTATATTCTTGGTATGCATTGCTCTTAAACCATCGGTTAAAAAATTAAGATAAAAATATAAAAACATGAGTTTTGTTTTGACTTTTTGTACTAATTTTGCAGAATATGAAGATTATTATTTAAATCAAATACATGGCAAAAGAGGATTGGGAAGCGGTAATTGGACTTGAGGTACACGCTCAAGTTTCTTCTAAGGCGAAGCTATTTTCTAGTTCACCAACTGAGTTTGGTGTTGAGCATAACACTCAAGTTTCTCTAGTTGACGCAGCAATGCCAGGTACACTACCAATACTAAACTATTACTGCATAGAGCAGGCGATACGCACTGGTCTTGCACTTTCCGCAGAAATTAATAAGTCTTCCTACTTTGATCGGAAAAATTATTTTTACCCTGATTTACCGCAAGGTTACCAGATAACTCAGTTTTTTGAGCCGATAGTTAAAAATGGCAGGGTGTTTATCAACAATAATACGAAAGAAATAAGAATCGCAAGAATTCATTTAGAGCAGGATGCAGGGAAAAGCATTCATGAAGATAGCAAAACTTACGTAGATTTAAATCGTGCAGGGGTTACTTTGATGGAAATCGTTACAGAACCGGATCTTCGGTCGTCTGCGGAAGCTGCAGAATTTATGAAAAAATTGAGACAGATTTTGCGGTACATTGGTTCATGTGATGGTGATATGGAGAAAGGATCACTTCGTTGTGACGCAAATGTTTCTGTTCGTCCAAAGGGCAGTAGCGGATTTGGCACTCGTTGTGAGATAAAAAACCTAAACTCAATACGTTATATTACGCAAGCTATAGACTATGAAATACCAAGACAGATTGAAATTTTGGAAAGTGGAGGGGAGATAAGTCAAGATACCTTGTTATTTGATGTAGCTTTGGGAAAAACAAAGGTGATGCGAAACAAAGAAGATGCAAGCGACTATAGGTATTTTCCAGAACCTGATTTATTGCCTGTTGAGATAAACCAGGACAAAATAGATTCTATTAAATCATCTTTGCCTGAGTTGCCAGATCAAAAAAAGCTGCGATACATCGAGGATTTGGGTATCAGTGAATACGATGCAGATGTTATTACTTCTGATAAAGCAATTGCTGATTACTTTGAGGAGTTGATAAAAAAGCACGATTCAAAGCTCGCTGTTACTTGGCTAACTGTAGAGCTTTTCGGTCGTTTGAATAAAGCAGGTATTGATATTGCGAGCTCTCCGATCAGAGCACATGCCTTGTCGGAACTCTTGGATTTTATCGTTGATGGAACGATTTCTGCTAAGCTTGGCAAGCAAGTTTTTGACATTATGTTTGAAACTGGCAAATCTGCGCCTCTCATTATAGAAGAGCAGGACCTGAGGCAGGTAACCGATAAAGATCAAATATCAGGGATTATCGATAAAATCGTCAATAACAACCAAGATAAAGTTCAAGAATACAAAAACGGTAAAACAAAGCTATACGGATTTTTCGTCGGCGAAGTCATGAGATCTACTAAGGGAAAAGCCAGCCCTGATGTTGTAAATTCGATTTTGAGTGAGAAGTTGAGTAGTTAGCTGTATTTTTTGTTTGCATTTGCAGCACATCTCGTAGATATTCTCAGATCTACGCTACGATATCTATATATCATGACATATAAGTTTATTACTCTTTTACCATTTATTGGTACTATTTTTAAAATTATGTGAGGCTCAGGGTGTCTAGAAGATCGTCCTGCTCAGTGGTTAAATGTACCTTTCCTGGTATTATGTACCAATTGAGATGGCTAGCGCTGTTTTCTAAACGTGCAGTAGATAGGGAATATTCTTTTCACCTATTCACAGAAAAGGAGTCAGCTAAGGATTTTGATGATATTGTTCTTTGTTATGAACAAGGCGGAAAAGTAGTACACAGATTTATACAAATCAAGCATAAGGAGGACAGGCACAGAAAAATCAGCATAGGTAACTTATTAACGCCAGGAAAGGGTGGTGCGTTTGGTTTAATAAAATACCTCATTGCTTATTTGAAGATCAAAAGTAACGGAGAGTTTGAGGGTAGAATAGAAGATTTTGTTATTGTTACAAATGCTGATTTTGATTTCGCAGATTCGACACAACACGGAGTGAGAAAACTGAGAATGATGTCGAGTGGAAAGAATGAAGGAAAGGAAATTTCAGTTATAAGGGTAGATACACAAGATGAGTTTCTAGATATAGGTAATGGTACAAGATATAAATTTGATAGTAGTATTATCTCATACTTGCAGGAAAATAAGGATTTTATAAAGCACGAGATAGGTAGAGAAGTCAGCGATGAAGAAATAGAAGACTTTTTAAATAAATTAGTATTTGCAGTCAATTTGCCAAGCGGAACTGAACTGCGTGAGATCATTAAAAGTGAGTTTTGCAAGGAATTCAGCAATACCGATGTGAAGCACTTCTGCAGCCGTTACCAGGAAGAAGTGCTGAAGTTGATGGAAGAAAAAGGAGAGAGATTTCTATCATACGAACAAGCGAAAGCGCTACTTGAAGAAATAAGAGAGGAAATTTTAGGAGAGATTTGGTTTGGCATGATGGAGCCAGTGGCATCTTTTACTGGAAGAAGTAGTGAATTAAAAGTCTTACATGATGCACTACGAAGGAGCACGGGCAGGCAAGCGGTTATATCGCAGGTTGCTACTATTAGTGGTCTTGGAGGGGTGGGAAAAAGTGAGTTAGCTAGGAAATATGCTTACAAATATGGAAAGTATTATGGTGGCAATGTTATATGGATAAATGCTGAAAACTTTGAGTATATGAGAAATTCTTTCTTGAGGCTAGCTGAAGACAAGAGAGTAGGTATTTCCCCCAAAGATAAGCACGAAAAGGACAAGGCGATAGAAGCTATTGTTGAAGAAATATATGCTTTCTTTGCAAGAAGGAGAAGGAAGAGCCTATTTATTTTTGATAATGCTGAGGGATATAAAGACATTAAAAAGTTTTTACCTTCATCTTTACATCCTAGACATAAAAAACCTTATGTTCTAGTTACTTCTCGTAATAAAAATTGGAGAATAGCAGAAAGCGAGGGAGGGATAAAAACAATACAGCTAGGTGTGTTCAAGGAAACGGAGGCTGTAAAGTTTGTTAAGAGGGCTTTAAATATAATAGATAATTTACAAGATGAAGAAATAAAAAAACTAACACAGGAACTACAATATTTCCCATTAGCTTTGGGACAAGCGGTTGCATATATTAACGAAAAAAATATTGCACTGAGTTATAGGGGTAAAGAAAAAATTGGTGTTAGTGATTATCTGAAGAAGTATGAAGAAGAAGCAGAGAAACTGCTCGACTTTGAGTCCAAATATAAAAGTGACCGTTATACTAAAACAACATTCATAACTTGGAAAATTACGATTGATGCTATAGCACAAAAAGAATGTGGGCCGGAAGCATTGAATGTTCTAGAAGTAATGGCTTATCTTGCTCCTGACAAGATTTGTATAGAAGAAATCTTTTCAAAGCTGGTAACCGATAATGAAGAAAAGTTGTGGAGTGCTGTTGAGTTACTTGATAGATATTCAATAATTGACTTAAAAGAGGGAGTGGCAAACATTCACAGACTAGTGCAGAAAGTAACGAGATTAGAATTGCAAGAGAAAGGCAGAGAAGAAGAAGTCTTAAGAAGAGCTCTGGAATTGATAAATAGTGAGGTAAAACAGGAAGAAGAAATCTTAAGAGAAGCTCTGGATTTAACAAATACTGGTAATATAACACAATACAGTGTGATTCATATTGCGTCCATTTGGAAATATGCAAGTAAGCATGGTAGGTTGATTGATGATTTTTATTTTAATCCTGTTTGGGTATATCAACGCTATCCTGAATTTGAAGTTATTTTGCCCATAAAGGATACTAATTTACATCTACTTGCTGAAAGTGATGATTATGAAGCAATTGAAGCCATACTAACACATATAGAGGAAAAGCATCCAGATAAGCTTTATGAAATCATTAATGCTAAAAATGGATATGGTGCTACTCCATTGCATTATGCTGCTGGAATGGGAGGTGTGGATATGGTGAAATGCCTGGCTAGCAAAGGTGCTGATGTTGATACTAAGGATGGAAGTAACAGAATTCCATTGTACTATGCTGTTGAGGGGGGAAAGTTGGATATAGTAAAATGCCTGATCGATAAAGGTGCTAATATTAATGCTAAAGACGAATATGGCTGGACTCTATTACATTGTGCTGCCAAAAGTGAAAAGTGGGATGTAGTGGAATACCTAATCAATGAAGGTGCTAATGTTAATGCTAAAGACGAATATGGTTGGACTCCATTGCATTATGCTGCTTGGAGTGGAGAATTAGACATAGTGAAATGTCTTATTAAAAATGGTACTGATGTCAACACTAAGGATAAGAACGGCAACACTCCACTTCACTTAACTGCTCAGAAAGGAAAAGCTAATATAGCACAAATACTACTAAAATACAAAGCAGATGTTAATGCTAAGGATAAAGATGGCGACACTTCGCTACACCTTGCTATTGAGATGGGTGTGCGATCCGAAGTCATGATTTTGTGATGGTTAAATTCCATCTTCTCTAGACATCGGAGATAAAGTATGTCTCACATTTCAGAGAGTGGCAACCTTTGAGGTGCAAGCATGAGACAAAAGCAGGTAATACCTAACCTTATGGTAAATCCCTGCAAAAAGAGTTAGATATGATTATGAGAAGAACCTATGTTTGAATTATCGTGACGATTAATATGCGAAATAAGGTTGATTACGCATTGACCAAAAGGTATGAAGCAAAGAGGAATTAAGGGTACCGATCCTTAATTATAGGTGTTCTCAGCTTCCGGTAAATAGTAGGGATCTAAGTCTAACGGGAAACAAAATCATGGAACGGGGTAACCATATAAATGCTCTTATATTCATCCGGATATAAGTAGGTAGCCAGCCGCAAGCATTTATGTGGAAGGATTGTTTAAGAAGCTAAAGCCCAAAGTAATATTTGGGATATGCAGACGTAAACACTGTAATTTGGAAGGTAAAGTTGTGAGTAGTAGTGTATATGTTATGGACCAACAAAAAGTTAGGTATGAATGGAATGAAATTCCTTGGCGTAAGCTGGAGAAATCTTCATTCAAGCTACAAAAACGAATTTATCGAGCTTCACAATGTAATGATATCAAAAAGATGCATAATCTTCAGAGGTTATTACTCAAATCAACAAGTGCAAAAATACTCGCTGTTAGAAAGGTAACTCAGGACAACAGAGGGAAAAAGACTGCAGGTGTCGATGGAAAGTCCAATCTTAGTAAAAAAGAAAGATTGTTATTAGCAAATTCTTTAGACATAAGAGAAAAAGCAAAACCATCAAGACGGGTCTTGATCCCAAAACCTGGCAGGCCATCGGAGCATCGCTCACTTGGTATTCCCACAATATCAGATCGAGCAAAACAAACACTTGTTAAAATGGTGATAGAACCGGAGTGGGAAGCAAAATTTGAGCAGAACACATATGGTTTTAGACCTGGTAGGTCATGCCATGATGCTATTGAAGCCATATTCAGTGCACTCAAACAGAAAACAGCATATTGTTTAGATGCTGATATTTCTGGATGTTTCGACAATATAAAACACTATGCGTTGCTTGAAAAACTCAATACCACACCAACTTTAAGAAGCATTATAAAAGGATGGTTGAAAGCAGGTGTAGTAGAAAACAGAACTCTCCAACCAACTAGAAGTGGTACGATTCAAGGAGGGACTATTTCTCCATTATTAGCTTGTATAGCACTACATGGTCTGGAACAATATATTAAAGAAGCATTAAAGAGTGAACTTTTTCTATATAGAAAGAAAAAATTTGGTACAACATCGCATCAACGGGCACAGCAAACTCTCAGTATAATTTTTACGCTGATGATTTTGTTGTCATGCATGAGAGTGAGGAAATCATCCTTAAGGCAAAAATACTAATCGAAGAATGGCTAAAAACCATCGGATTAGAATTAAAACCCTCAAAAACAAGGATTTCCCACACTCTAAGTGGAGAAAAGCCAGGATTTAATTTTCTTGGTTTTTCAATAAGACATTATCGAACAAGAAATAGTAAGAAAGGTTACAAATTATTTATCAAACCGAGTCGTGAATCTATAAAACAGCACAATATTACTATTAAACGCAAGCTTAGAGGATTAAGAGGAGCAATGCAAGAGGTAGTAATTAAAGAACTCAATCCTATCATCAGAGGATGGAGCCAATACTACTTATCGGTAGTTTCGAATAAGACCTTTAATTTGATGGGTAGTGTAATGTTTAGAAAGCTTTGGAAATGGGCAGTTGTTAGACACCAAAACAAAGGACGAAGCTGGATTAAAAGAAAATACTTTAAAAAGTATAAAAACGATAATTGGAGGTTTATGACAAGTAACAAAATATACCTTACTAAGCACGGAGATTATACTATTAAACGGCATGTCAAAGTGAAAGGAACTAAATCTCCGTATGATGGGGATTGGGTTTATTGGGGTAATCGTCTAAAGAAAATTCCAGGTAAGCGACCAAGAGTAATAAAATTACTGAAATTGCAACAAGGTAAATGTAGTCATTGCCAACTTTGGTTTAAGAATGAGGATATTCTAGAGATACATCATAAAGACCGTAATAGGCGCAATAATATGAACAGAAATTTATCCTTGTTGCATGGACATTGTCATGATGAATTACACAAAAGTATGCATGACAAGCACCAAATTATAGAGGAGCCGTATGAGGTGAAAGTCTCAAGTACGGTTCTGAAGTCGAGTGAGGAAGGGCGACCTTCTTCACTTAGATAACAGGGTTGCCGTAGCTCAGGTACTATTAGAACACAATGTAGATGTTAATGTTAAGAACGAACAAAATAGAATTTCGCTGCACTATGCTGCTAGAAGTGGGAGTACAGAAACGACAGAATGCCTCATTGAAAAAGGTGCTGATGTTAACGCTAAAGATAAAAATGGTAACACCCCACTACACTTTGCTACTGTGATGGGAAGATTTGGCACAGCTAGAGTGCTACTAAAACACAATGCAGATGTTAATACTAAGAATAATAAGGGAATGGCAGTATTGCACTATGCTATTATGTGTAAAAACTTAGCAATAGTAGAACATCTGATTGAAAAAGGTGCTGACGTTAATGCTAAGGGTAGATATGACAACACACCACTCCACTTTGCTGCTATGGTGGGAAAAGTTGACATAGCTAAGGTGTTACTAAAACACAACGCAAATGTTAATGCTAGAAATAATTGGGGAATGACAGTATTAGATTATGCTGCTGCTGACCACTATGAGCTTGAGGAATTACTTTTAACCTATGGTGCAGTTTCTGTGTCTACTGAAAGTGTTTAATGTAGCTTGAGAAGAGAAAATTATTTGTCTTGACAGCATATATGACATCCTTTACGATTAAAATTAACAGTGAAAGTGTATATTTGTTATGTTTGCGGTGATCGAAACAGGTGGGAAGCAGTACTTAGTAAAAAAAGGTAGTGTAATAAAAGTAGAAAAACTAGAAGCTGAGGAAGGAAAGGAAGTAGAGATCGATAAGGTAGTTTGCCTTTCAGATAACGGTTTGTCTTATTCGCCTAATGCTACTGTTAAAGCTGAGGTGCTTGAGCAATGCAGAGGGGAAAAAATTATAATTTTTAAAAAGAAGAGAAGAAAGAATTACCGTAGGAAAACTGGTCATAGGCAGTATATAACTGTTCTTCGTATCAATGAAATTAGTCTTCAAAAGTAAGGGGTAAAATATGGCAACTAAAAAATCTGGTGGTAGTTCCTGTAATGGTAGAGACTCCGCAGGTCGTAGGTTAGGGATAAAAAAGAATGGAAAAGTCATTCCTGGTAACATAATTGTCCGTCAAAGAGGGACAAAATTTCATCCTGGAAGGAATGTTGGTATAGGTAAGGATCATACAATTTTTGCCAAGATAGAAGGCTGGGTCAAATTTAGAAAATCAGCAAATAAAAAGACCTTTATTGATATTGTGCCTGTGGGTGATATGCAAGTTTCAGCTTGAATGAATCAGGGGTCTGTAGCTCAGGTGGTTAGAGCGCACGTCTGATAAGCGTGAGGTCGGAAGTTCAACTCTTCCCAGGCCCACCATTTAATAGTTACTAGCTATATTTTCTATACTAGCTTTTATTATATAAGTAAATCTAAAGCATGAATTTACATAAAAATTTAGTAACCAGTGAGTCAGTTGCAGCTGGTCACCCAGACAAAGTAGCAGATCAAATTTCAGATGCAATACTTGATGAGTACCTTTTTACTGATCCTTTGTCACGAACTGCGGTGGAGACTTTGGTTACCAAAGATAATGTTATTGTAGCAGGGGAAGTATTCGGACCTAATATTGCAAATAGCAGAATTGAGAATATTGTACGCAGCACAATAAAAGGTATTGGTTACGAGCATAATGGTTTTCATTGGGGAAAAGTGAAAGTAAATATATTGCTGCATGAACAATCAAATGACATCTCAATAGGGGTAGATCAAGGTGCAGGGGACCAAGGCATAATGTATGGCTATGCAACAACAGAAACGGAAAGCCTCATGCCGGCGCCCATTTTTTATGCGCACTTAATTTTGAAAAACATTATGAGTGTAGCTAAAGAAGCAAAACTTGGTCCAGATGCAAAATCGCAAATCACCTTGGCGTATGAGAATAATCTGCCAGTACGTGCTGAAAGTATTGTCGTTTCGATACAGCATCATGAAGATCTGGATCAATCAAAGGTAAAAGAAATAATTTACCCTTGCATAGTTTCATCTTTGCCTAAAGGGTGGATGTGTCCTGAGGAAAATTTCTTGGTCAATCCAACTGGTAGATTTGTTGTTGGTGGGCCAGTTGGTGATTGTGGCTTAACTGGACGAAAAATTATGGTTGATACTTATGGAGGCTATATTCCGCATGGTGGAGGAGCGTTTTCTGGAAAAGATGCAACAAAGGTTGATAGATCTGCAGCTTATATGGCAAGATATCTTGCTAAAAATATTGTCTTTACAGGTTTAGCTGAGCGCTGTCTTGTGCAGCTTTCTTATGCAATTGGCATATCAAAACCTACTTCATTCTACATTGACACATTTGGTACAAATACAGTAGATGCGAAGAGGA
Organism: Wolbachia endosymbiont of Ctenocephalides felis wCfeJ; assembly: GCF_012277315.1. NCBI lineage: Bacteria > Pseudomonadati > Pseudomonadota > Alphaproteobacteria > Rickettsiales > Anaplasmataceae > Wolbachia > Wolbachia endosymbiont of Ctenocephalides felis. Next base: position 17,284 of record NZ_CP051157.1, on the reverse strand, counting down.
TTAAAAGGCTTATCGAAGATAACATAGATTTATCAACTAAAGGTATCATCAAACATTTATCGCTTAACCGTCCTATATATAAACGCACAGCCTGTTACGGACACTTTGGTAAAAAATCAGAAGAAGATGGTGGGTTCTCTTGGGAAAGCATAGATTTATCTGATGTTTTTGGTAAGGAGTTTAATATAGGGAACAATAAAAAAATTTCTTTAGATTGCTAAAGTTTTTGATTTGTAGCTCAATACTGATATACTAACTTGTTGTTAAAGTATAATTAGCTTTTCATAATAATTATATTTTACTGGTAATAATTTTCATATTTAGAGGCTCATATAAAATGTGTAACATATCAAAAAAAGAATTTTACGATATAGCTGTAAAAGAATCGTCTGATCTTATTGAAAAAATAAAGGAACATCCTTTCAATGTTGAATTAATGAACAATACACTAGATTATGAAAAGTTCAAATTCTACCTTCAGCAGGATTTTTTATATGTAGCAGATTGTACTCGCGCTTTATTGATTATTGCCGCTAAAGCTAATGATATTGAAATAATGGACAAATTAACTAATGTAGCTGTTGGCACTTTTGCTACACGGGATTACTATAAAGAACATTTTGCAGATTGTGATTTATCTGACAGCCACAGAAAGTCAAAGTCTTGTTCTGCTTTTACTGACTTTTTCATGCGCGTTGCATATCATAATTCTGTTGCTGAAGGTTTAGCAGCATCTTACCCATGTTTTTGTATATATCAAATGGTTATTCGTTACATTGTGGAAAGTGGTATTGCTCCTAACAATAAGTATCAGAAGTGGATAGATTTTTTTAACACTGAGATGGCAAATAACATGATGGATGATGTAACTAAAATCATGAACAAGCTATACAAAAAATACAGCAATGATGAACGAAAAAACATGTTAGAATTCTTTCGTAATGGATTAGAACTTGAACTAGCGTTCTGGGATGAGATATATTACTTTGATATACCTCAGGGCGTAGTGATAGCAAATTGTTAGCATTCTGATTTTGATGGTGTTGCAGTGTTTAGTGGTATAATTAGGAGCTGTTATGGTTCAAGCCTTTTAAGGGATATTGCTCAGCATCCTTTTAATGTTGAGCTGATGAATAATACTTTGAATATAGAGAGTTTTAAGTTCTATATCCAACAAGATGCGTTATTTTTAGATGATTATGTTCGCACTATGTTGATTATTGCATCCAGAATGGAAGACTATAATAACGTAATCTTACTTGCTAAAGTGGCGCAAGGGACAATAACTGCTAATAAGTTCTTGTACAATCACTACTTTACTATATACGATGTAAGACGTGGAAAGAAATCTCCTACTTGTTTCAACTTTACCAACTTTCTTTTGTCCATTTCATATAGTGATATCTATGAAGCTATAACAGTTTTATATTCTTGCATGTTTATATACAAGATTGTTATTGATGATATGAAAGGTGGGTTCAAGAAAAATAACAGATATAAAGATTGGTTTGATTTTTGTAGTAGTGGCTTAATGGAATATGGGTGCACTGCTTTAGAGAATATTGTTGATGAATATTGCAAAAGGGTAGGAGTAAATGAAAGGAGCAGGATGCTTGAGTTGTTTAGAATGAGTGCACAATTTGAATTAGACTTTTGGGACAGTGCATACAATTTTCCAAAATTCAATCAAGTGCCTAAGGAACATTGACAATTTTAAGCTAATTTGTATGCTTAATACGTATTTTTGAAGATGGTATGAAAAGTAAAGAACATGATTTTCATTTAGTGGATCCAAGCCCTTGGCCAATTGCTATATCAGCAGCGATTCTTATTTTTGTACTTGGATTAGTTGGCACACTCCATAAGCAAATTTCTGGGGTATTTGGTTTAGCTTTGGGAGTTTCTACAGTATCAGGAGTATTGTTCTATTGGTGGAGAGATGTAATAAAAGAAGCGATTTATGATAAGTGCCATACTACAATTGTAAAACATGGCCTCAAACTTGCAATGTATCTATTTATTCTTTCAGAAGTTGTATTTTTTATAGCATTCTTTTGTTCGTTTTTTAAAGCCTGGATTGATCCAGTTTTTTTGTTTGAAGCTTTTTCCCCTACAGAAAGAGTTAAATGGCCTCCTAATGGAGTTTTAGCACCTGATCCATGGTCATTACCGTTCATGAATACGTTAATATTGCTACTTTCTGGTACAACAGTTGCATCAGCACATCATTTTTTACTTGAAAATGATCAAAAAGGCATGATTAAAATGCTGTCCATAACTATATTGCTCGGGGTGTTTTTTATAATAGTACAAGCAATAGAGTATAACGAGGCAAGTTTTTCTCTACAAGACACAGGAGAAAAGTTAATCTATGCATCCAATTTTTATATGATTACAGGGTTTCACTGCGCACATGTTATAATAGGAATAATATTCTTATCAGTATGTTTGTTTAGAGCGCAAAGGGGTCAATTTACATCTCAAGATCATTTGTGCTTTGAATTTGCTTCTTGGTATTGGCACTTTGTAGATATAGTCTGGATATTTTTGTTTGTGTTTATATATTGGGTAAGTGTTTATTAAATGGTTAAAATAATAGGTCTCGATCCGGGGATAAGTAAGACCGGATGGGCTGTTATCAATCTCAGCGGGAAAAGTAATGTCGAATTTCTGGGCAGTAACACGATATCAACTGACTGTAGGCTAAGCATAGGTGAACGTTTGCGTATCGTTTTTGAACAATTAAAAGAAGTGATTTCTCTATATTCTCCAAGTGAAGCTGCGGTAGAGAAAATTTTTGTTAATAAGAATCCGAAATCTTCGCTAACTTTAGGATATGCAAGAGGAGTCGTAATTTTAGCGTTAGAGATGACGGAGCTGACTGTAAATGAGTATGATGCAAACTATGTAAAAAAAAGCATTACTGGAAATGGTCATGCCGACAAAGATCAAGTTGTATTTATGGTGAAGCAGATAGTTAAAAATTTAAATATAAAATGTCACCATGCTGCTGATGCTCTTGCTGTAGCAATTTGTCATGCTTATATGAAAGGTTCTGATTTTATTAAGTAACGCTTGCGTAAGATTCAGTCGGAAATTTCTGAGTTCCAGCAAACTTTGTTGCATTTCATCCTATGTAATAGTGATCTAAGTTTTTTAATCCTCTTGTGAAGAGTTAATTGCTGCTTTATAATGGATTTTGCCGGTAACTGCTAGATTTTTCAGTTGTCATGCAATAAGTTAGCTGGGATTTACAAGTTTTCTATCGGGGCAAGCATAACGTTGTTTAGGTAAAAACCCCAACTATGGGTTAGAAATAAGTGAAAAAAGGCAGGAAAGAGGGTAAACTCCAAGTTATTTCCACTTTAATAAGGAGGTTACCCATGAAGAAAGATATTACAGAACTTTATTGTTGCGTCGAGGATTTTTGTTACATGGTTGATGAGAATTTTGCCAATATGCTCGTATCAAATGGAAGAAAACCAACTAGAATACCAGGAATTACCATTCCAGAAATTCTTACCATCGTCCTATTATACCATCAATCCCCATGCAAAAATTTCAAAGCTTTTTACCTACTTTGTCTGCCATTTTACAGATCAGAATTTCCCAAATTGCCAACATATGATCGGTTTATTGCCCTTAAGTCGCGAGTTTTATGGTATTTAGCATTGCTTTTGCAATGGTTCTGCGAACAAGCAAAAATGACAGGTATTTCCTACATCGACACTTCTTCAATCGCCGTTTGCCATCCAAAAAGAATCTCAAGAAACAAAGTGTTCAAGGGATTGGCGAAGCTTGGAAAAACTACATATGGCTGGTTTTTAGGCTTCAAATTGCACTTGGTGATTAACGAAATTGGGGAAATTCAAGCATTTACGCTAACCAGAGGTAACGTTGATGACAGAAAGCCTGTGCCAACTTTAACTAAAAAACTAGCCGGACTTTTATTTGGAGATAAGGGCTATATAAAGAAAGAGCTCTTTGAGAAACTCTTCAATAGAGGCTTAAAACTCGTTACTAAAGTGAAAAAAAGTATGAAAAACTCACTAATTTCACTGAAAGAGAAAATTTTACTGAGAAAAAGATCGATTGTTGAGACAGTTTTTGACTCCTTGAAAAACAAGTTTGAGATTGGGCATACAAGACATAGATCACCTATAAATTTCCTAGTTCATATTTTTTCTGCTCTGATTTCATATTCCATGCAGTCGAAAAAGCCCTCTATTTCTTCTTCTTTCTTTGCTGGCTAATCCATAGTTGAGGTTAAAAGGATGGGCATTATTGAAACGATAGAAGAAAAAATACGCAATTCGATAGATATAATTAATATTGATATTATCGATGAGTCTGTAAAACATGCAGATCATTATTTTGCTTCATCTTCAATATTACCTTCACATATTAAATTAGTATTAATATCTGATAGCTTTATCGGAATGAGTACCTTAAAGAGACATAGGTTGATTTATGAGCTGCTAAAGAGCGAGATAGGGCTAATACATGCAATTTCTCTTCACTTGTATACGCAAAGCGAATACAATTCAAAAGAATAAACAGTAAAAGCGTGAAAGAAGAATCTTTGTTGGTTAAAGCAGGAAGAAAGTTTGATGACTATAAAGGTTCTATGAACTCACCAGTTTATCATTCTTCTACCGTATTATTTCCTACTTACAAGGACTACTTAGATGCAGCAAATGGAGAAAGCATATACGATGTAATCAACGATGATGTTGCAAGAGATTATAGTTACAGTAGTGTTGGTACTCCAACTGTCCATTATCTTTCAAATGCGCTCGCTGAAATTGAGGGTAGGGGTCAGGCATTGATCTATCCCTCTGGATTATTTGCACTTACTTTTGCTATTTTAACCTTCAGTAAAGTAGGTTCACATGTTCTGATTCAAGATAATAGTTATTATAGGCTAAAAAGATTTGCCGAGAGTGAGTTACCAAAAAGAGGAGTAGAAGTAACTTTTTATGATCCAACACAGGACATAGCTGGTTTAATTCGGGGTAACACTTCACTCATCATGATCGAAACTCCTGGCTCTGTAACATTTGAAATTTCAAATATAGAACACATAGTAAAAGTTGCTAGGAAGCACGGGATTGTAACCGTTTGTGACAACTCCTGGGCCACTCCTTTGTTATTTAGGCCGCTCGATTATGGAATTGATGTTGCATTATATGCAGTTACAAAGTATCTAGCTGGCCACTCGGATTTATTAATGGGAGCTATTGTTGCTGAAGGTGAAGTTTTTAAATTGCTTTATGAGGGCTACAAAAATTACGGGATTACTGTTCAGTCGCACGATTGTTACCTTGCACACAGGGGACTTAGAACATTGCATACACGCATGAAGGGGCATCAAAATACAGCAGTGGCAGTGGCAAAATGGCTAGAGAAACATCCAAAAATCAGAAAAGTCTTGTACCCAGCGCTTCCTTCTCATCCTCAGCACGAATTATGGAAAAGTTACTTTAAGGGAGCAAGTAGCGTATTTAGTATAGTACTTGATAGGGAATATTTGTGTGAAGAACTGAGTTGCATGGTTAATCGCATGGAAATTTTTGGCATCGGTGCTTCTTGGGGAGGATGTGATAGTTTAATATTGCCAATAGATCGTAAATCTATGTCAAGATCTGTAATGAATGCGTATTGTGGTGGAAGTTTCGTGCGAATATTTTGTGGACTAGAGGATCCTGAAGATTTAATCTCTGATTTGAATACTGCATTAGCAAGATTACCATGTTTAGACGCCAAAAATGATGAAGTAAAATGTGAGACTAAAAGAATTACTACATAACATTATTGACGTCAACTTTGATGTTGAAATCAAAGGCGTTACATGTAATCCCAAAAGAATTAAAGAAGGTTATCTTTTTGTTTGTGTGTCAGAGGAACGTGAGAAATGCGTGAACGGCATAATAGGAGCTTCAGCAATAATAGCAAACTTTGCAGCGCATGATGCCTGCATCTTCCATCCAAACCCTCAAGAGTTATACAGCAAAATAATTAGCAGGTTTTATCAGTTCAAACAGCCAAAGTATGTTGCTGCTGTTACAGGTACAAATGGCAAAACTTCGGTGGTGGAGTTTTGCCGCCAAATCTGGCAAAATGCAGGTTATAATGCTGCATCTATCGGAACGCTCGGGACATGTATCAATAATGAAAGGGAAAATAATATCCTTACCACTCCAGATGCAGAGGACCTTTATGCAACGTTACGTGATATAAACAATAAAGGCATAGAGCACTTAGCGTTAGAGGCTTCAAGCCATGGGATTGACCAATGCAGAATTCATGGACTTAGGCTCACTGCTGCGGCTTTTACAAATTTTTCGCAGGATCATTTAGATTATCATCAGGATATCAGCGAGTATTTTGAGGCTAAAAAAAGGTTGTTTTATGAGGTACTGCCAAAAGAAAAAACAGCAGTTTTAAATGCGGATATAGATGAATACTACGCATTGCTCAAGACAGCTAAAAAACGCGGTAACAAAGTTATAACTTATGGAAAAACAGCTTCTAACATTGCTTTAATAAAGCAAATACCAACTCAAAGTGGTCAAAATCTTACAATTAAAATCGGTGGTAAAGTTTATAACGTATTTTTTCCAGTTCTGGGGCAATTTCAGGCCTATAATTTACTATGTGCAATCAGTGTAGTTATTGCCTCTGGAGTGGACTATCAGGGAATGTGCATAGATAAACTCGTTTCTCCACTGGGAAGAATGGAAAAAGTGAAACCTTTTGCATTTGTGGATTACGCGCACACTCCAAATGCACTTAAACAAGCTCTGTTGTCTTTAAAATGGCACTTTAACAAAAAAATAATCCTAGTTTTTGGTTGTGGTGGAAATCGTGACCGAACAAAACGTGCAGAAATGGGTAAGATAGCACGAATGTATGCAGAAAGAGTGATAGTTACAGATGATAATCCGCGTGATGAAGATCCAGCAAAAATTCGTCATGATATTTTACTACATTGTTCTGATGCACTAGAGATAGGGGACAGAAAAGAAGCTATAGAGAAAGGTATAGATATTGCCTATAACAAAGGTATGATCCTGCTGGTTGCAGGGAAAGGGCATGAAAAATCCCAAACAATAAGAAACCAAACTTTTGCATTCAGTGATGTTGAGGTTATTAAAAATCATGCCTTAATATACTGATTGTCACAATTGGCTTACCTCCTGTCATTCCAGCGCGTGACGCTGGAATCTAGGAGTTTTATTAAATTGGTGAGTTATGTTAAAATGCATCGTTTATAGAAAGCTAGATCCCAGTGTCGAAGCACTGGGATGACAGAAAAAGGTGCACTGGGATGACACCGAAGGGTGGCTACTGATTTTTTATGCAAAAGGTCAAATCATTCACCGTTCTTGCAAGTGACAACACTCTCACTTCCTTTGCGCCAGAATTTAAAATTTCTTGAGAGCAAGATCTTACGGTTGCTCCAGTTGTTACTACGTCATCAACCAATATCACGATTTTATTTTTGATAATTTCTTTGTTGCTTGTTTTAAAGGCCCTTTTTAAATTTTTCTCACGCTGTTTAAGTGAAAGACCAGCTTGAGGTGTGGTGTGGCGAGGGCGCTTTATTGCAAATGGTGCATAAAATAAGTTGGATAACTTGCTGAGTTCCCTCGCGAGCAATGCCGCTTGATTATATTTACGCTTAAGTAAGCGCATTTTATGAAGCGGTATAGGAATTATAATCTCTGCATCTAGGAATATATCCCTATTAGCTCGGTACATCCACTTCACATAACTTTTTACATAATTTAAATTATCAAAGAATTTTAAATTTATAATCATATTTTTACTATGCTGATCATAAGCAAAAGCTGATCTTAACACTTTAAACGGTGGGGGATTGGCAATGCATTTGCCACATGTATAAATATTGTCCGAAATTACTGTGCCACAAACGTTGCAGTAATGTTTGGTTAAAAATTCAATTTTTTTATTGCACTTACTACACAAATCATAATTTTTATCAATGATGCATTCACAACTCACACATACGTTTGGAAAGATGAGGCTTACGGCTTTCTCCAGTAGTAAAAGACTCACACTATTTAAGCCTAAAAAACGTGTATGATAATGTTATTTCACTTAAATCTTTTGTGCTATTGTCGCGCATTATCTCGGGGTCTATATAAAAGGATACAGGCATCGCTGCTTTTTGTTTTGGCAGTAGCATTTGTTCTTCAAAGCAAAAACATGCAACTTTGTTGAAATACTTGCCAGCTTTGAAAGGTGTAACATTATATACTGCCATTCCAAACGAAGACTGATCAGATAGGTTTTTTGCGTAATAAAATGCTAAACTTTGTTCTCCTATGTTTGTATCAATGTAATTAGTTTCTGAATTAAACTCCCAAGGCAGATCCGGCATTACATCAGCGTTAAAATGGACTCTGATTTTTTGATTAGTTATATTCGCTGTTGTGTTGGTTACTTTTCTCGTTGTACCACCATATCCAGTAGCTTTACAGAAAATGCTATATAGTGGCACCGATGCATATGCAAGGCACAGCATCAATATCACTAAAGATATCAAAAAGAAAACTATAGAATTTTTACTATCTCCCCTTGAAAAGGAGAACATCTAGTTTCTGTTATTAAATAAGTTAAGCAACCTAAGTAAATTGAGAAATATATTAATAAAGTCAAAATAGAGACTGGTTGCACCGTGTATTGCCCACTTAGTTGCTGCGATTTCTGAGCCATCGTTATATCGATAATAAATATCCTTGATTCTCTGAGCATCGTATGCAGTCAGCAAGGTAAATACTATTACTGATATGAATGATATTGCAAAGTAAAGAGGACTGCTTCCAAGAAATAAGTTTACTATTGATGCAATAATTAACCCCCAAACTCCCATAATTAAGAAGGAACCCATGCTTGTTAAATCTCTTTTTGTGGTATTACCATATAAAGCCATAGAGCCAAACATAATCGATGTGATAAAAAATGCTCTTGCTATGTTTTCCGCAGTATAAATTATGAAGATATGAGATAAGGAGAGCCCCATTAAAGCTGAAAATAAGAAAAATATAACCACTGTGGATTGGGCACTTAAGTTTTGAAGTCTGAAAGACATATAAAACACTAATGCAACTGGAGAGAACGTTACTAGGAGTGACAGAATAGGATTAGAATAGATCACTTGAAAAAGACCAGAAAACACTGTTAAAAATGCAACGAGCCCGGTAACACCCAAAGCTAAAGCCATGTAATTGTATACTTTAGTTAGGTAACTTCTAAGTCCAGCACTATAATAAACGCCTTGAGAGCGAATATCTTGTTCATTTCTTATGTAAGACATAAATATAACTCCTTTTATACCTTGACAATATTATAATACAAAATTGCACTTTTATCAAGCATAAAATCATTTTTTATTGTAGCTAATGTGCAGTTGTTTGCATTTTAATGTAAATGGAGTATAATCCTATTGCCGCTGCATTTGAAACATTTAAGCTGTCAATTACGTTTGACATTGGGATTTTTACAAGATAATCACAATTTTCTTTAACTAATCTTCGTATTCCTTTCTCTTCAGAACCAAAGATGATCACTACTTTTTTTCCAAAGCTCTTTATCTGATCTATATTCTCTTTGGCATTGCTATCGAATCCGTAACACCAATAGCCGACTTTTTTTAGATACTCCATGGTTTTTACTATGTTTGTAACATATATTAGTGGGACAATGTCTGATGCTCCACTTGCTGTTTTTGCGATAGATGCATTTTCACTTGGTGAATGGTTATATGGTAAAACTACCGCATCAACATTAAAACAAGCTGATGTTCTTAAAATTGATCCTATATTGTGTGTATCAGTGACTTGATCTAAAATGACTATAGTGGAGCTGTTGCTTAAGTTTTCGGCTATTTCTTCGATGCTAAGGCTGTGAAGAATAGAAGCAACTTTTAGAGCAACTCCTTGGTGATTAGCACCTTTAGGCAAAATATTGCTCAGTGTTTTGTTTGCTACCAGGTGAGCTTTAATGTTTTTACTATCTGCAAGGTGTCTGATTTCTTTTTCATGTTCCTTATAGAAGTTTTCTGTCATTAAGAATTCTATACACTGCCTATTTTTATTTTTCAGTGCTGACATGCAGGTGTGCTTTCCGTACAGCCAGAAACTCTCGTTAACTTTTAATGATTTCATTATACTATTGGGGATCGTATTTCTATAAAATAAGCGACATTTTACTATGTTTAGATATTGTTGTAAAATGATATAGTTTAATTAATGTGTTTATGTCGGATGATGAGTTAAACTGGCGAAAAAATGTTAAGCCAATAAAATGTGGGAAGGTTACTTTGAGAGTTGACCATAAAGTGAATATAAAATCTGTAGTCAATAAGGGCACACCTTACTTACAAGAAAATTTTCTTAATGTGAATAAAGGTAACTTGCCGTTTTGTCTTGACTACAACACAAAATCAAAAGTTGATAAGGGAAAATATTTTATAAACGGTAGACTTGACCTACATGGCTACAATATGGGGGATGCTTACTATAAGTTGATAGATTTTATCGTTAGAAATTATCAAGAGGGAAGTAGATGCCTATTGATAATTACAGGACAGGGTAATACAACAGATGGGGCGGATACTATAAAGAGTAGCCTAAACAAGTGGTTGAATGATACTAAGATTCAGCACATGGTGCTATATTGTCAACAAGCTACAAAAAAACATGGTGGCGAGGGGGCCTTTTATGTTTTGCTCAGAAGAAATAGAGGCTTTAGGCCCTAGATTGTTTCTGGGCCTGCCTACACAAAAGGGTTTTTGCCTTTTTTGTAACGCTGTGGTTTAACTGCTTTAGATTGCTTTGACTACAAGTATTAAGAAATTTACCGAGCAAAAAAAGGTAAAAGAAGATCTGTGTAACGAGTTTGACCGTCTAATATGTAATTGGTGCTGATAATAATGTACTGATGCTTAATTTAAGCACGATTTAGATGCATGTAGAAAGATTTTAAAAGAAATACAGCCCTAATAATTTGATACAATCCGCTAAAAAATACCTGAAGTTTGTCATTGAACCGGAAAGTCAGAAACAAGCTTTGAGTCGTAAATACCGCTAACACTATAGTAATAGGGATGATGAAGTTTGTCAGGAAATTTTGTCAACGTGCTGCCAAAAACTATGCAAAAGATCTAGTAGCTTTAGCTTTCATATATCCGGAGCAATTCTTGTGCATTAGCCTTTATGAGAGTAGGACATTTTCTGTCATTTATTAATGAGTGTAATATTTCAATTGCACCTTTAATGTCATTATTATGTATTTTTATTATAGCAATGGCTTCTTGGCTTGAATAAGGGTACACTGTGTTTGATTCTAAATTATTAATTTTATCTTCATTGATTTTTTTACCTTGGTCAAACAAACTCATTACTTCTAAATATTGTGCTAATTCGCGAAAAACATTTGGTACAGTTTCATTATCTGCCATATCACTATAAATAGATGTTGCTTCTTTTAACCTTGAATTTGAGATATGGTTAGAGGCACTTTCAAAGTTTGCTAAATATTTCCAGTTTGATCCTATTTCTTCCAATATCTTATTGTCTTTTTTGGAGAATAACACTTTATAGAACTTATTGCCTGCGATTGTGGATTGCTTTGTGTTATCAATACTATTTAATGAGTACAATGTGATGCCAACTAGTATTGACATCAATGCAAATAAAAAGATGTATTTTTTCATAGTAATATCCCTAAGTAGATGTATATTTATATATTAATGCTTTTGATTTGCAAAAACATATTGACACTGTGATTATATCACATAATAATATTTTTAAGTTGTTTGAATAGTTGAAGATTAAAATATTTCTAGAGTAGAAATAAAGGCAGCAGTATAAAGCTAAATTATTTTTTATCGGATTTATCCGATGTACCCTCAACCTTTGATAGGTTGAAGTCTAAATTTGAGAGTTTGATCCTGGCTCAGAATGAACGCTGGCGGCAGGCCTAACACATGCAAGTCGAACGAGGTTATATTGTAGCTTGCTATAGTATAACTTAGTGGCAGACGGGTGAGTAATGTATAGGAATCTACCTAGTAGTACGGGACAATTGCTGGAAACGGCAACTAATACCGTATACGCCCTACGGGGGAAAGATTTATTGCTATTAGATGAGCCTATATTAGATTAGTTAGTTGGTGGGGTAATGGCCTACCAAGGCAATGATCTATAGCTGATCTGAGAGGATGATCAGCCACACTGGAACTGAGATACGGTCCAGACTCCTACGGGAGGCAGCAGTGGGGAATATTGGACAATGGGCGAAAGCCTGATCCAGCCATGCCGCATGAGTGAAGAAGGCCTTTGGGTTGTAAAGCTCTTTCAGTGAGGAAGATAATGACGGTACTCACAGAAGAAGTCCTGGCTAACTCCGTGCCAGCAGCCGCGGTAATACGGAGAGGGCTAGCGTTATTCGGAATTATTGGGCGTAAAGGGCGCGTAGGCTGATTAGTAAGTTAAAAGTGAAATCCCAAAGCTTAACTTTGGAATTGCTTTTAAAACTGCTAATCTAGAGATTGAAAGAGGATAGAGGAATTCCTAGTGTAGAGGTGAAATTCGTAAATATTAGGAGGAACACCAGTGGCGAAGGCGTCTATCTGGTTCAAATCTGACGCTGAGGCGCGAAGGCGTGGGGAGCAAACAGGATTAGATACCCTGGTAGTCCACGCTGTAAACGATGAATGTTAAATATGGGGAGTTTACTTTCTGTATTACAGCTAACGCGTTAAACATTCCGCCTGGGGACTACGGTCGCAAGATTAAAACTCAAAGGAATTGACGGGGACCCGCACAAGCGGTGGAGCATGTGGTTTAATTCGATGCAACGCGAAAAACCTTACCACTCCTTGACATGGAAATTATACCTATCCGAAGGGATGGGGTCGGTTCGGCCGGATTTCACACAGGTGTTGCATGGCTGTCGTCAGCTCGTGTCGTGAGATGTTGGGTTAAGTCCCGCAACGAGCGCAACCCTCATCCTTAGTTACCATCAGGTAATGCTGGGAACTTTAAGGAAACTGCCAGTGATAAACTGGAGGAAGGTGGGGATGATGTCAAGTCATCATGGCCCTTATGGAGTGGGCTACACACGTGCTACAATGGTGGCTACAATGGGCTGCAAAGTCGCGAGGCTAAGCTAATCCCTTAAAAGCCATCTCAGTTCGGATTGTACTCTGCAACTCGAGTGCATGAAGTTGGAATCGCTAGTAATCGTGGATCAGCATGCCACGGTGAATACGTTCTCGGGTCTTGTACACACTGCCCGTCACGCCATGGGAATTGGTTTCACTCGAAGCTAATGACCTAACCGCAAGGAGGGAGTTATTTAAAGTGGGATCAGTGACTGGGGTGAAGTCGTAACAAGGTAGCAGTAGGGGAATCTGCAGCTGGATTACCTCCTTAGGCTTTGTGCATACTTACTGCTTTTGATAGTGGTGTTGTTATGCACTATACTGCTGTCTTTACTTCTACTTTATTTTGATCTCCCTATTCTAATTTCCTGGTAATGGAATTTTATGAGTGATAGGCCTCTTTCTCCACATTTACAAATCTATAAAGTACAAGTTACTAGTTTTTTCTCTATTATGCACAGGTTAACTGGTACCTTGCTGTTTCTTTTATTAATTGTATTTTCTTGGTATTTCATATTACATGTTTATTTTCCTAGACTATTTATAGTGAAATACTTAAGTGTATTGTTATTTACTCCTATCGCTAAGTTGGCTTATGTTTTATGTCTTGTAAATTTTCTGTACCATTTTTTAAATGGTATTCGTCACTTATTATGGGATGCTGGGCTTAATTTAGAAATTACTGGTGTTTCAAAGAGTGCTATATTACTAACAGTAGTGCTGTTTCTTTCTACTGTGGCTTTTTTATTTATGTGTATATGAGTCAGTCTGGAAGTTCAGCGCATCATTGGTGGGTTCAGCGTGTTTCAGCGGTAATTCTACTATTTTTATTTCCTTGGTTTATCTATTCGTTTTCTTGCACATTCTATAATAATGGCTCTTTATCTTTTAATGAGAAGTTATTTCAGGCTATTGATCATCCTCTGGAACTTTTATTTTTTGTTATATTACTATTTTGTGTTTTTTGGCACGCGGTTCTTGGTATTCAGGTAGTGTGTGAAGATTATATACACAATATACTCCTTAGGGTTTTTGCAATTACGTGCATAAAGTACTTGTCGAGCATTACTTATATAGTGCTTGCCTTTACAATTTTTTTCTTCTATAAGCATATTTTCTTGTAAAATTGCCAGTTGTATGTTAATATACTATTAGTGTACTAGCTTTATTATTGAAATACAGCATTATGGTTTTGGTATAGCAATATGTTAGAAACATTGAGAAAGTGGGGAACGGACCTTACACTAAAAGTGAAGGATCTATTTACTTCACCTGAGTCTCAAGTTTACGTTAAAGATCTTAGAAAGGTAATGACGTATGATGGAAGGAAATGCCAGTACCCAAAAAATTATGATGAAGTTGTAAAATCTGGTGAAATCAAAGTAAATAAGGATATGCATGGAAATCCTGTACTAGATAAAGATAACAATCCAACCTATAAACTTTTGTATGGTAAGGAAGACAAAGATGGAAAACAGGCAAGTTTTAAATTAACTAAAGTTACTGAGATTGACGACAAGTCTTACTTTACTATTGACTTTTTAGTTGGTAAAGATAGGCGTGAGGTTAATGATTATCGTAGATTTTATAAACCATTTGGCTTTTCAAAAATTGATCTTGAAAAGCATTTGCCGATCTTTGAAGTTGACCTTGCATCGCTCGAATTAACTAACTCTTCTCTTCTCGCTAAGAAAGGTTGCTCCATCAATAATAAAACAGGCAAGGTTGACGAGAAAGATAGAGATGAAGAGGGAAGAAATGGAGAATTGTTATACACTAGTGATTACGGGAGATCAGAAATTAGTTTTTCTGAAATTAGAGATCAAAATAATAAGCTAGAGCTAGATAAGAGTCTTATATCTGTTCCTATTGTTTTAGCCGCAAACCTGGCTAAGTTTGGTGCTAAATTGTTAACTTCTCTTCCTATAAAATTGGGAGAATATTTAATAGGCAAGCAAAACCCAATTGCAAAGTCTTTTGGTTATCTTTTATTTACCCCTGCAGTAGCAATAAAAATTTAGTAAATATGGGGGCTACCATACTTAAGGCTCCGATTTTATTGTTTGTAGCAGATGAGAAAAAGTATGGCAACACTTACATTACTCGGTGGAAATATCAATGGAGGAGATATTGGGAAGAAACAAAAAGCGATTATTCTGTTATTAAAGACGGAAATAGATCAAAGTTGAAGCAGGAGGACAAGCCGCTTAGTGTGGTAGGCACATGGAAGGAACTTGATGCTATGAGACCAGGTGTTGAGAAAGAATTGGAAGAGGGGCCGAGCAAAAGTAGTGAAAGCATAGATCAATCTAGGAAACTAGGGAGAAACTTAAAGGAGAAATCACAAAACGCAAGTAATGAACAAATTAATAAAAATCAAGAGCGTGGCACTTCTCACGCTAAGGGAGTGAAAGAAAAACGAAACTCACAGCCACCAGGCATGAATACTCCATCACGTCCATAATCAGCAGTTACTTTAATTTAACATCCACTTTCTATTTTAATTGCTCCATAACAAAAGCTTGCATGTATTTTACATTTAGTATAAGATATTAATTAATTAATTAATATCTTATACTAAATGCATCCTGTAATACTCTGTGGTGGTAGTGGCAGTAGGCTTTGGCCTTTATCCAAGCCAAAGCAATTTCAGAAAATATTCAGTCATAACACCATGTTTCAAAACACTTTATTGAGACTAAAAAGTGATTATATGCCGCCTATAATTGTCACAAATGTACAGTATGAGTCGCTAGTGATGGAGGAATTACGTGTACTGCAGGAGTATAAAGTTATCTTCGAATCAGTAAAAATTGGCACAGCAGCAGCAATATTGATTGCTGCGCTTCTTTGCAATGAAACCGAGACGATGTTAATTCTGCCTTCAGACCATTTTATAGGTGATTTAAATAGTTTCCACGCTTCTGTTGAGAGAGCATCTCAGCTAGCCTCTGAAACTGACTCTATAGTTACTTTTGGAGTTAAGCCTCATGAATTCAATCCTGAGTATGGCTATATCAACGCAGTTTATGATCAGCAGGAGAAATACCATATAGTGAGGAGTTTCACGGAAAAACCTAAGCTCGAGTTGAGTAACGATCATTACTGGAACTCTGGGATATTCGTGTTTAAAGCAAAGCGCTATGTAGATGAGATGAGAAGATCTGCTCCGCATCTTTATAATTTGTGTCGCGCAAGTATGCAACATTCCACACCACAAGAGAGATTTCTGTATTTGAAGCAGCAGGATTTTGTGGGAATTGAAGACATATCCATTGATTATTTAGTAATGGAGAGGGCGGAAAACGTTGCAATGATAGAGGCTAATTTCGATTGGATGGATATTGGAACTTGGAATTCAGTTTTAGAATTAAGTGAAAAGTTTAGTAAGGAACCTGGGTTATTCCAGTGTATAAACGAGAAAAAAGAGCCAGTTTTAACGACAGAAAATGATACAAGAAACTTACTAGGTAAGGTTTATAAACAGCCAAATAAGAGCCTAATGTCGTTCATTAATAAAGTTAAGAGAGAAAAACCAACAAGAAAAGAAGTTAAGCCGTGGGGATTTTATAGTGTGATTTTAATCGGCGAAAGTTTTCTTATAAAATATCTGTGTATAAGCCCATTGAGCTGCACTTCTAGGCAGTTTCACTGCTATAGAGATGAATATCATATAGTACTGTCAGGACTCGGATATGTAAATTTAGGCAACAAAACACATGCTCTAGCGGTGAATCATGTAGTAGAAATTCCAAGAAAAGTTAGCCACAGGATTGGAAATAGAAGCACAAGCTTTCCACTTGAGATAGTTGAATTTCAGATAGGAGAGCTTTTGTCTGATAATGATATAGTGAGGTTGGATGACATATATGGGAGGTTTTGAAATTTTAATGCACAATTGTGTGAACATAGGCTGATGAGAAATCCAAGTAACTAACTGACATAAAAATTATTTGATAATCTTCAGCGACTCTCTTATCACTTGATTGAAACTATTATATTTTGCTTGCTCTAACCTGCGGGTTAAAAAGTAAGGATTACTTAATGTAGCGGCGTATTATGTTTAATTTTTTGCAGTATGTAGGTACT